>NZ_JAINVZ010000035.1 GCF_019890615.1 Streptantibioticus parmotrematis | reverse complement strand
ACCACCGGGCTCGCACTCGCGGGCGCCTCGGTCCTGCTGGCCATCACCGGTATCGCCACGATCACCGAGGCGCTTCGCGCCCCTGTCGCGCCCGTACCGGCGACTCGCCCTGCAGCGGCAACTGCGCGGGTACCGCCCCAGCCGTCACCGAGTTCGATCCCGCACACGGTCCCCTCCGGCTCGTCAACCGTCCCACAGCCGACGGTATCCGCCGCGGCGGCCGCGGCGGCATCCGGTTCCAGCTCCGGTCCGGGACGGACGCTCCTGGACGACGGGCCCGCCGGTGACCCGGCGATCCAACGGGTCCTCGAAGCCAGCAGCCCACGCAACCTTCCCACGAGGCTCGAACAGCAGCTCACTGCGCTAGCCCGCGCCGTGTGGCTCGCCCAGACCACCGGCACCGGACGAAGCACCTGGCCCGCCTACTTCCAGGGCGCCGACACCCACTGGCTCTACACCCACGTCCGTATCCAGGCCGCCATCGCCCGCGCCACCGCACCCAGACAGGCCGAGGTCCATCTCGTGTGGACCGGCACCGACCCCACGGGCACCGAACACGACGACCAACCCGCCACCCTCCACTTCCAGGAGCTCTCGGGCTACTGGCAACCGACACGATGACGTCGGGCAAGGCTTTCCGTGAGCTTCCATTCGCCTGGGGCGCCGTCGGACCTCACGCACGGGGCTAAGACGTGCTTTGTGGGTGTGGGTCAACTCTCATGACGCAGAAATCGGCAGGTCAGGGGATTTGCGGGCCCACCACAGGCGCACGGCCGCCGGAGGGTGGGTGCACATCGCCACTGCCGAAGAGAACGCCCGCCTTAACAGCGGGAGTTGGCGCATCTGGTTCAAGTCAAGCTTCCACGCGCCGACTGCGACGTCACGGCCGCACCGCACCGCGGCCGCACGGTCACATGCCAGCTCGGTCCACCACGCGTGACCGAGGATTGACACGGCGAGGAGCCCCACAACGAGGAGCGCCGGAAGGATCGGGAGAAGGCCGAGGCACAGCACGATGCAACCGGCGCGGATCGAGGTGAGGAGCAGGTGCACTCGCGAGTCGTTTCGGCGCAGGTGCGCCAGTTCGTGTTCCACGATGTACGGCAAAGCAGCGCTGTGTTCGGGACACAGCCAGAAGTAGCCCAGAGCCACATGCCCGTTGCGGCCGGAACGCATCGAGCCCGCTTCGTGCCAGGAGCCGATCCGTCCCCCCGTGACAGCCAGCGAGACGTGCTCGAGGTCCGTCTCTCGCACGAAGCTCTCCACACGCTCTTCGACCCGGCGCATCGACCGGGCGAGGAATTGAGCGTCCTGGACCACTGGGCCACCCTCGGCCAGCTCCGCAAGCCGCAGATACGCGGACCAGGTCATCTGCCGCCCCACCAGGCCGGCCCAGACAGCGCCCTGCAAGGCCGCCACGTTCAACCCCGCCACGACCACGGCCGTGATGACCGCCGCTGCCCACACGCCCGAAGCTGGACCGTGACGCAATCGAGCGACCTCCACCGCGCACGCCATCAGCGGCACCACGGTCCGTGGCACCCACCAACCCCACGGCACTGGCTTCCCCTTCATGACCGGCGACCTTACCGGCACGGCTCCGCATCAGCCCGCGAACCACCAATCCCACACACCTGGTAACCCGCCCTGGCCGGTACGAATCTGGAGCCTGGATGCTTCACACCTGGCCAAGCGCTGCACCCCGACTGGACAAGGTCGCCGTGCTCGAGGGCAGGGCACCTTCACCCCCGTCGAGCTGGACCACCCCGATCTGTTCGGCGTCATGCTGATGGACGAGGACGGCTACCGCACCAGCCTGACGGGAGCGCTCGCCCGCTGACCCCGCAGCACAGTAATGACGACATGCCCCGCCGTATCCAGAGCACGAACGAACTGGTTCTCGCCCGCCGGCGGGGCGCCGCGCCTGGATGTCCTTGCTGGTGGAGCACACCTGGTTCGATCCTGAGCAGCGCACCGGCACCTCCGCCCAGGTCGAAGCCGGCCGCTGCCTGCGCCTGTACCCGCGCAACCGCACCCTCGCGGCCATCGCCGCCACCACCTGGCTCCCCTACGGCGACCTCCACCACTACGCCCACTCCGCCCACCCTTCCGTGCGCTGGAACTACCTCCCCGCCCTCGAAAGGCACCTCGCACCACGGCACTTCGCCCCTGACGGGCTCCTCATCGGGACAGCCACCGTCGCCCGCCGTCACCACCGGGCGCTCAACCCCACCTCCGCGGCAAAGGCACCCAGCGACCGTGTGAGCGGTGAGGGTTGTAGCGGGCGATCCGTCGTTTCCTAGTCGGCGGGTCGCCCGCACCTCGTGTCAGCGAGGTTGATCGCGCTGCTGCCACAGCTGGGATCAGTGCGTCCGCTCCTGTAATCAGCAGAAGCGGCAGCAGTGTGGCGCGCGACCTTGGCAGCGGGCGCGTGGCCACCTGGCCTGAGCTACAGGCCGCTTGGAGCTTATCGGGCAGTTCGGCCTTTTCTGGCGAGGTTGTTGCGGGCGGCGGTGCGCGCGGCGCGGTAGGCCTGGGCGGGATCGGACGAGGGGCCCGGGACGGGCCGCCAGGGGCCGTAGGGGGCGCGGTAGGGGTGCCAGCGTCCGTCGGGTCCGTAGCGCAGCTGGACGCCGGCCGCGCGGTCGGTGAGGCGGTTCTCGGCGTATTCGATGGGGGCGGTTGGGGCGGGGCGGTGCGGTTGGATGGCTGTCTGGGCGTCGGCGAGGGCGTCGTGCTCGAGGTGGAACGGTTCGAGGTAGGCGGCAGTGCCGCCGGGGCCGCCATAGGTGTAGGCGAGTTGGAGGTGGCCCATGTCGATGGCGGCCAGGCCGAGGTGGTCCATGGCCGTCTGCCGGTAATCGGCCCCGTGCGGGAGCGACGTGAAGCGGGCGAGGTCGCCGGCGGGGTCCTCGCACAATGGTGGCTCGCCCTGGTCCAGGAGTCGAGCGGCTCGGTGGGCGGTGTCAGCTGCGAGCAGGGTGAGTTGATCCAGATGCGGCAGTGGTGCAGGGGGCGGTGTGAGTTTCGCGGGCTGCAGTGCTGGCTGAGCGCTGGTCAGGTCGAGGTCGACCGGCTCGGGAATCGCAACGGTGGGCAGGGCTTCCGGTTCTGGTGGCGTGGAGGCGTGTGGGTGGCGTGTCGCCGGGATGACCGGTGCGGCGCTGTGCAGGGTGCCGGGGCCTGGTGGAGGAGGGCTGTTGCGGAGTCGATTCTTCAGGTTCTGGTGGGGGCGGCCGCGGAGGGTGAACAGGGGTGCGGGTGCGGTGCGGATCCGGTCCGCGAGGAGGAGTCCGACGGCGAGGCTGTGCGGGCAGGGCGAGGCCGCTGCAGTGGGGGTGCAGTCGCAGGTGTGGGAGATGTCGTGCGCGGTGGGGAGGATGGGGATGCCGCCGGTGGCGGCCGGGTCGGCGAATTGGTCGCTGATGGCATTGGTGCCGGCGAGTTCGGCGGCGTCGGGGCGGGCGGTGATCGCTGCTTCGACGCGGTCCCAGTCCGTGTCGGTCAGTTCGGTGACGACCAGGCGCGGGCGGCAGTGGCGGCCGTCGGGCAGGAAGAACTTCACGGTGGCGGAGCCCTTGTTGATGTTCAGTGGTCCTGCTGTGCCGTCGGCGGCCAGGTGACGTGCGGTTGTCCAGAGCGTGGTGTCGTGCACGGCCTGGCTGAGGAGGGTGGCGGCCAGGCCGTGGGCCCATCCGGCGGTGGAGGGTCGGAGGGTCATAGGCGGGCTCCCAGGGTGACAAGGTCGGCGAGTTCGCGGTCTGTCAGCTGAGTGAGGGCTCGGTCGCCGCCGGTCAGGACGGCGTCGGCGAGGGCGCGTTTGCGGGTGAGGAGTTCGTCGATGCGGTCTTCGACGGTGTGCTCGGTGATCAGGCGGTGGACGGTGACGGTGCGGTGTTGTCCGATGCGGTGCGCGCGGTCGGTCGCCTGGTCCTCGACTGCGGCGTTCCAGCTGCGGTCGTAGTGGATGACGTGGGTGGCGCGGGTGAGGGTGAGGCCGGTGCCGGCCGCTTTGAGGGAGAGGATCATCGCCGGGTGGCGACCGGTCTGGAAGGCGTCGACCATGCGCTGGCGCTCTGTCAGGGTCGTGGTGCCGTGGAGGAAAAGCGGCTGGTATCCGAGATGGGCCAGGTGTGTGGTCAACAGGTGGCCCATGGCGACGTAGCTGGTGAAGACCAGCGCGCACTCGCCGCGTTCGCGGATGATCTCCAGCAGCTCGGTGAGAGCGGTGGTTTTGGCGGATCGTGCGGTGAACGCGGGCACTTCGTCGACGGTGGGAGGTGCTTCGCGTAGGTAATGGGCTGGGTGGTTGGTGATCTGCTTGAGGGCGGTCAGCAGTTTGAACACCAGGCCGGAGCGCTCGATCCCGGCGGTTGTCCGGATCTGTTCCAGGGTCTCGCGCACCAGGGCCTCGTACAGGCCCGCTTGTTCCTTCGTCAGCTGCACGGGCCGCGGTTGGTCGATCTTCGCCGGCAGTTCGGGGGCGATACCCGGGTCGGTCTTGCGGCGGCGCAGCAGGAACGGGGCGATGAGTCGGGTGAGCTGGGCGGCCTTCTCGCCGTGCGGGTCCTTCTCCACTGCGGTGGCCCAGCGCGCCCGGAATTCCTTCTCGGTGCCGAGCAGTCCGGGGTTGGCCCAGTCCAGCAGTGCGCGCAGCTCGGACAGGTTGTTTTCTACCGGGGTGCCGGTGATCGCCAGGCGGCTGGTGGAGGACAGGGCGCGCAAAGACCGGGCCGTCGCGGACGTGCAGTTCTTCGCGTGCTGGGCCTCGTCCGCGATGACCAGGGCCCAGTGCTGATCGGCGAGCCGCTGGTGGTCGCGTCGCAGCAGGCCGTAAGTGGTGACCACCACGCTGGTGTCGTCGAGGTTGTCCAGGACACGGTGGCGTTCAGGGCCGTGGTAGGCGACGACGGGCAGGCCGGACGTGAAGCGGGTAGCCTCGCGGCACCAGGTGGCGACCAGCGAGGCGGGGCAGATCACGAGGGTGGGTCCGGGTGTGTGCTGCTGGTGGTGGCAGGTGAACGCGAGCGCGGTCAGGGTCTTGCCCAGGCCCATGTCGTCGGCCAGGAGCGCGCCGAAGCCGCAGCCGGTGGTGTGTGCCAGCCAGGTCAGGGCCCGGCGCTGGTAGTCGCGCAACGTCGCGGTGACCTGGGTTGGCACGGGTACGGGCTGCGGGTGGTGTTCGCCGTGGCGCAGCATGCTGACGAGGTCCGCGAGGGTGCCGTCGGGTCGGCAGGGCACGTCGGTGCCGTCGAGGGTGACGGTGCCGGTCAGCGCGGCGGCCAACGCCTGGGTGCCGGGCAGCTGTCCGAGCAGGCGGTGGCGAGCCCGGCGTCGCAGGACGGGATCGGCCAGCACCCATCGGCCGCGCACGCGTACCAGGGGGCGGGCGGCTTCGGCGAGCGCGTCCATCTCCTGCTCGGTCAGCTCGACGCCGTCCAGGGCGATCTGCCACCGGAAGTCCAGTAGGTCCGTCACGCTGAACCGCGGCCGCTCCCCCGGCCCGGGTGTCGTGCCGGAGGCGGTGTCGATGACCGCGGACGCTGACAACGCGGTGCGCAGGCCCTCGGGCCACACCAGTGCCACCCCGGCTTGGAGCAGGTTGTCTTCCTGCTCCAGCAGTGCCTCCACGGCTGTGGGGTGAAAGGTGCACGAGCAGGGTCGCTCTTGTTCGGCCAGCCCGGCCAGGGCCGGGCAGGTTCGGGCTGCACGCCGCAGGGCCCGGCGCACTCGTGGCCTGACCACGGCCTTCCCTTCGCCACCCAGCAACGCGCGGCCGGACCACACCTCATCGGCCGCCTTGACCGCGGACTCGTCTGCCGGGTCGGTGCCGACGGGGGCCAGGTGGAGGTGGGCGGTCAGTCGGCCGACGGCGGCCAGGTCGTCGGCCGGTGTCTGGATCCAGACGACCAGCAGAGGGGTCGGGCCGCCGTCGACGTGGTCCTCGACCTCATCAAGCCAGTCGGCAACGGACCGTTGGAGCTTCGTTGTCAGCCTGGTCGGTGCCTGCTCGGTCCAGGGTCCGGGGCCGAGCAGGAGGTCGCCAGCGGGGGTGCGCGTGAGAGCGTCGGCGATCGCGTCGCCGCATGCCACGAGAACCTCTCGGGCGTCGGCACCCGGTGGCACAGCATCCTTCGGGGCGGCGTTCGCGAGTGCTTCGAGCGCGGCTTCGGCGGCCGCGGGGACCGGGCCGAGGCGCCACACCGGAAGGTTGTCCGCGTCGAGCGCGGGGTAGAGCAGCCTGGCGCGCAGGAGCTGCAGGACCAGGTGCACGGCGCGCTGCCAGAACACCGCGGCAGGGCTGGCGCCTGCGGCCGTGCGGTGGATCGCCGGCAGAGCGACGGCCACCGGTACCCGCCACTTAGCGCCGCTGCCCGGTTCGGCGTCGGCTTCGATCGGTGGCGGCAGGTCGGCCTGGGGCAGCACGACGCGGCTGCTGCCGTGTACCGACCATCCGGCCGGCTCCTGGCGCGCTGGGGGCCGGAAGGTGACCACGGCCCCTGCCGCGATCGCTTCCCGCAGCAGCGCCTCCGCTGTCGTGCCGTGCGGTGACAGCCGCACGGGCGCCGACACCCGGGCCGGGGGCGCAAGCGGGGCCGGTGGATTGGTCGGCGCGGTGGCCGGCCGGGGCAGCGGGGGCGGCACTGCGACGGTCTGGGTGGGCACCCGCCCGGTCGGCGTCGGGCTCGGCGGCACTGCCGCGCGGAGCGCAGTACATTCGACGTCCGCGAGTTTGCGCAGCAGCTTCATGGCCGCCGCCTGGCGGGCGGTGGCCTTGTCCGCCGCGACGGCGGTCGCGCTGACCTGTGGTCCAGACTCCCGATGCTGGCAGGAGTAGGTGCACTCCACGCGCGTGCCGAGGTTGCGCATCTGCGCCTCCGGCTTGGTGATCACCTCCTTCTGGCAGTACTTGTTCAGGTACTTCACCGGATCCTGACCCGGTTCAGGCACCGCGATCCGCACTGCCTCTGCCGGCTTGTCGTCCACCTCGATCGACGGCTCGGGCAGCCCTGCTACCTGTGCGAGCAGCGCGGTGGCGGCGTAGTGGCGGGCCGCTTTACGTGCCCACGCCGACCGGGCCGGGCCCTGCCAGGTACGGCCCACCTGGAACGTTGCGCGCACGATCGTGCGGCCGCTCGGGTCGAGTTCCTCGTTGTAGGTGAGGGCCTGCTCGTTGCCGTGGTGCTCGCCGTGCCAGTGCAGCAGCCGTGCTGGCGCCGGGGGCATGGCGGCGGCTCGTTCCAGGGCGGCCTTCCGCAGTCTCGCCCAAGCCTGGCCGTGTGCGGACAGCAGCAGCAGATACATATCGCGATGCCGGAGCCGACCTGACCGAGCGCGGCCCATCGCCTCGTGCGCCAACTCGTCATCGGGATGTCGGCAGTCCGCGATCGCCCGTGCCAGTCGGTTCTCGAAGATCTCGGTCGGCATGCCGGGCAGGGCCAGCCGTTCGGCAGCCGCGCTCTCGCCGGTCCGGGGAACGCCAGCAATCCGCGCCAGCAGCGCGAGCGCGGCCCGATCCTGGGCCTCCCGGCTGGTGCGGGCCCGCACCGTCGGCCCGGTGACCGGACGGTCTAGAGGCCCGATCACCGCTCTCGCCGCGATCAACGCGCCCTCGTGCTGCGTGCGTTCGGTGCCTTCCTCGAAGCGAGGTACGGGCCACACCTCCACCTGCGCGTGTGAGACCAGGATCTGGCGGGCCACATCGAGGCGGTCTTCGAGGAAAGCGATCACCGCGTGCCGGGCTGGCTCCCACGCTGGGTCATCCGCGGTGGCGAGCAGGATCAGCCGCATGTCGCGGACCGTCAGTACCTTCGCGCGGCACCGCCGGATGGCATCGCGGACCATGGAGAGGTCGGCGGCCTCGCCAACGAGTCCCTTCAGATGCTCGTGCCACCGCTCAGCATTCAAGGCGGCGACGTCCAGGCCTGCGGCCATGCGAACTCCGGCCGTCGCAGCAGAACCCACGCCCACAGTTTTCCTTTCACGCACGGCCCTGCGGTCACTGACCGCGACGTCAGCGCCACACTAAGGCAGGTGAGCTGTGGCGGTGGGGGACGAACACGACGCGCTGCGGTTCGTGACGGCGGGAACCGCGTGCGGGCTATCCACTCCAAGGGACGCGTGCGAGGACGAGGCCGCGAACATCCGCAGCACCGTATGCCCGGAGCCGGAGCGCGACGTGCTGGAGGGTGGACCCGCTGGTGAGGATGTCGTCGACGAGGAGGATCGTGGCGCCCTTGAGGTCGTGCAGGTCGCCAGCCCAGGTGACGGCGGCGGCGTGCGCGGCTCCGGCCGCCCGCTTGGCGTCGAGGGGTTTCGTAGCAGAGCGAGGGGTTTCCGCAGCTTTCACGAGGCGGTGCCGACCCGGGGGGCTCAGTGGAAAGGTACGGGTCACGTCCTCTGCGTAGGCGGCGTCCATGATCGCCTCGATGTGCTGGAGGGGCTGACGACCGGTGTGAGTGGGGTTGCCCACAACGTGATCGACGCCCTGCATCCGCTCAGGATGTGTTTCCATCCAGCCGATGAGGAGGCGTCCGAAGATGAGCGCCCAACCACGCACACCCTCATATTTCAGTCTTTGGATCTTGTAGCGCAACGCTCCTGAGTAGACCGCTATGGCATCAACCCGGGAGAACCCGCGCTGAGCCACTGGCAGCGCACATAAGCGGTTGGCGCACGACCGGCCGGGCACGACCAGCTGCGAGCAGACGGGACAGTGGTGGTCGGCGAGGGGCTGGAGGGTGCGTCCGGCGCACTCGGAGCACAAGCGGGCTGTGCCATTAGCGAGGTAGGCGCAGACGGGGCAGTTGGGAAAACCCGCTGGTTCCGGGACGTTTGTCGTCACAGGCCGGCCAGGACGAGCTGCTGGCGCTGCTGTCCGGCGCGCTGGACGTCGGCGGCCCGGCTGAGACGTTCGGTGATATCGCTGGAACGGGTGACCAGGATCGCGCGGTTGTCGGCGAGCATCGCCGCCGCCCAGCCTTGAGTATCCGCGAGCGACTTGATCAAGAAGACGAGTTTTCCGTGCTCAGCGGCAATACGCGCCTGCATTTTGGCCCCGGAGGTGTGGGAGGCCTCGATGACGACGCTGCCCAAGGTGGTGCCGGAGGTGACGACGTTGCGGCGCGGGAAGGTGTACTTCGCTGGTCCGCTGGTGGGCCAGAACTGGCTCAGCAAGGCGCCGTCGGCGGCAAGGATGGCTTTCGCAAGCGGGCGGTTCTCGGCGGGGTAAACGGGGGCCGCGATGCCGGTGCCCATGACGGCGAAGGTCCGGCCGCCCGCGTCGAGGGTGGCTTGGTGGGCAGCGGCGTCGATGCCCTTGGCGAGACCGCTGGCGATCACGACGTCGTGGTCGATCAGCTCGCGGGCCATCCGGGCAGCCCGCCGCAGTCCGTCCTCCGTGGCCGTGCGGGTTCCGACGACGGCGATCGAGCGGGCGTCGCGGCGGTCGAGTTCACCGCGGTAGAACAGGAACGGCGGGAGGTTGCCGATCAGACGCAGGTTTGCCGGGTAGTCCTCATCGAGGACGGTCACCAGGCGGGCACCCACCTTCTCGGCTGCCGTCAATTCGTCGTCGACGCGCGCGCGAGCGGAGTCTAGGCCTTCGGAGAGGGCCCGCTGAAGCACGGGCCGGTTCTTGGAGGCGGCGCGCGAGTCCTCGCGAAGTCGGCCGTCCAGGAGGTCCGCGAGGCCGTCGGGACCCACGGCGTTGCGGGCGATCAGGCTCCAGTCGACACAAGCGTTGCCGGCGCGCAGTGCGCACAGTGTGAGCAGGTCGTGCTGACGCGTGGTGATGTCGATGGTCATCAAGGTGTCCTTCTACTCGCGGCCCCGGGATGTTCGAAGGATGCGGTGTTCATGGGCCGCTTCCATCATGACGCACAACGGCTCGTCTGTGGGCGGGAAGGCGCGGGACGAACAGGATTGCAGGTTGTCGCGGGTTGTGTCATCTGCCACGTCTGTGCCCTGGGCATTCGCGCGAGCCGTGTCACTTGCTCAGTACCCTCGTTCGATACACACCGCCGACCTGCGACATAACGTCGATATGAGGCGACGACCGAGAAGATGACACGGAATTTTAGACGCTACAGGAGTCAGATGACCTACCGCGCAATTTCCACGTACCTTGAATAGTGATTTTGTGCAGCCACGGTAATTGTTGCCGTTGGGCCGTTCCGGTGCTTTGCAACAATGAGGTCAGCCTCACCCGCTCGAGGACTTTCCTTATCATAGGCGTCCTCCCGGTGAATGAGGATAGCTAGATCTGCATTATCCTCCAGAGCACCGGAGTCTCTCAGATCTGACAGCAGGGGCTTTTTGTCCACGCGTTGTTCGGGGCCGCGGTTGAGCTGGGACGTGGCGACGACTGTGACGCCGAGTTCCTTGGCGAGCAACTTGAGGCATCGCGAGATCTCGGATACTTCTTCGTAGCGGGAGGCGAAGGGCCGAGTGCCGTAGGTGAGAGTGTGCAATCCATCGATCACGATTAGACGTACATCGCGCTGGGCGACCAGTCGCCGACACTGGGGGCGCAGGTCAACAAATGTTCCGTACGCTCCGTCCTGGATATAGAGAGGGGCTGCCGAGATGTCCGGCATTTTCCTTGCCAGTCGGGTCCAGTCATCTTCCGTCATGTTGCCGGAGCGCATGTGGTGAAGTGCGACTCGGGATTCGGCGCTGCACACCCGCATGGCGATTTCGTGCCGGTTCGATTCCAGGGTGAACAGAGCCGCCGGGAGACCGTGGGTGATGCTTGCGCTGCGCAGGAAGTCCAGAGCAAGGGTGGTCTTGCCCATGGCTGGCCGACCGGCGATGACCACGAGGTGACCGGGATGGAGCCCTCCTCCGGTGAGTGCGTCGAGATCGTCGAACCCAGTCGGTACGCCCGGGTTCGCTCCCGCAGTGCTGGCAAGGGCCTCCAGTTGATCCAGAGTGCCGTCGAGGACTTCTGCGATCGCGAGGGCTGGCGGTATGCCTGCGTGGCGGGTGGTCGCGGCGAAGATTTCTGCCTGCGCTTCGTCTGCGATGCGATCGAGGTTCTCGGTGGTCGCGTCGCTGACCATCCCCTCGATGTGGACCGCGGCAGCCTGAGTGCGCCTTACGACGGAAAGCTTCTGGATACGTTGGGCGTCCCTGCGCCAACTATGTTTACCTTTCGATGTGCTTTCGAGCAGCGAGTGGAGGTAATCGGCTCCTCCTGCGCTTTCCAGTTGCTGTTCCGTCAAGAGCGCAGTGAGGGCTGAGATGTCTCCGCGCTCGTTTCGCGCGTACAAGGCCAGGAGTGAGGTGTAAATCAGGTCGTGGGCAGGACGGTAGAAATCAGAGCCGTGCAAGATTTCCACAACATCAGCGACAACCGCCGGTGAAAGCAGCATGGCGCGCAAGACGTTCTTCTCTGCCGAGATATCGTGGAGTGACTGGCCGTCATCAGCCACATGAGCCTCCTATGTCGTGTGCGGTCTCGGTCGGCGGCCTACGGCGTAGCAAAGGCGCGGTCAACGCGTCACCACGGCCTATGGCCTCGTCCAGAAGCCAGAAGGCTTCGGGCCTGGGCGAACTCCCGGACTGGCTCGCGGATTGCCGAGTGCGCTTGCCGTGCACGGGCTGCTTCGATGGCGGCGTCCACCGGAGGCTCAGCCACGGCCCGCCGCTCGGGTGCGCGGGCGCCCGACGGAAGTTGCGGCAGCACTTGCTGATATGTGCCGCGTTTCGGACCGTAGATGGTGATGGTGCGCACGGAGGATCCGCCTGGCGGGGTTGTGAGGCGTTCGACGAGTTGGGGGGCCAGCAGGCGCAGCTGGGTGGCCCAGGCGATTGAGTCTGCGCGCACCACGAGATTGCCAGCCACCGGATCGAACGCCGTTGGTTCGGCGTGCTCAGCGATTACGTGATCGACGGCTGTACGCCACCAGGCGGTCAGCGGATCTGCGCTCGCCCATCCGCGGCTTTCGATCATCTCGCAGATGAGCTGGCCGATCAGCTGAGGATTGCTGCGGCTGAACAGCGGCCGGTTGTCAACCGGCGCTCGGCCGGGGTGGACCGCTCTGCGACCAGCGCTCTCGCGTGCTGCGCGCAACGCGATCAGCGCAAGGTCGCGCCCCTTCGGGGGCATTGGACTCACCATACGTCTCCAGGGCGGTGCGGCATCGGGGCCAGCGTCGGCGCTGACGAGATCATGAGCCGTCAAGCGGGCGGCGGCGCTCCCGGCGTGCACGTTGCAGTGCGGCGGCCCACACAGGGTCTGCCTGCTCTTCCGCGATGCTGATTTCGGGCCGGCGCTCGGTCGCCTTCCGGGTCCGCTTCTGCTCTATCAAGGCGTGAACGCGTCGCACGCGGACGTCCGCGTCCTCGGTGGAATCGGCCGGAACATACTCTCCTGGCGTGGTGGCCGACTTGGCCGCGCGCGCCGCCTGGCGGGCCGTGGCGGCCATGTCGGCAGCAGTCTCGCTGCGCTCGACGATGGGCCGGTGCGGTGTACGGGGCTGGCAGGTGGCGCAGGGCCGGTCCGGGTTGCTGGGATCCCAGCCGTCTTCGCACCCGCCCCGGCAGGCGGTGGGAGCGACGAGCCACAGGGCAACGTCGGCCGGTTCGTAGGCGGTTGTCTCCTCGTCGGCTTCCCGCCTCAAGGGCCGGTGGGCCCATCCCAGGGACCAGCGGCGTTCGACCCGGTCGACCAGCCGGTGGACCTTCACGCCGCTGGAGAGCTGACGGCGCACCTCGTAGACCGCGTGAGGGGGGTGACCGCCGCAGGCCCGCAGCAGCTTCGCGGGAAATGCGGCAAGGACTTGCTCCTCCTCGTTACGGAACCCCTGCAGGCACCGGTCACACAGGGTCCGCGACCAGGTCGCGGAAAACCGGAGCCGGGTTCGGGAACTACCGGGTCGTGGTGCGACGGTCTCCACCTCGGCTTCACGCTCAGGCACCGTGCCCCCGCAACGCCGGCACTGACGCGAGCAGTCCCGGCAAACACCGCTCTTCCCGGGCCCGTTGGGCGCGTGGCAGACCGGGCACTCGCTCCGGCATACCCCGCACAGGTGATCGCTCGGATGAGGTTCAGACAGCCAGCGGTGATCGCCCTGGCAGCGGATGCACTTGCGGGTATCAGTGTCCTCGGGCGCGTTGAGCACAGGGTGATCAGGACAGCTCGGACAACGGACCCTCACGTCGGCCAACGAACACCTCCTCCTGTCAAGGCCGGGCGCGTATCACGTCCGCCCCGCCCGAAGAACTTGTTGGATAGACGGTGATTCTCCCACCGACCGAGCCTCATCGACCGGCACCTCCTCACCCGGTGGAGCGCCAGCACCCCGACAGCGGCCGACACGTCAAACCCGCACCCCACCACATCACCGCCCTCGTCGACCACCTACGCACCGACCACAGCACAGCAGCCACCACCGCCAACCTCCTCCGCACCTGGCCCACCTAACTGTGGAAGACAGCCACAGAACCGGGCCAGAGCGCCCCCAGCACCCGCGATGGCGATCCGTAGCCGTCCCGAGGCGGCCAGAACCACGACGTGCAGGTGCGCCTGCGCGAAGCCCTCGCAGGCATCGGCGAGCGTCTGGGCACCGGCCGCTCGGGCGACTGGACAGTGATTCGCCCCCAAGACGCGGAGGCCACCGCAGCCGCTTTTACCAACGGCGCAGGCCTGCGGTGAGTTCTCTATACCACTGGGTGCGACGCGGTACGTCCCCGTCGGGAGCGAGATCAAGCGCGACGACCTGGTCGGTGATCTGGTAGGTGATCCGGTAGGCCAGGATCTCGGTGGCGAGATCGATCCACTCTTGCGTTTTGTGTGCTGGCGGCACGGGGCCGAGCACGGTGACAAACCACATGGGCAGCAGGGCGCGGTCGCGGATCACCTCGGCCAGACGGCTGCGCAGGTGCCAGGTCCGTTTCTTCTGCGCCTTGTCGCCTTGTTCGATCAGCGATGCTTTCGCCTGGCGCAGCACGTCGTCCTGGTCGAGGACCTTCTGGGCGGTCGCGGCGCGGTCGGCCAGTTGGTGGGCGCGTTGCTCGTTGTGCTCCGCCAGGCTGCGGGAGGTGGCGAAATCCGTGAAGCCTGTTGGAACTCGCGTGACGTAGGCGGTTGGCTGGCCAGGGTCCGGGCGGCTTCCACTGCCTTCACCCGGTGCTCGTCACGCTGTTGGAGTGCGTGGTTGTGCTCCCGGATGTGGCTGTGGTGTATGTCGCGTTGGTGAGGACTGAGCAGGCCGGAGCGCACGTGCCAGCCGTGGTTGGCGGTTCTGGCAAGTTTCTTCCATTGGGGGTCGAGGGTGTCGAGGTCGGCGTGGGGCGCGCCGCCCGCGGCGAGGAGATGGGCCTCGAGGGCCTGGACGCGGCCGGTCAGCCGTTTCAGGGCCTGCCCGGTGTCCCGGATGTGGTTGCGTAAGTCGTCGTCGAGTTCGCTGAGGTTGCTGCTGACGCTGCTGAGATCGTCCTCGACGCTGCGGATGTCGCCGCGGATGTCGTGCAGCTCGTAGTCGAGGTCTTCGACGTCTCCCAGCTTCGAGCGCAGCTCGTGCTCTATCTCGTCGTTCTGGCTCTCCAGGCGGTGAACCTGGTAGCTGTAGTCGCCGCTCATCGCCGTGCCCCCCTCTCACCCGTGTCCGCACCCTCCCCGTTGCAACCGGCGACGAACAACCAGAGGACGGCGACGGCGAACAGGAACCACCGGCTGATCAGGCTCAGGCTGATGAGTGCCACCAGGAGCGCGGCCACGTGCAGGGCGATGGCTCCGGCCCGGCGGTCGCGGTGGTTTTCCGCGTCGACCTTTTGGAAGCAGCCGGCCACGGTTCCGCGAAGTGCGGGAGCAGCAGGATCAGCCACCACCACGACCGGTCGAGGATGAAGACGAGCGCGATCAGCACCGCTGCGACGACGGCCTGGGCACGCCAGGACCACATCACGATGCGTTCGCTGCGCTGGCGATCGGGAGCGGCCAGACGCTCAGGGATCGTCGCCTCGAACTCCACCAGTTCGCCAGTGACGTTCATCAGCTGGTCGTACGCCACCGCGAACTGGTCGTCGTCGACGTCGTGCTTGAGTACCTCGGCATGGCGAGCTTTACCTTCTGCCGAAGCTGCGCGAACTGCTTCTCGATTTCCTGCTCGGTTCTGCCCATCGAACCACCCCCCACCGCGATGCGATGACACGCCGACCGGCACTTCCCGTCGGCTGCCGCCGTCAGCCGTCAAACTGATCGACCGTACTCGCAGCTGTCCCAGACCTGCCGGGCAATTTACGAACAGTGGCTGAATCCATGCCGTTCAGCTTCCCGCTGACCTGTCTCACTGGGAGGTCGACGTCGTCCTACCAGACGGGGCGGTCTGGAGACCGGTGACGGCAGGAGCGAGGGGCGGCCCCGGTCGTACTCCTGCCCCGCTTGCGGGGGCACCGGGACTTGTCTCGCGCGCACCTCGCGCACACCATGTCGGCGAACCGCAGAGCTGCCGTGATCGGGAGCGGCGCTGAACGGACGGCGGCTTCTGCGACGGGTACAGCGCCATCCGTAGCCGGATCGCGTCAACGATCTGCTCCAGGCGCTCGCGCTGCTCCGGCAAGGGGTGCGGGGTCGGGCGGACCATCGGGGCCTCCGTGCCTGGGTGGATCGCTTCCCCTGCACCCTCACTGTCTCCGTCGTCTCCGGGGACCCGGGCGGGCCACGTCCCCGGAGACGGCCCCGGTGACTTCGCCCGTCGTCCCGTGGGAGACGGCACAATCTCCGGTCCGAACGTGCCGACGCCCACGGGCATCAGGTCAGTGGGCGTCGGCACGGTCAGCGGTCTTGAGGCCAGCTCGCCATCATGGCCTCGAGGTCGCTGAGGGACAGTTCGTTCGTGCCACGGTCCGCCGCGCTGCTCTGCGTCCACGCGAGGATCGCCGGGTGCGCGTCCTCGTACTGGGCGCCGGCGGTCGTGTTCTGCCCGTCGGTGGTGGCGACCTGGGTGAGGTAGGCGGCCAGAGCGTGCGGGCCGCCGCCGTTGTACCCGAGGTTGTAACCCAGGGCGCGGCGCTGCGGAAGTATCGAAAGGTCGCCCTTTTCCGTCCGGGCCCAGAACAGGCCGCGGCCGGTGTGAAAGCGGCTGAAGCTGTCGTCGGGGCGCAGTTCGAGCGGAGCGTAAGTCTGGTAGCTCCATTGATCCGTGCCGCCGGTACCCGTGTGTTTGAAGTGTTCGGCGACGACGGGCAGCCCGAACTGGGGGTCATAGAAGGTCTTGCGGCACGTGCAGCCAGCTTCGGCGGCCGACGGGTTTCCCTTGTCCTGCGTGGCGCATGGGAGGAACAGGGTCGGGATGTCCATCGGTGTCACGAGGGTGCAGTGCATCGCGTTCGGCTCGCAAGGCACCAGCCTGCTCAGCCACTCCTGGAAGTGAGGTGTCACGGTCTGCTGCGCCTCGATGTCCAGCTCGGCGTTCAGCGACGACGTGGCGACGCCGAGGCGTGCCTCGGTGTACAGGACGAAGTGCAGGTAACCCTTCGTCGGATCGGTCAGGTTCAGATCGCGGGCCTCGTAGGGCAACGGGCGCTCCAATGCGGGTGCCCAGCGGCCGGGCGCGGCCGCAGGGAACGGTGAGTCAGTTGCGGGTGCAGAAGCTCTTTCAAGAGCCGAGGACCTGAGCTTCGCCGATCGCGATGTCCACAGCTGCGGGGCCGCGGGTGACGGTGAGGTCGCCTTCCTGACCGGCACCGGCCCAGTGGACGTTCCAGGTCGTGGTGGCGGTGACGTGGTACTTGCCGCCGGGCTGATCGGCGCTGGTCTGCTGGTACATGTACCCGCAGGTCGGCGACATCGCCTTACCATACGAAGCCTGGTAGGGCTCACCGGGGCTCGTGCACACCACGGTCTTACCGTCGCCCATCGACCACGTCACGTTCGCGACCGTGGCGGTCGCGGTGACCGTCACCCCTCCCGCCGACGCACTCGCCGACGCCGGGCCGGTCGTGGTCGCCCCGGGCTTGTTCCACATCCACACCGGCATCCCCACCAGCCCCATCCCGGACGGCTGCGGATCGATACCGATGGCCGGCGGCGCGAGCCGCATCCTGCTCACCGCCTGCCGCGCCAGGGCGGCCAGGTCCGGCCCGGCCTGCGCAGGCGGCCTCGCCGACCAGAACGTCCCACCATCAACCTCGCGCCCGGCCCCAGGGCACACCACGTTGTACAACTCGCCCTGGTTCGGGCCGGGCTTCCAGTCCGCGGGCAGGCCGGTGGCGAGGCGCCACAGGGGGTCACCGGCCGGAGGCTGCGGCGACAGCGGAGCCCAGTAGCAGGCGTCAGAGGGGTTGAAGTCGCCGATGTCGTCGCGGTGGCACGGGACGGCGGCGCCTTCGATTTTGCACGCCGGAACGGACCCGCCTCGACTGGAACTACCGCTGTGCCCGGCGGACCCTGATGAGGAGGTGCCAGGGCCGGTGGCGGTCACTCGGCAGTCGAGTTTCTCCGGCGGACAGACGACACTGCCGCCGCCCCCGGAGTCGGCGTAAGCGCCTGGAGCGGTGGTGAGGAGCAAGCCCACGACGGTCGCGGCGACGGCCAGCGGCGCGGTCAGCATGTCCGCTTCCGGTCGATGACGGAGCTGAGGATCATCCAGACGCCGCCGACGGTACGGGCCGTGGAGGTGACCACGTGTCGGTGGGATCCGCCCGTGACTGGAACGGGCTTGCCAGTCTTGGCGTTGACCTCGATGTAGTGGCTGCTGTCCACGCAGTCGGTGATCGTCGCGGTGTACGGATCGGTCTTCGTCTGGATCGTGGTGACGCGCGGCGACAGTACAGGCTCGCCCTTCATGACCGACCCGTAGTCCTGGTAGTAGATCACCGTCAGTTTGATGTCGGTCAACGCCTTGTCGGTGGCGTATTTCTGCACGTCAGCGTTCATCTGGCCGGTTGCGTAGGCGCGGTCTTCCGCGTCCCACATGTCGCGGTAGACCTGTAGGACGGCCGCCTTCGCGCTCGCTTCCGGGTCGGCCGAGGTGGTGGTGGCTGCCGGGCTGGGTGGCGGCGCGCTCGCTGTGTGCGTACCGCAGGCGGTGAGCACGCCGGCCAGGACGACGGTCAGGGCCGCCATCCGGTTGCCGGTTCGCAGTTGTAACATCATCGGTTTCCCTCCATGATCTTGGTCTCGGGTGGTGGCCGTGACGGTGATCACCGTATGCCGAGGATCGGCTCAAGTCCCGTGTGTCCGGGTAACTCGGGGGGTGCCGGGGCACGTCGAGCTGGCCGGTCGGCGCGGCTTCACGCTGGAGCTCCTTGGCTGGTCGGGGTGTTGTGGTGGGTGAGTTCGCAGCTGAGGCATCGTCCGGACTGCGGCGGTGTGCGCTGTGAGGTCCGGCCGCAGTCGCTGCACGTCCAGGAGCCGGGCCGGATGCCGATGAGCTCCTGGCGTGTGGAGCGGGCAGCGAGGATCTCGGTGATGCGCCGGTCCAGCAGGTGTCGGGCGGTGCGTTGGCGCGCTTGTTCCGCCGCCTCGGCCGCGGCGTCGCTCGCGGCGGCCCGGGTGGGGTAGCGGTGGGCCGAGCGCATCGTTGCCTCGTACGCGAGGGCCGCTTCGGTCTCGGCTTCCGGGCTGCGCGCCAAGCTCGACACAGCGGAGCGCTCGCAGTCGTCGGCGGCGTTCTGAGCGGCCAGGCGGCCGGCAACGGCGAGGACGTGCTCGCTCACCGGCTCTCCCGCGCAGCTCAACTGCGCCTGCGCTTCGGCGATTCCTGCGCGGACCGTGGCCTCGGCTTCGCGGATGACCGCATCGATGTCGTGCCGGTCGGTGGCGTCGGACCAGCCTGCGGCCGCCACCACCGAGGCTTGGCGGATGGTCGTCTCGGTGGTGCGCTTCTCTCCGCACGTGGGGCACAACCCTGCCGCCCCGGGCATGCCGCAGTCGGCGCACGGTCGCGCGCGTCGAACTCGTTCGGCGTCCTCGGCGTCGGCTCGGAGCTGCGCGGTGGCCGTCTTGGCACGGGACTGTTCGACAGCGGCCTGCGCCTTGCGCCGGGCGAGGTCCTCGGCCTCCTGCGCCGTCCTGCGGCGCAGCCGTTCCTCGGCGATCTGTCGGCGCTGGTGAGGATTCAGCCCCGGGAAGTCTCGGTCGACCTGCGCGGTGATCGCCGCGCGACCGGCGCGTCGCAGGTGGATGACGTTGGCGCACATCTCGCAGTCCCTACGGGTGTCCAGCCGGATGCCGTCGTCGCAGCGTACGTCGGTGCAGGCGGACCGGCGTGGTAGACCGCGGTGGGTGAGCCAGCCGTAGGGGCTGCGTACCAGTACTTCGCCGCCGGCCTCGTTCAGTCGGTCGGCGAGCCGGTCGGCCAGTAGCTGCGCCGCGAAGTCCGGTTGCGGCAGCACAGCGGCCAGCCGTACGAGTTCCGCCTTCGCCGCCGACTCGACCTGGTCCTGCTGCCAGCCCGACAACCGCCCCCACAGCCCCGCGACCGGAGCCAGAGCCACCCGAAGACGAACATCATCGGGGAACGTCGCGCTCCGATGGTGGTGCCCCGCGGTTGATGGCCGGGCAACAACCTCCTTGCCGCCGCGTCGATTACCCCGCTGCTGCTCGGCGGAGGACTCCTTTTGCTGTTCCCCACGCAGCGGGCTCACCGTCACCAATGGCTCACGCGAGCTGGCGCCGGCACGGTGCTGCTCCTCGCGCGAGCCCGCGCGCTCACGCGCTACGGACCTTTCCGCTTCGCGGGAACAGCAACCCCCTGCCACCTGCCTATTCACAAGATCCTGATCAAGGTTGCCTGTTTGTGCGACCAGATCAAGGGGGGGTGCTGTCACCGAATCCAAGGGGGTAGCTGTCACCAGCTCGAGGGGGGTCAACGCCGGATCGACCAGCGCCAGTTGCCCCGAGCAGAACCCCGCCTCGACCTCGCTCCTGTCGCTCCCGGTCCCGGTCTCCTCGTCCGCGGGCCGGGCCGACTGCTGCGGCTGCGGGAACAACGACAACTGCGTCGCCACCCCCGCCACCGGCACGGCGTGCACGACGTACTGGAACGCCCCGCCACCCTTCCCCTGGCGCTCCACCCAGCCGTCCGCGACCAGCTCAGCCGCGACCACCCGCGCTGTCTCCACAGTGATCCCGCACATCCGCGACAACTGCGCCAACGAAGTCGGTTCCCCCAGGTGCTCCCGGACCGACAAGGCCGAGTAGACCTTGAAACGGGTCCCCGCCAAGTCGGCGCGCGCCCGCGCCGACACGCACACCGCGAGTTCATCCTCGCGGAGGGGCCTCACCTGCCGCGAACGCGTACCCGTTCGCGGGTAGTACGACGAGCCCACGAGCCCTAACGCCTCCGCCTTGCGGATCATGCGGTTCACACCACCGCGCGACAGGCCCAGCCGGTCGGCGATCGTCTGGTCCGAGGCCCAGCACTCCCCCGACTTGCGGCCGTAGTCCCGCACCGTGGTCACCACCCGGATGCAGTCCCCTGTCAGCGAGGCGAGCCACGCCGCCGGAAACCGGGTCACGATCGGCACCGCACCCCGCTCCGCGGTCTCACGGGCGCGAACAACGGCGTGGCCCTCCGCTTCTCGGCCACGGCGCGGCCCGGGCACGCGCCTCTCGACAGCGGCCGGCGCCGCCGCGCCGTTCACCGGGCCACCCGAAGACGGCTCAATGTCGTGTTCATGGCCTGACCTTGAGCCCGATCTCCTGTGGACAGAGCGCGGGACGTCGCGGCTCCCGCCCGGGGGGCAGAAACCTCGCATCGTCTCCCGGCACACGGGATCGGCCCGCTCCGGCCGACGTCTCCTGTGGACAACTCGATCGGCATCAGTGCTCTCACGAACGGATCAAGCACATCGCGGCCGCTGTTCGTGACGGATCCCGAAACATTGCCTCGGAAATCCCGAGTTCCCGGCGCACGGCCGTACCCGAACGGAGTAGCGCCGTCCTGGTGCTGTTGAACGATAAACAGGCCCGACGCCCGGCACTGTGGCGGACGAGACAGGCCAATACGCGTCAATCGGGCATGCCGAGACTGGCGGCCCGGAAAAACGTCATGCACAATGACTCCAGTCGTGAGGGCCTCGTGCCTGACGGCTGAGGCCCTCTATGGACCTCGCGGTTCTGGCGAACCAAGAACGGACCGTTCAGCCGGCTCCCAACCGGACGAACAATCCCTTCGGGGGGCTCTCCCAAGCCCTCCCGGTGGCAGACGGGCGCCAGCCCAGGTGTTTCGCAGGCACCTGACAGCTGAGCGACCCGGGGCGGCACGAAGACCCGCGTGCGGGCGCCGCCCCAGACGGCTACGTCATCCCGACCCCCTCACCCAAGGTGCGGTTCGGGACGCCTTCAGACAGCACGAACACCCCGCCGTGGGCCCAGCAGCGACTGCTGGACCTACGGCGGGGTGCGGTGTGTGTGCACCCGGGAACGGGTACTCTGATCAACGTCGCGCACCTTCCTTTCCGGTAAAAGGGTGCTCGGCACCGGCCTCAGGACCCGAAGTGCGAATGGTCCGTTGGCCCCGCCCCCCCCGACTTGCCTAAGGTCGCGGGGGCATTCTCTTTTTGATCAACGCTGGGGGTCACTGTACCGCTCCACCAACCCCCGAGGCTTCCTGTGCTTGACGTGTCGTCACCAGCCCGGATTCCATCCAGACGCCACCTTCGTGCGCCCCTAAACCGCTTCAACGTAGCTCTGCATGGTCCTGCTTGCTCAGGGCTGGTCTGCTCCGTCTTCTGTATCGGACAGCCGTGCGCTTGGACTGCGCCTGATGTCGTAGCCGATCTCGAAACGCTCTGCGGACATGCGGGTGTCGTTCACTTCCACGACCCGACCGGTAGGCGAGGTGGTGGTTCGGAGTAGTCGCAGCAGTGGAACACCGATGTCGGCCGGCAGACCGAGCGCTTCGGCTTCTTCGGGTGAGGGCATGCAAGCGGTGACGGACTCGGACCATCTCAGTGGGCGGTGCCCCATCTCCTCCAGCCGGTCGTAGATTCCGCCGGGGCCGGTATCAGCTTCTGCCAGTTGGGTCCCGCGGACGAGATCGCCGGGCAGGTAGCTCGTCGCCAACTGCATAGCCTGTCGTGACTCCTGATCGCCCATCACACGATGACGAATCAAGACCTCGTCGCCGACCTCGACGTCAAGAGCCGATGCCAGGTCTGCGGGGACGGTGCCCCAGCGGATTGTGGGCTGCTGGATGGCGACCCAGGGCTGAGCCGTCGGGTCAAAGAAGTAGCCAAGGTCGTCACGGAACACCTGCCGCGATCGGACGATGCGTCTCTTCTCCGGGCGCTCGCGAACGATCGTCCCTCGGCGGCGCACCGCGATCACGAGACCCTCCTGCTCCAGAAGGTTGATGGCCGACCGCACCGTCTGGTAGCCGGCACCGTACTTGGCCTGAAGCTCCGTGAGCATCGGCAACTTATCGCCGGGCAAGAGCCGCCCCTCGCTGATCTGCTGCCGCAGGTCAGCGGCGATGTCGCGGTACGACACGGGCATCGAAGGCACCTTTCAAAAGCATCCCTCACTCAGGAGTGTAGGGCTAGCTCTATCAGGGGTCGGCGCCCCCGTACAACCACCGGACACGACTAGAGCTATCGGTATTGACTCCGCGGCCCACATGGTCTCTACTAGTCGATAACGATAGCTCTAACGCTCTGTCGATCAAGGGCTACGTATCTGTACTGCTCGAAGAGTCGCCGTCCCGTCTTCGGGGCGCCTGGGGTCGATAGCTCGACCAAATCCCCCGGGGCGACTTGGCAGCGATGTGCTGCCCGACCGTCAGGATGCGCGCCGGACCTCCGGCGGCCTGGCGGACGGAGAGGACACCGCGACGCCCGCTGTTCTCCCGCACGAAGGAGTTCCTCGTGACCCCGACCGAGACGCCGGTAGCCCGCAAGCGGCGACGCAAGACGCGCACCGGGAACATCAACCCCCGGCCGCCGATCACCATTTCCACCCTCAAGATCACCCAGATCGACCTGTGCCCGGGCAAGGAGCACCTGGTCTGCCCGGATTGCAAGACCTGGTGCCCCATCACCAACGTGCAGAGCACCGCCAAGCTGGTCCCGCACCACGACCGGAGGGCTGGCACCGCCAACCCGCGCCGCTGCTCGGCCGGTAGCAACCGCCGGGTCGTCATCGATATCGCGCCCGGCCGATGGCGCACCGAGCTGCTGGAGTCCGTGCCGAGTACGGCGCGCCGCGCGACGAAGGTGCTGCGGAAGCCGAAGACGCCGAGGCCGCCCGCCGTCAGCCAGATCGAGGCGGCCGTTCGGACGGCGAGGACGGCCGAGCAGGCGCTCCACGTCCACCGTCAGCGGTGCGCGGCCTGCTCCGGCGAGGCCACCAGTCGCAGCGGCGAGCGACTGCGCTGCCCCGACGGCGAGCGTCTCGCCACCCTCTACCTGCGGCTTCGGGAGCAGGAAGCCGATCCTCGCCGTCAGCGCGCGCGGCAGCTGCTCGCCGAGATCCAGGACGATCCCGAGCGCGAGCGGGACGAGGCGCGGCAGCGGACCCGTCAGCGGCGGGCCGACTGGCAGAAGGTGCTCCCAAAGGTGATGACCGCTGACGCCCGCCGGGCTGAGCGGCCGGACGGCGGCGCACCGTCGGAGAGCCCCGCGGTCCCCCTCTCCCCTCTGCGACCTCGTCGTTGACCCGAAACTCGCTGAACCGCCCCGCATCCAGGGGTCCCGACCTGGGAGTGTGCCCGACACCGTGTGGGCACGCTCCTTCTTTTACCGGAGGAATTCAGTGCGTTCCATCTCGCCCGCTGTGGCCATGACCGGCGCTTTCGTAACCGGCGTACTGGGGGCTGCGAACGGCTGGGGGCTGAGTGCCGCTCACGTTCCGCTGCCCACTGCGGCCGTGTACGGCTCCGCGGTCTGCTCGGTCCTGCTGACCGGCTGGCACTCCGTGGTCCGCTACTCCCGTACTCACCGCTACCGCTGCCCGGACCCGGCCTGCCCCGTGAAGGTGGAGGTCGGCGAACACCTCACCGAGGCCGAGGACCGCCGATGGACGTTGTTCGCCGACGACCACCCCCGGCACGCCTACCGGCCCAGCACCCGGGACGCCTGACCGGCACCTCGCACGAAGAGCCGCGGCGGTTGCTCGTCTGGACAGCCCGCTCCCACAGCAGAGTTCACATACGACAGCCCCGGCGACTTGAGACCCTCCGGGGCTGTCCAGGACCGTAGGAGGACCTGTGCCCGCCAGCATGACATACCCGGCCCCGCCCCCCGAGGCCGTACCCGACGCCGTCACCTCCGAGGCGCTGCGGCGCGTGATCGAGGAGCAGATCGGCCCCCGGGAGCCGGGGGCGATCTACCAGAACACGGACGGCGCGTTCGAGGTCCTGGCCGTGGTGCGCGACCCGCAGCGGGCCCGCGAACTCCTGGGCCGCCGCTGCGCCCAGTGGGCCGTGATCATCCGGGATGTGTTCCAGGCCAACGGGCAGCCGTTCGCCGTCGGCAGCGTGTGGACCTCTTCCGACCGCCTCGTCCGTCCGGCCGACCAGGCGCACCGCAGCGCCGTCCGGAGGTGATGGTCGTGCTGACGACCCGCCTGACCGACGAGGAACGCGCGGAGCTGTCGCGCAAGGTCCGGGAGGCCAATGGCCGCTCGGAGGATCGACGCGGACGCTGACTCCGCGCCCCACCACCCGCAGCCCCGAGGAGATCCCGCTCCTCGGGGCTGCCCTCTTCGCAGTGGAGGACCCGATGCCACCCCGCACAGTTGCCCGCGCCACCTACATCTCGTCCACGCACGCTCCGTCGACCGCCGCGCGCCCCCGCGACTGGCGGGACTCGGCTGGCTGTCGTGACGAGGACCCCGAGTTGTTCTTCCCGATCGGCAACGCCGGCCCCGCGCTGCTGCAGATCGACGAGGCGAAGGCCGTCTGCCGCCGCTGCCCTGTCATGGAGCGCTGCCTGCAGTGGGCCCTGGACACAGGCGAGACCAGCGGGGTGTGGGGCGGCCTGGCGGAGGCCGAGCGTCGCTCGATGCGGCGTCGCGCCTCCCGCGACCGCGCCCGCGCCGTCTCCCAGTGACGCAGTTCGCCATCACCCAGCCGGGTCGCGCCCTGCGGCCCGGCACCTTCTCTTCTGCCGGGAGTGCCCATGGCATCAACGACCACCGCCCGTTTGTCCACTTCGCTGTGCCGGCACGAGCCGCGATGCCCGGCCGCAGACAGTCCGGATCGCGACGCCGCCCGCGTCATCGCCGCGGTGCCGGAGCAGGGCTGGAGCCTGCTGTGCAACGCGGTCCTGCTCTTCGAGGACACCGGTGAACTGCTGCCCGACGGGCAGGTCATCGCCCCGCACCGGACCGTCGTCACGGCGGCCTGAACGGTCTGGCGGTTGCCTGAGCCGCCCGCACCGACCGCCTTTCGCCACGGCGGGCCGGGTCGGGCGGCGACGGGGAGCCGGACAGCCCGGCCGCCGAGAGGAGTTCCCCATGGCCCTGCCCGCCTGGCTTACCAGCCAGATCGCCGCCGCCCAGGCCGAAGCCGACGCGCATGCGCAGTGGTCCGCGTTCGCGCTGACCGACGACGGCCTTGCCCAGCTCGTCAGCGCGCACGACCGCGCCGACGCCCAGCGCTGGCTCGAGGAGTCCGGACGGACCGGCATCGTCGCGCCCAGCCGCGCCAACTAGAGGAGCAGCATGTTCCGCATCATCCGCACGGCCCGCCTCCTGGCCCTGCACACCGAACTGAGCATGACGCAGGCCTGTATTGAGACGCTGACCGCCGAAGCCGAGCGGTACAACGAAGCCCGGCTCCAGGCGGAGGAGAAGGCGCGCGTCGCCGAAGAGTTCTCCCACGCGCGGGAGCGCCGCGACGACCTGGCCATCGAGCGTCTGGTCGCCGACCTTGCCGAGGCCCGCGCCGACGCCGACCACTACCGTGCCGACGCGCAGCGCCTGGCGGACGAGCTTCGTGCCTCCGTCTACTTCGTGTTGCTGTGCGACGGGCGCTATCACAGCGCGCACCTGACCCATGGTGCGGCGCGGGCCGCGGCTGAGCGTGAGGGTGCGGACCCGGACGGCTGGTCCGGCTACGGCCCGGTCTCCTCTGACGTGCCACCGGTCGCCCTGTCCGGGTGGCACATCGTCAGGCTGTCGCGCGCGGCCGACCGGGCCGTGCCGGTTCCGGCACCGCGCGCGTCCGTCTGACGGGCTCGTTTCGTGTCCGCCGCTCCCGGTTCCGGGAGTACCGGCCGTCGTTTCGGCGGCCCGGGGTTCCGTTTCGGGCGCACCGGGTTTCGTTCCGCGCCCGTCCTCAACCGTCCTCGTGGAGACTCGTGATGACGATCACTGATCTGCCCCGTCCGGCCTCGCCTGACCGCCCCGTTTCGGAGGCACCGCCCACTGTTTCGGGATCACCGGAGCGCGTTTCGGATGCACCGGACGCGGTTTCGCAGACGCCTAAGCGGAACCAGGACGATGAGCCGGTTCCGGGATCTGCTGGGACCGGAGCTGCTGCGCGGCTGACCCTCTCGCAGGTGCGGACCGCCGTCCTGATCGTGCTCGCGGCGCTCGCTCTCGCGGGCATCGGCCTGTACTTGTCGTTCGAGCACGTCGCCGTGTTCGCCTCCCGCCAGCTGCGGTTCTCCTCGCTGTGGCAGGGGCGCCTGTTCGCGGTCGGCGTCGACGTCGGCATCATGGTCATGATCGCGGTCGACCTCCTGATGGCGTGGCTCAAGCGCCCCATCGGCTGGATCCGCTATCCGGTCTGGCTGTTGACCGCCACCACCGTCGTGGTCAACGCGGCGTCCGGAGCCCCGGCGGGGTCCTGGCGGCTGCTGGACTACGTCGCCGCCGGCGCCCACGGCGTCGTGCCGGTGCTGTTCATCGTGGTGGTCGAGCTGGGGCGTACCGCGATCGACCGCGTGGTACGGCCTGACCAGCCCGAACGCGAGGCGATTCCGTGGCTGCGGTGGATCCTCGCCCCGGTCGCCACAGGCAGGATCTTCCGCCGGATGCGCCTGTGGGGCGTCACCTCCTACCCGGAGATGATCCGCCGGGACCAGGAGCTGATCGCCTACGAGCTGTGGCTCAAGCGCAAGCACGACGGCGATCTGTCGGAGGCCGACGAGGACGAGCTGCTGCCGATGACGATGGCCCCCTACGGCTACACCGTCGCCCAGGCCCTGGCCATGCCCGATGAGCAGGAGCGAGCAGCCCAGGAGCGGCAGGAGGAAGCCGAGCGGCGCCGCCTGGACGCGGAGACGCGCAGCGAGATCGCCAAGTCCCAGGCCGAGGCCGAGCGGCTGCGCGCCAAGGGCGAGGTGGAGACGGTCCGCGCGCAGATCGACGGGCAGACCGGCCAGGCCCGAGCCCACGCCCGTGCCCGGGTCAGCGCTGCGGAGCGGGCTGCTGAGCTGGAGCAGCAGGCCCTGGACAACGCGGTGGTCGCCGAAGCCCGCGCCCGCGAGGCCGAGGCGGAGCGCAAGGAGGCCCAGGAGCGCGAGGCCAGGGCTGCGGCGGACGTTCGCGCGGCGGAACTGGAGCGCCAGGCGGCCGAGAAGCGGAGGCTCGCGGCGGAGGCCGACCGGGTCGCGGCGGCGGAGGCTCAAGCCATCGAGACGGCGGAGATCGCGGAGGCCCGGCAGCGTGCTGCCGAAGCCGACCGCGCTGCCGCCGAAACGGAGCGGGCTGCTGCCGAAACCCGTCGCCGCGCTGCCGAAGCCGACCGGCTCGCGGCGCAGGAGAACGAGCGCAAGGCGACCGCCGACGCGACCACGCAGGCGGCCCGCAAGCGTGAAGCCGAAACCGAGTACGCCGCTGCCGAAACCCGGCTCGCCGCCGCCGAAGTAGAGCGGCGCGCGGTCGAAATCGAGGACGTGGCGAAGCTCAAGCCGCGCGAGCGGGCGGTCCGCCGGGTCGCCCGGATGATCCTCGGGGTCGGCGGCGACGCCGACCGGCTGCCGCTGGCCGACATTCAGGCCGAGCTGGCGGTCGCGTCGCCCGGCACGGCCTCGGAGTACCGCCAGGAGGCCGCCATCCTGCTCGCCGACGGCTACCGCCCCTGACCTGCCCCTCGTCCGGCACACACCAGTGAGGGCCAGCCCGACCGAACCGGGCTGGCCCCCGCTGCGACTGCCGGAAGCAGTCCACAGCAATCCCCAGTACACCAGGAGGAGTTCCCGCCGTGAACACCAACGACCCGAACGGGGCTGCGCCGTTGCGCGACGTGGCGCAGAACCCCGACGCCTACGCCCGCTACCTCGCCGACATCCAGCGGGTGCTGCTGGACGTGCGCGGGCACCTGGAGACGCTCCGGGACGAGACCCGCGTGCACTGCCGCGGCGTCCACGTGGACGGTGACCGCTGGTACCACGCCCGCATGCGGGCCCTGCCGGTAGAGAAGTCCCTGAATGCCGTCCTGCGGGATCTGAATTCCCTCACCGAAGGGCTGGAGAAATCCGCGTACAAGCGGCGCGCCCACGACGAGACGGTCGTGAATACCGGAAAGGCCAGGAAGGAAAAGCGCTTGGAGAATCAGCGAAAGAAGGCACTCAAAGCGGGCGGCGCGCCGCATTCGGTGCCGCAGCAAGGTTCCGTCGGTCAGAAATCCGGGTATGGTGGTCCCAGGTCGATTTACGACCTCGAGGACCGCCGGGAGTCCGCGTGACAGGCCGCCCGCTCACCCGGGTTGAGCGCAAGCAGTTCAACCGGGCCCAGCATGAGCAGAAAATCAGAACCGAAATGGTGACTGCTCACGGCGAGGAACTCGGAATGTTCTACTACTGGCTTCGGCTGATGAATATCCGGGGCACGCAGGCATTCCGTTCCGGTGAACTCGGGTTCATCCGGGATGTGGCCCTGGCGCTGGAGAACGTCTACCGCCGCCACAACTGACCACGACGCACGAAGGGCCGTCCTCGACGCGAGGGCGGCCCTTCGGCGTCTCCCAACGCGTGCCGCGCGAGACGCGTACCGCGCGTGCCGCGCACGCGTGTACGCGAGGCGGCGATCCCTTGTCAAGCTCCACGGAAGGAGGGAGGCGGACATGGCAGACGATGAAAACGGCGAAGGCAACGTCGTTCATCTCGCCAGGCGTCCCAACTCCGGGACTGTTCCCAACGCCCCTGATATCAGCGGCATGTTCTACACCCCGCCCGCTGATACGGATTCCGGCGACACTCCGCCGGAATCCGATACGGAAACCACTATGGAATTGCCGAGGATTCCGGGCGCGCCGGATCCGGCGGACGCATTGCGCTCCGAGGGGATACCGGAAGAACCGGATTCTGAGGATGAATTCGAAAGTGACGGCGAGTATGTGAACCACCGGTCTCTCGCGGATCGTCTCGGGGACTGGATCGAGCACCGTATTGGTATCCGCCAGTCGCTGCATGATGCGGAAATGCCGCTGCGTGAGGCGGAGATCGCCCGGAAAGCGGCGCTTTTGCAGACGCGTACCGAGCACCACACCGCGATGGCGAAGCACAATGCGAAACTGCGCCAGGCCAAGGCGGCGGCGGGTTCGGGTGCGGTGCCGGACAAGGGCGGCGTCAAGCCGTCCCGCACTGGCAGCGGTGGCGGCTCGCGCGGCTCGGGTGGCCGTAGCGGCGCCACTGGTGGCGGCCGCGGTGGAGGCGGCCGTGGTCCCGCAGGAGGCGCCAAGCCCACCTCGGGAAGCGGCAGCCGTGGCAGCGGCGGCGGTGCGCGTGGGACCGGTGGCGGCCGTAGCGGCGGCGCCGGTGGTGGCCGCGGTTCCGGTGGCGGCACCAAGCCCGCCTCAGGTGCCGGCGGCGGTCGTGGCAACGGTTCTGGTGGCGGTCGTGGTGCCGGTGGTGGTGGCCGTGGTCCCGGTACGGGTGGCGGCCGCGGCGCGGGAGGCGGGAGCAGGAACGGCAACGGCCGTGGTTCCGGCGGTGGTCGGGGCTCGGGTGCCGGTGGTGGTGGCCGTGGTGCCGGCGGTGGTGGGACCAGTCCGCGGGTGGAGCGGGCGCGGGGTCGTCAGGAGCGGGCGGCGGCGCGGCAGGCCGCGCGTCTGGAGCGGCGGGGTGCCACGCATGAGGCCCGGCTCGGTGACCGCGTGGCGGGCTGGGACCGCAAGCGGACCCGCAAGGATGCCGCCCGGGACGAGCGGGACGCGGCCCGTAAGGCGCGACGCCAGGAGCGGCGCCAGGAGCGCGATGCGGCGCGCCGGGCGAAGCGCGAGAAGGTGCGCGCCCGCAAGGAAGCCGAGGACCGGACCACGCTCGGGGAGGCGATCGCGGAAGAAGCGCAGCGGCGGTGGGACAAGCGGCGCGCGGACGCGGCCGACAAGGACGGTCCGGAGAAGGTCGACCTCGGCAAGGACAAACCCGAGCCGGGGGATGGCAAGGGCGGGGAGGCCGGCAAGGAGCAGTCTGGCGGCGCGTCTGACGCTCCCGCAGGAGGGGGCGGCCCGGATACTCCGGGCGAGTCTCCGCCGGGCGGCAGCGGCGCGTCCAGCGGCTCGGGCAAGAGCAAGCGGCGGCGGGTCCGCCGCCCGCGTGGCAGCCGCCGCACGAAGGCTGACGCACCGCCCGGCGACCCGTTCGGTCCGGACGATTCCGGTCCGACGGTGGAGTGGCCCGACCGCCCCACCCACCCCTCGCCCTCCGGTGGGGGCGGGGAGGACATCGAGGACGCGGTGATCATCCCCGATGATCCCGCCGCCGTGACAACCGGCGTCAAGGGCCTGCCGCCCGCACCGGAGTCACACACCCAACGGCCCGGCACCAGCCGGGAACCGGAGCCCGACGCCCCGGAGAGGCAGCCCGGTGCCAGCCGGGAGCCCGGCCGAGGCAGCGACCGGCAGACCAGCACAGAAGGGAGCAGTGTGAGCATGCAAGCGCAGCACCAGACGGACATCACGTTCGACGGCTACCTGGTGGAGATGTCGAACATCGCCCTGAAGGCGATCGCCGATCAGGACCAGGCCGAGACCATGGCTGAGCAACTTGGCCAGATCGGCGCCGCGTTGAAGGAGATGGCCGACGACCTGGCCGACGACCACAACGTCACCGCGGCGGTGACCGAGCAGATCGCGGAGCTGTCCGAGGCCGCGGGCCGCATGCAGAAGCAGGCGCGGCGCTGCGCGGAGGAGTGCGAGGCAGCGCGAGAGGCGGCCAAGGTGGCGGCCACGATGGTCGCCCGCGTCTACGGCGAGGACATGAACGCCAAGGAGGAGGCCGGGCTGAAGACCGTCTCCGCCGCCGCCCACCACGACTGAGGAGCCCCTGATGAGCAGTGACATCGTTCCCTACACCGGTGGTGCGGCCGCGGCCGGTGACAACCGCTACAAGGCCGTCCAGGCGAAGCTGTCCCGGCTCGGGCAGCGCCTGGACGAGGCCGCCGACGACCTCGAGGCGCTCAGGAAGCGGATGAAGGCCACCGCGGACCACACCACGAGCGTGGGCGACGACATCGAGCACGCTGGCCTCGACGGCAAGTTCGTCGTCCTGACGGAGCACGTCGCCGAGGCCCTCGGCGGCGCCGCCGCCCAGGTCGGCCGCCTGCGGGCCATCACACAGGACACCGCAGGCCACACCTTCCAGGTCAAGGGCTCGCACGCGAAGCTCTACGGGCGGCTGGACGAGATCCGCTCCAACCGGCGGGAGAAGACGCCCAAGCCCGGCTTCTTCATCCGCTGACCTCGCCCGCACCCCGGCACAACCCCTCGATCCGCCCCGGGCGGCCCGCGTGGATCGCGGGCCGCCCGTCCCGTTCCCGTTCCTGAAGGAGCAGCTGGTGTCTGTCACACCGCGCGGTGTCGTGCTGGAGCGCGCCGCCTACACGCTCGCCGCGCCGGTGCTGGCCGTGGCCCCGAACCTGTACCCCAACAGTCCCGTCAACACCGTCATCGAACTGGCCGGCGCCGCGGGCACCGTGGGCATGGTGCTCGCCGCACGCGCCAACGAACTCGGTGCTGGGCCGCGCATCCTGCGCTGGTGTCCGCTGGTGCTGGCGGCCGCGGTGGAAGTCGTCGCCCGCAACACGCCCGGCTGGGGCCCGTGGTGGCTCGACGGGCTGCTCGCCGCAGGATGGGCGGGCGCCGGCCTCCTGGTGCTGCCGTTCTCCCGCCTGGCCCGCCGCCACCGACCCGCCCACGGCCCGCTCCCCCAGCTCGAGGCCGCCCCCGAACCGGTAGCGCCGGTGCGGCCGGACGACGGCGCGGACCAGCTCACCCGCGACACGCGCACCCTGTGGGAGCGCGCCGGAGCACCCGCTCGCACCCACATCGTCAAGGCCTCCCGGCACGAGGGCATGCGGCATGATCTGACGCTGCTGCTGTGCTCGGCCGAGACCGGACGGCCCATCAGCGGCCTGACCCAGGCGCACGTCGCTGCCGCGTTCGATATCCCGGAGACCGACGTCGCCCTGGCCCCCGTTGCCGCTCAGCCCGGTCGGCAGGGCGGCCCGGGCTGGCTGGAGGCCCACCTCACCCCCGACGCGGGCGCCCGCCGCCGCAGGAAGCCGACCGATGAGCAGCGGTGGGCGGACCGGGTCGGCGCGCCGAAGGGCGGCGCCCCCGGCTCGGTGCTGGTGGGCAAGTCCCGCGACAACGACCGCAAGGTGTCGTTCTACCGGGCGCGGATGGCCGACCCGACCGAGACGCCGCGCGTCGACCTGGCGAAAGTCTGCCGCGCCCTGGAGCTGCCCGAGGACGACTCGTGCGTGTTCGTCCTCATCGACGGCTCGGAGTTCCTGATCAGCGTCTTCGACACCCCGCCGCTGAGCGCGGTCTTCCCCGCGACCCGGGAGCTGCTCACCCCGGACGCGAAGGGCATGTACGTGTGCGGGTTCACCATCACCGGCCAGCCGGTGCGCAACTTCGTCCACCAGCACGACAAGAACGCCGCATGCCACGGCCTGATCCTCGGAGTCAGCCGGTCGGGCAAGACCCAGTTCTTTGCGATCAACATGGCCGCGCAGTCTTTGGCCGGCCATGTGGTGTGGCTGTCGACCGTCCGCAAGGACGAGAAGACCACCGTGCTGAGCCGGTTCATCGACCGGCAGGGCTCGAACGCGCTGTGGATGGCCCGCCAGTTGCGGGCGGCGAAGGCGCTGTGCGAGATCCGCGCGGAAATGCCCTGGCCGCACGACGGGCAGCCGCACGACTACAAGCCGGGTGATCCGCGCTGCCCGTACCGGCAGCTGAACGTCTACGCCGACGAGTACATGACCGCTGCCAAGGACCCCCAGTTCGGCACGGTCATCCAGGAGACCGGCGATGACCTGACCGTCACCGGGCTCAAGTATGGCGTTGGCTTCAACCCCGCTGGTCAGTCGCCGTTCGCGGACGACGGGTTCTCCACCGAGATGAAGAACAACATGCGGCAGAACTCACGGCCCGTGATCTTCAACATGGGCAATCCCGGTGCCACCCGCAAGGCCGCCGAGGGCACCATGGAGAACCCGTATGAGGTGCCGACGATCCCGGCCCGCTACTCCCGCAGCGAGGGCTCGGTCATTGAGCGGGCCATGCGCGGCGAGGCCGACCCGGAGAACGGTGTCAGCACGGGCGGCGTCGCGATCATCGTCCTCGACAACGGTCGCGCGGTGCTGATGCGGTCGCTATACGCGGACTTCGACACCGACCTCGCTGACCTCTTCCCCGAGCAGGTCAACCGGCTCACCGACTACGAGATCGCGGAGCTGGACAAGCGCGGCCTGTGGTTCGACTGGAACGAGCCCATGCGTCCCGGCGAGTTCTGGCCCGAGCCCGACGACGACGGCGATGGCGACGGACGCCGCCGCCGCAGCGGAAAGGGCAACAAGGGCGGGGGCCAGCACGGCGGCCGCGGTACGCAGAAGGTCACCTCCGCCCGCCAGGCCCTGGAAGCCATCAAGTCCCTCAACAACGCCTGAACCACGCGCTGCACGACGTCCTGTCGACGCCGAAGGGCGCCGCCGGACACCTGACCGGCGGCGCCCTTCCCCATACCCACGGAGCCCCCGATGCCGCAGCCCTCCCCCAGCCCACCCGCCAACACCACCACGACACCACCGCCGACAGATCTGTCCCTCGAGGAGCGCATGGCGTTCACCACCGTCGCGATGACGATGCGGCTGGATGAAGCCGCCGTCGCCTACGAGGTCAACACCGCCCACCTGGCGACCCCGCCCGTCGTCCTGGCCGACGTGGTCACCGCCCCACTCCCCCACCCGCCCGCCCTGCTCCCGGCCCCGTACCGCACACCGGTCGCCGCGCTGCTGCAACGCGCCCACCAGCGGCTGCTGACCGGCGGCTGGTGCACCGGCGCCCTGGTCGACGACCAGGGCGCCGTCTGCCTGCTCGGCGCGATCCGCACCGAGGCCGGCGGCGACGCCGGGCTGGAGCGCGACGCGGTCAGCGTGCTCCTGGACGCGATCCGCCGTCATTGCGGCGCCGTCGACTCCGTGCCCAGCTTCAACGACGCGTTCAGCAGCAGCCGGGTGCCGGTCCGCATGGTCGACCAGGCCGCCTGCCTCGCCGACGCCCGCGGTCTGTAACCCCACCCCGTCACCACACCACCACCCGCCTTCGCGAAGGAGACGCCTGACCGTGCCCGCCAACGACAAGCCCATCAACGACCACCCCCAGCACGACCGGCACCGGCGCTCTTGACACCCGGCCTGGCCGGTCCCGCCCGCGAGGCGGCCGCCGCCACCTACGCCATGCGGGAAGCGTCCGACCTGCCCCCTCGAAGCAGCCCGCACGGAGGCGCACCGCGCTGCCGACGCCCTCGTTGACACAGCCAACCAGTACTTCAGCTGAAGGAGATACTCCGTGCCCACTGCGACCCCGTTATCCGAAGAAGCCGCCGTCCGTGCCCACCGGCGCCGCGTCGGCCCCCGCCAGCCCGGCGCCGTCTACCAGGACGCCCGCGGGCACATCTACCGCGTGGACGCGATCCACTTCGGACAGGCCGCCCGCACCGCACTCGGCCACCCAATGTCCTGGGCCATCACCGTCACCGGCGCCGACCGCCGCCAGCTCACCCACTGCACCCCCTGGGACCCACGCCGCAACCGGATCCGCACCGACCTGTGCAGCGTGTGCCTAACACCCTGCCACCACCACGGCGACACCTCGCCCGCGCCGCCCGCCAGCGCACCGGACAACACCGTGCTGGACAGCGAGTTGACCAACGTAGCCGCCGAGATCGGGCGCACCGACGGCAAAGCCTCGATGCTGCTGGCGTTCGTCGGCGCTGGGCTGGCAGGCCTCGCTCAGATCACCGTCCACGACGGCGTCCCGGCACTGGCGTGCGCCGCGCTCGCCGCCCTCGACCTGGCCGCCGCTGCCGTCGTCCTGCTGCTCGCCGTCCGGCCCCGTCTCGGGGGCGGCGTCGACCGGGCATTCCCACACTGGGCTCGCCTGTCCCCCGCCGAGGTGCGTGCCGCCCTCGCCACGGACGACCGCGCCGCGCGCATCGTCACCCTGTCGCGCATCGCACTCCGCAAGTACCGCTACTTGAGGGCGGCCGTGCAGCTGTGCATCGCGGCCGTACCGCTCGCCGCACTCGCCGTCGCACTGCACTGACAGCACATTGCCGGGTGGCGCCAACGCCCGCCGGACAAGCCATCGTCGTACGCGGCAGCTACCACCCCCGGCATGGGCCCCGAAGCCGGAAGGCAACCCGTCGCCGGTTGCACGCGACTCACTCGGATCGGTGACATTCGGGAGCGCAAGCGGTTGATCTGCATCGATGCGCATTTGAGCAAGCAGTTGAGCAAGGGGCCACGTCGAAGGTCGCTGGCAGGTCACCAGAAAGGGACTGCCGTGTCCTCTACCGAGAAGCTCACCGCTCTTCACCCGACCGCTCACCGGTCTTTACGCCGCAAAGCCGAGCTACGGCACGGTCGGCGACTCGCCAAGTCCCGGCCGACACCACGGAATCTGGCCAACCTCGCCCAGCGCCCCGCAGACGCCCCGGCGGGGCGTTGGGCGCCCCTACTTCTCAGCCTGGAGGAACTCGTGATCGTTCCGCGCCCGCGCCGCCGCATTGGTCGTCCGCGCCCGCGTCACCCGGGCCCCCGGCCCCGCTACCGGCACCGTCCCGGTCGACTGCCTTCCGCCTGGAGCCAGTGATGGACCGCCAGGACGCGGACTAGGGAGTGCTCGGCACTGACCTGTACGACGACGGAACCTTCCCGGAGTTCACGTGGAAGCAGGCGCCCACAGGCCTGGCCACCCGTCGTCAGTTACGCGCCATGGGACTACGTCCCGGAGGCCACGAGCCCGTCGGCCGGATCACCTGCCGGGGCGGGACCCGCTGGGCGTGGCTGTATCGCGTCGACCTGGCGGTGCCGAAGTTGCCGATGAGCTACGCGAAGGAAGCGGCGCTCGACCGCGCCATGGAAGCCCGGCAGCGGTGCCCCGTCTGCTCGCGGCGCTACCACCAGTGCCTCCCGCTCCGAACCCTGGGCGCTTGCCTCGAGTGCTACGACGGCACGCCAGCGGACCCCGACAGCTACACCGCTCCCCCGGCCGAGCATCACCTGGCCGCCTGACCCACCGCCACCAAGCCCCGGGCTCCCGGTCTCCTTCGGCCGGGCGCCCGCCCCTCGAAACCCACGGAGGTCCCACATGCGATCTTCTGTCCGTCACACGCTGATCAGCCTGTTCGACTCCCTCGACACGGGAATCAGCATCTGCGCGGCGTTGGCCGGCGGCGCCTTCGGAGCCTGCCTGGCCAACGTCGACCTCCCCACCACATGGTCCAGCCATGTCCGTATCGGCGCTATCGGGGCGCTCGCCTTGATGAGCGCGCTCGCCGTCGAAGCCGCGGTCAGCTCCCTTCTCGTTCCGATCCGTAAGCGCGTCAGCGCCGCCCGCTACTCCCACCCCGACCGCCTCCACATCGCGCCAGCGGCACCCGGCTCCACAGCAGAGGGACTGGCGCAGCTCACCGACGCTGTTGTGGCCGACGCGGCTTTCCGAGCCGCATGCAGGTCCTACGGCATCGACTACGGCGAGAGCTACCTGCGCGATGCGCAGCGCTGGACCGGTTACGAAGATGGCACTGCGGCCTTCTACATCGCCCCCGGGGTGATGCTCCACCACCGCTGTGGACACGACACCTACGGCATCACGTCGCGGTTCACGCTGGCGGCAGCGAACGGCGATCTGGTCGACATCGCCACCCTCGACCAGATCCGCCAGTACCTCACCCAGCACTCCGCCGCTGACCGCAGGAACCACACGCTCTTGGCGCTGGAGGCCTGACGAACGTGCTCGCCCCGGCTCAACCCCCGCAGCGGGCTTGAGACGACCTCCTCACCCGACAGACAACAGGGCCCGGATGAACACCGGGCCCGGATCCCCAGACCCCCACCAGGAGGAAACATGGCCGTCGACTTCAGCATCGAGGGAACCGTCGAGCTGTGCCCACCCGTCCCGCTCGCGCTGCTGTGGGAGCTGACCGAAGACGGAGATTTCCACGTCGCCCCTCACGGCATTTCGGAGGGCGAGCTGACGGCCCTGGCCGAACGCGAGGCGTGGGTGTTCGTGCCCGATCCCGACAGCGGAACCGACGAGCAGGGGCGCCCGAAGACGATCAAGCACTTGCGGGTGAACGACCCTGAGATCTACTCGTTCTCGATCAACGACCGACTCGTGGCCCTGTCCGCGTGGATGAGCGAAGCCCACGACTTCGACGGGGAGCTGCACTACCAGGACGGCGACGTCGGCACGAAAGGCGTGGTCAAGCCGGTCGGCAACGGCGCGGAACCCGAGTGGCACGAGACCTCCGGGCGCCTGTGGTGACACCACCGGCGCCCGGGCCCCGCACACCGCGGAGGCCCGGGCGCCCCGGCCCACCCCCCCCACCCCGCGATACGGAAGCGACCCCTGTCATGAACCCCGGCCGCCTGACCTGGGCTGCCCGCTCCCTCGACCCGCAAGGAGATCTCGTATGACCTCGGTGCTATACCCGGACCTGCCCGAGAACGGGCTGATCGTGCTGATCGGGGCCTCCGGCTCGGGCAAGTCCACGCTGGCCCGCACCTGGCCGGCCTCCCAGGTCCTCTCCCTCGACGGCCTGCGCGGCACGGTCAGCGACGACCCCGGCGACCAGGGCGCCACCGGCGACGCCACCGACGCCCTCAAGCTGATCCTGGAGCGCCGGATGGCCCGCAAGCTCAACACGGTCATCGACGCCTCCAACGTCGAACGGTCCGTGCGGGTGGAACTGGTGACGGCCGCCAAGCGGCACGGCATGCCGACCGTCGCGGTCATCGTCGCCACACCGCTGCCGGTCTGCCTGGAGCGCCAGGGCATGCGGTCGGCCAACCGGCGCATACCCGAGGACGTCGTCCGCTCCCAGCATCAGGCCATGGTCGCTTCCCATCAGCGGCTCGCGGCCGAAGGCTTCAACACGGTGGTCTTCGCTGACGCCCTGTACCGCCTGGAGCCGTTCCTGAAGCGGCTCTCGCAGGAGCGGGAGGCCGACCTCGGGCGCGACGGCAGCAGCTTGGGCGACCTGTGGCTGGCCCGCCGCTTCTTCGGCCCGGAGATCCTGCCGTTGTGGCGGTGGCGGCCGGGCTCGGACCTGGTGACCGGCCGGGACCGCGTCGCGGAGATCCGCCTCGGACAGCAGTACCTCACCCTCGCGCTGCGCGAAGACGTCGACGGCGAGGGCGACTTCGGCTTCGACATCTTGCTGCCGTGCCCCTTCGACCCGGAGTGCGACGGGCAGGCGTGGGCGCCGGCCTACAGCGTCAGCTGCCTGTTCCGGGCGCTGACCGGCGCCATGGACAACGACCCGGACATCGTCTGCACCGTCCACGGCGACGGCGTCGACCTTGAGGCCGACGACCACGCCCTCCAGGACGACGACCCCGAGGGCCGCGCCGACCTCGAGGCGCAGGCCCTGGAGGCGATCAGCGAATGAGCGCCAAGTCCCCTGTGCGCGGCTGGGACCAGGCCGACTTCCGGTGCGGGCGGTGCGGCGCCCAGCACACCGCCCACACCGAGGCCGACTACCTCAAGGTTGTCGGCGCCCACGGTGACGCCCACGCCGTGTGGGACCGGCTGAACCCCATCGAGCGCGACGGGATCACCTCGATCCTGCGCACCGTCCTGTCCGCGCCGGAACTCGCCGTGGAGCTCCTGGCGCTCGCCGACCGGCAACCGGCCGGGGGCGAGGGCCGGTGAGCCGGACCGCCGACGGTCCGCACCCCCATCCGCTCACCCCGGCCGACCTCCCGCCCGGCGATGAATGGTTCAGCGGCTGCCCGGACTGCCACCTCCCGATCCAGAGCGGGGGCTCAGGCCTGGCAGCGCACCGCCGGACCGTCCACAACCCCCGCCGTGACTACGGCGACCGCCGCACCCCCATCACGATCCGGCTCGACTTCTGACAGGAGCCCCCTCATGGCCGTCCAGACCAGGACCGACACCTTCGCCGCGCTCCGCGACTGCTTCGCCACCGACCTCGCCGCCCTCATCGGCGACCAGGCGCAGCGCGATGACACCCCGAACGCCTTCATCGACCTGGTCGAAGAGGTCCGCGACGTCCTCGGCTCCTCCAGTATCCGCGCCTGGCAGGACGCCAGCGAGGACCTGGACCGCGCGGCCAGCTACCTCAACGACGCCTTGACCGGCGTGGACGGCGACCAGCGCTCGCTGCTGGCCCAGGCGCGCGCCCACCTGCGCGACGGCATCGAGACGGCCAGCTGATCCCGCGCCTGAGTTGAGCGCACTCTGTGCCGCCCCCGCCCCGCACCCGCGGGCCGGGGCGGTCGCAGTGGCCCCTCAACGCACGGACAGCGAGAGGAGATGGACGTCATGCCCCTGCCCTACTTCGAGGTCGACGTCCCGATACACCGCACCGGTCAGCCCGGCCTGAACGGCGTGCACATCTTCACCGGCCGCGCCGACAGCCGAAGCGCCGCCGTACGGATCGCACACGAGGTCTACGACGCGGCACGCGCCGCGGCGGCGGCCGGACGGGAGATCCCCCACGGGCGGCCGGATGGCTGGGGAGCCTGCGGCTACCGGCCCGGCTGGGAGCTCGACTGGCCCGCCGCGACGGCCGACCGCTGGAACAACCCCAGCTGGACCCGCACCGACGACGGCGACTTCGAGATGTAGTTCTGCCCCGGGACGGTCGCCATCGGCCTGGTAACCACGTCGACCGCCCCGGGCCCACCCAACCCGTACGAGACGAGAGGGAGACCCTCAGTATGGACTCCGTCCTGCACCCCCGGGGCCGAATCGGCCCGCGCACCCTCCTGGTGACGACCGCCGCCTTACCGCTCACCGGCTGGGCGGTGCACGCCGTCACGCTCCACAAGCATCTCGCCGTCACGCGGAAGGACCCGCTGACCGGACTGCTGCGCCGCGACGCCTACACCGCCCGCGCCCGCGGCATCCTCGCCCGGCACGGCGACCACACGGTGCTGGTCATGGTCGACGCCGACCATGTTGACCGGACTAGCGGTGAGTAACTCGGTGTGTCGGAAGTGGAGTTGATGGGGGCGACGGTACGAGTCATACAGCCATTTGGAGGAGGAGCTGTATGCCGTCGTTCGGAGGGGTCCACCGTGACCTCCAGTCGATTCGTCTTGCCCGGTGGGGTCGTGTCGTGCCCACCGGTGAAGTGATTCCGTACGTGGTCGTGGACCATGAAGGCCGTCCGGTGGAGCCGATCCAGCGCTTCCTGCGCGACTTCATGGGCCGAGGCCATTCCGCAGGCAGTGTCCGCAGTTACGCGTTTGACCTGCACCGATGGTGGCGTTTCCTCGTTGCGATCGATGTCTCGTGGGACCGAGCCACGTCGGACGACGTGCGTGATTTCGTGCTGTGGATGGGCCAGGCCGACAAGCAGCGGCGTGCGCCGAGGACGAAGTCCGCGGGGTTGGCGGGGCAGGTCAACCCGATCACGCGCAAGGCCTATCCCGGAGACCGGTACAGCGCCCGGACGATCCGGCACAGCAACGCGGTGCTGCGGTGTTTCTATGAATACGTGATCGATGTCGGGCAGGGCCCGCTGATCAACCCGGTGCGGCGGGACCGTGTCCGGGGCCGGCGGGCGAACGCACATCACAATCCCCTTGAGCCGTTCCGGCCGGAGGGCCGCCTTCGTTACAACCCGAAGCTGCCCCGGCAGAAACCGCGGGCGATGCCCGATGAGCGGTGGAACGACCTGTTCGCGGCGATGAACTCGAACCGGGACCGGGCGATCCTCGCCCTGGCGGTCAGCACGGCCGCCCGCGCCAGCGAGCTGCTCGGCATCCGGGGTGTCGATCTGGACTGGGGCGACCAACTGGTTCAGGTCCGGCGCAAGGGCTCAGGGGCGATGCAGTGGCTGCCAGCCAGCGCTGAGGCCTTCGTCTGGCTGCGGCTCTATCTCGACGAGCTGGGCAAGCTGAGCCCTGGCGATCCGATCTGGTTGACCCTGCGGCGCCGCGAGCGCACACCGGACGGGCTGGCCCACCGCCCATTGACCTACGACGCCCTGCGGGCAGTGCTGCGAAGGGCGAACGACGCCTTGGGCACCAACTGGACCATGCACGACCTGCGGCACACGAGTGCCTTGCGGATGATCCGCTCGCACAAGCTGTCTCTGCGAGACGTCCAGGTCATCCTCGGACACGCCCATCTCACCACGACACAGATCTACCTCGTCGAAGACGATCACGAGGTTCTCCGCAAGGTCCGCCGCTACCTCGCGGACCGCGCTGAACCCGCTGCGGCACCCCAGCCGGAACCTGGTGGCGTCGGCTACGACGCCGCCGACCTGGCCGTGCTGCTGGGAGGAGACCTGAAGTGACCGCCACTTCGACCGCTTTGCCGGTCCCCGGCCCCCAGACGGTCACGGAACACGCTGAGCCCGAACGAGAGCCGACCCGCGCTGGGCGCGCGGACCACCTGTCCTTGGACGAGGTGGTCACCTTGATCGCCGACCACGCGCAAGATATGGGCTACCCCGCAGCCCGATGCCGCGACCGGATCGCCGGGACACGCAACATCCTGGAATGGCTGGAGTCCCACCCAGGCGAAGGGTGGCAAGAACGGTGGATCGCCGCCGACGCAAACGCCGGACTGGCCTGGGCGGATGTCCTGCCTCCGGGGTCGGACGCCGCGAGGGACCGTCGGCGGGCCGTCAACACTGCCGGTCTGGGGAGCCTGCTCGTGAACCGGGTGGTCCTGCCCAGTCACGACCTTCTGGCCGTGGTTAACTCGCGCACCCTCTTCCGGGACACCCGCCAGACGGTTCAGCCCGAGCTGTTCGCCCGGGTCGTTGAGCAGGAGATCGCTCGGCGGATGCCCGAGCGCCGCCGGGAGCAGGGTTTGAACGTGCTCGCGAAGCTGGTCCTGCACACCGGCCGCGACCTGGACCAGATCACCGGCCGGGACTTCGAGGATTTCCGCTCATGGGGCCTGGCCAAGAACGGACTCGTCCCGCACGGCATTGTCCCGGCCTGGGACCTGATGCGGGGCATCGGGGTCCTGCCGCAGAACACCACCTACAAGCAGTTCCTGCATCGCGGGCAGAGGCCGACGGCCGAACTCGTCGACAGCTACCACCTTCGCTGTCGGCCGGTTCGTGACGCTCTTGTCCGCTATCTCGACGAGCGCCGGCCCAGCCTGGACTACGCCTCGTTCCTTGCCCTGCTCGGCATGCTCGCCAGCACGTTCTGGGCGGACATCGAGCAGCATCACCCCGAGGTCGACAGCCTGCACCTTCCCGAAGACGTTGCAACGGCATGGAAGGAACGCGCGAAGTACGTCACCAAGCGCCGAACCGCGCCGCGGCCGCGCAAGACCTACCTGCTTCTGCTGGTCCAGGTCCGCAGTTTCTACCTGGACATCCAGGAGTGGGCGCTGGAGGACCCGACCTGGGCGCCGCACGCGGTCCCCAGCCCGATTCGCCGCGGAGAGACCGACGGCCTGCAAAAGCACCGCCGCAAGACCGTCGCCAGGATGCACCAGAGGGTCCGCGAGCGGCTGCCGCACCTGCTGGTCCTGGTCGAGACGGCCGAGCGTCACCGCCACGATCAGGAAGAGCTGCTGGCTCTGGCACGGTCAGTGCCCGTCGGCGAAGAGTTCGAGCACGAGGGCACCCGTTACCGGCGCTTCGTATTCCAGACCTACCTGAAATACGCGCCCCGGGCCCGCGGAGAAGCGGTGCTGGTCGAGAGCCTGTCGACCGGGGAGACCGTCGACCTGTTCCAGAGCGAGGACGAGGCGTTCTGGGCCTGGGCGGTGATCGAGACCCTGCGACACACCGGCATTCGCCGGGAGGAACTGCTGGAGATCACGCACCTGGCCCTGGTCTCCTACCGCCTTGCCGACACCGGTGAACTGGTTCCTCTCCTTCAGATCGTGCCGTCGAAGAATGACCAGGAGCGGCTGCTGCTGGTCAGCCCCGAGCTGGCGAGCGTGCTGGCCACGATCATCACCCGGCTCCGCAATGCCAACGGCGGCGCGATCCCGAAGGTGAGCTACTACGACGCTCATGAGCGGGAGTTCGGGCCCCAGCTTCCCCACCTGTTCCAGCGCCGGACACGGGGGCACCGCAGCGAAGTCATGTCCCCCACGACAGTGCAGAACCTGCTGGACAGCACCCTGGCCCGCACCGGCCTGCGGGACGCCGCCGGCGAGCCGTTGAAGTACACCGCTCACGACTTCCGCCGAATGTTCGCCACCGAGGCAGTCACCGGAGGCCTGCCCGTGCACATCGCGGCCAGGCTCCTCGGCCACGAAGACCTGAACACCACCCAGGCCTACCTGGCCGTCTTCCAGGAGGACCTCATCCGCTCCTACCGATCCTTCCTCGCTCAGCGACGTGCACTTCGCCCCGAAACCGAGTACCGCGAGCCGACGGACGAGGAATGGCATGAATTCCAGCGCCACTTCGCACTTCGGAAGGTCGAGCTGGGCACCTGCGGGCGCCCCTACGGGACGCCCTGCAAACACGAACACGCCTGCGTCCGCTGTCCCATGCTGCGGATCGACCCCTCCCAGCGCAGCCGTCTCATCGAGATCATCCGCAGCCTCTCCGACCGCATCGACGAGGCCAAGGACCACGGCTGGCTCGGCGAGGCAGAAGGACTCCGGGTCAGTCTCGATGCCGCGCGCAACAAACTCGCGGCCCTCGACCGGGCGGTCAAACGCTCGGACACCCGCGTTGCCGATCTCGGGATTCCGCAGATCAGGAACCGAGAGGGGACCTCTTGATCACCGATACGAATCTGTCCTTCGGCCTGGTTCGAGATCAACCGGCAGGAGCCAGTGAGCCTTCGCCGCCGAGCAAGTCGAGGATGTGGGGCCACGCAGCCTTGCCCAGGAGCGCGTCAGCTTCAGGTGTGCCCCCGTACTTGAAGTGGTGGGACTCCGATGCCGGGCTCTCGCCAGGAAGGCGTGGTCGGTGGCCGGCGTCGTCGCGGGCGATTAGACGCACGGTCGCCCCGGCAGAGCGTCGACGCTGAGCGATCTGTTCAGCGAAGGTAAGCGACGGCCACATCGCGTCGTCGCCGCCCGCGACCAAGACCAGATCGGCTCTGGCTGCTTCCACGGGGATCTCCGCCAGCGAAAGCGAGTGGGCGAAGGTCCGCTCACTCAGTTCGTACCATCCGCGGATGGCGACGGGGCCGCTGTCCGGCTCCGTGGGAGTCCAGGAATCGTCCATCGGGACAAAAGGCAGGGGCCGCTCCCGCCAGGTCCAGGACGAGCGATACGGGTGGTGCTCTCCGTCGCGGCCTGGGCCGACGTTGCACCAGACCCGCGAGGTGGGCGACAGCGCGATGGCCACGTCCACGCGCGGGTCGTACACCGCTGTGAGCAAGGCGGCTTCAGCTCCCTTGGAGGTGCCGAGAATTCCGATGCGGTGCGCACCGCCCAGTCGGAGGAAGTCGACGGCGGCGGTGAAGGTCTCCAGGGGAACCTCGCAGATTCCTGGGGACTGACCGGGCCCGCCGAACCAGCGCATCGCCAAAGCTGTGAAGCCTTGCTGAGCGAGGATGCGCGCTCGCTCACGTTCGATGCGCCCGCTGGATCCTGCCAGGACCAGAACGCCGACATCACTGCCGCGAGCGGGAGCGAACAGAACGCCTTCCCAAGGATCAGTCAGCTCGCGCTCAGTGATGTCCACCCGCTCCCCCTGTCGTCACAACTCAGAAATCCCTGTCCAGAACGCGGGGTGCGGCCCATCTACCACAGCAAAGCCGCACCCCGCCTCCATCCACATGGAGGTCTCCATCATGACGGCCTACACACCACCTGAGTTAGTCCGGGAAAACCGCTTCATGGCCGTGAACGACACGATGGGCCACCCGGCCGGCGACGCCGTCCTCGGCCTGAACCCAGCTGAGGAGGGCTCCCCCATGAGCCGCACCAGCCAAACCCCCTTCCCGCCCGCGTTCGTCGACGACCTGCCCGCCCCCGCCCGCGACGGGCACAGCAGCCGCCAGGAGGCGCTCGCCCGCCTGGAGCTGGAACTGATCCCCATCCGGCCCACCCCCTACCACCGCCCCGGCCACCCGCACGTCATCGCGGCGGGCCAGCGGGAACCGGTCACGGCGGAGCAGGCCGCCACCAACCGCGCCCGCTTGCGCGCCGCCCTCAACACCCCCAGGAGGCGAGCCGCATGAGTACCGCCACTCCCCCACCGCTGGACCTGCTCATCGGCGTGCAACAGGCCGCAGCCTTCATCCGCCGTACCGCCGAACACCTCGCCGACCAGGACCTTCTCGCGAAGACAGTGAATTGAGGGGAGGGAGCATGCAGAGCCGAGCCAGATGAGAGGGGTGGGGTACCAGTACGCGATCCGTACCGGAACCCCACCCCAAGGGCCCCTGGCGGTATGTGGGGGAGCGGTTCAGCCAGTGGGAGCCAGCAAGAGTTCGATGAGACGCTCTCGGTTCTCTGGCGACATGCGCTTGTGGACCTGGTCCGCCACCCAAGAGGGGTCATGCCACGCGTTGTCCTGGACGGGAATGCCGGGAGCGGCGTTAACCGGGTTAAGGGTCTCGGGCGCCGGTGCCTGCGCTGGGACACCCGGATCAGTCAAGGCGACGGTGGGGGAGTGGCGTTCCCCGGCTGCGTGTTCGGTCGTTGTCCCGTCGGCTCCCGGCGAGACGCCGCTGGCGGGCTCCGGCGCCGCCTTGCGCGGGGCACGCGGGGCCTTAACCCGGTTAAGGACTCGCTCGGCCTCGGCGTGCTGTTGGTCTGCCGGGAGACGGCCGATCCGACGGCCGTCGCGTACCTTCAGCTCGCCTGCCTCGACCTTCTCCTGCAGATCCTCCGGCAGCTCGAGCAGCGCCAGTCTTTGCGAGACCCACGCGCCGGACTTGCCCAGGCGCTGTGCCACTTTCTCCTGGCTGCCGTGTGTGGCGAGGAGGCTTTGCACTGCGCGGGCCTGGTCCAGAGGGGCGACATCCACGCGGTGAATGTTCGCGATCAGTGCCGCCTCGAGGATGTCCTCGCTGGAAGCAGCGAGCTGGTCGTTGATGTAGATCTGCAGTCGCTCGATCCCTGCCAAGTCGGCCGCGCCCAAGCGCCGGTTGCCGTCGATGACAACGTACTGGGCTGAGCCGATCGCCTCCTCTTGGCCCGGGTGCACTGCGAGGAAGGCGCCGCGGGTGACGACTGCCAGTGGCTGCAGCTGCCCTTTCTCCTTCAGCGACGCGGCCGTCTCCTCCAGGTCGGTCAACTGCTCGCGCACGTTGAACGGGTTGTGTGCCAGGGCCGAACGCGGCACCTGGGTGGGCGGTGCCACACCGTCGGTGGCCACCCCCGTGGCTGCTGCGATCGCCGCGCGCCTGGAGCTGACGGGCTGGGCCCGAGCGAAGGAAGCCGAGGCGCGGAGCTTGTCTGCCTTGCTCATGAGATCTCCCGGGCGAGGGCGCGCAGTGCGACCGCCTGGTCGCAGCGGGGGGCATACGACAGCAGCGGTCGCTTCAGCCGGACCGCTTCCTTTTGTTCCTTCAGGTCGCCGATCACGGCGACCACGCGGGGATCCCTTATGTCGATCCAGGCCTGGAGAGAGGAGGTGGCGATGTATCCGCGGCGGCCGTCGTAGAGGTTGACGACGATGCCGAGGTAGTCGATGTCCAGGCCCAAGTCGTCGCGGAGGTCGGTGATCTGGCGGGTCAGCAGGTCGTAGGCGTCGGCGGAGGAGTCCTCGGCCTGGACGACGATCAGCGCGCCTGATGCGCCAGGTTCTTCGCCGTCGCGTCGTCGCCCGTAGAAGACGGCCGCGTCCATGCTGAGTCCCAGGCTCGGCGGGCAGTCGATGAGGATGACGTCGTAGTCCTCCTCTAGGGGTGCTAGTGCGCGCTCCAGGGCGCCTTCCCGGGCCCTTACGGTCGACAGGCGCACATCGAGCAGGAATGCGTCTGTGCATGCCGGCAGCAGGTGCAGGCGGTCGCCGAAGCGTTCATCCTCGATCGGCACGACCAAGTCGCGGATGGGTCCCTTGCCTTCACCGGCCATGTGGGCGGTCAGGCTGTCTTCGCCCATAGCCAGGGGTTGCTGGCCCAGCTGCTTGGTCAGGTGCCCTTGAGGGTCGAAGTCGACGAGCAGTACGCGCAGCCCGGGGCCAGGCAGCTCCTCACGCTCGCCCGCCGCGGCATCGGCGGACAACACCGCCAATGCGCGCGCCGTCTGCACTGGATACAGGGTCCGGTCGTCCTCGGCCAGCGCCTCGCCGGTGCCAGCGGTGATGGCGGTCTTGCCAACGCCGCCCTTCTGGTTGCACACGATGATCCGCCGTACCACTGACGGGCGCCGGACCTCGGGAGCCGGGTGCTTGTCGAGCCACAACTGCACGGCCTGGCCCAGACCTTGGGTCAATGAAACCCCGCGGGTCTTGCAGTCGGCCTTGAAGCCTTCCCACTGGCCGACGGGCAGCCAGGTGGAGAAGGAGTCCGCTCCCGATGTGTCGACAGATGCAGGGGCGGAGGCCAGCCCGCACCAGGCCGCGATACCTGCCTCGACCGCGTCCTGGATGTCGATGCGCAACTGCGCTGTACGGACCTTGAGTTCCTGGCGAAGCCAGGACGGTAGCTTGGAGACGACCTTCTCGCGGTCGCCCTGGGTCGAAGGCGAAGTCATGCAAGGGACTTTACTAACGTTCTGAGAGAAGTGAAGTACCGGTGCGTGACTTTGGTAACGATCACCGCAATGGTCTACAGTGGTGCGAACTCAAGCGCAGTCGGCGTCCGAGCGCCCGGGGTCCTGCCTCCTTCCTTCGGCTGCGGGTAGTCGGGGGAGTCTCACGAAGCGACGCCCGACTACCCGCCGTTCACCCAGCGGCTCATAAGCCCGACGGCTAACTACATACATGACCAAGGGGCCGCTGGCGGGGCTCTCCATCTAAGTGAATGGGTTGTTGTCCGCGGACAACAACCACCAGGACGACGTCCAGGCGCGCGTCCAGCTCAGGGCCTGGGGGAACACTCTGACGCCGATGAGGTCCCAGGCGCTCGGTTGGGCACTTCACAGAACCGAACTCCACGAAACTGCCCGTCATCCCGTCACGACGCCGCCTCGACGCTCGAACAGCGGTCGCCCCATGAGATTCTGTGGTCCCTGTGGCTGATGAGGAGGGAATGGCCTCGATGCGACCGGGTCGTGCGCAGCGAATGCTGATCGGGGTGGTCGTCGCGGGTGCGCTGGTCATCGCCGGCATCGGCTTCGCCGGCTCCTACGCGGCCGTCCGCGCGCTGGCCATCAGGAAGGGATTCGGCGACTTCGCCTACTTCTTTCCGATCGGCATCGACGCGGGCATCTGCGTCCTGCTCGCGCTGGAC
>NZ_JAINVZ010000034.1 GCF_019890615.1 Streptantibioticus parmotrematis | reverse complement strand
AGCGCAACTCAGCAGGAGCACGACATAGAGGAAGGACACGATTCGTCTCTCTGCGGCCGGGACGCGGGGGTCGCGTCAGTGGGTCTCAGCGGGAACGGTGCGGGACTGCGGATCGGTGGCTCTGTCGCGGGTCACCAGGGCCTGGCGGACGAGTTCGAGGGCCCGGGTGACCGAGCCGATCTCGTCGTGGTTGGCCGGATAGATCACACTGCGCCGGTCACCGGCGGCCAGCCGCTCCGCGGTCGCGGTGAGCGCCCGCAGCGGGCGGACCACCACGAGGTGGGTCCAGCCCAGACAGACGGCGCCGACGGCGATGGCGAGCAGGCCGGTCAGCATGGTGTGCCACTGGACGGCGAACGCGCCGAGCCTGAGGGCCGACGCCTGCTCGGCCGACACCACCTGCCAGCCGAGTGCGGTGGTCGGCCCGGCCTGTGCGAGCGGCACGGCGGCGGCGACCGAGGCGCCGTCGGCGGTGGCGCCACGCGTGTCGATCAACGCGGACCGCGCCGCGCCGGGCAACGTCGCGAAGTCGCCTTTACGCGCGGCGAGTCGAGCGAGGTCGTGGCCGGGCAGGCGTTGGAACGCGCGGAAGCCGACGCTCGCGGCGAGCACCCGGTGGTGTTCGTCGGTGAGCCAGACGTGGCCGAGGCCGGGCCGTTCCAGCATGGCATCGAGGACGGACACGTCGATCTCGGCGAAGAGCACGGCGGGAGCGCCCCTGGCGGCCTCGACGGCGGCGCGGCCGTGCGGTCGCGGTGGGTTCCCGGTCCGCGCGTAGGCGGCGATCGCGGGGATGCGGCCCGAGGCGTTCACGAGGGTGACGCCGTTGCCGGTGGGCGCGTGGACGAGGGTGCGCAGCGGCTTGGCACCGCGCCGGGTGAGGATCCTGCCGGTGCCGTCGAGGACGTACACCGAGCGGTACTCGGTGTGTTCGGCCAGCACGCGCTTGAGGACGGCCGTGCGTCGCGTGACGTCCCCTCCGGCGAGGGCGGAGGCCGCGGCGGCCAGGTCGGTTTGGGAACGGTCGAGATAACGGCGTACCCGGTCAGCCGCCGCCATCGTGCGGTCCCGCTGGTCGCCGACGACCGCCGTGGGGACGGCCGTGCGGGGGTCGGCCCGGTTGACGACGCACAGCATGGGCACCGACCAGGCCGCGACGAGCACAGCCGCCACGACGACGACCAACCGGGTGCCCACCGGAATCCGTGCCGGGGCGGGCTCGGACGGCGCGCTCCCGCCGAGCAGTTGGAGACGCAGCGACTCCAGCGCCCGGGCGATCCGCCGCGGTTCACCGAACCGTGGCAGTGGCACCGGGACCGCCAGATCGCCCTCTCGCGCCTGCGGACCTCCGGCAGCGCCCCGTGCCAGCCGACGTGCCGTCACATGCAGTCCGATGAGGGGACGTTGCAGCCCGAACACCAGAAGCGCCGTGACGAGCAGGGCCACCAGCGCGAGCAGGACGCCGGCCACCAGGGCGCACCGCAGGTGCCGCACGTGGTGTTCGGTGGCCGTCGCCGTCGAGGAGGTGGTGAGGACGACGAGACCGGGGCCCGAGGCGTCCTTCCCGCCGCCCACGCCGTCGACCGACGCCCAGCCGGCGATCGTGCGCCGGTCGCCGTGCGTGTCGCCGAGGAGCGCGCCGGACGCCGGGCCGGGCGCGGCGGACGCCGAGGCGGCGGCGACCGCCCGGGTGGCCAGCGCCGACGACTCCCGGGCCGGGAGCGGCGATCGAACGGATACCACCGGGGTCGGGTGCGGCGACCGAGCGGACACCGCCGTGGGCGGGTGCGGCGACCGGACGGACACCACCGCGGCCGGGTGCGCGGGCGTGGGGAACGCCGGGGTCTCCTGCGGGGCATCGGTCCGGGCGAGCACCGTGCCGTCACGGGTGAGGAGTTGGACGCCGCGCGTCGGACCGTGCACCGGCGGGGCGGTGAGGGCCTCGGAGACGGCCAGGAGCCACTTGCGGTGCGCGGGCGCCAGCCCGTTCAGCACCTGCCCCTGGTCGTCCTGGTCGCCGGGGGGCGTGAGCGTGACCCTGGCGAACAGCAGCAGCCTCAGGCCGGTTCCGGCGCGCACGACGCGGGGCGCGATCGTACGGCCTTCGCGCTCCGGGACGCCGCGGACGTCGGACGGCGCCAGGGGTAAGGACTCGCCCCGCGCGGCGAGCCTGCCGCCGGTGCGCAGGTCGAAGAGCGCGACACCGCGCACGGACGGGTCCTTGGGGGGCACGGCGGTGAGCGATGCCGCGGGCGCCGTGCCCGTGGCAGGGGTGTACGCCGAGGCGGTGTAGCGCAGTTCGCCCGCCCTGGCCTCGATGTCGGCACGGGTGGAGGCCGCGGCGTCGGCGGCTATCTGGCGTTCGGCGTCCGGCAGCGCCTGCGGTACCGCCCGTGGGCGCACCGTGCCGATGGCGAGCGCGGTCGCTCCCGAGACGGCCAGAAGCAGGCACAGCAGGGCCGCGACGGGGGGACGCACACCCCCGAGCAGCGGCATGTCGGCACGCAGGCGGGTGCGATGACGGCGGGACGGACGAGGGGACGGTGTCGTTGCGCGACGGTTCATGACTCCTGAGTGCTGCTCAGGTCGGCGTGGCGGGGGGACCAACGGAGCGCGGACGTCAGCGTCTTCGCGTGCGTCCGGCGACATCGGTCCGGGAGCAGACGGGCGTGCGGGACGTGAAGAGACGGCGTCGGCAGGGGCACGGCGTACATCGGCGGCACGCCGGACATCGTCGGCTCGACGCTCCCGGTCCGGCCGTGCGACCGGCCGGCTCGTGTATCGCCCCCGGGCCCCGTAGACCTTGGACGACCAGCACGCTCTCACCCTCCGTTCGGCGGGTACAGTCCTGGCGGTTCCGCTCCGGGACACTCAACGGCCCTGGTCAGGGGCCGCCCGCGTCACACGGGCACCTGATCGGGAACGCTATACCGAGCCTCGTCACAGAAAACACACAACTTCCGTGGCCCTACTGGCGAATCAGCCACCACAGCACACCGCACGCGCGGCATGTCCCGACATTCCGCCCACGTCCCGGCGCGTTCTGTACGAAATCATTCGCAGGGACTTCACTCGCGGTCGCCACGTCACCGTCCGGAGGGCGGCGACACAAGGAAGCGTGAGCGGTGCGAAGACGCGTGGGACCCGCGAGGGGTCGTGGGATCCGGTTCGTGGGATCAGGGCCGTGCAATCAGTGGCGTGGGATCAGGCGCGCGGGGTGCCGAGGGCGAGGATCGCCAGGTCGTCGTGGCCGTCGCCGGGGCCCGCGGCGACCAGCGCCTCGCACAGGACGTCCAGATCCCGCGCCCCGGCAGCGGCCGCCGCGTCGGCGACCAGGCGCAGGCCCTCCTCGATGGACTGCCCCGGGTGTTCGATCAGGCCGTCGGTGAAGACCGCCAGCGTCGATCCCGCGGCCAGCGGCAGGGCGTGGTCCCTGCGGGCGATGGCGGTGTCGACGCCGATGGGCAGGTCGGCCGGGGCGTCCGGGTAGGAGGCCGCACCGTCGGGCGACAGCACCAGCGGCGGCGGGTGGCCCGCGTTGCTCCAGCGCATCAGCCAGCCGCCGTCCAGGGCCGGTTCGAGGCGGACCAGGCACACGGTGGCCATGACGGCGGGCTCGACGGCGTGCAGGGTGCTGTCGAGCCGGGCGAGGACGGTCGCGGGCGAGGCGGAACCGTCATGGACCAGGGCGCGCAGCATGTTGCGGACCTGGGCCATGGTGGCGGCGGCGTCCAGGTCGTGGCCGACGACGTCCCCGACGACCAGCACGCGCGAGCCGTCCGGAAGCGTCATCGCGTCGTACCAGTCACCGCCCAGCAGGGACGGCGAGGCGGCGGGGCGGTAGACGGCGGCACAACGGAACGGCGACAGGTCGGGCAGGCTGGGCAGCAGCAGCCGCTGGAACCGCTCGGCCCCGGCGCGCAGCCGCCCGTACAGCCGGGCGTTCTCGATGGCGATGCCCGCCGCGCCGGCGAGCGCGGTCACCACCGCCTCGTCACCCGCGTCGAACGGTTTGCCGCCCGCCTTGTCGGTCAGGTACAGGTTGCCGTAGACGGTGCCGCGCACCGCGATGGCGACCCCCAGCAGGGTGCGCATCGGCGGGTGGCCGGGCGGGAAGCCGACCGCGCCGGGGTGGTCCGGGATGCACTCGACGCGCAGCGGCCGCGGGTCGCTGATGAGGCGGCCCAGCAGACCGCGGCCGCGTGGCAGCTCCACGCCGTCGAGGCAGGCGATCTCCTCGTCGTCGAGGCCCGCGGTGATGAACTCGGCGAGTTCCTCGCCGGTGTCGTCCAGGACGCCCAGCGCCCCGTAGTGCGCGCCGACGAGCGTCATCGCGGTGCTGACGATGCGGCGCAGCACCACCGGCAGGTCCAGCTCGCGGCTGATCGACAGGACCGCGTCGAGCAGGCCCCGCATGCCCGGCTGGTCGTCCGTCGTGTCATCCGGGCCGTCGTACCGGCCCGGGTGCCCGTCCTGATTCATGATCCGCTATTGACCTCTGCCGCTCGGGGCGCTCGTCCTCCGGGCACGCCGCACCAGCCCAGGCCCGCCTGCCATGTCTGAGACCGTTTCAGCCGGTGCTCCCGACCGAGGATATCGACTGGAAGGCCCCGGAACCGGCAGTACGGTCATATGAACCAGACTTACCGCAGGTCACAGGCGTGTGTCCGGACAACGCGCCGTGCGCGTCGCGGCCCGAGCCCCAGCCCGGGCCGCGATCGCACGCCCCACCCCGACGCGTCGCCCGCTCACTCCTTCTCGCCGCGCACCACGACCACCGGACAGTCGGCGTGCTGAACGCAGTGCTGGCTGACCGAGCCGAGCAACGCCTCGGTGAAGCCGCCGTGTCCCCGGTTGCCGACGACCAGCAGGTCGGCGCCGCGCGCGGTGTCCAGCAGGGCCCGGGACGCGTTGTCGGCGACCACCGTCTGGCGGACCTCCACCGACGGCTCGCCCGCGGCGACGGTGGCCACCAGCTCGGACAGCGTCTTGGCGGCCAGTTCGCCGAAGTCGACGTCCGGCAGCGGCGCGGACCAGCCCGCGTACACGCCCGCCGGGTACTCCCAGGCGATGACCGCCTCCACCGAGGCCCCGGTCAGCCGCGCCTGCCCGACCGCCCACGCCAGCGCCGCACGGGACGCGGCCGAACCGTCGGCCCCCACCACGATCCGCCCACCGGCCGTCCGCTCACTCATCGCTGTCTCCGTCTCCGTCCGGCCCCGGCGCGGGGCCGACTCGTCGCGTACGCCAACTCACGTCACTGGCATACCTGCCCACGCACCGCCTCTTCGATCGCGACGTACGTCACGGTGACCGCGCTCGCGGCCCACGTCACGGCGGCCGCGACCCGCATCACGAGGCGAACGCGCCGGCGCACTCCGGGTGGCCCCAGGACGCGCCGACCCGGGTGATCGTGTCGCCCTTGCCGTACGGGCGGGAGCAGGGGCAGGTGCCGGGGAAGCGCGCCGCGAGCGTACGAGTGCCTCCCGGGGCGGAGCCCTTCCGGGCGGAGGCGGCCTTCTTTCCCGGGCCGCCCTCCTGCGACGCGCGCGCACGGGGCGGGGCGACGCGGACCGGGTCGGGGACGGGCAGGTCGGACGCGGTCCCCTCGGCGGACTCCTGCGTGCGGGCGGCGTCGCTGGCGGCCTTGTCCGCGATCGCGTTCAGACGGTCGCCGTCGGCCTGGTGGGCGCGGACGTACGTGAAGACGACGTCGCGGCCCTGGAGGAGTTCGTCGATGGCCTGGATCAGCTCGCGGTTCGCCACCGGCTTGCCCGCGGCGGTCTTCCAGCCGTTGCGCTTCCATCCGGCGAGCCACTTCGTCGCGCAGTCCCGGGTGTACGTGCTGTCGAGCCGGACCTCCAGGGATACGGCCGGATCGGTGGCGGCCAACACCTCGCGCAGGGCGGTCAGTTCGCCGACGTTGTTGGTGCTGTGCCCGAGGGCACCGGCCCGCCACCGCTGCGGGACACCGGCGGCGTCCGCGACCACGTAGGCCCAGGCCGCAGGCCCCGGGTTGCCCTTCGCGGCCCCGTCGCAGGCCGCAATCGTTCGCTCGCTCATGCCCTCGATCATGCCAGCAGCGGGACAGGGCGACCGCCGCCACCGGGTGCGCCGGGATCGGCGGGGACGTTGCCGGACGAAAGGCCCAGCGGAAGGCGGCCGAACCGACGGGCTCGTGTCCTGTTTCCGACATTGTCATGTTCACACGCTGTCGTGGCGCCGCCCCGGCCCTAGCGTATCGCCACCCGATCACGGGCTCCCCCACGGTTTCGAAGGGGCATCATGACGTCGATACCCAGAATGCCGGGCCGCTCCGGTCCCGCACTGCTGGCAGCCATCGCTACGGTGTTCGCCCTCGCGGCAGCAGGAAGCATGCCGGCCGCCGCCGCCTCGCCCGCCGCCTCCTCCCCCGCGTCCGGTTCCGCCTCGTACACCCACGCCTGCGCCGACGCCGGGGCGGGGCACGCCCGGTGCTGGGCCGAGGGCGTGCCCGGTGCGCGCGGCGGTACGGGGGCCCGCCCCGCGGCGCCCTCCGGCTTCGGTCCTTCCGACATCCAGTCCGCGTACGACCTGCCGAGCGGCGGCTCCGGTGCCACCGTCGCGATCGTGGACGCCTACGACGACCCGAACGCCGCGAGCGACCTGGCCACGTACCGCAGCCAGTACGGGCTGCCCGCCTGCACCACCGCGAGCGGCTGCTTCACCAAGGTCGACCAGACCGGCGGCACCACCCCGCCGCAGGGCGACTCCGGCTGGAGCGAGGAGATCACCCTCGACCTCGACGCGGTCTCGGCCGCGTGCCCGTCCTGCCACATCCTGCTCGTCGAGGCGAACGACAACAACGACGACAACCTCTACGCGGCGGACGACGAGGCGGTGAAGCTGGGCGCGAAGTTCGTCTCCAACTCCTGGAGCGACAGCGAGAGTTCGGGCGAGACGTCGAGCGACTCGCACTTCGACGTGCCCGGTGTGCTGTTCGCGTTCGCCACCGGCGACAACGGCTACAGCATGGGAACCCAGTACCCCGCCTCCTCGCGCTACACCCTCGCGGTGGGCGGCACCTCCCTCAGCAGGGGCGGCGGCAGCCGGGGCTGGACGGAGTCGGCGTGGAGCGGCGCCGGGTCGGGCTGCTCGGCGTACGAGAAGCAACCGAGCTGGCAGAGCGGCGTGGTGAGCGCCTGCGGTTCCGAGAAGGGCACCGCGGACATCTCCGCGGACGCCGACCCCAACACGGGCATCGCCATCTACGACACCTACAGCGCTCCCGGCTGGCAGCAGTACGGCGGCACGAGCCTCGCCACCCCGCTGATCACGGCGATGTACGCGCTGGCCGGCACCCCGGGCGCCAATGACGACCCGGCCTCCTACCCGTACGCGCACCGCGGCGCGCTCAACGACGTGACGTCGGGGAGCAACGGCGACTGCGGCACGGCACTGTGCGACGCGGGCACCGGCTGGGACGGGCCGACCGGCCTGGGCACGCCGGAGGGCGTCAGCGCCTTCACCCCGGGCGGCGGCACGACCGGTGTCACCGTGGCCAACCCCGGTAACCAGAACGGCACCGTCGGCACGGCGATCACACCGGTACGCGACAGCGCCAGCGGCGGCACGGCGCCGTACACCTGGTCGGCGAGCGGACTGCCCGCCGGGCTGTCCATCGACTCCTCCAGCGGCACGATCAGCGGAACCCCGACCGCGGCCGGCACCTCCCAGGTGACGGTGACCGCCAAGGACAGCACCGGCGCGACCGGTTCGGCGCCCTTCACCTGGACCGTCACCTCCGGCGGCGGCAGCGGCACGGTGACCGTCGGCAACCCCGGCGACCAGGTGTGGATCACCGGCTATGCCATCAACTCCCTGCGGATCAGCGCCACCGACAGCAAGAACCTCCCGCTGACCTACAGCGCGACCGGGCTGCCGTCCGGACTGCGGATCAGCACGAGCGGCGTCATCAGCGGCACCCCGACCGCGTCCGGCGACTACACCGTCAAGGTCACGGCCACCGACTCGGGCGGGGCGAACGGGTCGACGACCTTCACGTGGACCATCCTCGCCTGACGTCGTGACGTGGTGAACGCCGTGACGTGGTGAACGCCATGAAGTCGTGACGCCATAGCGCCCTGACGCCCTGACGGGCGCCTTCCCTCCCCCACACGCCCGGTTCCGGGACGGCGGTGGCCTCGCCGCCCCGGAACCGGGTCATGTCCGTCCGGCCATCGCAACCGGGGAGCAGCGCTCCCGAGAATCCCCCGTCCGCAACCCTTCTTCCCCCCACCCCTCGCCGCCTAAGGTCCGCGCATGGCCCACTTGCTCCAACCGGTCGGTCTCGGCCAGACCGACAGCGACGTCTATCTGCGGCTGCTCTCCCACGCCCACGTCACCCCCGCCGACCTCGCGCAGGCGCTGGAACTGTCCGCGTCGACCGTCCGGCAGTCCTTACGACGGCTGACCTCCGCGGGTCTGTGCAACCAGCTCGTCGGCCGTCCCATCCGTTACGTCGCCGCGCCGCCGGAAGTGGCGCTCGATTCCCTGGTCATCCAGCACCACCGCGAGCTGGACCAACTCCGGGTGCAGGCACGCGCGTTGTCGGTGCGCGCGCAGACGACCGGCGCCCAGAGCCCGTTGATCGAACTGGTCGAGGGGGCGGAGGCCGTGTGGCACACCCTCGCCCGGCTCGAACTCGGGGCGCGGCAGGAGGTGTTGATCATCGACAGCCCGCCGTACCTGGCGAGCGGGCTCAACACCAACGAGATCCAGGCGCTGGAACGGGGGGTGACCTACCGGGCGATCTACCACGCCCAGGCGCTGGCCGACAGCGGGCGGCTGGCCCTGCTGGAACGGTACTTGGAGGCGGGCGAACAGGCCCGCAGCCTGCCCGACGCACGCATGAAGATGCTGATCGTGGACCGCGAACAGGCGCTGGTCCCCATCAGTTTCACCGGAAGCGACGCCGCGACCCGTCTGCTGGTGCGGTCCTCGCCGCTGCTGGACGCCCTCGTGCTGAGTTTCGACACGCTCTGGCAGCGCGCCACACCGCTCGGCGCGGGCTCGACCGGGCGAACCCCCCTCGGCGACACCGTCTCCCCACGCGACCGGGACATCCTGCGCCTGCTGGCCACCGGAGCCAAGGACCGCACGATCGCCCGCACGCTGGGCATCACGGAACGCACGGTGGTACGCCGCATCCACACCCTGATGACCCTGCTGAACGCGACCACCCGCTTCCAGGCAGGAGTCCAGGCCGCGACCCGGGGCTGGCTGGGAGGGCGTGCGTGACCACTCGCTCGCTGACGCGGGTTGCGCGCCGAAGGCGCCCGTGCGTCAGGCCCCGCCGCCCCCGGCCAGGACGCAGTCGCCGCACAGGCCGCCCGCGCCATCCGGGGCGGCCCGGTAGATCAGGCAGCAGCTGCGGCGGCGGAACGTCCCGTCCTCGTCGCTGAAGGCGTCCGCCAGGTACGGGTCGTCCAGCAGCTCGGACGCGACCGCCCGCACCCGGTCCGCATGCGGCGAGGAGGAGTGCGCGGCGGCGCGGGCGGCGCCGTTCAGGGCGGAGGCGGCGTTGCCGCGCAGGATGTGCGGGGAGACGGACATCGGCAGCGCCACCGCCTCCAGGGGCCGCAGCGCCCCGTCGACGACGGCGGACAGCGGCACGTCCTCGCCGGAGCCGAACGCGTCCTCGGGGAGCGACAGCGGGAAGGTGCCGCCCAGCTCGGCCTGCCAGCGCACCCGTTCCGGGTCGAGCGAGGGGATCCGCCCGAGCGCCGCGGCGCACCCGAGCACGGGTGACAGCAGCCGGGAGACCAGCCCGAGGTGCGTCACCGACGCGGCGACCCGCTCCTCGATCTCCTCCGGAGCCCGTCCGCCGCCCGCGGCGAGGAACGCGCGCACGGCGGCGACCCGTTCCGCGAAGGCACCGGAACCGGGTTCGAAGAGGTCGGACAGGACGCGCCACGGCTCCGGCGCGACGGAACCCTTCGGATGGACCTCGAAGGCGAAGAACGGTCCGAGAGCGGCGACCCGGGCGGCCTCCTCGGGCGTCACCGCACCCCGGATCGTGTCCTGGCTCACATGGTCGTGACGCTGCGGGCCTTCGTCCGTCCGACCCTGTGACCGATGTCCACTCGGGTCCAACTCCCCACGCTCCCCGCGCACTTCGTCCTCCGCTCCCGTGCGCTGGTCTCGCACGCCAGCCACGGGATTGTGCAGCCTACCGCAGCGCCCCTACACTCCGAGTGCATGACAGGGCACGGAAGCCGGTGTGAGTCCGGCACGGTGGCGCCACTGTGATCCTCCTTCCGGGGAGGTCAGTCAGACACGTTCCCGTCATGACGCTTCGACCCCTGCAACGCGGGACGCACCATCCCCGGAGGAGCTCACCATGACGTCCAGTGTGTACGGCGCCAACCCGATCCCCGAGGTGAACGTCTCACCCGAGGCGATCTCGCGCGGCCGTGTCATCGCCGTCCTCAGCCTCACCGTCTTCCTGGCGCTGGCGGCGTACTACTTCGTCGGCGTCGACGAGGGCATGACCTCGGTGTTCGGCAAGACCATGGTGATCCACGAGTGGGTGCACGACTCGCGGCACTTCCTCGGTTTCCCCTGCCACTGAACAGGGGTCACCACCGTGGAAATACGCGCCATCCTGCGCGGTGCGCTGGCGGGTGCGCTCGCCGGCGTGCTCGCCTTCGCCTTCTCCCGCATCTTCGCCGAGCCGGTGATCAACAAGGCCATCGACTACGAGTCGGGCCGTGACGCGATCCTGGCCGAGCTGAACAAGGCGGCCGGCCGTGCCGTCGCCCCGGACGGGCCGGAGATCTTCTCCCGCTCCATCCAGTCCACCGTCGGCATCGCCACCGGCCTGATCCTCTTCTCCGCCGCGATGGGCGCCCTGGTCGCCGTCGCGTACGTCGTCCTGCACGGCCGCTTCCAGGTGCGTCCGCGCAACCTGGTGTGGATGATCGCGGGCTTCGGCTTCCTCGGCGTCTTCGTGCTGCCGTACGTGAAGTACCCGGCCAACCCCCCGGCCATCGGGCACACGTTCACGATCACGACCCGCGGGCACCTGTACCTGGCGATGGTCGGCTGCTCGCTCGTCCTGCTCGGCCTGGCGGTCCACCTCGCCCGGCGGCTCTCGCGCCGCTACACGATGACGACCTCCGTCGTGCTGTCCGGCATCGCGTTCCTGGTGGTGTACGGCGTGCTGATCGGGCTGCTGCCCTCGCTCGGCGACCTGTCGGCGAACGTGGACGCCGCCCACCAGTTCGGCTATGCCCGCGCCGCGACCGAGACACCGCAGCCGATCGTCAACATCCTGTCCAGGTCCCTGGTCATCGACGGCAAGTCCATCGCGCCGGGCCAGATCGTCTATCCCGGGTTCGACGCGGACGTGCTGTGGAAGTTCCGCTGGTACTCGCTGCTCAACCAGCTGCTCATCTGGACGACGATCGCCCTGGCCTTCGGCGCCCTGCTGGAGCGCTTCCTGAACGGCGGCTCCGGCCGCACGAAGCGCGACCGGGCCGAGCGGCCGACGGTGGACGAGCCGGTCCCCGCGAGCTGATCCACCGATCCCTTCCGGGCCGTCCGACGGTCCTCGTACGTCCCCTGGCCTCCCGGCCGGCGTTCACGCTCGTTCGTGATCGTCGGCCGGGAGTCAGTCGTTCGCGGGCGGATCGCACAGGTCGGCGACGAGACCGCGCGCGTAGTCCTCGTCCGTCTCCGGGACGGAGAAGACCACGCGGAAGTAGAGCGGCGCGACGACGCGGTCCAGCACCCGCCCCAACGCGGGTGTCTCCTCGCCCCGTTGGGCGGCGGCGTCCAGGGCGGCCTGGAACCGGGAGCTGACCCGTTCCAGGCACTCGCGCAGCCCGGCCCGCCGCTCGTCCACGTCCGGCGCCACTTCGGCGCGGAAGAACGCCACGCCTCCCGGCCGGGACAGGTCGGCGAGGGTCCACACCGCCACGTGCTCCAGGTCCGCGCGCAGGTCGCCGCCGGGTTCCACGCCTTCCTCACCACCGGTGACTGGGACGGCATCAGGAGCCTGCTCACCGACGACTGCGTGTGGACGCTCCCCGGCGACAACGCGATCTCCGGCACGGCGGACGGCGCCGACGCGGTCGTGGAGCGCGCGCGGAAGATCGCGTCCTACGGCCTCGACTTCGAGCTGCTGCACATCCTGGTCAGCCGCGAGAACATGGCCCTGTCCCTGCACAACACCGCCCGCAGGGGCGACGTCCGCCTCGACGAGTACCTGTCCACGGTCTGCCGACTGCGCGACGGCAGGATCGCGAACATCGAGACCTACCTGTCGGACGTCCAGGGCATGAACGCGTTCTTCGTCTGATGCGTCCGAGGAGGGAAGCGGCGCGCCCTGCGGGCGGGGTGGGTCAGGGAGTTCAGGCGGTGATGCGGACGACCGCCTCGATCTCCACCGCGATGCCGAACGGCAGGCTCATCATGCCCACGGCGGAGCGGGCGTGCGAGCCGACCTGCGTGCCGAAGACCTCGGTGAGGAGGTCGGAGGCGCCCTCCGCGACCACGTGCTGTTCCTCGAACTCGGGCGTGCACCGCACCATGACCAGGAGCTTGACGAACTCCCGTACACGGTCCAGGTCACCGAGTTCGGCCTGGAGGGCCGTCAGCATGTTCAGCGTGACCAGGCGGGCGGCCTCCTTGCCGTCCTCCACGGTGAAGTCGTCCCCGAGGCGGCCCCGGTACTTGACCGACCCGTCCGGGTTGAGGGGGCCGTGCCCGGAGACGAAGACGAGTTCGCCGACCGTCTTCGTCGGCACGTAGTTCGCGAGCTTCGGCAGCAGGGGCGGAAGCGTCAGTCCCATGTCGGTGAGGCGGCGGGAGACCTGGCCCATCGGTGTTTCTCCTCAGTCTTCGTTCGCTGATGCGGTTGCGGTGGTGGAGGCGGGCGCGGACGCGCCAGTGGTGGCGGGGGCGGTCGGGGACGCGGCGGCCGCGTGGGCCGACAGGGCCCGCAGGCCGTGGAACGCGGCCAGGCCGACGAACGCGAAGGCGGCGACCAGGATCGCGAAGGACCGGGTGTCCGGCGGGATCTTGCTCACCAGGAGCGACGACAGGCTGCCCCCGGCCATCTGCACCGCCCCCAGCAGCCCCGAGGCCGCCCCCGCCATGGTGGGGAACGACGTCACCCCGCCGGTCACGGACATCGGGAAGAGGAAGCCGTTGCCGATGGTGACGACGGTCATCAGGACCAGCAGCGGCCACGGGGTGTGCGGATCGGTCAGTCCGACGGCGAGCAGGAGCAACGCGCCGCCGGAGAAGATCAGATGGCCCCGGGCCAGCAACCGGTCGACCGAGTACCGGGCGAGCAGGCGGCGGGAGACGAGGTTTCCCGAGATGTACGCGGCGGCGATGCTGATGTAGCAGTAGCCGTTGACCTCGGTGCTCATGCCCAGACGCTGGAAGATCACCGGGGAGGCGACCAGATAGCCGGTGTAGACGGCGTAGCCGACGCCGAGGTTGAGCCCGTAGCCCCAGAACTTCGCGCTCAGCGCCAGCCTGCGGTAGTTGCCCGCGGTCGCGCGCAGCCTGGGCGCGCGTCGTTCGTCCGGCAGGGACTCCGGCACCTTGAGGACCACGACGATGACGGTGACCGCCGCGATCACGGCCGTCAGCACGAAGGGCGAGCGCCAGGACAGGTACGTGGTGAGGTAGCCGCCGATGAGCGGGGAGATCGCCGGTGACGCGCCCACCACCGGCATGATCGTGGTGAACACCCGCGCCGCGGTCTGCTGTCCGTACAGGTCGCCCACGATGGCCCGGGCCAGGACGAGGCCCGCGCCCGCGCCGAGCGCCTGGAGCAGCCGGGCGACGGCGAAGACCGCGATGTCCGGCGACAGCGCGCAGGCCAGCGAGGCGACCGCGTAGAGCGAGAACCCGCCGATGACGAGTCGGCGCCGCCCGACCGCGTCGGACCAGGGCCCGTACAGCAGTTGGGCCACCAGCAGCCCCACGAGGTAGGGACTGAACGTCGCCTGGACCGCGGAGGTGGAGGTGGCCAGCGCGTGGGCGGTCCGGGTCAGCCCGGGGAGGTTGATGTCCGAGGACATCAGTCCGCCGACGCTCAGGGAGATGAGCACCGCGAGCAATAACGGCGGGACCTTGGCTTGCGTGGTCTGCATACCTGCCCTTCCGCCGGGCGGGTGCGGCCTGCGCCCGCCGTCACGGCGACGGTGTGGTGGCGAACGCCATCGGTGTGGCGAGCGGTCGATCAGTGATGCTAACGATCCGCGGGGCACGCAGACAGTCCCCTCTCGGACCGTTCGTCCCTCTCCAATGGGCGATCGGCCCTGCTCCGAAGAGCGCCGCTCGGGCCTGTTCCGCCCTCGGGCGCCCGGCCGTTCCGTAACGTCGCGAGCATGCGCGCCTTCATCGTCGATGCGTTCACCGACCGGCCCTTCGCCGGGAATCCCGCCGGAGTGTGCATGCTGGACGCCCCGGCCGATCCGTCCTGGATGCAGCGGGTCGCCGCCGAACTCAACCTCTCGGAAACGGCGTTCGTGCACCCGGTGGATCAACGCACTTACGGCTTGCGGTGGTTCACTCCAACGGTGGAGGTGAGTCTGTGCGGTCACGCCACCCTGGCCACCGCGCACGTGCTGTACACGGCGTGCGGCGTCTCCCCCGACGCCGCCGTGTCGTTCGACACCCTCAGCGGTGTGCTCACGGCGCGCCCAGCGGGTGACGGTCGCGTCACCTTGGACTTCCCCGTGGATCCGCCGGCCGAGGATGCCGTGCCGGAGCGGCTGGCCGAGGCGCTGGGCACCGAACCGGTGTGGACCGGCCGGGCGAGCCACGACCTGGTCGTCGAGGTGCGGGACGCGGCTACGGTCGGCGGACTGGCCCCGGACATCGCCGCGCTGGCGGAGTTCAGCGGCCGGGCGGTCATCGTCACCGCACGGGCCCGCGAGGGCGCGGACCACGACTTCGTCTCCCGGGTCTTCGCCCCCGCCGCGGGGATCCCGGAGGACCCGGTCACCGGCGCCGCCCACTGCGTTCTCGCCCCTTACTGGGCAGGGCGGTTGGGCCGTACGGAATTGACGGCACGTCAACTCTCGCCGCGCGGCGGGCAGCTGGGGGTCGCGTTGCGTGGTGAGCGGGTCGCGCTGGTGGGCCGTGCGGTGACGGTGTTCGAGGGCGAACTGAGGGCGTGACGCGCGCGGGCGCCTCGGGAACGGCTGGTTTTCGCCGTTCCCGAGGCGCCCGCGCGGTGTGGGTTCAGGGGCGGATGAGGACCTTGAGGGCCTCGCGCTCCGCCATCGCCTTGTAGCCGTCCGGGACACCGTCCAGCGCCACGGTGCGGTCGAAGACCGCGGAGGCGTCGAGCCGTCCGGACAGCACGTCGGGCAGCAGCTCCGGCACGTAGGCCCGCGCCGGGGTCACGCCGCCCGCGAGGGTGACGTTGCGCCGGTAGAAGCGCCGCACGTCGACGCCCTCGCCGTCCTGCGGCACTCCCACGTAGCCGACCGCGCCACCGGGGCGGGCCATGTCCAGGGCGTCGCGCAGCGCCGCTCCCGTCCCCACGCACTCCAGCACGGCGTGCGCGCCGTGCCCGCCGGTCAGCTCCCGGACACGCTCGACGGCGGCCTCGCCGCGCTCGGCGACCACCTCGTGGGCGCCGTAGCGGCGGGCCAGGTCGGTGCGCCGGGCATGCCGTCCCAGCATGATCACCCGGTCCGCGCCCAGGCGGACGCAGGCCAGGACCGCGCACAGGCCGACGGCGCCGTCACCGACCACGGCGACGGTGGTGCCGGGTCCGACCCGCGCGGCCTTGGCGGCGTGGTGGCCGGTGCACAGCACGTCGGACAGCGCCAGCACCGCGGGCAGCCGCGGGTCGTCCGGCTCCGGATCGAGCTTGACCAGCGTGCCGTCCGCCTGCGGCACCCGCACGGCCTCGCCCTGCCCGCCGTCCAGTTCCCCGCCCCAGAACCCGCCGTTCAGACACGACGAGTGCAGTCCCGCGCGGCAGAACTCGCACGTTCCGTCGGACCACTTGAACGGCGCCAGCACCAGGTCGCCGCGTCGCACGGAGGTGACGTCCGCGCCGGTCTCCTCGACCACGCCGATGAACTCGTGCCCGACCCGCACGCCGTCGGGCGTCGGCGCGAGTTTCTGGTAGCGCCACAGGTCGCTGCCGCAGACGGCGGCGTGGGTCACCCGCACCACCGCGTCGGTCGGCCGGGTCAGCCGGGCATCGGGCACCTCCCTCACCTGGACGTCGCCTGCTCCGAACATCACTGCTGCCCGCACGGTCGTACTCCTCCGCAATCGCTCGTCACGTCCGGCCGGTGTCGTCTCTGTCGCGTCCCGCGCCGTCACTCGTGGACGGGCCAGCCCCGGCGCCGCAGTCCGGCGGCGAGCGCGTCGGCGGACTCGCCCGCCACCAGCAGTTCCACGAGCCCGGTGTCGCCGTCCGTCGCGTGGTCGAGACGGATGTCCTCGATGTTGGCCCCCGTGCCCGACGCGTCGGTGAGCACCCGGGCCAACTCGCCCGCCCGGTCCCGCAGAACGACCCGAACCGATGAGTACGTTACGGACTCTCCCCCGTGTTTGCCGGGGATTCGCGCGTGTCCCTCGTTGCCGCGGGCGAGCAGCGCCGTGAGGTGCGCGGCGGCCGGATGGGTCCGCGCGGTGACGGCGTCGACCGACGCCAGGCCGCGCAGGGCGGTCAGCACCTCCGCGAGGTCGTCGGCCACGTCGCCCAGCACCCGTGCCACAGCCGGGGCGTTGGACGCCAGGATGTCCGTCCACAGAGCGGCGTCGCCCGCCGCGATGCGGGTGACGTCCCGCAGTCCCTGACCGGCGAGCCGGACCGAGGAGTGCGGGCCGCCGCGCAGCCGGGCCGCCATCAGGCTGGACAGCAGGTGCGGTGCGTGGCTGACGAGCGCCACGGCCTCGTCGTGGTCGTCGGGGCTCAGCACGACGGGCACGCCGCCGCACAGCCTGACCAGTTCCAGCACCCGGGCCATCGCCGCCCGGCGCGTCGCCCGGCCGGGCGTCAGCACCCAGGGTTTGCCGCCGAACAGGTCGGCCCGTCCGGCCAGCGGCCCCGAGCGTTCCCGTCCGGCCAGGGGGTGACCGCCGACGAAGGAGGCCAGGTCGCAGCCGCGGGCCTCCACGTCGGCCTGCGGCGGTCGTTTGACGCTGGCCACGTCGGTGTAGGTGCGGGCCAGTCCGCTCCTTTGGTGCTGTTCCAGTACGGCCGCCACGCTCGCGGGCGGCACCGCCAGCACCGCGAGGTCCACCGGGGAGCCCGGTAACTCGGCGGTACCGGCGCCGAGTTCCGCGGCGGTACGGGCCGCCGCGTGGTCCCGGTCGATCAGGTGCGTGGTGACGCCGCGTTCCGTCAGGGCGAGGGCCACGGAGGTGCCGATCATGCCGGTGCCGACGACGGCGGCCGTGCGCAGGGGGGTCTCGCTCATCGGTCGCCCTGGGTGAGGCGCTCGATGACGTGCCCGGCGAGACGCCGCACCCCCTCGTCGATCTCGTGCGGCGTGAGGTAGCTGGCGGAGAGCCTGATCTGCCGTTCGCCGCCGCTGCCCAGGTGGAAGTAGCGCATCGGGGTCCAGATCACCCCGTGGTCGCCGGCCGACTCCCGCAGGAACGCGTCGTCGGCGTCGAACGGCACGGTCAGCGAGAGGAAGAAGCCGCCGTCCGGCACGTTCCACCGCACCGGCCACCGGTCCTGCGGCAGGTGCCGGTCCAGCGCGGCCAGCAGGGCTTCCATGTTGCCGCGGTAGAAGTCGACGAGGTCCTTGTCGGCCTCGCGCAGCCGGCAGTCGTAGGAAACGAGCATCCCGCCGATCACGGCCTGGGCGAGGGCGGGCGTGTTGACCGTCACCATGCTCTTGATCTTCGACAGTTCGTCCGCCAGGACCGTGCGCGCGCCGCTCGCGGTCACGACCGGCTGGTCCGCGATGACGTAGCCGACGCGGGCGCCGGGGAAGCAAGTCTTGGCGAACGACCCGAAGTGGACGACCCGGTGGCGGGTGTCGAGCGACTTCAGCGTGGGCCGGTGCTCCCCGGTGCGGCTGAAGAACCCGTACGGGTTGTCCTCCAGCAGCAACAGGTCCTCTTCCGCCGCGAGTTCGAGCAGGCGGCGGCGCCGGTCGACCGGCATCGACGTGCCGGAGGGGTTGGCGAAGTCGGGGATGACGTAGACGGCGCGCGGCTGCTTGCCCCGGGCGCGTACCTCCCGGACGGCCGCGAGCAGCGCGTCGGGGTCGAGCCCCGCCTCGTCCTCGGGCACCGGCACCGTCTCGGCGTCCAGCAGCCGCGCCGCGCCGGTGATGCCCACGTACCCCGGATCGGTCACCAGCACCACGTCGTCGGGACCCGTGACGAGCGCCCGCAGCACCAGCAGCATCGCCTCCTGGCAGCCGACGGTGACGACGACGTGCGCCGGATCGACGTGGATGTCCTCGTCGTTGGCGAGCGTCCGGGCGACCAGGTCGTTGATCTGGCCGTTGGTGCGCCCGTACTGGAACAGCGCGGTGCGCACCTCCTCGGGCGTGCGTCCGAGGTCGGTCTCCAGGTAGCGGGTGTAGGCGGTGAGGTAGTCGCCGATCCGGTCCACCTCGAAGAACCCGTCGTAGGGGCGGCCCGGGCCGAACGAGATCGCCTCGGGGTGACGCGAGGTCACCTCGTTGAGGAAGTTCATCACGTCGAGCAACGGGTCCGACAGCGAGGAGTGCAGTTGCGCCGACGTGAGTTCGGCGTCCGGTCCGGGCCGCGCCATTACGGCTGCTCCTGCCACAGCACCGGGCAGAAGTCCGGGTCCGCGTAGTCGGGGTGGCCGTCGGCGGTCTTCCGTACCAGGACGTCGTTGTTGTAGACGACCTGCTCGCCGGTGGAGATCCGGAACGGCCGCCACTGGTTGGCCTGGTCCTGGAGGTGGAAGGAGATCGCGCGGCGCGGGCGGGTGCCGCGGTTCAGCCCGCTGCCGTGGTAGGTGCGGCAGTGGTGGAAGCTGATGTGCCCCTTGGGGATGACGACGGGCACCTTGCGGACGGTCTCGTTGTTGAACGCGGCGTTCTCCTCCAGCATCTCGTCCAGCTCGGAGCGGTCGCGTTCGGCGAAGTGCCGGGTGGTCGCGTCGTTGCCGCCGATCTCCTTCCAGCGGTGGCTGCCGTCGACCATGGTGATGGTCCCCAGCTCCTCGTCGCAGTGGTGGAAGGGGACGAAGGCGGTCAGCATCTCGTCGGAGGTGCAGGTCTGCCAGTAGTGCCGGTCGAAGTGCCAGGGCACGATGTTGCCCTCGTCCTCCGGGCGCGGCGGCTTGTGGATCAGCGTGCTGTTCCACAGCCGTATCTGACCGGTCTCCGCGATCCGCGCGGCGACCGCGCCGATGAGCGGCTTGGACAGGATGCGGCGGACGGTGTCGTCCTCGTAGAAGATGTAGTCGTTGTGCCGGTGCACGTCGCCTCGGGAGGGCTCCCAGTAGGCCAGGCGCGGCGGCCGCACGGGCAGGGTGCGGTCGCGGTGTCCGGCGTAGAAGCGGTCGGCCGCGGCGTCGAGCGCGTCGACCTCCCCGTCGGTCAGCAGCTTCTTCGACAGGTACCAGCCGTGTTCCTGGTAGAACGCCACTTCCTCCTCGGAGGGCAGCAGCGCGCGGTCTTCGTCACTGAGGCGGAACGCTGATTCGGTCATCGTCGTCCTTCCGGGGATTCGTCGTACGAGGCGGCGGGGGCGACCGCGGCGGCCCCTCGGTCCAGTAGGTCCGGGGTGAGGGAGTCGAGCGACGGGCAGCCGGCCAGGGCCATGGCGTCCTCCAGCTCGTCGCGCAGCAGCGTGAGCACGTCGCGCGCTCCGGCCTCGCCCGCGGCGGCCAGTCCCCACAGCACGGGGCGGCCGACGAACACGGCGCGGGCCCCGGCGGCGAGCGCCTTGAGCACGTCGGTCCCGCCGCGCACTCCGCCGTCGAGGAAGACCGGGCAGCGGCCCGCGACCGCCCGCACCACGTCCGGCAGCGCGTCCAACGTGGCGCTCGCACCGTCGAGTTGGCGGCCGCCGTGGTTGGACACGATCAGCGCGTCGACGCCGAGGTCGGCCGCGCGGGCCGCGTCCGCCGCCGAGAGCACGCCCTTGAGCACGATCGGCAGCCGGGTGCGGGAGCGCAGCCAGTCCAGGTCCGACCAGTTCAGCGAGGGGTCGATGAACGCGTCGGCGTGCCGGGAGAGGGCCGAACTGCCGTCCTCGTGTTCGTGCAGGAACCCGGTGACCTCGCCGTCCAGGTTGGGCGCGGTGATGTGCGGCGGCAGGTGGAAGCCGTGGCGGGCCTCCCGCAGCCGCCGGCCCAGCCGCGGCGTGTCCACGGTCAGCACCAGGGCGCGGAACCCGGCGTCCTCGGCGCGGCGCACCACGCGCTCCAGCACGCCCCGCCGGTGCAGCCAGTACAGCTGCAACCACACCGGGCCGGTGGCGTGTTCGGCGATCCGCTCGAAGGATCTGCTGGCGAAGATGCCGACCACGGTGGGCACCCGCAGCTCACCGGCGGCCCGGACGGTGGCCACCTCGCCCTCCTCGCAGGCGAGTTCGTGGTACGCCATGGGCGCGACGCCGAGCGGGGCGGAGGCCGGTTCGCCCAGGATCGTGGTCGAGGTGTCGCAGTGGGAGACGTCGCTCAGCACGCGCGGCCGGATCCGGACCCGGCGGAACGCGGCACGGTTGGCCTCGACGGTGCTCTCCGTACCGGCCCCGCCCTCGAAGTAGTGCCAGGTCGCCTCGGGCAGCCGGGCCCGGGCGAGGGGGGCGTACTCCTCGATCGTCAGGGGGCGGCCGACAGTGGTCGCCGTCACCGGGCGCCCGCGCCGGCGGCCACCTGGGCCCGCTCGACCGCCTCGTACAGGCCCTTGATGTTGCCGCTGCCGAAGGTCTGCGCGCCGCGCCGCTCGATGAGTTCGAGGAAGAACGTCCCCCGGGCGTGCGGGGAGCGGGTGAAGATCTGGTACAGCAGGCCCCACTGGTCGCGGTCGGCGAGCACGCACAGCTCGCGCAGCACGTCCAGGTCGCCGCCGAGCGGGCCCACCCGGCCCTCGACCGCGTCGTAGTACGTGGCCGGGGTGTGCAGGAAGTCGACGCCCTGCGTGGACAGTCGGCGCACGGCTCCGGCGATGGCCGAGGTGCCGAACGCGAGGTGCTGGACACCGGCTCCGCCGTGCGCGTCGAGGAAGGCGTCGATCTGGCCCGGCTTGCGCCGCACGTCGGGTTCCAGGAACGTGAAGGTGACGGCGCCGGAAGGGCTGCGCACCACCTTGGATTCCATGGCCTGGTCGCCGACCTCGATGAACTCCTCGAACGCCTCGCTGAATCCCAGCGCGTTCTGGTAGAAGTCCACGGTCTTCTTCAGTTCACCGGCGGGAAGGCAGACCGCGAAATGGTCGAGAGTGGCGAGGAGTTCGCCTTCTTCCGGCCGGTCGTCCGCGGTGTCGACCCAGCGCAGGTACGGGCCCGGTAATTGGTCGTCGTTCTCGTATTGCACGAAGGAGTGGACCGTGTCGCCGAACGCGCGCACGGCGGCGGTCGAGACGGTGCCGTCGGGCTGCTCGACCGTGTGCAGGCCCGTGACCTGCTCGGCGCCGTGGTCGAGCGCCGTGCGCAGCGCCCGCCCGGCGTCCCGGGTGCGCAGCGCGACGTTCGCCACTCCGTCGCCGTGGCGTGCCACGTAGCGGGCGACCGGGCCGTCCGTCGTCAGATCGGACGTCAGGAGGAGGCGGATGTCGCCCTGGGCCAGGAGGACCGACCTGCGGCCCTCGAGACCGGTTTCCGGGCCGCCTTCGGCGATCGTGCGGAATCCGAACGCGGTGCGGTAGTAGTAGGCGGCCTGCCGGGCGTCGCCCACGTGGAATTCGACATGGCTGATGGTGAAGTCGCTCACGAAACCCCCGCAGTGGTATGGGCGAGTGGCCGCCCGCCCTATTTCCGTGGGGCAGGGCTGGGCGGCCCGAAAGAGCGACACCAAATTATCCGGCGGCCGGTACGGCGAAGAACACACCTTCGGCGACCGGTACGGTCTCGACGGCGCCTGAGGAATACTCCGAACGTCGCCCTCCGCATGTGCCTTTCAGCTAACGACAGCTTCAGCCGACGGCAGCTGACGTCGGCTAACGGAAGATGCCGTGCTGATAGGCGTACAGCCCGGCCCGCAGCCGGTCGGGCTGGCCGATCTTGCGCATGGCCTGGGTCAGGTGCTTCTTCACGGTGGCCTCGGCGAGGAACAGCTCCCTGGCGATGGCGGAGTTGCTCAGCCCGCGGGCGAGCCGGCCCAGGACCGCGCGCTCCCGGTCGGTCAGGCGGGCCTCGTCCGGAGTCGGCCCGCTGATCGCCAGCGGCTCCTCGGCCTGCTCGACGCTGGGGGCGGGCAGGAACACCGACCCGCCCATGGCGACCGTCTCCACCGCCCGGACGATCTGCTCCTCGTCCGCCGCGGGATCGAGGCAGCCGTGCACGCCTCCGGTGAGGACCTGGAAGACGTCCGTGGTGGTCTCGGCGGGGTGCAGGAGGATGGCCTTCGCCCGTGGCGCGACGGTCGCGGCCAGCAGCTGCCGGGCGGCGACCGCGTCCACCGCCAGGCCTTCCCGCGTGCCGACGAGGATCACCTGCGGCTGTTCCCGGCGCACCGCTTCGAGGGCCTGCGCCGGATCTCCGTGGCCGCTCACGACGCACAGTCCCGGCGCCGACGTCAGGATCGAACGCAGCCCGGCCCGGGTCACCGACTGCTCGGCGACCAGCACGACACGCACCACGCCCCGCCCGGTCCCGTCCCCCGCCGCCCGCGCGCCCGTCGCCCGCACGGCCTGAGCGCGTCCGCCCCCGCCGTCCCCCACCTGCTCTAACGCATCGTGTCCCGGCATGCCGACTCCCCCCATCCTCCTGAAGACCCCTCTTCGTGATAACGATGTCCACGGATGGTCATCGGTTCCCCCGCAGAGCGTTACGGCCCCAACGGACCAGCGACGTCTGATCGTTCGGCCCACGTCCGTCGCCCGAGGGCGTCCTCGCGGGCACCGTGCGCGGACGTCGAGGACCCCGGAGCCGGTCGGCTCCGGGGTCCTCGCACGGGCGGGCGGCCGGGTTCGCCCCCTCGCGTTACGGGTTGATTCCGTCGAACTGCAGCACCCGGTAGTTCGACGCGGTCCACTGCGACACGATCAGCGTCAGGGACGTGGCGCTCGCGCTGCCGGGGTGGATGTAGCCGCCGTACAGGTTCGGCACGGTCAGCGCGGTGATCCGCGGTACGGGGACGCTCCACACGGCGTCGGGCCGGGGTGCGGTGCGCGTGCAGATCGCGCCGAGGACCACGTCGAAGTAGCTCATGCAGTACGTGTCGCCGATGCGCTTGACGGAGAACTCGCCGGTGTTGTTGCCGGACAGGATGACCGACGGCGGCGCCGAAGTGGTCCACGTCCAGGCGCCGTTGACGTACGCCCAGTTCTGCTGGGCCCCGAAGTTCCCGGCGCGGAAGTCGCCGGGCTGGATGCGGAACAGCTGGATCGCCCCGCCGTCGGCGGTGTTCTTGTGGCTGCCGTTCCACCGCTTGGAGAAGATGTACAGCCATCCGTCGGGGTCGATGCCCGCGAAGGACCACATGCCGTACAGCGACTCGTCGGTCCCCTGGGTGTCGCCCGGCCAGTGGTAGGCGTAGTCGTTCCAGGTGACGCCGTAGTCGTCGGAGTAGGCGACGCCGGACATGAGCGAGCCGTCGTACCCGGCGGGCAGCGGGTCCTGGTCCGTGCCCCAGACGGCCACCGAGGTGTACTGGATGTAGGTGCGGCCGCCGAACTCGATGCAGTCGTTGGGGATCCGGCTGACCTCGTAGCCGTAGCCGTTGTTCGTGCGGTGCCGGTAGTCGAACAACTGGGCGGCGCGGCCCGAGGTGGGCATGGCCCAGGTGAAGGAGATCGGGGTCGCGCCGGAGGAGTCGAAGGACGCCTGGTTCAGCATCACCGGCGACCCGAGGTAGCCGCTGTCGACCTGCTGCTGGGTGTTCCAGGAGTCGCCGAAGACGTAGCCCCAGGAACCGTCGTGCTCCCGGAAGTACGGGATGCCCAGGTCGCCGCAGCCCAGGCCCTGGGCGCTCGCGGAGTCGCCGGCCCCCTGGACCAGCGCAGTCCCCTGCTGGAGCCTGGGCTTCACGCCGGCGGCGGAGGCCGCGGCGGCCGGTACGGCTCCGAGCGCGCCGGATCCCACGCCGACGGCTCCGGCGGTCAGGCCCATGGCGGCCTTGAGCACGGACCGGCGTCCGGCTTCCCTGCGGCCCGGCTGCGGTGTTGTCGCCACTGTCTGTTCCTCCAGTTCTGGTGCTGAACGACCAGTGTGGCGGCGGCACTTCACAATCGGAGCACACGAATCGCACAGTCGGTTCGGCGTGAACCGAGGCGGGCCGCGGCGCTGATCGGCCAGACTGAGGTGGAGCGCCCACGCGCCGCACGGCTGGTGAGTCCACGCGCCGCACGGCTGGTGAGGCGCTGAGGCGAGGCGCGGGACATCGGTGACCGGAGCAGGGGGGGCGGAAGCGATGAGCCTGAGTATCGGACTGCTCGGCGACTTGACCATCCGGCATCACGGTGTGCCGCTCCCATTGGGCAGCCGGCGCCGCACCTGCCTCCTGGCGGTCCTGCTCCTCCACCACGGCCGTACCGTGCCGCGCGCCGACCTGGCCGAGTGGGCCTGGCCCTCGGTCCCTCCGGACACCGTCGACCGGCAGATCGCCAACTACGCCTCGGGCCTGCGCAGGGCGCTGGAGCCGGTCGGCGACCGGATCCGGCTCCTGGCCCGGCGGCCCGGCTTCAGCGTGCAGGTCGACCCCGCCCTCCTGGACACCGAGCGGTTCGCCGTCCTGGTGGAGCAGGCCCGCGCCGCCCGTCGGGAGCGGGAGTCCGGGATCGCGGCGGACCGGCTGCGCGAGGCGCTCGCCCTGTGGCGTGGCCGTCCCCTCGACGGCCTGGACACCCCGTACTTACGTCAGCACGCCGAGCGGCTGGAGGGCCGACGGCGTGAAGCCGCCCTGACGCTCGCCGAGATCGAGGGGGAGCTGGACCGCCCCGCCGAGGCCGTGGCGCTCCTGCACGACCTGGCGGTGGGGCACCCCGGTGACGAGGCGGTCACCGCCGCTCTGGTCCGGGCGCTCACCGGCGCCGGGCGGACCGCGGAGGCCGCGCGGATGGCGTCGCACGCGGAGCGTTCCCTCATCCGCGAGGGCCGACTGCCCACGCCCGCCCTGCGCCGGGCCCACAGTGACGCGCTGGCCGGGCGGGCGGCGGACGGTCCGGCCCCTTCGGACCCTCCCCGCCGTCATCTTCCCGTCGACACCGGCGCGTTCACCGGACGCGCGGGCGAACTCGCCGAGCTGGCCCGGCTGGCGGGCCGGGTCCGGGCGGGAGACCGTCCCGGCGCTCCGGTGATCTGCGCGATCGACGGGATGGGCGGGGTGGGCAAGACGGCTCTGGCGGTCCACGCCGCGCACCGCCTGGCCGACCGGTTCCCCGACGGCCAGCTGTACCTGGAGCTGCGCACCCACAGCGCGGACGCCTCCCCGCGCACCGCCTTCGACGCCCTGGGCACCGCGCTGGCCACGCTCGGCCTGCCCCCGCGCAGCGTCCCGAACGATCTCGACGCGCGCGCGGCCAGGTACCGGGCCCTGCTCTCCGGCACCCGCACCCTGATCGTGCTGGACGACGTCGCCGACGAGGCCCAGGCGCGGGCCCTGCTGCCGGGGCACGCCGGATGCCTGGTGCTGGTCACCAGCCGCAGGCGGCTCAAGGCGCTGGACGACGCCGAGGCGCTGAGCCTGGGAACCCTGCCGGTCGCCGACGCGACCGAGCTGTTCCGCACGACGGCCGGCGTGAAGCGGCTGGCCGCCGGTGACGAGCGGCTGCGGCAGGCGGTCGAGCTGTGCGGACGGCTTCCCCTGGCGCTGCGGGTCGCCGCCGCCCTGCTGCGGCATCGCCGCACCTGGCAGCTGGACGACCTGCTGGCCGAACTGCGCGATGACCAGGCGGAGTTGGAGGCTTTCGACGACGGCGAGCGCAATCTGGCCGCGACCTTCGACATGTCGTACCACCACCTGTCCGCCGAGCAGCGGACGCTCTTCCGCCGCCTCGGACACGTGCCGGGCCCGGACCTGGACGCCTACGCGGCCGCCGCGCTGCTGGACGTCGGTCTCAGGGCCGCCCGGCGCCTGCTGTACGAGCTGGTGGACCACAATCTGCTGTCCGAGTCGGCCCCGGGCCGGTTCCGGCTGCACGATCTGCTGCGGGAGTACGCCCGTAGCCGTGCCGCGCACGAGGAGGCCGGGCCCGGCCGACGGGCGGCGCTGGAGCGGCTCTTCGCCTACTACCGGCACACCGCGGGATCGGCCGACCGCCATCTGCGCACCCTGCCGGCCGATCACCCGGCCCCCGCCCCGGCCCCGCGCCACCACCCTTCGCTCAACGACCGCGAGGCGGCGGAGCGCTGGATGGCCGCCGAGATCGACAACCTGCTCGCGGCGAGCCGGCAGGCCGCCGCGCACGCCGGTCCCGACGGCGCGGTCGCCCCGCCCGCGGCGCTCGCCTCGTACCTGTACCACCGGGGTCCCTGGCCGCGGGCCCTGGAACTGCACGCCGCCGCCGCGGACCTGGCTGGTACCGGTCACGACCCCCGCGGCCGGGCCGCGGCGCTGGTCGAGGTGGGCCGCCTGCGGCAGCTGACCGGGGAGTACTCCGGCGCGATCGATTCGCTGACCCGGGCCCTCGACCTGTACCGGGACCTGGACCGGCCGCTCGGGCAGGCCAACGCCCTCACCGAACTGGGCCGGGTCCGCATGCACACCGCGGACTACCCCGGCGCCACGCGGGCCTGTACTCGGGCCCTGCGGCTGTACGGCCTGCTGGACAACGCGCTCGGCCAGGCGAACGCCCTGATGGTGCTGGGCCGGGTGCGGCAGCTCACCGGCGACTACTCCGACGCCGCCGCCGACCTCACCCGCGGCCTGCGCCTGCACCGGCAGGTCGGCAACGAGGCCGGGCAGGCCCTGGCACTGCGGGAGTTGGGCGCGGTGCGCTTCCTCACCGGCGACTACCAGGAGGCCGCGGAGGACTTCGACCGGGCGCTGCTGCTCTGCGGCAGGCTGGACAACCCGCTGGGGCAGGCCAACGCCCTGACCGCGCTGGCCATCGTCAGGCGGCGCACCGGCGACTACCCGGGCGCGGAGGAAGCGGGCGGGCGGGCCCTGCGGCTCTACCGCAGGCTCGACAACCCGCTCGGGCAGGCCAGTACGCTCACCGAGCGGGGCACCGTCCGCTACCTCACCCGGGACCACGCCGGAGCCACCGAGGACCTCACCCGGGCCCTGCTGCTGTACCGGCGGCTCGACCAGCCGAGCGGCCAGGCCATCGCCTCGACCCATCTGGGCACCGTCAAGAGCCTGGTGGGCGACCACACGGGCGCGCTGGCCGACCTGGACGAGGCGCTGCGCGGCTTCCGCGAGTCAGGCGAACGCGGCAACGAGGCGTGGACTCTGACCCACTACGCGGCCGCCCTGCGGGCCGCGGGCCGCACCGGGGAAGCCCTCGGTGCGTACCGGCAGGCCGTCGGGATGAACCGCGAACTGGACAAGCGCGACGACGAGGCCGCGGCCCTGGAGGGCGTCGGGGGGATCCTGCTCGACACCGGCCACACCGCCGAGGGCACGTCCCATCTGCACCAGGCCCTCGACATCTTCCGGCTCCTGGGCATGGCCCCCGACGTCCGGAGAGTCGAGGACCGGCTCAAGTAGCCCCGGACGTCGGACTGTTGCCCTGGCGCCACGTCAGGCGGGCGGAGGCGGGTCCGGCGGTGTGTGCTGTGTCACGTACACAAAGGCCGCCCAAGTTGTCTACATCACAGCGCAAATGTCCTTTTGATGGCCATCCTTGAAACGGACAACACGCCGCGAAGCGGATCACACCGGCGAGCTCCCGGACAGGACACCCCGAAGTGATCCACGACACAGCGCTCGTGGCATTCCCGCGCTTTCCCCAGAAAGGTGCCTCGCGATGGCCGCATACCTCTGCCCTCCCGCCGTGATCAACGGCGAGCACGCCGTGGAGACCAGCCAGGTCGTGGCCCAGGTGCGCGACCAGCACCCGGACGCGGCGTGGGCGCCGCGGATCGACCGCATCGCGGCGAGCACCGGCATCGAGCGCCGCGGGTGGATGCTGCCGCTGGAGGCCGCCGTCGCGCCCGGCGCGGGCGGCGCCCTGCGCGGCGTCGGCACCGAAGCGGCCCGGGAGGCGCTGGCGCGCGACGGGTTCGGTCAACAGGACGTGGACCGTGCGATCGCCGCCCTCGAGGCGATACCCGCGCCGCAGACCGTGCAGGAGCGCACCGCCCCGGCCTGGGAGGCCGTGCGGTCCTACGGGGAGCGCGCGGCGCGCGGCGCCCTGCAGAGCGCCGGTCTCGACGCCTCCGACGTCGACTGCCTGATCACCAGTCACTCCACCACCCCGGCGCTGCCGGGCCTCGACGTCGCCCTGGCCAACGAACTCCCGCTCCGCGACGACGTGATGCTGCTGCCGGCCACGCAGTGGGCGTGCATCGCGGGGACCCGCTCGCTGGCGCTCGCGGCGGACCTGGTGGCCGCGGACCCGGACCGGGTGGTCCTCGTCGTGATCTCGGAGGCGCTGAGCACCACCTACCAGCCCGCCGACGACACCCTGGAGTCCCTGATCGTCCGGCTGCTGTTCGCGGACACCGCGGTCGCCGCGGTGGTCACCGGCCGCCCGCGGCGCGAGTCGGTGCTGCGGCTGGACGCCGCCTGGCACCACACCCTGCCCGGCACGCAGGACCTGCACCGCCTGGACACCCGGGCGGACGGCGCCCACTTCGTGATGGACCGGCGCGGGCCCCGCGCCGTGCAGGAGACGGTCACCGCGATGTGGGAGTGGCTGCGGGTCCGTCACCAGGACGACCCCGGCTCCTGGCACCCCGACGTGCTGCTGGCGCACCCCGGCGGGACCCGGGTGCTGGAGTACATGGAGCAGACGATGCCCGAGGAGTGGCCGGCGGGACTGCTGGAGCACAGCCGGGCGAGCTACACCACCGGCAACCGCGGCGGCGCCGCCGTCTTCGACATCATGCGGCGGGCGTACGACGCCGGGCAGAAGCCGGGCGACCGGGCCGTCCTGTACGCGGCGGCGCCGGGCCTGACCGCCACCGCGCTGGAGGGCGAGTGGCTGTAGGCCCGACGACGCGGGGACAGGCCGTACGGTAACCGCGACGGCGCCGGGCGGGCGGCCTCACCTCGCGATCTCCGCCCAGACCACCTTGCCGGCGTCCGTCCACCGCACCCCCCACCGGGTGGTGAGCCGGTGCACGACGTGCAGGCCGCGGCCGCTGTCGTCGAGGAGCCCGCCCCGGCCCAGGCGCGGCCTGCCGTTGCCGGTGTCGCCCACCTCGCACAGCAGTCCGTCCCCGGTCCTGATCAGCCGTACCGTGACGGGACCCGTGGCGAAGCGGACCACGTTCGTGACCAGCTCGTCGACCAGCAGCATCGCGTTGTCCCTGGTCTGCTGCCTGGTGTCCCAGCGCCGCAGCAGCGCGCGGACGTGTGCGCGGGCCCGGGCGGGGGCGTCGTCACGGGCGGGCAGCCGCCAGGTGGCGGAGTCCTCCTTGCGGTAGCCGATCATCCGCGCGAGCAGCAAGGTCACGTCGTCGCGCTGACGGGCGGGGGCGAGCTCGGTGACGACGTTGCGCGCGGCCTGCTGCAGGCCGTCCCAGGGGTGCACCCGGGAGACGGCGTCCGCCAGCCTGGCGATGCCCTCGTCGATCGGCACCGCCGGATCCTCCACCAGGCCGTCGGTGCACAGGGCGAGCAGGGAGCCGGGAGGCGCGGCGAACGTGTGCACCTCGAACGGCTCCCGCAGCGCGAACTCGGCACCGAGACCGGGGTGCGGGCGGATCTCCAGCGGGGCGGCGTCCCCTTCCGGGGAGACCAGGATCGGCGGAAGGTGGCCCGCGCTGGCCAGCGCCACCTCATGGCTGACCGGGTCGTACAGGACGATGCAGCAGGTCGACCCGAGGGCGCTGTAGCCGGCCGCCAGTCCGGACTCCGCGTCGTCCAGCAGCGTCACGGTCTCGTCCAGGTGTTCGAGCACCTCGTCGGGGGCGAGCCCGGCGGACAGCAGCGCGCGGGCCTCCATGCTCAGCTGGCCCATCGTCGCGGCGGCTCCCAGGCCGTGCCCGACGACGTCGCCGACCACCAGCGCGGTACGGCCGTCCGGCAGCGGGAAGCTGTTCACCCAGTCGCCGCCGACGCCCGCGCTGTCGGGGGTGGCGGGCTGGTAGACGCTGGCGACCTCGACGGTGTCGCCGCCGGTCCTGGGCAGCAGGCGGCGCTGCAACGCCAGCACCTGCGTGTGCTCGCGCTGGTGCTGGCGGGCGAGGTCCACGTGGTGGGCGGTCCTGGCCACCAGTTCCTGGAGGTCCAGCAGCTCGCTGTCGCGGAAGGGGATGTCGGAGCGCCGCCACACCTCGGCCACGCCCAGCACGACGGGCGGCACGCCGTCCAGGACCAGCGGCACGCACGCCACGCCCACCGAGCGGACTCCGGGCACCAGGGCGCGCAGCACCCGCGGGCTGCCGAGCACCCGCTCGACCGCCTCCCGGTCGGGGATGACGATGGCCTGCGGGGCGTCGTCCCGCCGTACCGCCTGGGCCAGCAGGCGGCTCGCGTCAGCGGGCAGGTCCTCGCCCTCCGTCACGTAGCCCTCGGGCCACGCCCGGTCCGGCACCAGGGCCGCCCGCCGCAGCCGGATGCGCCCCTGCCCGTGTCCGGTGACCCCCTCGCCCGTCCAGACGGCGAAGTCGAGGTCCACGGCGGCCACCTCTCCCCAGGCCAGCAGGGACTGCGCCAGCGAGTGCGCGGTGTCGCCGATGTCGAGCGAGGTGCCGATCGCGGTCTCGGCGGCGTACAGGTGCAGCCGCCTGGCCATGGCGATCAGGGAGACGGTCAGGCCCTCCTGGGACGCCGCGGCGGGCAGGATGCTCATCGAGACCACCAGCTCGGTCCCGTCGCCGCGGTGCAGGCGCTGGATCCGGGCGACGTGCGCCTGACCGGTCTGAAGGACCTGCCGCAGGCGCCGCGTGACCGTGGGGACGTCCCCCGGAGGCAGGAGGTCGACGAAGGGGCTGCCGATCGCGGCGTCCAGGCCCGCGAAGACGGGAGCGTCCAGGTTGCGGCCGGTGATCCTCAGGTCCCGGTCCAGGTTGACCGCGCCGAGGATCTGGTCCGCGGGGCCCGCTTCCGGGTCGTCGGGCGCTCCCGGCGCACCGGCGGGATCGCCGCCCGAGGGGTCCCCGGGACCGGCGGCGGCCGCACGGCGTGGGATGTAGCGCCCCAGGGCGCCGCTGACCAGGTCGAACGGCGAGGAGGACGAGGACGAAGGTGTGGAGTCCATACGGCTCTCTCAGCAGCCCCCGGCGCGGTGCCACGGCGTACTCGGACCCGTGCGGCGGAGCCCCGAGATCCCTGACCGCACACCTCATTGAACAACACCGGGGGTCGCTTCGCCCATCAACGGATCACGCGGTACGGGGAGCCGGTACGTGAACCCGGCCGCCTCCGCAACCCCGGGAGAATCCCAGGTCAGCGGGCCGACCGGAGGCCGGGGGGACCCCCGCGGCCTCGATGCCGCGAGGAGCCCGTTCCCTCACCCCAGCGCCGCCGTCGCCCCGCTCGGGTCCCGGTAGACCGGCTCCAGGGCGTGGTACGCGCCACCGCGGGCCGCCGCGGTGAAACCCAGGGTGGAGAGCATGATCTCGCAGCCGCCGACGTCGGGGGCCATCACGCGTTCGTCGAGGACGGACCGGACGCGCTCCAGCAGGAAGTCGCCGAAGTAGGCGAAGTGGCCGCCCAGCACGATCGCCCGGGGGTTGAGGACGTCCGCGAGGAGCGCGAGGCCCAGGCCCAGGCTGTCGGCCACCCGGTCCAGCGCGCCCAGGGTGCGGGGGTCGCCCGACGCGGCGCGGTCGCGCAGGTCGGCCAGCCGCTGTTCGAGGTCGACGGCGGGATCGCGGACGACGTCGTCGGGGTCGGCCGCGAAGCGCAGCAGGGCGGACAGCCCGACCATGGTCTCCCAGCAGCCGCGGCGGCCGCAGGCGCAGGGGAATCCGGTGGGGTCGAGCGGCATGTGGCCGATCTCGCCGGCGAACCCGGCCGAGCCGCGCAGGAGTTGGCCGCTGGAGATGATGCCGCCGCCGACGCCGGTCTCACCGGTGACGTAGATCAGGTCGTGGATGTCGGCGGCCGAGGCGAGCAGGTACTCGGCGACCGCGCCCAGCTTGGCGTCGTTCTCCATGCCCAGCGGGGGGGCACCGGGGCCGAGGCGGTCGCGCAGCCCGTCGAGCGCGGCGACCTGGCGCCAGCCGATGTTCGGCGCGTAGCCGACGACCCCGGTGTCCGGGTCGATCACCCCGGGCGCGGCGAGCGTCACCCCGACCGCCCGGGCTCCGCGTGCGCGCAGCGTGTCCAGGGTCTCGCGGATCACCGCGGCGGTGGTGTCGAGGACCACCGCGGCCTCGGTCCCCGGTACGTCGAGGGGGACGCGCCGCTCCACGATCACGTCGCCGCGCAGGTTCAGCGCGATCAGGCTGAGGTAGTCGACGTTGATCTCGACGCCGATGCCGCAGATCGCGCGGCCGTCGAGTTCCACCGTGAGGCCGGGGCGGCCGATCGAGCCGTCCCGCTCGGTCCGGCCCTCGCGGACCAGGCCGTTCTGGACCAGTTCTGCGATCAGGTTGGTGATCGTGGCCTTGGGCAGGCCGGTCTCGGCGGCGATGCGGGTGCGCGGGCGGGCGCCCGCGTCCCGCAGCAGACGCAGCACCAGGCCCAGGTTGGCCCTGCGCACCGAGGCGCGGTCGGACGCCCCGGAGGGCGCCGCCATCGCCAGGTGCCGTACGCCCGCGCCGCGTAGATCCGCCTTCACCAGCCTGCTCCTCGTCGTCTCCGGGAGGCTCCGCCCCCGGCCAAGTCTCCAGGAGGGCGCCGCTCCGCCGCCAACTCGGGCCCTCGGGCGGCCGCTTGAGCGCCGCCCCCGGGCCGCGGGCTCCGCCCCGCTTCTGTCCGATTCCCGTGTCTGATTCTTTCGTCCACCCTGTTGACTTCGGCAGACTTAGTTTAGATCCTACTCAAACTAATCAGCCCCCGGGGGCTGGGGACCTGAAGGAGACCGACGGTGAAGGTGCGATGGATACGCGCGGCGGCGGCAGCGGTCGCCTTCGTGACGATGACCGCCGTGGCGGGCTGCGGGGCGAGTGACAGCGGGAGCGCCAAGGCCTCCGGCAAGGTGAAGCTGGACTTCTGGGGGTGGGCGCCCGGCTACGACCAGTCCGTGGCCCTGTTCGACAAGACGCACCCGGACATCCAGGTCTCCTTCGACAAGACCGCCTCGGGCGCCAAGGGCGGCTACACCAAGATGCTGACCGCCGCCAAGGCGGGCAACGCGCCGTGCCTGGCGATGGTCGGCTACGAGACCCTGCCGAGCTTCGCGGCGGCCGGTGCGCTCCAGGACGTCTCCCAGTACGCGGCCCCCGACAAGGACGACTTCGCCGCCTGGACCTGGAACCAGGTCACCATCGACGGCAGGACCTACGGCGCGCCCGTGGACACCGCGCCGATGGCGCTGCTGTACCGCAAGGACCTGTTCGCCAAGTACGGCATCGACAAGCCGCCGGCCACCTGGGCCGAGTACGCGGCCGACGCCGCGAAGGTGCACCGTGCCGATCCCGGCGTCTACCTGGGCGACTTCGGCAACGACGCGTACAACTACGCGGGCCTGGCCTGGCAGGCGGGCGCCAAGTGGTTCGGCACCGGGGGGAACAGCTGGCACGTGTCGCTCGACAGCGCGGCCAACGACAAGGTGGCGAACTACTGGCAGGGGCTGCTGGACAAGAAGCTCCTCAAGACCGACCCGAGCTTCGACCCGTCGCTCTACAAGGACATGGGAAGCGGCACGGTCCTCTCGGACGTCAACGCGGTGTGGGACGCGCCGATCCTGGCGTCGAGCGTGAAGTCGACCTCGGGCAAGTGGGCCGTCGCCCCGATGCCGGTGTGGAACGCGGCGCAGCCCGCATACGGCGACGACGGAGGCTCCGCGACGGTGGTCATGAAGGGGTGCCAACACCCCAAGGAGGCCACCGAGTTCGCGATGTGGATGAGCACCGACGCGGCCAGCGTCGACAACCTGGTGAAGGTGACCGGCATCTACCCGGCCGCGACCTCCGGCCTGACCAGCCCCGCGCTCTCCCAGCCGGACGCCTTCTACGGCGGGCAGAGGATCTACGACGTCTTCAAGGCGGAGTCCGCCCGCATCGACACCAGTTGGCAGTGGGGTCCGACGATGACGCAGACCTCCACCGACCTCGGTGACGGCCTCGGCAGCGTGGGCACCGGGGGTTCCACCCTGCCGTCGATGCTGGCCGGGGTGCAGGACAAGACGCTCTCGGAGATGAAGCACCAGGGCCTGAGCGCCACCGCCGGCTGACGAGGGTCCCGACCCCGTCGCGCAGAACTGCCGTACGCCGTACCGCCCCCGAGCGGGGCCGCGAAAGGACCGCAACCGTGACCACCGCAGCACCACCCACCACCGCGGGCGCGCCACCGGGCCGCACGTCGCGGCACTCGCGCCGCCGCGCCAGGACCGCCCTGACGTTCCTGGCGCCCTTCGGGATCCTGTTCGCGGCCATGTACCTGGCGCCCATCGGCTACACCGTCTACCAGAGCCTGTTCCAGGAACACCGCTCCGGGCTCGGACTGTCCGCGCCCACCAAGGTGTTCGCGGGGCTCGCCAACTACCGCGCCGCGCTGGACGATTCGGGTTTCCGTGGCTCGTTGCTGCGGGTGCTGCTCATCGGGGTCGTCCAGGTGCCGGTGATGCTCGCCCTCTCGCTCACCCTCGCGCTGCTGCTGGACGCCAGGCGCACGCTGTTCAAGCGGTTCTTCCGCCTGGCGTTCTTCCTGCCCTACGCGCTGCCCGGGGTCATCGGCGCCCTCATGTGGTCGTTCCTGGTGGCCCCCGGGCTCAGCCCCATCACCGCCGCCGCCCACCACGTCGGCCTGCACCTGGACCTGACGTCCAACAGCCTGCTCGCCCCCACCATCGGCAACATGCTCACCTGGGGGTGGACCGGCTACAACATGCTCATCATCTACTCCGCCCTCCAGGCCATCCCGCCGGAGCTGAGCGAGGCGGCGACCATGGACGGCTGCTCGGCGTTCGGCATCGCGTGGCGGATCAAGATCCCGCTGGTGCGCCCGGCGCTGGTGCTGACCACCGTCTTCTCGATCATCGGCACGGCCCAGCTCTACAACGAGCCCGCCATCCTGCACAACGTCGCGCCCAACCTGAGCAGCGACTACACCCCCATCTTCGCCGCCTACGACGCGGTCGACGCGGGGAACTTCGACTACGCCGCGACCGAGTCGGTGATCCTCGCGCTGCTGGCCTTCGTGCTGTCCTTCGGCTTCCTGCGCCTGGTGCAGCGGCGGGGGGCCGCGCTGTGACCGCCACCGAGACTCCCGTACGGCCCGACAACGGGACGACCACCACACCGCCGGACCGGCCGCGTACGCCGCTCGCGCTCTCGCGGTGGCTGGTGCTCGGCGTGATGGTGCTGGCCGCGGTCTACTTCCTCTTCCCGGTGTGGTGGCTGCTGGTCGCCTCCACGAAGACCAGCTCCGGCCTGTTCTCCGGCAACGGCTTCTGGTTCGGTGGCCACTTCGCCTTCTTCGGCAACGTCCGGGCGGTCTTCGCCCAGCAGGGCGGCATCTTCTGGCGCTGGCTGCTCAACAGCGCGCTGTACGCCGTCGGCGGCGCGGCGGCCGGCACCCTGATCTCGGCGCTCGCCGGGTACGCCCTCGCCAAGTACCCGTTCAGAGGGCGGGAGTTCGCCTTCAACGTGGTGCTCGCCGCGGTGCTCGTGCCGCAGCCGCTGCTGGCGATCCCGCTGTACCTGATGTTCTCGCCGGTGCATCTGGTCAACACCTACTGGGGCGTGCTGCTGCCCAGCGTGGTGAGCCCGTTCGGCGTCTACCTGGCGCGGATCTACGCCGGTGCCTCGGTGCCCGACGAGCTGCTGGAGGCCGGGCGGATCGACGGCGCGGGCGAGACGCGGATCTTCGCCACCATCGCGCTGCGGGTGATGTCACCGGCGCTCGTCACCATCTTCCTGTTCCAGTTCGTCAGCATCTGGACCAACTACCTGCTGCCCGTGCTGATGCTCGCCGACGACCGGCTGCAACCGGTCACCGTCGGCATCGTCGGCTGGCAGTCGCAGCGCGGCATCGGGAACGCCGTGCCGTTCAACGTGGTCGTCACGGCCGCGTTGATCTCGGTGATCCCCCTGGTCGTGCTCTTCCTGACCCTGCAACGGTTCTGGCGCTCCGGCCTGATCTCCGGGAGCGTCAAGTGAGGCGCCCGGGGCGTCCCACGGGGCGCGAGCGTCGTACGAGGAAGGACGCCATGACGGCGCGATACCACCTGCGGTTCCAGATCCACCCGTCCGCCGACGTCGCGGCGGACGCCGGGGCGCTGGCGAAGGAGTGCGCCGAGGCGGGCGTGGCGGAGGTCGTGCTGCTGATCGGCGCCGAGGAGGTGCACACCGGGCATCTGGCGGGCGCGGCCGAGGACCGCTGGTTCGAGACGGCGGCGGTGGCCCGCGAGGTGCTGGTGGCTTCCGGGATCGAGGTCAGCCTCAACCCCTGGGTGACCACCGGCCACACCGACCGCGGCCGCCGCGACGACCTCGGCTTCGCGCCGATGGTCTCGCCGGGCGGCGAAGTGGCCACCACCCAGGCGTCGTTCGCCTGCCCGCGCTGGCGCGCCTGGCTGCGTGGACACTACGGGCGCTTCGCCGAACTCGGCTTCCGTGTCCTGTGGCTGGAGGACGACTTCCGCTTCCACAACCACCTGCCGCTCGACTGGGGCGGCGGCTTCGAGCCGCTGATGCTGGAACGGCTGGCCGTGCTCGCCGGGGAGCCGGTCACCCGTGAACGGGCGGTGGCCGCCCTGACCGCGCCGGGCCCGCCCCACCCGCTGCGCGCCATGCTCCAACAGGTCTGGCGGGACGCCCAGATGGAGGTGGCAACGATGGTCGCCCGGGAGGTCGCGGAACGCTCCGGTGGCCGCTCCCGGCTCGGCCTGATGAGCTCCCGGCTGGGCCCGGCCTCGGTCGAGGGCCGCGACTGGGCCGCGCTCTTCGACGCGTTGACCTCCGACGGCCTTCCCCCGGTGCACCGCCCGCACTTCGCGCCCTACACCGACGCCCCCGGGCGGGAGTTGAGCTACTCGGTGTGGATGCTGGAGGCGCAACGGCATCTGCGTCCCGCCGGGGTGGACAGCGAGCCGGAGATCGAGAACTGGCCGCACACCGCCTGGTCGAAGTCCGACACGCAGACCTGGTCGGAGATGGTGGCCACCCAACTGGCCGGATCGGACGCGCTGTTGCTCAACGTGCATCCGACGTACGGCGGCCGTGCCGAGCGCTACCCGGCGGTGGGCGCGATGCTGCGCCGCTCCCGCCCGGCGCTCGACTGGATCGCGCGCCGGCGGTCCGCCGAGGCCGACGCCCTGGGCGTGGGCCTGCCGTTCCGCCAGGACACCGCGGCACGGATACGCACCGGTGGCGCCGCCCGGGGCAACGGGTTGCTGGTGGACCCGGCGCTCGGCGCGCCGCCCGCGGACCGCGCCCTGGACGAGCTGGCCGCCGACCCGCAGCCCGCCGCCGACTTCCTGCTGCGCTACGGGATCCCGGTCACCCCTCGGCCCGCCCCGGTGCAGGCCCTGTTCGGCGCGGCCGCCTGGGCCTTCGACGACGAGGAGGTGCGCCGGATGCTGTCGGGCGGACTGCTGCTCGACGGGGTCGCGGCGGCCGTGCTCGACGAACGCGGCTTCGGCCGCTGGACCGGCGTGCGGGTCACGGAGACGGTCGCACGCGAGCAGGACGCCGAGCCGGGCCCGTACGCCATGGAGCGGGTGACCGCGCAGGCCGCTCACGCCGGGGTGTCCGAGGGCACCGGGCTGAGCGTCAACCTCCAGCCGGCGCTGGCCAGGCTGGAACCGCTGGACGGCGCGACGGTGTGGACCCGGGTGGTGACCGCCGACGGCGCGCACTGGGGCGCCGGACGCTGCGGCTTCGTCAACGACCTCGGGGGCAGGGTGATGGTGCTGGCCGCCACCCGGCCCCAGGACCTGGCCCGCGACGACGACGGGCAGCGACTCGCGCACGCGATGGTCCGCTTCCTCGAAGCCGCCCACCCACGACTCCCACTGGTCAGCGGTGGCCCGTACCTGATCCCACATCTGACGCAGCATCAGGATGGCGTCCACCGACTCGCCGTGGCCAACGGCAGCGCCGATCCGGCGGCCGTACGCGTCGACTTCCCGGCGCCGCCCGACGAGGTCCACGCCACCTTGCTGACCCCGCTCGCCGAACCGGTGCCCGCGGGCAGTCGGCTCGACGGAGAGCCTCCGGTCCCCCATCGAGGGTGGCTGGTCATCGAATGGTGAGCCCGATCCGACGGAAAGGAGAACCGCGATGAGGTGCATGACATGAGGCGGACCGGCACGAGGTGGAGTGGGATGAGGCGGGTCGACGCGGGACGAAGTGGCATGAGGCGGACCGACGCGAGGCGCGTATCGACGAGCAGGGCGGGCCTGCGCTGGGCAGGTGTCCCGGCGGCGTTCGCGCTCGCGTTGTCCGCGCTGGCCGCCGCACCATCGGCCGGCGCGGTGGCGAACGCCACGAGTACCGGCTCCGGCACGATCACCATCGGCTCGCAGTGCCTGGACGGCGGCGGATCCGGTGGTGTGCGCCTCGCCGGATGCGACGGGTCGGCCACGCAGCAGTGGACGTGGACGAGCGGTGGTGAGGTCAGGACGACCGGCGGGTGCCTGGACATCCCCGGTGACGCGACCGCCGACGGCACACCGGTCCGGCTGGACTCCTGCTCCACGGGGGCCGCCGGGCAGCACTTCAGCCACCTGCCCGACAGCACCGTCTTCGCCGCCGAGTCCGGCAAGTGCCTTGCCGTGCAAGGTGGTTCGATCGCCGCCGGGGCGGCCGTAGGGCTCGACGCGTGCGACGCCACCCAGGACGGCCAGCGCTGGACGGCGGCCACCGCGCCCGGCGCGCGGTACGACCTGTCGGCCGGCAAGCCCGTACCCTTCTCGAACACCGACGACACCCCGGCGTACCCGTTCATCGACAAGGACGGCACGTTCTACTACCAGCAGTCCCACTCCCTCTACGGGAAGACCGACTCGCGGCAGTGGAGCTTCTACTCGGGCAGCGACTTCGACACCGCCACGCTCAATCCCATCAGCAGCGCGGTGAACCCGGCCAACCCGCAGGACCGCAACGACGACACGACCTGGCGCTGCAACAACGGCCCGACGGGCGTGGAGAGCACCTACGCGCCGAGCGGCTCCGGTTACGCGGAGCGCGACTACTGCGACCTGCTGGGCACCTGGGTCGACCCGGACACCGGCTACTGGTACGGGCTGGTGCACAACGAGTTCACCCCGCAGCCCTTCGGTGACGGCCTGCACTACGACGGCATCGACTACGCGGTCTCCAAGGACCAGGGGCACACCTGGACCATCGAGGGCCACGTCATCACCTCGCCGTACAGCACCCAGCGCGACGACACCGGCCAGTACCCGCAGTCGACCTACTACTACGGCGACGGCGACCAGCGGCTGTTCGTCGACGACCGCACCGGCTACTTCTACGCCTTCTACGCCACCCGCGTGCTCAACAAGGCCGACGACAAGGAGATATGGGAGGAGCACGTGGCCCGTGCCCCCATCTCCGGCAAGATGGCGCCCTCCTCCTGGCACAAGTGGTACGACGGTTCGTGGACCAGCCCGGGCGTCGGTGGCAAGGAGAGCGACCTGATCCCCGCCGACGGCGGCGGCACCGGCTACGTCCCGTCGGCCAAGGACTACCAGCCCGGCGACCCCGGCACCGTGCAGAGCCAGTCCAGCGGCGGGACCATGCCCGCCCAGTCGCAGCTGGCCGTGCTCAACGTGGCGTGGGACGCGTACCTGGGCGAGTACATCGGCACACCGCAGAACAGCCTCGCGCAGGACACCAACACCAAGGCGCCGCTGCACTTCTACGCGACCAAGGACCTGGCCACCGAGCAGTGGACCGACATGGGAAGCGTCACCTCGCTGCCCAACGCCTCCTGGTACCGCTGGTTCCTGGACTCCAAGACCCTGACCGCCTCGCAGGTGCTCGGCAAGACCTTCCGCTCCTACTGCGCGTACTACTGCTCCACGGGGGACGGCGAGTACTCCGACGTCACCATCACCGCGAAGACGGCGGCCGAACGGCCGGCGCTGCCGGTGCGCAGCGGCGCCTCCTACGGCATCACGGCGTCCGACGGACGGCTGCTGGCCCAGTCCGGCGACGGCCTGACGACCGCCGACCGCGTCGGCCCGACGGCGAAGTGGACGTTCACCAGCACCGGTGACGGCTTCTTCACCGTCGTCAACTCCCGTACCCACCAGGCCCTGGGCGTCAGCAGCAGGGCCTGGGGCACCCCGACCACACTGTCCCGCGCGGCCGCCGATCCGTCCGCGCGGCAGGAGTGGTCGATCCAGCAGGTCATGCGCTCCGCGCCGTCCGGCGGCCCCTCGGTCCCCACGGGCACGTACCGGCTGGTCAACCGCTACAGCGGCCTGGCCCTCAGCCTCGGTTCCGGCCCGGCGGTCACCGCACCGCAACGCGACTGGAACAACTCGGGCCCGGGCAAGGCGGACACCCGTCCGGCCTCGGCGCAGTTGCTGAGGTTCACCGACTGAGGAAGCAACGCGGCCGTGGCCGTCGTCCTGGAGACGGCGGCCACGGCTGTGGGCGGGCGGAAGCCCGCTGTGCGCACCGCGGTGTGCAGCGGCGTCCCGTCGGTGAACTCCGCTTCGCAGCCCGGGCATTGCAGCGCTGAAGGAGCAGGAGGGCAGGGACGAGTTCGGATGTCATCGTTGCCTCCTCCAGGGTCCGGGCGGACTCACCGGGTACAACGACCCCACCCCGGCCTTCGAACACATGTCTTTGAGACGGCTCGTGGACCCCGGACTTGAGCGGTTCGAGGAAGGTGTGCGGTGCACGGACCCTTGCGGCGCCGAGAGCGGCGTTCAGCCAGGATTGGCTGAAACACCGACGACGGCACGGGCGTTGTCGAGACGAGCGCGTCAGCCGCTCCCGGCTCCGGCGGCGACAGCGTCGAGTTGCGTGGTCAGGTCGGCGGACAGGCGAGTGAGCAGGCGCGCGAGTTCGGTGCGGTCGCGGGCGGGCCACTCGGCCAGCGCGGCGGCGAACCAGCCTTCGATCACACCGGTGTAGCGGTCGACGAGGCGCTGCCCCGTGGGCGTCAGGGCGATCAGGCGGGCCCGCTGGTCGTCCGGGTCGGGAACGCGCTGGATGATCCGCTGCTTCTCCAGGTTGTTGAGGTGGCGGGTGACGTGGGGGCCGACGACCTGCATGCGGGTGGCGATCTCGCCGACCCTCAACGGCTCTCCGGCGGCGTCGAGGACGACGAGGATCGTCATGGCGGGCCGGTCCAGCGCCACCCCGGCGGCCTTGGTGGCCAGCTCGTACAACTGCCCCCGGTTGAGCAGGGTCCGCAGCTGGAGCATCGTCGGCAGCAGTCCCGCGGCCGTGTTGCTACGCGATTCCATGCGCCGCACCTCCTTGTTAGATACCTAACGTAGGTATATTGTCGTTCTCGAAGCCGACCCCGACAGGGATCGCCTCCGTCCAGAAACATGATACCTAAGGTAGGTAACCAACGCCATGAACGCGATCGCCACCACCACCGACGTCCTGATCATCGGCGCGGGCCCCACCGGCCTGACCCTCGCCTGCGAGCTGGCGCGGCGCGGCGTCGGCTTCCGCCTCCTGGAGCGGTCCGCGACCCCGAGCACCGCCTCGCGCGCCAAGACCATCCAGCCCCGCACCCTGGAGGTCGCCGACGACCTCGGCATAGTCGACCGCGTCCTCGCCCAGGGCAAGGTGAACATCCCCACCCGCCGCTACGACCACGCCCGGGTGATCTCCGAAGCCGTGGAGCTCGCCGACGGGACACCCACCCCGGAGGCCCCCTACCCGCCGGTCTGGCTCTCCCAGCCGAAGTTCGAGCGGATCCTCCGCGACCGCCTGGCCGAACTCGGCGGAACCATCCACTGGGGAAGCGAGGTGACCGGCCTCCAGCACGACGGCGACACCGTCACGGCCACCGTCGAGACCGCGACGGGCAGCCACACCGTGCGGGCCCGCTACGTCGTCGGCGCGGACGGCGGACGCAGCACCGTGCGCGCACTGGCCGGGATCGAACTGCGCGGCGTCTCGCTCACGGACCAGCGCTGGCACCTGGGCGACGTGCGGGTGACCGGGCTCTCGCGGGACTGCCAGCACCTGTGGACCAGCAAGGAGGACGGCCTTCTGTCGCTGTTCCCGCTGCCCGGCACCGACCTGTGGCAGTTCCAGGCGTCCATCCCCACCGACGAGGCCGAGCCCGAGGCGCCGTCACTGGAGTTGTTCCGCCGCATCTTCGCCGCCCGCGCCGCCGTGCCCGGGGTCGGGATCCAGGATGCCGAATGGCTCTCCCTCTACAGGATCAACGTGGTGCTGGCCGACCACTACCGCACCGGCCGGATCCTCCTGGCCGGAGACGCCGCCCACATCCACTCCCCCGCCGGCGGCCAGGGCATGAACACCGGCATCCAGGACGCGTACAACCTCGGCTGGAAACTCGCCGCCCTCCTCGACGGCGCCGACCCCGCGCTGCTCGACACCTACGAACACGAGCGCCGCCCCGTCGCCCGCGCCGTCCTGGACGACAGCACCGCCCGCCTGGGCCAGGTCATGCGCGCGACCAGTGCGAACGACGGGACGTCCGCGCAGCGCGGTCTGACCGACGAGCACACCACCGGCCTGCGCGTCGCCTACCACGACAGCGCCCTCACCCACGGCCCCGGCGCCGGCGGTCGCGCCCCCGACGCGCCCTGCACCGACGCCGACACCGGCCGCCCTGTGCGTCTGTTCGACCTCCAGCGCGGCCCCCACTGGACCCTGCTGTCCTTCGGAACCGCAGCCGTCCCGCAGACCCCCAGCGGCCTGCGCACCTTCCGTGTGACCACCGACCCGGACGCCACCGGGCCCGCCACCGTCATCGACACCGACGGCCACGCCCACCACGCCTACCAGTCCACCGGGGACGAACTCGTCCTCATCCGCCCCGACGGCTACATCGCCGCCCGCCGCCCGGCCGCCGACCTGCCCGCCGTGCTCGCCCTCTTCTCCACCAACGGCCTGTGACCCACGACTCCCCTGAGGCGCAAGGGACATCCGGCCACGGTGCCCCTTGCGCCTCAGGGTTCGTCGGGGCCCGGCGGATCGCCGATGTCGAGCGTCACGCGGGACAACGGGCAGCCGACGCAGGCCAGCACGTAACCCTCGGCCCTCTGCTGCGGGGTCAGACAGGTCTGCTCGGGTTGCGCGACCTCTCCGCTGCGAAGGCGCACCATGCATTCGCCGCAGCTGCCGACCGTGCACGAGTACGGCATCGGCAGTCCCGTGGCGAGACCGGCGTCGAGCAACGTCTGGCCGGGCTCGACCACGGCCGACCCGAGGAGGCTGCCGTTCTTCTCGATCCTCATCTCCTGGGGTGCCACGACGGCGGAGGTGGTCACGCCACCGCTGAAGCGTTCCTGGTGCGTGCGTTCGTCCGGCACGCCGAGTCGGCGCAGGACGTCCTGGACGGTGTCCATCATCGCCTCGGGACCGCAGACGAAGTGGTGTGCGCTGCCGGACGGGGTAAGGCCGGTCACCCATCGACGGATGCCTTCGGCGTCGAGCCGGCCGTCGCGGGAAGTGAGGACGTGAGTGACCGTCAGACGGCCCGGCCGGTCCTTCTCCAAACGGGTCAACTCCTCGCCGAAGATGATGTCTTCGGGACCGCGGCTGCTGTAGAGCAGGTCGATCCTGACGGGCGGTTCCGGGTCGGCCAGGTGGGTTCGGATCATGCTCATCATGGGGGTGACGCCGCTGCCGGCGGCGATGAGCACCAGGTGGCCGGGGGCGGAGGCCGGAGTGTGGAAGGTCCCGGAGGGGCCGCGTACGGCGAGGCGGTCACCGGGACGCAGGACGCGGTGGGCGTGTGTGGAGAAGTGACCGCCCTCCACGTGCTTGACGGTGAGCTCCAGGTAGGGCGCGCCGGGGACCGAGGAGGCCGAGTAGGCGCGCCGGACCGGGGAGCCGTCGAGGTCCGCGACCAGGGTGAAGAACTGTCCGGGGCGGAACGTGAAGGGGCGGGCCTCCCCCGCCGCGTCCTCGAGGACGAGGGTTCGGGTGGTGGGCGTCTCCTGCCGTATGTCCCGGATACGCACAGGCCGTAGCGGGTTCTCCGCCTCCTCCCGGGGCGCGTCGTCGCGGTGGGGGGCGACGGGGGCCCGGACGTCCTCGTAACCTTCCTTGCGCAGACCGGAGACGTAGGCCCGGTCCATCGCCTTCCGCATCAGCCGGGTCACTCCCGGGACGGAGGTGAGGAGTTTGATCAGCCATGCCGAAGCGCGCCCGGATTCGGCCGAGTTGGCGGCCAGATGGGCGCCGCCCAGGGCCATCATGTCGGGTGCCCGGCCGTGACGGGTGCGGCCTTCGGGGGTCCACAGGCGCGCACCGGAGACGGCGTCGTTGCCGCTCACCTCGGCGTACTCCACGTCGATGAGGAGCGCGAGATGGGGTGGCACACCGCGCAGCGCCATCGTCTCCAGCAAGGCGGCGTCGTCGGTGATCGCGGCTCGCCCGTGGACGTGCAGGACGCCGCTGCGGCCGGGGACGAGCGCGGCGAGGGACAACCGGTCGTCCTGGAGCAGGTTGTGCAGCGTGTCCGCGCGCTTGTTGCCCTTGCGGTCGGCCAGGACCAGGGTGCGGCCGTCCAGGATCCGGGCCACCGTCTGCCGTTCTCCGCGCGGGCTGGTGTCGCTGCCGCCGTGGGCGTCCCAGGAGGAGAGGGCCAGGAAGGGCGCGGCGGCCAGGAAGTCGCCGACGCCGGGACCGGTCAACGGGCCTTCGCCCGCTACGGGTTCGGCCGCCCGGGGCGGGGCGGGCGGTTCCCACAGGCCGGAGCGGATGACGGCCTGCGCGCAGTGCACGTACGCCTCGTTGACGTCCACGGCCGTCTCACCCCGCTTGTGGGTGACCGCGGTGCCGTTGACACGCAGTACCTCGCCCACACCGGGCAGCAGGAAGAACAGCGAGACCGGACCGGGCGCGACGTGCGGCTCCGGCACGGAGGAGACGTGCGGCCCCGGTACGGAGGAGACGTGCGGCTCCGGCACGGAGAAGGAGAACCGCTTCGGTGAGTGGACGCGCGCGAAACCCGGGGTGCCGCCGACGAAGGTGGTCCGGGCGATGCCGTCGGCGTCCCGATAGCCGAAGGCCGCGATCGGGCTGTGTTCCAGCACCCCGCGGCAGCCCGCGTCGAGGACGCCGATCTGCTTGCGCGTGATCATCGCAGCCGGGCGGCCGACGATCGCTTCGACCTCCTCCGCGGAGGAGATCCGGCGCACCGCACTCACCGTGTCATGCCCTGCCTCGTTTCCGCAGCTCATGACATTATTCTGAGCAAAAGCTCACGTCCTGACCACTCGCTTTTTCGCTGTCCCGAAGGAGCACGGATGACCTCCTCCGACCGCCGTCTCGCCCCACGTCGCAAGCCACAACAGGTACGCGCCGAACTCACCCGCGAACGGATCCTCACCGCCGCTGCTCACGTTTTCGCCGAGCACGGCTACGCCGCCGGCACCACCAACCGGATCGCCCAGCACGCCCACATGTCCATCGGTTCGCTGTACCAGTACTTCCCGAACAAGGACGCCATCCTCGCCGAGCTGCTGGTGCGGCACGTCGACCGCGGCGCCTGGGCGGGCGCCGCCGCACTGGACCTGACGCCCGGCAGCCTGCGGAAGGCCGTGGAGTCCCTGGTTCGCGATGCCATCGACCACCACCGCGACGACCCGCAACTCCTGCGCATCATGATCGAGGAAGCGCCGGTCTCCAGCGACCTGATCGAAGCGATCGACCGGCACGGCACGGCACGGGTTCGGCAGGTGCGCGACGCGCTCGCCCGTCACCCGGACGTCCACGTGCCGGACCTCGACGTCGCCGCGGAACTCGTCGTGGGAACCATCGAGTTGAACACCCACAAGCTCATGGCGACCCCGCGTCCCGTCCAGGTCGAGAAGCTGGAGACGGAGCTGGTCGCCATGATCACGGGATACCTGCGCGGCGACCGGTAGCCGTCCGGAGCGGACTCGGCAGCGTCGGATGTTCAAACGTCTGATGTTTGTATAGTGTGGGTCCATGAAGCGCATCAACACACCGCGCAGGACGGCGAGTCTGGCCTCGCAGCTCGTGGACAGCCTCCGCTCGCACATCGAGGCAGGCGGCTGGCCGGTGGGAACCCGCATCCCGCCGGAGCAGGCCCTCATGGAGGAGCTCGGGGTCGGCCGCAGCACGCTGCGGGAGGCGATCGGCGCGCTCGTGCACCTGGGCCTGCTGGAATCCCGTATCGGGGACGGCACTTACGTCCGCGCGTCCAGCGAACTCCAGTCGGTCATGGTGCGGCGGGCGAGTTCCGCGGAGCGGGACAACGTGCTCGAACTGCGCACCGTCCTGGAGGAGTACGCCTCGGGGGCCGCCGCTCTGCGTCGCGATGAGGATCAGCTGCGCCAACTGCGAGAACTGCTGGTCGACGCGGACGCGGCCTGCGCGGGTCGGGACCGGTCCGCGGCCGCGAGTGTGGACGCGTTGTTCCACCGGGCCGTCGTGCGGGCGAGCGGAAACGATCTCCTGATCGAGGTCTACGACTACCTCGGCACGGCGCTCACCGCTTCCCCGGGCGGTCTGCCCTGGGACGTCGCGGGCGCCGAGGAGCACGCCCGGCTGCACACGCGACTCGTCGACGCGATCGAGGCCCAGGACGCGGGCGGCGCCCGTGACGCGGCGGCGGCGATCGTCCAGCTCACCCGCGACCACGAGGCCGGGACACCGCGGGAGCCGGAGGGACGGTGAGCTCCCGCCCAGGCACCGGATGACACCTGTCGGTGCCGGTTGGTAGCGGGTTGGCATCCAACCGTTCCCCGTCCGCCCTCGCCCTCGCCCCGAGAAGTGAAGATCCCGCCACATGAACGAGTCCTTAACACCGCAGAGGAGTCCCCTCATGTCTGTCGTGCAGACCCCGGCCGACGAGCTCAGCGCGGCCACCGCACAGCGCAGCGCCCACCTGTACGCGACGGATCCGCAGTTCCGCGCCGCCGCGCCCCTGGACGCCGTCACCGAGGCGATCCGGCGGCCCGGCCTGCCGCTCGCCGACCTCGTGGCCACGGTGATGGAGGGGTACGCGGACCGCCCCGCCCTGGGCGAGCGCGCCAGAGAGCCGGTCACCGACCCGGACACGGGCCGCACCACGCTGCGCCTGCTGGGGCGGTACGACACGATCACCTACGGCGAACTGTGGGAACGGGTGGGCGCGGTGGCCGCCGAATGGCACCACCACCCCGACGGTGCCGTGGGCCCGGGCGACTTCGTCGCGATTCTCGGCCCCACGAGCGCCGAGTACACAATGGTGGATCTGGCGTGCGTTCGTACCGGTGCGGTGAGCGTCCCCCTCCAGGCCGGCGCCTCGGCGGAGCAACTGGCCCCCATCGTCGCGCAGTCCGGTCCGCGCCTGCTCGCGGTCGACGTGGCACACCTCGACGTAGCGCTCCACGTCGCGGCGGACGCACCGTCGTTGGGCAGGATCCTCGTTCTCGGCCACCATCCCGACGTCACCGCTCATCAGGACGCGTTGGAGACCGCACGACGCCAACTCGCGGCGCAGGGACGCGACATCACCCTGGACACGCTGGCGTCCGCCATCGAGCGAGGCAGGACCCTGCCTCCGGCTCCCCGCAGCCCCGAGGGACCGGCGGCCGACGTCGACGCGCTCAGTGCGCTGATCTACACCTCGGGGAGCACGGGCACCCCCAAGGGGGCCATGTACAGCCAGCGTCTTGCCACGCGGTTCTGGGTCGACGTCGTGCCCGACCAGGAGACACGACCGTCCATCGCGCTCAACTACATGCCGCTGAGCCACATGGTCGGACGGGGCGTGCTGTTCGGCACCCTCGCCAAGGGGGGCATCGCCTGCTTCGTGGCGTCGAGCGACCTGTCGACCCTCTTCGAGGACCTCTCCCTGGTGCGTCCCACCGAGTTCCTGATGGTGCCCCGCATCTGCGACATGCTCTTCCAGCGCTACCAGAACGAGTTGACCCGCCGGACCGAGGCGGAAGGCGATGCGGGAGGCGATGCGGCCGAGCGGGCGGGCCGTGTGAAGGAGGAGTTGCGGGACAGGACCCTGGGCGGCCGTCTCCTGTGGGCCGCCAACGCCTCGGCCCCGCTGAGCGCGGAGATGACGGCGTTCGCCGAGAGCTGCCTGCGCGTGAGGATGTTCGACGGCTACGGGTCGACGGAAGCCGGGATCGTCCTGCTGGACGGCCGGGTGCTGCGCCCGCCGGTGACCGACTACAAACTGGCGGACGTGCCCGAGCTGGGATACTTCGGCACCGACTCGCCGCACCCGAGGGGCGAACTGCTGGTCAAGTCCGACCGCCTCGTCTCCGGCTACTTCCGGCGACCGGATGCCACCGCCCAGGTCTTCGACGAGGACGGCTTCTACCGCACCGGCGACATCATGGCCCAGGTCGGCCCCGACGAGCTGGTGTACGTCGACCGCCGCTCCCACGTCATCAAACTGTCCCAGGGCGAGTTCGTGGCCGTCTCCCGTCTGGAGGCCCTCTTCACCGGCAGTCCGGTGATCCGGCAGGTCTTCGTGTACGGCAGCAGTGCCCGTGCCTACCTGCTCGCGGTCGTCGTACCCACGCAGGACGCGCTCGACGGCGTCGACGGCGATGCCCAGCGGCTCCGGCCGGTCCTGCACGAGTCCCTGCGCCGCCTCGCCACCGAGGCGGGCCTCAACTCCTACGAGATACCAAGGGACTTCCTCATCGAGACCGAGCCGTTCAGCCAGGAGAACGGGTTGCTCTCCGGCATGCGCAAGCCGCTGCGTCCCGCGTTGACGCGGCGCTACGGCGAGCGGCTCGAAGCGCTGTACGCCGAGCTGACCGAGCGCGAGAGCGACGAACTCCGGGCACTGCGCCAGGCGGGTGCGTCCCGGCCGGTACGGGAGACCGTCCTGCGGTGCGCCGGGGCGCTTCTCGGACACCCACAGGCCGAGGTGGAGCCCGGCACGCGCTTCCTCGACCTCGGCGGTGACAGCCTCTCCGCGCTGTCGTTCTCCCAGTTGCTGAAGGAGATCTTCCACGTCGACGTCCCCGTCGGCGTCGTCACCCATCCGGTCAACACGCTCCAGCAGGTGGCCGATCACGTCGAAGCGGCTCTCGCGTCGTCACACCGGCGCCCGAGCGCCGACAGCGTCCACGGACCGAACGCGACGCGGCTCCGGGCGGGCGACCTGACGCTGGAGGCGTTCTTCGACACGGACACCATCGCGAAGAACGGCACACCCGCCGGCCCCTTGCCCGAGGCACGGACCGTCCTGCTGACCGGCGCCAACGGCTACCTGGGCCGCTTCCTGTGCCTCGAATGGCTGGAGCGCGTCGCGGAACGCGGAGGCACACTGGTGTGCGTGGTCCGCGGCACCACCGACGCGTCGGCCCGGGCCCGCCTCGACGCGGCCTTCGACAGCGGCGATCCGGAACTCCTCCGGCGCTACCGCGAGGTGGCCGCGGACCACCTGGAGGTGGTCGCCGGTGACGTCGGGGAGACGGACCTCGGACTCGGCGAGGAGACCTGGCAGCGGCTGGCCGACACCGTGGACCTGATCGTTCATCCGGCGGCGCTCGTCAACCATGTCCTGCCGTACGACCAGATGTTCGGCCCCAACGTGCTGGGGACGGCCGAACTGATCAGGCTCGCGGTCACCTCCCGGCTCAAGCAGTTCACCTACCTGTCGACGGTCGCCGTTGTCTCCGGGTCCGGGGCGGCGGCCGACGAGGCGGCGGACATCCGCACCGCCTGCGCGGAACGCGACCTCGACGGCGGTTTCGCGAACGGATACGCGAGCGGTTACGCGGCCGGCAAGTGGGCGGGCGAAGTGCTGCTGCGCGAGGCGCACGACACGTTCGGCCTGCCGGTCGCGGTGTTCCGCTCGAACCTGATCCTCGCGCACCCGCGCTACCGGGGTCAGCTGAACCTCCCGGACGTGTTCACACGCCTCGTGCTGAGCCTGCTGGCGACGGGAATCGCCCCGGGCAGTTTCTACGGCCGGGGGGTAGGCGAGGGCAACGGCCACTACGACGCGCTCCCCGTGGACTTCACCGCGCAGGCCATCGCCTCGCTGGGCGACGACACACGGGAGGGGTACCGGACCTTCAACGTCGTGAACCCGCACGACGACGGGATCTCACTCGACACCTTCGTCGACTGGCTGGTGGCGGCCGGACACCCGCTGGCACGCGTCCACGACTACGACGAGTGGTTCGACCGCTTCGAGACCGCGCTGCGCGGCCTGCCCGACCGTCAGAAACAGCATTCGCTGCTGCCCCTGCTGCACGCCTTCACCAGGCCGCAGGAACTCCTGCCCGGCCCCGCCCTGCCGTCCGACCGCTTCCGCGAGGCAGTGCGAACCGCCGCCCCCGACAAGGACGGCGCGATCCCCCACCTGTCGCGAGCCCTGATCACCAAGTACGCGGCGGACCTTCGATCGCACCATCTGCTGTAGCCGATCCCACGAGCACACCTGCGAAGGTGTGCGGGCGACCGGCTTCGACCCGGTCAACCGGGCCCCCGAAGCAGGCCTCTCCGCGGGAGCGGGGTGGGTCCCCGCGCGGGGGCCCTGGCACAGAGGGTTGACATCGCCTCACCCCGGTTCCATCATCCTTGCACATGCGCGGTGTGTGAAACTGTTCACTTCTGAGTTCTACTGAGCAGTTCCACTCATCAAGCCATGGCAATTCCCTCATTTCGCACGCTCCGCCCCCACCTCGTCCTGAGCGCCGGTGTCCTCCCAGTGCGTCGCACCCCACCCGTCCGGGCGGCGGTCCGGGAACCGCAGTCGCGGGAGCGCCGCCTTGAGTCCGCTTCGAATGAAGGAGTCCGTCGTGTCCCTCATCCCGCATGTCCGCCGGGCCGGAAGACGGCGGGCAGGCTCCGTCGCCACGGCCGTCGCCGCCATGCTGCTGGGCAGCGGCGCGCTCGTTGCCGCCGCGCCGGCCTCGGCCACGCCTCCCACCAGCGGCTATTCCGTCACCGTCGGCGCCAAGGGGACCTGGTCGTCCCCGACCGACTCACCGGCGAGTCCGTACATCGACAAGGACGGCACCTTCTACTTCCAGCAGTCCGCCGCCGACTACGGGGCGAACGACGCCCGCGAGTGGGATTTCTACACGGGCGGCACCTTCGACTCCGCCACCCGCTCCAGCGCGATCAGCGACGCGGGGACGAACCCCGACACGACGACGCTGTGCAACAACAGCCCCACCGGCAAGGAGGCCACTTACGCGCCGAGCGGTTCGGGCTACGCGCAGAAGAACTACTGCGACCTGATCGGCACCTGGGTCGACCCGGACACCGGTGACTGGTACGGCCTGGTCCACAACGAGTTCACCCCGCAGCCCTTCGGCGACGGCCTGCACTACGACGCCATCGACTACGCCGTCTCCACCGACCAGGGCAAGGACTGGACGATCAAGTCCCACGTCATCACGTCGCCCTACAGCACCAAGCGCGGCGACACCGCCGCGTTCCCGAACCAGACGTACTACTACGGCGACGGCGACCAGCGTCTGTACGTGGACGCCGCCTCCGGGTACTTCTACGTCTATTACGGCTCCCGCGTGATCGACAAGTCCGGCGGCTGGGTGGCGTTCTACGAGCACGTGGCCCGCGCCCCGATCAGCGGCAAGATGGCGCCCGGCAGTTGGCAGAAGTGGTACGACGGCTCCTGGTCGCAACCCGGCGCCGGTGGCAAGGAGAGCGACATCGTCCCCGTCGGCTCCGGGGCCCCCAACGGCTACGTCCCGCCGTCGCAGGACTACAACCCGGCCAACTCCGGCACCGCCGAGCAGCAGATCGCTGCCGGGAAGATGCCCTCCACCTCCCCGCTGTTCGTCATGGACATCACCTACGACGCCTATCTCGGCCTCTACATAGGCGAGCCGCAGGCGGTCGACCAGAGCGGCAACGCCCCGCAGCAGTACTACGCCACCGACAACCTCGCCACCCAGAAGTGGTATCCCATCGGCGACACCGGCAGCTACCACACCGCCTCCTGGTACCGCTGGTTCCTCGACAGCGGCAACAAGACCAGCTCCACCGTCGTGGGCAAGTCCTTCCGCTCCTACTGCTCCTACGGCTGCTCCGGCGGCAGCGACTCGGAATACGTCAACGTGACCGTGGACAACGCCACGCGCGCCGCCTCGCCCTTCGACCCGGCCAAGACCTACACGATCGCCAACGGCAACGGTCGCGTCCTGGCGCAGAACTCCGGTGCGTCCACGACCACATCGGCCGCCTCCGGCAACGGCTCGGCTCTGCAGAACTGGCAGTTCACCGCGAACGGTGACGGCTCGTACCGCATCGCCAACGCCTCCACCGGACAGCTGCTGGGCGTCGACTCCGGCGGCACCGCGGGCCGCGCGTGGGGAGCCGCGCTCTCCGTCAGCGCCGCCGGACCGGGCGGACCCAGCACCGGCCAGCAGTGGTGGATCATCACCGACACCGACGGCTCCTACCGCCTCGTCAACCGCTACAGCGGCCTGGCGCTGGCCCTGTCCGCCACCAGCGGCCGCCTCTCGGAGACCACCCCGGTCCGCACCTGGACCGACAACTCGGGCAACCCGGTCGGAGGCGGCCGCACCGCCGCTCAGCAGACCCTGACCATCACCGCCTCCGGCACCGCCCCCGTCGGCCTGACCGGCACCCACACCCTCTCCATCGGCGGCAAGGCGCTGGACGACCCCAACCACTCCACCACCACCGGCGTCCAGCTCGACACCTGGACCACCAACGGCGGAGCCAACCAGAACTGGAAGTTCACCCAGAACTCCGACGGCTCCTACCAGTTGGTCAACGCCGAATCCGGCCTGTGCGCCGACGTCGACGGCGGTTCCACCAGTGCCGGCGCCGCCGTCATCCAGTGGACCTGCACCGGCGGCACCAACCAGCACTGGACCCTCACCCGGCAGTCCGACGGCACCTACACCGCCGCCTCGGTGAAGAGCGGACTGTTCCTGACCACGGCCTCCTCCTCCGACGGCTCACCGGTCACCCAGCAGGCGCCCTCCTCCTCCGCCCTCCAGCACTGGAGTCTCGGCCAGCAGTGACCGCGTCGGCCGGTACGGCGCCAGCCGTACCGGCCGACGATTCACCCACGGCGCGGTCCTTCGTGCGCGAGGACTGGCCGGAGGCGCCCGCGCCGTGGCCCCGCGTGACCTCCCGCGCCCACGCCTGTCGGCTGCTGGGCGCTGTGCCGCGCGAGCTGTACGTGGTTCACGCCTCCTACAAGCACTCCCTCGCCCTGCGCGAACAGGTCCAACACCTCACTCTCGTGCCGGGCCAGGAACTGGTACTCGATCTGTCCGGCCTGCAATTCCGCGACTCCACCGGCATCACCGCACTCCTGGCGGCGCGGCAGCACGCCCAGGCCGCCGGAACCGAAGTGATCCTCGCCGCCGCCCCCGCAACACCCTGCGCACCCTGACCCTCGTCGGCCTGGACCGCGCCTTCACCATCCGCCCGGGCGACTCGCGGTAGCGACGCTGCCGGATTCGGCCGCCGTCCTGGCGATGGGCTTGGTGCGCGCGGGTGGCCACTCTGCCCGGCGCGCGCCCGCGGTCTCCCCGGTGGATCCTGGTGGGGTGGTGGTCAAGACGAAGGGCCGATGGCGTTGGTGGGTGCGCGCGCTGCCGCTGTGGCGTCAGCGGACCGTCGTCATGGAGATTCCGGGCGGCCGCCATCTGTTCTTCACCGTCTTCGACCACTGCGGAACGAGGAAGCTGCTCGCCTCCGCGCGCGCCCTCGCCGAGCGCCAGGGCCAGCCGGACGCGGTCATCGTGCGGGTGGGCAAACGGCCTGGTCCCGACGAACACGACCCTGCCCCTGATCAACACGGCGGATGAGCGCGCTGCTCCCGGAGCCGGTGCGCGCCACGGCGCAATGCTCCGAGCCGGCGCGCCGACGCTCTCGTTCACACGCCGCACCGCGGGCCGGGCCTGTAGTGGCCCGGCCCGCAGACGTACGAACCGCCTGGCTGCCGGTCAGACGCTGCCGCGCCAGGCGCCGGTCTCGGTGCCACCCCGGGACTCCACGAACTCCTTGAACCGCTTCAGGTCCCCGGTGACCTGGCGCTTGACGAAGCCGAGCTTGTCGCCGACGGTCTCGGCCAGTCCTTCGGGGTCGTAGTCGAGCTGGAGCATGACCTTGGTCGTGGTGTCGTCGATGCGGTGGAAGGTGACCACACCGGCTTGCCGGGCCTGACCACCGATGCTGGTCCAGGCGACTCGTTCGTCGGGGATCTGCTCGGTGATCTCCGCGTCGAACTCCCGCTCGACACCGGCGATCTTCGTCTTCCAGTGCGTCAGGGTCGCGGTCCGCTGTTCGATCCGCTCGACGCCCTCCATGAACCGGGGAAAGTCCTCGAACTGGGTCCACTGGTTGTAGGCGGCACTGACGGGAACGCTGACCTCGATGGACTCCTCGACCTGCGACACGAGCACTACCTCTCATCTCTCGGTGAACGGCACCGGCACGGGTGCGCTGAGCCACTCCTGCCCGCTCACCTGCCGCCTGCACCACCCCCGTAGCGTCCCGCCCGGTGTCAGGCCTCCGTGAGGAGTTGGTCGCGCAGGCGCT
>NZ_JAINVZ010000033.1 GCF_019890615.1 Streptantibioticus parmotrematis | reverse complement strand
GCGGTGCGTCTGGATGTCGAGGTGCGTGGTGAGATCACGCAGCATGATGTGAAGGTGCTCGAACTGTCCACGCTCAAGGGCGTGTTCGAGGACGTCGTCGCCGAGACCGTCTCCTACGTCAACGCACCCCTGTTCGCCCGTGCCCGGGACGTCGAGGTGCGCTTCATGACGAGCAGCGAGTCCCCCGACCATCGCAACCTGGTGACCGTACGCGGCACACTGGCGTCCGGTGAGGAGGTCTCCGTCTCCGGGACGCTGGCCGGCAACCGCAACCGCCCGAAGATCGTCGCCATCGGTGACTACGACGTGGACCTCGACATCACCGATCACATGGCGTTCCTGCGCTACGAGGACATGCCCGGTGTCATCGGCACCGTCGGCCGGGTCCTGGGCGAGGCGGGCGTCAACATCGCGGGCATGCAGGTGGCCAGGGCCACCGAGGGCGGCGAGGCGCTGGTGGCGCTGACCATCGACAGTGAGGTCGCCCCGCACCTGATCGCGGAGATCGCCGGGGAGATCGGTGCCACCTCGGCCCGTTTCGTCAGCCTGGCCTGAGAGCGGGCGTCACCTCGGGCTGAGAGGCATGGGCGGAGACAGAGCCGGGGCCGCGGTGTGACGGGAGACGTCAACGCACCGCGGCCCCGGCCGCTTCGGGAAGGGCGCACGCACGCGCCCGGGGAGCCCGGCCCTCGGAAGACCATCGGTCAGGAGACCATCGGTCAGAGAGCCGTCGGCCAGAAGATTCAGAAGACCAGCGTCTGCTGCTCCGCCCCCGACGGCGCGAGGGCGCGTTCGTGTTCCAGCAGCGCGCGCTTGCGCTCCAGGCCGCCGCCGTAGCCGGTCAGGCTGCCGTCGGAGCCGACGACGCGGTGGCAGGGGACGATGACGCCCACCGGGTTCTTGCCGTTCGCCAGACCCACCGCACGGGACGCCGACGGCTGGCCGATGTGGTGGGCGAGTTCGCCGTACGTCCAGGTCTCGCCGTACGGGATCTCGCGCAGCGCCGCCCACACGCGTTGCTGGAACGCGGTGCCGCGCAGCATCAGCGGCAGGTCGAAGGTGTCGCGGTGGCCCGCGAAGTACTCCTGGAGCTGGTCGCGGGTGACGGCGAAGACCGGGTGGTCGTCGGCGTCGGCGCGCGGGCCGAAGGTCGACTGCTCGGGGCGGTGCCGCTGGTCGACCATGTACAGGCCGACCAGGTGCTCGCCCTGCGCCACGAGGGTGAGGGGGTCGTAGGGACTGTCGATGACGGTGTGCACGCGCTCACCGGCGCCAGCGGCGCTCATGGGGTTCTCCTTGCCTGCCGTGTTCGCGAGGGTGTGTCCGCCGGTGCGCCTCAGGTCGCGGTGGCGACCGCGGCGGCCCGGGCGGGGGCGGGCGGCGCGGCGACGACGTCGGCGGTCGGCATGTGGTTGATGGGGTGGTCGCCGGTGGCCCACAGGTGCTGCACGGCGTACGCGCGCCACGGGCGCCAGGAGGCGCTGTGCCGGGTCAGCGCCATGGGCGTGGTGGGCAGGCCCAGCGCGCCGGCGGCGAGCTTGACGCCGAGGTCCGTGGCGGTGAACGCGTCGGGGTCGGCCAGCGCGCGCATCGCGATGGTCTCCACCGTCCACGGGCCGATCCCGGGCAGCGCGGCCAGGTCGGCGCGGGTCTTCTGCCAGTCGGATCCCGGGCTCAGGTCGAGGTCGCCGCGGGCCAGCGCGCCGATCAGGCCGTTCAGCGCGGCCTGCCGCTTCTTGGGGAACGCGACGGTCGCCGGATCCAGCTCGGCCAGGTCGGCGGGCTCGGGGAACAGGTGCGTCAGACCGCCGCCGGGGTCGCTGACGGGCGTGCCGTGCGCGGTGACCAGGCGGGCGGCATGGGTGCGGGCGGCGGCGGTGGAGACCTGCTGGCCGAGCATGGCGCGCACGGCGAACTCGGCACCGTCCACGGTGTGCGGGACGCGGCGGCCCGGGTTCTTGCGGACCAGCGGTTCCAGCACCGGGTCGGCGCCCAGCTGCTCGTCCACCGCGTCCGGGTCGGCGTCCAGGTCCAGCATCCAGCGGCAGCGGTTGATGGCCGTGGTCAGGTCGCGCAGGTCGGAGACGGTCATCCGGCAGTCGATGTACGCGGCCGGGGTGGGCCGCAGCTCCACGATGCCGTGGCCGTGCGGCAGTCGCAGGGTGCGCCGGAAGGCGCCGGAACGCCACTCCTCGACGCCGGGCACCGAGGTGGCGACCAGGTGGCCGAAGAGGTTGTCCGGGCACAGCGGCTGGCGGTACGGGAGGCGCAGCGCCAGGCTTCCGGCGGCTGCCTGGGGCTGGCTGCGGCGGCGCAGCTCGGTCGGGGGCAGCCCGAAGACCATGAGCACGGTGTCGTTGAACGAGCGGATCGAGGAGAACCCGGCGGCGAAGGCCACCTCGGCCATCGACAGCGTGCTGGTCTCGATCAGCAGCCGCGCGGCCTGCGCCCGCTGGGCCCTGGCCAGGGCGAGCGGTCCGGCGCCCAGCTCGGCGCGCAGCTGGCGCTCGACCTGCCGGGTGCTGTAGCCGAGGCGGGCGGCCAGGCCCGGCACGCCGTCCCGGTCGATGACACCGTCCTTGATCAGCCGCATCGCCCGGGCGACCAGGTCGGCGCGCTCGTTCCACTCGGGGGAGCCGGGCGTCGCGTCCGGGCGGCAGCGCTTGCAGGCCCGGAATCCGGCCTGCTGGGCCGCCGCGGCGCTCGGGTAGAAGCTCATGTTGCGCGGCTTGGGAGGCACGACCGGGCAGCTGGGGCGGCAGTAGATCCTGGTGGTCAGGACCGCGGTGAAGAACCACCCGTCGAACCGGGCGTCCTTGGACTGCACGGCCCGCACACATCGCTCGGTGTCTTCGTACATGTCTCCAGGATGCGGCCCCGGAGCCCGGTCGGCTGGCGGAATTCCGACATCACCCTTACGGGCCCACTTCCCCCGGAGCCCTTGCCGGCCGTCTTCCCACGGGCCGCACGGACCGCCTCCCCCCGGGCCGCACGGACCGCCTCCCCCCGGGCCGCACGGACCGCCTCCCCCCCCCGGACCGCACGGGCCGCAGACCGCGCCGTCAGCCCAGGCCCGGGTCGCGGGCGACGCAGTCGTGGCAGAAGGCCGCGAAGGCGGCGGCGCGCCGGGTCGGCAGGGATCCGGCGGGCCGGGCCAGCACCACGGGCAGCGGTACGACCTCGTCGCTGATGGGGCGGACGGTGACCTCGCGGCCCTCGTAGCTGTAGTCGAGGGCCGGGCGCTGGATGAGCAGCGAGTAGCCGAAGCCCCGGGCGACGAGGCTGCGCACCATCTCGAAGCTGCGGGTGCGGTGCCGGATCCGCGGCGAGACCCCGGCGCCGGCCAGGACCTCGGTGAAGTAGCGCATGCTGGGCGGCACGTCGAGCATGATCATGTCCTGGTCGGCGAGGTCGCACAGCCGGACCGTGGAGCGCCGGGCCAGCGCGTGGCCGCGGGGGAGCAGGACGTGCGGTTCGGTCGCGTAGAGCACCTCGTGGGCGATGCCGGGCTGGATGTCGACGCCGTACAGGACGGCCATCTCGCAGCGTCCGTCGAGGAGTTGGTGCTGGAGGTCGACGAGCGAGCCCTCGACGAAGTCGACCCGGACCCGGGGGTGGGCGCGCTGGAACTCCTCCAGCAGCCCCGGCAGCAGGAACGGCGCGATGGTGGTGAAGCAGCCGACCAGCAGGTCGCCGGCCGGGGTCTGCCCGACGTCGCGCAGCCCCGCCTGCAACTCGTCGGTGCGTGACAGCAGGGTGCGGGCCTGGGGGAGCAGGACGCGTCCCGCCTCGGTGAGGGTGAGGCCCTTGGACTTCGAGCGCAGCAGCAGCTGGACGCCCAGCTGCCGCTCCAGTTCGGCGATGCCGAGGGAGACCGCGGCCTGCGAGACGAACAGCTGGCGCGCGGCCCCGGTCATCGTGCCGGTCTGCGCGGCGACCACGAAGTAGTCCAGCTGGCGCAGGCTGATCCGGTCGGTCATGAGCTCACTTTATAACGCGGATCATATTAATATCATTTCCAAAACCGGCCAGGAGAAAGAGACTTGGAGGACCGAGACGAGGAGGTTGCGTCATGGCGATGACCGACATGACATCGTGCCCGGTCCATCAGTCTTTCGATCCGCTCGCGGAGCCCTATCTCGCGGACCCGTATCCGGACTTGACCGCCGTACGCGAAGAAGTGCCCGCGTTCTACGCGCCCTCGATCGACATGTGGGTGATCACCCGCTATGACGATATCGAATCGGCCTTCAAGGACCCGGGCACCTTTTCCGCGGCGGTCGGCCAGCGCCCGGTCTTCCCGCTCAGCGACGAGGCCCGCGCGATCATCGCCGGGGGATTCCACGCCAGCCCGGTGATGTCGGACTGCGACCCGCCCAAGCACACCCGCATCCGGCGGCACAACCTCAAGGGGTTCTCCGCCCGCCGGGTCTCCGTGCTGGAGCCCAAGGTGTGGGCGAAGGCCACCGAGCTGGTGGACGACATCCGTCCGGGCCGGGTGGACCTGGTCCCCGCCCTGACCTACCCGCTGCCCGCCTACATGATCTTCACCTTCATCGGCTTCCCCGATGAGGACATGGACATGCTCAAGAGCTGGTGCGGCAACCGCATCGCCTTCAGCTGGGGCCGCCCGAGCCCCGAGGAGCAGCGCGAGATCGCGACCAACATGGTCCACTACTGGCGCTACTGCGAGGAGTTCGTCGCCAAGCGGGCCGCCGACCCGGTGGACGACTTCACCAGCGACCTGATCCGCATCCACCGCGAGGACCCCGAGGCGATCAGCCTGGAGGAGATCACCAACGTCGCCTACGGGCTCAGCTTCGCCGGCCACGAGACGACCACCAACTTCACCGGCAACGCCATCCGCCAGCTGCTGAGCCACCGCGAGCAGTGGGACGCCCTGTGCGCCGACCGCACGCTGGTCCCGGCCGCCGTCGAGGAGACCCTGCGCTACGACAGCAGCATCATCGCCTGGCGGCGCATCACCACCCGCCCGGTCACCGTCGGCGGCGTGGAGATCCCCGCGGACGCCAAGATCCTGCTGCTGCTCGGCGCCGCCAACCGCGACCCCAAGTACTTCTCCGCGCCCGAGGACTACGACATCATGCGCGGCGACGTCCGCGCCCACCTGGCGTTCGGCAAGGGCATCCACTACTGCATCGGCGCCGCCCTGGCCCGCATGGAGGCCCGCATCGCCCTCGACCTGCTGGCCCAACGGGCGCCCGGCATGCGGCTGGTGGAGGACCAGGAGCTGACCTTCCCGGCCAACGTCTCCTTCCGCGGCCCCAGGCACCTGCTCGTCGACTGGCCGTAGCCGCCGCGCGCGTGGCCGGTGCGCCGTCCTCCGCCGCACACGGAGGACGGCGCACCGGCGCGCGCCCGCACCGTCAACCCGCTTGCCGCGCACCGCCGTTCAGCGTTCGGCGACCAGCAGCGTCTGCACCACCCGCCCGCAGTCACCGGCCGCGTCGTCCAGCGTGCCCGAGGCCAGGCCCGAGCCGTCCGGACTCGCCGCGGTCGCCGCGCGCAGGCAGAACCACTCGCCGACCGGCTCGCGGTGCAGCGCCAGCGTGACGTCGGTGTTGATCACCAGGCGGCGGTGGTGGTCGAGTTCGAAGGCGACCGCCCACGTGCTGTCCGCCACCGTCAGCGCGCGGGTCAGCGGCGTGTCGTCCTCACCGGCCACCAGCGGGACGCGCTGGCGCACCCACGCCGAGCCGGGCCCCAGCACGTCGAACCCCCCGCCGGGCCCGAAGCGCCACTCCATCGCGGAGACGTAGCCGTCCAGGTGCGCCCCGGCCATGGTGTGCAGCGGCTGCGGCTCCGGCAGCGCCGGCGGCGGCGGCAACGGGCGCAGCGCCGGGGTGTCACCGGGGGCGGCCGCGATCCGCCAGGCCCGCGCGTACATCACCGGCCGCCCGTCCGCGCTCAGTTCGCCCTCCAGCAGTTCGGCCCGCCCGCCGGAACGCACGGTCCGCACCGCCACCTCCACCTCGCCGACCGGCACCGGCCGCGGCAGCTCCAGCGTGACCCGCGCGATCCGGAATCCGTCCCGGGGCTCGTGCCGCTCCAGCGCCCGGCCCAGCAGCGCCGAGGGCGGACCGGCGTGCTGGGCCTTCGGGCTCCACGGTCCCGCCGTCGCGGCGGTACTCTCATAGCGTCCGCCGCCCAGATCCCGGTAGAAGAAATCCGAAGCGGAATCCGGGCCCGCGGAATTGTTTGTCATGGCCGCCGTCCTCGCCGTATCAATTGGGATGGGGGTAACTCGTCGGCACTGCGCCGCGATTCCTAAAAAGCATCACCGTTGACCGTGTCCGCCTCTCAGGGACAGGATGTAGTCATGCCCGAAACGGACATGCCCCGAACCGTCGCCGTCGCGATCTCGGACGGAATTCCGATCTTGGAGGTGGCCGCGCCGTGTGAGGTATTCGGTGTCAATCGTGTCGATCTGTCGGATCCCTGGTACGACTTCATGGTGTGCGGTTCCGACTCCGCCCGGTTCGGCGGCTGGTTCCGTCCCGAGGGGGCGCGTTCCCTGGACGAACTCGCCACCGCGCACACCGTGATCATCCCCGCCTGCCGTGACGTCGCCGAGGAGCCGCCGGCCGAGCTGGTCGAGGCGGTGCGCGCGGCGCACGACGCGGGGGCGCGCATCGTGTCGATCTGCACCGGCTCGTTCGTGCTGGCCGCCGCCGGGCTGCTGGACGGGCGCCGGGCCACCACGCACTGGATCCACGCCGACCTGCTGGCCGCCCGCTACCCGGGCGTCACCGTCGACGCCGACGTGCTCTACGTGGACGAGGGCGACGTCCTGACCTCCGCGGGCAAGTCGGCCGGCATCGACCTGTGCCTGCACCTGGTGCGCCTCGACCACGGCGCCGCGGTCGCCAACGCGCTCGCGAGACGCCTGGTGATGCCACCGCACCGGGACGGCGGGCAGGCGCAGTTCGTGGCGCCGCCCGCGGTCAGCGGCCAGGACCACCCGCTGGCCGACCTGCTGCCGTGGGTGACGGCCCGGCTGGACGAGCCGATGACGGTGGTGGACCTGGCGCGGCAGGCCAACATGAGCACCCGCACCCTCAGCCGCCACTTCAACGCCGTGACCGGCAAGACCCCGTTGCAGTGGCTGCTGTCGCAGCGGATCAACCAGGCCCAGGAACTGCTGGAGACCACTGACCAGAGCATCGAGCAGATCGCCGCGCAGACCGGGATGGGCACCGCGGGCACGCTGCGGCGCCACTTCAACCGGATGGTGGGCGTCTCGCCCGACACCTACCGGCGCACCTTCAGGGCCGAGCCCCTGGTGCCGGAGGTGGAGGACGAACCGGCCGACGGCGAGGCGGAGTTCGCCCGGCGCCCGGCCGGTCGCGCCGAGCTGTTGGCCCGGCGGCGTCCGCTGGAACTGATCTGCCACTGACCGGCGGCCCCTCGGGCGGCGGCCCCGCCGTGTCACCCGCGACGCGTCGCCGCACCGGCCGGGACCGGTGCGGCGACGCGTGCGAGGGCCGTTCACGCGGGGAGCGACGCCCCGGACGGCGACGTGGTGCGGACCGCCGCGGCCCGGGTCGTCCAGGCCAGCGTCAGCGCCGCCAGCACGGCGACCCCCAGCAGCACCGCGGGCGCCGGGACCACCGAGCCGATGGCGGCCAGCGGGTAGGACGCCATCATGCCCACGTAGGTGACGGCCTGATAGGTCGCGGTGAGCCCGGCCAGGTGCTCGGGGGAGGCCAGCTGCTGGACCTGGGTGAGCCCGTAGAACTGGCAGCAGCCGTACCCCGCTCCCAGCACGAGGGAGGCCACCAGCACCAGCGCGGGCTGGTGGAGCCAGGCGGCGAGCGCGGCCACCAGCATGCCGCCCACCACGATCGCCAGCGCCCAGCCGAGCAGCCGAGGGGTCGGCGGGGTGTGCAGCCTGCGGGCGAGTGGCTGGACGAAGATGCCCGCTCCCGCGTTGGCGACGACGACCAGGGCGCTGAACATCAGCGGATCGCCGGAGATCTGATGGGCCACCAGCCCCGGCAGGTAGCCCACGGCCACCGCGACGGCGATGAACACCCAGGGCGCGAGCGGCAGGACGACGGTGACGAAGCGCCGCTCGCGTACCTCGTGGATGCGCAGGTTGCGCAGGAAGCTGGTGCCGGGGGAGGGGGTGAGGGTCTCCGGCACGGTGAGCAGGCAGGCGAACGCGGCGGCGCAGATCAGCAGATGCGGCAGGTACGCGATCAGGGTGGGGTCGGGCGCCCACTGGGCCAGCACGCCCGCGACGAGCGGGCCGAGGCCGAAGCCGATGCCCATCGAGACCGTCAGCCGCCGGGGTCCGTGGTCGGTGTCGCCGGAGGAGGCCGACAGCTCCTTGATCCAGGCGCCGCCGCAACTGAAGCCCGCGCCGCTCGCCATGCCGGACACCAGGCGTCCGGCGAGCGTGAAGCCGAGCCCGTTCGCGCCGACGATCAGCAGCACGGTGCCCAGCACCGACAGCACGACGGTCGGCAGCATGACCTTGCGGCGGCCGAAGCGGTCGGAGCAGGGCCCGCCGAACATCAGCCCGGGGATCAGGCCGATCACGTACGGCACGAAGGTCGCCTGCACGGTGGTGGCGGACAGGTGGAGCCGGGCCTGGTAGAGCAGCAGCAGCGGGGTGAACTGCTGGGCGCCCCAGCCGATCGCCACCACCGGTACGGCGGCTCGCAGCCAGGCGCGGCCCGGGCGGGGGGCCGCCGCGGGGACGGCCGGCCCCCGCTCGGCCCGGGGGGTCACCGGGCTGGTCGCAATGCGTGTGTTCTCGTTCACGGTCACGATCGTCCGTCACGCGGAGGGCGATCACGAGTGTCGGAAACGACAACATGCGTGCAGTTTCGGGCAGGCCCCTCGCACCCGCGGGAGCCGGGCGGGACGGTTGCGTGACCGGAGGCCGACCGAGTGCAGGATCGTTATTGCCAAGCTCGGCCGCCATGTTGTTGGGTGTCCCGGACGCCTTCCCCTTTCCCGCGGTCAGTTGGTGCGGAACAACCGGATGAGGTATCTCCATGAGTTCACCGTCCCCACGGCCCACGGACGGTGCCAGGCACCGACTGGGCATACGCATGAGAGAACTACGGGATCGCGCCGATCTCAGCGTCGAAGCTTTGGCCGTAGCTTCGGGAATGAGCGCGATGGAAATCAGCCAGATCGAAGCGGGTTATCGCGCGCCCACCCATCGGGAGATCGCCGCCTGGTGCTCGTGGACCCGGGCCGAGCAGCAGGCGGAGAGCCTGATCGCGGCGGTCGCCCGCCTCGACCGGGCGCCTTCGCCCGTGACTTGTCCGGACGCGCCCGTCTCGGAGGGAGGCTTCCCCATGCGGAACGAGGAAAGCGGTCATCTGCGGGTCTACGAGCACAAGTTCATCCCGTCCCTGCTGCAGACCGACGCATATGCCCGTGCGCATTTGACAAAGATCCTCAGCTGGCGCGGCGCGATGGGCTCCTTCGAAACCGCGATCAGTGAACTGGAGTCACTCCAGCGGCAGTTGCGGGAAAACTGGCGGCGATACACCTTTCTCGTCGACGAACTCGCGCTCTACACCAAGGTCTGCGCCACCGGCGATATGGCCGCACAACTCGCCCACCTGGAGTACGTGGCCACCCTGCCCAACGTCGAACTCGGCGTCGTGCCGTCCGACGCGGAACCGGCCGTGTGGCCCTCCGCGAGCTTCTGGCTGCACGAGACGCACGTACGCGTCGACGCCCTGACCGGCGAGCGCCAGCGGGTGGTGGACCCGCGTCAGGTCGCCGAGTACCACCGTGCCTTCCATGCCGTCGCCGTCTGCGCGGCCTACGGCGCGACCGCCCGCGGGCTCATCGTGATGGCCGCCGAGTACTGGGACCAGTTGTCCGGCTGAACGGCTGAACGGCTGACCGGTGGCCCGACGGACGGCTGACGGACGGCCCGACGGGCGGCCAGGCTGACGGTCTCCCCGGCGGCCAGGTGGTATGTCCGACAACATGCCCGTCCGACCATCCGACCGCAACGCGGCGTGTCGCCCCGATCCTGGGCCCGTGCGACGAGGTCACTGGCAGGTTCGCGACGTCATCCTCGCCAGACAGACGTCGGATTCCTGCCGGACTCCCACCCCCGTGTGCTGCTGGACTGATCCCACAGTCACCGAGTGCCCAGCACAGGACGGGAAATCATGTCCACAGCCACCAAACCTGTCGTCGGCGGTACGACGCGCACCACACGTTCGCCCCTGACCGGCTGGCTCGCCGTGGTCTCCGTGATGATGGGCATCTTCGCCATCGTCACCACCGAGATCCTGCCGATCGGACTGCTGACCTCGGTCGGCGCCAGCTTCCGCATCTCCGACGGCACCGCCGGCCTGATGATGACCATGCCGGGATTCCTGGCCGCCGTCTCCGCACCCACGCTCACCGTGGCCACCGCCCGGGTCGACCGCCGCCTGATGCTCTGCGCCTTCATGGGCCTGCTGGCCCTGGCCAACTTCCTGGCCGCGATGGCACCCGGCTACTGGCTCGTGCTGGTCTCCCGGGTCATGGTCGGCATCACCATCGGCGGCTTCTGGTCGATCGGCGCCGGGCTCGCCGAACGGTTCGTGCCCGCCGAGTCCGTTCCCCGCGCCACCTCCGTGATCTTCTCCGCGGTGCCGCTCGGCTCGGTCCTCGGCGTCCCCGTCGGCACGCTCATCGGCAACGTGGCGGGCTGGCGCACCGCCTTCCTGGTCATGGGCGTCTTCACGGTCGCCGTGCTCGCCGCGATCCTCGCCGTCGTCCCCGCGCTGCCGCCGCAGCAGACCACCCGCCTCAGCGTGCTGCGCGGGATGCTGCGCAGCGTCAACACCCGCTTCGCGCTGCTGCTCACCTTCCTCATCGTCATCGCCCACTTCGGCACGTACACCTACGTCAGCCCCTTCCTCCAGCAGGTCACCCACGTCAGCCCCGGCATGATCACCGTGTTCCTGCTCGTCTACGGCGCGGCCGGCATCGCGGGCAACTTCGTCGGCGGCGCGGTCGTCGCCCGCCGCCCGCACCTGGTCTTCGCCACCGCGGCGGCCATGCTGGCGGCCGCCACCCTGCTGCTGCCGGTGCTCGGCCGCTGGGACGCGGGCGCCATCGCGCTGCTGATCGTGTGGGGCATGGCCTACGGCGCGGTCCCGGTCTGCTCGCAGACCTGGTTCGTCAAGTCCGCCCCCGAACACCCCGAGGCGGCGTCCGTGCTGTTCACCGCCTCGTTCCAGGCGACCATCTCGATCGGCGCCCTGGTCGGCGGCGTCATCGTCGACCGCACCTCGCCGTCCACCGTGCTGGAGCTCGGCGGCGTCGTCGCCCTGCTGATGGTCGCCGCGGCCTGGGCGCACCTCGCCCGCCGCCACGCCTTCCCCGGCCAGGAGTGACCACGGGGCCGACCGGGCCCGTACTCCGGCCGCGGACCTCAAGGACACCGTTCTCAAGGACACAGCTCTCAAGGAGGACATGACATGTGCGGAATCGTCGGGTGGGTGGACTTCGACCGCGACCTCGGCCTGGAGGCCGACGTCATACGGGCCATGACCGACACCATGGCCTGCCGCGGCCCGGACGACGAGGGCACCTGGACCGGCCGGCACGCCGCGGTCGGCCACCGCAGGCTCTCCGTCATCGACCTGGAGGGCGGCCGCCAGCCCATGAAGGCGGAGGAGGACGGCCGTCTGTTAGTCGTCCTCACCTTCAGCGGTGAGATCTACAACTACCGGGAGCTGCGCGCCGAGTTGATCACGCGCGGCCAGACCTTCCGTACCCGCAGCGACACCGAGGTGGTGCTGCGCGCGTACCTGGAGTGGGGCGAGTCCTTCGTCGACCGGCTCAACGGGATGTTCGCCTTCGGCCTGTGGGACGCGCGCCGCGAACAGCTGCTGCTGGTCCGTGACCGCATGGGCGTCAAGCCGCTCTACTACTACCCCACCCCGCACGGCGTCCTGTTCGGCTCCGAGCCCAAGGCGATCCTCGCCAACCGCGAGGTCCCGCGCCGCATCGGCCTCGACGGCCTGCGCGAGCTGCTCGACATGACCAAGACCCCGGAGCACGCCCTGTTCACCGGCATGAAGGAGGTGCGCCCGGGACACCTGGTCACCGTCCGCCGCGAGGGCCTGGCCAAGCGCCGCTACTGGGCCCTGGAGGCCCGGGAGCACACCGACAGCCTGGACGTCACCGTGCGCACCGTGCGCGAGCTGCTGGAGGACACCGTCTCGCGCCAGCTCATCTCCGACGTCCCGCTGTGCAGCCTGCTCTCCGGCGGCCTGGACTCCTCCGCCGTCACCGCGCTGGCCGCCAAGGCGCTGGCGTCCCGGGGAGCCGGACCGGTGCGGTCGTTCTCCGTGGACTTCGTGGGCGCCGCCGACAACTTCGTGCCCGACCCGCTGCGCGCCACCCCCGACGCGCCCTTCGTCCGCGACCTCGCCCAGCACGTCGCCGCCGACCACCACGAGATCCTGCTCGACAGCGACGACCTGAGCGACCCGATGGTGCGCGCCGCCGTCCTCGGCGCGACCGACCTGCCGCCGGTCTGGTACGGCGACCTGTGGCCCTCGCTCTACCTGCTCTTCCAGGCCGTACGCGCCCACTCCACGGTCGCGCTGTCCGGAGAGTCGGCCGACGAACTGTTCGGCGGCTACAGCTGGTTCCACGACCCGGAAGTGCTCACCGCCGAGACCTTCCCGTGGCTGACGACCACCCCCGGCCCGTTCTACGACGGCACGCCGCTCTTCGACGACGGCCTGCTGCGGACCCTCGACATCCCCGGCACCCGCCGGGCCCGCTACCACGAGGCCATCGCCGAGGTGCCGGTGCTGCCGGGGGAGAGCGGCCTGGAGAAGCGGATGCGGGAGATCGGCTACCTCAACCTCACCCGCTTCCTCAACACCCTGCTCGACCGCAAGGACCGCATGAGCATGGCCGTCGGCCTGGAGGTGCGGGTGCCGTTCTGCGACCACCGGCTCGTCGAGTACGTCTTCAACACCCCCTGGGCGATGAAGACCTTCGACGGCCGGGAGAAGAGCCTGCTGCGCGCCGCGACCCGCGACCTGCTGCCCACCTCGATCGCGGAACGCGTCAAGGCGCCCTACCCCAGCACCCAGGACTCCGGCTACGAGAAGAACCTCCACGCCCGCCTCGCCGAACTCGCCGCCAACCCCGACGCGCCCGTCCGCCCGCTCCTCGACATGGCCAAGGTGCGCCGCCGCCTGGAGAGCCCGGTCAGCGAGAACAGCACCCAGATCACCCGCATCGACCTCGAGGTCCCGCTGTGGGTGAACGCCTGGCTCGACCGCTACCAGGTCACCGTCGAGGACTGACCGCAGGCGCCGCCGCGACCGGCGCCCCGGCCGCCTGACCCGGCCACCAGCTCCCGCCCCCGCGCTGTTCCCCCGGCAGCCGGGGGCGGGCCCTTTCCCCACCCCCGACGCCGCGCCTGGTGGGCCCGCCGCCGGACCGCGTAACCTGGAGTACGCAGTGAGGGGCCCGCGTCAGGGCCCACGACACGTACAAAGGGACTGAACGACACTGGGCAAGCGACAGCCCGAAGGGCCGCCTCCCGCGCCGGCGGTGCAGCGCATCCGACTGCGCTACACCAAACGGGGACGCCTTCGGTTCACCAGCCACCGCGACTTCCAGCGCGCTTTCGAGCGGGCACTGCGCCGCGCCGAGGTGCCGATGGCCTACTCGGCCGGCTTCACCCCGCACCCCAAGGTCTCCTACGCCAACGCCGCACCCACCGGCGTGGGCAGCGAGGCCGAGTACCTGGAGATCGCGCTGACCGAGTCCCGCGACCCGGAACGGCTGCGGGCCCTGCTCGACGAGTCGCTGCCCGACGGCCTCGACGTCACGGACGCCGTGGAGGCGCACACCTCCGGCCTGGCCGAGCGGCTGGAAGCCTCGGTGTGGCAGCTGCGGCTCGACGGGGTCGACCCGGCCGAGGCCCGCCGCGCGGCCGACGCGTTCCTCGCCGCCGAGACGGTGGAGGTCCGCCGCACGACCAAGAACGGCGTCCGCGTCTTCGACGCGCGCGGCGCCGTGGTCAGCCTCACTGAGGTGTCGCCGGACGGTGCCGATGGGCCCGGGCAGGCGGCCTGTGCGATACTGCGGCTGGTTGTTCGGCATCTGACACCCGCCGTACGACCCGACGACGTCCTGTCCGGCCTCCGTGCGACGGCCGACCTCGCGCCGCCGGTCCCCGCAGCGGTGACCAGGCTGGCGCAGGGGCCGCTCGACGAGGAGTCCGGCACGGTGACCGATCCGTTGTCGCCAGACCGCGACGCTGCCTTGGCCGCCTCACCCACGGCCGCCGGGCTGCCCGTCGCGACGGTGCCGGCCGGTTCCGCGTAGGACACGTCGTCGACGCGTCACCGACGACCGGGAGCCACCCGGGTCCGGGGACGCGCTGACCAGGAGACTTTCGCCTGGCCCGGACATCAGCGGGCCCGGCGAGCGAGACGACAGCTCCCGTGTGGCGCCCGCGCCCCGGGCGGCGGAACCGCGAAGCAGCGGGACCGCCACCGGAACCGAGCGCGGCGCCCGGGAGCGTGACGGGAGACATGCCCGCATGCTCGACAACGAGCCAGGCAACGAGGCGCCCGAGGCGCCCACCAGCGAAGACACCACCGCCGCGACCAGCGGCGGCACCCCGCAGCGGCGCAGGCGGCGAGCCGCCTCGCGTCCGGCGGGCCCGCCCACCAAGGCCGAGGGGAAGCAGGACGCGACGGCGCAGGACGTGCCCGCCGCGAAGACCCCCGCCGAGCCCGCGGCCGAGACCCCGGCCGCAGCCGCCGCTCCGGCCGAGGAGACCGCCCCGGCGCCCAGGACGACGCGGCGCCGCGCCACCCGCAAGGCCACCGCGCCCGCCGGGTCCCCCACGGCCGCCGAGGCCGCCGCCTCCGAGAAGCAGGCCGCGCCCGCCGAACCGGCGAAGACCGCCGAGCCCGCCGGGACCGAATCCGCCGAGGCCGCGCCCGCCGCCGACGCCCCCGCGCCGCGCGCCCGCCGCCGGGCGACCCGCAAGTCCGCCTCGCCCGCGCCCGCCGAGGAAGCGGCCGAGCGGACGGCACCCCAGGCACCCGCCGAGCAGGCCCCCGCCGCCGAGGCCGCCGCGCCCGCGCCGGAGGAGAAGCCGCAGCGCGCCCGCCGTACCCGGAAGAAGGCCGCCGCCGCGCCGGTCCAGGACGACTCGCGTCGCCTCAAGCCCGGCGCGCTGGCGCCCAAGGACGACCACGCCGCCGCGCAGGACGAACCCCGCACTGAGGCCGAAGAGGACGAGGAGACCGCGCGTACTGCCGAGGCCCCCGCCGCCGAGCCCGAGCCCAAGGCGAAGGCCGGGCGCAGGACCAGGGCCAAGGCGGAGCCCAAGGCGAAGGCGGAGCCCAAGACCGAGCCGGAGCCCAAGGCCGAGGCCGCGCCGGAACCGGCCGCCGAGCCGGAGCCGGAGGCCGAGCCCGCCCCCACCCGCGGCCGCCGTCGCGCGGTCCGCCCGCCGACCGCGGTCTTCCAGGCCCCCGTCTTCGTCGCCCCCGAGGAGCGCTCCGCCGCGCCCGAGCGCGACCGGGACCAGGACCGGGACCAGAACGACGAGGCCGAAGCCGAGGGCGCCGGCCGTCGTCGCCGCCGTCGCCGCAACGCCCCGGCCGAGGAGACCACCCCCGCCGAGGAGACGCGCGCCGAGGCGTCCGGCGAGAGCGCCGAGCACGTCGAAAGCGCCGAGAGCGCCGAGAGCGCCGACGAGCAGGACCAGCACGACGAGCATGAGGACCACGACGAGCACGGGGACCGCCCGTCTCGTCGTCGTCGCCGGGGCGGCCGTCGCCGCCGCCGGGGCGAGCCCGGCGAGGGCGACGACGCCCAGGGCGCCGAGGACGAGCACGACGAGCAGGACCACGAGGACGACGAGGCGGAGCACGCCGAAGGCGCCGAGGACGGCGACGGCGACGAGCACGCCGACGAGGGCGGCTCCAGCAGCAGCCGGCGCCGTCGTCGCCGTCGCCGTCGCAGCGGTGAGTCCTCGGCCGACGCGGGCGGCGAGAACGGCGGCGACGACCCGGAGCGCACGGTCGTCAAGATCCGCGAGCCGCGCAAGAAGACCGAGCCGTCCGACGAGGTGCAGTCCATCAAGGGCTCCACCCGCCTGGAGGCGAAGAAGCAGCGCCGCCGCGAGGGCCGCGAGCAGGGCCGCCGCCGCGTGCCGATCATCACCGAGGCCGAGTTCCTGGCCCGCCGTGAGGCCGTCGAGCGCGTCATGGTGGTCCGCGAGAACGGCGAGCGCACCCAGATCGGCGTCCTGGAGGACGGCGTCCTGGTCGAGCACTTCGTCAACAAGGAGCAGGCCACCTCCTACGTCGGCAACGTCTACCTGGGCAAGGTGCAGAACGTCCTGCCGTCGATGGAGGCCGCCTTCGTCGACATCGGCAAGGGCCGCAACGCCGTGCTCTACGCGGGCGAGGTCAACTTCGAGGCGCTGGGCCTCTCGGGCGGCCCGCGCCGCATCGAGACCGCGCTGAAGTCCGGCCAGTCCGTGCTGGTCCAGGTCACCAAGGACCCGATCGGCCACAAGGGCGCCCGCCTGACCAGCCAGGTGTCGCTGCCCGGCCGCTACCTGGTCTACGTGCCCGAGGGCTCGATGACCGGCATCAGCCGCAAGCTGCCCGACACCGAGCGGGCCCGCCTGAAGCAGATCCTCAAGAAGATCGTCCCCGAGGACGCCGGTGTCATCGTGCGCACCGCCGCCGAGGGCGCGAGCGAGGAGGAGCTGGCCCGCGACGTCCAGCGGCTCCAGGCGCAGTGGGAGGACATCCAGAAGAAGGCCAAGACCGGCAACGCGCCGACCCTGCTGTACGGCGAGCCGGACATGACCGTCCGCGTGGTGCGCGACATCTTCAACGAGGACTTCTCCAAGGTCATCGTCAGCGGCGACACCGCGTGGGAGACCGTCCACGGCTACGTCTCGCACGTCGCGCCCGACCTGACCGACCGCCTGCAGAAGTGGACGTCCGACGTCGACGTCTTCGCCACGTACCGGATCGACGAGCAGCTGCTGAAGGCGCTGGACCGCAAGGTGTGGCTGCCGTCCGGCGGTTCGCTGGTGATCGACCGCACCGAGGCGATGGTCGTGGTCGACGTCAACACCGGCAAGTTCACCGGCCAGGGCGGCAACCTGGAGGAGACGGTCACCAGGAACAACCTGGAGGCGGCCGAGGAGATCGTGCGCCAGCTGCGGCTGCGCGACCTCGGCGGCATCATCGTCGTCGACTTCATCGACATGGTCCTGGAGTCCAACCGCGATCTGGTGATGCGGCGTCTGCTGGAGTGCCTGGGCCGGGACCGCACCAAGCACCAGGTCGCCGAGGTGACCTCGCTGGGCCTGGTGCAGATGACCCGCAAGCGGGTCGGCCAGGGCCTGCTGGAGTCCTTCTCCGAGACCTGCGTGCACTGCAACGGCCGCGGCGTCATCGTCCACATGGACCAGGCGGGCACCAACGGCGGCGGTGGTGGCGGCAAGCGCAAGAAGAAGGGCCGCGGCGGCGCCGAGTCCGCACCGGAGCAGCCGGTGGAGGAGAGCGCGATCGCGGTCAAGGACGTCACCGACACCCTGGAGGCGTTCGACGAGCCGCAGGCACCGGAAGCGGTCGCCGAGGAGGCCGAGGAGGCCGCCGAGGAGTGGTTCGGCAGCGCCGCCGAGGCGGAGGCCGCGGCCTCCGCGTCGCGGCGCGGCCGTCGCCGTCGCGCGACCCGGGCCGCCAGCGCGCCCGCCGGGCCGCCGGCCGGCTCGGACGTCGAGCCGGAGATCGTCGTGGCACCGCCCGCCGAGCCGCAGGCCGTCCCGGTGGCGGAACCGGTCGCGGAGGCCCAGCCGGAGCCCGCGCCCGAGCCCGCCCCGGCGCGCCCGCGTCGCCGTGCCACCCGCAAGGCCAGCTCGCCCGCGGGCACGCCGCCGCAGGCCGCGGAGGCGGAGATCGTGGTGGCGCCCTCGACGCCGGAACCGGCCGCCCAGGCCGAGCCGGTCGCCGAGCCGGAGCCGCAGGCCGAGCCCGCGCCGGAGCCCGAGCCGGTGCGTCCGCGCCGCCGTGCCACCCGTAAGGCGTCGGCGCCCGCCGGCCCGCCGCCCGCCGCCGAAGGCGACGCCGCGGTGGTCGTGGTGGCCGCGACCGCCGCGGAGGAGGCGCAGCCGGAGGCGGAGGCCCCCAAGAAGCGGGCGCCGCGCAAGACGGCGGCGAAGAAGACCACGACCGCCGCCAAGAAGACCGCGGCCAAGAAGACGACCGCGAAGAAGACGACGAAGAAGGCCGCCACCAAGAAGACGGCGACCGCCCCCGAGTCGTCCGACGAGTAGTCGCCACACGCTGAAGGACCGCGGTGCTCCCCCTCGGGAACGCCGCGGTCCTTCGGCGTCCGGGGGACCACCAGGGCGACGGATGGCCCGTACGGCGAGCCGACCGGCGGAGCCGGAAGGCGACTGCTCCGGTCACGTGTGCGCCCGCCGCGCCCGGCGGTGCCTCCACGCCGGATCGCGGGTCGCGCCGCCCGCCCCGACTCCGCCTCCCTGTACCCCCCGTGGGCCCGCGGAGCCGGTTTGACCCATCCGGGGCGGCCCCGTAACCTTGACCTTCGGCGTTTCTGCGCCCGCTCCTGAGCGAATCCCTCCCGGCCCGCCGGGAGAGGCCCCTCACCCTTCGCGGCCCGTGCCGCACGAGTGGCTGGCATCAGGGGTGCCATTTCGAGCGAAGAGAGTGAGATCCGCGTGTACGCAATCGTGCGCAGCGGTGGCCGCCAGCACAAGGTCGCTGTCGGTGACATCGTTGAGGTTGACAAGCTTTCCACCAACAAGGTGGGCGACACGGTCGAGCTCTCGACCCTGCTCGTGGTCGATGGCGACGCGGTCACCAGCGACCCGTGGGTCCTGGCCGGCGTGAAGGTCCAGGCCGAGGTCGTGGACCACCACAAGGGTGCCAAGATCGACATCCTGCGGTACAAGAACAAGACCGGTTACCGCCGCCGTCAGGGCCACCGCCAGCAGTACACGGCGCTGAAGATCACCGGTATCCCCACGGCTGCGAAGTAAGGGACTGAGAAGAGATGGCACACAAGAAGGGCGCATCGTCCACCCGGAACGGTCGCGACTCCAACGCTCAGCGGCTCGGCGTCAAGCGCTTCGGCGGCCAGGCCGTCAACGCCGGTGAGATCCTGGTCCGCCAGCGCGGCACCCACTTCCACCCCGGCGTCAACGTCGGCCGTGGCAAGGACGACACGCTGTTCGCTCTCGCCGCCGGTGCGGTCGAGTTCGGCACCGCGCGCGGCCGCAAGGTCGTGAACATCGTTCCCGTCGCCGGCTGACCGGCCCCAGCGGAACGACACACAGCACCACGCCGAGGGCGGACGCCGTTTCCCGTAGCCCGGGAAGCGGGTCCGCCCTCAGCACGTTGTACGGGGAGACCCGCACGACGAACCACCCTGCACGCATCTGGAGGCATCCGTCATGACCACCTTCGTGGACCGCGTCGAACTGCACGTCGCCGCGGGTAACGGAGGCCACGGCTGCGCCTCCGTGCACCGGGAGAAGTTCAAGCCGCTCGGCGGCCCGGACGGCGGCAACGGCGGCCGCGGCGGCGACGTGATCCTCGTCGTCGACGTCGGCGTCACCACGCTGCTCGACTACCACCACTCGCCGCACCGCAAGGCCACCAACGGCAAGCCCGGTGAGGGCGGCCACCGCTCCGGCGCCGACGGCCGCGACCTGATCCTGCCCGTTCCCGACGGCACCGTCGTCCAGGACCGCCGGGGCAACGTGCTCGCCGACCTCGTCGGCCACGGCACCTCCTTCGTCGCCGCCCAGGGCGGCCGCGGCGGCCTGGGCAACGCGGCGCTCGCCTCCGCCCGCCGCAAGGCCCCCGGCTTCGCGCTGCTGGGCGAGCCCGGCCAGAGCGACGACATCGTGCTGGAACTGAAGACCGTCGCCGACGTGGCGCTGGTCGGCTACCCGAGCGCGGGCAAGTCCTCGCTGATCTCGGTGCTGTCCGCCGCCAAGCCGAAGATCGCGGACTACCCGTTCACCACGCTGGTGCCCAACCTCGGCGTGGTGACCGCCGGTTCGACCGTCTACACCATCGCCGACGTGCCCGGCCTGATCCCCGGCGCCAGCCAGGGCAAGGGCCTGGGCCTGGAGTTCCTGCGGCACGTCGAGCGCTGCCAGGTGCTGGTGCACGTGCTGGACACCGCCACCCTGGAGTCCGACCGCGACCCGGCCACCGACCTGGAGGTCATCGAGGCCGAGCTGCGCGAGTACGGCGCGGGCCTCGCCGACCGCCCGCGCGTCGTCGTGCTCAACAAGGTGGACGTGCCGGACGGCCAGGACCTCGCCGACCTCGTACGCCCCGACCTGGAGGCCCGCGGCTACCGCGTCTTCGAGGTCTCCGCCGTCGCCCACCAGGGCCTCAAGGAGCTGTCGTACGCCCTCGCCGGCATCGTCGCCGAGGCCCGCGCCGCCCAGCCCGAGCCGGAGGCCACCCGGATCGTCATCCGCCCGAAGGCAGTCGACGACGCGGGCTTCACCGTCACCCACGAGGACGGTCTGTACCGGGTACGCGGCGAGAAGCCGGAACGCTGGGTCCGCCAGACCGACTTCGCCAACGACGAGGCCGTCGGCTACCTCGCCGACCGCCTCAACCGCCTCGGCGTCGAGGAGCAGCTGGTCAAGGCCGGTGCCCGCGCCGGTGACGAGGTCGTCATCGGCGCCGAGGACGACGCGGTCGTCTTCGACTGGGAGCCGACGATGGCGGCCGGCGCCGAGATGCTGGGCCGGCGCGGCGAGGACCACCGCTTCGAGGCACCCCGCCCGTCCGCCCAGCGCCGCAAGGACCGGCAGGCCGAACGGGACGACGCGCAGCGCGAGTTCGACGAGTTCGGCCCGTTCTGAGGCGCCGGACGGGCCCGGCCCGCCGCTGGTCCGCCTGACGGTACGCGCGGGCGGACCGCGGCCCGGTTCCCGTAGATTGCGCGGGAGTACGGCACGAGGACTTGTGGGGTGGACGCGGTGGCAGGGCAGCACGGTGACGAGCGGGCGGTGCGCGACGAGGTCACGGCCGCCCGCCGGGTCGTCGTCAAGATCGGGTCGTCGTCGCTGACGACCGCGTCCGGCGGCCTGGACGCCGACCGGGTGGACGCCCTGGTGGACGTGCTGGTCACGGCCCGCGAGGCCAAGGAGGTCGTCCTCGTCTCCTCCGGTGCCATCGCGGCCGGGCTGGCCCCGCTGGGCCTGGAGCGCCGCCCGCGCGACCTGGCCCGGCAGCAGGCCGCCGCCAGCGTCGGCCAGGGCCTGCTGGTCGCCCGCTACACCGCCTCGTTCGCCCGGCACGGGGTGCGGGTCGGGCAGGTGCTGCTCACCACCGACGACGTCAGCCGCCGCGCCCACTACCGCAACGCCTACCGCACGCTGGACAAGCTGCTGGCGATGGGCGCGCTGCCGGTCGTCAACGAGAACGACACGGTGGCCACCGACGAGATCCGCTTCGGCGACAACGACCGGCTGGCGGCCCTGGTCGCCCACCTGGTCCACGCCGACCTGCTGGTGCTCCTCTCGGACGTCGACGGGCTCTACGACGGCGATCCGCGCAAGCCCGGCACCCGGCGGATCGAGGAGGTCGCCGGGCCCGCCGACCTGGAGGGCGTGGAGATCGGCAGCGCGGGCCGGGCGGGGGTCGGCACCGGCGGCATGGTGACGAAGGTGGAGGCGGCGGGCATCGCCACCGCCGCCGGCATCCCCGTGGTGCTGACCTCCGCCACGCACGCGGCCGACGCGCTCGCCGGGCGGGTCACCGGCACCCTCTTCCACCGCACCGGCAAGCGCTCGGCGGACCGGCTGCTGTGGCTGGCGCACGCCTCGACCCCGCGCGGCGCGCTGCGGCTGGACGCGGGCGCGGTGCGGGCGGTCGTCGAACGCCGCACCTCGCTGCTGCCGGCCGGGCTCACCGGCGTCGAGGGCCACTTCGCCGCGGGCGACCCGGTGGACCTGGTCGACGAGGACGGTGTCACCGTCGCGCGGGGGCTGGTCAACTTCGACGCGCGGGAACTACCCCGGCTGCTCGGGCGTTCAACTCGTGAGCTGGCCGCCGAGTTGGGCCCCGCCTACGAGCGCGAGGTCGTGCACCGTGACGACCTGGTAGTACTGCGCTGACCGGCCCGTCCGCGGTCCCGCGCGCCCCCGCGTCGTACAGGGGTGACGGCCGGGGCCCGGGGGAGGGGAGGCGTCGGTGATCCGGGGGCTTCTTGGTGAAAACCGCCCCGCGGCCCGTCCAGGACTGGTCAACTTTGATGCGGGGAGAGAGAACCGACAGCGGTGCCCGGAATCCGCGGCACCGCACCACGACCCGCTTCCACGGCGAGCGGGGACCGCATACAGGAGGCCGCCGGTGAGACGAGGGCGCCCAGGGGCGCTGCCCCGAGGAACGGCCGGGCGGACCCTGACCAGCGTCGGGGACATGCCCGTGGGCCGGTCCGTACCGGATCGCGGGCCGCAGCCGGGGGCCGACGAGCGCGAGGCCTCCCGGCTCTGGCACGTCACCTTGAACCTCTCCGGTGCCGAGGCGCCGCTGCCCGAGGTCAGAAGGGCGCTCGAACAGCTGGCCCACGACCACCCGTTCCTGCTCACCAGCCGGTACGCCGCCGACCACGCGGAGATCCGCTACTGGGAGGAGGCGCGCGACCTGCACGACGCGGCGGCGATAGCGCTGCGCCTGTGGGGCGAGCACAAGGCCACCGCCAAGCTGCCGCCGTGGGAGATCGTCGGCCTGGAGGTCATCGACCGCGAGACCTACCACCTGCGCGTCTCCGAGGGCTACGGCCCACCCCCGGCGACCCCGGTGGGCGTGCACCCGTACTGAGCGCTCCCCGCGGGCGCGTCGCGGGGCCTGGGGCGCTCCGGCCGCGGGCCGTCGGCACACCCTCACTAGAATTCACAGGGCGGGCCGTCGGGCACCGGGACGGAGGGAGCATGACGCAGCAGGCGCGGGCAGTCAGGACCCGGCGCAGCATCCTCGAAGCCGCCGCGTCGGTCTTCGAGGAACTGGGCTACGAGGGCACCTCCACCACGGAGATCCTCACGCGCAGCGGTCTGACCAGGGGTGCTCTCTACCACCACTTCTCCGGCAAGCGGGCCATCGCCGACGCGCTGGTGCAGTTGCAGGAGGAGGCGCTGGTCCTGCCGGACCACCCGGTGCGGCTCCAGGCTCTGGTGGACCTCACCATGATGTACGCGGAGCGGCTGCGCAGCGACGTCGTGCTGCGCGCGGTGGTCCGGCTGACCGTGGAGCGCGGCTCGTACCAGACCGGCGCGAACTACCGGGGCGCCATGGTCGCCGCCTCGACTCTGCTCTCCCAGGCGCTGGAGCGCGGCGAGCTGCTGCCGACCGTCGACCCGGACGAGCTGGCGTTCCTGCTCCAGGGCGTCTTCACCGGCAGCCAGATCCTCTCCCAGGCCGCCAACGGGCGGGCGGACCTGCCGCAGCGGATCTCGGGGATGTGGCGGATGATGCTGCCGTCCATCGTCCGTCCTCGTCTGCTGCCAGAGATCGACATCGACCCGGACCGCGGCGGGAAGCTGCTCGGACTGCTGTCGCCCTGAGGCGGCCGCCGGTGCGCGTGCCCGGGGATTCGTCCCGGTATGTGGGATGCGCCGCGGAGCGCGGGACGCGGGTCAGTACCCTTCGGGCATGACCACCACCGCATCGTCCCCCGTCATCGACACCGCACGCCGCGCGAAGGCGGCCGCCGCCGTGCTCGCGCCGCAGCCGCGGACCGCGCGGGACGGCGCGTTGCTGGCCATCGCCGACGCCCTCGAAGCCCGCACCGCCGAGATCGTCGCCGCCAACGCCGAGGACGTCGAGGCGGCCCGCGCGGCGGGCATCAGCGACTCCGTCGTCGACCGCCTCACCCTGACGGCCGAACGTGTCGCGGCCATCGCCGCCGACGTGCGCGACGTGGTGGCGCTGCCCGACCCGGTCGGCGAGGTGGTGCGCGGCTCGACGCTGCCCAACGGACTGGAGCTGCGCCAGATCCGGGTGCCGCTCGGCGTGGTCGGCATCATCTACGAGGCCCGGCCCAACGTCACCGTGGACGCCGCCGCCCTGTGCCTGAAGTCCGGCAACGCGGTCCTGCTGCGCGGCTCCTCCTCCGCGTACGCCTCCAACACCGCGCTGGTGGCCGTCCTGCGGGACGCCGTGGAGTCCGCGGGCCTGCCGGCCGACGTCGTGCAGCTGGTGCCGGGGGAGAGCCGGGAGTCGGTCAAGGAGCTGATGCGGGCACGCGGCCTGGTCGACGTGCTCATCCCGCGCGGCGGCGCCTCGCTGATCCGCACGGTCGTCGAGGAGTCCACCGTCCCCGTCATCGAGACCGGCGTCGGCAACTGCCACGTCTACGTCGACGAGCACGCCGACCTGGAGATGGCGGCGCGCATCCTGGTCAACGCCAAGGCCTCCCGCCCCAGCGTCTGCAACGCCACCGAGACCGTCCTGGTGCACGCGGCCGTGGCCGACGCCTTCCTGCCCCGCGCGCTGTCCGCCCTGGCCGAGGCCGGCGTCACCGTGCACGGCGACGAGGCGTGGCAGCGGGCCGGAGAGCAGGCGGGCCGCCCGGTCGTGCCGGCCACCGACGACGACTGGGCCGCCGAATACCTCTCGTACGACATCGCGGCAGCCGTCGTGCCCTCGCTGGACGCCGCGGTCGAGCACATCCGCCGCTGGTCCTCCGGCCACACCGAGGCGATCGTCACCCGCGACCAGAGCGCCGCCCGCCGCTTCACCTCCCTGGTGGACTCCACCGCGGTCATGGTCAACGCCTCCACCCGCTTCACCGACGGCGGCGCCTTCGGCTTCGGCGCCGAGATCGGCATCTCCACCCAGAAGCTCCACGCCCGCGGCCCGATGGGACTGCCGGAGCTGACCTCCACCAAGTACGTGGTCACCGGCGACGGTCACATCCGCTGACCGGGCCGTCGATCCGGTCCGCCGATCGGGCCGTCCCACATTCCGGCACTCCCTGCCCAAGGCACCGTCCGCGGGCTTACCCTGGACGGGTGTCTGAGGATGTGGGCGGTAAGCCGTTCCCGGACGGTGACGACCACGGAGACGCGGACGACGCGTTCGCATCCGTGGTCCTTGACGAGGCCTTCGTGGAGGCCGCGGTCTTCCACGAACCCAGCGCGCGCGAGCGCATGCTCGCCGCCGCCCAGGCGAGGGCCGAGGCGGAGGCCACCCCGGCGAGGGTCGGCGCCGCCGACGACGACGGCCCGGACGACGACCCCCGGTACTACGACGCGTACGGGCCGGGGGAGTACGACGCCTTCGCCGCCGAGCACGGCCGCTTCGGCGTCTACCGCCAGCGCCACATCTACGGCACGCCCGCCCGCTGGCACCGCACCGTCGCCTGGGTGCTGGCGCTGGTGATGGGCGTCGGCGTCGTCTCGCTGGCCTTCGCGGCGGTCTACCGCACCGGGGGCCAGGGCCGCCAGCCCGCCCCGCCGCCCGCCACCGGCCGCGCGGACCTGCCCCGGGCCACCACCCGCCCGACCGCCGCGACCACCGCCGGCCCGCTGCTGACCGGCGGCGGCGCCCCCACCGGCACCGGCTCGCGCGGCGGCGCCCTGTCGACCGGAGCGGCCACCGAAGTGACCCGCTGAGCGACCGGGCGACCCGAGTGGCCCGAGTGACCGTCCACCGCGCTCCGGTGACCGTCTTTCAGGACGACTTGCGGTACGGGGCGTTCAGCTCGCGCCGCGGAGACCTACTCTTGTCGTATGACCGGGCGTGGAGACCCCCCGGAGGGGACGCCCCAGGGCCTTCCGGGAGGCGGTGACGACGAGTACGGAGCCATCGTGTTCGACGAGTCGTTCGTTCGTGCTGCCCGGATACGGGAGTTCTCCGCCCGCGAGCGGCTGGCCGGCGCCACCCGGGCGACCCGCCCCCGCCACCCCTGGGGCACCGGCGGCGCCCGCCCGCAGGCGTACGTCCTGGTCCTGCTGATCGCCCTCGCCTTCGGCAGCGCGATCTACCTGGGGGTGCGTCACCACTACCGCCCCGAAGGGCCGCCCGCCGCCGTCCCGCTGCGCATGACCCTGGTGCCGCTCGTCCCCTCCGGGCCGGTGCCCGCCGCGAGTGCCGACCCGCTGTACGCCGCCGACGGCGTGGCCCACTACCCGATCGGCCTGCAGGGCGTCACCCTCCCGGCGGCCCACCGCACCGCGCACTTCACGGACGGGCAGGTCGGCGAGGCGCTCGACATCACCCAGGAGTACCTGGTCGCCTCCTCGCTGGACGAGGCCGCGCTGACCGGTGGCGACGTGCGCGAGGTGCGCGACCTGCTCGACCAGGGCCAGCTCACCCAGTTCGACCACAGCCTCGCCAGCCCCGCCGACGACGGGCGGCACGCGGCGACCGGCTGGCTGGTGCGCTTCGACCCCGCCCGCTACCAACTGGCCGACCCCGGCATCCGGGTGCGCGGCACGGTCACCTACGCCGAGCGGGACGGCGGCGCGGGCCTGGAGGTCGACACCGACCACACGCTGGTCTACCGGATCCGCGCCGCGGGCGCCCCGTCCGACCACCCGGCATCGTTGTTCACCGTGCGACGCAGACTGAGCCTGTACTTCGACCGGGACGACCTGGCGGCCCATCAGCTCCAGCTGCGCCAGGCCGCCGTCGAGGCCGGGCCGCTGGCCTGCGCGGGCGACCCGTCCGGCTACTTCCGGCCGCTGCTGGCCGGACAGCGCGCCGCCACCGGCTCCGGGACCGATCCGTACGACCGTGCGGAGCCGATGGCGGCGGCGTGCGGAGCGCTCAGCCCTGGTCCGGGTCCGGCTCCGGGCCCGGACCGGAGCCCTGGCCGGAGCGCGTCCCCGAGCCGGTGAACCGGTCGCGCAGCTTGCCGCCGATGTCCCCGGCGCCGGTCGATATGTCCCGGATCAGGCCCATCAGCGGGTCCTTGCTGCTCTTGACCGAGTCGGCGTAGTGGTTGGCCGACTCCTTGAAGGACTCGTACACCGAGGTGTCCTTGTCCTCCTCGCGCTGCGCGTAGTGGCCGTCCATGATCCGCTGGTAGTCCCGGCTGGTCGCCCACTTGCGCAGCTCGGCGGCGCGGACCGTGGTGAAGGGGTGGGTGCGCGGCAGCACGTTGAGGATCTTCAGTACCGAGTCGCGCAGGTCGCCGCCCGCCTCGTACTCGTCGGCCTGCTTGAGGAACTCGTCCACGTTCATCTCGTGCAGGTGGTTGCCGCCCGCCAGCTTCATCAGGCCGCGCATGGACGCCTCGAGGTCCTGGCCGACCAGCAGCCCGGCCCGGTCGGCGGACAGCTCCGACTTGCGGAACCACTCGCGCAGCGCGGTGACGATCGCCATGATCGCGACGTTGCCCAGCGGGATCCACGCCACTCGCAGCGCCAGGCTGGTCAGGAAGAGCAGGACCGTGCGGTAGACCGAGTGGCCGGACAGGGCGTGGCCCACCTCGTGGCCGACGACCGCGCGCATCTCCTCCTCGTCCAGCAGCTCCACCAGACCCGTGGTGACCACGATGATCGGCTCGTCCAGTCCGATGCACATCGCGTTGGGCTGCGGATCCTGGTTGACGTACATCGGCGGGACCTTCTCCAGGTCCAGGATGTAGCAGGCGTCGCGCAGCATGTCGTGCAGATGCGGGAACTGCCCCTCGCTGACCCGCACCGAGTCCGACAGGAACAGCAGCCGCAGCGAACGCTCCGGCAGCAGTCCGCTGAGCGCCTTGAACACGGTGTCGAAGCCGCTGAGCTTGCGCAGCGCCACCAGCGCCGAGCGGTCCGCCGGATGCTCGTAGGCGCGGGAGGAGATGCCCGGGAAGCGCCTGCGGCTGCGGCTGGGCACGGTCCCGCCGGGCGTCCCGGTGCCGGACTCGCCGGCGCCACCTGATTCGTTCGGCACGGTCATTGGGCCTCAATCCCTTGATAGCCGGTGCGTGCTCGTCCCCCGGACCACCCCACCTTAGGGCCCGGCACCGACAGGGCTACGCTGAACGGCATGCACAACCCTGTGACGCACGACCCCACCACACTGCTGGCCGTGGCCTCCGACTCGGCGGGCCCCGGCTGGCTGCTGCGCACCGTGATCGTCGTGTCGGTGCTCGGTGCCGTCTTCCTCGCCTGGTTCCTCCTGCGCGGCTACGGCGACAAGGACTGAACCGGACGCGGACTGACGGGCGGTCACCTGGACGAACCGCTCCCGGTCCGTTCTCGTTGACGCTCGATCTCGTACTGCTCGTACTGGACGTACACAGTCAGGACGCGCGGGACCTGCGTAGGGTTCCGCGTGCCCACGGACGTACCATGTGGCACGAGTTCCAGATGGACGAGTCTTCCGACCGCAAGGGGTCCAGCCGACCATGACCGCACACATCCCAGCAGCTGTGGCAGCGCTCGCCGAGGGTGGCCAGCACGACAGCCTGAACCCGATCCTCACCGGTGGCGGCGCGCTGTTCGCGCTCCTGTTCCTGCTGTGGATCGTCTCCCGGTTCAACCGCGACCGCTGACCCCGGGTCGCTCCCGGCCCGCGCCGGACGCCAAGTAGGGTGTGCTCGCATGGAAGAGCAGGCAGCGTCCGGGCGCCCCTCCGGACTGATCGAGGTCGACGACGGAGGGGCCGGGCCGGTGAAGAGACGACTCGGTGTGATGGGCGGCACCTTCGACCCGGTCCACCACGGGCACCTGGTGGCCGCGAGCGAGGTCGCGAGCCTCTTCCACCTGGACGAGGTGGTCTTCGTCCCCACCGGCCAGCCCTGGCAGAAGGAACACCAGCAGGTCTCGCCGGCGGAGGACCGCTACCTGATGACGGTCATCGCGACCGCGTCCAACCCGCAGTTCTCGGTCAGCCGTACCGACATCGACCGCGGCGGCCGCACCTACACCCTCGACACGCTGCGGGACCTGCGCGACCAGTACGGCGACGTGGACCTCTTCTTCATCACCGGCGCCGACGCGCTCTCCCAGATCTTCTCCTGGCGGGACGCCGAGGAACTCTTCTCGATGGCGCATTTCATCGGAGTGACCCGCCCGGGGCACACTCTGTCGGACCCCGGGATCCCGGACGGCGGAGTGTCGCTCGTCGAGATCCCGGCCCTGGCCATCTCCTCGTCCGACTGCCGGCACCGGGTGGCCCGGGGCGAACCGGTCTGGTACCTGGTGCCGGACGGCGTGGTGCGCTACATCAACAAACGGAAGCTGTACCGGGACGCCGGATAGCCTGCGGCTGGTAGTCGTGCGATCGGAGGGGCACTGGTGAGTGATCAGGAGCAGTACGGCCAGGAGCCCTACCAGGGCCGTGACCCGTACGCCCCGTACTCGCCCGGCTACCCGCAGCCCGAGCCGCAGGGCGAAGGCCAGGAGGGCCATCAAGGTCAAGAGGGCTACGAAGGCCGGGAGGGCTACGAAGCCTACGACCCGTACGCCCAGCACGCCCCGCAGCAGCAGTACGCACAACACCAGCAATACGGCGGTCAGCCCTACCCCGGCCAGGCGCCCCAGGGCTACCCGGAGCAGGGTCAGGGCTACGGCGTCCACGACCACGCCGCGTACCCGGGCCAGGGCTATGACGGGCAGGGCTACGCGGGCCAGGGCTACCCGGAGCAGGGGTACGCGGAGCAGCAGCATCCCGAGCAGCCGCATCCCGCCCAGGGGTACGGGCCGCAGCAGGGCTACCCCGCTCAGGAGTACCCCGCTCAGGAGTACCCGGCCGCCGCGCAGCCCTCCGCCACCGTGCCCCAGCAGCGCTCGCCGGGGGCGGAGCCCGTGGAAGCGGAAGCGGAATCCGGGCCGCCGTCCGGCGCGCCGGGGGCCGAAGGGGACTTCCACACCGAGGAGTTCGCCTTCGTGGAGGAGGAGGACGAGCAGGCCGAGGACGTCATCGACTGGCTGAAGTTCTCCGAGTCCCGCACCGAGCGGCGCGACGAACGCAAGCGCCGCGGACGTCAGCGGGTCGTGCTGCTGGTCGTGGTGGTCGCGCTGGCCCTGGCGGGCGGTGTCGGCTACCTGTGGCAGTCGGGCAGGCTTCCGGGGCTGAGCGCGGGCCAGGGAGCGGCGGCCGCCGCGGGCGCCCAGAAGCGCGACGTGATCGTGGTGCACCTGCGCGAGGTCGACAGCGACGACAGCTCCACCGCGTTGCTGGTGGGCAACGAGACGACCGGCGAGGGCACCACCGTGCTGCTGCCCAACTCGCTGACGCTCAGCCCCGATTCGGGGACCACCACGCTGGCCAAGTCCGTGGTGGACGACGGCGCGGCGCCCACCCGTGACGGGCTCAACACCCTGCTGGGCGCCGACATCCAGGGCACCTGGCGGCTGGACACGCCGTACCTGGAGATCCTGGTGGACGCCGTCGGCGGCATCACGCTGGACGCCGACGCCACCGTCGCCTCCGGCGGCAAGACCCTGGTCACCGCGGGCAAGGGCCAGCAGCTCGACGGTCAGGGCGCGGTCGCCTACGCCACCTACCGGGCGGCCGGCGAGCCGCAGGCGAAGCAACTAGCCCGGTTCGGGCAGGTCATGCAGGCGGTGCTGACGAAGATGCCGGCCACCGCCTCCGCGGCCACCAAGATCGTCAACACCCTGGGCGCGATTCCCGACCCGTCGCTGTCCAACGCCCAACTCGGCGCGACCCTGGCCCAGTTGGCGCAGCAGGCACAGGGCGGGCACTACCGCACCACCACGCTGCCCGTGCAGACCAACGGCACCCTCAGCGAGCAGGCCACCGACGACGTCGTGAAGAACGTGCTGGGCGGCGCCGTGAAGAACGCCGACCCCAGCGGCATCCCCACGATCGCGGTACAGAACGCCACCGGCAGCGCCAAGTCGGGGGACGCCGCGCAGGTGCAGGTCGTCAACTCCGGTTACACCTACGTCAGCGGCGGCACCGCCGCGCCGCGAGCCGCCTCCCAGGTGCTCTACTCCTCCGCCGCGCAGAAGGAGACGGCGGGCGAGCTGGCCAAGACGCTGGGGCTGCCCGCCTCCGCGGTCCGCCAGGGCCAGGGCGCGGCGAACGCGCAGATCACGGTGGTGCTGGGCCGGGACTACCACCCGGCGGCCGGCTCGTAGCGGGCGCGGCGCGGGGGCTCGGCGGGATTCCGCGCGGCGCGGCCCCGGCGAGCCCCGGTGACATGTCCGCCGCGAAAAACGGCGGCGGACATGTCACCGGGGCATGAGATCCTGGTGGGGTACCCGTACCCGACCGGAAAGCACTCCCTGTGACCGCCACGGACCGCTCCATCGAGCTGATCAGCACCGCCGCCCAGGCAGCGGCCGACAAGCTCGCGCACGACATCATCGCGTACGACGTCAGCGACGTGCTGTCGATCACGGACGCGTTCCTGCTGGCCTCCGCGCCCAACGACCGGCAGGTCAAGGCCATCGTCGACGAGGTCGAGGAGCGGCTGAACAAGGAACTCGGCGCCAAGCCGGTGCGCCGCGAGGGCGAGCGCGACGGCCGCTGGGTCCTGCTGGACTACGTCGACATCGTCGTCCACGTCCAGCACGCCGAGGAGCGCGTCTTCTACGCGCTGGAGCGGCTGTGGAAGGACTGCCCGGAGATCGAGCTGCCCAAGGACGCGGTGGAGACCCGGGGCAAGGCGGCCGAGTACGCCCGCGAGCGGGACGGCGGACCGGACGGGGAGACGAACTGAGCGCCCCGGCCGCGTCCGGCGGCGGCGCGCCCGCGGCCGGACGGGGACGCCGCATCGTCCTGTGGCGGCACGGCCAGACCGCCTGGAACCTGGAGCGCCGCTTCCAGGGCACCACGGACATCCCGCTCACCGAGACCGGCGTGGCCCAGGCGCGGCGCGCCGCCCGGCTGCTGGCCGCGCTCGGCCCGGACGCGCTCGTCTGCTCCGACCTGGAGCGGGCCCGCCACACCGCCGCCGAGCTGACCGCCGTCACGGGTCTGGAGCCCACGTACTACGAGGGCCTGCGAGAGACCTACGCGGGCGTCTGGCAGGGCCTGACCAACGACGAGATCATGGCCCGCTACGGCGAGCAGTACGCGGCCTGGAAGCGCGGCGAGCCGGTCCGGCGCGGAGGCGGCGAGCTGGAGACCGAGGTCGCCGACCGTGCGGCCCCCATCGTGCTGCGTGAGGTCGAGAAGCTGCCGGAGGACGGCACGCTGGTCGTCGTCAGTCACGGCGGCGCGATCCGCACCACGATCGGCCGCATCCTGGGTCTCGCCCCGGCGTCCTGGGAATCGCTCGGCGGGCTGTCGAACTGCTGCTGGTCCGTGCTGGGCGAGGGCGTGCGCGGCTGGCGTCTGCTGGAGCACAACGCGGGCACCCTGCCGGAACCGGTGCTCGGCGACGACACCTGAGGAGCCCCCTCAGGAGCGGATTTCGTATCCGGGCAGGTCACACGCTAAGCTTCAGGTGTTCCGAGCGAGCGGCGAGTGCGCGAGCGGGAACAGCGGGGCTATAGCTCAGTTGGTAGAGCGCCTGCATGGCATGCAGGAGGTCAGGAGTTCAATTCTCCTTAGCTCCACAAAGGCGAGAGGCGAGGTGTGTCCGCGGACAACGCGGACCCCTCGCCTTTGTCGTTCTTCCGCGGACTTCGTCCGCGGGCGGCGGAGGCTTCGCCACCCGCACCCCCCTTCCGGGCGGTCGGGGTGGGCCGGGGCGGTTCCCTTCGGGCCGTCGCGCCGCCGTTCAGTCTCCGTAGAGGCCCGGCCGGGAGGCGCTAGCGGTCCGCCGCGTACACGTAGTCGCCGGTGCGGGGGGTGCGGTTCGCGCCGCCGAGCGGGCGGCTCGGGGGCCTGCGCAGTGCCCGTACCGCCTGTACCCCGGTCAGCGCCAGGAAGGCCAGCCCGACCGCCGGGTAGGCGGCCGACAGCAGCATCTGCCCCGCGTTCTGGCGCAGTTCGGGGCGGCCGAGGCCGTGCGGCACCGCCCAGATCACGTAGCTGCAGAACACCAGCCCGGCCGCCCCGGCGCCGATCCGCCACCGCAACTGCCCGCGCCGCAGCGCCTCCGACGCCAGCAGCAGCACCATCGGCACGCACCACACCCAGTGGTGCGACCAGGAGATCGGGCTCACCAGCAGCGCGGTCGCGGCGCAGGCGCAGGCCGCCCAGGCCGACCCGGACGGGAGCCGGTCGCCCGCCAGTGCCGCCGCGACGGCCACGGCGAGCCCGAGCAGCCCGATCGCGGCGGCCGACAGCAGCCAGGAGCGGCCCGGGTCGGTGGAGTGCAGGACGCGGGCGACGACGCCGCGCACCGACTGGTTGGCGGTGTCCTCGACGTGGCCGACACGGTTGGCCTCGAAGATCATCCGGGTCCAGAAGTTGTGCGAGTCGCGCGGCAGCACGAGCGCGGCCGTGCCCGCGGTGACGGCGAACGCGGCGGCCGCCACGCAGGCCCGGCGCAGCGCCGGGTTCCACACCCGCCGCCCGGCGCGCAGCCCGCGCCAGCCCTGGACGAGACCGACCAGCGCCAGGAACACCGCGAACAGCGCCGGGGTCAGCTTGATCCCGGCGGCCACGCCGATGCCGATGCCCGCCCAGCGGTGCCCGGAGCGCCGGGTCAGGTCCCACAGCACCAGGACCGCGAGCAGCAGGTTGATCTGCCCGTACCGCAGGGTCGTCCACACCGGTTCGCACCACACGGCGCCCGCGGAGACGGCGAAGGTGGCCGCCGCGTGCGGTATCCGGTGCGGCCGGCCGACCAGCCGCAGCGACAGGTGGACGACGACGAGCAGCAGGACCAGGTTGGCGGCGGTGGCCACGGTGCGCATCGCGGGGACGCCGAGCCAGGTGAGCGGCGTGAAGATCATGGCGCCGAAGGGCGGGTAGGTGGTCGGCAGCTTGGCCTGGGTGGCCACCATCGTGTACAGGTCACCGCCGGTCCTGATGGTCCAGCCCTCGGCGCGGTAGACCATCAGGTCGATCATGGAGACGTTGGCGGCCCGCTGCGCGATCCAGAAGCCGGTGAACGACACCAGGCACACGACCGCCGCCAGCGCGGTCGACCGCCGTGCCACCGGTCCCCGTATCCCGCCCCTCGGTCTGCCTTCGGCGATGGGTTGCGACGCGGTCACGGCGGCGGCTCCTGGGTGGACGGACACAGCCTCCTGACAGTACCCCGACCCACCCCGTCACAGCAGTCCGTCCCGACCGCCCCCGACGGCTTCCGGGCGGCTGCCTCTCCCCCCAATGGATTTGGCGAAACGCCCCCGGGTCCGTGTAATGTTTACCCAGTCGCCGGGCCTTGCTCCGGCCGACGGAGACCTGGGGCTATAGCTCAGCTGGTAGAGCACTTGCATGGCATGCAAGGGGTCAGGGGTTCAAATCCCCTTAGCTCCACATCGAGAGAGGCCCTCCGAACTGCGGAAACGTGGTTCGGAGGGCCTCTCTGTGTTTGTCAGTAGTTGTCGGCGGTTGTCAGCGCTTGTTGGCGTTTATTGGCGTTGTCACGACCCGACGGGCGCGTGGTGACGCCACCGCCCGGCACACCCTCGTCGTGTCCGCCCGCCGGACCTTCGGAACCGCGGGGCGGGCAAGGTTGTCCGCTGTGCGATATCGGCTGTCCAGGTAAGCCGTTCCCGTCAGCCCGGTCGGTCCCTAGCGTGGCTGATGCGGCGCCGGCCGCTCTTCGCGGTCTCTCCGCATCCACCTCAACGCCCTTTCCTCAAAGGGGGATCCATGTCCCTGACCGAGACGACCACGCGTGGGACGCCACCCGCGGACGCGCCACCCGGCAGACCCCGGACCGTGCTGTTCCTGGTCTGCGTCGCGATCTTCATGCTGATGCTCGACGCGACCGTCGTCACCGCCGCGCTCGCCGGTATCCGCGCGCACTTCAACGCCTCCATCGACGCGCTGCAGTGGGTCGTCGACGCCTACTCGATCCCGCTGGCCGGCTTCATGCTCACCTTCGCCACGCTCGGGGACCGGTTCGGGCGCAAGCGGATGTTCCTGACCGGCATGGCGGTCTTCACCGGCGCGTCACTGGCGCTGACGCTGGTCGGCACCGTCGTGGAACTCGACGTCCTGCGGGCGGTCCAGGGTGTCGGTGCCGCCATGCTCTTCGCCACCGCGTTGCCGCTGCTGTCGGTCGCGTTTCCCGAGCCCGGTCCGCGGGCGAAGACGATCGGCGTCTACGGCGCGGTGATGGCGGGGGCGACCGTCCTCGGCCCGGTCGTCGGCGGCGCGCTCGTCACCGCGTTCGGCTGGCGCTCGATCTTCACCGTCAACGTGCCGATCGGCGCCGCGGTCCTGGTCCTGGCCGCGCTGAGGATGCCCGAGCCACCGCGGGCCCGCGGCCGCCGGGCGGACGGGCTCGGCTCACTGCTGCTCACCGGCGGCCTGGTGGCCGGGGTGTTCGCGGTGACCCGCAGCAGCGCGCTCGGCTGGACGTCGTCGTCCGTGATCGCCCTGCTGGTCACCGCGGCCGTGCTGCTGGCCGGATTTCTGGCCTGGCAGGTGCGAGGGGCCGAGCACCCCTTGCTCGACATCGCCATGGCGCGCAAGCCCGGCTTCGTCGGCACCGCGATCGTGTCGGCCGGGCACATGGCCACGCTGATGGCCGCGACCACCTACCTCTCCCTGTTCCTGATCGGCACGCTCGGCTACACCCCGCTGCAGATGGGCCTGCGGGTGATCCCGATCAGCATCGGCGCGATGATCGCCGCACCGCTGACCGCGATCCTCGCCAAGAGGCTGCCGGTCCCGGTCTCGCTCACGGCCACCATGGGACTGGTCGCCGTGGGCATGTTCCTGCTCGGCGGGTTCGCCGACCATGACAGCTGGACCTACTTCCTGCCCGGTGAGATCGTCGGCGGCGTCGGTCTCGGCGCGATCACCGCGGCCAACCAGGCCGCATCGCTGACCTTCGCCTCCCAGGAGAACGCCGGCATGGCCAGCGCCACCTTCGGCACGCTCCGGCAGGTCGGCATGGCCGTCGGCATCGCGGGACTCGGCTCGGTCTTCAGCCACGTCGCCCGGCGCGACGCCGCCTCCGGGCTCGCCACCCTCCCCGGGGCCGGTTCACTGCCCCAGGACCTGAAGCAGGAGTTCGTTCGTCAACTCGGGGCCGCCTCCGGTCACCAGGTGGTCGCGGCGGTGCCGCCGCGGTTCCGCGACAGCGTGCCCGCCCTCACCCGCGTCGCCGACCACGCGTCGATCGACGCGCTGAACTCCGTGACGACCCTGGCCACGGTCGTCGCGGTGGTCTCCGTGCTCCTCGCGGTGATCGCCTTCACGCTCGACCGGGGCCGTACGAAATGACGGGTGCCCGGGCGGCGGGCGGCCGAGCGGCGACTCACGGGGGTGTGACGTCGGGCTCGGCACCGCTCGCGGCGAAGTACGCGGCGGGAGTGGTGCCGATCTCCCGGCGGAACGCCGCGATGAAGGCGCTCGCGGTCCTGTACCCGACCGCGCGGGCGACCCGCGCGACGGGTTGCCCGCTGCCCAGCAGGGGCAGCGCCGCGTCGAGCCGCTGCAAGGTCCGCCAACTCGCGAAACCCACCCCGGTCTCGGCGCGGAACCGGCGCGAGAGGGTGCGGGGCGAGGCACCGACCTCGCGGCCCCAGTCCTCCAGGTCCCGGGAGTCGGCCGGATCCTGACGCAGCGCCAGCGCGATCCGCAGCGCCAGCGGGTCGGTGGGAAGGATGACCGCGAGTGTGGCGACCGGCACCGGCCTCATCAGGTCCCACAGCACGGCCGTGGCCCGGGCGTGGCGGTTCGCGGCATCCGGGGCGTCGCCGAGATCCGCGAGGTGGGACAGCAGCGGCCCCACCAGTCCGGAGGCGTCGAGCACGGTCGGGGAATCCCAGCCCCGCGGGCAGTCGTCCGGTTCGAAGTACACCGAGAGCATCGAGCTCGACGACCCCGGAAGGACCGCGTGATCGACACCCCCCGGAATCCACAGCGCACGCGATCGCTGCACGACCCAGCGGAACCCGCCCACCTCCAGCGTCAGCAAGCCGGTCGGCGCCCAGGCCAACTGGTGCTGCGGATGGCTGTGCGACGGCAGACCGGTCCCGGCCGCGAGCGGGATCACGATGCTCACCCGCGCCTCGTAACTGATGCTGATGCGCCCCCGACCGATCACGGGCGCCAACTCTACTGTCGCCGCGGGACGGCGGCTCGGCCCCGGCCCGCCTCCGTTCGAGAGATCTTCGGAGACGCCGAGACCGATGCACCTACTGCCCTGGATGGTCCGCATGCCTCACGTGGCCTCGCTCTCGTACTTCCCCGTCAAGGGAGCAGCCGCTGCACACCCCGACCAGGCCGTGCTGACCGCGGCCGGGCTCGCACACGACCGCAGCTTCATGGTCACCAGCCCCGAGGGCGTCTTCCGCACCCAGCGCCGCGACCCCCGTCTGGCCCTCGTGCGACCCGCCGTCGCCCCCGGTGGCGAACTCCTGACCCTCCGAGCCGACGGCCTGCCGCCACTCGACATAGCCGTGGACACCACGGGCCCCCGTCGCCCGGTGGACCTGTTCGGGCAGCCCTTCCACGGCATCGACCAAGGGGAGGCCGCCGCCCGGTGGCTGTCCGAGTGCCTGCGAGCGCCGAGCCGCCTGGTCCGGGTGCCACCCGAGCACGACCGGGTCACGGACGGCCGCGTGCCCGGCACCTCCGGCTACGCCGACAGTTGCGCGCTGCATGTCCTGTCCCGCGCCACCCTCGACCTGCTCGGCAAGAAGCTCGCCGACAACGGTGCCCCCGCCGTGCCGGAGGACCGCTTCCGGGCCAACCTGGTCGTCGACGGCTGGGACGAACCCCACACCGAGGACCGCGCCCACCGAATCACGATCGCCGACGCCGAACTCGGCTACGCCAAACCGGCGATCCGCTGCGCCGTCGTCATGGTCGACCAGCGCAGCGGCTTGCGCGACGGCCCCGAGCCGCTGCGCACACTGGCCGGCTACCGACGGGCAGCGGCGGGCGGGGTCGCGTTCGGAGTGAAGTACGCGGTGCTGCGCCCCGGCCGGATCCGCGTCGGCGACAAGGTGACCGTCACCGCCTGGGGCCGGAGCGAGGTCTGACGTGGGCACCCGAACGCGTGACACCACCACCCCTCTTGCTCGGGCGAGCAAACACCGCTACGGTTTGCTTATGCGAGCAAGAAACAGCGCGAGCAAGCAACAGGCTGAAGGGCGGGCGAGGTCCTTCACGGAGACGGGCCGCCGCGCCCAGATCGTCGCCTCGGCGATCGACGTGATCGCCGAAGTCGGCTACCAGCGGGCCTCGTTCGCGAAGATCGCGCAGCGCGCGGGGCTGAGCAGCACGGGGATGATCTCCTACCACTTCGACGGGCGGGACGACCTGATGCGCGAGGTCGTCGCCGAGGCGATGCGGGTCGCGGACGGCTACCTGCGGCCCCGGATCGAGGCCCACGAGAGCTACGCGGCCCGGCTGCGCGCCTCCATCGAGGGCAACCTCGACCTGCTCGCCGAGTACCCGAACCACCTCGCCGCGATCGGCGAGGTCCTGGGCAACCTGCGCGGCGGCGACCCCGGCATGGTCGCGTTCACGGAAGGGATGGAGGCGATCCTCGCCTTCCAGGTCGAGCAGGTCCGCAAAGGGCAGGCGGCGGGCGAGTTCTGCGACTTCGACCCGTGGGTGATGCTGCGGGCGATCCGGGCCGCGATCGACGACGTGGTGCGCCGCGCCCGCGACGAGCCCGGCCTCGACGCCTGCGCCACCGGCCGCGAGCTCGCGGACCTGTTCGACCGCGCCACCAGGAAGACGCCCTGACCCCCCACGCGACACGCACGGGGGACGACAGCACGACCATCGACACGACTCACGGGGGGACACACACCATGGCCACCAGCCAGGCACCGCAGACCGACCCGAACCCGCGCGCGCAGACCGACCCGAACCCGGGCACCGAGTCCGCCACCGCACAGACCCAGGCCGCCGCGGCCGCCGAGGCCCGGCGCGGCACCACCGCGCTGCGCCGGCAGATCGGCTCCCAGCTGTTCTTCGAACTCGTCCTGCCGATCGGCTCGTACTACGGACTGCGCGCCGCCGGCACAGGCCAGTGGCTCGCGCTGGTCGCGAGCGGCCTGATGCTGGTGCCGTGGATCGTCTACGGCATCGTGCGGCAGCGGCGCGTGAACGCGATGGCCCTGTTCTCGCTGAGTCTGGTGGTCGTCGCCACCCTGCTGTCCATGGTCACCGGCAGCCCGCGGGTGCTGAACCTGCGGGACAGCTGGATCACCGCCGCGATCGGCTGCTGGGTGCTGGGCACCTTGTTCACGCGGCGGCCGTTCATCATGACCTCCTCGCGCGGCATCGTCATCGCCAAGATCGGCGAGGCCGGCCTGGCCGAGTGGGAGGCGCGCTGGGACACCGAGCCGACGTTCCGCCACCACCTTCGCGCGCTCACCGCGGTGTGGGGCGTGGTCTTCCTGCTCGACGCCGTGCTGCGGGTCGTGCTCGTGTACACGATCCCGGTGGACGCCTTCCCGCTGACCAGCACCCTGCTCTGGCTGGCCATGCTCGGCGGCCTGATCGGCTTCCACAACTGGTACGTCACCCGCAACGGCCTGAAGGTCTGAGGCCGACCATGAACACCGACACCGACACCGACACCGACACCGACACCGACACCGCCACCGCCACCGCCAGCGGCATCGACACCGACGTCGAGGTGCTGATCGCGGGAGCCGGGCCGACCGGCCTGCTGCTCGCCTGCGAACTGGGCCTGGCCGGAGTACGCGCAGCCGTCGCGGAGCGACTGCCGCGGCGCAGCGGCCAGTCCAAGGCCCTGAACCTGCAACCGCGCACCGCCGAGGTGCTGGACTGCCGAGGCTGGCTCGCACCGCTCCTGGACCGGTCGCTGACCCTCCTGCCGGCCGGCCACTTCGCCGGACTGCCCCTCGACTACGCCGCCCTGGACAGTCCCTTCCCGCACCAGGTCGGCATTCCCCAGGCCCGCGTCGAGGAGTTCCTGGAGGACCAACTCGCCCGGTACGACGTCCCGGTGCTGCGTGGCCGCGAGCTGACCTCGTTCCGGCAGGACGCGGAAGCGGTGACCGCCACCCTCCGCACACGCGACGGCACCGAGCACACCTGCCGGGCCCGCTACCTGGTGGGCGCCGACGGCGGGCGCAGCACGGTGCGCCGCCTGCTGGGCACGCCCTTCCCCGGGCGGGACGGCCGCATCGGCATGGCCGTCGCCGACGTCGAACTCGCCCCGGCCGGTGACGGATCCGGCGGACCGGGCGAGACCTGGCAGCTGCCCGACCTCGCCCCGGACCCCGCGGGCGTCGCCTTCCTGCTCCCGCTCGGTGACGGCGTGCACCGGCTGACCTTCGGCGGCCCCGAGCAGCAGAACGCCGACCGCGACTCCCCGGTCACCGACGACGAGGTCCGCGGGGCGCTGGCCCGCTGCCCAGGCCCCCGCCGTGAACTGCGCCGCGTCCGTTGGGCCTCCCGCTTCACCGACGCCTCCCGGCAGGCCGAGCGCTACGCCGAGGGCCGGGTCCTGCTGGCCGGTGACGCCGCCCACATCCATGCCCCCGCCGGAGGGCAGGGCCTGAACCTCGGCATGCAGGACGCGTTCAACCTGGGCTGGAAGCTGGCCGCCACCCTGCGAGGCCGGGCCCCCGACGGACTCCTGGCCACCTACCACGCCGAGCGACACCCGGTCGGAGCCCGGGTCCTGGCCAACACCCGCGCCCAGGTGGTGCTGACGCTCCCCGACCCGGACGCCATGGTGGTGCGCGACCTGCTCGCCGACCTGCTCACCGAGCCGCAGGCCAACCGCCGCGTCGCCGCGATGATCGCCGGTACGGACATCCGCTACCCCATGCCGGGCGCGCCGGACCACCCGCTGCTGGGGACGAGAGTGCCCGGCATCCGGCTACCGGCCGGCCGCGGAGCCCTGCTGGCGGACGCCGCGTCCAAGGCCGCCGCCACGGCGGAACCCTGGGCGGACCGCGTCGACCGCCCCGGAGGTGCGCCCGTCGCCGATGAAGGCGAAGCGCTGCTGGTCCGCCCCGACGGCCACGTGTGCTGGGCCGGCCGCGACGACGACAGCCAGGGCCTGCACGCCGCCCTCACACGCTGGTTCACCGGGTCTCCCTGAGCGGGCCCCTTCGCGGGAGTCGCATCGGGTGCGGCGGCCGTGACGGGAGGCGGGGAGTCGCGCCGCGGGCCGACCGGCCACGCGCTTTTGTCCGCTGAACCTCACCCGGCCGACCTGCGGGACCAGTATCAAGATCACACCTATTGGAGGATGCCTTGTCCGTCAACCGCCGTATCGCGTCGGGGATCACCGCTTCCGCGCTCGTATTCGCGGGCCTGGCCGTATCGGCCGGCCCGGCCTTCGCCGGCAGCGGCGGCCAGCAGATCGACTTCGTCGACTCGCTGGGGGTGGCGAACACCATCCGCGTCAACGGCTACAACCAGAGCGGCTCGTACGTCAGCCGGTGCTTCGCCACCCCGGTCCACGAGAACAAGGAGTACGGGTACTGGTGGGCCGGGACGGTCAACGTGATCGCCTACTCGGGGAACGACTGCCAGAGCACCACTGTCACTGCCGAGGGCGACGCTTATGTCCCCACGGTCCAGTCCGGGGACTGGACGGTGGTCAGCGACGCGGGCTGGCCTCTGGGCAACCAGGGCTGAGCCGACCGCCGCACCGCGCCCGCGTGGGCGCATCCGCGACACGCAACTGCTCGCGGGTCCGCGCCACGCGACGCGCGAACCCGGCGACGTGCTTGGCCTCCTGACGGCCCGGCCGTCGCCCAGCGAGGGCCGGACGTGACCGCTGCTCCTCCACCCTCGGCAAGCGGCGCCGGACGACGCGCGCGTCGCCGGACCATGACCCGGCTTCCTGGGCCCCCGCTCGACCATCGGACACTCACCGGAGTCCCCGCTCGTGACTGACAACCAGTACCTCTACTGCAAGATGTTCGTCGAACAGGGCACGGCCGCCTCCGTGATGGCGACACTCGCCGCCGTACTGAAGGGGGCCTTCAGCCGGCACGGTATGACCGTGGGCGGTCTGGTCGTGGAGGTGCGCCGGAACCCCGACGCACACCTCGGCCTCCCGGCCGGAGACGACTTCGTGCGGTGGCCGGTCCTCGTGGAGGCCGACGCCGAGGAGGACCAGGACCGCGACGTCATGGTCGCGACGGTCGGCATGATCCTCCGCGCGCTGTGGGAGTCCGGCGATCGTGCCGTCTGCGCCTGCGACTTCGAGGGCGAACTGCCCTGGAACGGAGGAATCGACCTCCTCCGTCACCGCGACCCGCGCCCATAGCGGCGTTCGAAGCGTTCGACTCGGCCGGCCGTGTCGAGGACGCGTTGGGTGCCGGTGTAGAAGGGGTGGCTGGCGGAGGAGATCTCGACGTCGATGACCGGGTAGGTGCGGCCGTCCTCCCACTCGACGGTGTGGTCGCTGGTCGCCGTGGAGCGGGTGAGGAAGGCGAAGTCGGCGGTCCGGTCGCGGAAGACGACCGGCCGGTACTCGGGGTGGATGCCGGGCTTCATGGGATCGACTCTCCTGCGGGGATCTCGGGGGTGGATGAGCGTGTGCCCCCACCCTACAGGGAAGTGGTTGTCATTTTCATTAAGCTGCTACGGTGAGGGCCCGCCGGCGAACCACCGCCACCGTTCCCACCCCCTGAGAGGCCCCCGATGGCAGTCCCGAAGCGCAAGACCTCGCGCAGCAACACCCGTCACCGCCGCGCCCAGTGGAAGGCGTCGACGCCCTCGCTCGTCCCCGTCACGGTCGACGGCAGCACGTACCTCGTTCCGCAGCGCCTGAAGAAGGCCTACGAGCGCGGTCTCCTGCACCCGGAGGGCTGAGCGCGTATGCCGTACGACCGCCTGCCGGTGACCGTGCTCTCGGGGTTCCTGGGAGCGGGCAAGACCACTTTGCTCAACCATGTCCTGGCCAACCGCGACCAGTTGCGCGTCGCGGTCATCGTCAACGACATGAGCGAGGTCAACATCGACGCCGCCCTCGTCCGCGGCGGCCAGGCCGCGCTCTCCCGCACCCGGGAGCGGCTGGTCGAGATGACCAACGGCTGCATCTGCTGCACCCTGCGCGACGACCTCCTGGAGGAGGTCGGCAAGCTCGCCCGGGAAGGCCGCTTCGACTACCTGCTCATCGAGTCCAGTGGCATCTCCGAACCCATGCCGGTGGCCGCCACGTTCGCCTTCGAACGCGACGACGGCGCCACGCTCGGGGACGTCACCCGTCTCGACACCATGGTCACGGTGGTGGACGCCGCCAACTTCCTGCCGGAACTGGGCACCGGCGACGAACTCGCCGCGCGCGGCCTGGCCCCGTACGAGGACGACGAACGCACCGTCAGCGATCTGCTGATCGACCAGGTGGAGTTCGCGGACGTGATCGTGCTGAACAAGCTGGACCTCGTCGACGAACGGGCCGCCGACCGGATGCGCACGGTGCTGACCCGGCTCAATCCCACGGCCCGGATCGTGCCGGTCGTCCGCGGCCGAGTCCGCGTCGGCGACGTCCTCGGCACCCGGCTCTTCGACGTCGAACGCGCCCAGCAGGCCCCGGGCTGGGTGATGGAGCTCAACGGCGACCACGTTCCGGAGACGGAGGAGTACGGCATCTCCTCCACCGTCTTCCGCGCCACCGCGCCCTTCCACCCCGGTCGGCTGTGGCGGTTCGTCACCGAGCGGCTCGACAGCGGCGACTTCGGCCGAATCCTGCGCAGCAAGGGATTCTTCACCCTCGCCGGGCGCGACGGAGTCACCGGCATCTGGTCCCAGGCGGGCTCCGTCGCCCGTTTCGAACCGTCCGGGACGCACGGCGACGCGGCGCAGGAGTCACAGGAACAGGAACTGGTCTTCATCGGAACCGGCCTCGACGCCCCCGCGCTGCGCACCGAGCTCACCGCCTGCCTGCTGCGCGCCGACGAAACCGCCCCGGCGGAGGATCCCTTCCCGGCGTGGGACACGTCGCCCGCCGGAGTCTGCGAGCACGAGCACACCGGCCCCCTCACGAACACCTGAAGCGCGGGCTCGGGGCGGCCGGTCAGTCCCGGGGCAGCAAGGAGCCGAGCGGGCCCAGGTTGAGGTTGAGGTCGTCGAGGCGCAGGCCGTGCTGCTCGCACAGCTCGGCCATGCGTTCCTCCAGCATCATCAGCGTCGATCCGACGCGGTCCACCTGGTCGTCGGTGAGGTCGCCCTCGTCGACGCGGCGGATGGCCTGCCGTTCCATGAGCTGCCGCAGCAGTTCCACCACGGTGAGCACGAGCTTCACCAGGTCCTGCCCCATCCGCTCACGGTCCACGTCCAGCCGGGCCTCGGTCACAGCGGCCCTCCGTCCCGCCACGGCGCGGGCATGCGCGCGCTGACCGACGACAGCAGGGCGTGCAGCGACAGCCGGACCAGCGGGACGTCCGCGATGGCGATGACCAGGTCCCCGCTGACCACGACCCCGGTCGACAGCACCCGGTCCAGCAGGTCCACCAGCGGCACCCCGATCGGCCCGCTCAGCGGCTCGGGGTCGTCCCAGGGCACCGGCCTGCGTTCGGCCGCGCCGCCCATGCCGCCCACGACGGTGCCGTGCGCGGGGTCCGGACCGTGGGACGTCATCGCCTCACACCTCACCGGCGAAGGAGTACGGCACCCACGGCCCGGTCACCTCGATGTGCGCGCCGACCCGGCGGCGCAGGGCGGTGACGGCGGCGGACAGCTCGGCGGTCCTCTCCTGCGCCACGAGGTAGGCGGCGTTGAGGATCTGGGGGCGCGGATCGCCGGTCAGCTCCTGATGCTGCGGCTGGAGCCTGCGGGCGGCCGAGGCGAGACCGCGCAACGTGGTGTCCACGACGTCCGCGTCCCGCAACGTCTCCTCGTGCCGCCGCACCCGGGACCTCTGCCGCTCACGCCGCTCGGCGAGGTACGCGCGGCCCGCCCCGGGGGCCGGGCCCCCCGCGGAACCACGGGCGGCCGCGCCCGGCGCCGGCCGTGGCGTCGCACCCGTCGCACCGTCCGGCCCGCTCGCGTGCTCCTCGGGCCGGACGTAGACCTTCACACCCCATTCGACGTGCCCCGCGACACGGTCCAGCACCTCCGCGAAGCGGGCCTCGTCCCTCCCCAGCGCCTCAATGGCCCGCCAGTCGTCCCGGTACAACGTGCACAACGCGAGGGGAACCGTCGGACGGAAGCGGGCGACGGCGGTGACGACGGCATGGTGCGCGCGGGCACAGCGCTCGACCTCCGCGCGGTCGGACAGGCGCCGCCGCCACACCTCCTCGGTGAAGTCGGCTGCGGGCACCTCCTGCACGATCGCGGTCAACGCGCCGAAGCGCAGGGCGCGCACCGGCGCCCCCGCCGACAGGCCCGGCGGTAGCGGCGCTCCCGAGGCGTCCTCACCGCGGCAGACGGCGAAGGCGTAGGTCACGGTCGAGTCCGGCGCGGCGCCGCGGTCCGCGAAGCCGGTCACGCTTCACGCTCCGCCGCGGTGCCGGATTCCGCGTCGCCCGCCTCCAGGGCGGCCACGCGGTGCCGCAGCTGGGCGTTCTCTTCGCGCAGGGCGCACTGGGCGGCACGCGAACTCAGCGCCGGGTCCGTCTCCCACCAGTCGATGCCCGCCTTCCGCGCGGTGTCGACGGAAGAGACGAACAACCGCAGCCTGATGGTGAGCAGTTCGATGTCGAGGAGATCGATCTTGATGTCCCCGGCGATGACGATGCCCTTGTCCAGGACGCGTTCGAGGATGTCGGCCAGGTTGGCGGTGCCGGGGCCGGGCGCGGTCGCGACGCCCTGCCTGTAGTCCACGTCCGACACCTGACCACCTCAGTCTTCGTCCACGTCTTCTTCGTCTTCGTCTTCGTCGTACTCGTCGTCTACGTCGTCGTCCTCGTCGTAGCCGCCGTCCTCCTCTTCGTCCTCCTCCGGCTCGTCCTCCTCGTCCCAGTCCTCCGCCCCGTCCTCTTCTTCGTCCTCGGGCTCGTCCTGGTCCGCGGCCTCCTCGTCCTCCATTGCCTCTTCGTGGGTGCGTACGACCTCACCGTCGCGGATTTCACCACGCCAGCCCTCGGCCTCCTCGTCCGTGAGGGTGACGTAGCGCTGGAAGTGCTTGAAGTCCAGCCGCAGACGGCGGCCCTGAGCACGCCACAGATTCGCCGTCTTCTCGAAGAAGCCCGACGGGTAGTACTCGACCACCAACACGATGCGCGTCAGATGCGGGCCCAGCTCGTGGAAACTGACGGCGCCCCGCGTGGTGCCCTTGGCGCCGTCGGACGTCCAGACGATGCGCTGGTCCGGAACCTGTTCCTGGACCGTCGCCTTCCACCCGCGCGTGGACGGGCCGACCTTGGCCTTCCAGTCGGTGGTGGTCTCGTCCGCCGTGGACACACTGCTGACGCCCTTGGTGAAGCCGCTGAACTTCTCGTACTCCGTCCAGTGGTCGTACGCCCACCGCAGGGGCACTCCGACGTCGCGGATCTCCACGATGTTGGTCACCTTGGGGCTGCCCGCCCGGCGGTCGCTTCCTCCGCCGAACGCGTCCTTCGCCTTTTCCACCACGCTGTCCATCGCGCCCTTGGCCTTTTCCTTGACGGCCGCCTTGACCGGGGAATCGCCTTGCAGGACGCGTGAGCCGATCTTCGGGATCTCCCCGCCGTTCTCCGCGATATCGGTGAACCTGTCGGTCAGGCCGGTCAGCTTTCCGCCGGCCTTCTCCGCGAGGTCACCGACCTTGGAACTGAGGAATTCGCCGACGGCCCCACTGAGCTGATCCATCGCCGTGGATCCGCTGTCCTGATTCCGCTGCGCCACGTTCGATCACCTGCCTCGTCCGGACCGCGAGGAATCGCGCCGGGAAGCGGTCCGCTTGGTGCTGCTCGTCTTCTTCGCCCGCGTGGTGGTCTTCTTCGCCGGAGCCGTCTTCTTGGCGGGAGTCTTCTTCGCGGCGGTCTTCTTGGCGGGGCTCTTCTTGGCCGCCGTCTTCTTGGCCGCGGTCTTCTTGGCAGGAGTCTTCTTTGCCGGGGACTTCCTGGCGGGGGAGGCGTCGCGTTCGGCGGCGGTCTCCTTCTCGTTCTTCCGCGTTCCACGGCGCCGCTGCCGGCGGTCGGCGTCGCTCCTCGAGCCCTCGGATCGCTCGCGCTCGCGTGTTCCCTTGCGCCTCCCGCGTTCCCGTTCGCGTCGCGGCGGCTCCTCCGGCTCTTCCTCCTCCTCGTTCTCCTCGTATTCCTCGTTCTCCTCGTAGTCCTCGTCCTCAGGCGCCTCCGCCTCGTCCGCGTAGTCGCCGACGTCCTCGTCCTCGTACGCTTCCTCGTCCTCGTCCTCGTCCGCGGCCCCGAGCGTGCGGTCGCGCAGGGCACCGGACAGAGAGCCGAGGTGGCGGTCCATCACGGCGGCGGCGGCGCGTTTACCGGCCTCGAACACCTCACCGCGCAGTTGATCGCCCAATTCGGCGATCTGGGGGACTTCCGCGAGCCTGCGGAGCCCCTCCGAGGCGATTTCCCGGGGTTCCGGCACGAGTCCTCGGCCCGCGGCCAGCGAAGCCGCCGTGAGAGCGAGTCGCCCCTTCTTGGTCCGGCCGAGCAGATATCCGGCCGCTACGGCAGCGGCGATAGCGATCTTCGTCGGTTGATCCATGGGGCTCGCCTCTCGGGTTATCGCGGCGGAATGTGTCCCTCCAGTGCGTCGAGTAGCCGTTCTTCTTCCGCTTCGAACATCTCCTGGCTGATCTCTCCAGCCTCCAGCTCCTGATTGAGTGCCGCCAGCCGGGAGCGCAGGACGGCCGGGTCGTACAGTTCGCGTTCCGCGGTCTCCACGACGCGCTCCGAAATCCACACGACCCCGCGCACCGGGGCCAGCGGGAGGGTGAGCAGCCCGGTGATCAGCCCCACGTCAGGCCTCCACGGGCTCGCCGGCGCCGGATGCGGCGAAGCTGTAGCAGGGCAGGGGCCCGGCCAGCTTCAGCACGGCGCGGTCCCGGTGGCGATCGGTCATCGCGGCCACCGCGTCCCGGAAGGCCTCCCGCAGCCCCCGCTCGACCAGGAAGGACGCGTTCAGCACGCAACCGGGCACGTCAGGGCCCGCCGCCGTCGCGTCGGCCAGGGGCACGAGCGTTTCCAGGGTATCTCTGGCGGCCTGGGCGGCGCGGCGGTCGAGCGCGGCGGCGACGGCCTGGCCGAGCCGGATGTTCGCCTCGTAACCGGGACGCCGCCGTGCCGCCGCGCTCAGTTGCCGGACCTCACGGTCCTCGCGGACGACGGCGGCCAGGGCGTCCGGATCCGGCGACGCCTTGAGGTTGAACTCGACGCGTCCGTCCAGCCTCCGCAGCGTCGCCGCGTACCGCTGCTCGCCGTCGCGCAGCTGCTTCAGCACCGCCTCGTCCCCGCCGGCGACCGACCCGAACCGCATCGGCAGGACGCTTCCGGTCTCCGCCAGCCCCAGCAGCAGGTCCTGGTGCGCGAGCAGGTCACGGCGCCGGGCCCGCAGGTCGCCGGGCGCGTCGCTGACGACAGCCGCCACACCGTTCCCGTCGACCTTCCGCACCCGCACGGGCGGGTTCCCCACGCCTCGCGCCTCCACCGGAAGGCGGTGGTCGGAACGGATGATCGCGTACACACAGACGCGGTGCCCCTCCCGCACCGGTGTCGCCGGGGCCTGACCGCGGGCGCCGTCCCCGCGGCCGGTACGCGTGACCACCGCTTACGCCTCGGCGCGCTTGCGGCGGGCGCTGCCGGAGCCCGACCCGGTGGACTTCCCGCGGCGCGGGCGCTCCTCCTCGTCGTCCCCGTCGCGGCCGACCGCCTTGCGGACGGCGTCGCCCGCCGAGGCGACCGCCTTCTTGGCCTTCCGCTTGCCCATGGACTTCGCGGCTCCGCCGCCGCCGAACAGCTCGGGAACGGTCCGGCTGCTGGCGTCGTTCTCCAGGTCGAGCCGGTTGCACGCCTCGGCGAACCGCAGGTACGTGTCGACGCTGGCCACCACGACGCGCGCGTCGACCTTGAGGATCTCGATGCCGACCAGCGAGACCCGCAGGAAGACGTCGATCACCATGCCTCGGTCCAGGATGAGCTCCAGGACGTCGTAGAGCGTGCCCGCGCGCGGCACGCACGCCACCTCGCCCGGATACGTGATCGTGGTCATGGGGTGTCCGTCCTTTCGACGGTGGTGACGGGTCCTGTCACTCGTCCGCCGCGCCCCGCCGGTACCGGCGGGACCTGCGGTAGTCCAGCAGCGCGCCGCCCGGCTCCAGGTGCACCTCGTAGGTCGCGAGGAGGCTGGTGGTGTCGGGGATGCGGGGCACTTCGAGCACGTCGACGGAGACGAGCCACCCGTCATCGGTCCGTTCGACCGCGGACACGCCCTCGATCCCGTGACTGATGAGCTGCCGCAGCTTCTCGCGCGCGACCTGCGCGGCGTCCTCCGGTCCCTTGTCGGGACGACGCTTCCTCGTCGCCGTGGACGAAGCGGAACCGCGTGATCGCTCTGCCATGGCACCGAGTCTGGCCGGATCCCGGCGCCGCGCACCCCGGAGCGGCCCGAACGGGTGCCCTCACGCCCGCGCCCGCCTCAGTGGCGGGCCGCTCGCAGCGCGCGTTCCTTGGGGTCGTAGGGCTCGCCGGGAGGGACGAGGCTGCGCCACAGGAGGGCGGCGGCGTAGCTGCGGGACGGTGCCCAGGGGGCGGCCAGGTGCCGGGTCCGGCCCGGGGTGGGAGGTTCCGGCAGGTTCCAGTTCTTCTGGATGGCGGTGTGCAGCGCGGTGTCGCCGGCGGGCAGGACGTCGGGCCGCTGGAGCTGCCGCATCAGGAACGCCTGCGCGGTCCAGGTGCCCAGGCCCTTGAACGCGGTGAGGGTCGCGACGACCTCCTCGTCGTCCTGGGTCTCCAGGTGTTCGACGTCGATGCGTCCGGCGAGCTGGGCGCGGGCCAGATCGGTCGCACAGGCGGCCTTGGCGTCGTTCAGGCCGATGGAACGCAGTCCGGACGGTCCCAGGCGGGCCAGGCCCCGCGCGGTGACGGGCCCGCCGAGGGCCTCGGCCGTGCGGTCGTAGAGGGTGAACGCCGCGACGGCGCTGGTGCGTTGGCTGAGGACGTGCAGGAACAGCGCGGGGAACCGGGCGGTGCCGGTGCGCCCGCCGTCGTGCCACGCGAACGGGTCCTGGATGCCGTAGGCGGCGATGATGCGGGCGAAGACGGGGTCCTCGGCCGCCAGGTAGTGGTGATGACGTTCGTGTTGTCCGGAAGCCGCTTTCATGGGGCCTCACCGCCCGTGGCGTCGTCGTGCGGGACGGGGTGCGTGGCGAAGGATTCGACGTGGGCGAGCGCGGCGTCGAGGGCGTCGCGCAGGGGGGCCACGTCGTCGGCCGCCTGGTTCAGCAGCATGCCGCCTTGGAAGGCCGCCATGAGCAGGTGGGTGAGCTGGTCGGGGTCGGCCTGCGGGCGCAGGTCGCCCCGCTCGCGCATCGCGGTCAGCCCGGCCCGGAAGAGGTCCTCCCAGCGTTCGAATCCGTCGGCGACGTCGGGACGCAGCGAAGGGGCGGCCTTGAGGGCTTCACCGGCGAGCGAGCCGTAGGAACACCCTCCGCGGCACAGCTCCTCGCGTTCGATGTAGGAATCGGCCCACAGACGCAGCGACGCGAAGGTGTCCAGGTGGCCGAGCTGCGGGATCTTGTGGAGGGCGATCACGGTGTCGGCGCGCCAGGCGATCACGGCCCGTACGAGGCTTTCCTTGGTGGGGAAGTGCCGGGTGAGCTGCGAGCCGCTGACGCCCGCCGCCAGCCGTATCCGCTCGTTGTTGGTGTTCTGCACCCCGTGCTCGTAGATCAGCTCGGCGGCTGCCTGGATGATCCGCTCCCGCGTCGCCCGGCCCCGGGGGGTCAGCTTCGACGGGCGCGCCTCGGTCGTGGTCATGGTGTCCAGCGTAGCAAAAAGAGGGCTTGACAGCCCTCTTTTTCGGGTGTTGCATGGGCTCATGATGAAAAGAGGGTTGCTCAGCCCAGTTTTTGCGGGTGGGAAGGGATCACCACGAAGAAGGCGTGGTGCGGTGACCTGGCGAGACGGGCGAAGACGGCCGCGTCTCGTCGGCGACCGAGCCCCTGAGCGGCCTTGAACCATGAGCCCCTGAGCAGCCGTGAGCCATGAAGGAGAGCACCATGACCGAACTCCAGGTCATCGCCCGCTACACCGTCGCGGAAGGCAGGGAACCGCAGCTCCTCGCACTCCTTCCGCAACTGGCCGAAGCCAGCCGTCGCGAGCCCGGCAACCTCGCCTTCGACGTCTACCGTGAACTCGGCGACCCGCGCGGTGTGGTCCTGCTCGAACGCTATGCCTCGCGCGAGGCCTTCGCCGAACACCGGCAGAGCGCGCACTTCACGCGACTCGTGCTCGAACAGATCGTGCCCCTCCTCGACAGCCGCACCGTGGAGCTGTACGACGCCACCGAATAGGCCCCGCCACCCGGCCCGGGAACGCACCACCGGCAACGCACCACCCGCCAACGCCCCCCGGCACCGCGTTCGGGAACGTGCCGCCCCAGGGCCGGCCCCCGCAGAAAGGCGCCACCGCCATGACGTTCACCGACCTCCACCAGCAGGACTCCCCGCTTCTGCTCCCCAACGCCTGGGACGTCGCCTCCGCACTCGCCTTCGCCGAAGCAGGCTTCCCCGCCATCGGCACCACGAGCTTCGGCGTCGCCGCGGCGTCGGGCAGCCCGGACGGGGGCCGCGCCTCCAAGGACGCCACCCTCGCCCTCGCGCACAAGCTGCGAGCGCTCCCGGCGTACGTCTCCGTGGACATCGAGGACGGCTACAGCGACGACCCCGAACAGGTCGCCGCCTACGCCGCGAGCCTCGGCGCCGCGGGTGTCAACATCGAGGACAGTTCCGCGGAGGAGCTCATCGACCCCGCCGCCCACGCGGCGAAGATCGCGGCCGTCAAGGACCGGGAGCCGCACCTGTTCGTCAACGCCCGCGTCGACACCTACTGGCTCGGCCAGCGGGCCACCGTCGAGGAGACCGTGGAACGCGCCCGCTCCTACGTGGCGGCCGGTGCCGACGGCGTGTTCGTGCCCGGCGCCGCGGACCCCGTCGTGCTGCGGCAGCTGACCGATGCCGTCACGGCCCCCGTCAACGTCCTGGCCCACCCCACCCTCACCCTCGCCGAGCTGGCCGACCTCGGAGTGCGCCGCGTCAGCACCGGGTCCCTTCCCTACCGGGCCGCCGTCGACGCGGCCGTGCGGACCGCCACGGGCCTCCGCGACGGTGGGAGTCCTCCGTCGGCCACTTCTTACGCCGTCATGCAGGACCGCCTGGTCCGCTACGACCGCGAGCAGGGGACGCGTGATCCGGCCGAGCGCCCGCGTCCCTGAGGAGTCGTCATGGACATCGACGAGCTCGTCGGGCGCTACCCACGGCTGTACCACCTGGCCGAGGCGGGCGCGGCCCGTTCCATCACCGCGCACGGCCTGCTGACGGCCGAGCGCATCGTTTCGACGTCCGCGCTGACCGCCGACGAGCAAGCCGCGGTCCTGGGCAGTCCGCGCCCGCGGAGGCTGACCGTCCCGCACCCGGTGCTCGGCGACGTCGCCCTGCGCGACCAGACCCCGCTGCGACCGCACATCCTGGACCGGGTCCTCCTCGACATGTCCGCCCAGGAGTGGCTGGCCGCGCTCAACGAGCGGGTGTTCCTGTGGCTCCACCCCCAGCGCCTCGACCAGTTGCTCAAGGCCCGGCGCAATCGCGGCCGCCCGCACGACGTCCTCGTACTCGACACCGCCGGCCTGGTCGCCGCCCACGGGGACCGGATCCGGCTGTCCGCGATCAACTCGGGAGCGACGCTCTACCCCAACGCGCCCGTGCGCGGAACGCGGACGTTCCAGACGATCGCGGGGTACCCGTTCGCCGAACGGCTGCGCGGGCGCACGCCGTGGACGGTGATCGTCGAACTCGCCGTCCTGGACGGCATTCCCGACATCGCCACGTACGTGACGGAGATACGCCGGATCCCCGGCTAGGCGGGCGGGCGTCGACGCGGTGGGTCCTGCCGGGAGGACGGGGTCGTTTGCCGCGCGTGGCGCGTGGGCCGCAGGATGGGGGATCCACGGGACGGAAGGGGCGTGTGCGATGGGTGGGGACGAGCTCAGCCACTTGGACGCGACCGCGTTGGCGGCGCTCGTCGCCGCACGACGGGTGTCCGCGGTGGAGGTGATGCGCGCGCACCTGGAGCGGATCGAGGCGGTCGACCCGCGACTCAACGCCGTGGTGACCGTACTCGCCGAACGGGGTCTCGCCGCGGCGCGGGCCGCGGACGCGACCGTGGCGGCCGGTGAGGCGGTCGGACCGCTGCACGGTGTGCCGTTCACGGTGAAGGACTCACTGGACGTGGCGGGGGCCGTGACCACCCGGGGCTCGGTCCTCTTCCGCGATCGGGTCCCCGATGCTGACGCCACGTCAGTCGCCAGGCTGCGGGCGGCCGGTGGGATACCGATGGCCAAGACGAACCTCCCGGAGTTCTCCTACTGGACCGAGACCGACAACGCGCTCTTCGGCCTCACCCGCAACCCCTGGGACGGCGAGCGGACTCCCGGCGGGTCGAGCGGCGGCGAGGCGGCGGCCGTCGCCGCCGGGATGTCGCCGCTCGGGCTGGGCAGCGACGTGGCCATCTCGGTACGCGGACCCGCCCACGACACCGGCATCGTCGCCCTGAAGGCGACCCGCGGGCGGATCCCCGTCACCGGCCACTGGCCCGAAGTGCCCAGCCGCTACTGGCATGTCGGGCCGATGGCCCGCAGCGTCAGGGACATCGCCACGGCCCTTCGGGCGCTCTCCGGGCCGGACGGCGTCGATGGCCACGTACGGCACTCGCCGCCGCTGGATCCGGCCGCCGACGGCGTTCCGGCCCCGGCCGGTGTGCGGGTGGGGTGGGCCTGCGAGCCCGCGTTCGGGCCGGTGGACCGCGAGGTGGCGGCGACCGTCGTCGCGGCCGCGGAGGCACTGCGGGAGCTGGGCTGCACCGTCGAACCGGCTCCGCTGGCCGGACTGGAGGCGGTGGACGCCACGGAGTTGAGCGCGGTGCTGTTCACCGCGGAGGTGGTGCCGTACTTCCGGCGGATCGCGGCGGGCCGCGAGGACGAACTGCACCGGGTGATCCGGCGGGCCCTGGAGGCGCCGGACGTGCCGCAGGCCGACTACCTCGACGCGCAGCGACGGGTCGACGCGCTCAGCTCGTTGTTCGCGGGCTGCTTCGAGCGGTACGACGTGCTGGTGTGTCCGGTGTGCCCGATCCCCGCGCCGCCGTTCGCCCGCCCGAGGTTCGAGGTCGGCGGGGTGGAGGTGCCGGCGCGCGGGATCATGCGGGCGACCGTCCCGTTCAACCTCACGGGACTGCCGGCCCTCTCGCTGCCGTTCGGTGCCACCGCCGACGGCCTGCCGATCGGCGTCCAGCTCGTCTCGCGCTGGTACGACGAACCCACCCTGCTGCGGCTGGGCGCGGCCCTCGAATCGGTCAGCCCGGTCCGCGACCGACGGCCGGAGCTCACGCCGTACGCACCCTGACGTCAGCGGAGCGGGAGGCGGGCGTGATCACGCGACTCGCGGGGCGACCGGGACGGCGACGGGGTGCAGGGCGGCGTGCTCCAAGGGCGCGGAGGGGTCGATCGAGACGTCCAGCGGGGCGGGTTCGGTTCCGGCGCGTACGAGCAGGTCGCCGACGGCGGCGATCATGGCGCCGTTGTCGGTGCACAACTTCAGGGGCGGGACGCGCAGTTCGATGCCGGCGGCCGCGCAGCGCTCCTGGGCCAGTGACCGTACGCGGGAGTTGGCGGCCACTCCGCCGACCACCACCAGGGTCTTCACGTCGTGGTCCCGGCAGGCGGTGACCGCCTTGCGGGTGAGGACGTCGGCGACCGCCTCCTGCAACGAGGCGGCCGCGTCGGCGACCCGCCCCTTCGCGGCACCGGACTCGGCCCAGCGGGCGGCGGCCGTCTTCAGGCCGGAGAAGGAGAAGGCGTAGCGGTCGTCGCGCGATCCGGTCAGGGGCCGTGGGAAGCGGACGGCGTCCGGATCGCCCTCGCGTGCGGCCCGGTCGATCGCGGGGCCGCCCGGATAGGGCAGGCCGAGCACGCGGGCGACCTTGTCGAAGCACTCCCCGGCGTCGTCGAGGGTGTCCCCGAGGTGGACGACGGGGTCGCGGGCGGCCCGCGGAGCCCGACGACGCCCAGGACCCGCCGCGCGACTGAGGCTCCGCCCGGTGTGGCCGCGCCGGGGCGCCCGCCCCCAGGCGTACAGGACACGGGCGTAGAGGAAGTCGGTTCGAGGACGCGTCGTCCCCGAGCGGACTGCTCCGGCTCGTGGTGGCGCGACGCGCCACCACGCCTCGCGGTCATGTCCCGCCTGTCCCGT
>NZ_JAINVZ010000032.1 GCF_019890615.1 Streptantibioticus parmotrematis | reverse complement strand
TTCTCCAGCGGCTCGACGACGGAGGACCGTCCGACGCCTCATTCTGAAACGATCAGTTAGTGGCAACGTGCTTCCGGTTGCCCGGAGAACAAGCGGAGCGTGCGGGCCCGGAGACGGGAAGGCGCCCGGCACGATCGCCCGGCCTCGTTGTGTGCCGAGCGCGAATCTGAAGGACGTGGTGAAGCCCCGGCTCGATGACGGACACGTCTTCCCGAAAAGTCGGCCTTGGTCTAGTCGTCCATGAAGGCCTCGATGCCCATGTTGCCGATCGCCAGGTTGCACACCATGATCCCGACCCGCTCAGGGATGATTCGGAAGGCGTGCCCGATGGGACCTGCGAGCGGTACGACCAGGACGTGGCGGTCGGGATCGCGCATGGTGGTGCCGTCCGCGATCATCACGAGGTCCGCCGTCACCTGCCCGGGGTCCTGGTTGTCGCGGACCAGTGCCATGAGCTGCTCCGGGCTGGAGCCCTCGAACGCCGGGTCGTCCACGGCGTCGACGTCGTCGGTGAAGTCCTCGATGGGGTCGTCATAGCCCGGTCCCGGGCGGTGCACGGTGTCGAGGAGCGACGTCCAGGCGGCGTCATCGGTGAAGTCGGTGCGTACGAGCAGACCGAAGGTCTCCTGGGTGAGCGGGGGCAGAGCCCGGGTCGGGGGCTCGTAGCGCGGCGGAGGGTTCAGCGACTCCAGGCAGGCACCGACGGGGTCGGGGAGGCCGTTCTCCCACTCCTCCCCGGACTCCCCGTCGGGTTCGGCGGGGGCCTCCTCCTCGAAGCGCTCCAGGGTCGTCTTCTGGTACGGGCGGTGCAGCACCAGGTAGGTCAGGGCCGCTTGGCGGGGTGTGATCCGGAACGCGTCCCCCTCGGTGCCGCGGAACGCCAGCAGCGGACGCAGATGAGGGCCGGCCGTGGTCCTGTCGTCGGCCAGCAGGACCAGGTCGGGAATCCACGTCCCGTCCTCGTTCAGGGCCTCGCGCACCTTCTCGGCAGTGGCGCCCTGCCAAGCGCGGTCGTCCACCACGATCAGGCGCCGGGGGATGGGCCCCCGCGGTACCGCGTGGGCGTCGCGTCCCGAGCGCGGTGCGACCAGCCCGGGCAGTTCGCCCATGCGCGAGAGCACGTCACGCCAGGCGGCGTCGTCGCCGTGGTGGGTGCGGATCAGCAACATGCCGGACACTCGCGGACCGTCATCGTCCGGGGGGAGGGGCAGGGCAGGGCGCATCAGGGGTACCTCGTGAGTATCGCCGGTGGACTGTCAGTCGCTCCGTTTCTACCCGCTGCCTCTGACAACGCCCGGTTCTCCTGCCCTGTCTCACTCCCGCAAGTCCGCTGAACCGCAAGGACGTTGGGCCATCGGGACGGACCCCGCACCCCGTCTCACTCGCCGGGTCAGCCGCCCGCCGCGTCCCGTGCGATCTGCTCGAAGTGGGGCGCCATCGCCTCGGACAGGGCCCGGGCCGCCGAGAGCGGACGGACCATGACCAGGAAGTCGTCGATCCGGCCGTCCTCGTCGAAGTGGAGGACGTCGCAGCCTTGAATCGTCTTGCCGCCCACGGTGGCCGTGAAGAAGAACGCGTGGTCACGGCCGTCCGGGTTGGCGATCTCGCGGACGTAGGCGAAGTCCTCGAAGACGGTGCTCACGGCCCGCAGGATCGCGGAGGTGATCGCCTTGCCCGGATAGGGCTTGAAGGCGACCGGGCTGGTGAAGACGACGTCCTCCGCCAGGAGGTTCTCCAGCGCTGCGTGGTCGCCTGCCTCGACGGCCTTGCGGAAGGGATGCAAGGGATCACCTCTCACGTTGGATGATAGTCAACTAATTGACTAGGTGGATCGGAGGCTAATGGCCGCACATCGGGCTTGTCCAGATGCCTTTTCGGGCGCCTGTCCGCGTACTGGTGCCCGTACTTGTCCGGTTTCGAGTACGCAACTCGTTGAATGAACGCCGTGACATACCCTGAGGCCATGGCGCTGCGCGACGCGGTGATGGCCGCGCTCCTCGAGGGCGAGGCATCCGGTTACGACCTGGCGAAGGCGTTCGACGCCTCGGTCGCGAACTTCTGGACGGCGACCCCGCAGCAGCTCTACCGGGAGCTGGAGCGCATGCGGGGCGAGGGCCTCATCTCCGCCCGGGTGGTGCGGCAGGACCGGCGCCCGGACAAGCGGTTGTTCTCCCTGACCGAGACAGGACGGGAGGCCGTACGGGCTTACGTCGCCGAGCCGGTCGGCCGGCCGACCGCGATCAGGGACGAGTTGCTGGTCAAGGTGCAGTGCGCGGACGTGGGCGACCTCGGTGCCGTGCGGACGGCGATCGCCGAGCGCCGCGAACGGGCCGAGGCCAAACTCTCCCGCTACGAGCGCCTGCGCTCACGGATGCTGGCCGGACGGACCGAGGACGAGTACGTCGCCGAGGCGGAACGGATCGGCCCGTACCTCACCTTGCTGCGCGGGACTGCCTTCGAGCGCGAGACGCTGACCTGGTGCGACATCGCGCTGCGGCGGCTGGGGGAACGGATGCCGTCCCCGGGCGGTCGTGACTGACCGACGGCGTCAGCTGAACGAGGCGTGCACGCTCTCGTCGAGGCGCCCCACCGACTCCTGCCGGAAGGCGCGGTCGTACAGACTGCGGACGGCCTCCAGTTTGGCGTTCGCCGACTCCGCCTCGCGGGTCGGGTAGACGATGACGACCCGGTAGGAGCGTTCCCTCTCGATCACGCCGTGCCGGTCCCGGTACTGCCCGCGCCCGTCATCGACGGTCAGGCCGGCCGGGAAGCGCGTGGTGACCTGGGTGTCCAGGAAGCGCTGGAACTGCGCGGCCGTCACCGGCGTGCCGCCCTCGGGGCGCTGGGTGCCGAACAGCAACGTGGTCTCGGTGTACGCCCCGCGCGGACCGACGGGAGTCTCGGCGGCCACGACGAAGGGCGCCAGCACCAGTGTCCCGGCCGCCGTGAGCACACCTGCCAGCAGTGCCCTGGTTCGCATCTGGGTCTTCACGTACGGCATAACGCCGCACAGCCGCAAGAGTTGTGGTGATCCGGCCACGGGCGGAGGCAGGCGGGCAGTCGTGCCTGAGGCTGTCCGACTTCTTCTGATGAGGGACGCCACGCGGGCGGACCCCCGGCTCGATACATGCCCGTATCGGATACACCTCCGCATCTGATACGTTGCCGTATCGAGGTGAGAACGATGGCGACGACCGACACGCCTCCGGCGGCTTCCAGCGCGGCGCCGGACGGGCGAACGCGGACGCGGGTGACACGCCGACGCGCGCAGACCCGGGCCCGGTTGCTGGAGGCCGCGTTCGCGGTGTTCGCGGACAAGGGGTTCGGCCGGGTGTCGATCGAGGAGCTCTGCGACGCGGCCGGATACACCCGCGGCGCGTTCTACTCGAACTTCGGCAGCCTGGAGGAGCTGTTCTTCGCGCTGTACGAGGAACGGGCCGAGCTGATCGCCGCGCAGGTCACGCAGGCGCTGGCGCAGGAGCCGACCGGCCTCGACCTGGAGCCCGCCGTCGAGCGGGTGACCGCGGCGCTGCTGCTGGAACGCGAATGGCTGCTGGTGAAGACCGACTTCCTGGTCCACGCGGCCCGGGACCCGCGGGTCGCCGACGCGCTGCTGGAGCACCGCCGCCGCCTTCGCGAGACCATCGCCCAGCGGCTGGCCGTCCTGGCGGAGGCCCGGCGCCTGCCCACCGTTCTCGGGGGCGCCGACAGCGCGGCCCACTCGGTGATCGCCGCGTACGACGGCGTCACCACCCAACTGCTGCTCGACCGCGACGTCGAGCACGCCCGCGCCTGGCTCAGGCAACTCCTGCTCGCGCTGCTGTCTCCCGACACGGCGGACCGCCGACTGGCCCTCGACACGGCGGACCGCTGACCGCCCACCCGCCGATCCCTCGCCCGCCGCGCACGCTCCCGGCGGGCCCCGACAGGATGGAGTACCGCCATGGACGCCGACGTCATCGTCGTCGGAGCAGGTCTCGCCGGGCTGGTCGCGGCGCACGAACTGACCACCCGCGGGCGCCGCGTCGCGCTCGTGGACCAGGAGAACGCGGCGAACCTCGGCGGCCAGGCGTACTGGTCCTTCGGCGGACTGTTCCTGGTCGACTCGCCGGAGCAGCGCCGCCTCGGGGTGAAGGACTCCTTCGACCTGGCGTGGAACGACTGGCGGGGGAGCGCCCGTTTCGACCGCCTGGAGGACGAGGACTCCTGGGCGGTGCGCTGGGCCCGCGCCTACGTGGAGTTCGCCGCCGGTGAGAAGCGCTCCTGGATCGACTCGCACGGCATCAAGCTGACGCCGATGGTCGGCTGGGCGGAACGCGGCGACCTGCGCGCCGACGGACACGGCAACTCGGTGCCGCGCTTCCACGTCGCCTGGGGCACCGGGACCGGCGTGGTGCGGCCCTTCGTCCGCAGCGCTCAACGCGCCTTTCAGGAAGGCCTCTTGACGTTCCATCACCGGCGGCGTGTCGACGAACTCGTCGTCCAGGACGGTGCGATCACCGGCGTACGCGGAACGGTGCTGGCCGAGGACTCCTCGCCGCGTGGCGTGGCCTCCAACCGCGACCGCGTCGGTGACTTCGAACTCACCGCCCAGGCGGTCGTCGTCACCACCGGTGGCATCGGCGCCGACCACGACATCGTGCGCCGCTACTGGCCGAAGCGGCTCGGCACCGCCCCCCGGCACATGATCACCGGTGTGCCCGCGTACGTGGACGGGCGGATGCTCGACATCAGCGCCGCCGCCGGGGCGCGGCTGGTCAACCGCGACCGCATGTGGCACTACACCGAGGGCGTGCGCAACTGGGACCCCGTCTGGCCCGGACACGCGATCCGCATCCTGCCGGGTCCCTCCCCGATGTGGTTCGACGCCCTCGGCCGGCGCCTGCCCGATCCCTGCCTGCCCGGCTACGACACCCTCGGCACCCTCGAATACCTGCGTACCACCGAGGACATCGCCGGCTACGACCACTCCTGGTTCGTCCTCACGCAGAAGATGATCGAGAAGGAGTTCGCGTTGTCGGGCTCCGAGCAGAATCCCGACATCACCAGCGGCGACCGCAAGGCCGTGCTGCGCGAACGTGTGCTCGGCAAGGGAGCCCCCGGGCCGGTCGAGGCGTTCAAACGGCACGGCGCGGACTTCGTCGTCGCCGAATCGCTCGACGAACTCGTCGCGAAGATGAACGCCCTCACCGACGAACCCCTCCTCGACCCGGCCGTGCTGCGCGCCCAGATCGAGGCCCGCGACCTGCAGATCGCCAACCCCTTCAGCAAGGACGCCCAGATCCAGGGCATCCGCAACGCCCGCCGCTACCTCGGCGACCGGCTCAGCCGCGTCGCCGGCCCGCACCGCGTCCTCGACCCGAAGGCCGGACCGCTCATCGGCGTCCAGTTGCGTGTCCTCACCCGCAAGACCCTCGGCGGCATCCAGACCGACCTGGACTCGCGCGCCCTGGGCCAGGACGGCAACCCCGTCGAGGGGTTGTACGCGGCCGGGGAGGTCGCGGGCTTCGGCGGTGGCGGCGTCCACGGCTACAACGCCCTGGAGGGCACCTTCCTCGGCGGCTGCCTGTTCTCGGGCCGTGCGGCCGGCCGCGCCGCCGCCGACGCCGTGGCCTAGCCGGAGCGCGCCCTGACGTAGCCGGGGCGCGCAGTCGCGGGCGCCGTGGCGTACGCCGTGAGTACGCCGGGGGAGTGCCGCCGCAGGCGCCGGGAAGACGCCAGGAGAACAGGACTAGCCTGGGTGCTTCGCGCCGTCCGACCGCGGGCCGGGCGGCGCGCCGTAGTGCTCGCGTACGAAGAGGGTGAAAGAGCTTCATGCCACTCAAGCGTCCCCACCAGCACCGAGACGTCAGCAAGCACCTGACGGCCAACCCGGTCTTCAGCCGGGAGCCGATATCCGTCCCCCGGTTCAAGCTCCCACACGACGGAATCGACCCGGACGTCGCGTACCAGATCATTCACGACGAGCTGATGCTCGACGGCAACGCCAGGCTCAACCTCGCGACGTTCGTGAGCACCTGGGCGGAGCCGCAGGCGCAGGCGCTGATGGCCGAGTGCGCCGAGAAGAACATGATCGACAAGGACGAGTACCCGCAGACCGCCGAGGTCGAGGCGCGGTGCGTGCACATGCTGGCCGATCTGTGGAGCGCCCCGGACCCGGACCGGGCGGTGGGCTGTTCCACCACCGGGTCGAGCGAGGCCGCGATGCTGGCGGGCCTGGCGCTCAAGCGTCGCTGGCAGCACCGGCGGCGCGCCGAGGGCAAGCCGGCCGACCGGCCCAACATGGTGATGGGCATCAACGTCCAGGTGTGCTGGGAGAAGTTCGCCGACTACTTCGAGGTCGAGCCGCGTTACGTGCCGATGGAGGGCGACCGCTACTGCCTGTCCGCCGAGGCCGCCGTCGAGCTGTGCGACGAGAACACCATCGGTGTGGTGGCGGTGCTGGGCTCGACGTTCGACGGGGCCTACGAGCCGGTGGCCGAGATCGCGGCGGCGCTCGACGCCCTCCAGGAACGCACCGGGATCGACGTGCCGGTGCACGTGGACGGGGCGTCCGGCGGGATGATCGCGCCGTTCCTCGACCCGGAGCTGCCCTGGGACTTCAGGCTGCCGCGCGTCGCGTCCATCAACACCTCGGGCCACAAGTACGGCCTCGTGATGCCCGGTGTGGGCTGGGCGCTGTGGCGGGACGCCGAGGCGCTCCCGGACGACCTGGTCTTCCACGTGAACTACCTCGGCGGTGACATGCCGACGTTCGCGCTGAACTTCTCCCGGCCCGGGGCGCAGGTCATCGCGCAGTACTACAACTTCCTGCGGCTCGGCTTCGACGGCTACCGCACGGTGCAGCAGACCTGCCGTGACGTGGCGACGCGCCTGTCCGCCGAGGTGGCCAAGCTCGGCCCGTTCACCCTGCTCACCGACGGCAGTGAGCTGCCCGTCTTCGCCTTCCGCGTCAGCGACGACATCGACAACTTCACCGTCTTCGACGTCTCGGCGGCGCTGCGCGAACGCGGCTGGCTGGTGCCCGCGTACACCTTCCCCGAACACCGCACCGATCTGGCCGCGTTGCGCGTCGTGATCCGCAACGGGTTCGGCCACGACCTGGCCGACCTGTTCCTGGAGGACCTGCGCCGCGTGCTGCCCCGGCTCAAGGCGCAGGCGGCACCGCACCGCAACGCCGAGAACGCGGGCGCGTTCGCCCACGGCGCGGAGACCAAGGAGTCGGTCCGCAAGGTGGGCAAGCCCGCCGTCCCGGCCGCACGGCAAGCCGAGTCGTAGGCAGGCCGCGCCTCCGGGGCCCTCATCACGGGGCCCCGGAGGCGGTCCGGACATCACGCTGCCCTTACGGGCCCCTCAACCGCCTTGAGGATTGCCCTCGTTGCCGTGGCGCCCGCGTGTCGCGCGAACCTAACCTGGCGCGGGGAACCACCGACACCGAGGACCGCGATGAGCATCCGCAAGACCCGGGACAAGCAGCAGGAGGCGAAGGCCGCACCGGCGTCCCGGCAGCCGTCGCCCGCGCCGCAGCAGCGGCTGCTCGCACTCCAGCGCGCGGCGGGCAACGCCGCCGTGGTCCAGATGCTGAAGCTCTCCGGGCACCTCCCCGGCACCGAGGGGCTGGAGGAGACCGCGCGGCCCGACGCGGGCGCGGAGATCAGGGACGTGACGTCCCGGGGCGGTGCGCCGCTGGACCCGGTGAAGCGCGCGAAGGCCGAGTCCGTCTTCAAGGAGGACTTCTCCGCCGTACGGCTGCACACGGACGCGGTGGCCCAGCGGTCCGCGGCGAACGTGGGCGCCCACGCCTACACCGTGGGCAACGACATCGTCTCGGGGACCGGCGGCATGGACGACCGGACCCTGTTCCACGAGCTGACCCACGTCTCCCAGCAACGCAGGGGCCCGGTCGCGGGCACCGACCGCGGCGACGGTGTGCGGGTGTCCGACCCCGGTGACCCCTTCGAACGGGCGGCGAGCGCCAACGAACGGCTGGCCGACGCCCCCGCGCCCGTCCAGCGCCACACCGGCGACGGACACGACCACGCGCACGGCTCGCCGGTGCAGCGCAGCACCGCGCGGCCGGACACCGTGCAGCGCATGACGTCGGACGGCGACGAGCGGGACGAGGGGACGCGGCAGCAGCGCCGCAGGGTGCTGGTGGTCTGCGACGAGAGCGGCCTCGGTCTCGGCGGTGTCCCGGTCTTCAACATGGAGCTGGTCAAGGGGCTCAACCACGACAACGACGTCACCCTTCTCACCGTCGACTCCCGCGAGGGCTACGACCACGAGAAGACGACCACCCAGCACGACGGCGCCCACGTCGTCAACGTCTCCGTCCCGGGCGTGAAGGAGGGCCGGGACCGCCTCGACGTCGTCGCGGGCGGTTCGCCGGCCCAGCACGGGCTGCCGGCCGCCCGGCAGGCCTTCGACATCGTCATCGGCCACTCCCGCTTCTCCGGCCCCGCCGCGCAGAAGATCCGCGACGCCTGGTACCCCGGCGCACGCCTGGTGCACTTCCTGCACACCAGTCCCGTACGGCTGGACAAGATCAAGAGGAAGCCCAAGGACGGCGTCGAGAAGGCCATCAAGGAACGCAAGGCGATGCGCAGGGCCGACCTGGTGGCCGGTGTGGGATCGCTGCTGACCAAGGAGGCCGAACGCCTCTCGGAGACCGTGGTGCGTGTCCCCGCGCTGCACGACTTCGTCCCGGGCACCGAGGTCGGCACACCGGTCGAGCCGTCACTGGCCAACCAGGCCAAGTACCTGCTGCATCTCCCGCGGAAGCTCAAGGTGCTGCTGCCCGGGCGGGCCACGGACGAGATCAAGGGAGTCGAGGCGGCCGTGCGGGCGATCGGCATCCTGCGCCGCCCGAAGGACCAGGGCGGCCGCGGACTCGACGTCCGGATGACGATTCGCGGCACTCCGAACCCGAAGGAGGCGCCGGAAGCCTTCGCCAAGTGGCAGGCGATCGTCGACGCCCACGGCGAGGGCGGAGTCGTCATGCTGCCGTTCAGCAAGAACCCCGACGACCTGGTGCACGACCGCGAAACCACCCACGCGGTGATCATGCCGTCGTTGCACGAGGGCTTCGGACTGGTCGCCACCGAGGGAGCGGGACGCAGCCTGCCCGTCCTGGTCAACGGGGAGAGCGGCGCGGCCCAGTTCCTGTCATCGGTGACCAACGGCTCCTTCATGGGCGTCGTCGACGCCCCCGTCGCGATCGACCCCGCCGGCGGCAAGGAGGTCGACGGCGGCGCCGACTCGCGGGCGCAGGCCTGGGCCACGGCCATCGAGGGACTCCGGAGCAACCTTCCGGGAGCGCGCGGCCAGGCCGAGCGACTGCACGAGCTGCTCAAGAGCTACTCCTGGCGGCACGCCGCCCAGGCACTGGTGGCGGCCACGATGGCGACCGCGCCGCCTCCCAGGGACCCGTCGCGCCCCGAGGCGGAGCCCCACCGCGGCGCGGTCACCCGTCAGGGCCCGAACGGGTCCGTCGAGGAGGTCAAGGACGAGCGGGGGGCCTGGACACCGGGTGCCTACTGGAACGGCGCCACCGCGGAACCGGTCGGCCAGTGGGACGAGGAGGAGCAGCTCGCCCACCTGAGGAAGCTGGTGCTCGCCATGCGGTCCGGCCCCAGGAGGAGCAACTCCTTCGAGGTCCTGTCTCCCGGCTGGCACACCGACATCCTCGGCAAGGAGAGGCCGCGCCCCAAGGACGGGTTGTGGCAGAAGGAGGAGCAGGGCTGAGACCGCTGTCCCGGAGGACCGCGCCCCCTCGAACGCGCGACCGGCTGTAAGGTGTGGGCGCAGCCCCCGACCTGTGAAGCGCGGGCGGGGAGCCCACCGTTCCGGGAGTGCAGCGATGTTGCGAACCATGTTCAAGTCCAAGATCCACCGGGCCACCGTGACCGAGGCCGACCTGCACTACGTGGGTTCCGTCACCGTGGACGCCGATCTCATGGAGGCGGCCGACCTGCTGCCCGGTGAGCTGGTGCACATCGTGGACATCACCAACGGCGCCCGGCTGGAGACCTACGTCATCGAGGGCCGCCGCGGCACCGGGGTGATCGGCATCAACGGAGCCGCCGCCCACCTGGTGCACCCCGGCGACCTGGTCATCCTCATCAGCTATGCGCAGGTCGACGACGCCGAGGCGCGCGCCCTGCGCCCCCGGGTCGTCCACGTGGACGCCGACAACCGCATCGTCTCCCTCGGCGCCGACCCCTCCGAGGCCGTACCGGGAAGCGCCACCGCACCGAGCCCGCACGCCGTCCCGTCCTCGCGCTGAGCGCGGGGCCCGGCGGTACGCCCGAACGCCTCAACTCCACCGTTCTCGGCGGGATTTCCCCCTGTCGCCACGGGTCCCTCGCGGCGATAATCGCCGACGCCGTGACGCGCGCGGCACGAGGTGAGGGAGAGACGCATGGGGCGTGGAAGACCAAGGACCGGACTGTGTGTCGCCGTCGCGGCGGCCACCGCGCTGGCGTGCGGAGCGACGCCGGTCGCGGCCGCGACGACCGGCACGACCACGGCGGCAGGCACGGACCGGCCGGTGATCGTGGTGTTCAAGGACCAGCACCAGAACGTGCCGGACACCCAGGCCTCGCGGACCGCACGCGAGTCGGCACTGGCCACGACGCAGACGCCCCTCATCAAGGCGCTGCACGCGAGCGGGGCCACGCACATCCACGCGATGGACGTGCTGAACGCCGTCTCCGCCACGGTCTCGACCCGCGAGGAGACCGCCCTGCGGTCCGACCCGGCCGTCGCGCAGGTCGTGCCGGACGCCGCCATCAAGGTGATCGACCAGCCCGCACGACCCGCGCCCGCGCGCAGCCTTGACGGCACGTCAGGCACCGGGCGCGCGTCGGCCGGCTCACCGCCCGGCGCCTGCGCGGCGGCGGGCGGCGTGCAGCTCGACCCCGAGGCGATCGAGGCGATCCACGCGGACTCCGACAACTCCCGTCAGCAGACCGCCCGTTCGCTCGGCGCGACGGGCAAGGGCGTCATCGTCGGCGACATCGCGGGCAGCATCGACGTGAACACCCCCGAACTGATCCGCGCGGACGGTTCGCACGTCATCGCCGACTACAAGGACTTCACGGGCGAAGGCGGCGCGACCGAGTCGGAGGACCTGGAGTCGTTCCTCGACGACGGCATGATCGCCGCGCAGGGCCGGCAGGTGTACGACCTCGCCGACTACACCACGCACGCCCTCGGGCAGCCCTGCCGCATCCGCCTGGAAGGCGTCGCACCGCAGGTGACGCTCGACGCGTACAAGGTCTACGCCGCCGACGACTACACCACCACCTCCGCCTTCCTCGAATCCATCGACTACGCGGTCGGCGTCGACCACGTCAACGTGCTGAACGAGGAAGCGGGCTCCTTCCCGATGCCGGACACCAGCGCCGACCTGATCAAACAAGCCAACGCGGGCGCGATGGCGGCCGGCGTCACCATCACGGTCCCCTCGTACGACGCCGGCCTGGAGAGCACCATCTGGTCCCCGGCCTCGCAGCCCGGTGTGATCTCCGTGGGCGCGTCCACCACCTTCCGCTCCTACGCGCAGTCCGACACCGCCGGATACGACAGCATCGGCGCGCACGGCTGGGTGAGCGACAACATCAGCTCCCTGTCGTCGGGCGGTTCGACCGAGCAGGGACGCAGCATCGACGTGGTCGCGCCGGGCGACCTCGACTGGGCGATCTGCACGGCGAACCCGGCGGTCGCGCCCGACTGCCTCAACGGCCGCGGCAAGCCCACCGGCGTGTACCAGTCAGGCGGCACCAGTGAGGCCGGGCCGCTGGTGGCGGGTGTTGCGGCGCTGGTGATCCAGTCGTACCGGGACACCCACGGCGGCGCCGATCCCACCCCCCAACTGGTCGACCGCATTATCACCGGCACCGCCGACGACCTCGGCGTCGTGGGGTCCGAGCAGGGCGCGGGCCTCGTCGACGCCTACCGGGCGGTCCAGGCCGCGCGCTCGGTCCGCACCGGCGACGGCGCGCCGAAGCCGGTCGGCGACACCCTGCTGACCAACACCGACCAACTCGACGCGACCGGCCAACCGGGCTCCACCGCGCGGTGGTCGCTGCGGCTGACCAACACCGGCCGCGACCCGCAGACCGTGTCGCTGGCCGGACGCACACTCGGCGCGAGCCGGACGATCGCGACGAAGACCGTCACCCTGCGCGACGGCGGCCCGACCTACCAGGACGCGTCCGGTCTGACCCACAACGTCGCACGGTTCACCTTCACCGTGCCGCCCGGTGCCGACCGGCTCGACGCGAACATCGCCTACCCCGGGACCAGCACCCAGCAGCCCGCCGACCTGACGCTCCTCGACCCGCACGGGCAGCTCACCGGCTACAGCCTGCCGCAGGGCGACGGCAACCACGGACACATCGACCTGCGCGCCCCGCGATCCGGCACCTGGACCGCGGTGATCACCGACTTCCGTGCCGAGCCGACCTCCGGGCCCACCGGATACACCGGGCCGGTCGCCTTCACCGCCACGGTCGCCTCGTTCCACACCCTCGGCACGGTCACGCCGTCCCGGGTGACGCTCGCCCCCGGTGCCTCGACGGCGGTGCGCGTGGCCGCGCCGCTGCCCGCCCAGGCCGGGGACGAGAGCGCGTCGGTGGCCATCAACTCGCCCGAATCAGGCCCGAGTTCCGTACCGATGACGTTGCGCTCGGTCATTCCGGTGCGCGGCGGTGTCGGCCGCTTCACGGGCACCGTGGTCGGCGGGAACGGGCGCGGTGAGGTACCGGCGCAGACCTTCTTCTACGAGGTGAACGTCCCCGCCCGGCAGCCCGCGCTGGACGTGCGGCTGGCGCTCGGCAACCATGCCACCGACCCGTTCACGGCCTACCTGGTGTCGCCGGACGGACAGACCCCGGCACGCGCCTCCGACCAGGTGCTGGTCGGCGCGCCGGGGGCACACCAGACCGTCGTCAGCACCTCGGCCGCACGGCTGCACGTCCTCCAGCCCGCCGCGGGCCGGTGGACGCTGATCGTCACCTTCAGCAATCCGGTGACCGGAAACGCGCTGTCGACGCCGCTCGACGGGACGGTCGACTTCGCACCGGCCACGGCCCGCACGACGGGCGTGCCCACCGGTGGTGTGCTGCCCGCGGGCCGCTCACACCTGGTCGGTGTCACCGTGCACAACGACTCGTCCGCCGTGGAGTCGTACTTCCTCGACGCCCGGCTGAACCGCCAGGCGACCGTCGCGCTCACCTCGTTCACACCGTCGAGCGACCTGACGTTGCCGTTGAGCGTGAGCGCACCGGAACCGCAGTGGATCGTGCCGACCGGCACCACACAGCTCGTGGCGACGGCCCACTCGACGGCCCCCGTCATGTTCGACTTCTCCCCGGCGAACGGCGAACCGGACCTCGGCTCGACCGCCTCCGGTGACGACGCCTACGGCAGTTACGCGTCGCCGCGCATCACCCAGGGCGACTGGGACATCGTGCCGCAGCCCGTGGGCGCGTTCGGTGACGGTTCCACATCGTCGTCGGTGGCGAGCCTGGGACTGACCGCGACCACGGCGGCCTTCGACCCGTCCGCCACCTCGCCCTCGGGCGACCTGTGGCAACTCGGCGTGAACCCGAGCGCGACGTTCGCCCCGGTCGTGGTCCAACCGGGCCAGAGCACCACGTTGTACCTCAACATCACACCGAGCGGTCCGGCCGGAAGCACGGTGTCCGGCGAGATCCACCTCGACGACACCACGTCACTCAGCCAGAACGGCTACACCCCCACAGGCGACCAACTCGCCGCCATCCCCTACCACTACACGATCGGCTGACCTCAACGACGCGGTGCTCCAGGACTCCGCCCGGTGAGCGCGCGACCCCGCGCGCTCACCGGGCGGAGTCTTCTTCGACGCGTCCGGTCAGGCGGCCCGCCATGCCTCCGGATTCCGTACGGCAGCCCCGCCGCCACGGTGGCGAGGATGAGCATCGCGGTGTCCCGGCCGGGCAGGCCCGGCGTCAACACCCCTGACGATGCCCCGGTTTCCGCCGGTGTGCCGGGTTCCCCACCGCACTCCCGTGTCACCTTTACGCCATTGTCTTGTTTCCCTCATGACAGGTTCATGCCTGCTGATCTAGGTTCCTCGGCACCGCGAGCGATCCACAGGCAACACCAAGGAATCGCTCCGGCGAGCTCACCGTGCCGGCACTCCGCCCTTCACCGGGCGGAGTGCCGACACGGCCCCCACTGAGTATCGAGGAGCCAGAAACGATGCGTCCGCGCATAGCAGCCGGCGTCGCCGCCGCGATCGCCCTGTCCTGCCTGACCCCTGCCCTCACGGCGGCCACCGCGACGGCGGCCGACCAGACCACCGCCTCCCACGCCCACCACTTCCTGCACGGCATGGGCCTCAACCTCAAGGAGTCGCGCGCCGAACACGCCCACGCCCTCACGGCGCACCGCGCCCAGGCCGTGTTCCGCCGCGCCGGTGACGCGCCGGACAGCGCGGACCTGAGCCAGTACGCCCTCTCGCCCGGCGACCAGGGCCAGGTCGGCGCCTGCGTCGCCTGGGCCACCGGCTACTCCGCCTACGGCATCGTGATGAACGAACAGGGCATCAGCGGCGCGCCGATGGCCCCCATGTACATCTACGCGCAGATCGCCAAGGGCGACGACGAGGGCACCACCGCCAGCGTGGCGCTGCCCATGGAACAGCAGCAGGGCATCGACACCCAGTCCGACTACTGGCAGGGCACCAGCGACTACACCACCCAGCCGGACGCCAACGAGCGGGCCAACGCGGCCAACTACAAGCTCTCCGGCTTCGACGAGCTGTCCACCAGCGGCGATTCGGCCCGCTCCGACATCGAGAACGCCATCTCCCAGGGCGAGCCCGTGGTGATCGGCTTCCAGGTCCACCAGAGCTTCGAGAACCTCAACTCCCAGACCGCGTCGGACTACAGCTACCTGCCCGGCGACTCCTCCAGCGACCCGGTCATCGGTGGCCACGAGGTGACCATCGTCGGTTACAACGACCAGGGCGTGAAGATCGAGAACAGCTGGGGCACCAGCTGGGGCGACGGCGGATTCTTCACCGTGCCCTGGGACTTCTTCAACACCGGTGACGTCACGGAGGTCCACTCCGTCGGCAAGCTCGACACCCAGGGCTGAACCCTGACCGTCACCTGACGGCCGTACTCCCACGACTGCCGCTGCCGCGCCGGGCCCAAAGCCCGTGTCGGCAGCGGCAGTTGCCGTCTGCCGGACCGCCCCGAGCGACGAGGCGGCGTTACGCACACCTGAGGCCACGGCACCGCGCCACCGCCGACGCGCCCCGCGGCATGCGCACGCGTGAGAGCACGGGCGTCGGACATACTCGCCCCATGGTGACCGTTGGATCAGTCGTGCTGGGTGTCTCGAACGTGCGGCGTGCCGCGGCCTTCTGGACGCGGGCCCTGGACTACGTGCCGCGAGAGCCGGCCCAAGAGGACTGGGTCGTCCTGGTGCCACGCGCCGGGAACGGCGTGCAGGTGGCACTCGGCACGAGCGAGACGCCACCCCAGCCCCGTCCGCGCGTGCATCTCGACCTGTACGCGCGGGACGCGGCCGACCAGGCTGCCGAGGTCGAGCGGCTGGTCGGCCTCGGAGCCGATCGGGTCGCGTGGGACCTGTACCCGGCCGACCCCGACTTCGTGGTCCTCGCCGACCCCGACGGAAACCGCTTCTGCGTGATCGACACGAGCCACTGACCGGCGCACCCTCGACGTCACTACGGCTCGACTCGCACGCCGCTACGACTCGACTTGCGCCACCTCGTCGCCCCCGACCGGGACGTCCAGCCGCTCGGCCACCGTGGCCAGAGCCGCACCCAACGGGAGCGCGACGCGGGTCAGGGCATGCGGGTCACCCCGGGTCGGGTCCCGGTTGACGATCAGCACCGGCTTGCCCGCCCGGGCCGCCTGGCGGACGAAGCGGAGGCCGGACATCACCGTCAGCGAGGAGCCGAGGACCAGCAGCGAGGACGCCTCGCCCACGAGGTCCCGGCAGTGAGCGACTCGCGCTGCCGGGACGGCCTCGCCGAAGAACACCACGTCCGGTTTGAGGATCCCGCCGCACACCACGCAGGGCAGCACCCGGAAGTCCCTCACCTGGTCGTCGGTGAGGTCGGCGTCACCGTCGGGGTTGATCGCGGCGGCCACCGGGTCGAAGCCCGGGTTGGCCGCCTCCAGCCGCCGGGCCAGGTCACCGCGCGCGCTGACGTCGCCGCAGGACAGACACACGACCCGCTCCAGGCTCCCGTGCAGTTCGACGACGGCGCCGCTGCCGGCGGCCTGGTGCAGGCCGTCGACGTTCTGGGTGATGACCCCCGACAGCAGGCCGTGCCGCTGGAACGCGGCCACGGCACGGTGCCCGGCGTTGGGGCGGGCGCGGCGGAACGTGCGGCGGCCGAGATGGCTGCGGGCCCAGTAACGGCGCCGGGCTGCGGCGCCGGCCGTGAACTCCTGGTAGGTCATCGGGGTGTGCCGGCTCAGGCTCCCGCCCTCGCCCCGGTAGTCGGGAATGCCGGACTCCGTGGAGATCCCCGCTCCGCTGAGCACCAGCACGCCGCCGGTGCGCAACGCGTCGACGACCGGCCCGAGGTCCATGGTGGCGGGAGGCAGGTCCTCCGCAGGGGTCCAGTTGAGAGTGGGACGCATCCGCATGACGCCAGGGTACGGAACAGCCCGTCACAGGCCGCGCGCGTCAGGGCCTGCGCACGGCCAGCAGGGCGCAGTCGTCGGAGCGGCGGCCACCGGTGTGCCGCATGACGGCGGTGGTGATGTCGTCGACGACGCGCTCCGGGGTGATCGCGGCGCTCTCGTCGGACCGCCCGGCCAGTTCGTCCAGACGCGCGCGGAGCGGGAAGAAGGTGCCCGCGCGGTCGCGGGCCTCCGTCACACCGTCCGAGACGATCAGGACCGTGTCGTCCGGGCCGAGAGGCACGCGCTGCACCGGCGGCAGCCCTCCCGTCAGGTGCCCCAGCCCGATCGGTGAACCCTGCCCCGCGGGCAGTTGCCGCACGCCGCCGCGGCCCATGACGTGGGGACCGTCGTGGCCGAAGTTCACCACCGCGATCTCGCCCGGTACGTCGTGCGGGAACCCAATGACGACGGCGGTGGCGAAACGCTCCTCGGTGGCGCCCAGCCGCGTCGACAGCGTGTTCTGCCGGTGCAGCCGTTCCTCCAGCCAGGAGGCGACGGTCATCAGGTCCTCCTCGTGGAACGCGGCCTCCCTGAAGCTGCCGACGAGGGCCGCGGCCACCGACACCGCCGGCAACCCCTTGCCCTGCACGTCGCCGAGGATGACCCGCGCGCCGTACGGGGTGGCCAGCACGTCGTAGAAGTCACCGCCCACGCGCGCCTCGACGTCGGCGGCCAGGTAGCGCGCTGCCGAGTCCACGCCGCCCCACCCCGCGGGCACGGGACGCAGCACCACCTGCCGCGTCGTCTCGGCGGCGCCCCGGAGCCGTTCGACGTAGCGGGCGGCCCGCGCCCGCAGCACGCTGAGCGGTACGGCGAGCGCGGAGCCGGCGACCACGAGGAAGAAGACGCCGAGGCCTTGCGACGGCCCCCACCGGCCGTCGAGCAGCGGATAGGCACCGATCACCACGACGGCGAAGACCGAGGTCGCGACGGGCCCGCACAGCCCACCGGCGACGGCGGGCACCAGGACGAGCCAGCTGGCCGCGGCGAACGAGTGCGGCGTCGCCGCGTCCGCGCCCACGATCACCACGCACAACGCCGCCGGTACCCACCAGGACCGGTGGCCGTACCGCACCAGGACCGGCAACCGCTCCGCACCCACCAGCCGACGACGCCACCGCACCATGCCGCCTCCGATCGCCGTCCCGAACCGCCGTCACCAGCAGGAAGCGCACGAGGACGTCACCCACCCTCGATACCTCACCGCCCGGGGGCGAGCCCCGATGCTCCGACACTTACCGTCAGCCGTGGCGCGTCGCACGACCCCACGCCACACCGGCCTCGGCCTTCCGTTTCACACGGGCCCAGTGGAGTGACGCGTCGGCGCGTCGGCCTGCGGTGGTACCGCCGACCGGATGCCACCGCCCGCGGAGAGCGCTCGTGCCGGACGCGGCTACGAGGCGGGCGGGTGGAGTGCGCTGATCCCGGCGAGGACGAGGTCGATCCCGGCGAGGAACTGCTCGCGGTCGTCGTGCCCGCGCAGCTGTCCGGCGGCGGCCCGGGTGAACGGGTACTCGTCCGGGTCGAGGCTCTCCCACGCCGTCGACACCTCGTCGAGGAACCGCGCCCGGTCCACGCCGGGCCCGAACGTGTCGGCGCTCGTGGTGTTCGCGGCGTTCTGGCCCGCCGCGCCGAGGATGTAGTGCATGAGGGCGGAGGACGCCGTGAACCAGCTGTCCCGGGGGACCCCCAGCGCCTGTACCTGCCGGCCGATGCTCTCGAAGATCCGCGGCGCCACGGCCCCCCAGGGGCTGCGGGAGAGCTGTGCCGCGAGCTGGGGCGCCAGCCAGGGATGCCGTTCGGTCGCGCCGAACAGCCCGAGCGCGACCGCGCGGATTCCGTCCCGCGGTGACGTCGCGGGCCCGGTGGGCTCGGTGGGCTCGTCGGCCACCGCGGCGGTGACGACGGCCTCGGTGGCGGCGGACAGGAGCTCGGACTTGCCCGCGACGTGCCAGTAGATCGCGCCGGGACCGGTGGCGAGCCGCTCGGCCAGCGCGCGGAAGGTGAGCCCGTCCTCGCCCACCGTGTCGAGGAGCTCGACGGCGGCGTCGACGATGCGCTCCCGGGTGAGCGGTTCCTGCCGTCGGTCGGGACGGCGCGTTCTGGCGGCCATGCCCTCACTCTAGACGGCGTTGGAACGACGTTCCAGCTTGACAAGCTCTGGAACGACGTTCCATCGTGGTGTGTGCTGGAACGACGTTCCAGGGACCGTCGAGCCCCGCCCGGCGGCCCGCGCGACCAGGAAGGAGAAGGCCATGACCACACACGTCACGATCATCGGCGCCGGCCTCGGAGGACTCACGCTCGCCCGCGTGCTGCACCTCCACGGCATCGCGGCCACCGTCTACGAGGCCGAGCCCTCCCCGACCGCGCGTTCACAGGGCGGACTGCTCGACATCCACGACCACAACGGCCTGCCCGCGCTCCGGGCGGCAGACCTGGAGGACGAGTTCCGCGGTCTCGTCCTGGAGGGCCGTCAGGCGATACGGGCCCTCGCGCCGGACGGCACCGTGCTGCTGGACCAGCCCGACGACGGCACGGGCGGACGCCCCGAAGTGCAGCGCGGCGAGCTGCGCCGGATCCTGCTCGCCTCCCTTCCGCCCGGCACCGTCCGCTGGGGGCACAAGGTGAGCGGCACCCGGCCCCTCGGCGAGGGCCGCCACGAGGTGACGTTCGCCGACGGCGCCACCACCACGACGAGCCTGCTCGTCGGAGCGGACGGCGCCTGGTCTCGGGTCCGGCCGCTGCTGACCGGAGCCACACCCGAGTACAGCGGCATCTCGTACGTGGAGACCTACCTCCTCGACGCGGACACCCGCCACCCGGCCACCGCGAAGGCGGTCGGCGGCGGGGGCTTCTTCGCCCTGGTGCCGGGGAAGGGGATCCAGGCCCACCGGGAGAGCGGCGACACCCTTCACACCTACGTGGCGCTCCGCAAGCCGCAGGAATGGTTCGCCGACATCGACTTCAGCGACGCCGCCGCGGCCACCACCCGGATCGCGCGCGAATTCGACGGCTGGGCGCCGGAGATCACCGCGCTGATCACCGAAGCCGACACCGCGCCGGTCCTGCGCCCCATCAGCGCCCTGCCCGCCGGACTCCGATGGGACCGGGTGCCCGGAGTGACCCTGCTCGGCGACGCCGCCCACCTCGTGATGCCGAACGGCGAAGGCGCCAACCTGGCCATGTACGACGCCGCCCAACTCGGCGACGCCCTCGCCGCGCACCCCCACGACACCGAGACCGCGCTCGCCGAGTACGAACACGCCATGTTCGCCCGCAGCGTCGCGGAAGCCGCCGACGCCGTGGAACTCCACGAGCTCATGTACGGCCCCGACGCCCCGAACGGCCTGATCGACATGATCACCGGAGGCGAGTGACCCGGGCAGGCGCGGCCAGGGCAACCGCGCCTGCCCGAGCACCTCGCGGCGCCGGTTCGTGCGATGCGGTCAGCCGACGGGAAGGTAGGAGGGGGCGGTGGCGTTCACCGTGGCCGCGGGACCGCCGTTGACCTGATAGGTCACGGTGACGGTGTACGAGACGCTCGAGTGCCCGAATCCGTACTGCCGTTGCGCGGCCGCGGTCGTGCCGGTCACCTGGCCACCGGAGGTCGTCGACTGGTCGGTCGTGGCCACCTGGGTCGTGGTCGGCGGCCCCATCCAGATCACCACCGTCTCGTTCAGAGTGACGCTGTCGATCGTCACCTGCTGCCCCGAGGCGGCCGTCCCCTGCCCCCGCACCTGGGTCGAGGACAGGTCCCCGCCGGTCCCCGCGTACTGCAGATGCGCGCAGACGTTCGCGACCCCGCCTGAACACACCACGGTGTCGTCGGCGAACCCGTCGTCAGCCGCGGCCGTCCCCGCCGTGACCACCCCCAGAGCCACCGCACCGAGCACACCCGCCACGACCCCACCCGCGGTCCTGCGTACCGTAACCTTCACGTCGCCACTCCCCGTATCTCGTCCCGATTGATCCGGCCTGGTCGATGGCCGAAGTCACCGTGCCGCCGCAGGCTCGAGAACGGGTGGAGGACCATCCGGCGGCGCGCCCTCCGGGGGAGCGAAGCGGCGATCAAGAAACAACGGACCTGTAGCGGTGGGGCGATGGCGATCCGGACGTTTCAGGCCGGCGCCGGGAGGCGAACGCAGCCGCTCCCGAAGACCGGCACTCAGCGACGCGCGAGACCGTCGAGCAGCAACTCGATGGTGAAGTCGAAGCGTTCGTGGCCGGTGCCCGCGGTCAGCTCCGCGGCGTAGCGCCTGGCCTGAGGGAAGGCGTCGGGCAGGGCGGAGAAACGGCTCAGCAGTTCGTCCCGGCCGGCGACCCAGTCGTTGCCGGAACGGCTGAGCAAGGCGATCTCGAGCGTGTAGGCGTTGACGTAGAGCGTCAGTGAATCGATGCCCCAGGCCGCGGTCTGAGGCGTGATGCCTCCGGCGAGAAGGATGGCGAGCATGCCCTCGGCAAGCCGCAGCGTGTCCTCGTTGGTGGGGACGGCGGCGAGCGCGGCCCGGGAGATACCGGGGAAGCGCAGGTACTGGTCGCGCACTTGCACGCAGACACCGGTGATCTGTTCCCGCCAGGTGGCGGGATCCGGGGCCGGCAGGTCGATCTCGGCGCACAGGCGCCCGATGAGCAGCTCGTCCAGGTCGTCCTTGTTGACGACATGGGCGTACAGCGAGGCAGGCCCGGTCTCCAGGGCCGCCGCCACGCGGCGCATGGTCAGCGCCTCGTAGCCCTCCCGCGCCACGATGGCGAGCGCGGCGTCCACGATGGCGTCCACCGTGATCGGCTCGGCCCGCCGCCCACGCGCCCCCCGCGCGCCCGCCCCGGGAACGGGCTGATGGTTCCGCGCTGCGCGGCGTTGCTGCGGGGTGGGTGGCATACCGCGAGCATACCGAACGGGCGAACGCCGTTCGGTACGACGTGAACGCCGCTCGCCTTGGACGATCGTCGCTCTACGAGTCGAATGCTGTTCGTCAGGTCATCGTGCGCGACGCACGACGGGTGACCTGACAGCGTCCCCCAGCAAGGGTCTCGCGGCTGGTAGCGAACATGGCGTGAGCGAGCGTCTCGCGTGCGTTTCGCAGCGTGCTTCGTTGTGCGATCAGGCTAAGGTGAGGCGCACGGAGGTGTGCTTGTGTCCACTGAGGATCAGTTGTTCAGCGCCGTGGACGCGCTGCTGGAAGAGGTCAGCCAGGGAGAGCTGCCGACTCCGGCCGAGCGCAAACGCCTCCGCGAGGCCGCGGGTCTGAGTCAGGCCCAGGTCGCCAGGGCGCTGGAGACCCGCCGTGAGGCCGTCGGGGGCTGGGAGTCCGGCAGGACCGAGCCGCGGCCGCCGCACCGCGCCGCCTACGCCCGGCTCCTCGAAGGCCTCGCCGCCCGCTATCCCGCTCCCGATGTCCCACACCTTCCTGACGCCGAGCCAGCGTCGGAGCCCGGCACGCTGCCCGCTCCCGCCGCCGCCCCGCCGAACGAGGCCCCGTCTGCCGAGGCTCAGGCGGCCCCGGCCCCGGTGCCTGCCCCAGCCTGGGTCGCTGCCATCCGCCCGGCGCCCGCAGCCAAGTCCAAGCCCGCCACATCGTCCCGGCGCCCAGGTGCCAAGAGGGCGGCGAAGTCGTCGGCGAAGAAGACGGCGACCGCACCGGACGCCGCCACTGACCCGCGGTTCGAGAACGGTCCGCTCGCCGTGGTCGACGCCGACGCCGACGGCCAGGTCCTCGCGTACTGCGTCGGCGGCCTGATCCTGGAGATCCCCGCCAAGTCCTTGCCCGCGTTGGTCGACTGGACGCTGACCGAGGCGAGGCTCGGGCAGGAGAAGCTGCACCGCAACGGCCGTGACGCCGACCCCGTCCTCGTTCTGACTCCGGCCGCCTTGGAGCGCTACGGCCTTCCCACCGCGTTGTCGGAGGAGGAGCGGCGCGCCGGCCGGCTCCCGGACAGCCACAAGGTGGTCAAGCAACTCGCCAAGTCCGGCTGGCAGTTGACCCAGCGCGGGTTCGGGCCGTGGGCGCGGATCTTCCGTCCGGCGGAGGGCTCGCAGCGCCGTTGCGTCCAGCTGTGCATCCCGGCCTGGAATGCCCTGGACGTGCGTGAGTGGGACCGCAGGGACGACCCGGTCCTGCCCACGATGCATCCGGCCGACCTCGCCCGTTACCTCGGTACGTACGCGCAGAGGGTGATGACACCGCGTGGCACCACGGCCGTCACCGGTCTGGAGTTGATGGTGGCGCTGCGCCCACCGACCCGCGCGGAGAAGGACGAGGCGAGCGGTGAGTTCAAGCGCGCGTTCAACCCGGACGCGCTCACCGCGGTGTACGACGTGGTGGAGTGCGAGGTCCCGGACGAACACCCGCTGCTGAAGGGGAAGTTCGCCCGGCACCACCTGCGCACCTCGGCCGAGATGCTGACGGAGGAGCCCTACGACTGGTGCCGTGCGCTGACCGACGAGGAGTGCATGAACCCGTTCCTGGTCGCGGTCGACGTCAACATGTCGTTCGCCGCGGCCGCCAACGGCCTCACCGTCGGTCTGGACGGGCCGGTCCACCTGACCGGTGACCCGGACTTCGACCCGGCGCTCCCCGGCTCGTGGCTGGTCGACCTGAGCCATGTCGACCTGTCCCGTGCGCAGATCAACGGCCGCACCGTCGACGGCGACCTGCTCCCGTCGCCCTTCACCCCGAAGGGCGACCGTCCCACCGGCCCGGCGTGGTATGCCACACCGACGGTGCAGTACGCGGTGGAACTGGGTTTCGGGGTCGCGCCCCTGGAGGCGTACGTGCGGACCCGGACCGGCCGCTATCTGGACGGCTGGTACAAGCGGTTGCGTGACGCGTACGTGGCCACGATGGCCGATCTCGGCGTCACGACCGACCTGGGCGGGGCCGAGTTCCTGGACGCGATGGCTCACGCCAGGCAGGCGGATCCGGTCATGAGCCTGCTGGTGGGCGCGATCAAGGCGACGGCGAAGGGCGGCATCGGCAAGCTGCGGCAGCGCAACCGTGGCCAGGCGCCGTACTACGAGCCGTGGCCCGCGCTGGAACGCGAGACGTGGCGCCCGGACATCCGGGCCGCTGTGCTGGCCAGTCAACGCGTCGGTATCCACCGCAAGTTGATGCGGACCGCCGCGGCGGCCGGCGTGTACCCGGTGGCGATCGGTACGGACGCGGTCGTCTATCCCTCGCCGGGCCCGTCCCCGCTGGATGCCCTGCCCCACACGCCTGAGGGCAAGCCGGTGCCGGGCGGCTTCCGGCTCGGTGTGTCGCCCGGGATGGTCAAACACCAGGGGACACGGACCGTCCTGTGGGCCGAGGAGCAGTTCGAGGAACACGGTGGTGTTTTCAACGTCGCCAACCTGATCAAGGACGATCCGCTGGCCGGAGAAGGGGAGTAGCGCCTCGTGGCCGACTCGGTCGGGGAGAGCCTGGATCGTGCGCTGGAAGGGGCGTTCACCCGCCGCATCCCACAGAGCGCCCAGGCCCAGATGAAGTACCTCGTACGGCAGTTGAAGGGCACCAGGGCCGTCGCGCAGGTGCTGGGTGTCTCCCAGCGCACGGTGGAACGGTACGTGGCGGGCAAGCTCAAGCGGCCCCGGCAGGATCTGCGGGACCGTCTGGAGCGCGAGGTCAGGAAGCGCTGGCAGCCACAGGTGCGGGCCAGGGCCCGGAAGAAGGCGGCCTCGACCGATGGCCTGGTCGTCTTGACCCGGGCCCGGTTCGGGTTCACCGCAGCACCGGGCACCACCGACGACGCCCGCATCCGCGACGTCACCCAGGCCCTGCCACCCGACGTCGCCGACCGGTTGTTCACCGCGCGGGAGCAGGGCGCGGCAGAGCAGCAACTCCAGCGGATCGCGGCCGAGGGCCTGGCCCAGATGTACTTCCGCGCGAACGACACCCGGGCCCCAGGGCTAGGGGTGGAGTTCACCGACGTGGAAGAGATCGACATTCAGCTGTAGCCGATCGCCCTGACGGGCGACTCAGCATGCTCGGCGCACTGTGTATCTGCGCGTGCGTGGCACATCTCCCTGTGGCGCGTCTTCCCGCAGACCGTGGAGAGAAGGGCGCAGCAACTGGGCCGCTGCCCGGGGCAGTTCACTTGAGGGCTGCGGCGGCCAGTCGTAGTTCCCGGAATGCGTGATCGATGTGCTCGTGCAGGGACAGGGAGGCGTCGAGCATCCAGCGGTGCGTGGCCGCGGCGCAGGTGTCCATGGCGACCTGGGCGAGCAGGGACGCGACACGGGGGTCCACCTGTCGGGCTTGCAGGGCCTGAGTGAGCGCTTCGACGAGTAGGGCGCGTTTGGCGAGTGCCCGTTCCTGGAGGGCGGGCGTGGCGGCGATCAGTCGCGCGCCGGGTTCGGTGAGCGGCCGGTTGCGTTCGAAGAGCGGCACCGAGGCGTGGAAGGCGGCCCGCAGCGCGGGGAGCGGCTTGGTGCCCGGCGGGGCCTCGGTGATGGCCTGGACGAGCACGTCCCGCAGCTCGCCCTCGCCGTCGAAGAACATCTCCCGCTTGTCGGCGAAGTGGCGGTAGAAGGTGCGCTCGGTGACGCCGGCGCGTGCCGCGATGGCCTCGACCGGCGTCTGGTCGAAGCCGTTTTCCAGGAACAGCTCCAGCGCGGCTTCCTTGAGTCGGCGGCGGGCCGCTTCTCCACTTCTCGGCATGGCGCGATGCTAGCACGTTGCGTCAGGCCCTGACGGAATGTAGCGTCAGGCACTGACAGTTCTAACGTCAGTAGCTGACGCAACGATGGAGGCATACCCGTGGACCAACGCTTCACCGGAAAGACCGTGGTCGTCACCGGCGCCAGCTCCGGCATCGGGGTCGGCATCGCGCGCCGCTTCGCCCGCGAGGGTGCGAACCTCGTTCTCGCGGCGCGCCGCAAGGACCGGCTGGACGCCCTCGCCGAGGAACTCGGTACCGAGCACGCCCTCGCGGTGGCCACCGACGTCACCGACCGGGACGCGGTCCAGGCGATGGCGGACGTCGCGGCGGCCCGGTTCGGCGGCATCGACGTTCTGGTCTCCAACGCGGGCATGGGGTTGTACAAGGAGTTCGCGGACACCACCACCGAGGACTGGCGCCAGGTCATGACCACCGACGTGGACAGCTGCTTCTTCGGGGCGCAGGCCGCGCTGGCGCACCTCGAACGCAGCCGCGGCAGCATCGTGCACATCGCCTCCGCCTCGGGTCTTGGCGGCGACCGGATGCTCAGCGCCTACAACGCCGCCAAGGGCGCCGTCGTGAACTTCACCCGGGGTCTTGCCTTCGACCTCGGCCCGCACGGTATCCGCGTCAATGCCGTCGCCCCTTCGCTCACCCTGGATGCCGAGCTGTCCGGCCACCCCGACGCGGCGGCGCTGATCGAGCGGTTCAATCCGCGTCGGGCCCTGGCCGGTCACAGCACCCCGGACGACGTCGGAGCCGCTGTCGCCTTCCTCGCGAGCACCGACGCGCGCTTCATCACCGGGGCCGTGCTGCCCGTGGACGGCGGTATCACCGCCGGCAGCGGCCAGCCGGCCCTGTTCCTCTGAACGTCCTCCACTGACTGAATCCCCGCCACTCGACCGAAGGCGAACAGCATCGTGCCCTCCTACGATCTCGATCCCGAACTCGCCGCCGCGCTGGCCGCCGTGCCCAAGGGCGCCAACGGCGCGCTGATGGACTTCTCCGACATCCCTGCCTACCGCGCCCAGGCGGAAGCCGCGTTCGCCCGGTTCCCGCTGCCCGACCCGGACCTGCGCGTCACCCTCTCCACTCTCACCCTCACCCGCACCGACGGTCCGCCGCTGGACGTCGTGGTGTTTCACCCCGGCGACACCGCGCGACCGCGTCCGGCGCTGCTGTACTTCCATGCCGGCGGCCAGGTCGTGGGCAGCGCACACGACCGCTTCGTCCGCGTCCACGGCGCGACCATGGCCCTGGACCTGGACGTCGTCCTGGCTGTCGTGGACTACCGGCTCGCCCCCGAGACGCAGGCCCCCGGTGCGGCCGAGGACGGCTACCTCGCCTACACCCACCTGCTCGCCCACGCCGCCGAGCTGGGCATCGACCCCGAGCGCATCGGCCTGGCCGGTGCCAGTGGCGGGGGCGCGCCCGCCACCGCCACCGCGCTGATGGCCCGCGACCGCGGCGACCGCAAGCCCCGCCTGCTCGCGCTCAGCTACCCGATGCTGGACGACCGCAACACCACCGCGTCCAGCCGCGAGATCACCGACCTGGGCGTGTGCGACCGCCGCGAGTGCCTCTACGCCTGGGAGGCCGTCCTCGGCGACCGTATGGGCGCACCCGATCTGCACCCCTACTGCGCTCCCGGCCGCGCCACCGCCGCCGACCTGGCCGGCCTGCCCGACACCTTCATAGCCGCCGCCCAGTACGACGTCTTCCGCGACGAGAACATCGACTTCGCACAACGCCTGATCGCCGCGGGTGTCCCCGTCGACCTCCACCTGTACGCCCACGCCTTCCACGCCTGGGACGTCCTGGCACCGACCTCCGGTCTCGCCAAGACGTTCACCGAGACCTGGTACGGCTACCTGCGCCGCCACCTGCACGGCTGACACCTGACCGGGCCCGTCCGTCCGCTCCGCGACATACGGACCTTGCTGGTATCGAAAATAGTGCTACCGTTGTTTTCGATACCGCAAGGTCTCGTAATCCTGGAACGGAACCCTCCATGACCACCACTGCCATCGACCCCTCGGTGCACAAGCGCCGCTGGCTGATACTGGGCGTCCTCGTGCTGAGCCTGCTGGTCGTCGTCCTCGACTCCAGCATCCTCAACGTGGCCCTCAAGACCATCGCCGACCCGGTCAGAGGCCTCGGCGCCTCGGAGACCGACCTCGAGTGGGCGACCAACGCCTACACACTGGCCTTCGCCGGCCTGCTGTTCACCTGGGGTGTCCTCGGTGACCGCATCGGACGCAAGAAGCTGCTGCTGATCGGCATGACAGTGTTCGGCCTGGGATCGCTCGCCTCCGCCTACGCGCAGACACCCGGCGACCTGATCATCGCCCGCATCGTGATGGGCGTCGGCGGCGCGGCCGTCATGCCCACCACACTGGCCATCATCTCCAACGTCTTCGAGCCCAAGGAACGGCCCAAGGCCATCGGCATCTGGTCCGGCGCGGTCGGCATCGCCATCGCCGTCGGTCCCATCACCGGTGGCGTACTGCTCCAGCACTTCTGGTGGGGATCTGTCTTCCTGGTCAACATTCCCATCGTGCTGCTCGCCGTCGCCCTGATGCTCCTCCTCGTCCCCGATTCCAAGAACCCCGCGCCCGGGCGGTTCGACCCGGTCGGCGTCCCGCTGTCCATCGCCGGCATCACCGCCTTCGTCTACGGCATCATCCGGGCCGGCGACATCGGCTGGCTCAGGCCCGAGGCGCTCGGCATCATCGCCGCCGGTGTACTGCTGCTGATCCTGTTCGTCCTGTGGGAGCGCAGGACCGACCACCCCGCCCTGAACGTCAAGCTCTTCCGCCACAAGAGCTTCTCCGCCGCCGTCAGCGTGGTCGGCCTGGTCTTCCTCGCCCTGATGGGCCTGACGTTCTTCCTCTCCTTCTACATGCAGGCCGTACGCGGCTTCTCCCCGCTGAAGTGCGGACTGCTGCTGATCCCGCTGGCCGCGGCCCAGCTGATCTTCTCCTCCCGCAGCGCGGCCCTGGTCCAGCGCCTGGGACACAAGACGGTCACCGCCACCGGCATGGCCCTGGTCACCCTCGCGCTCGGCTCCTACTTCCTCGTCGACGCCACCACCCCGATCTGGCACCTGGAGATCGCCCTGTTCGCCATGGGAACGGGCATGGCCAACGTGATGCCCCCGGCCACCGCCGCGGTGATGGCCTCCGTGCCGCGCGAGAAGGCCGGCGAAGGCTCAGCGATCAGCAACACCGTCCGCCAGGTCGGCGGCGCCCTGGGCGTCGCGGTTCTCGGATCGATCCTCACCTCCGCCTACCGCGGCCGCATGACCCCGATCCTCGACGCGGTACCCGCACTCCACTCGAACCCGGCAACGGTCAAGACCCTGTCCGGCTCGATCACCGCCACCCAGGCATTCGTAGAGAAGGCCGGCCCCCGCGCCGACGCGCTCGTCGGACCCTCGAACGACGCGTTCGTCCACGCCATGCACCTGGCCGTGGCAGGCTCCGTCGCCGCCGGCGCACTCGGCGTACTGATCGCTCTACTCTGGCTTCCCGGCCGCAACGCCTTGTCGCGCAGCGAACCGGACACGACCGACGTGACCGCCGCCCCCACCGCGGCCCGAACCGATGAAAGGGTCCTCCTTGCCGACTGAGCCCCCGGAACCACTCGACGGCGGCCCCACCCGGCGGGGCCGCCCGCGCAGCGCGGACGCCGAACAGGCCATCCTCCAGGCCGCCCTCGACCTGCTCTCCGAGGGCACCGACCTCGGCGCCATCAGCATCAACGCCATCGCCGCCCGCGCGGGTGCCGGAAAGAACACCGTCTACCGCCGCTGGCCCAACAAGGACGCACTGCTCGTGGACGCGCTGGCCTCACTCAACCAGCCGATCCCCGAAGTGACCGGGAAGACCGTCCGGGAGAACCTGATCCGGGTGCTCAGCGTGACGGTCACCCGCCTTCAGGACACGAGAGCCACCCAGATCATCAACGGTGTGATGGCCGCGGGCATGAAATATCCGCAACTCCGGCAGCGCTACTACGCCGACGTGATCGAGCCCCGCCGGGAAGTCCTGCGACAGGTACTCAGATCCGGGATCGCCAACGGAGAGCTGCGCCCCGACATCGACCCCGACATCATCGGAAGCATGCTGACGGGGTCACTGATCCTGCGATCCATCGAGGGCACCGTGCCTCAAGGCCTCCCCGAGGAGATCGCCACAGGACTGGCCGACACGATCCTCCACGGCATCTCCCGCAAGCCGGACTGAGGCCGGACAGCTCGGAGGCCGAGACCGGTGATCAGCCGCCCTGGCCCGCGCTGCCGAGCGGGCCGACCCGCACCGGGGAACCGGTGCCGTCCGTGACGGGCAGCGAGGGGGCGCCCGGCCAGTTGAGGCTGACCGTCTTCGTCTCGTTCGGCGGGGTCACCAGCAGCCCGGTGATCCGGACGCCGGTGCCGCCCGTCTTGTTGAACGGGTAGGTGACGCCGAAGTACACCGCCTGCCCGTTCCTGAGGGTGATCGGAGTGGCGGGCTGCCCGGTGCGCCGCGCGGACACCGTGCCCGAGTCGGTCTTCAGGTCGACACCCGCGAATCCGGCCATGGAACAGGCCCGCCCACCGACGTTCTTCAACTCCACCGCGACGCTGCCGGTGGGGTCGCCGCCGATGGTGTCGTCTGTCGCCGTGATCCGCAGCTCGTCAGTCCTGCACCCGCCGACCCCGGTGGTCCCCGTGGAGCCGGACCCGCCGGCCGCGCCCTGCCCCGCGGAGCTCTTCCCTGCGGCGCTGTTCCCACCGCTCTGGGCACCGCCGCCCGTTGCGGACGAGCCGGACGGGGCGAGCGGCGTGCCGGCGGGGGAGGAGGGAGTGGCCTGCGCGGCGTTCGAGGGCCCGTTCTGGCACGCCGTCATCATCATGGCGCTGCCGACCAGGGCCGCGGAGACCAGGACTGCCTTGCGACGGTTGCCGAACATGAAAAACCCCTTGGTATCCCGTGGTGGGGAGCCGAAGCCGTTCCGGCTCCCGGTTCTCGTTCGATCACTATGAGGGGCCTGTGAGCCGAAGGGATACCTGAGTCGCCGTTCCACAACACCCCTGTCGCAGACCGGTGACATGGTCACGACGTACACAACAGCGTCCGGCCCGCCGTGCGTCGTCCCATGCCCGCGGGCTTGCATCGCCGACATGACAGACAGGGAGAGGGGCCACCCGTGTAGGCAACATCACCTTGTACATCGGGTGGATGCTGCTCCTGGTGGGGAACCAGTGAGGTGACCGCGAGCCTGCCGCTTCCCTTTCGGACACATGGGTAGCTGGCATGGGCGCCATCCGTCCCAACCCGGGACGGATGGCGCCCTCCGTTGCCGACCAGCCCCTCACACTCCGGGCTATGCCGCCTTCGGGCTTTCAACCCGCAGAAGGGGTCAGTGCCCGTGAATATCAGCACGATCATCCCGAACGGCGCGGCGGCGATTTGTCCGCACGGTGACCTCGACCACGAGGCTCTGCCCGCCCCGCGCGCAGCGTCGAACGACCTGCCGTCCACCGTGCGGTCGGTGACCTGGGTCATGGACCAGGTCACCTTCATGGACACCGCCGCCCTGCACCTGCTCCACGAACAGCAGACCAGCGCCCGCCGACGCGCACGGGCCCTGTTCATCCGGGGAGTGCGACGACCCCAGCACCACCGGCTGCTCGCACTGGCTGCTTCACTTTGCCCGGCCATGAACTTCCAGACGTTGAACATCTAGACGGCCTCGACGAGGTGGGCTTGGTCCGCTTTGACAGGCGTCCGAAACTCTCCGGCTACGAGGTCCACCGCTTCGGCGGCCACGAGCTCATTCGGAATGACGGTCCTCGAGTAGTCGCCAGCTTCTTCGAGGGCTCACCTAGAACTACGACATACCGTTGCCGACCACCGCGCCAGCCTCCTCCAGCAACTGACACCAGAAGGCGGCCAGAGCGCGGCGCTGCTCTTCTTCACAGGCGGCCCTGCCGCGCGGAGACGTCGCGGTCGACGTACGGGGCGAGGGCGGCGAGGTCCAGGCGCTGGAATTCGGCCAGCTCCAGCTCCTCCACCTCCCACTGCACCGGGCGACGGGAATTGAAGCCGTAGCGGTCGGCGAAGGCCGACCACTTCGGATCGTCCTGCTTGACCTCGGTCGCGGGCAGCTCGTAGGCGCGCACCTGCTCGTACGTCAGCTGTACTGGTGAAGAGGCAGTGTTCCGGACTTGCACTATTCCCCTCCTCGGCGGATCAGGGCTGTTGGTCCAGGTGCCGCAGCCGCTCGTGGGCGGACTGCTTCGTGACGCCCAGGGCGCGGCCGATCTCCTCCCACGAGAATTCGCCTCGGGCCTGCCGCACGGCGTCTTCCTCGGAGTCGTCCGCGATGCGGCGCAGCGCGATGACCTGCAGGAATACGTCGCCGACAACCTCGGCGAGAACGACGGGGTCCTGATCATCGACGATACCGGGTTCATCAAGAAGGGCACCACCTCCGCCGGGGTCCAGCGCCAGTACTCCGGCACCGCCGGCCGCACCGAGAAACTGCCAGATCGGCGTTTCCGCCGCCTATGCCACCGCCTGCGGCCGCGCCCTGGTCGATCGCGAGTTCTACCTCCCCAAGTCCTGGACCGAGGAGCGGACACGCTGCCGCACGGCCAGAATCCCCGGCGAGCGGACTTTCGCCACCAAGGGCGAACTGGCACGGCGCATCGTGCTGCGCGCTCTCGCCTCATTGCTGCCGGTCGCGTGGGTAACGGCGGATGCCGCTTACGGACAGGAGAGCCGCTTCCGCCGGCTCCTGGAGCAGTCGGGCATCGGCTACGTGCTGGCCGTGCCCAAGTCCCAGTTCACTGTGGGCTGTCCCCGCATCGAGGACCTGTTCGCGCAGGCTCCCGCTGAGGCGTGGGAGAAGAGGTCCTGCGGCGACGGCGCGAAGGGACCGCGGGTATACCACTGGGCGGCGGTGCGGCTGCCGGCTGTCGCCGAATTCGACTACCAGGGCGAAGTCCCCCACCGCATGCGGTGGGCAATGGCCCGCCGCAGCATCGGCAAGCCCGACGAGATCGCCTACTACCTCGCCTACGCCCCCTTGGCGACCACCGTGGCGGAGCTGGTGAGGGTCGCCGGGATGCGCTGGGCGATCGAGGAGTGTTTCCAGGCTGCGAAGAACGAGTGCGGCCTGGACCAGTATGAAGTCCGCCGCTACGTGGGCTGGTACCGGCACATCACCCTCGCCATGCTCGCGCACGCCTTCCTGGCCGCCACAGCCCACCAGGCCCGGGAAAAGGGGGCGGAACCGGTGAGACTGCCGGGACAGCCGAGCTCACAGTGGCGGAAGTTCGGCGACTCCTGGCAACTTGTCGTCCCCGGCCCCCGCACCTGAGCGGACACCGAGGCCGACACCACGCGTTGAGCTGGTCGAACTGGCGCCGACGACGACAAGCAGTCGCCCGTCGCTGTCATTACCTGCGGCGCCGTCGCACGATCGAGGGACGGCCCGTCGAAGACCGCCCCTGACCGGGCCACGGCCCGCTACACTCCAGCCGCCCCGCGAAACCCGCAGGTCAGACAGCGAAACCCTGCTGGAGTACTAGTCCCGAAGCCGTCAAGCGCCTTGGTTCCGGTGCCAGATCCGAGTCGTCGGCCGACGCGGTGCGTGGCTGTCGTGACGTCCTCGATCGCGGACCTGGAACCGCACAGATCGAGGGACTTGCGATCGCGCCGGTCCCGCCGTTTGAATAAGTCCACTGCGAAACAACCCGGGCCATGTGCTGGGGCATAAAGCCGATGTCACGCATCCGCCGCTCTCTTCCGTTTGCGGCTGACGGGTGGTATCGCCGCGCGAGCCGGGGTTCACCGACCGATTATTTTGCCATCGCTGGGATCCGACATGAGTGCCGTGCGAGACCGCCTTCGGTCAGCTCCGCTATCAGCTGGACTCGGGTGTCCTCTCTCGCGGAGCTGCGGACCGCGCTGCGAGCGGGCGCCGACCCGGACGACATCATCTTCCTCGGCCCAGGCAAGAGCCCGGAGGAGATCGCCGCCTGCGTGGTGGCGGGCGTCCACGTGATTGTTGCCGAGTCATTCGAGGAGATCGCCGACATCGACGCCGCGGCCCGTGTGCACGACCGTGCACAGTGTGTCCCGCTGAGGGGCAACCCGACTCGCTTGCCGTCCCGAGCCCGCCTGGCGACGGGCAAAGCCGCAGCAGTTCGGCGTGGACGAAAACCTCTTGCTGCGCGGCATCCCCGGACTCGGCCGTCTCACCCACGCGGCGTCGTCGGAGTCCACGCCTACCTGGGAACGCGCATCCTGGACCCGCGGGCGGTGATCGACAACACCCGCTACATCCTGGACCTCGCCGACCGGGTTCACGAGGCCACCAATTGCCCGGAGACGGTCGGCACCGGCGGTGGGTTGGGGGTGCCGTACTTCGACAACGAGTCCGAGATCGTTCCGGACCTGCTGACGAAGGAGGTGAACCCGCCTCTGACAGCGTTCTGTGCCGGGCACCCGCACACCCGCCTCATCCTGGAGGCGGCCCCGCTACCTCACAGCGGGGCCTGCGGCACCTACCTCGTCGCGGTGCGCTCGGTGAAGCGGTCGCAAGGGAAGAACTTCGCCGTCACCGGCGGCGGCACTCACCAGCACATGGCCACGGTCGGCATCGGCGCGGTGATCCGGCGCAATTACCCGGTGCGGTTGCTCGGGAGGGCGGCCGATCCGGTGACGGTCGCCCACACCACGCCGGCCGTGGTCCGTCCGTCCCGGCGCTGACCCGGTCGCCGACGGCACGTCGGTCTGGAACGTCAGCGGCCCGCTGTGCACCCTTGGTGACACACTCGCCAAGGCGTGCCACTGCCACCGCTGCGACCGGGCGGCCTACTGGGGATCCTGATGTCCGGTGCCTACGGCCTCACCGCGTCGCCGGTGCTCCTTCTCGGCGCGGCTACCCGGCCGAAGTCCTCGTCCACCGAAGGTAGGCACGACCGATCCGGCGGCGCGACATCGTCGTGGACGTCATCGGCAAGCAGATCCTGCACCGCTTTTCCTAATCGCGCGGGCGCGGGACGAACCATCCACCACGCCGGTCCCCACGGGGGGCCGCACCCAACGACACAGAGGCCGCAACCCATGAGCAGGGAAATCGCCGCCGGACACGTGAAGGCCGCACTTGAGGCCGCATTGAACAAGGAGCTCCCCCAACTGCGCGACGAGGACAGGCTTTTCGAGACCCTCGGGCTGGACTCGGTCGCCATCATCCAGGTCCTCTTCGTCCTGGAGGACCGCACCGGTCTCGAAGTCGAGACCGAGGACCTGGTACCCGCGGTCTTCAGCAGCGTCGGGTCCGTTACTGACTTCGTGGCGGCCAAGCTGGAGGAGCAGTCCGCCACGGCGGGCTGAGGTGGAGCGAGTCGTGGGCCTTTCCATCCCCCGTCACCACGACGGGAAGGCGACGCTGATGGACCTGGGAGGGTCGTGGGTCGCGGTCAAGGTGCCCGAGCACAGAGACTCGGTGACCTCGATCCTCGACCGGGCCGGCGCGGACGCGTTCACGCAAGGGTTGTTCGCCCACATGTACAAGCTGCGGGAGAGCCCGCCTGGGGTGAGGACGTGGTCCTCGATGACCTGCTGGTCGACGTGGGTCGGCCCCTGCCCCGCCACGGCGCGGTCGCCCTGGTCGTCTACGGGCACACCCTGTCCCTGCAGGAAGCCGCCCTGCGTCCGGACTTCGTCCACTGGGTCAGGACAGGCGTGGGCCTCGACGAGAAGGCCCCGCTCTACGGGATCTCGGGAGTGGGATGTACCGCGCTTCTGCGTGCGGTCGACGTCGCCGTCCACCACACGCGGGGACGTGCTCGTCGTTGGCGCAGGCATGGGAACCGCCAGCGACTTGGGACGGATCACTCCTCAGATGACCGTCATGGGTGAAGCTGCGGCTGCGGTCATGGTCAGCCGCGAGAACTACCGCTACCTCACCAGCGTGACGTGCAAGGACCTCGACTTCCACGAGGGCATCCGTCTGTCGTCGGGCAGGAGCCGGTCGTTCGCCAAGAGATACCTGGAAATGCTCGTCGAAGCGGTGGAGGCCGCCATGAACCAGGTCGGCCTCACCGCGCGGGACGTGGACTGGGCCATGCCTCACCTCGCCAACGCGATGCTGTGGGACAGATTCTGCCGCGCCTCGGGCGTCCCCAACGATCGCGTCGTGCTCGATCTGTTGGCGTCCGAGGGGCACACCTACGGCACGGACGCCCTCAAGCCGCTGAGGACGGCCGACGACTCGGGCTGTCTCAAGGAGGGCGACCGGTGCGTGGTGATTGCCATCGGGCAGGGCTACTACATCCAGGTCGACGTAGTGGAAGTGGTGGCCGGAGCATGACCGAGCCGTCGCGGTCAGTCCTCGACCGCTGCGAGGAAACCGCCTATGACAAGGGTTTCGCCACCGCCCTGGCCCTGGTGCTGAGGGACGTCGACATCGCGGCGGCGGCGCCGGGCGCGGTGGTCGGCGTACCCGAGGGCTGGCCCGTGGCGGGGGAGGCGGTGGACGTCCCTCTGGCGACGGGATGGAACTCGCTGGCGTTCGTCCGACTCCCAAAGGACCGCCCGGCCGACGCGGACGCCTGCGCCGCCGTCGTCCCCCGGCTGGCGCGGGCCCGTATCGGACTGCTGCGCAGGACGCTGGACGAGGCGGTCGCCCATCTGTCGGCCCGTACGTCTGTGGGGGAGCCGCTGCTGTACAAGCAGTTGATTCTGGGGTCCGTGGCCGACACGGTGACCGAGCTGCAGACCTTGCGCCGCCATGCCGACGGGCTGCTGCTGCGGCCCCGCCCGGCCTCGGCCGCCTACCTGCACGCGCGCATCGACCGGCTGGACTGGCGGGTGTGCATGCTCTTCGGCGCGAGCGGCTACATCACCGACCACCCCGCGACCGCCCTGTACCTGTCGGACCTGGTCGCCAACACTTGGGTGCGAGCGTCGGGCGAAGGGGAGACCGCATGGAACTGACGGCCGATCAGCGAAAGACTCAGGAGTTGTGTGCGAGGCTCGCCCCGGACCTGCGCCGCCGCGCACTGGCCATCGACGCCGACCCGGCCGTCATGGAGCCGCACTTCGACTCGCCGACCTACGCGTGGTACCGCGAGTGCAGCATGCCGTCCGCCTACCGCACATCCGGCAACCCCTTGATCACCTCCTTCCCCGACACGCCCTCCATGGTCGACTGGATCGTGGCGAGTATCGAGTGGGCCCGCGGCGACGCGGGAGCGGTCATGGCCTGTCCTGGGCCCGGGCTGGCCGGGCTCACGGTAGACCTGCTCAGTGACGAGCGGCAGAAGGGGTTCTTCTACGACAAACTCGCCGACGGACGGACGTGGGCCTTCTTCGCCATGACCGAGCCGGACGTGGGAAGCGACGCCGCTCACGTGCGCACCCGCCTCGACCCCGTCCCCAGCGGTGGCCACGTCCTCAACGGCGCCAAGCGGTACGTGGGCAATGGCGACCGCGGTTCCATCGGCGTGGTGTGGGCGAAGACCGGCGACCACATGCTGGGCATGCGTGCCGTCCTGCTGGAACTGCCGGCCCCGGGGTGTGTCACACGCCCGCTTCCGATGCTAGGACTGCGCGGTGCCCGTCTGAGCGAGATGCTCTTCCAGGACGTCCGGGTACCGCCCGGCATGCTGCTGGGCGAGCACCTGCCCGCCACCCGCCGGGGGCTGTGGGGAGCCATCCGGTCGTTGCAGAGCATGCGGCTGATGGTCGGTTCCCTGGCGATCGGCACCGCACGTGCCATCTGGGACTACGCCAGGGAGCACTTCCCCCACGCGCCGGGCGCTGAGACGCTGGAGGACCGGATCGAGGCCGCCCGCCTCCACGCGCTGGAGACCGCCTCCGCCATCGACCTTGATCCGGACCGCGCGCACCTCGGCGCCCGGGTCAAGCTCGCCGGCACACGCCTGGCCGTGGAAGCCGGTGCCTGGGCGCTGTCGGTGGCCGGACCGGGCGCCTGGACCGAGCATCCCCTGCTGGAGAAGTGGAACCGGGACGCCCGGGGCTTCGAGTTCATGGACGGCACGAGCAACGTCCAGCGACTGCACATCGCCCAGGGCCACCTCAAGGAGAGCGGCCGTGCCTGACCTGAACATCACCGGCCTGTCCCCGGCGATGGTGCCGCACCCGCGCTACGTCCTCGCTGGAGAGTTCGGCGACAACCCCCTGCTGGAGGAACACACCTCCATCGTCACGCGCTACGTACGGGCTCTCTGAGATGCCGGAAGGGCGCACGGCGTACGAGAAGTGGTCATCGCGGCACTCCCGAGCGGGCACCGAGGGCGCGGACCTTCCGTTTCTTCCCGACAAGGACACGAACGACGTGGCCAGGACCGCCCTCGACCGGCTGGCTGGGGTCGTCCCCCGTGCCGCAGCCGCTGTACCCGGTGCGCTGCGACCCTGACCCCGACCCTTTCGTCACGGGTATGGCTCGTCTGGCGACACAACGCGAATGAGGCCAGGGCCAGATGACGCTCACCCATCTCGGTGGATCGGCGGGCGCGGCCCGTTTCGACGTCCTCACCTGCGATGATGACCGACACCGGAGCCACCCTGCTCGTGGTGGATCAGCCACCGATCTGCCTGGAAGGGTAGTCACTCGCTGAGATCTCTGCGATCGCGCTGCGCTGTGCCACCGGCTCCGGTCCCGCGACCGTCGTGGCGCACGGTCGGCGCCCAGTGCATCGGTCTGGTGCGTCGGTGGTGGGGTCTGTGGCCGGGCTCACTGCCGACGCTCCGCGTCACCCTGTTTGCCGGTGAGGCACCGCACGTCGCGGACGCCCGGGGCTGGTACGCCGCCGTGCCCAACGCCGTGCTCGACAACCACTGCGGCCCCACCGAACTCAACATCACCTGCACGGTGCACCGTTGGGACACGGAGAGCTCGCCGAGATGCTCCGTCAACGGCATCGTGCCGATAGGGACGTTGTACGAGGGGCTTGATCACGTCCTGCTCGACAGCGCGGGCAACATCAACCGCGAGCCCGGCGAACTGTGCGTGTCCGGACCGCAGACGATGTCCGGCTACCTCGACCCCAGGGACGACGAAGGCCGCTTCGTCGACTACAACAGGGTCCGTTGGTGCCGCACCGGGGACATCGTACGGGGCGCTGCCGAATGCCGAGTTGGCGTTCCTGGGGCGCAGCGACGATCAGGTGCAGATCCTCGGCAACCGTGTGCAGCTCAGCGAGATAGACCACGCGCTGAACCGGTGCCACGGCGTGACCAGGGCCGTGACGATCGTCGTCGACGGGAATCTGGCTATCTTCTCCTTTGGTCCGCGGCGCACCACGGCGGAGTTGCGCGAGAAGCTCTCCAGGACCCTGCCGAGAAGTCTGGTCCCGAAGACCATCGCCCACGCGACGTATTTCGAGCTGACCCTGAACGGGAAGATCGACCGCAAGCGTCTTGGCGGGGTCGGCCGGCCGTCCGCTCCACCGAGTCGGGCGGCCATGAGTGACGGCCCACCGGTCCCCGGAGCCGGTCTGCCACCGACTCCGAGAACGGCACACCTGTGGCATTTGCCGACCGAAGAGGCTCACCAGGCGTTGCGCGAGGTGCTCGCCGCCTATGTGGGTTGCCCGGCAGCCGACTTGGCCTTTTACCACCGGGAGGTGGGGCAAGCCGCGTCTGCACGAAAAGCACGGCGTCGACCTGGTGTCCAGCCTCTCCCACACCTTTGGCGCCGTGGTGCTCGCGGTCAGGACGGGCGGTGGGCATCGACGTCGATGTGGCGCGGCCGTGGCGGCAAAGCCTCCGGCTGGCACAGCGGTTCTTCCCTCCCACGGAGGCCGCGCTGGTGGAGGATCACGCCCCCCCGAAGAGCGGGAGGCGTCCTGCCGCAGGGTCTGGACCCGCAAGGAGGCCGCAGTGAACGCGGCGGGGGGGCGCATTCTGCGGGGTCTGGGCCCCCGCGTCGGCGGATGCCCCGACGTTCGTCGTGGCTGATCCCACCGGACGGTTGCCGGGCTCCTTCCGGTTGTACGATCTGCCCGTCCCCGCCCCGCATGCCGTGGCGCTCGCGCTGGCGGGTCCGGAGCCGTGCCGTCTCGTCTGGCCAGGCCGCTCCCGCCACGTCACCGGGAGCACCGGCCCACGGGCCGGTCGCTCGAATGCCCGTCCGGGCCAGGGGCCTTCGGCGTCCTGAACGGTGCGGACCTGCCGACAGAAGTCTCCATATCAGAAGCGGATCATCCGTTTCGGGCATATGGAATGAACCCGCACCGCTCGGCGTACGTATTTCCAGGCAAAAGGGCCGTATCGACAGCCGGGACACGATAGGCCGCCCGGATGGACCTGGAGTGGTTCGCCGTGAACTTCCGCAACGCCGCCGCCGTCATGTCCCTTCCCCAGCGCAGGAACGCCGTCCAGCAGTTCCGGTGGGAACTCGCGTCGTGTGCCACGGCTCCGGGTCTGGCCCGCCACCACGCCGTCGGTGCGCTCGCCTGCTGGGGTCTGTCCCATCTGTCCGACGACGTGCGCGTCGTGGTCTCGGAACTAGTCACCAACGCTCTCAGACACGGCGACGGGACCGTCGTGCTCGTAGTCACCCTGGACGCCGGGATCTCCCCGGCCGAGGTGCTGATCGAGGTGAGTGACAGTCCCCGCGGCGCCGGGGCATGGGGGGCGGACGCCTCCGGTCCCGGGGAGCCGCTGGCCACGAACGGCCGAGGCCTGATGATCGTCGCGCGTCTGGCACACCGCTGGGGTGTGGAGCGCACCCGCCGGCGCACCACCGTGTGGTGCAGGTTCACCGCCTGGGCCCGGGGCGGCACGGTCTCAGGCGATGTGATTCGCGTTGGCGGCGTCGGCGAGCGCCCGTAAGCACACCAGGGCTGCTTCGCCTGGATTGGAGCACGGTGTCCGTCGAGACGTGCAGGGCTCGGCCGAGCCGTTCGGCCGACCATCCGCGCATCGTCGTCAGGTGCACGACCGCCAGCAGGTCGAGCGGATTGACCCGGAGCGACTCTCCGGCCTCCAAGCTCCGGATGGCGTACGAGACATCACGCGTCAGTGTCTCGGCGTCGCGCACGAGGGAGCGGCGTTCGGAAGGAGTGTGGCCGCCCCAGATGCCATCGGATTCGTCGTTGCGCACTGCCGTGGCGAGACATCTCGACGAGACGGCGCACGACACACAGATCGCCTTGGCCACGCGGACGCTGCGCCGCGCCTCTTGCTGACGTGAACTGGGGAAGAAGATCGCAGGATCGATGTCGCGGCAGGCCGGCTCATCGATCGTGGCCGAAGCGTCGGCCGCGGGTTCGGGCATGGGGGTGCGGGAGGAAGTGGGCATCCGGCACTCCTCACGACCCGGGGATCACGACGATTTTGTGGCCGTGCCCGGCCAGAAGGGTTTTGATCGCCATTGGATAGTCAGACAGTGGCATCCGGTGACTGATGAGGGAACGAGGGGCCAGCGCCCCGGCGGCGAACAGGTCGGCGGCGCGCCGGTAGCTGTCGGGCCCGCGGGCCGAGTCCGCCACCGTGATGTCGCGTTCGCGGAGGTGGATTGCGTCGACCACGGCGCGGGTCGCCTGATCCGAGGCACCCGTCCGTAGGTAGACACCGCCTGTCGCGACACGTGGTAGAGCCTCTTCGACCACTCGCTCGTTGCCCGTGGCGTCGATGACGACGTCCCAACCATCGGGCCGGTCGATGTCGTCGGCAGTCATCACCGCCCGAGTCCGCCTGAGTCGGCGGGCGGCCGCCAGCCGGGGGCCGTTGGGGTCGATGACGTCCACGCTCGCCGCCCCGGTCCGCTCGGCCAACTGGAGCATCATCAGCCCCATGGTGCCCGCGCCGTAGACCAGGACCGACGCGCCCGGCCTGGCGCGAAGGAGGTCGTAACCCGGGACGGCACAGGACAGCGGCTCGATCAGCGCCGCCTCGCGGACCGGGACGTCGTCGGGCAACCGGAGGCAGTTGGCGGCAGGGACGCTGGCGTACTCGGCAGCCCCGCCCGGCGTGGCGACACCGATCACGCGATGGCGCGGACAGACCGCCCCAGGGCCCAGCCGACAGGCGGTGCACCGCCGACAGGGCAGTGAGGGGTCCACCGCCACCCGGTCACCGACGCGGAGGCCGGTCACCCCAGCGCCCACGGCGACCACCTCGCCGGCGAACTCATGACCCGGAATGAACGGCAGGGCGGTTAAGAAGTGGTCCTCCAGCACGTGCAGATCGGTGGCACAGATGCCGCAGGCGGCGACCTCCACCACCACCTGACCGGGGCCCGGTGCCGGGTCGTCAACGGTCTCGACATCGACCACACCGGGTGAGCTGATGACGGCTGCCTTCACGTGTGCACTCCGATGTAGTAGGGGCTTGGGACGCGCGCATCCCTGGCGGCCACCACCGGGCTGCGTGCGGTCATCGTGGAGCTCGGGCCGCTTATGACAGGGCTCCGGCGAGGAGGCCCACCGCCCGTAGCTCGCCCACGGACATGCCCCCGCCCGTCACAGGCGTGGTGGCGAAGGCGGTCAGGAGGGCGGGGTTCACCCCGGCTCGCTCCAGGGCCGCCGCGGTCACCGGCATGCGGGCCCGGTCGCCGCCGTCAGAAATCTTTACGGCGACTGCACGGCCGTCGCGAAGCGCAGCGAACTGCACGCCCTCGAACCCGTCCTTCGCCAGCAGCCCCGGCAGCGCGCGCATCAGCCGCGTCACATCCCGCCCGGTGCCGCCCACCATCTCCGGGTGCGCCCGCATCGCGGTCGCGACCCGTGCCGCCGCGGCGTCAGTCGGGACGGCCACGGCGAGTTGCCTCGCCGCACGGGCCAGCCCGCGCAGGGACACGGCGAACAGTGGCGCGCCGCACCCGTCGGCGGAGACGGCGGCGACTGACTGCCCGGTGAACTCCTCGATCGTGGCCGCGATCTCCCGCTGGAGGGGATGGCCGGGGTCGAGGTAGTCCTTGGTGCTCCAGCCGCGGACCTGGCAGGTCAGTAGCATCGCGGCGTGCTTGCCGGAGCAGTTGTGGGCCAGACGGGACGGCCCGAGGCCGCGCCGCAGCCAGGCGTCGCGGGCGAGCGAGCCGTAGGGGAGATCGGGCGGATTGCGCAGGTCCTCCTCGGCCAGGTCCCCGTGGGCCAGGATCCACCGGGCCACGGTGACGTGCCGCTCCTCACCGGAGTGACTCCCGGCCGCCAAGGCCAGCAGTTCCTCGCGGATGGGCAGCCCGGCCCGGACCATGGCCACCGCCTGGAGTGGCTTGAGCGCCGACCTCGGGTAGAAGGCCGCCTCAGTGTCTCCGGCTTCGAGCATGACATCGCCGGTGGGCCCCAGCACGGCCAACGAGCCGTGGTGCACCCCTTCGACGAGGTCGCCGCGGACCAGGTGAGCGATCGGGACGTGCGTCGGAACACGGCACGGTGGCGCGGGCCGCCGTGTGCGGGGGACCGGCACGGAGGGCTGCGACGGAGTGTTGCGCATGACGTCCTTCACGGGATCGCAGGAATGAGCGGGGTGTCGGACGGCTCCGGGCCGACCGGGAGGACTCGGCTGCCGGCGGGTCAGTCGGCGTGAGCGGACTGGGTGTCGGCGGCGCGCGCGATCGCGGCGACCCTGCCCCGCGCCGCGTACCAGCCGATGACCAGCGCGACGATCACGGCGGGCACTGCCTCCACAACGTCCCGGCTGGCGCCCCCGTCCGCCCACATCAGCGCCAGCACCGAGACGAGGAAGGCAAGCGTCACGATCTGGGTGTACGGGGCCCACGGCAGCCGGTAGCCCGGACGCGTCACGGTCCCGCGCCGCGCCTGGTACCAGAAGAGCAGGCTGCAGAGCATGATCATGCCCCAGGTACTGAGGATCCCGATCGCGGCGAAGTCCAGCACGATCTCGAACGCCTGGCTCGGCACGATGTAGTTGAGCACCACCCCGAACAGACACAGGCCCGTCGTCAGCAGGATGCCGCCGTACGGCACCTTGGTGCGGCTCATGCGGCCGGTCCAACTCGGCGCGGACCCGGACAGCGCCATCGAGCGCAGGATGCGACCGGTGGAGTACAAGCCGGAGTTGAGGCTCGACATGGCGGCGGTGAGCACCACGAGGTTCATCACGCCGCCTGCCGCAGGGATGCCGATGCGTGAGAGCACCGTCACGAAGGGGCTTTCCGCCGCCGAGTACGCGTTCCAGGGCAGCAGCATCGACAACAGCACGACGGAGCCTACGTAGAACAGGGCGACTCGCCACATGATGGAGTTGATCGCACGCGGCATGATCTTCTCCGGCTCCTGGGCCTCACCCGCGGCCACGCCTACCAGTTCCACTGCCGCGTAGGCGAAGACCACGCCTTGGATGACGAGCAGCATCGGCCACACCCCGCGCGGGAACACGCCGCCGTGGTCGACGATCAGCGTCGGGCTCGCGGCATGGCCGCCGACCTTGTGGTGGGAAGCCAGGAGATAGAGGCCGATCACCATGAAGATGGTGAGCGCTGACACTTTGATGATCGAGAACCAGAACTCCAGCTCACCGAAGATCCGCACGGAGATCAGATTTACCGCCAGCACCACGCCGAGAGCGACGAGTGCGATGACCCACTGCGGGACGGAGGTGAACACCCCCCAGTAGTGCGTGTAAGTGGCCACGGCGGTGATATCCGCGATGCCGGTGGTGGCCCAGTTGAGGAAGTACATCCAGCCGGCGACGAACGCCCCCTTCTCTCCGAGGAATTCGCGGGCGTACGAGACGAACGCGCCGGAGGAGGGTCGGTGCAGGACGAGTTCGCCCAGGGCGCGCACCACCAGGAAGGCGAAGAGGCCGCAGGCGGCGTACGCCAGAGCCAGGGACGGCCCCGCGCTCGCGAGGCGGCCACCGGCCCCGAGGAACAGCCCGGTGCCGATCGCGCCGCCGATGGCAATCATGTTGATGTGCCGGGACTTCAGAGACTTGCTGTACCCGCTGTCACCAGCGTCGGCGGTGCCGCCGTGCGGCCCGCTTCCGTACGAGGTGGTGGGGCCCGTGGCGGGCGCCATGGCCGTCGGCAGGGATGGTTCGCTCACGTCAGTCGTCCGTCTTCGTGTCGGGAGCCAGTGTGTTCGTGTGGTCCGTGTGCTCGCTCGTCGCGTGTGCTTGGTGCGTTGTGCCGGCGCGGGGCGGCCGGGCGGTGGTGTCCCGTTGGCGCCGATGCCTGGCCCGGCAGTTGCCGCTGGAGACGTTCCGCAGGGCGACGCATGCGCGACCAGCGTCGCGGCGTGTCCGCTCGGACCATGGGGTGTACCTCCTGGGACCACTCGCAGTGGGTGCGGCCCGGCGTCGGGGCAATGGCTCTCTTGATTCGGAGCCCCCGGTGCCACCCAACTGCTTGCCAGGCGGATGCATTGAAGGATCGTGGAACCGTAGCGTTGAAGCGAGCAGGAGTCCCAGAATGGGGGACATCAAAGTGGTCGCACCTTCGTTTCGAAGGCGGGGTGCGGTTCGGTGTGCTCTGGCGAACCCAGGGACCGAAGCATCCGTATCTCTGATGGACACCGCGCCATCACGCATCACGGTGGATTCACGCAGCTCCGGACAAGGCGGTGCCCGGGGCGGCCTGTCGTGTCCGATCGCGGAGAACGGAGGCATCGGATGGCCGGCGAGGTGGCATCGGCGGACATGGAGTGGCTGGAGGCCAACCGCGCTCTGTGGGACGAACGGGTGCCCATCCACCTGGAGAGCGCCTATTACGGGATCATGGAATTCTTGGAGGGGCGCGATTCGCTGCGCTGCTTCGAGGACGGGGAGATCGGCGATGTCAGGGGGCTCGATCTGATCCACCTGCAGTGTCACATCAGCATCGACTCGCTTTCTCTGGTCCGCAGGGGGGGCATGAGTGACCGGCCTCGACTTTTCCGGGCGTGCCGTCGCCGAGGGCCGGGCGCTGGCTGTGCGGGCGGGTCTGCCGGGGGTTCGCTTCGTGCAAGCCGATGTCTACCAGGCTGCTGGCGCCCTGGAGGGCCGCCGCTTCGGCATCGTGTACTCGGGCCTCGGTTCGCTGCGGTGGCTGACCGACATCGACCGCTGGGCGCGGGTCGCCGCGGCGCTCACCACGCCCGGCGGGCTGTTGTACCTCGCGGACTTCCATCCGTTCGGCGACATCCTCGCCGATGACTGTCAGACGGTCGCAAGGGACTACTTCCGCAGGACCACGTTGGTTTGGCGAGCTCCCGGGACGTACGCGGACCCGGACGCGCGTGCCCGCCACAACACCGCCTACGAATGGCAGCACGGCCTGGGTGACGTCGTGAGCGCTCCACGAACACGAGTTCGCCGCCCTGGAGGTGCGTGAGGCGATCTACCGGTTTCCCTCCGGAGCGCGGCGTACCAGGTTCAACGCCGCTGACGTCCCGATGCTCTTTTCGGTGCGCGCCCGCCGGGAGCGAAGCGGTCACCCTGTGGTCCTGTGACGGGCTGAGCGGGGGGCCGCCTTCGCCCCATCTGCCGAGAGCGGTCGGAGCGGTTCCCTTGTGCCCCGCCGTCGGGGAGGCGCTGCCACGATCGGCGCGCATCCCGCGTGCGAGACCGCCGTGACGCTCGGCCATGCGCCTTCAGGCGGCCCGCTGGGCCGTCAGCGCACGCCCCGCCGCGCGTCCGCCGCGAAGGGCGACAGCGCGGCCGGGACCCCGGCTCTCGAACGCCGGGTCATGTCCGAGGGCGTCACGAAGGGCCCGCAAGGCGTTGTAAGAGCGGGACTTGACGGTGCCTTCGGGGATACCGAGGCGCTCGGCGACCTCGCGCACCGACTGCTGACGGATGTACACCTCGACCACCACGGTGCGGTGGGTCGCCGTAAGGCTAGCCATGGCGTCGCGCAGCACCTGCCGGTCGAGGACTTGCTCCATGGGCTGGGCCACCACCGGGATGCGCGCCAGCGGCTCGTCCTCCACCTCCGGTGGCCGCGCCGCGCGGGCCCGCAGCGCGTCTATGGCCAGCCGCCGAGCCACCGTCAGCAGCCACGGACGCACACTGCGCGGATCCTCGTGCAGGGCGCCCAAGTGGCGCCAGGCCCGCAGCATCGTCTCCTGCATCAGGTCCTCCGCGGCCTGGCGGTCACCCTTGGTCCAGCCGAGCAGGGTGCGCAGCAACGAAGCGGCGTGCACCTCGTACAGCACCCGCATTCTCTCCTCGGCGCCCCGCGGCGCGAGCGTAGGGAGTGGACGGACTTCGGTTGCCGTGCTGGTCATGGTCTGGCCCCTTCGCCTTCCTGCGAACCTGGGGCCATCCTCGAGCGGTGCTCCCACGAAGACATCCGTGAGACTCACGTAGAAATCCCGGCCGTGTACGCACAGGAATATGGCCAGGTGAAAGCGCTTGCGAGTTGACCGTGCCCAGCGGTCGGGGCCGCCTGGCCGACGCGGCGGACCAGTCAGCGGGGGTGAGGGCGTCCGTGAGCCGCCCTCGCGGGGTGCTCTTCTCACCCGTCATCACCCGTCATCGCTACGGCTCAGGGGAGAAGGCGAACCGTTCGGTCCGGTGTCCCGTACCTGCGTCTAGGACGCGTACGTCCACAGCCCGACCGAGGATTGGACATGGTCACCAAAGCACGCCCGGCGGACCCCCGGCGACATGAGGAACTGGAAGCTGCGATCAGCGCTCGGGAGGAGGCGCACTGGACGGGCGATGCTCCGGAGTGGCGGCACGTCCTCGATGAGGCCGCCCATCCCCGGACTGTCGACGCCTTCCGGAGAATGGTCTGCGCCGCCGGTGCGGCCCGCGCCTGAGACAGGTCCGTACGAAGCGCTGCCGCAGCACACCCGAACCGAACGTGCGGCGCGATGCGGGCGAACGCCCCACCGTCTGCCCGCACCGTCCCTCGTCACCGAGCCGCACGCGCGGCACCACAACCGGGCGGCGAGCCCCGGCGTGGCCGACCGAGGCGGGCGTCGCCCGGGGCGGAACGCGACGCCCTACCACGGCCCGCCCGCTCAGTTGTCACCACCGGCCGACCGGGAGGCCGGAACACAGGGACCTCGGCCCGCAGGCATGGCCGGCACCATCGTGGGAAGCGGCGGGCGGTCGTCAGGCGGCGGGAGGTCAGATCGGCTTGCTGCCCACGTTCAGCTTGCCGCGGATGCGCTCGACATAGGTTGCTGACAGTGGTCCCCTTCAGTCCCATATGACGCACGACCTGGCCAAACGTCAGTCCAGTTGTGAGCCAGGACAGGGCTTCTGCTTCGCGGTGTGCCAGCGCGAGCACGGGATCCGTGGCGGGCTGCCGCGAGGCCGGGCGCGACGTGCAGACCGCGTTCCGTCACCGTCCTCCGGCGCGCAGGAGTTCGTCCTCGCTGGGAGCGTTACTCGAGCGCTTTGACCGCGCCCGTGTTCGCGGTTCCCGGCGCCGTGCGGTCGGCATTGTGGAGCGCCGTGAGGCAGTCGGTTGCGGCCCTGGCCCGCTCCCTCGCGCGCAGCACCGACTGCGGTGACAGGCGCAGCGCCTCGCCCACCCGCTCGGTGCTCCACCCGCGTTGGCTCAGCGCGTGCAGCACCGGCAGGCAGTCGAGCGGACGCACCCTTATTCGCTGCCCTCTCTCCAACTGCCGTACGGTGTCCGACACATCGCGGGAGAGGCAGCGCGCGTCCCACAGGAGAGCCTGGCGTTCGGGAGTGGTGTAGCCGCCCCAGATACCGTCCGGTTCTCCGTTGAGCACGGCGATGGCCAAGCACGCCGCGGCCACACCGCAGGTCGAACAGATCTGCTTCGCCATGCGGACTCGGCGAAGTTCCCGCCGCTTGGAGGGCCCGGGGAAGAAGAGCGCAGGATCCGCATCCCGGCACGCGGGTCGCCCGCTTGCGGACGGCCCGGGCTCGTACGGCCGGGGTGAGTTGAGGGCGGTGGGCATGGTTCGAGTACCTCTCCTGTGGTGCTGTACGGGCCACCTCACGGTCGCGGCCGCGCACCGGCGCGCGTCGGGGGCGTCAGCGGGACCGTGAGGGGGTCGGTTCAGCGGACGGTCCCGATCGGTAGTACGGGCAGCGCCGCGTTCTGGTTCTCCCCGTCCGCCCCTCGTGCCCTGCGCGTACCGTCCGCGCCAGGGGCCGGAGAGCAGGGCCGGAGCCCGTTCGCGGGCGGGACGCGTCGTCCTCGAGCGTGCCCGGACACGTATGCCGATTCCATCGGAAATTCCCTGTACGGCACCCTCATGTGACCCAGACCACGAGTTAGGTTGCGTTGCTGGTGGCGGTAGGCGACGCGTTGCCGAGGGGGATGTATGGGATGAGGCCGGCGGGGTGGGTGCCTTCGGGTCCCAGGTAGGGTCTGTCAAGTGAACGGTGTAACTGGGGTGGGTGGTTGGGGGTATTGACGCGCTGTTGAGAGTCGGCCGTCGAAGCTGACGTCGAAGGCGTTCAGCGCGGATTCCACTCAGCCGATCTTGCACAGGTCGACCTACAACGTATTTCACCTAGAGGATCATGTGCCGCCCGGATCCGCCAACCAGTCCCCAAGGCCCTGACGGTGCGGTCGACCCACGGTTTCACTTCTACCGCTTGGACCGGACTGCCACCCCGCCAGCGTCGCAACTGCGTTGGTGGCCGCGGTCACTCCTCTGCGTGGTGAGACGCTCGATCGGTCACCGCTGCGAACTTCCGTTCCCTGGTCCAGCCCGCGGCTGCGCCCGCCGGGCACACCGCACGCCCCGGCGCGGCTGACGGAGGCTCCGCCATTCTGCGGGCCCGGGTCTCGATAGGTGACTGACGGCACTCCGCGCGGCGTACACACGCTTCTTGGGAGCACCGACACCTACCAAGCACGAGAGCGCTAACCGACGACGGACGGTGAACGTCCAGGACATACGACGCGGGATCACGGCCCCCCGAGCAGCGGGGCAGGGCGCCGAGAAGACATCGTCGCAACCTTCACGACGGATCAGGCGCGGTCGGCCGGAGCGTTTCCGGACCTGGCGTGGTGAGGATGGACCGCAGGGTGGTGAGCAGTTGGTCGCGCAACCAGGTGTGAGCAGGGTCGGTGTCGTAGCGGCGATGCCAGGCCACGATGACCGGTACGGGAGGTAGGTCGAAGGGGAGGGCACGCGCGCAGAGTCCCAGGCTGGTCCAGGCCGTTCGGCACGCCTGTTCAGCGACCGCGGTGAGCATGGTTGTGCGCGCGGCGAGTTCGAGTGCTGCGTTGCTGGTGGGCAAGGAGGCACGGACCCGTCGGCGGAGGCCGAGATCGGCGAGGGCGTCGTCGATGGGGCCGGTGAGCCGTCCGCGGCGTGACACGGTGACGTGGTCGGCGTCGGCGAAGCGCTGGGGCGTCAGCAGGCTGGTAGCCAGCGGGTGGTCTGTGCGCATCACCGCCACCATGCGGTCGTTGCCGACGTTCCTGGCGACGATCTCGGGCCGTTCGGGTGCTGCGGCTCCGACCTCCAGATCGGTCTGGCCGCGTGCGAGATCAGCTAGGTCGGCGGAGGGTTCGGCCAGGAATCTTATCGAGACGTTCGGAGCGGCCTCGGAGATCGCCGCGGTCAGCGCCGGGGCGAGGGCGGTGACGAGGGCGTCGTGACATCGCAGGGTGAAGCTGCGGTCGAGGGTTCCGAGGTCGAGTGCGGTGACCGGTGTCAGCAGCGCTGTGGCGCGGGCGACCAGGGCTTTGGTCTCTTCGCGCATCGCGAGTGCGTGCGGGGTCGGGGTCATTGTGCGACCGGTGCGTACGAGGATGTCGTCGCCGGTGGCTTTGCGGATACGGGCGAGGGTGCGGCTCATGGCCGGAGGAGACAGGTGCAGCATGTCGGCGGCCGCCGCGACACTGTTCTCTTCCAGCAGGGCGTCCAGTGCGATCAGCAAGTTCAAATCCACATGCACCAAAGTAACGGATGGCCTTACAACAGTGCACTGGAAATCATCCAAGCTCGCTCATAACGTTGAGGTGTCACGGGCCGACCGGGCCCGGGCCTCTCGTGAAAGGGCCTTGTCATGATCGTTCCCGCCCCCTCCGCTGTCTCCGCTACTCCGGAAGCCTCGGCCGAGGACCGCGTCCTGCTCGCCGCTGTGGTCGAGACCGCCGCGGAAGCCGGCCGGGCTCTGGAGGCCAGGTACTCCACCGCCACTCGCCCGACCGGGCGCAATGACATGTTCAGGATCGGCACTGTCGACGGGCAGGTCTCGCTGGACATCCTGCGCCCGGGGCTGACCGCGCTGCGCCCGGAAGCGCGCTGGCTGACCGACGAATACGAGACCATCGAGTTGCCATCCGGCGAGTGGTGGGTGGTCGACGAGGTCGAGGGCAACGTCAACCACGTGCACGGTCTGCCCGAGTGGGCGGTGTCCGTCGCGTTGGTCCGCGACGGACAGCCAGTGCTGGCCGTGGTGCGCCAGCCCATCGGCGACCTGACCTACACCGCGCTGCGCGGCGCGGGCTCCTATCTCAACGGCAGGGCACTCAAGGTTTCGGCGAAGACCGACCTGAACGCCGCGATCGTGGTGACTGGCCAGGCCGAAGCCGACCAGGACGGCACCTACCGCCGCATCGGGCAGTCGATCACCGCAATGCTCGACCACGCCTTGCTGGTACGCGCCACTGTGCCTTCCACCTTCCCGATGCTCCTGGTGGCCGACGGACACAACGACGTGTTCTGGCAGTACGAGCCAGTCCTGCCCGGTGTGGCGGCCGGCGCCCTGATGATCACCGAGGCCGGCGGCGTGGTCACCCGGATCGACGGCACGCCGTGGACCCCGGGCGCCGACACCATCGTGGTCACCACGCCCGCCCTGCACGCCGCTGCCGTCAAGGTCCTCTCAACGATCGCCTGATCCGGCCCGCAACCGCCCGAACATCGAGAATCGCGAAATTTCGGAGTCCGCCATGAACGTGACCGTCCTTGCCGCCTCCGGCGCCGTTGGGCTCGCCCTCACCCGCCAGGCACTCGATCGCGGATACACCGTCACCGCGATCGCTCGCACCCCGGCACGTATCACCGTGCCCGACTCACCGCGGCTGATCCGCGTGGCCGCTGACGTACGCGATCCCGACGGCATCGCGGAAGCGCTGAGCGACAGCGAGATCGTGCTCTCAGGCCTGGGCGTGGCCAAGGGGGACAAGCCCGGCGCACTCGCGGCCGGAGCCCACGCCGTGATCGACTCACACCCGGGCCGGATCATCTGGCTCGGCGCCTATGGCACGGGGCCGTCCTCGCAAGCCGCCGGCTTCGCCACTCGCACCCTCCTCAAGGCGATGGGCGCCGAGCTGGCCGATAAGGTCACCGGCGACGCCGCAGTGCTGGAGGCCGGGGGCACCGTCTTCCACTGCGGTCCATTCTCCAACGGTCCCGTGAGCGCGACACGCCGCACCGTGGGTCTCGACGAGACGCCCAAGCGATTCTTCCCCGCCCGCGTCAGCCGGGAGACGGTCGCCGCGGCCATGCTCGACGAGGCGCGGACTCCGCGGTTCCCCGGGCGAGTCGCTGTCCCCCTCGAGCGCTGACTTCAGCCCGCTGGACGGGCTCACATAGGGGATCACGGCCGGGCACCGGACCGTGATCCCCTATCGGGCCGGGGCTCACATCCACGCCGGCCCTGCCGTCTTACCACACGCATACTGCACCGGGAGCATGTCATGACCAGCATCGCAGAACCCGCCGACCGGCTGGCGATAGCCGACGCCATCGCCCGGCTCGCTGCTACACAGGATGCCCGGGACTGGGCAGGGCTGCGCGGTGTTCTCGCCGATCACGTCCGGCTCGACCTGAGCGCACACCTCGGCACGTCCCCTGTGGAACTCAGCGCCGAGGCCTTCGTGGAGAAGGCGCGAGCAGTGGCCAACACCTTCACGAGCACCCACCACATGACTGCGAACCTAGTGATCGAACTCAGCGTCGACCAAGCAGCCTGCCGTTGCCACGTTGTGGCCTACCACCACTTCGCCCAGGCGCCGGAGCCATGTGAGGCCGCCTGCATCATGCGAGGCACTTGGGACGTTCGCCTGCACAGGGTCGGCGAGGCGTGGCTGATCGCTGAACTCACCGTCGCCAGGACCGTTCCCCTCGAAGGCAACGCCGACTTCTACCCGCGCACCGCGACCAGCGCCCTCAGGGGATGATCGCCTTGCGGATCCCTTCTCGCTGCCCAACAGACTCACAGCTGATGTCAAGCCGCTGCCGTAACAGGTGGCCCTTGCCCTCGGCGTGTTGGCGCGCGTAGTACGCCTTAAACGCCGGACAGTTCTTCAGGCTGCAGAGCGGGGAGAGCTGCATCGCGTTGAGCAGGCCACAGTGGAAGCGCCGCGGTTTGCGGAGGTTGCCGCTGACGCGGCCGGAGTTGCGTGGCCGGTGACAGGCCGGCGTATCCGGCGAGCCGGTCGGCGCTGCCGACAACCTCCAGCCCATCCCAGGACACCTGGACCCCAAGGGACACACCATGCTCGACGGTCGGTCGGAACCTCAGGAATTCGACCGGACCGAGAACAACAAGCCGGCTTGTCTCAGAATTCGTCAGGACCGTCCTGATCGGGTGTCAAGTCGACGCGGTCCTCCCATTCCTCGACGGGGACGGGTGTACACGGCACAACCTTCGACTGGGCGACAGGGCCGCCGAGCTCCACCGGACGCTGACCGTACCCGCCCTCCACCTTGTCCTGGGCGAAGGAGACTTCTGTCTGAACATGAGCGAATCTTCGACCTGTTCCATCTGAGCAACGGCAAGCTCGCGGGACACCCCCGACGCGGAGGCACGCAGACCGCCGCGAGCCGGGTTGGTGAAACGGCAACGCAAAGTTCTGATGCGGAACTAACGTCACTGAGCGGAACGTGACGACAAGACAGCGCCGACGTCGAATCGTGACAGCGACACACAGAGGACGGACGCATCATATGACACAGCACAGTCGACCGTCGTCTCGAGCCAGCGACGCGGCCAAAGGACCATCATCCACACCAGCCCGCGATGGGCTGAGACCCGGTGCGTCGTCATCGCAACGGCGGGACACACACCATGGCCGCCTACGCGGCGTTGGTCCATTGCCCGCCCGCGGGGTCGGCCCAGGCAAGTGACCGCGTTCTGGCGTCACGCCGTCCGACCCGTCGCTCGTGGGAGCGTCACCGCCAACCGGGCACGGCGCGGGGTGACCACATTGCGCAACAGCGGATCGGTGAGCAGGATGACCGGGACGACCCGATGCGGGTTGAAGGAGTGCCAGTGCGGCAGGGCGGCCTCGATGACGGCCCACGCCGCGTCGCCCGCGCCACGACCGGCCAGGACGCGCGCCTGGTCCAGCGCCTGTTGAAAGACCGGCGTCTCGGGCAGCGCGGGAGGCACATGGGCCGCGGCGCGGGCGATCCATTCCGCAGCGGACTCGCCCGCCATGAGGGCCAGTTCGGGGACGAGCCCTTCAAGGACCGCCAGCTGGGGAAGCGCGACCATCGGTCCCTGGTTCTCCACCACGCGTCGCAGGTACAACGGGACCGCTTCAGCACGCAGTTGGTCCGCACCGATCGTCTCTACGACGTGCTTGCGGCCGAGGACGTCGTCGCGGATGTCGTGGTGCGCGCTCCGCAGGTCCAAGAACGCGCCCAGAAGGGTCTTGAGGTACAGACCGGCCCCCGAGCCCTTGACCGCGGCACGCTCGAAACTCGCCAGTGCTTGCTCCGGTAGTCCTCGCCGTACCTGGTCGCGCCCCTGGGCGACCAGTTCGTTGGCCCCCTCCGGCCGGACTCCACGTCCCTCGTATCCGGCCTGGCGCTCGAACCTCGCGCGCTCCGCCGCGACCAGTTCGGCGAACGACGAGTACCGCTCGCCCAGGCCCGGGTACCAACTCGCCCAGATGTAGGCGGCCCACTCCCCGTCCTGCGAGACGTCACCCGGGTCGAGCAGCCAGTGCTGCGCGTCCCCCTCCGCGGAGATCAGCAGCGCACGTTCCAACACCCGGCTGTCCTTGCCGTCCATGGAGTGGGAGAACTCCGGGGCCGACCCTCTGAGCCAGGTCACCGTTCGGGTAGCGCGCATTTCCCGCATGAAGGGGCCCAGATGGAGGAAACCGTCGGAGGCCCCGAGGAACGAGCGATAACTCGGCGGCAGCCGGGTACCTAGGCGCGCCTCGGCGCCCGCCAGGCGCTCCTCGCTCGCACCCTCGTAGCCCAGCCAGCCGGCCCCGCGCCGCTTGCCCACACCGGACAGTTCGTCGCCAGCGGCGACGCGGATGATGTCGGCGCTGTATTCCGAGAGATAGCCGTGCCAGTCCGAGACGGTGCGTGGTAGCGGGCGTTGGAGCTCGGCCGTGCGGATACCAGCAGCGGTGGGCCGCGACGCCCTCGGGATTGGCGAGCCGCGAAGCCCCGAAGGAATACCGTCGGCCTGCCTCAGACAGCCGAAGAAACCCTGGTACGTGGTGAGCGGAGGCGTCTCGAACAGGCGCACCCGGCGAAGTTGGACGTGATCGGCGCCGGCGTTCGCGGTGAAGTCGATGCGGTAATGACGGTAGGCGGTGCCGTCCCCCTCGGCAACGGTGAAGCCACGCTCCTCGTGCCTGCGGGTGAAGACTTGTCCGCCACGTAAGTCCAGCCGATTCCACTGCCAGCCGTCGTGCGAGCCCTTAAGGGCCCAGTCCGTCGGGTCGCGGTCCGGGCAGTCATTCGCTGTAGTGAGTAGGTAGTAGCGGATGGCGGCGGGCCGGACGAGGTCGAACTCCAGCCACGCCCCGTCGGCCCAGTCGCCCAGCCACTTGTTGGGTAAGCCGTCCAGCAGGTTGTCGGCGACCTCACCCGCTGCCCGGAACTCGTGGTGTGCCCGGATCGTGCCGACCCCTCTGGTCACCTCGCTCGCGGCGTGGGGTTCGCTGAGGGCCACCCGTAGGGAGAGCGCGCCGGCTTCACCCGCTCGATCGCACCAGTCCAGGCGCTCCGCACAGGCGTCGCCGTCTTCCAGTAGCAGTCGCAGATCAGGCCCATCACGCCACTCGGCACCCCGACTCCGCTGAGTGCGGAACCGGTGTGCCGCGTCGTCCCGGAACTCTTCGCACCTTTCCAGGACCCCTCGGTACTCCGCGGGCATGCCGTCGGTGGCTCGGCGATATCCGTGGAAGCCTTGCATGTCCCTCTCGAAGCCGATCGCCGCCTCCGCGCCGTCCAGCGTCCGCCAGCCCAATCCCACCAACGGGGCCTGCTCGCCGTGGGCCAGGGCGATCCGCAGCCGTGGTGCGGCCCGCCACCCCTGTGCGCCGTCGTCTCGCTGCGCCGTGCGGAAGACAAGGATCCGCTCAGCGTCATACTCGATGGAGTGGGCTCGCAACCTTGCTCTCCTCACACATCGTGCGGCGGGAACACCCGCGGCCGCCTTGGGCCCGTACAGGCGCCCTTCGGGCCCCACCCCCTCCTACGGATGGACCCGACGGACGGTTCACCGGCGGGGACGGCCGTGCGCGGCCGCGCACGCGCAGGGCCGGACTGGGAGCGGGCTTCGTTGAACACGGCGCCGACGGCGCCCTGGACGAGAACGACCGGGCCGTCTCGTGGAGCGACTCACCGGAGGCGCACTGGCGCGAACCGGACGCCGTCCTCGGTCGTATGTGCGAACGGAAGCGGTGCCGGTCCCGGACGGGCCGCGCGAGCCTGACCGGACCGCCCGACGGTGAGCCAGGGCGCGCGTCAAATGGTCGCGCGCTCGTCGGTACGTGACGGTACCTCCACGCTTGCCCGGAGACTTGCCATGAGTCGTGCGAACCGCACGAGACCCCGCAGGACGAGCCGCGATGATGTTGAGCGTCGCGGCCGGTCTGATGGCCGCCGCGCTGACAGTGCAAAAGGCCTACCGGGACCTCACCGGAGAGGGTGGCGGCACCTACGCCGCCACGGTCCTGGGGGGGGGGGGGGGGGGGGGGGGGCCCGGCAGTGGGGCCGGGGGGGGG
>NZ_JAINVZ010000031.1 GCF_019890615.1 Streptantibioticus parmotrematis | reverse complement strand
ACAGTGGGGAGACCTGGCCGCAGAAGAAGCTCACCGTGGGCCTGAGCCCGGCCGCCGTGCCGAAGTCCGGTAGCGGGTTCGATCTCGGCATCGCTCTGGCCACCCTCGGCGCCGCCGAACGCGTGGCGCCCGACGCCATCGCCGACCTCATGGTCATCGGCGAACTCGGACTCGACGGCCGGGTCCGCCCGGTCCGTGGCATCCTGCCCGCCGTCCTCGCCGCCGCCGACGCCGGATACCGCCACGTCGTGGTCCCCGAGCGCACCGCGGCCGAGGCCGCCCTAGTCCCGGGCGTCGCCGTCCTCGGCATCCGCAGCCTGCGCCAGCTGATCGCCGTGCTCAACGACGAGCCCGTCCCCGACGAGGAGCCGCTCGACGACGACCGGCCCGACCCGATGGGCGCGGGACTGGCCCCGCCCGGCACGTTCGGCCCGGCGCGCGGTCCCGCCCCCGACCTGGCCGACGTCGCGGGCCAGCGCCTCGCCCGCAAGGCCCTGGAGGTCGCCGCGGCGGGCGGCCACCACCTCCACCTGACCGGTCCGCCCGGCGCGGGCAAGACCATGCTCGCCGAACGCCTCGCCGGTCTGCTGCCGCCGCTCACCCCGCAGGAGGCGCTGGAGGTCACCGCGGTCCACTCCGTCGCGGGCATCCTCCCGGCGGGCAAGCCGCTCATCGGCACGGCGCCCTACTGCGCGCCGCACCACTCCGCGACCATGCCCGCCGTCATCGGCGGCGGCACCGGACTGCCCCGCCCCGGTGCGATCTCCCTCGCCCACCGCGGCGTGCTCTTCCTGGACGAGGCGCCGGAATTCACCACCCAGGTGCTCGAAGCCCTCCGCCAGCCGCTGGAGTCGGGCCACGTCGTCGTCGCCAGAGCCGCCGGCGTCATGCGGCTGCCCGCCCGCTTCCTGCTCGTCCTCGCCTCCAACCCGTGTCCGTGCGGTCGGCACGGCATGGTCGGCGGCGGGTGCGACTGCCAGCCGAGCGCGGTCCGCCGCTACCAGTCACGGCTGTCGGGCCCCCTGCTGGACCGGGTGGACCTGCGCGTCACCGTGGACCCGGTCAGTCGTGGCGAACTGCTCGACGCCGCCGGTGACAACGAGACCACCGCCGTCGTCGGCGCCCGGGTGCGGGCCGCACGGCTCCGGGCCGCCGCCCGCTACGAGGGCCACCCTTGGACCACTAACAGCGAGGTCCCCGGCCACGAACTGCGCACCCGCTGGCAGACCGCCCGCGGAGCGATACGGGACGTGGAACGCGAGATGGAACGTGGCCGGCTCACCGCGCGAGGGCTCGACCGGGTCCTGCGGGTCGCCTGGACCGTCGCCGACCTGGCCGGACACGACCGCCCCGAACTGGACGACGTCGGGCAGGCGTTGGAACTGCGCACCGGCGTCTACCGAGGCGTCCCGGTGGGCGTGGGGAGCGCGTCATGACCATCCCGACCGCGCCCGCGCACACCACCGAGCCCCCCGACGCCCCTGCACGCCTCGGCGACGAGGAACGCCGTGCCCGCGCCGCGCTCACCAGGATCGCCGAGCCCGGCGACGAGGCGGTCGGCCGCTGGCTGCGACGCCGCGGGCCGGTGGAGACCCTGGCCATGCTGACCGGACAGGACGAGCTGCCCGGCGTCTCCGACCGCAGGGCCGCCGGATACCGCGTCCGCGGCACCCGGGTGCGCCCCGACGCCGACCTCCAGGTCATCCACGACCTGGGCGGCAGGTTCGTCTGCCCCGGCGACGAGGAGTGGCCCACCCAGCTCGACGACCTCGGCGACCAGCGGCCGATCGGCCTGTGGGTGTGCGGTCGGCCGAGCCTGCGGATGTGGGCGCTGCGCTCCGTCGCGCTCGTCGGGGCCCGGGCCTGCGGCGCCTACGGCAGCCACGTCGCCGCCACCCTTGCCGCCGACCTCGCCGAGGCGGGCTGGACCGTCGTCTCGGGCGCGGCCTACGGCATCGACGCCGCCGCGCACCGGGGCGCCCTGGCAGCGGGCGGGGCGACCGCGGCCGTGCTCGCCTGCGGCGTCGACGTGCCCTACCCGGCCGGCCACGCCGAACTGCTGCGGCGCGTCACCCAACAGGGTCTGGTCGTCGCCGAGTTGCCCCCGGGCGACCACCCCACCCGGAGCCGCTTCGTGCTGCGCAACCGCGTCATCGCGGCGCTCACCCGCGGCACGGTCGTGGTGGAGGCCCAACTGCGCAGCGGTTCCCTGGTCACCGCCCGCTGGGCGCGTCAACTGGGCAGGGTGGTCATGGGTGTCCCCGGCCCGGTCACCTCGACGCTCTCCGCGGGCGTGCACGAACTGTTGCGCGCAGAAGCCCAGTTGGTGACCGACGCGCCCGAGGTCATCGAACTGGTCGGCACCATCGGGGAGGACCTCGCGCCCCCGCGCCACGGCCCGGTGCTGCCGAGGGACCTGCTCGGCCCGGCCGCCGCCGCGGTACTCGAAGCGCTGCCCGGCCGCCGCCGCACCGCGACCGCCGAACAGATCGCCCGCGACGCCGGCCTCGGGCTCGACGAGACCACCGGCCGCCTGCACGAGTTGCACGCCCTCGGATTCGTCGAACGCGACGGCCCGCACTGGCGACTGACGCCCCCGCAGCTCCGACGATCGGCGCGGAACGGAGGTGACAACACGCGGATCCGGTGACCCGGTCAACACACCATCAGGTGACAGGACGGTTCTTGACCTGGAGCGATCCGATGGCGAGGTTAGGGGAGTGGCCCCAAAACGCTTTAATACGCAGCAGCCGAGGGCAGGGACGGGCGGAGCGGCCTTCCGTCCTGCCTGCCACACGGCGGAACGTATCTGCGGCGGACTCACCCGAACGTCGTAGCACTGTGCGACGGCCGGGTCACGCTACGCTCGCGCATACCCCAGCCTCACCCCCCCACCTATGTCACGGCAGAACGGCTCAAAGGCGACGCATGCCCCAGCACACCTCCGGGCCTGACCGCGCGACAGCGACGACCGAAGACCACGGAACTCGCCTGCGCGTACGGACCGCCGCCCCCACGGCCCCCAGCGCCCTGGACGAACTGTGGCGCTCCTACAAGGACACCGGCGAAGCACGGTTGCGCGAGCAGCTCATCCTTCACTACTCGCCGCTGGTCAAGTACGTCGCCGGGCGCGTGAGCGTCGGGCTGCCGTCCAGCGTCGAGCAGGCCGACTTCGTCTCCTCCGGGGTCTTCGGGCTCATCGACGCCATCGAGAAGTTCGAACCGGAACGCTCCATCAAGTTCGAGACCTACGCCATCACCCGCATCCGCGGCGCCATGATCGACGAACTGCGGGCGCTGGACTGGATCCCCCGCTCGGTCCGCCAGAAGGCCCGCGCCGTCGAGCGCGCCTACGCCACCCTCGAAGCGCGCTACCACCGCACGCCCACCGAGCCCGAGGTCGCAGCCGAGATGGACATCGGTGTCGAGGACCTGCACACCATCTTCGGCCAGCTCTCCCTGGCCAACGTCGTCGCGCTCGAGGAACTCCTGCACGTCAGCACCGAGGGCGGCGACCGGCTCAGTCTCATCGACACCCTGGAGGACCGGGCGGCCGACAACCCCGTCGAGATCGCCGAGGACCGCGAACTGCGCCGCCTGCTCGCCCGCGCCGTCAACACCCTGCCCGAACGCGAGAAGACGGTGGTCACCCTCTACTACTACGAAGGCCTCACCCTCGCCGAGATCGGGCAGGTCCTCGGTGTGACCGAGAGCCGGGTCAGCCAGATCCACACCAAGTCGATACTGCAGCTGCGGGCGAAACTCGCGGACGTCGGACGCTGCTGACCCCCGGCACAGGCCCGGTCCGTACAGTGGAGGGGTGCCAAGGATTCGAGCGGCCTCCGTGGCCGAGCACCGGACGATGCAGCGCGCCGCCCTGCTGGACGCCGCGCGCACCCTGCTGACCGAGGGCGGCACGGACGCGCTGACCTTCCCGGCGCTCGCCGAACGCACCGGGCTCGCGCGGTCCTCCGTCTACGAGTACTTCCGTTCCCGCGCCGCGGTCGTCGAAGAGCTGTGCGCCGTCGACTTCCCCGTCTGGGTCGCCGAGGTGGAGGCGGCCATGGGTGCGGCGGACACCGCCGCCGCCAAGATCGAGGCGTACGTGCGCACCCAGCTCGCGCTGGTCGGCGACCGCAGGCACCGCGCCGTCGTCGCCATCTCGGCCGGTGAACTCGACTCCGGCGCCCGCGAGAAGATCCGCGCCGCTCACGGCGGCCTGATCGCCATGGTCGTCGAAGCCCTCGCCGCCCTCGGCCACGCCGAGCCCCGGCTGACCGCGATGCTGTTGCAGGGCGTGGTCGACGCCGCCGTCCGCCGCATCGAACTGGGCGCCGCCGAGGACCCCGACCGCATCACCGAGGCCGCCGTCTCCATGGCCCTGCACGGGGTGGACCCGCGGCGTTCCTGAACCGGGCGCCCGCCACCGTCAGCACGGCGACTGCCACCCCGGCCGCGCCCGCGCTCCAGCCGGCCGCACTGCCCGCCCACGCCGTCGGTTCCCGTCGGGCCTGCGCGGCGACCGTGGCGGGCGTCGCCACACCCGGAGGCGGGACGCCACGGATCGGCAGCAGGCGGGACGGGCCCAGGCGGCGCAAGGCGGGCGGGATCAGGGAGAGCGGGTCGAGGTACTGATCGCCCCGCAGCAGTCCCCAGTGCAGACACCCCGCCGGGCAGTGGAACGGCCCCGGGCCCAGCGTGCCGATGTCCTGCCCTGCGGTGACGCGGTCGCCGGGGCGGACGGCCGGGCGCAGCGGTTCGTAGGTGGTGCGCAGCGGAGGTTCGCCGGAACCGGACAGCTGGACGGTGACCACGCCCCGCCCCGCGATCACTCCGGCGAACGTCACTTCACCGGGGGCGGCGGAGCGTACGGCGGTGCCGGGCGGGGCGCCCAGGTCGACACCGCGGTGGCCCGGGGCCCACGGCGCGGGGGGAGGTTCGAACCCGCGCAGCACGGGAGGCGGCTCGCGCTCCCCGTGCGGTCCTGTCACCGGCCAGGCGCGCGCTCCCTCGCCTCCGGGCACCGCGTCCGCCACCGCGCGCCCCGGCGCGTAGGCGTACACGTACATCAGGAGCACACCCAGTATCAGCAGGGCGCCCCGCCAGGTCCCTCGCCGTCGTCGCGAGGGAGTCCGCCGCGGGTGCCGCGCTCCGTCGTCCACTGCTCGTCGCTGCCACATGAGCCCACGGTCCCGCGCCCGGCGCCGCCCAGATGATCATGGTCGCATCCTGTGGACCCCCGCCCACCTGTGGACAACCCGCTCACCCACACGCGCACCGCCCGCCCCCAGCGCACCCCAACGCACCCGAACGTCTCCGTCCCTGGCAGCGCGCGCCCCTGCTCCCGACAGCCGCCGGCTCTCGCGAGCCCGCTCGCCCCCACACTTCCAGCCAGTCGCCGCCTCCCTGCGACCCCGTCCCTCCCCGCAAGGCTCACCCGCCCCCGCACCGCCCAGCCGGCCGCTGCCCCCTGCAACCCCGCCCGCAACCCTGCCCGCCCCCGCAACCCCGTCCCGTAGACCGCCCCCGCAGGGGGCGAAACCCGTGTCGCCCAGCACCTTCCAGGTCCCGTACACTTTCCCTGGCGACCCGGGCCACCGGGTCGACTTCGCACGCCCCGCCTCCGCCGTACCGCCGCCCTTCCCGGGAGGCGAGTTCGGAGGCCGCGTCCCTCGGTCCTCGGAAGACCCGCGTGAGCAGCGCCCGGCGCAGCCCGCGCGCGCTGAGCCCCAAGCGCAGCGCCTTCCGCGGCACGGCGCGCCGGGGCGTCAGGCGCGGCCGCCGCCCGGCGTCCGCGGAACCGAGTACCCAAGGAGTACGGCCATGGCCGTCGTCACGATGCGGGAGCTGCTGGAGAGCGGCGTCCACTTCGGGCACCAGACCCGCCGCTGGAACCCGAAGATGAAGCGCTTCATCTTCACCGAGCGCAACGGCATCTACATCATCGACCTGCTCCAGTCGCTGTCGTACATCGACCGTGCCTACGAGTTCGTCAAGGAGACCGTCGCCCACGGCGGTTCCGTCCTCTTCGTCGGCACCAAGAAGCAGGCCCAGGAGGCCATCGCCGAGCAGGCGACCCGGGTCGGCATGCCGTACGTCAACCAGCGCTGGCTGGGCGGCATGCTCACCAACTTCTCGACCGTCTACAAGCGCCTGCAGCGCCTGAAGGAGCTCGAGGAGATCGACTTCACGGACGTGGCCGCCTCCGGCCTCACCAAGAAGGAGCTCCTGGTCCTCGAGCGCGAGAAGAACAAGCTCGAGAAGACCCTCGGCGGTATCCGCGACATGCAGAAGGTGCCCAGCGCCGTCTGGATCGTGGACACCAAGAAGGAGCACATCGCCGTCGGCGAGGCGCGCAAGCTGCGCATCCCGGTCGTCGCGATCCTCGACACCAACTGCGACCCCGACGAGGTCGACTACAAGATCCCGGGCAACGACGACGCGATCCGCTCCGTCACCCTGCTCACCCGGGTCATCGCCGACGCCGCCGCCGAGGGCCTGATCGCCCGCTCCGGTGCCGCCACCGGTGACGCCAAGGCCGCCCCGTCCGAGCCGCTGGCCGAGTGGGAGCGCGACCTGCTCGAGGGCGAGAAGGCCAAGTCCGAGGAGACCGCTGCCGAGGCTCCGGCCGCCGCCGAGGCGCCCGCCACCGAGGCTCCGGCCGCCGCTGAGGCGCCCGCCGCCGAGCAGGCTCCGGCCGCGGAGGCCCCCGAGGCCACCGAGGCTCCTGAGGCCACCGAGGCGGGCGAGAACGCCTGAGTCGCCGCGCCGTGCGGCCCTGAGGGGCCGCCGCGCGAGCGCGCCCGTCAGGGCCGCGTCCGGCCGCCAGGGCCGAACCCGGCCCACCAGGGCTGAACACGACGGGGGGCGGGCTCGACAAGAGTCCGGCCCCCGCCGTACACCGGTAGACCCCCGACTTTTCGAGAAGAGATTCCAGGGACCATGGCGAACTTCACCGCCGCCGACGTCAAGAAGCTCCGCGAGCTGACCGGCGCCGGCATGATGGACTGCAAGAAGGCGCTGGACGAGGCCGAGGGCAACGTCGACAAGGCCGTCGAGATCCTCCGCGTCAAGGGCCAGAAGGGCGTCGCCAAGCGTGAGGGCCGCAACGCCTCCAACGGTGCCGTCGTCTCCCTCATCGCGGACGACAACACCTCCGGCGTCCTCGTCGAGCTGAACTGCGAGACCGACTTCGTCGCCAAGGGCGAGAAGTTCGTCGCCGTCGCCGAGGCCATCGCGAAGCACGTCGCCGCCGCCGAGCCGGCCGACCTCGACGCCCTGCTCGCCTCCGAGATCGAGGCCGGCAAGACCGTCCAGGCGTACGTCGACGAGGCCAACGCCACCCTCGGCGAGAAGATCGTGCTGAGCCGCTTCGCGCAGTTCGCCGACGGCTTCGTCTCCTCCTACCTGCACCGCACCAGCCCGGACCTGCCCCCGCAGGTCGGCGTGCTGGTCGCGCTCGACAAGGAGGACGCGCAGGTCGCCAAGGACGTGGCGCAGCACATCGCCGCGTTCGCGCCGAAGTTCCTCACCCGCGACGAGATCCCGGCCGAGACGGTGGAGAACGAGCGCCGCGTCGCCGAGGCCACCGCCCGCGAGGAGGGCAAGCCCGAGGGCGCCCTGCCGAAGATCGTCGAGGGCCGCGTCACCGGCTTCTTCAAGGAGAACGTCCTGCTCGACCAGGCGTTCGCCAAGGACAACAAGAAGACCGTCGCCAAGGTGCTGGAAGAGGCCGGCGTCACGCTGAAGAGCTTCGCGCGCTTCCGCGTCGGCGTCTGAGCCCGGCAGCGAATGACCGACGACCCGGCTAGGGTCGTACGCGGTCGGCCGCTCGCCGGCCGGCCGCAGTTGTGACGAGGAGGCCATTGCCGCAGAGGGAACCGTCGAGTACCCCCGGCAATGGCCTCCTTCGTACGTGCACGAGGAGAGACCCATGGATCAGGACGCCCGCCCCGACGACACGACCGCGGATCCGCACCGCAAGGGCGGCGACGGCAGCGCCCGCCGGTTCCTGCTCAAGCTGTCCGGCGAGGCGTTCGGCGGCGGCAGCCTCGGCGTCGACCCCGACGTCGTGCACAAGATCGCCCGGGAGATCGCGGCGGTGGTGCGCGGCGGCACCCAGATCGCCATCGTGATCGGCGGCGGCAACTTCTTCCGCGGTGCCGAACTCCAGCAGCGCGGCATGGACCGCGCCCGCTCCGACTACATGGGCATGCTCGGCATCGTCATGAACTGCCTCGCCCTCCAGGACTTCCTGGAGAAGGAGGGCATCGACACCCGGGTGCAGACCGCCATCACCATGGGCCAGGTCGCCGAGCCCTACATCCCGCTGCGCGCCGTGCGGCACCTGGAGAAGGGCCGCGTCGTGATCTTCGGCGCGGGCATGGGCATGCCGTACTTCTCCACCGACACCACCGCCGCGCAGCGTGCCCTGGAGATCCACGCCGAGATGATCCTCATGGGCAAGAACGGCGTCGACGGGGTCTACGACGCCGACCCCAAGCTCAACCCCGACGCGGTCAAGTTCGACGCCCTGGAGTACGACGAGGTGCTCGCCCGGGACCTGAAGGTCGCGGACGCCACCGCGATCACCCTGTGCCGCGACAACAGCCTGCCGATCCTCGTCTTCGAACTGCTCGCCGAGGGCAACATCGCCCGCGCCGTGAAGGGTGAGAAGATCGGCACGCTGGTGAGTGACCACGGCACCCGGGACTGAGCACGACCGCCCCTCGCGGGCGTGACCACCCCGGCACGGCGAACAGCCCGTCACGGGGATGGACAACCCGCCGCCGGTCCGACACCGTGCGGTGAACAGGCAGCGACGGCGAGATTCCCGAAGCGCACGACGATCAGAAGACCAGGAGCAGATGGTGATCGAAGAGACCCTCCTCGAGGCCGAGGAGAAGATGGAGAAGGCCGTCGTGGTCGCCAAGGAGGACTTCGCCGCGATCCGCACCGGCCGTGCGCACCCGGCGATGTTCAACAAGATCGTGGCCGAGTACTACGGCACCATGACGCCGATCAACCAGATGGCGTCGTTCTCGGTGCCGGAGCCGCGGATGGCCGTGGTGACCCCGTTCGACAAGACCGCGCTGCGGGCCATCGAGACCGCGATCCGCGACTCCGACCTGGGCGTCAACCCGTCCAACGACGGCCACATCATCCGGGTGGTGTTCCCCGAGCTGACCGAGGAGCGCCGCAAGCAGTTCATCAAGGTCGCCAAGGGCAAGGCGGAGGACGCCCGGGTCTCGATCCGCAGCGTGCGTCGCAAGGCCAAGGAGACGCTGGACAAGCTCGTCAAGGACAGCGAGGCCGGTGAGGACGAGGTGCGCCGCGCGGAGAAGGACCTCCAGGACACCACCGACAAGTACGTGGCTCAGGTCGACGAGCTGCTCAAGCACAAGGAAGCCGAGCTGCTCGAGGTCTGATGAACGACTCTTCACGGGGGGCGCCGCCGGGCGCCGGCTGGCAGGGAGCCCCCGAGCGGACGCCTGCCGCCTTCGAGGGCGCGCCGGTCCCGGCGGGTCCCTCGTACGACGGCGGTCCCGCGGCGCAGACTCGACCCATGCCACCAGTACCGGACGACAGCCCGGGTCAGGACGGCGGCCGCGGTGACGCCGGCCAGGGCCACCGGGCCGGTGCCCGTAAGGACGGCGCCCGCAAGAGCGCGGGACGCGACCTCGGCGCGGCCATAGGGGTCGGCGTCGGCCTGGGCGCGGTCATCGTCGCGGCGCTGTTCGTCGTCAAGGCGGTCTTCGTCGGCGTCGTGGTGGTCGCCGTCGTGGTCGGCCTGTGGGAGCTGACCAGCCGCCTGACCGAGCGCAAGGGCATCCACGCGCCGCTGGTCCCGCTGGCGGCGGGCGGCGCGGCGATGGTGATCGCGGGCTATCTGAAGGCCGCCGAGGGCGCCTGGATCGCCATGGCGCTCACGGTGCTGGCGGTGCTGGTCTGGCGGATGGCCAAGCCGCCGGAGGACTACCTCAAGGACGTCACCGCGGGCGTCTTCGCCGCGTTCTACGTGCCGTTCCTGGCGACGTTCGTGGTGATGATGCTCGCCGCGCACGACGGGCCCTGGCGGGTCTTCGTCTTCCTGCTGCTGACGGTGGTCAGCGACACCGGCGCGTACGCGGTCGGCTGGCGTTTCGGCAAGCACAAGCTGGCGCCGCGCATCAGCCCCGGCAAGACCCGCGAGGGCCTGGTCGGCGCGGCCACCTTCGCGATGGTGGCGGGCGCGCTGTCGATGCGGTACCTGATCGACGGCGGGCAGTGGTGGCAGGGCCTGCTGCTGGGCCTCGCGGTGGCCGCCAGCGCCACGCTGGGCGACCTGGGCGAGTCGATGATCAAGCGGGACCTCGGCATCAAGGACATGGGCACGCTGCTGCCCGGCCACGGCGGCATCATGGACCGCCTGGACTCCCTGCTGCCCACGGCCCCGGTGGTCTGGCTGCTGCTGGTGATCTTCGTCGGGGCGAGCTGACCCCTCGTGCCTCCCGGCCGCCGCATCCTGCTGAGCGGCCGGGACACGTAGCGGCCGGGCCCGGGAATCCACGCGGACGGGCCCACCCCGTTCGTCTGCGACACTGGTACAGCCATGCCTAAGCCCGGAGAACTCACTTTCGTCACGCCCCGCGGTGCCAAGAAGCCCCCGCGGCACCTCGCCGACCTCGCGCCCGCCGAGCGCCGTGAGGCGGTCGCCGCGCTCGGCGAGAAGCCGTTCCGCGCCAAGCAGCTGTCGCAGCACTACTTCGCGCGCTACGCGGACGACCCGGCGGCCTGGACCGACATCCCGGCCGCCGCGCGCGAGAAGCTCGCCGCGGACCTGCTGCCCGAGCTGATGAGCGTCGTGCGCAACGTCTCCTGCGACAACGACACCACCCGCAAGACGCTGTGGCGGCTGTTCGACGGGACGCTGGTCGAATCCGTGCTGATGCGCTACCCGGACCGGGTCACGATGTGCATCAGCTCGCAGGCGGGCTGCGGCATGAACTGCCCGTTCTGCGCGACCGGGCAGGCGGGGCTCACCCGCAACCTGTCCACCGCGGAGATCGTCCACCAGATCGTCGCCGGCATGCGCTCGCTGCGCGACGGCGAGATCCCCGGCGGCCCGGCCCGGCTGAGCAACATCGTCTTCATGGGCATGGGCGAGCCGCTGGCCAACTACAACCGCGTCCTCGGCGCGATCCGCCGCCTGACCGACCCCGAGCCGGACGGCCTCGGCCTGTCGCAGCGCGGCATCACGGTCTCCACGGTCGGGCTGGTCCCGGCGATGCTGCGGTTCGCCGACGAGGGGCTCAAGTGCCGCCTCGCGGTGTCGCTGCACGCGCCGGACGACGAGCTGCGCGACACCCTGGTGCCGGTCAACACTCGCTGGAAGGTCCGCGAGGTGCTGGACGCCGCCTGGCACTACGCCGAGGTCTCCGGCCGCCGCATCTCCATCGAGTACGCGCTGATCAAGGACATCAACGACCAGGCGTGGCGGGCCGACCTGCTGGGGCGGCTGCTCAAGGGCCACCGGGTGCACGTCAACCTGATCCCGCTCAACCCCACGCCCGGCTCGAAGTGGACCGCGTCGCGGCCCGAGGACGAGAAGGCGTTCGTGCGCGCGCTGGAGGCGCACGGCGTCCCGGTGACGGTGCGCGACACCCGCGGCCAGGAGATCGACGGCGCCTGCGGCCAGCTCGCGGCGGCGGAGCGCTGACGGAGCGGGTTCCGGCCACCACGGCGGCCACGACGACGGCCACCACGGCGGCCACGCTGCGGGCATCACGCCGGCCATCACGGCTGCTATATCGTAGGACCCGTACGAACGTTCAGGTCGTACGACCATTCCGACAGGGGAGCGCGTACGCGCTGAGAGTGCGGTGCCGCCGGAAGACGGCGGTGGGCCGCAGACCCTCGCACCTGATCCGGGTCATGCCGGCGTAGGGAGTCATCGCACATGAGCACCGCCAACGCGCCCACGAACGCGCCCAGCAACCGCTGGCGGACCGTGGACATCGTCGTGGCCGCCGTCATCGGCGCCGCCTTCGGCGTCATCTTCTGGGCCTGGAACTCGCTGTGGGACGGCGTCGCCAGCGCCATCCCGCTGCCCGGCCGCGCCGTCATCTACGGCGTCTGGCTGATCCCCGCCGTCCTCGGGCCGCTGGTGATCCGCAAGCCCGGCGCGGGCATCTTCTGCGAGGTCGTCGCCGCCTCCGTCGCCACCCTCTTCGGCTCGCCGTGGGGCCTGGTCACCCTGCTGTACGGGGTCGCCCAGGGCATGGCGGGCGAGTTCGGCTTCGCCTTCACCGCCTACCGGGTCTGGCGCTGGCCGACCGCGGTGATCGGCGGCGCGCTCGCCGGGGTCGCCGCCTCGCTGCTGGACAACGCGCTGTACTACGCGTCCAACTCCACCGGGTGGCAGATCGCGTACGCGGCCATCGTCGTCGCCAGCTCCGCCGTGATCGCCGGGCTCGGCAGCCTCGCGCTGACCAAGTCCCTCGCGCAGACCGGCGCGCTCGACCCCTTCCCGTCCGGCCGCGAACGCGCCGCGGTCTGACCGGCCCGGGCGCCGCATGAGCACCGTCCGCCTGCGCGGCTTCGGCCACCGGCACGCCGGGCGCCGCCGCTGGGCGGTGCGCGGCGTCGACCTCGACATCGACCACGGCGAACGCGTCGCGCTGCTCGGCCCGTCGGGCGCGGGCAAGTCCACGCTGCTGGCCGCACTCGCCGGGCTGCTGCCGCCGGAGTCGGGGGAGCGCGAGGGCGTCATCGAGGTCGACGGCCGCGACCCGCGCGAGGCCCGCGACCACGTCGGCATCGTCTTCCAGGACCCCCAGTCGCAACTGGTGATGGAACGCGCCGGTGACGACGTCGCGTTCGGCCTGGAGAACCGCGGCACGCCGCCGGATCGCATCCCGGAACTGGTCGACGCCGCGCTGCGCCGCGTCGGCTTCCCGTACGGGCCCGGCCGGGCCACCAGCGCGCTGTCCGGCGGCGAACAGCAGCGGCTCGCCATCGCGGGCGCCCTCGTCACCCGGCCGGGACTGCTGCTGCTCGACGAACCGACCGCCAACCTCGACCCGGTGGGCGCCGCGCTGGTGCGGGAGGTGCTCGGCGGCATCGAGGAGACCACGCAGATCGTCGTGGAGCACCGGGTCGCCGAACTGACCGGCATGCTCGACCGCGTCGTGGTCCTGGAGCCCGGCGGCGGCATCCGCGCCGACGGCCCGCCCGAGCGGATCTTCGCGCGGTACGGGCGGGAGCTGGCGGAGGACGGCGTGTGGGTGCCGGGGCTGCCACCGAGCGCCCACCCCGCGCGGACCGGCCCCGGTGAGGAACTGCTGCGCGCCGAGGCGCTCACGTACGCCCCGGTCCTCGACGGGCTGGAGGTGACCGTGCGCGCCGCCGAGGCGCTGGCCGTGGTCGGGCCCAACGGCGCGGGCAAGTCCACCCTGGCCCTGCTGCTCGGCGGCCTGCTCGCTCCCGGCGGCGGACGCGTCGCCGCCACGCCCGCGCTGGCCGGGGCGGACGCGGGCAAGCCGCCGCACAAGTGGCGGGCGCGGGCGCTGGCCCACCGCATCGGCTCGGTCTTCCAGAACCCGGAGCACCAGTTCGTCACCCCGAAGGTGCGCGACGAACTCACCCTCGGCGCCGCCGACCCCGCCAGGGCCGACGAACTCCTGGTCCGGCTGCGGCTGGACGCGCTCGCCGAGGCCAACCCGCACACGCTGTCCGGCGGTGAGCGGCGCAGGCTGTCGGTGGCCACCGCGCTCGCGGCGGCGCCCCGGCTGCTGGTGCTGGACGAGCCGACCTTCGGCCAGGACCGGCGCACCTGGAGCGAACTCGTGGGCCTGCTGGCGGCGTTGCGGGACGACGGGCACGGGATCGTCGCCGTCACCCACGACACGGACTTCCGGGCCGCGCTGGGCGCCCGCGAACTGCCGCTCGCGGCACGGGAGTCGGTGATGTCCGCATGAGCTTCAGCCGTACCGCGCCGATCGCCGACCCGGCCGCGCCGCTGGCCCGCCGCAACCCGGTCGCCAAGCTGGTGGCCGCCGCCGTCCTCGCACTCGCCCTGGTCGTGAGCCTGGACCCGGTGGGCCCCGCGGTCGCGCTCGCCGTCGAACTCGCCGTCGTCCCGTTCTTCGGCATCCGCTACCGGGCGCTCGCGCGGCGCACCTGGCCGATGGCGGTCAGCGTGCTGGGCGCGGTCGTCACCCTGCTGCTGTTCGCCGCCGACCGCCAGCACGTCGTCACCTCGGCGCTCGCTCTGGTGCTGCGGCTGTACGCGGTGGCGCTGCCCGGCGTCATCGTCTTCGCCACCACCGACCCCACCGACCTCGCCGACGCCCTCGTGCAGAACGCCCGGGTCTCCCCGCGCTTCGCCATCGGCACGCTGGCCGCCTGGCGCCTGGTGCCGCTGCTGGGCCAGGAGTGGCGGTTGATCGGCCTCGCGCGCCGGGCCCGGGGGATCGACGCGGGCCGCAATCCGCTGGCGAGGCTGCGGCTGCTGGCGTCGGCGTCGTTCACGCTGCTGGTCGGCGCGATCCGGCGCGGTACGCGGCTGGCGTCGGCGATGGACGCGCGCGGCTTCGACTCCGGCATCCCGCGCACCTCCGCGCGCACGCAGCGGTTCGTGGGCGCGGACGCGGCACTGATCGCGGCGGCGGCCGGGATCGCGGCGGCCGCGCTGACGGTGAGCGTGCTGACGGGGGCGTTCAGCCCGCTGTTCTCGTGAGGCGCGGCTCGTACGTGAGGCACGGCTCGTACGGCTGAGGGCGGCGCGTACGACTGGGCACGGCTCATCCGTCTGGTGCGTGGCGCGTACGGCTGAGGCGTCCCCCGCGGGGCGCCGCGCCGCCTCAGCGCAGCCGCAGCACTCCGTCCAGCAGCCAGCTCACCGGCGCCGCCGCCAGCGCGGCCACCCCGATCACCACCACCGCGCGCACGACGGCCACCCTGACCAGCACCGACCGCGAGGCGCCGAGCCCGGCCAGGGTACGCCGCGTCGCGGAGCCGTTCGTGCGGGCCCGCGCCGCCGACGCCACCGCCGCGCATCCGGCCGCCCCCAGCACGACCGCCGCCCCCAGCAGCGTGAACGCTCCGGGGCGATGGCCCGCGTGCAGCCGGAACGCGGCCGGGACCAGCGCCAGGACGGCCGCTGGCCAGGCCACCGCGGCGGCCACCCGGCGCGCGTCGGTGCGCAGCGCGCGGCCCGCGAGCAGGCGCACCGGCCCCGGCCGCCACGACGCCAGCGCGCGTCCGGCCAGCGCCACCAGCCAGGGCGCGCACGCCACCACACCGGCGCACGCCAAAGCCCATCCGGCCAGCACCGCGGGCGCCATGTCACGCGAGCCGCCCGGCAGCGGCACCGACGCCTTCGCGTGGCGACCCCACCAGGCGCACGCCAGCCCCGCGACGGCCGGCGCCAGGCCCCACGGCAGCGGACGAGTCGACAGCCGGAACCGCAGCGCGGTCAGGCAGACCGCGCCCGCGGTCAGCGGCACGACCAGCAGCAGCGTCACCACGCCCGCGACCGGCAGCGCCGCCGTACCGGCCAGCGCGTGGCGCAGCCGCAGGAACGTCCCCCACGCCACCACGCTGCCCAGCAGGCAGGTCCACATCACCTGCGCGGCGAGTATCCGCGGCAGCCGGGAGGGGCCCACGCCGATCGCGGCGAGGGCGTCGGCGGCCGGGGACCCGGCACGGCCCCGGGCGGAGACGACCGCGAGCCACACCGTGGCGACCAGCGGCGGCGCACACCACGCCAACCGCTCGGCCCCGGCGGCCAGATGGTGCGGATGCCGCAGGGCCTGACCCAGCGCGGCCAGCAGCAGGAACGTCACGCCTGCCGCGGCCGTGGCCAGGACACAGCGCATCAGGGCCCCGGCGACACCACCGCGCAGCGCCAGCCGCAACGCCACGCCGCTGGGCAGCAGTCCACCCGGCACCACGACGGCCGGATCGGCGGCAGGACCGGCCCCCGGCTCGGTTCTCCCGCCGGCCTCGTCGGCCTCCGGGACCTCGGACCCGGCGATCTCGGACCGCGGGACCTCGGGCTCGTCCGGCTCCGTCTCACGGGCGTCCGCCCGCGACTCCTTCAGCACAGTGCACCCTCCGGCGCCGTGCGCCGGCCGTCGACCAGCGCGACCGTGCGGTCGGCGAACTCCGCGACACCGCTGTCGTGCGTCGCCAGCAGCATCGTGATGCCGTGCGAACGCGCCGCCGTGGTCAGCGTCCGCAGCACCTGCGCGTGGTCGGCGCGGTGCAGCGCGGCGGTCGGCTCGTCGGCGAAGACCACCTCGGGCACGGTGACCAGCGCCCGCGCGATCGCCACCCGCTGGCGCTGCGCCTGGGTCAGTCCGGCCGGCCGCGTGCGGGCGCACTCCCCGACGTCCAGCCGCTCCAGCCACTCCTGGGCGGCCTGCCGCGCGGCCCGGTGCGAGGCTCCGGTCAACAGCAGGGGCAGCGCCGCGTTCTCACGGGCCGTCAGCTCCGGAACGAGGCGCGGCGACGGGTCGATCCAGCCGAAGCGCTCCCGGCGCAGCCGCTCGCGGGCGGCCCGGCGCAGGGTGTGGACGGGCGCGCTGTTGAACCACACCTCGCCCTCGTCCGGGACCAGTTGCCCGGACAGGCAGCGCAGCAGCGTGGTCTTGCCCGAGCCGCGCGGCCCGGCGACGGCGAGGATCTCCCCGTCGCGCACGCCCAGCGAGACACCGAGCAGCGCGGGTGAGCCCTCGTGCGCGTGGCGCAGCGAGCGCCCCCACAACACGTCGTTGTCCGGCGGCGTCTCCATGCCGACCACCTCCGCTGCGTCTCATCGCACAAAACGAAATCCCCCTCGCCTCGTTGAACGAGGCGAGGGGGATTCTGTCACGCGAGGGGACACGGGTGGATCACGACCGCTCACTCCGCGTCGGGAGTGTCCGGATCACCGCCCGGACGCAGGCCGGATCACCGTCCTGACCACCCCGCGGACCCGGCCCGGATCACAGCTTGGTCCAGGCCTCCGTGAGCACGCCGCGGATGATCTGCTCGATCTCGTCGAAGGTCGACTGGTCGGAGATCAGCGGCGGGGAGAGCTGGATGACCGGGTCGCCGCGGTCGTCCGCCCGGCAGTACAGGCCGTTCTCGAAGAGCTTCTTGGAGACGAAGCCGTACAGCAGGCGCTCGCACTCCTCGTCGGAGAAGGTCTCCTTGGTGGCCTTGTCCTTCACCAGCTCGATGCCGTAGAAGAAGCCGTTGCCGCGCACGTCGCCGACGATCGGCAGGTCGTGCAGCTTGCCCAGCGTGCCGAGGAACGCCGACTCGTTGTCCAGGACGTGCTTGTTGAGGCCTTCGCGCTCGAACAGGTCGAGGTTGGCCAGCGCCACCGCCGCGGAGACCGGGTGGCCACCGAAGGTGTAGCCGTGCAGGAAGGTGTTGTCCTGCTTGTAGAACGGCTCGGCGATCCGGTCGGAGACGATCGCGGCGCCGATCGGCGAGTAACCGGACGTCATGCCCTTGGCGCAGGTGATGATGTCGGGCACGTAGCCGAACTTGTCGCAGGCGAACATCGTGCCGAGGCGGCCGAAGGCGCAGATGACCTCGTCGGAGACGAGCAGCACGTCGTACTGGTCGCAGATCTCGCGGACCCGCTGGAAGTACCCGGGCGGCGGCGGGAAGCAGCCGCCGGCGTTCTGCACCGGCTCCAGGAAGACGGCGGCGACCGTCTCCGGGCCCTCGAAGAGGATCTCCTGCTCGATCTGGTCGGCGGCCCAGCGGCCGAACGCCTCCGGGTCGTCACCGTGGATCGGCGCCCGGTAGATGTTGGTGTTGGGCACCTTGTGCGCGCCGGGGACCAGCGGCTCGAACGGCGCCTTGAGCGCGGGCAGACCGGTGATGGACAGCGCGCCCTGCGGGGTGCCGTGGTAGGCGACGGCGCGCGAGATCACCTTGTACTTGGTGTGGTTGCCCGTGAGCTTGTGGTACTGCTTGGCCAGCTTCCACGCGGTCTCGACGGCCTCGCCGCCGCCGGTGGTGAAGAAGACCTTGTTGAGGTCGCCCGGCGCGTACTCGGCCAGCCGCTCGGCCAGTTCGACGGCCTTGGGGTGGGCGTACGACCAGATGGGGAAGAAGGCCAGTTCCGACGCCTGCTTGGCGGCGACCTCGGCCAGTTCCTGGCGTCCGTGTCCGGCCTGGACCACGAACAGGCCCGCGAGGCCGTCGAGGTACTTCCTGCCGTTGCTGTCGTAGATGTAGGTGCCCTCACCGCGCACGATGGTCGGCACAGGGGCGTTCTCGTACGACGACATGCGGGTGAAATGCATCCACAGGTGGTCGTACGCGCTCTTCGAGAGGTCCGCGCTCATGGCTATCTGGTTCCCCAGGTGTAGGTCTGCTTCCGGAGCTTGAGGTAGACGAAGCTCTCGGTGGACCGCACGCCGGGCAGCGTGCGGATCCGCTTGTTGATCATCTCCAGGAGGTGGTCGTCGTCCTCGCAGACGATCTCGATCAGCAGATCGAAGGATCCCGCGGTGACGACGACGTACTCCACCTCGCCCATCTCGGCCAGCGCGTCCGAAACGGGCTCGATGTCGCCTTCGACGGTAATGCCCACCATCGCCTGGCGCCGGAAGCCCACGGTCAGCGGGTCGGTCACGGCGACGATCTGCATTACGCCGTGATCGAGCAGCTTCTGGACGCGCTGCCGGACGGCTGCCTCCGACAGGCCGACCGCCTTGCCGATGGCTGCGTAGGGGCGGCGACCGTCCTCCTGCAGCTGCTCGATGATCGCCTTGGAGACGGAGTCGATCACCGGTGTGCCGCCGCTGCGGTCTTTCGGTTCGGGTGTACGAGTGGCCACGGGGTCACTCTGCACGAGGACTCGTCACCTTGGCAAGCCCTTCGCGATGAAATCCGTCGTAAAGCGATCGCGAAAGTACCGATTCCATTGTTTGGCGGTGTCGGGTATGTCGAATACGGTGGTCCAGCGACTAGGGTGGGAGGTGTCTCACACACCGGACACCGGACAGCCGGTACCGCACTTCAGGACATCAGGACACAGGACAGGAGAAGGCAGTGAGCGAGCTCCGTACTCTGCGTAACTACATCGACGGAGAGTTCCGCGACGCCGCCGACGGGCGCACCACCGACGTCGTCAACCCCGCCACCGGCGAGGCGTACGCCACGGCCCCGCTGTCCGCAGCCGCCGACGTGGACGCCGCCATGGCGGCCGCCGCCGCGGCCTTCCCGGCCTGGCGCGACACCACCCCGGCCGAGCGGCAGAAGGCGCTGCTGAAGATCGCCGACGCGATCGAGGAGCGCGCCGAGGAACTGATCGCCGCCGAGAGCGAGAACACCGGCAAGCCCATCGGCCTGACGCGGTCCGAGGAGATCCCGCCGATGGTCGACCAGATCCGCTTCTTCGCCGGTGCGGCCCGGCTGCTGGAGGGCAAGTCCGGCGGCGAGTACATGGAGGGCCTGACCTCCTTCGTGCGCCGCGAGCCGGTGGGCGTGTGCGCGCAGGTCGCGCCGTGGAACTACCCGATGATGATGGCGGTGTGGAAGTTCGCCCCGGCCCTGGCCGCGGGCAACACCGTCGTGCTCAAGCCGTCCGACACCACTCCGGCGTCCACCGCGCTGCTCGCGGAGATCATCGGCGACGTGGTGCCCAAGGGCGTCTTCAACGTCGTCTGCGGCGACCGCGACACCGGCCGCCTGATGGTCGAGCACCACACCCCCGCGATGGCCTCCATCACCGGTTCGGTACGAGCCGGCATGCAGGTCGCCGAGACCGCCTCGAAGGACCTCAAGCGGGTCCACCTGGAACTGGGCGGCAAGGCCCCGGTCGTGGTCTTCGAGGACGTCGACATCCCCAAGGCCGTCGAGGACATCTCGGTGGCGGGCTTCTTCAACGCCGGCCAGGACTGTACGGCGGCCACCCGCGTGCTGGTCCACGAGTCGATCCACGACGAGTTCGTCGCCGCCCTGACCAAGGCCGCGGCCGACACGAAGACCGGGCAGCCGGACGACGAGGACGTGCTGTACGGGCCGCTGAACAACGCCAACCAGCTGAAGCAGGTCACCGGCTTCATCGAGCGGCTGCCGTCGCACGCCAAGGTGCAGACCGGCGGCCACCGGGTGGGCGAGAAGGGCTACTTCTTCGCGCCGACCGTCGTGTCGGGCCTGAAGCAGGACGACGAGATCATCCAGAACGAGGTCTTCGGCCCCGTCATCACCGTGCAGTCCTTCGCCGACGAGGACCAGGCCGTCGAGTGGGCCAACGGCGTCGACTACGCGCTGGCGTCCTCGGTGTGGACCAAGAACCACGGCCGCGCCATGCGGATGTCGAAGAAGCTCGACTTCGGCTGCGTGTGGATCAACACCCACATCCCGCTGGTCGCCGAGATGCCGCACGGCGGCTTCAAGAAGTCCGGCTACGGCAAGGACCTGTCGGCGTACGGCTTCGAGGACTACACCCGCGTCAAGCACGTGATGACGTCGCTCGACGCGTGAGGTGACACCGCCCCGGGCCCCGGACGCACCACGTCCGGGGCCCGGGCGTAGGGTGCGCGGACATGGGGGGAAGCGAGGCGCTGCTGCGCCGCATCCGGATCTGGCTCGTCGTCTTCGTGGTGTGCCTGGTGCTCAGCGGCGCCACGGCCTTCCCGCTGGTGCACGAGGTGCGCTGGCTGGACGGGATGCACCTGCCGCTGGTCGCGCACTGGATCCACACCTGCCGGTTGGGCCTGGTCGCCACCGACGCGCGCTATCCGTTCGTCCTGTACGGCACCGACTGGCTCGCCTTCGCGCACCTGGCCATCGCGGTCGCCTTCTACGGGCCCTACCGCGACCCGGTGCGCAACATCTGGGTGATCGAGTTCGGCATGATCGCCTGCGTCGGCATCATCCCGCTCGCCCTGATCTGCGGCCCGATCCGCGGCATCCCGTTCGGCTGGACCCTGATCGACATGTCGTTCGGCGTCTTCGGCATCATCCCGCTGCTGGCGGTCCACCGCATGATCAAACGCCTCGAACGCTTCGAACTGGCGGCGTGAGACGGCCTGTCGGCCTGGGCGCGGACGCGTGCTCGCGCCGGGGCCCGGCCGCTCAGCCGGTCCAGCCTGCCGTGTACGCGTCGATCTCCTCGCGCAGGGCGGTCTTCGCCTCCTCCGTCTGGAAGGACGCCTCGACCGCGTTCTTCGCCAGGTCCGCCACGCCCTTGGCGTCGAGGTCCAGCAGCCGGGCGGCGACCGCGTACTCCGTGTTGAGGTCGGTGCCGAACATCGGCGGGTCGTCGCTGTTGACGGTCACCAGGACGCCCGCGTCGACCATCTGACGGATCGGGTGCTCCTCCAGCGACGCCACCGCGCGCGTCGCCACGTTCGAGGTCGGGCAGACCTCCAGCGGGATCCGGTGCTCCGCGAGATGGGCCAGCAGACGCGGGTCGCGCACCGCGCTGGTGCCGTGGCCGATGCGCTCGGCGCCCAGGTCGCGCAACGCGTCCCACACCGACTCCGGGCCCGTCGTCTCGCCCGAGTGCGGCACGCTGCGCAAGCCGAGGGCGCGGGCGCGGTCGAAGTACGGCTTGAACTGCGGGCGCGGCACGCCGATCTCGGGACCGCCCAGACCGAACGAGACCAGCCCCTGAGGGGCGTGGCGCTCCACCAGTTCCGTGGTGACCTCGGCCGACTCCAGCCCCGCCTCGCCCGGGATGTCGAAGCACCAGCGCAGCACCGTGCTGAACTCGGTCTCCGCGGCCTTGCGCGCGTCCTCGATCGCCTCCATGAACGCCTGCGCCGGGATGCCGCGCCGCACCGAGCTGTACGGGGTGATGGTCAGCTCGGCGTAGCGCACCCGCTGGCGGGCCATGTCGCGGGCGACCTCGAAGGTCAGCAGCCGCACGTCCTCCGCGTCCCTGATCAGGTCGACCACCGACAGGTAGACGTCGATGAAGTGCGCGAAGTCGCGGAAGGTGAAGTACTCGCGCAGCGCGTCCGGGTCGTCCGGCACCGCGGAGTCCGGGTGGCGGGAGGCCAGTTCGGCGACGATGCGCGGGGAGGCCGACCCCACGTGGTGCACGTGCAGCTCCGCCTTGGGCAGTCCGGCGATGAACCCACCGAGGTCCGGGCCGCCGGGTGCGGCGGTGCTGTCGGTCATGCGGGCCTCCTGGGATCGTGTCGTCCGGCTCATCGTAGACGCACGGCGGAACGCCCTGTGGGCCATAGCATTGCCGGACGTATCCCCAGGAATCACCGAGGAATCGACGGGAGGCATCGATGCCCGACGCGTCGCACACCCCCGCCTCCGAACTCCCCGTCTCCGGCACCCCCGAGACCCCCGAGGCCGCCACCACGTCCTCCCGGTACGCCGCCTGGCTGCGGCCCGCGCCGCGGGACGGGGCCGGGCTCGCCGCGCTGGTGCTGGGCGCCGGGGCCACGCTCGCGGCGGTCACGCTGCACGGAGTGGTCCTCGGACTGCCGCTGGGGATACCGGCGATCGTCGCGGGTCTGGTCGGCAGGCGGCGGGCACGGCGCGGTGAGGCGGGCAACGGCCGTCAGGCGTTGGCCGGCGCGGCGCTGGGGGCGGCCGCCGTCGGGCTGTCCCTCGTGGTGATCGCGACCGCGGCCACCTCGTCGGGGGACCGGTGGTTCGGCGGCGCGCAGGTGCCGCTGACCTCGGGGCGCGGCACGTACGACCGTCCGCTGGGTCCCGGCGGCACGGCGGCGTTCGGCGACGGGACACGGGTGACGGTAGGCGCGCCGCGGCGGTTCACCCCGCCCGCGGGCTCGGACGGCTACACCCCGGGCGACGTCGCGTACCGCTTCACGGTGACGGTGCGCGCGACCGGGGGCGCCGACCTGGACCTGGGCGACTACACCTACTTCGCCACCGCCGGTGACGCCTCGACCGACCTGGAGCTGATCTCCACCGACGCCGCGGACTTCCCCGGGACGCTCAAGGCGGGCGGGTCGGCGACCGTGGTGTTCGCCTTCGACGTGCCGAGGGGCCTCACGGGCCTGGACTTCGACTTCGAGCCCACCGGCGAACACGACGACGCCTACTGGCGGTTGGCCTGACACCGACGGCGCGGGGGGCCGGACGTACGGCGGGTCCGGGACGCTTTCGCCCCGGACCCGCCTCTGTGCGTGTGGTTCAACGTGCCGTTGCTTCAGCCCTGTTCAGCTGGTCTGGAGCGACGTGTCGTCGATCAGGAAGCTGGTCGCGAGGCTGGAGTCCTCCTTGCCGGTGAACTTGATCGTCACCGACTGGCCCGCGTAGGAGGACAGGTCGACGGACTTCTGGACGTAGCCGCTGGTCGCGTCGGCGTTGGAGTAGGTCGCCACGGTGGTGCCGTTGGCGGTGACCGTCAGCTTGTCGTACGCGGTCTTGCCCGTCTCCTGGGTGGAGATGTACTGCCACCAGCTCAGCGTGGCCTTGCAGCCCGAGGGGACGGTGACGGTCTGGGAGAGGGTGTCGGTGTGGGTGGTGCCGTAACCGTCCAGCCACGCCTTCCAGTTGCCCGAGTGCGCCGGGGCGCTGCTGCTGTCGTCGATCACGCCGGAGGACGCGGTCCACGGAGCGGCCGAGCCGGTCTCGAAGCCGGGGTTGCCGAGCAGCTGGGAGCCGGTGCAGCCGCCACCGGAGGTGGTGACCGTCCAGCCGAAGGTGGCCGAGCCGGAGGCGCCGGTGGTGTCGGTGGCGGTGACCGTCACGTTGGAGGTGCCCGCGGCGGTCGGGGTGCCGGAGATGACACCGGTGGAGGAGTTGATCGACAGACCCGCCGGGAGGCCGGTGGCGCTGTAGGTGAGGGTCTGGCCGCTGGCCGAGTCACTGGCGCTGATCGGCAGCGAGACCGAGGTGCCCACCGCGGTGGACTGGCTGCCCGGGTTGGTGACCGTCACCGTGTTGCCGGTGGCGGTGGTGACCGCCCAGGTGAAGGTGGTGGTGCCCGAGGCGCCGGTGGTGTCCTTGACGGTGACCGTCACGTTGGACGAGCCGGTGGTCGTCGGGGTGCCGGTGATCAGGCCGCTGGAGGAGTTGATCGACAGGCCCGCCGGGAGGCCGGTGGCGCTGTAGGTGAGGGTCTGGCCGCTGGCCGAGTCGCTCGCGTTGATCTGGAGCGAGACCGCGGTGCCCGAACGGGTCGACTGGTTGCCCGGGTTGGTGACCGTCACGGTGTTGCCGGTGCTGGTGCCGTTGGTGAAGGCGGCGGTGCCGTTCGGCGTGCCGAGGCCGGTCGGGCCGTCGTAGCCGGTGCCCGCGGTGCACAGGTAGCTGGGCGAGCAGGAGCCGTTGGAGCCCGAGGTCACGTCGTTGAGCGACGAGGTGTGGGCGTAGGGGTACGACGCCGGGGTGGTGCCGGCCGTCGGGGCGCCCGCCAGCGCGTAGACGGAGGCGATGATCGGCGAGGAGGCGCTGGTGCCGCCGTACTCGTTCCAGCCGCCGTTGCCGTTGTACGTGTCGTAGACCGCCACGCCGGTGGCCGGGTCGGCGACCGCGGAGACGTCCGAGATGGTCCGCTTCGAGCAGCCGGTGTCCTTCTGCCAGGACGGCTTCGGGTCGTAGGCGGAGCAGCCGGAGCCGGTGCCCTCGGAGGAGGAGGTGTCCCACACCGACTCGGACCAGCCACGGGAGTTGGACGCGGTCTTCAGCGAGGTGCCGCCGACCGAGGTGACGTACTGCGAGGCGGCCGGGTACTCGGCGCCGTAGCCGCTGTCACCGGCCGAGGCGGTCACCGCGACACCGGGGTGGTCGTAGTACTGGGTGTCCTCGGAGGTCTGCGAGGAGTCCTCGGAGCCGCCGTAGGAGTTGGAGACGTACTTCGCACCCATGCTGACCGCGGTGTTGACCGCGGTGCCCAGGTCGGAGTCGCTCTCCGAGCTGGCCTCCACCAGGATGATGTGGCAGTTGGGGCAGACGGCGGAGACCATGTCGACGTCCAGCGACTCCTCACCCGTCCAGTCGTCCGAGGACGGCGCGGGGGAGGGAAGCGGGCTGGTCTGGCCGTTCTCGTTGACCTTCTGGAAGCATCCGCTGCCGCACGCCGGGAGGCCGAACTGGCTGCGGTAGGTGGCCAGGTCGCTGGCGGCGTTCGGGTCGTCGAAGGCGTCGACCACGGCGACCGTCTGGCCGCTGCCGCCGGAGGCCGCGGCCGAGGCGAGGTTGTACGCCGACTGCAGCTGGCTCGGGCCGTAACCGGACGGCGAGGCGTTGGGCGAGATGCCCATGCGGTGCGCGATGTCGGTGCGCTTCTCCGCGAAGCAGGACATGTAACCGGGCTTGCTGGCCTGGTCGCAGGCGTCCTTGACCTTCACCGTGCTGCTGGTGCTGCTCGTGGCGGTGCTCTGGTGGGTGGCCGCGGCGGCCGGGCCCGCGGCGATCAGCCCGCCGGTCACCAGGGCCCCGGCGGACAGGAGCGCGGTGGCGGCGGTTCTCGCCCAGCGCACGTCCGGTCTGCCGGAGTGTCTTTTCTTCGAGCGCATGAAGTGCCCTCCAGTGGGGGATGCGCAGGCAGGGTGGTCTGCGCATGACAAGTCGGCCCCGTGGGGCCGGATGGAGAGTGCGGGTGCTGATGGTGCTTCGTGCTCGGAAAGTACGTGCGATACGGATGACGCGAAGGTGCTTGCGATACGGATGGTGCCCTGTGCGGTGCGGCGCGCACGGGGTGCGCCACGGTGGTGCCGGCCGAGCCCTGTCGTTCGGGGTGCGCTGATCTGTCACGGATCCCGTATGTGCCACCCCGGACAGTGGTGGCTACTGGCGATGAAAGTAGCGAAGACGCCATGATGTGACAACCAGGAAGCTGTAAATCCTTCTCGCCAACTTCATTGCCTGGCCGTATACGGTGTGCTGCCATGGAACCGGAGGAGCAGTCCGTCGGTCAGCTCGTAGCGCTCGGGCTGGCCCGGTACGAAGCGCGGGTGTATCTCGCGCTGATCAGGCGCGAGTCGTACACGGCCGCCGAGGCGGCACGTGAGGCCGACGTCCCGCGCCAGCGCATCTACGACGTACTGGACGCCCTCGTACGGCGCAGGCTGGCGGTGGCCCACCCGGGCCGGGTCGCCACGTTCTCCGCCATCGATCCCGAACTGGCGCTGACCCGGCTGATGTCGGACCAGCGCGAGGCGCTGGACCGGATGGAACGGGTCTCCAGCGGACTGGTGGCCGCCCTGTTGCCGGTCTGGTCGGAGGGCCGCTCGCAGTCCGACCCGCTGGACTACATCGAGGTGCTGCGGGATCCGAAGGCGATCTCGGAACGCTTCGTCGACATCCAGGAGCAGGCCAGCCGTGAGCTGCTGAGCTTCAACAAGCCGCCGTTCGTGACCTCGACCGACAACCCGGCCGGGATGAAGGTCGTCAGACGGCTGAGCCGGGCCGGGGGAGTGGTCCAGGCGATCTACACCTACGACGTGCTGGACGACCCGGGCATGACCGAGAACGTCGAGCAGTTCGGGCTGGCCGGGGAGGAGGCCCGCTTCTCCCGCGATCTGCCGCTGAAGCTGGTGATCGCGGACGCCTCGCTGGTGCTGTGCGACATGCCGGACCCGGTGGCCGGAACGGGCGCCACGACCGCGCTGTTCATCGAGCACCCGGCACTGGCGGGCTGCCTGCGGCTGGCGTTCCAGACCGTGTGGGCGGGCAGCTCCACCATGGAGGCGGTGCGCGACCTGCGCGAGACGCTCTAGCCCCGACCCCCCGCCTCAGCCGCGGACCGCCTGCAACGCCAGCAGCGCCACGTGCAGCGACAGGCACGACTCGACCTGGTCCAGGTCGGTGCCGAGGATGCGCTCCACGCGGTGCAGCCGGTCGTAGAACGACGGCCGCGACATGTGGGCGGCGTCCGCCGCGGCCGACTTGTTGCGGCCCGAGGTCAGGTAGACGCTCAGGATGCGCACCAGGTCGGTGCCGTTCTCCGCGTCGTAGGCCAGCAGCGGCCCGAGTTCGCGTTCCACGTACGTCTGGAGCCGGGCGTCGTCGCGCAGCAGGTGCAGCAGCCCGCGCAGGCGCACGTCCGGCAGCCGGTAGTACGTGCCCGCCTTGCGCTCGCGCGCGTGCGAGGCGGCGTCGGCGACCTGGGCGGCCTCCAGCAGGGTGCGCCGGGCGTCGCGCAGCGAGCCCACCGAGGAGCCCGCCGCCATCAGGAACGCGGGCTGCTCGCCGGACGGTTCGGCCAGCCGGTCCAGCGCCGCCGCGAAGCCCTCCAGCGCCGCGTGCTCGTCGTCGGCCGGGCCGAGCGAGACCAGCAGGCCCACGCCGCCGTCGTCCAGCGCGCCGATCAGCGAGGTCAGCGCCCGCTCGCGGGCCGCGGCCGCCGCCGTCTCGGCGAAGTCCCGCAGCCGCGCCTGCGCCTCCAGCGCCGCCGACCCCGGGCCGCCGCGCAGCCGCAGCATCACCCCGACCAGCCGCCGCCCCTCCAGCTGCACGCCCAGCGCCCGGGCGCGCAGCGCGACCTCGGAGACGGTCAGCGCGTGGGTGAGGATGCCGGACAGCAGGGTGCGGTGGGTCTGGCGCTCCAGCGACTCGCGGTCGCGTTCCAGCAGCCGGTTGAGGGCGAGGGTGGCCGCGCCGCGTTCCACCAGCACCGTCCAGTGGCTGGACGGCTCACGGGCCGGGGTGCCCGCCACGACCAGCCGCCCCCAGTCCTGGCCGCGCGCGCCGACCGTGGTGACCAGCCAGCCGGAGCGGCCGTCGTAGCCGGTGCGGGCGGCCACCCGCACCCCGCGCGAGCGCCGCTCCCAGCCGTCCAGCAGCCCGCGCGGGTCCTGGCCCGCCGCGTCGAAGGCGAGGACCTGGTGGGAGAGGTTCTCCAGCACCACCGGCGCACCGGCGAGCCGCGCGACCTCGCGGACCACCTCCTCCGGCTCCGCGCCCTCGACCGACAGCTCGTTGAAGATCTGGTGGACCGACTCCGACGCCCGCAGCTCGGTCAGCTGGGCGTTGACGACGTGCTCGTGCACCGCGCCGGTGACGGCCACGAACCGCACCTCGGTGCGCAGCTCCACCAGCGGGAGACCGCGCCGCTCGGCGGCCCTGACCAGCGCCTTCGGCAGCTCGTCGGCGTAGCGGCGGCCCAGCTCGACCACGAGTCCCGCGGCGCCGACGTCGGCCAGGTCGTCGATGTAGCGGGCGAGCGACTCCTTGTCGGCGGGCAGCATCACGCCGGTGGACAGCACCAGCTCGCCGCCGTGCAGCATGCCGGCGATGTCGGCCAGCTCGCTGATGTGCACCCAGCGCACCGGGTGACCGAGGCCCGCGGCGCCCGCGACGACCCTCGGGTTGCCGTGGCGCACCACGTCCAGTTCCAGGACCTGTTCGACGGTGGGGAACACGGGCTGGGCCTCCGCAGGGATCCGGAAGGGTTGTCACAGTGTAAAGCGCGGTACGGCGCCGGAGTCAGGGTGCCGGTTGCCGCGATCATGGGCGCTGCGGCATCGTCCCAAGAAGCCAGAAAGTGTCGAGAACAGATTCCGTCGCGTAACCAAAAGGCAACAACGGAATCCCTTGTTGGGTCGATTCCATTCTGCCAGGATCGGCCACCAACCCGGCGAAACGCTACACCCGAGGCCCTCGGCCCCGGTGGGCGTCCGGGGGAGCACATGAGGAGAAACGCCATCGTGATGCAGCACAGCCGAACAGCCGCGCTCGAAGTGGCGGAGCGGCTCGCCGAGGGATCGCAGTACATCGCGGGAAGCCTCAGGCCCGGCTCGTCGGGGCGCCGCCACAGTGTCGTCGACCCCGCCACCGGCGAGGCCGTCCACCCCTACGACCTCGCCTCCGCCGACGACGTGGACGCGGCCGTGGCCGCCGCCCGCGAGGCACTGCCCGGCTGGGCCGGAGCCACCCCCGGTGAGCGCTCCGACGCCCTGCACCGCTTCGCCGCCGCCCTCGGTGAGGCGGCCGACGACCTCGCGCTCGCCGAATCGCTCCAGTGCGGCAAGCCGCTCAAGCTCTCGACCGGCTTCGACGTGCCCGGCACCGTCGACAACACCGCGTTCTTCGCCGGTGCCGCCCGCCACCTGCAGGGCCAGGCGGCCGGCGAGTACTCCGGCGACCACACCTCGTACGTGCGGCGCGAGCCGGTCGGCGTCGTCGGCTCCATCGCGCCGTGGAACTACCCGCTCCAGATGGCCGCCTGGAAGGTGCTGCCCGCCATCGCCGCGGGCAACACCATCGTGCTCAAGCCCGCCGAGCTGACCCCGCTGACCTCGCTGATGTTCGCGCGGGCCGCGACCGCGGCGGGCATCCCCGACGGCGTGGTCAACGTCGTGACCGGCACCGGCCGCGAGGCGGGCGAACACCTCGTCGCCCACCCCGGCGTCGCCATGACCTCGTTCACCGGCTCCACCGCGGTCGGCAAGCGGGTCGCCGAGGTCGCCACCGCCACCGTCAAGCGGCTGCACCTCGAACTCGGCGGCAAGGCGCCCTTCGTGGTCTTCGACGACGCCGACCTGGAGGCCGCCGCGCACGGCGCCGTCGCCGGGGCGCTGATCAACACCGGCCAGGACTGCACCGCCGCCACCCGCGCCTACGTCCAGCGGCCGCTGTACGACGCGTTCGTCGCCGCCGTCGCCGAACTCTTCGAGACCGTGGTGGTCGGCGACCCGTTCGACCCCGCCACCGACATCGGCCCGCTGATCTCCCACACCCAGCGCGACCGCGTCGCCGGCTTCGTGGAACGCGCCCGCTCCTACGCCACCGTCGTCACCGGCGGCCACGCCCCGGGCGGCGACCTCGCCAAGGGCGCGTACTACCGCCCCACCCTCATCACCGGCGCCGCGCAGGACAGCGAGGTCGTCCAGGGCGAGATCTTCGGCCCGGTCCTGGTCGTGCTGCCCTTCGACAGCGACGACGAGGGCCTGGCGCTCGCCAACGACACGCCCTACGGCCTGGCCGCCTCCGCCTGGACCCGGGACGTCTTCCGGGCCGGCCGCGCCACCCGCGAGATCGCCGCGGGCTGCGTCTGGGTCAACGACCACATCCCGATCATCAGCGAGATGCCGCACGGCGGCTACAAGGCCAGCGGCTACGGCAAGGACATGTCGGCGTACTCCTTCGAGGAGTACACGCAGGTCAAGCACGTCATGTACGACAACACGGCGGTGGCGCGCAAGGACTGGCACCGCACGATCTTCGGAAGCCAGGTGACGCCGTGACCGGTCCCGACCCCCTCGACCTCGCGCGGTTCACCAACCGCACCCGGCTGCGCTCGACCGCCTCCCGCGTCAGCCGCCGCGCCCTGCTGCGCGGCGCCACCGCGGGCGGCCTCGCGGTCGCCGGGGCGAGCGCGCTGTCGGCCTGCGGCGTGCAGGGCCACGTGGTGCCGCCCGGCGCCCAGGAGACCGGCCAGCCAGGGCACGACTACTCGGACACCGAGAAGAAGGTCGTCTTCGCCAACTGGCCCGCGTACATCGACGTCGACGCCAAGGACCCCAACAAGCGCCCCACCCTGGACCGCTTCGAGAAGGAGACCGGCATCCAGGTGCAGTACCTGGAGGTCATCAACGACAACAACGACTGGTACACCAAGGTGGACCCGTCGCTGGTCAAGGGCGTCGACACCGGATACGACATCATGGTCGTCAGCGACTACATGGTGGCCAAGTACCGCGCCTACGACTACATCCAGGAACTCGACCTGGCCAACGTCCCCAACCACGCCCACCTGCTGCCCTCGGTGCTGCACGACCCCACCGACGCCGGCCGCCGCTACACCGTCCCGTGGGCGTACGGGTACACCACCATCGCGTACAACAAGAACCTGGTGAAGCAGCCGATCACCTCGATCGCCGAGATCTTCACCCGGCCCGACCTGCACGGCAAGGTCTCGCTGTTCGCCGAGATGGAGGACACCGTCGCCCTCGCGCTGCTGGCGCTCGGCTACGACCCGGAGAAGTTCACCGACGCGCAGTTCAACAAGTCGCTGGAGTACGTGCGCAAGGCCAAGGCCGCCGGGCAGATCCGGGCCTTCACCGGCAACGACTACCTCAGCGACTTCCAGCAGGGCAACACCGCCGTGACGATGGCGTACTCCGGTGACGTCGCCCAGCTCGGCAAGCCCAACCTGGTCACCGTCGACCTGCCCAAGGAAGGCCTGCTGTCCTGGTCGGACAACTGCGTCATCCCCAACTTCGCCCGGCACAAGACCAACGCCGAGAAGCTGCTCAACTACTACCTGCGCCCCGACGTCGCCGCCGCGCTTGACGACTACATCGACTACATCCCCTCCGTCGAGGGCGCCGACGTCGCCCTGCGCGCCCTGGACCCGCAGGCGGCGGCCTCCCCGCTGATCGTCCCGACGAAGCAGATGGAAGCGAAGGCCCGCGGCTTCATGGCCCTGACCGTCGACCAGCTCAACGACTACACCGGCCGCTTCCAGCAGGTCACCGGCCAGTAGAACCGGTGCGCACCACCGCCCAAGGATGAGAGAAGAGTCCCGATGAGCTCCAACGATGTGCTCGGCCGCACCGAGGGCGGAGACCTCCGTCTGGCCGGACTGACCAAGCGCTACGGTTCGTTCACCGCCGTGGACGATCTCGACCTGACCGTCCCGCAGGGCTCGTTCTTCGCCCTGCTCGGCGCCTCCGGCTGCGGCAAGACCACCACCCTGCGGATGGTCTCCGGCCTGGAGGAGCCCACCGCCGGCCGCATCTTCCTCGGCGACCAGGACGTCACCGACCGCAAGCCGTACCGCCGCCCGGTCAACACCGTCTTCCAGAACTACGCGCTCTTCCCGCACCTCGACATCTACGAGAACGTCGCCTTCGGGCTGCGCAGGCGCGGCGTCAAGGACGTCAAGAAGCCGGTCACCGACATGCTCGACCTGGTCGAACTCGGCCACCTCGCCAAGCGCAAGCCCGGCCAGCTCTCCGGCGGCCAGCAGCAGCGCATCGCCCTCGCCCGCGCCCTCATCAACCAGCCGCAGGTGCTGCTGCTCGACGAGCCGCTCGGCGCCCTCGACCTCAAGCTGCGCCGCCAGATGCAGATCGAGCTCAAGCGCATCCAGCTGGAGGTCGGCCTCACCTTCGTGCACGTCACCCACGACCAGGAGGAGGCCATGACCATGGCCGACACCATCGCGGTGATGAACGCCGGCCGCATCGAGCAGATGGGCTCGCCCGCCGAGCTGTACGAGAACCCGAGCACCACCTTCGTCGCCAACTTCCTCGGCCAGTCCAACCTGCTGACCGGCACCGTCGAGGGCGTCGACGGCGACGTGGTCACCGTCACCGCGCACGGCCAGCGCCTCACCCTGGACGCCGCGCGATGTCCGGTGCGCTCCGGCGCCGTCATCCTCGGCGTGCGCCCGGAGAAGGTCCATCTCGCCCGCACCGGCGCCGAGATACCCGCCGGCCACAACCGGCTGACCGGCGGCACCGTCGTCGACACCTCGTTCATCGGTGTCTCCACGCAGTACCTGGTCACCCTCGCCACCGGCGAGGAGGTCTCGGTCTTCGAGCAGAACACCGGCCGCGAGATCCAGCGCCCCGGCACCGAGGTCGTCGTGCACTGGGACCCCAGCCAGGGCTTCGGCCTCGAAGGCGGCCAGGACATCGAGGCCGGCGCGGCCGACATCGAGGAGGACGCGGCATGACCGCCGTCGTTCCGAGCCCGGAACTCACCGAACCCGTCGAACCACCGCCCTCGGCCCGCAAGCCGAAGCGCAACTGGACGCCGTGGGTCCTGCTGGCGCCCGGACTGCTGTGGCTCGTCGTCTTCTTCCTCGTGCCGATCTTCACCTCGGTCTCCGCCTCCGTGCAGACCGGCGACTACGACGACGGCTTCAAGCTCACCTGGCACTGGGCCAACTACTCGCAGGCCCTCACCGACTACGGCGTCCAGTACCTGCACTCCGGCATCTACTCGGTGCTGTGCACGGTCTTCTGCCTGGCGCTCGGCTACCCCGTCGCGTACTTCATCGCCTTCAAGGGCGGCAAGTACAAGAGCCTGCTGATGGCCCTGGTGATCGTGCCGTCCTTCACCAGCTTCCTGATCCGCACCATCGCCTGGAAGACGATCCTCGCCGACAACGGCCCCGTCGTGCAGTTCCTCAACGACGCGCACGTCCTGAAGCTGACCAGCGCGCTGGGCTGGACCGTCGGCAACCACGTGCTGGCCAGCCCCGCCGCCGTGGTCTGCGGCATGGTCTACAACTTCCTGCCCTTCACCATCCTGCCGCTGTACACCTCGCTGGAGAAGATCGACCCCAGGCTGCACGAGGCCGGGCACGACCTGTACTGCAGCCCGTTCACCACCTGGCGCCGCGTCACCCTGCCGCTGTCCATGCCCGGCGTCATCGGCGGCACCCTGCTGACGTTCATCCCCGCCATCGGCGACTACATCAACGCCCAACTGCTCGGCAACCCCAACACCGGCGTCGTCGGCCAGAAGATCGAGGACCTGTTCCTCCGCAACACCCAGGGCTATCCGGTCGGCTCCGCCATCTCCGTCGTGATGATGGTCGGCACGCTGGTCCTGGTCATGAGCTACATCCGCAAGGCCGGGACGGAGGACCTGATCTGATGACCGCTGTGACCGCCCCGCCCGCGGCGCCCACCACCGCGGCCCGGCCGCCCGAGGCGCGCCGCCGCTCCCCGCTCGCCTGGGCCAGGGAACACCTGCTGCTCGCCGTCACCGTGCTGATCTTCGTCTTCATGCTGCTGCCGAACGTCATCATCTTCTGGATGTCGTTCAACCAGCCGCAGGGCAAGTTCGACTACGTCTGGCACCGCTTCTCCCTCGCCGCCTGGCAGAACCCGTGCGCCAACGGCGAGATGTGCCACAGCATCGGCCTGTCGCTGCGCATCGGCGTCGTCGCCACCATCGTCGCCACCGTGCTCGGCACGATGATCGCGTTCGCCATGGTCCGCTACCGCTTCAAGGCCCGCTCCGGCATCAACGCCCTGCTCTTCCTGCCGATGGCCGCCCCCGAGGTGGTCATGGGCGCCACCCTCGCCGCGCTGTTCTTCAACACCATCGGCCCCGGCGGCCTGGGCTTTTGGACCATCACCATCGCGCACGTGATGTTCTGCGTCTCCTACGTCGTCGTCACCGTCAAGTCGCGGCTGGCCGGCATGGACCCGACGCTGGAACGCGCCGCGCAGGACCTGTACGCCACCCCCACCCAGACCTTCCGGTACGTCACGCTGCCGCTGGTCGCCCCGGGCATCGCCGCCGCCGCGCTGCTGGCGTTCGCCCTGTCCATCGACGACTACATCGTCACCGTCTTCACCGCGGGCAACCTGGAGACCTTCCCCATGTACATCTGGGGCTCGGTCCAGCGTGCCTACCCCGCGCAGATCGACGTCATCGGTTCACTGATGCTCATCGTGACCATGGCGATCATCGCGCTGTCGCAGGTCCTGGGACGGGCGAGGAGCGCACGCCGATAAGACCATCTCACCTTCCCTGACACATCCTCACCGTGTGACCTGTTCACGAAAGCAGTGATAACCGATGGACCCAGCCCGCCCGTCGCCCTCCGCCACCCTCAGAGGACGTCGCTGCGCGCCGCGGCACTATCAAGCGCTCGCCGACGTGCAGCCGACGCCCTACTGGCTGGACGACCCCGGCAGGCCCGGGGCCAGGCCCGCGCTGGTCGGGGACGAGCACTGCGACCTGCTCGTCGTCGGCGGCGGCTACTCGGGCCTGTGGACCGCCCTGATCGCCAAGGAACGCGACCCCTCCCGGGACGTCGTGCTCATCGAGGGCGAGCGGATCGGCTGGGCCGCCACCGGGCGCAACGGCGGCTTCTGCGCCGCGTCCATCACCCACGGCCTCGGCAACGGACTGGAGCGCTGGCCCGGCGAGATCACCGAACTCGAACGCCTCGGCAACCGCAACCTCGACGAGATCGAGGCCGCCGTCGCCCGCCACGGCATCGACTGCGACTTCGAGCGCACCGGCGAGATCGACGTCGCCACCGAGCCGTACCAGGTCGACGACCTGCACGCGCTCGCCGAGGAGGCCGCGGGCCACGGCATCCGGCTCGACCTGCTGGACCGCGACGCGATGCGCGCCGAGGTCGACTCGCCGACCTTCCTCGGCGGCCTGTGGGACCGCGAGGGCGTCGCCATGCTCCACCCGGCCAAGCTCGCCTGGGGCCTCGCCGACGCCTGCGCCCGCCTCGGCGTGCGCATCCACGAGCACACCCGCGCCACCGAACTGGCCCGCAACGGCGCCGGGATGGCGGTGCGCACCGGCTACGGACGGGTCTTCGCCCGCCAGGTCGTCCTCGGCTCCGGCGTCTTCCCCTCGCTGGTCAAGCGGGTCCGGCCATTCGTCGTACCGGTCTACGACTACGCGCTGATGACCGAACCGCTCAGCGCCGAGCGGATGGCGTCCCTCGGCTGGAAGAACCGGCAGGGCCTCGGCGACAGCGCCAACCAGTTCCACTACTTCCGGCTCACCGCCGACAACCGGATCCTGTGGGGCGGCTACGACGCGATCTACCCGTACGGCGGCCGGGTCGCCGCCGAGCACGACCAGCGGCCGGAGACCTTCGCCAAGCTCGCGGGACAGTTCTTCGACTGCTTCCCGCAGCTCGAAGGCGTCCGCTTCACGCACGCGTGGGGAGGCGCGATCGACACCTGCTCGCGGTTCTCCGCGTTCTACGGCACCGCGCACGGCGGCCGGGTCGGCTACGCGGCCGGGTACACCGGGCTCGGCGTGGGTGCCACCCGCTTCGGCGCCGACGTCGTGCTCGACCTGCTGGCGGGAGAGCGCACGGAGCGCACCGAGCTGGAGATGGTCCGCAGCAAGCCGCTGCCGTTCCCGCCGGAACCGATCGCCTGGGCGGGCATCGAACTGACCCGCAGGTCCCTGGCTGCCGCCGACCGCAACGCCGGGCGCCGCAACCTGTGGCTGAAGACCCTGGACCGGCTCGGCCTGGGCTTCGACAGCTGATCACGCGACGCGACTGATCGTATGACCTGACCGCCCGCGGGGTGGTGCGCCGGAGCGAAGGGCTCCGGTCGCACCACCCCGCGTCGCGCTGTGCCCCTCGTCCACCGGACCTCCTCACGATTCGGCCGCGAAGCCGCGTAATACCCCGCCCGCCATCCGCTCTCCTCCGTGACCGCGACACGACCGGCCCGCCTGGGCCGGGAAACGGAGGGACCAGATGAGCGGGACCGGGGCGAGGTCCGCGGTGGAGTGGCTGGTGTCGGTGGCACCCGATCCGGAGGCCTGCCGCTGGGAGTGGGAGCGCAATCCGCTGGGCGTCACGCTGCTGCCCGCGGGCGAACGCTGGGACGTGCTGATCGTCGCCGGGCGGCTGGGGTGTCCGGCGCTGGACGTGCTGAGCCGGTTCATGGGCCGGCCCGGGCCCGTGCTCGCCGACTTCGGCGACGCCCGGACCGGCTTCTTCGTCCCGCCGGGCACCGCGTCCCGCTGGATCGGCACCGGGGTGCGCGGCGCGGGGACGGGCACCTGGATCGTCGTGCCCTACCCGGGGCGGGCCACCGGAGGGGTGCGCTGGCTGGTGCCGCCGGACGGCTCCGGCCTGCTGACCGACCCGGCGCTGCTGGAACTCGCGCTGCACGAGGCCGCCGCCGCACTGGCCGGTGACGGCGCCGCACCCCATGAACCGGGCCCGCGCCACCCCGGCGTTGACGACCTGTAAGGCCAACAGCCGCGACGCCGACACCCTGGTCCTTGTAGCGGCCGGTGCCGCCTCGCGAGACTGGGGACGAGGCTCTGAGAGGAAGGTCTGCCGTGACCGCTAAGCACATCACGCACTGGATCGCCGGGCAGGAATGGTCCGGGTCCGCCGAACGGCGGGGCGACGTGTACGACCCGGCGACCGGCCGGGTGTCCGGACACGTGGACTTCGCCTCGATCGCCGAGGTCGACCAGGCGGTCGGCGCGGCCGTCGAGGCGTTCGCCGGGTGGCGCGACGCGTCGGTGGCCAAGCGCACCCAGGTGCTGTTCGCCTTCCGTGAGCTGCTCAACGCGCACCGCGACGAGCTGGCCGCGATCATCGTCTCCGAGCACGGCAAGGTGCACTCCGACGCGCTCGGCGAGATCGCCCGCGGCCTGGAGGTCGTCGAGTACGCCTGCGGCATCCCCCAGCTGATCAAGGGCGGCTTCACCGAGCAGGCGTCCACCGGCATCGACGTCTACTCGATCCGCCAGCCGCTCGGCCCGGTCGCGATCATCTCGCCGTTCAACTTCCCGGCGATGGTGCCGATGTGGTTCTTCCCCCTCGCCGTCGCGGCCGGCAACACCGTGATCGTCAAGCCGTCCGAGAAGGACCCGTCGGCCGCCAACTTCCTGGCCGGACTGTGGAAGCGGGCCGGACTGCCGGACGGCGTCTTCAACGTCGTGCACGGCGACAAGGTGGCCGTCGACCGCCTCCTGGAGCACCCGGACGTCAAGTCCGTCTCCTTCGTCGGCTCCACCCCGATCGCCCGCTACGTCTACGAGACCGGCACCCGCTACGGCAAGCGCGTCCAGGCCCTCGGCGGCGCCAAGAACCACATGCTGGTCCTCCCCGACGCCGACCTCGACCTGGCCGCCGACGCCGCCGTCAACGCGGGCTTCGGCGCCGCGGGCGAGCGCTGCATGGCGGTCTCCGTCCTGGTCGCCGTCGACCCGGTGGGCGACGAACTGGTCGCGAAGATCAAGGAGCGCATGGCCACCCTCAAGGTCGGCCCCGGCTGCGCGCCCGACTCCGAGATGGGCCCGCTGGTCACCGGCGCCCACCGCGACAAGGTCACCTCCTACCTCGACGCCGGCCTCGCCGACGGCGCCACCCTCGCCGTCGACGGCCGCGAGCACGCCATCGCGGGCGAGGACAGCGCCGACGGCTTCTGGCTCGGCCCGACCCTCTTCGACGACGTCAAGCCCGGCATGTCGGTCTACAACGACGAGATCTTCGGCCCCGTCCTGTCCGTCGTCCGGGTCGGCTCGTACGACGAGGGCCTGGAGCTGATCAACGCCAACCCCTACGGCAACGGCACCGCGCTGTTCACCAACGACGGCGGCGCCGCCCGGCGCTTCCAGCGCGAGGTGGAGGTCGGCATGGTCGGCATCAACGTGCCGATCCCGGTGCCGGTCGCGTACTACAGCTTCGGCGGCTGGAAGGCGTCCCTGTTCGGCGACACCCACGCCTACGGCGAGGACGGCGTGCGCTTCTTCACCCGCGGCAAGGCCGTCACCCAGCGCTGGCTGGACCCGTCGCACGGGGGGCTGAACCTGGGCTTCCCCACGAACGACTGACCCGGTACGCCGCCGCGAGCAACGCCCCCGCCAGGCACCAGCTCGCGGCGACGTCCAGCGGCCAGTGGTAGCCGCGCCACACCAGGCCGGCGCCCACGGCGACGTTCAACGGCACGGCGGACGCCCCCAGCGCCCGCCGTGCCGTCACGCGTTCCGGTGAGGGCATCAGCGCCAGCGCGGCCAGCCCGTAGGCCGCCGCCGCCGTCATGGCGTGCCCGGAGGGGAAGTAGCCGGAGTGCGCGACGAGTCGGGCGGTCCCCGGCGCGGGCCGGGCGACAAGTGCCTTGAGAAGCACGACGATCGGCGCCGCGCAGGCCATCGCCACCGCGTACACCACCGCCTCGCGCCACCGCCCCAGCCGCCACGCCGCCCAGCCGAGCGCACAGGCCAGCACCGGCAGCGCCACCGGCAGATCACCGAGGTCGGAAAGGAACTGCGCCACCGGGCGCACCGACCGCTCGGCCGCGGCCTCCCGCAGCACGCTCGCGTCCACCGCCCGGTCCCACCCGTACAGCGGCCCGTGCGCGGCGACCTGCCAGGCGATCAGCGCGAAGAGGGCGAGACAGAGCAGCGGGGTCAGCGCCCGCGCACGGGACCGGGCCTTCGACCCTGAACGCGCCTGTGCCTGCGCCGGGAAAAAGTTCGGCCGCCCTGGAACAGGGGGGAGCGTTCCAGGGCGGCCAGGGCGATCGCCGGGCCGCGCGCCCCGGGGGGTTTGGGGCGGGCGGCCTGCCGATCGGCGAGGATCGCCGGAGTGCGAGCCACCGGCGTTGTCGTGCGCGAGGGCACTGCTGCGTCGGCGATGGGGAGTCGCCGACAAGGTGTCGTCCGCGGTGACCCGCGAGCGGGGTGGTTCCTTCATCCGCGACGACAGTACGTCACGTCGCCGACCCCCGGGGGAGCTGCCACCCGACCCTCATCAGGCCCGCACACGTTCTTCACGTGAACCGTCAACTCCCTTTCGGCTACTGCGCGTTACCGAAATCGGCGGACGGCTCAGAGGCCCGCGAAGGCGCTCTCGATGATGTCCAGGCCCTCGCCCAGCAGGTCCTCGCCGATCACCAGCGGCGGCAGGAAGCGCAGCACGTTGCCGTAGGTGCCGCAGGTGAGGACGACCAGGCCCTCGGCGTGGCAGGCCTTGGCCACCGCGGCGGTGGTCTCCGGGTCCGGGGTCCTGTCGCCGTCCCGCGTACCGGACTTGACCAGCTCGATCGCGATCATCGCACCGCGCCCGCGCACCTCACCGACGACGTCGTACTTCTCGGCCAGCGAGGTCAGCCGGGCCTTCATGATCTCCTCGATGCGCCGGGCCTTCGCGTTGAGGTCCAGTTCGCGCATCGTCTCGATGGAGCCGAGGGCGGCGGCGCAGGCCACCGGGTTGCCGCCGTAGGTGCCGCCCAGGCCGCCCGCGTGTGCGGCGTCCATGATCTCGGCGCGGCCGGTGACCGCGGCCAGCGGCAGACCGCCCGCGATGCCCTTGGCGGTCGTGATCAGGTCCGGGACGATGCCCTCGTCCTCGCAGGCGAACCACTGGCCGGTGCGGCAGAAGCCGGTCTGGATCTCGTCCGCCACGAACACGATGCCGTTGTCCTTGGCGAACTGCGCGATGCGCGGCAGGAAGCCCTTGGCGGGCTCGATGAAGCCGCCCTCACCGGCGATCGGCTCGATGACGATCGCGGCCACGTTCTCCGCGCCGACCTGCTTGGAGATCTGGTCGATCGCCTCGGCCGCGGCCTGCTCGGCGCAGTCCTCGGCGCCGGTCAGCCAGCGGAACGGGTAGGCCAGCGGCACCCGGTAGACCTCGGGGGCGAACGGGCCGAAGCCGTGCTTGTAGGGCATGTTCTTGGCGGTCAGCGCCATGGTGAGGTTGGTGCGGCCGTGGTAGCCGTGCTCGAAGACGACGACGGCCTGGCGCTTGGTGTACGCGCGGGCGATCTTCACCGCGTTCTCCACCGCCTCGGCGCCGGAGTTGAACAGCGCGGACTTCTTGGCGTGGTCGCCCGGGGTCAGCTCGGCGAGCTCCTCGGCCACCTGTACGTAGCCCTCGTAGGGCGTCACCATGAAACAGGTGTGGGTGAAGGCGGCGAGCTGCTCGGTGGCCTTGGCCACGACGGCCTCGGCGCTGTTGCCGACGCTGGCGACCGCGATGCCGGAACCGAAGTCGATCAGCGAGTTGCCGTCGACGTCCTCCAGGACGCCGCCGCCGGCACGGGTGATGAAGACCGGCAGGGTCGTGCCGACGCCGTTGGCGACGGTCGCCGTCTTACGGGCGAGCAGCTCCTGCGACTTCGGGCCGGGGATGGCGGTGACGAGACGACGCTCCTGCGGAAGGGCGGGGCCGCCGGACAGTTCGGTCATGGGGCTACTCCTTGCGATCATCTCTGCGATCACGGCGATCACGGTCTTTTCTCGCAGGCTAAGCCCGCCGGGCGGGGCCGCGCATACTCCGTTCGGGAGTGGTGGGGGTGGGCACTTCTACGTGGCGGACAGTGGTGGGCGGGAGCGGGGCGCGGCCGCCAGTGGGTGCGTGATCATCGTCGGGCGGGCGTGGCTCGACTACATTGTGTGCCGTCGCGGTGGCTAACGGGCGAGGGGCAACGAGCGATGGACGTCGAGGGCACGAGCGGGCGGCGCGGCACGGGCCCGGTGGTGCCGTCGGCACCACCGGGAGTCCCCGTCCCACCGGGACCTCCGGCACAGCGGGGGGCGGGGGTGCCGCCGATGCCCAGGAGGGCACCGGAGAGTTCCTTGGAGACCTGGCTGCGCACGCCCCGGCACTCCGACGGCCCCGGGGTCTACGCGTACGGGCACGTCCCCAAGCCTCCGCAGGACCCGGAACGCGTGACGGACCGCAGGCTCGTGGGCGGGGCGATCGGGGCGCTGCTGTGCGGGCTGCTGGTGTGGTCCCTGGGCCGGGACGGCTACCTGCCCTTCATCATGTGGCCGTTGAAGTGGGTCATCCCAGCTTCATGGCTGCGGCCCGCTTCGCCGCAGGACGCCATGACCGCTTTCCGGGTCTCCTACCGCATCTACTTCGCGCTCTGCGCCGTCCTGTTGATCATCATCTGCGGCCACTTCGGCCGCTGGCGGGAGGTGTTGCGGCGGTACGTGGGGCCGCTCGTGCGGAAGGTGAGTACCGAGGAACCCACCCCGCAGGAGGAGGCGGTCGCCGCCGCGAGCGACCCCGTGGACTGGCCCGACCTGCGGGACGCCGGATACGGGGAAGTCGCCGCGCGGCTTGCCTCTGAGGCTCGGGGTGGGCGGATGAACGACGTGGACTTCGTGCGGCTGCACCGGGCCTGGCGGTTCGCGCTCGCCGAGCCGCGGCGGACGGACGCCTACGCGGACGCCGTCCTGCGGCAGGGCGCCGCCGCCTGGACGCATCCGTCCGGCGCCCGCGACCTGCCCGGCCGCTCCGCCCGCCACGACCTGTACACCGCCCAGGTCCGCATCGGTGCCGCCACCGACTCCGACCGCAATCCGTACCTCTACCGCGGCGCGGGCATGGCCCTGGACCCCGCGCTGCTGGGCACCTCGCTGCTGGCGGTCGGTCCGCCGGGGTCGGGCAAGACGCGGCACGTCGTGCGGCCGGTCGTGGAGTCGCTGTGCCTTCAGGCGCTGGCCGGGACCGCGGCCGTCGTCGCCGTGGGCTCCGCGGGGGCCGACCTGGGCCCGGCGGAGGCGTTCGACGTGGTGATCGCGCCCGGCGACCCGTCCTCCGGCTACGACCTGGACCTGTACGGCGGCGCCGACGACGCCGACGAGGCCGCGGCGCTGCTGGCCGCCGCCCTGCTGGACGGCTTCGAGGGTCCTGACGCCGACCCGCGCCGGGCGGCCACCGCGCTGAGCCAGGTGCTCGGGCCCTACCGGGCGGCCCACGGCCGGTTCCCCTCGGTCACCGAACTGCGGGAGCTGCTGGAGGGCGGGGCCGCCGCGATCGCCGCGCTGCGCGAGGCGCTGGACGCCGCGGGCGAGCACGGCTGGGTGCGCGAACTGGCCGCGCGGGAAAGGCAGTCGGGCCGCCGGGGTGACCTGGGCGAACTGCTCGCGGACCGGATCGCGCTGCTGGACCGGCCGGCGTTCGCCGGTTTCTTCGACGTGACGGGGCGCAGCAAGCCGTTCGCCCTCAACTCGCTGGAGCACCCGCTGCGGGTCCGGATCGACCTGCCGGAACGCGGTCACGCCGAGGCGTCGCGGATGCTGGCCCGGCTGCTGCTGGCGCAGTTCACCGCGGCGGCCACCGCGCGCCGGGACCGTTCGCTGTTCGCCTGCCTGGTGCTGGACGACGCGACGCACACCGTCACCGCGGACGCGGTACGGGCCCTGCAGCGGCTGCGGTCGGCGCACGCGGGAGCGGTGCTGTCGCTGCGGTCGCTGGACGACGTGCCGGAGGCGCTGCGCAGCGCGTTGCTGGGCGCGGCCGGGTGCCGGATCGCGTTGTCGGGCGTGACGACGTGGGACGGCAAGCGGTTCGCGGAGGCGTGGGGGACCACCTGGGTGGAGGAGTCCGACGTGACGCGGACCCCGGACTTCTCCGGCGGCCTCCTCAAGCGCACGGTGCGCGGCGTCCGCCGGGTCTTCACCGGTGAGGCGGCCACCACCGAGTCGGTGACGGTGCGGCGGGTCGAGCGGGAGCGCTGGTCGGCCTCCGACCTCGCGAACGCGGTTCCCCGGGGCCACGCGGTCGCGTCGCTGACCACGGTGGCCGGTGACAGCAGCCCGCCGGTGCTGATCGACCTCACCGGCTGACCGCGATACGCCCGTACGCACGCCCTGAGCTGCGGCGTGGTGGCGTGGGTGAGGCAGAATCGGAAGGGCTATGCCACCCACCCTCGCGTTTCTCGTGCGCACTCCCGCGCTCAAGCTCACCGTCCTGGCCGGAGGCGACCGGCTGGACGCGCCCGTGCGCTGGGTGCACACCAGTGAGCTGGACGACCCCGCGCCCTACCTGGAGGGCGGCGAGCTGCTGCTGACGACCGGGCTGAAGCTCGGCGACGAGCCGGACGCGTTGCGCGGCTACGTCCACCGGCTGGCCGACGCCGGGGTGGTCGGGCTGGGCTTCGGGGTGGGCCTGGGGCACGACACCGTGCCGGAGCCGTTGGTGTCGGCGGCCGAGGAGCGCGGGCTGCCGCTGCTGAGGGTGCCGCGGCCGACGCCGTTCATCGCGATCAGCAAGGCGGTGTCCGCCGCGATCGCCGCCGACCAGTACAAGGCGGTCACCACCTCGCTGGAGGCGCAGCGCGAGCTGACCCGCGCCGCGCTCGCCCCCGACGGCACGACCGCGCTGCTGGCCCGGCTCGCCGCGCACCTGGACGGCTGGGCGGCGCTGTACGACGCCTCCGGCGCGGTGGTCGCCGCGGCGCCCGAGTGGGCCGGGCGGCGGGCGGCCCGGCTGGCCGCCGAGACCGAGCGGCTGCGGGACCGCCCGGCACCCGCCAGCGCCGCCGTCGCGGGGCCCGGCGGGGACGACGACCGGGTGGAGATCCAGTCGCTGGGCACCGGCCGCAGGCCGCGCGGCTTCCTCGCGGTGGGCACCGGTGAGCGGCTGGAGACCTCGGCGCGTTACGTGGTGCACGCGGCGGTGGCGCTGCTGACGCTCTCCCTGGAGCAGTCGCGCACCCTCCAGGAGGCCGAACACCGCTTCGGCGCCGCCCTGTTGCGGATGCTGCTCGCCGGTGAGCCGGGGCACGCCCGGGACGTCGCCGGGAGCCGGTACGGCACGCTGCTGGAGCGGCCGGTGCGGCTGCTGGTCGCCGAGCCCGCCCGGGGCGCCGACGAGAGCGCGGTCGCCGCGCTCGCCGACCGCGCGGAGGCCGCCGCGCTGCGGGCCGCCGAGCCGCTGCTCGCGGTCACCGAGAACGGCCGCCTGACCGTGCTGGCCGCTGACGACGGCGCCGTGCTGCGGGACTGCGTCGCGGGTCTTGAGGGTGCCGAGGGGATCGCCGCCGGGCTGTCCGCCGCCGCGTCGGCCGAGGAGGTGCCGCGCGCCGCCGCGCAGGCGGAACGGGCCCTCGCGGTGGCCGGACGACGCGGCCGGGCGCTGGTCGGGCACGACGAGGTGGGCAGCGGTTCCGTGCTGCCGCTGCTGGGCGACGACGCGGTGCGGGCGTTCGCCGACGGGCTGCTGCGGCCGCTGCGGGAGCACGACGCGACCGCGCGCGGCGACCTCGTCGCGTCGCTGCGTGCCTGGCTGTCGCGGCACGGGCAGTGGGACGCCGCCGCGGCCGACCTGGGCGTCCACCGGCACACCCTGCGGTACCGGATGCGGCGGGTGGAGGAGATCCTCGGCCGGTCGCTGGACGACCCGGACGTGCGCATGGAGCTGTGGCTGGCGCTGAAGACCGCCGAGCAGGGGCCTGCCGTTTCGTAGCGTCGGCCGGGCCGGGCCGTACAGGGTGGACAAACACGAACGGCCCATCGCCCGCCTACCGTGGAGGCACTGACCGAGCAGCACGAAAGGCGGGGATCCGCTGTGACCTCCACGCGCGAAGCGGTACACGCGTTCTGGATCGCCGGACGGCAGGCGACCGGCGACAGCACGTTCGACGTCACCCATCCGTGGGATGGCACCGTCGTCGGCACCGTGAGCGTCCCCACCGACGAGCAGGTGGAGCAGGCGGTCGCCGCCGCGCACGCCGCCGTGGGCCCGTTCTCCGCCACCCCGGCGCACGTGCGCACCGCCGCGCTGGACCACGTCGCCAAGCGGCTCGCCGAGCGCACCGAGGAACTCGCCCGGCTGATCACCGCCGAGAACGGCAAGCCGATCAAGTGGGCGCGCGGCGAGGTCGGCCGCGCGGTCTCGGTCTTCCGCTGGGCCGCGGAGGAGGCCCGCCGCTTCAACAGCGGTGACGCGCAGCGCCTCGACACCGACGCCGGCGGCACCGGCCGCCTCGCGCTGACCCGCCGCTTCCCCAAGGGCGCGGTCCTGGGCATCGCCCCGTTCAACTTCCCGCTCAACCTCGTCGCCCACAAGGTCGCCCCGGCGATCGCGGTCGGCGCGCCGATCATCCTCAAGCCCGCGCCCGCCACCCCGCTGTCCGCGCTGCTGCTCGGCGAGATCCTGGCCGAGACCGAGCTGCCCGAAGGCTCCTGGAGCGTGCTGCCGGTCGCCAACGACCGCATGCCCGCGCTGGTCCAGGACGAGCGGCTGCCGGTCATCTCGTTCACCGGCTCCGACACCGTGGGCTTCGCCATCCAGCAGTCCGTGCCGCACAAGCACGTCACCCTGGAGCTCGGCGGCAACGCGGCGGCCGTGGTGCTCGCCGACTACGCGAGCGACGCGGACCTGGAGTGGGCGGCCACCCGCATCGCCACCTTCGCCAACTACCAGGCGGGCCAGTCGTGCATCTCGGTGCAGCGGGTCATCGCCGACGCGGCCGTCTACGACCGGCTGGTGGAGAAGGTCGTCGCCAAGGTCGGCGCGCAGGTCACCGGCGACCCGTCCGACGACGCCACCGACGTCGGCCCGCTGGTCAGCGAGGACGCCGCCAAGCGGGTGGAGTCCTGGGTCGACGACGCGGTGGACAGGGGCGCGACCCTGGTGACCGGCGGCAAGCGCGAGGGCGCCAGCTACGCCCCGACCGTCCTGGCCGACCTGCCCGGCGACGCGATCCTGGCGACCGCCGAGGTCTTCGGCCCGGTGCTCAGCCTGCACAAGGTGGACGGCACCGACGCGGCGTTCGCGGCCGTCAACGACTCCAAGTTCGGCCTCCAGGCAGGGGTGTTCACGCACGACGTGCAGGCCGCCTTCCGGGCGCACCGGGAGCTGGAGGTCGGCGGTGTGATCATCGGCGACGCGCCCTCCTACCGCGCCGACCAGATGCCGTACGGCGGCGTGAAGGCGTCCGGCACCGGGCGCGAGGGCGTCGCCTACGCGATGGCCGACTACACCTACGAGCGCGTCCTCGTCCTGACCGGCCTGGACCTCTAGCGGTCGACGGCGGCGGGTTTCTGAGCCACCCTCACAGGAGGAGGGCGCTCTGTGCGGGAGCGCCCTCCTCCGCCATGTCCGGGCCCGTACGCCCGCCGTCCGCCGGGGCCGCCCGGCGGCGGTCACTTCGCGCGGGAGCTGGTATGGACGCCGTTAACCGGGTAGATACGGTCGAGTAGTACCGATCGGTAGTACGGGCCGGCGGACCGTTTTCCGGCCGTGTGCCGCCGGTCGCGTCCCGTACGCCCACGACGCCGCGGCGAGGTGAGCCCTCATGTCCGCTCCAACCGCACGCAAGGTCTCCGAGCGCGAGGCACGGCAGGTCGCCGAGGAGGCCAGGGAACAGGACTGGCGCAAGCCCAGCTTCGCCAAGGAGCTGTTCCTCGGCCGCTTCCGGCTCGACCTGATCCACCCTCACCCCACCGGCGCCCCCGAGGACGTCCGGCGTGGCGAGGCGTTCCTGGCCACGCTGCGCGACTTCCTGGTCGAGGAGGTCGACGGGGCCCTGATCGAACGCGAGGCGCGCATCCCCGACGAGGTGATCGCCGGGCTGAAGCGGATCGGCGCGCTCGGCATGAAGATCGACACCAAATACGGCGGCCTCGGCCTCACCCAGGTGTACTACAACAAGGCGCTGGCGCTGGCCGGTTCGGCGAGCCCGGCGATCGGCGCGCTGCTGTCGGCGCACCAGTCGATCGGCGTACCGCAGCCGCTGAAGATGTTCGGCACCCAGGAGCAGAAGGACGCCTTCCTGCCGCGCTGCGCCACCACCGCCATCTCCGCGTTCCTGCTCACCGAGCCCGATGTCGGCTCCGACCCGGCGCGGCTCGCGACCACCGCGGTACGCGACGGCGACACCTACGTCCTGGACGGCGTGAAGCTGTGGACCACCAACGGGGTCGTCGCCGACCTGCTGGTCGTCATGGCCCGGGTGCCGAAGTCGGACGAGTCCAAGGGCGGCATCACGGCGTTCGTCGTCGAGGCGGACAGCCCCGGCATCACCGTCGAGAACCGCAACGCCTTCATGGGCCTGCGCGGCATCGAGAACGGCGTCACCCGCTTCCACCAGGTGCGCGTCCCGGCCGCCCACCGTGTCGGGCCCGAGGGCGCGGGCCTGAAGATCGCGCTGACCACGCTCAACACCGGGCGCCTGTCGCTGCCCGCGATGTGCGCCGGTGCGGGCAAGTGGTGCCTGAAGATCGCCCGTGAGTGGTCGGCGGCCCGTGAGCAGTGGGGCAGGCCGATCGCCCGGCACGAGGCGGTCGGCTCCAAGATCGCGTTCATCGCGGCCACCACCTTCGCGCTGGAGGCCGTCCTGGACCTGTCCAGCCAGATGGCCGACGAGGACCGCAACGACATCCGCATCGAAGCCGCCCTCGCCAAGCTCTACGGCAGCGAGATGGCCTGGAAGATGGCCGACGAACTCGTGCAGATCCGCGGCGGACGCGGCTTCGAGACCGCCGACTCGCTGGCGGCGCGCGGCGAGAAGCCGGTGCCCACCGAGCAGATGCTGCGCGATCTGCGCATCAACCGGATCTTCGAGGGCTCCAGCGAGATCATGCACCTGCTGATCGCCCGCGAGGCGGTCGACGCCCACCTGTCGGTCGCGGGCGACCTGATCGACCCCGACAAGTCGCTCGGCGACAAGGCGCGCGCCGGTGCGAAGGCCGGCGGCTTCTACGCCCGCTGGCTGCCGAAGCTGGTCGCCGGACCCGGCCAAGTCCCCACCTCGTACGGCGAGTTCGGGCCGCTCGCCGCCCACCTGCGGTACGTCGAACGCTGCGCGCGGCGGCTGGCGCGCTCCACGTTCTACGCCATGTCGCGCTGGCAGGGCCGGATGGAGACCAAGCAGGGCTTCCTGGGCCGGATCGTGGACATCGGCGCGGAGCTGTTCGCGATGAGCGCGGCGTGCGTACGGGCGCAGATGCTCGCGGGCACGGGCGCCGAGGGAGCGGACGGCGTGGCGGCACGCCAACTCGCCGACGTCTTCTGCCGCCAGGCGAGGATCCGCGTCGAGGAACTGTTCGACCGGCTGTGGACCAACACCGATACCGAGGACAACGCCCTGGTCAAGGCCGTGATGGCGGGCCGGATGCAGTGGCTGGAGGAGGGCATCGTGGACCCGTCGGGCGAGGGCCCGTGGATCGCGGACGCCACCCCGGGCCCGGCCACCAAGCCGGACGTCCACCGCACGATCCCCTGAGCCGCCGCGCCTGACCCGCCGGACCGGCGGCGCCCGCGTGCCTTCTCGCCTCGCGGGCGCTGTCGGACCGGCGCGGGGATGCGGCCACAATGGGTCCATGACCGACAGCCCCGCACCCCTCGCCGATCCGCATCTGCTCTACGAACCGCCGGGCGCCGGCGGCGACGGACCCCGCGACATCGTGATCCTCGGCTCGACCGGCTCCATCGGCACCCAGGCCATCGACGTGGTGCTGCGCAACCCCGACCGCTTCCGGGTGGTCGCGCTGTCGGCCGCGGGCGGGCGCGTCGCGCTGCTGGCCGAGCAGGCGCACCGGCTGGGCGTGCGGGCGGCGGGCGTCGCCGACCCCGCCGCGGTGCCCGCGCTGAAGGAGGCGCTCGGCGCGCTGTACGGGCCGGGCCGGGCGCTGCCGGAGATCCTCGCGGGCCCGGACGCGGCCACCGAGCTGGCCGGGCTGGAGTGCCACAGCGTGCTCAACGGCATCACCGGCTCCATCGGCCTCGCACCGACGCTCGCCGCCCTCACCGCGGGCCGGGTGCTGGTGCTGGCCAACAAGGAGTCGCTGATCGTCGGCGGGCCGCTGGTCAAGGCGGTCGCCAAGCCCGGCCAGATCGTGCCCGTCGACTCCGAGCATTCCGCGCTCTTCCAGGCGCTGTCCGGCGGCGCCCGCCGCGAGGTGCGCAAACTGCTGGTCACCGCTTCCGGCGGCCCGTTCCGCGGCCGCACCCGCGCCGAGCTGGCCGGGGTGACCCTGGCCGACGCGCTGGCCCACCCCACCTGGGACATGGGCCCGGTCGTCACCATCAACTCGGCGACGCTGGTCAACAAGGGCCTGGAGGTCATCGAGGCCCACCTGCTGTTCGACATCCCCTTCGACCGCATCGAGGTCGTCGTCCATCCGCAGTCCCACATCCACTCGATGGTGGAGTTCACCGACGGCTCCACGCTGGCCCAGGCGAGCCCGCCGGACATGCGGATGCCCATCGCGCTCGGCCTCGGCTGGCCGGACCGGGTGCCGGACGCCGCGCCCGCGTTCGACTGGAGCAAGGCGATGAGCTGGGAGTTCTTCCCGCTGGACGAGGAGGCGTTTCCGTCCGTGGGGCTCGCGGCGACGGTCGGGCGGCTCGGCGGGACCGCCCCCGCGGTCTTCAACGCGGCCAACGAGGAGTGCGTGGCGGCGTTCCGCTCCGGCGCGCTGCCCTTCACCGGGATCGTGGACACTGTGGCGGAGGTGGTGCGCGAACACGGCACCCCCCGCACGGGAACTTCTCCGACCCTCCAGGACGTCCTGGGAGCGGAGGAGTGGGCACGAGCCCGCGCCCGTGAACTGGCAAGTGCGGCGACAGCGGAGGCGCGCGTATGACGACCTTGATGACGGTCCTCGGCATAGTCGTCTTCGTCATCGGCCTGCTGATCTCGATCGCCTGGCACGAACTGGGCCACCTGTCGACGGCCAAGATGTTCGGCATCCGCGTCCCCCAGTACATGGTGGGCTTCGGGCCGACGGTCTGGTCGCGCAAGAAGGGCGACACCGAGTACGGGATCAAGGCGGTGCCGCTCGGCGGCTACATCCGCATGATCGGCATGTTCCCGCCCGGCGACGACGGCCGGATCTCCGCGCGCTCCACCTCGCCGTGGCGCGGCATGATCGAGGACGCCCGCTCGGCAGCGTTCGAGGAACTCCAGCCCGGTGACGAGACGCGGCTGTTCTACACGCGCAAGCCCTGGAAGCGCGTCATCGTGATGTTCGCCGGGCCGTTCATGAACCTCGTCCTGGCCGTGGCGCTCTTCCTCGGCGTGCTGATGGGCTTCGGCATCGCCTCGCAGACCACCACCGTCAGCAGCGTGTCCGACTGCGTGATCTCCCAGTCGGCGGCCAGTGCGGGCAAGTCCGCCTGCGCCAAGTCCGACCCGGCCTCCCCGGCGAAGCAGGCGGGCCTGAAGGCGGGCGACCGCATCACCGCCTTCGACGGGCTGCCGATCACCGACTGGAACACCCTCCAGGACGACATCCGCCGCACCACGGGCCCCGCCACCATCACGGTGGAACGCGCCGGGCGCAGCGTCGTCCTGCACGCCGACCTGATAAGGAACCAGGTCGCCAAGACCGACGGCAGCGGCGGCTACGTCCAGGGCCAGTACGTCTACGCGGGCTTCCTGGGCTTCACCCCGGCCACCGGCATCGTCCAGCAGGGCCTGGGCGACTCGTTCCAGCGCATGGGCGGCATGGTCGGCACCGCGGTGCAGTCCCTGGTCGACCTGCCCGAGCGGGTCCCGGCACTGTGGCGGTCCGCGTTCGACGGCGCGCCGCGGCAGCCCGACTCGCCGATGGGCGTGGTGGGCGCGGCCCGGGTCGGCGGTGACGTCTTCTCGCTGCACATCCCGCCGGAGCAGCGGATCGCGACGATGCTGATGCTGGTCGCGGGTTTCAACCTGTCGCTGTTCCTGTTCAACATGCTCCCGCTGCTGCCGCTGGACGGCGGCCACATCGCGGGCGCGCTGTGGGAGGCGTTCAAGCGGAACCTGGCGCGGGTCTTCCGCCGCCCCGACCCCGGACCGTTCGACGTGGCGAAGATGATGCCGGTCGCCTACGTGGTCGCCGGGATCTTCCTGTCCTTCACCGTGCTCGTCCTCATCGCGGACGTCGTCAACCCGGTGAAGATCACCTGATCGGCTCAGGCGAAGGACGGTACCGCGTGACGGCGCCGTGAACCGGCCGGGCACCCCCGGGTGTCCGGCCGGTGGCCCGCCCGCGGCGGCGCCGCGCTGATGTGCTCGCCGCCGCGCGGGTGCCGTAATCTCGTAAACCGGAACCCGTGGCCCGGACCCCGGTCCAGGGCGCTCGAACCACCCGCTCGAACACCACCTTGGGGATGCACCGCACATGACCGCGATCTCGCTCGGCATGCCGTCCGTTCCGCTGAAGCTCGCTGAGCGTCGTAAGAGCCGGAAGATCCAGGTGGGGTCGGTGGCGGTGGGCGGGGACGCTCCGGTGTCGGTGCAGTCGATGACGACGACGGTGACGGCCGACATCGGTGCGACGTTGCAGCAGATCGCGGAGCTTACGGCGTCGGGGTGCCAGATCGTACGGGTGGCGTGTCCGTCGCAGGACGACGCGGACGCGCTGGCGACGATCGCGCGGAAGTCGCAGATTCCGGTGATCGCGGACATTCATTTCCAGCCGAAGTACGTGTTCGCGGCGATCGACGCGGGGTGTGCGGCGGTGCGGGTGAATCCGGGGAACATCCGGCAGTTCGACGACAAGGTGAAGGAGATCGCGAAGGCGGCCTCCGACGCGGGTGTCCCGATCCGTATCGGGGTGAACGCGGGGTCGCTGGACAAGCGGCTGCTGGAGAAGTACGGCAAGGCCACCCCGGAGGCGCTGGTGGAGTCGGCGCTGTGGGAGTGCTCGCTGTTCGAGGAGCACGGTTTCCGGGACATCAAGATCTCGGTGAAGCACAACGACCCGGTCGTGATGGTCAACGCGTACCGGCTGCTGGCCGCGAAGTGCGATTACCCGTTGCACCTGGGGGTGACGGAGGCGGGTCCGGCGTTCCAGGGCACGATCAAGTCGGCCGTGGCGTTCGGCGCGTTGCTGTCGGAGGGAATCGGGGACACGATCCGGGTCTCGCTGTCGGCGCCGCCGGCGGAGGAGGTCAAGGTCGGTATCCAGATCCTGGAGTCGCTCAACCTGCGCCAGCGCCGGCTGGAGATCGTCTCCTGCCCCTCCTGCGGTCGTGCGCAGGTCGACGTCTACAAGCTGGCCGACCAGGTCACCGCGGGCCTGGAGGGCATGGAGGTCCCGCTGCGCGTCGCGGTGATGGGCTGCGTCGTCAACGGCCCGGGCGAGGCCCGCGAGGCGGACCTCGGCGTCGCCTCGGGCAACGGCAAGGGGCAGATCTTCGTCAAGGGCGAGGTCATCAAGACCGTGCCGGAGTCGAAGATCGTGGAGACCCTGATCGAGGAAGCCCTCAAGATCGCCGAGCAGATGGAGGCCGACGGCCAGGCCTCCGGCGAGCCCACGGTCAGCGTTTCCTGACACAGGCCTGCCCACGGTCAGCGTCTCCTGGCCCCAGGCCCGCTCACCGTCCGGGTCTCCTGGCCCCGGCCCGCCCGCCGGCGGCTTCCGCCGCACCCACGTCGTCTCCGCCCGTACCCGGTGTTCCATCGCTGCGCCCGGGGCGGCGGCGCGGGGTACAGTGCGGTGACCAGCAGCCCGCTGCGGGCCCGTACCGGTGAGGCGCCCTACGTGTTGACGACGACCACGACCAAGGTCCTGGAACCCTCCGACCTGGATGCCGCGCTCACCGTGCTCGACCGCGACCCGGTCGCCAACGCCTTCGTCGCCGCGCGCGTCCGGATCGCCGGACTCGACCCGTGGCGGCTCGGCGGCGAGATGTGGGGCTGGTACAGCGGCGGACGGCTGGAGTCGCTCTGCTACGCGGGCGCCAACCTCGTCCCCCTCTGCGCCACCCCGGCCGCGGTACGCGCCTTCGCCGACCGGGCCCGGCGGGCCGGCCGCCGCTGCTCGTCCATCGTCGGGCCCGCCGAGTCCACCGCCGCCCTGTGGGCGCTGCTGGAGCCGAGCTGGGGCCCGGCCCGCGAGGTGCGCGCCCGCCAGCCGCTGATGGTCACCCGGTCGCTGCCCGCCGACGTCGTGCCCGACCCCGGGGTGCGGCGGGTCCACCGGGACGAGATGGACGTGATCATGCCGGCCTGCGTGGCGATGTTCACCGAGGAGGTCGGCGTCTCGCCGCTCGCCGGGGACGGCGGGCTGCTCTACCAGGCCCGGGTCGCCGAACTCGTCTCCACCGGGCGGTCGTTCGCCCGCATCGAGGACGGCCGGGTGGTCTTCAAGGCCGAGATCGGCGCCGCCACCGCGCACGCCTGCCAGATCCAGGGCGTCTGGGTCGCGCCCGAACACCGCGGCCGCGGCCTGTCCAAGACCGGCATGGCCGCCGTGCTCCACTACGCGCTGCGCGACATCGCCCCCGTCGCCAGCCTCTACGTCAACGACTTCAACGCCGCCGCGAGGGCCGCCTACCGCGCGGTGGGCTTCGCGGAGGTCGGCGCGTTCATGAGCGTCCTGTTCTGAACGCCCCCGGCACGCCTGCCGCATCCCTTCGTACGCGCCCGCCGTCGCCGGCCGCTCGAACGTGAACGCGCTGTTCAGCGACGGCGGTCCGGCTAGTAGTGTCCCCGCATGGATGACGTGCTGGTGGGGCCGCTCGACCTGGCGGAACGGGTCGACGAGGCGCTCGCCGTTCAGGCCCTCGCGTTCGGGCTGAACGACGAGGAGATCGCGGTCCGCACCCAGATCGTGCTGCGCCACCTCACCCAGCCCGGCGTGCGCGCCCTGGGCGCCACCACCGCGGGCGGCAGGCTCGTCGGCTTCGGCTACGGCATGCCCAACGACCGTGCCCACTGGTGGTCCACCGTCGTCGAGCCCTACCTGCGCCGCACCGGCACCGCCGACTGGCTGGACGACTCCTTCGTGGTCGTCGAACTCCACGTCCTCCCCGCCCATCAGGGCAAGGGCGTCGGCCGCCGCCTGATCACCGGCCTGACCGCACCCGTGCCCCAGCCCCGCAGCATCCTGTCCGCGCTCGACCTCGACAGCCCCGCCCGGCGCTTCTACCGCGGCCTGGGCTACACCGACCTCGCGCACCCCGTGCACTTCCCCAGCGCCCCCGTCCCGTACACGGTGATGGGCGCCCCGCTGCCGTTGCGCGGGACCGGCGCCGGGTAGCGGCCCGCCGCGGGCCACCGGTTCGCGAAACGCGTTTCTGACCGGGGCGTCCCGCTCGGTATCCTCACGTCGTCCACCCGCACCCCGCCGTGACGACGTACCGGAGAACCCCCATGGTCCAGCGCATGTCCCGAATGCTCCTCAAGACACTGCGCGACGCACCGGCCGACGCCGAGACCGCCAGCCACAAGCTGCTGGTGCGCGCCGGTTACGTCCGCCGCACCTCGGCGGGCGTGTGGACCTGGCTGCCGCTCGGCAAGCGGGTGCTGGAGAACGTGACGCGGATCGTCCGCGAGGAGATGGACGCGATCGGCGGCCAGGAAGTGCTGCTGCCCGCGCTGCTGCCGCGCGAGCCGTACGAGGTCACCGGCCGGGCCGGGGAGTACGGCGACCTGCTCTTCCAGCTCAAGGACCGCAAGGGCGCCGACTACGTGCTCGGCCCCACCCACGAGGAGATCTTCACCCAGGTCGTCAAGGACCAGGCCACCTCGTACAAGGACCTGCCGGTCATCCTGTACCAGATCCAGACCAAGTACCGGGACGAGGCCCGCCCGCGCTCCGGCGTGCTGCGCGGCCGCGAGTTCCAGATGAAGGACGCCTACTCCTTCGACACCACCGACGAGGGCCTGGCCGAGTCCTACCGCCTGCACCGCGAGGCGTACATCAAGATCTTCACCCGGCTCGGCTTCGACTACCGCGTCGTCTCGGCCGTCTCCGGCGCGATGGGCGGCTCGGCGTCGGAGGAGTTCCTCGCCCCGGCCGCCGCCGGTGAGGACACCTTCGTGGACTGCCCGAAGTGCGACTACGCGGCCAACACCGAGGCGGTCACCACCGTGGTGCCGGCCGCCGACGCCGCCGCGCACGGGCCGCTGGAGCTGCTGGACACCCCCGACACCCCGACCATCGAGACGCTCGCCGCGCACCTCGGTGTCCCGGCCTCCGCCACCCTGAAGAACCTGCTGGTCAAGGTGGACGGCGAGATCACCGGCGTGGGCGTGCCCGGCGACCGTGAGGTGGACCTCGGCAAGCTCGCCGAGCACCTGGCGCCCGCCGAGGTGGAGCTGGTCACCGCCGAGGACTTCGAGGGCCGCCCCGACCTGGTACGCGGCTACGTCGGCCCGCAGAACCGCGCGTTCCCCTACATCGCCGACCCGCGCGTCGCCCCCGGCACCGCCTGGATCACCGGCGCCAACGAGTCCGGCAAGCACGCCCGCGACGTGGTGTGCGGCCGCGACTTCGAGGTCGACCGCTACCTGGACGTGGTCGTCGTCGAGCCGGGCGACCCCTGCCCGGAGTGCGGCGCGGGCCTGGAGATCGGCCGCGCGATCGAGATCGGCCACATCTTCCAGCTCGGCCGCAAGTACGCCGACGCCTTCCAGCTCGACGTCCTCGGCCAGAACGGCAAGCCGGTGCGCGTCACCATGGGTTCGTACGGCATCGGCGTCTCGCGGGCGGTCGCCGCGCTGGCCGAGCAGACCGCGGACGAGCAGGGCCTGTGCTGGCCGCGCGAGGTCGCCCCGGCCGACGTGCACGTGGTCGCCGCGGGCAAGGCGGCGCAGACCGAACTGGCGCTGGAGATCGCCGACCGGCTGCACGCGGCGGGCGTACGCGTCCTGGTGGACGACCGCGCGGGCGTGTCGCCGGGCGTGAAGTTCACCGACGCCGAGCTGATCGGGGTGCCGACGATCCTGGTGGCCGGCCGCCGCGCGGGCGAGGGCGTCGTCGAGCTGAAGGACCGGCGCACCGGCGAACGCGAGGAGCTGACCGTCGACAAGGCGCTGGCCCGGCTGACGGCGTGACGCCACGCGTCTGACAGCGGACGGCGGGCGGGGCGACCGGAGGACGGGCGCCCCGCCCGCCGCCGTCCGTCCGCCGTCACAGCCAGGCCGCGAACTCCAGCAGCAGTTCCCCGTCACCGCGCGCGCCCACCGACAGTGCCCACGCGCCCGCCTCCACCGCGCGGAAGAGCGCCCACCCGCGCAGCCGTTCGCGGTCCAGGTCCAGCGCGTCGGCGAGCCGGTTGACCCGGCGCCGGGTGGCCGCCTGGGCGGCGGGGGAGGCGGCCAGCGTCTCCAGCCGGTCGCGCACCAGCCACGCCAGGTCGTACGCGGGCTCGCCCACCAGCGGCTTCGGGTCGATCGCCAGCCACGGCATGCGGCTCCCGGACAGCACGTTGCCCTGGTGGAAGTCGCCGTGCAGCAGCACCGGTTCCGGCGCGTCGGCGACCAGCCGCTCGCGCAGCGCCAGCGCCTCGTCCACCAGCGCGTCCAGCTGCGGGGCGCGCCGGGAGGCCAGCGCCTCGGCGAGCACGGCGGTGCGGTCGGCGAGCGAGGTGAAGGCGTGACCGGCGGCGGGCGGCACCCACAGCCTGCGCACCACCTCCGCCGCCTCCAGCATGGCCTTCGCCTCCGGCAGCGAACGCAGTGAGACGTCGCCGCCTAGACGTTCCAGCAGCATCACGCCTCGTTCCGGATCGGCGCGCAGCAGCCGCGCCGCGCCCCGGCCGTCCCAGTGCGCCAGCGCCGCGTGCTCCTCGCGGGTCTCCTCGGTCACCATGCCGAGCTTCAGCGCCGCGGGCGTGCCGTCCTCGGCCCTGACCAGGACGACCATGCTGATGTTGCCGCCGGGCTGCTGCACCCGCTCCGGCGTCAGCCGCCAGCGCTCCAGGTACTCCCGCGCCAGGCCGGGCAGCGCGGCCAGCCACTCCCGGCCCGCCTCGCCCTCCCAGGCGGCGACGGTACGGGCCAGCCGCTGCGGCGGTTCCAGCCGTACGCGCGGTGCCGAGGCCATCGCGGGGTCCCTTCGGCGGTCGGGGGTCACAGGGCGTCGGACGCCGGGGTGCCGGAACCGGACGCCGGCGCGGCGGGCGCGCCCGAGGCGGTCGGCGTGCCGTCCGCCGCCCGCTCCGGCAGCCCGGGGAAGGCCGCGCACGATCCGCGCCAGCGCACCGCGCGCACGGCCGCGTCCGCCAGGTCCGCCGCCGCGTCGGCCCGCAGGGCACCGGAGGCGGCGGCCACCAGGTCCGCGTAGGCGTCCGCGACCCGGTCCTCCAGCACCGCCGCGAGCCGGACCGCGGCCGCGGCGTCGGTCACCGGGAACGGCAGCGCGTAGGCGGCGTCGGCGGCCACCGGGGTCGCACCCAGGCCGCGCACTGCCCGGGCCATCGCGTCGCGGCGTGCCCGGTGGGCGGCGTAGGCGGCCTGGGCGTCGGCGCGCTGGCCGTCGTCGACCCGGGCGCCGACCACACCGTAGCCGTAGACCGCGGCGTGCTCGGCGGCCAGCGCGGCCTGCGCGGCGACGACCAGCGGGGACGCCGGGGACGAGGCCGCAGGGGAACTCGGTGAAGCGGACGCGGTCATCTCACGCACCTCCGCGCAGCAGCAGCGCGTGGCACGTCCCGGCCGCCGCGACCGAGGCCAGCAGCCGGGCCAGCGCGGGCGAGGCGTCCCGCAGCGCCGTGGTCCTGGTCGCCGCCGTGCGCTGCTCGGCGTCCGCGAGGGCCTTGAGCGCCGTGCCCTGGTCGGACGGCACGGCGGGCGTGCCGGAGGCGGTCGGGGAGGCGGACGCCGGTGTGGAGCGCGCGGGGGAGGACGTGCCGGCCGGGGAGGGCGCGCCAGGGGACGGAGTGCCCGTGCCGGACGGGGCGAACGCCTGCTGATGCGCGGCGACCTGGGCGCGCAACGGCCGCAGGCGGGCGGCGAGCGCCGGGTGCGCGGCGATCGTGGCGTCGTACCGTGCCAGCAGCGCCGCGCAGTCCCCGGCGGCCCGGACGCGACCGCGGTCCTCCGCGTCGGCGGCGGCGACCGCGCGGGGGTCCTGCGCGGGCACGGCGTCGGCGCACCCGGTGGCCAGCGCGGCCAGGGGCAGGCCGACACCCCCGGCGAGTACGGCTCGTCTGCGCGGCCCGCGCGCGAGCGGCGGCGTCATCTGGGGCGGCACGTTCGGCACGTTCCTCGTTTCCCGGTTTCCCGCTCGTCGGACGGCGCCGGCCGGATCACGGCCGGCGGACGGCTTCGGCAGCCTACCTGCGGTGATCGGAAGGGACCGAGGCCACCCTTGGGGCTGCGCCGAATCGTCAGCCGGGTGCCGGAACCGATAGGCTCATGCCCGACACGCGACGAACCACAACAGCACACGCGGCCGAGGAGTCACCCGGATGAGCACCACCCAGAGCGACAGGCTGCGAGGGTTGCTGGAGCCGCTCGCCACCGCCGCCGGACTGGACCTGGAGGAGGTCGCGGTCACCCCGGCGGGCAAGCGCCGGGTCCTGCGTGTCGTGGTGGACAGCGACGAGGGCGTCCAGCTGGACGCGGTCGCCCGGCTGAGCCGATCGATCTCCGAGGCGCTCGACGCCTCCGACGTGATGGGCGGAGCCCCGTACGTCCTGGAGGTCGGCTCCCCGGGCACCGACCGCCCACTCACCGAGCCGAGGCACTTCGCCCGCAACCGCGGCCGCCTGGTCAAGGTGCGGCTGGCCGACGGCGGCGAACTCGTCGCGCGGATCGTCGAGGTGGACGACGAGGGCATGGACGTCGAGGTCCCCGGGGTGAAGGGCCGCAAGCCGACCTCCCGCAGGCTGGCGTTCGCCGAGATCGCCAAGGCCCGGGTCGAGGTCGAGTTCAACCGCAAGGACCGCGACGGCGACGACGCCCTGGACGACGACGCGGTCGGCGACGGCACCGAAGACGAGCACGACGAGCACGAGTACGACGAGCACGACGACGCGGACACGTCCTCCGCCGAGATCACCGAGAGCCCCGAGGAGGCGTAGCCGTGGATATCGACATGAGTGCCCTGCGGGGTCTGGTACGGGAGAAGGAGATCTCCTTCGACCTGCTGGTCGAGGCGATCGAGTCCGCCCTGCTGATCGCCTACCACCGCGAGCCCGGCAGCCGCCGGGACGCCCGCGTGGAGCTGAACCGCTCCACCGGTCACGTCACGGTGTGGGCCAAGGAGGAGGCCGACGAGGCCGCCGAGGGCGACGCGCCCCGCGAGTTCGACGACACGCCCTCCGGCTTCGGCCGGATCGCGGCGACCACCGCCAAGCAGGTGATCCTCCAGCGGCTGCGGGACGCCGAGGAGGAGATCACCTTCGGCGAGTACGCCGGGCGGGAGGGCGACATCGTCGCCGGTGTGGTCCAGCAGGGCAGCGACCCGCGCAACATCCTGGTCGACATCGGCAAGCTGGAGGCCATCCTGCCCCCGCAGGAGCAGGTCCCCGGCGAGGACTACAAGCACGGCACCCGGCTGCGCACCTACGTGGTGCGCGTCGTCAAGGGCGTGCGCGGTCCGTCCGTCACCCTCTCGCGCACCCACCCGAACCTGGTGAAGAAGCTCTTCGCCCTGGAGGTGCCGGAGATCGCGGACGGGTCGGTGGAGATCGAGGCGATCGCCCGCGAGGCCGGTCACCGCACCAAGATCGCGGTCCGCTCGACCCGCCAGGGCCTGAACGCCAAGGGCGCCTGCATCGGCCCGATGGGCGCCCGGGTGCGCGCGGTGATGGCCGAGCTGAACGGCGAGAAGATCGACATCGTCGACTGGTCGGACGACCCGGCGCAGATGGTGGCGAACGCGCTGTCGCCCGCCCGGGTGACCAAGGTGGAGGTCGTCGACCTCGCCGCCCGGTCGGCGCGGGTCACCGTCCCCGACTACCAGCTGTCGCTGGCGATCGGCAAGGAGGGGCAGAACGCCCGCCTGGCCGCGCGCCTCACCGGCTGGCGGATCGACATCAGGCCGGACACCGAGCCGGAGCAGGACGCGTCGGCGACCGACGAGGCGTAGTCCGTACGGGGCCGTGGTCCGAGCGGGCTCGTCGTCCGTACGGGCCCGTGGTCCGTGCGGTTCGCGGGCCCGTCCGGGGCGTGGTCAACAACGCGATACCGAACAGCCGAGCGCAAACCAACCCGAAGGGGTGGGGTTGGCGCGGGGAGGTAGACTTAACAGTGTCTGGCCGGACGTGCGCCCGGGCATGCCCTGAGCGAACCTGCGTGGGCTGCCGGAAGCGGGCGGCCAAGGACGATCTGCTGCGCATCGCGGTGATCGGAGACGAGTGCGTCCCCGATCCGCGCGGTACGCTGCCCGGCCGGGGCGCGTATCTGCACCCCGACAAGGCGTGTTACGAACAGGCGGTCCGCCGCCGCGCGTTCCCCAGGGCCTACCGCGCCCGGGGTCCGTTCGGGACGGCGCGGCTGGAGGAGTGTTTCGGACCCACCGGGTCCGGGACATGAGCGGTACGCGGCACCGCGCAAGGCGGTACGCGGCAGGCAGTACGCAAGTGAACGGCACGGAGACACCGTGCGGTCAGGTACCTCGCGAGTCGGAAGTAGGTCGAGATTGCGATGAGCACTCGATGAGTACGCGATGAGTACGCCCATGAAGTAGCGACGGTCCGGCGGACGACCACCCCGGACCTAGAAGGAGCGAAGTGGCTAAGGTCCGGGTATACGAACTCGCCAAGGAGATGGGAGTCGAGAGCAAGGTCGTCATGGCCAAGCTCCAGGAACTCGGCGAATTCGTCCGTTCGGCGTCCTCGACGATCGAGGCGCCGGTTGTCCGCAAGTTGACAGACGCCTTGCAGACCGGTGGCGGCGGTTCCGCCTCCGGTGCTGCCAAGCCCTCGGCGCCGCGCAAGCAGGCGCCCACCAAGCCGTCCGCGCCCACCCCGGGTGCGACGGCCCGTCCGGCTGCCCCGAAGCCGGCACCCCGTCCCGCCGCGTCCGCCCCCGCGCAGGCGCCGTCCCCGGCGGCCCCCGCCTCCGGTGGCGCCGCTCCGGGCCCGCGCCCCGCGCAGCCCGGCCCCCGGCCCGGCCCGAAGCCCGCGCCCGCACAGCCCGCGCCGGCCGCGGAGTTCTCCTCCCCGGCCGCGAGCGCGCCGTCCCCGGCGGCTCCGGCGCAGTCCGGCCCCCGTCCCGGTGCCACTCCCGGCCCGCGCCCCGCGCAGCGTCCGGGGCCCGGCCAGCGTGACGGCGGCCAGCGTGACGGCGGCCAGGGCCGCGGCGGCGCGCCGCGTCCCGGCGGCGAGCGTGCCCCGCGTCCGGGCGGCGGCGCGCCGCGTCCGGCCGGTCCGCGTCCCGGCAACAACCCCTTCACCTCGTCCGGTTCCACCGGCATGCCGCGTCCGCAGGCTCCGGGCGGCCCCCGTCCCGGCGGCGCGCCGCGCCCCGGTGGCCAGGGCGGTCCCGGTGGCGGCGGCCCGCGTCCGCAGGGCGCGCCGCGTCCCGGCGGTGCCCAGGGCGGCCCGCGGCC
>NZ_JAINVZ010000030.1 GCF_019890615.1 Streptantibioticus parmotrematis | reverse complement strand
ACCTGGGGCCCCCCCCCCGGGGCCCGCGGGGGGGGCGGGTGGCGGCCCGCCGTGACCTCAGGCGCGTGTGTCCCGCGTGCGCAGCCACGGTCCCAGGCCCGTCGCGGCCGACGCCAGCATCCACGCCGCCGCGTAGCCGAATCCGACGGCCGGCCCGAACAGGCTCCAGGCGAGGCCCACCGCGGCGGAGGACGCGAGGTCGCCGACGGCCTGGACGGCGCCGAGCACGCCGAACCCGCTGCCGCGCATCGCGTCCGGCAGCATCCAGGCCAGCAGGGAGGACTCCGAGGGCTCCGCGCAGCCGATGCCGCAGCCGGCGAGCACGAACGCGGCCAGCAGCGCGGGCCAGCCGTGCGGTCCGGCCGCGAACAGGCCGTATCCGGCGACGTAGCAGACCGCGCCGGTGACGAAGACGGGCCGGGGACCCGCGCGGTCCAGCCAGTGTCCCGCGAGGTAGGCGACGAGTGCGGCGAAGGCGTTGTGCGCGGCGTAGACGACGATCGCCAGGGACGCGGCGGCCGTCGCGGACCGCGTTCCGGTGTGCAGCAGTTCGGTGGCCCGCAGGATCAGCAGGGTGGTGGCGGCGTTGCCCATCTCGAACATGGCGATCGGCACGAGCGGCCGGGCGATCCCGGCGCGGCGCAGCGCGGCGACGTCGTAGCGGACCCGGGCCCGGTTGTCCGCGTCGGCGTAGGTGCGGCGTGCCTCCCGGGCGGCGAAGGTGATCGAGACGGCCGCCAGCAGTCCGGGCCCGGCCGCGCAGTACATGGCGTGCCGGACGCCGATCAACGAGACCAGCAGCGCGGCGAGCAGCGGTCCCGCGACCGCGCCGAGGTTGTCGCCCGCCCGCTCCACGCCGAACGCCCGGCCGTAGGCGTGGCGCGGGGCGAGCGAGGCGAGCAGCGCGTCCCGGGAGGGCGAGCGCACGCCGCGCGATCCCCAGGCGAGCGCCCGCAGCACGGCGACCTGCCAGACCGCGGTGGCCGCGCCGATGGCGCCGGTGGCCAGCGCGGTCACCAGGTAGCCGCCGCGGGCCAGTGCGGCCCGCCGCCGGGGCCGGTCGGCGAGCGGGCCTCCGGCGAGCTTGGTCAGGCCGGTCAGCGCGTCGCTGAGCCCTTCGATCACGCCGAGCACCCCGGCCCCCGCGTGCAGGGTGGAGCTGAGGAACCCGGGCAGCGCGGCGGTGGCGATCTCGTGCCCGGAGTCGCTGAAGAAGCTGGCGAGGCCGACGCCCGCGACGCCCTTGGTCAGCCACCGCCCGTCCCCGTCCGGCGCGCCGGTGTCCGGCCCGTCGGCGTCGCGCTCCCCGGGCGGGGTGGGGCTCTCGCTCATGCGGGGTCACCTGTCTGCGCCGGGCTCATGGGCGATGCGGGCGCACCGCCTCCACAGGATGACCCCGCGGCCCCACCCGGTCCAGCAGCCCGCGCTCAGAACGTGCGGAGCGAGGCGAGGCCGTCGGTCCTCGTGCCGATGCCGAGCGCGCGGGCCCGGCCGCACACGGCGACAGCCGCGGCGAGGTCCTGGCTGGCGGCGCCGATCGACTTGAAGACCGTGATGTCCTGGTCGTCGCGGCGGCCCGGTGCCTCCTTGTTCAGCACGGCGGTCAGCGTGGGCGCCGCCGTGGCCGCCGCCGCGTCGAGCGCGTGCCAGGCGATGACGTCGCCCGACTCCCGGGCGACGGTGGCGGCGTCCACGTCGAGGACCACGGTGTCGGCCCGGGCCAGGACGCCGGTGTCGAGTTCGCGGACGGCGGGCGTCGTGGAGCCGATCGACACGATGTGCTGTCCCGGCTCGATCCATTCTCCGCGCAGCGCGACCGGTCCGCCGTGCCCGGTGTTGGTCGCCACGACGATGACGTCCGTCGCGGCGACCGCCTCCTCGGGGGAGCCGACCGCGACGACCTCGACGCCGAGCCGGGTGCTCATGCGTGCGGCGAACGCCTCTCGCCGTGCCTGCCGCGGGCTGTACACCTTCACCGTGCGCAGGTCGCGTACGGCGGCGACCGCCGTCAGGTTGGTCTCCGCCTCGAACCCCGCGCCGATGACGCCCGCGGCGGTGGCGTCCTGACGGGCCAGGTGACGCGTCGCCACCCCGGCCGTGGCACCGGTGCGCACCCCGGTCAGATGGGCGGCGTCGAGCACCGCGACGACCTCACCGCTGCCGAGGTCGCACAGCACGAGCAGGTACCGCACGCCGCGTTCGAACGACCCGTGGAGCATCTTCAGCCCGAGCACCCCGGCGCGGCCCAGGATGGCGGGCAGCACCCGGAAGAAGGTGTCCCCGACCTCCAGGTTGGAGCGTGGCGGCAGCGCCAGCGCGGGGCCGGGGGCGTCGCCGAGTGCCGCTTCCACGGCGTCGATGACCGCGGGCATGTCGCACGCCTCGCGTACCTCGTCGTCGCTCAGCAGCAGCGTGGTGCCCTCGGGCGGGACGGCCGCGATGCGGCCACCGGAGGGAGTCGTGGGCTCGAACGGTTCCATGGCACTCCTCGGAAGGTCGAACGCTCAGAAGGCGTACCGCGACCGTAGCCGAGTTAGTAACCAGCGGTCACTAATGTCGGCGTGACGGTTCTCACCCGGGGGCGACTTCCGGCCAGCGGGATGCCGGGGCGGCGGTCTCGTAGAGTCCGGCCATGGCCGATGCCGCGACACACCGACCCCGCCCGGGACGCCCCGCGCAGCTCAGCCGCGAGCGGATCGTCGAGGCCGCCCTGTCGACCGGGAACCTCGACGAGCTGACGATGCGCGAACTGGCCGGGCGCCTGGGGGTCAGCCACAGCGCGCTCTACCGCTGGGTCAGGAATCGCGACCAGCTCTTCGACCTGGTCAGCGAGGTCATGGTCGAGCGCGTCCTGCCGCCTCAGGGCCCGGACGGACGGCACTGGCGGGACTGGCTGGCGCGGGTGGCGTGGGCCATGCACGACCGGTTCCTCGCGGTGCCCGGCTACGCCACCCGCACCTCACGTCCGCACCGCCACGCCACCCACCCTTTCGAACGGATGCGGGGGGAGGTCGTCACCGCGTTCACCGAGGCCGGCGTGAGCCCCGAACTGGCCGAACAGAGCTGGTACATCTTCATCACCTCCGTGGTCAGCTGGCTCGCCGTCCACGAGAATCCGCTCGACCTCGGCGACGCCGCCCCGCGCTTCGAGCTCTTCCTCGACACGCTGCTGCGCGGCCTGCCGGCACGGGAGCCGGGCGTGGCCCGCGACTGACCGCCGCCGGGCCGGATCGGTCCGCCGACGATCCGTTCGCCATGGTGATTCCGGACACATGTCGGCGACAGCGGCGAGCTGACACATCGTCAATTTCGGAGAGCGCTCCGCGCCGAGCCGTCGCCGAACGCGCCTGCCGCCCGGCTGTCACCGATGGCACGTCAACGGTGTTGATCCTAATTTGAGTTACGGCGACAGCCCCTCCGGCAAGCCCCTCAACAGGGGAGATATGGACCCGGGCGTTGGACGAACGTGCCAACGGTTGTACCGTGAGGCGGCAGGGACGACAGGGACACGCAAGCCCTCGCGTGAGGGGTTGCGTTCCGATTTGGCGCGGCTCAAAGTGACAGTACGCAGCGGTAGGAGCGGATTCCGGCCTCGGAACACCGCACGCCCGTCGGGAGGGGTGGCATGGCGACCACGCACCACGTGCACCGGCGCCCGAACGCGCCGACAGCCACGGCCCCACCACCGCGCGAACCGTCCGACATCCGGCGAACCCACCGCACGGCGCATTCCGGTCCACAGGATGTCAACCCGGGCCGTTCGGACGGCGGTTGAGCGAGCGGCGTTCGACCCGGTCGACGGCGAGGCGACAACGCTCCCGCAGGCAACAAGAGGTCAACGTCCAGGCAGGGTTTACTCAAATGACATTCACGAGTTCAACGACTGTTCACCGGGTACGAGCCGTTCAGGCGTATCGTCACCACACCGGGGGAGTCACCGTCTTCATCAGTTGAACCCAACATCACCAGTTGATACGGCTACGATCGACAAAGGAGCCGTGTGACATGCGCCCGTCAGAGAGGTTCACGCATTGAGCACCGTGGTGGCCAAGCGCTCACCGCGCCTCGAGGGGCCCCAGCTCCCCGAGGGACAGGTCGAGTTGGCGGAGCCGCCGGTTCTGGGAGAGCCGGCGAACGCTGATTTCGGGTCGGCGTTGATGTATCTGCCCATGGGGCTGGGCACGGGTGCCATGGTGCTGATGTTCTCCATGCGCAGTGCCGGTCCGACGACGTACATGATGTCGGGGATGATGGGCATCGCCATGGTCAGCATGACGTTGACGCAGATCGGGCGGGCCGGTGGTGAGCGGCGGCGCAGGATGCGTGCCGAACGCCGCGACTATCTGCGGTACCTGGCGCAGAAGCGGCGTCAGGCGCGGGCCGCGGCGGAGCAGCAGCGTGCGGCGTTGCTGTGGGACAACCCCGATCCGGCGGACCTGTGGGCGCTGGCGATGGGGGGCCGGTTGTGGGAACGGCGTCCGGGGCATGAGGACTTCGGGCGGGTGCGGATCGGTCTGGGCACGCGGCGTGCGGCGTTGGAGTTCATCCCGCCGCAGACGAAGCCGGTGGAGGATCTGGAGCCGCTGACCGCGATCTCGCTGCGCCGGTTCACCAAGGCGCACCAGACCGTGCCACGACTTCCCATTCCGGTGGCGTTGCGGCGTTTCACCAGTGTGGAGTTCGCCGGTGAGGGCGAGGCCGCGCTCGGCCTGCTACGCGCGATGATCGCGCAGTTGGCGGTGTTCCACTCCCCCGACGAGCTGCGCATCGCCCTGCTGGGCAACGCGTCCGCGCGCGAGGAGTGGGACTGGCTGAAGTGGCTTCCGCACAACGCTCATCCCAAGGAGGAGGACGAGGCGGGCCCGGTGCGGCTGGCGGCCGACGACCACGACGCGTTGATGGATCTGCTCGGGTCGGACGTGCGGGACCGGCCTGATCACGACCCGGAGGCGTCGGCGAGTGTGGCCGAGCCGTTCGTCGTGGTGATCGCGCAGGGGTTGCGGCTGCCGGACACCTCACGCCTGCTGCACGGTGGCTTGCGCAACGTGGTCCTGCTGGACGCCACCGGTGCCATGACCGGCGGCCCGAAGGTCCTGCGCCTGGCCACCCGCGACGGCCACGTCGAATTCCCCTCCGGCGACAGCACCGTCTCCGCACGAGCCGACGCGCTCAGCCCCACCCGGGCCGACACCCTCGCGCGCACCCTCGCGCCGATGCGCACCAGCGGAAGCGTCGATCTGGTGGACCGTCCGCTGGAGTCGGACTTCGACCTGACCGCGCTGCTGGGTATCCGTGATCCGCGCACGTTCGACGTGGCCGCGAAGTGGCGTCCCCGGCAGGCACAGTCCGCACGCCTGCTGGTCCCTCTGGGTGTGACGGAGGAGGGTGAGGTCGTCGAGCTGGACATCAAGGAGTCCGCGCAGGGCGGCATGGGACCGCACGGCCTGCTCATCGGCGCCACCGGCTCCGGCAAGAGCGAGCTGCTGCGCACCCTCGTCCTGGGCCTGGTCGCCACCCACTCCTCCGAAGTCCTCAACATGGTCCTGGTCGACTTCAAGGGCGGCGCGACCTTCCTCGGCATGGACCGCCTGCCGCACACCTCCGCCGTCATCACCAACCTCGCCGACGAGATCCACCTCGTGGACCGCATGCGCGACTCCATCAACGGCGAGATGATCCGCCGCCAGGAACTCCTGCGCGAATCCGGCTACTCCAGCCTCTACGACTACGAGAAGGCACGCGGGGCGGGCACGAACCTCACCCCGCTGCCCTCACTCCTCATCATCGTCGACGAATTCTCCGAACTCCTCGCCAGCAAGCCCGAGTTCGTGGACCTGTTCGTCTCCATCGGACGGTTGGGACGCTCGCTCGGGGTGCACCTGCTGCTGGCCTCGCAGCGTCTCGACGAAAGCCGCATCCACAAGGTCGAAGGCCACCTGTCGTACCGCATCGCCCTGCGCACGTTCTCCTCGATGGAGTCGCGCAGCGTCATCGGTGTCTCCAGCGCCTACGAGCTGCCGTCCGCGCCGGGCAACGGCTACCTGAAGGTCGACACCACCAACCTCGTGCGGTTCAAGGCCGCCTACGTCTCAGGCGCCGCGCCCGAGCCGCCGTCCGAGGCCGAGCAGAGCGCCGAACAGGCCAGGGCGAGCCAGGAGATCACCGTCTTCGGCCTGGAGCAGCAGGGCGCGCTGCTGTCCGAGCGCGCCGACGAGAGCCTCGCGGAGCTGGCCGGGCAGTCGTTGCGGGCCGCCGAACGCGAGCCGGAGAAGCCCACGGCAGGTGTCGAACAGCAGGGTGAGGAGAGCCTGTTGGAGGTGCTGATCGGGCGGCTGGAGGACAGTGGTCCGCCGGCCCGGCAGGTGTGGCTGCCGCCGCTGACCGAGTCCCCCAGCCTCGACCAGCTCCTGCCCGGCATCATCCCGGACCCCGTGCGTGGCATGAGCGCCACCGGGCATCCCGCCCTGGCCTCCCTCAAGGTGCCGCTGGGCATCGTGGACCGCCCCTACGAGCAACTGCGCGAGCTGCTGGTCGCCGACCTGTCCGGCGCCGACGGCCACATCGGCCTGGTCGGCGCACCCCAGACCGGCAAATCCACCACCCTGCGCACCCTCATGCTCTCCCTCGCCCTCACCCACACCCCAGAAGAAGTGCAGTTCTACTGCCTCGACTTCGGCGGTGGCGGCCTGGTGTCCACCGCGGGCCTGCCCCACGTCGGTTCCGTCGCCACCCGTCTGGAGCGCGACCGCGTCCTGCGCACCATCGCCGAACTCACCCAACTCCTGGAGAAGCGGGAGGAGGAGTTCACCTCGCGCGGCCTGGAGTCCATGACCGCCTACCGTGCCCTGAAGGCCTCCGGTGAGATCGACGATCCCTACGGCGACGTCTTCCTCGTCGTCGACGGCTGGGGCACCCTGCGCCAGGACTACGAAGACCTCGAACCCCGCGTCATCGACATGGCCGCCCGCGGCCTGTCCTTCGGCCTGCACATCATCGGCTCCGCCGTCCGCTGGTCCGAGATCCGCCCCCGCCTGCGCGACCTGCTCGGCACCAAACTCGAACTGCGCCTCGGCGATTCCATGGAATCCGAAGTCGGCTCCCGCGTCGCCGCCGCCGTCCCCCACCAACCCGGCCGCGGCCTGACCGCGAGCGGACACCACTTCCTGTCCGCGCTCCCCCGCCTCGACAGCTCCAGCGAGACCGGTGACCTGACCGCCGCCACCAAGGCCGCTGTCGCGGAGATCGACACCTTCTGGACCGGCCAGCCCGCGCCCGGCGTCCGCCTCCTGCCCACTCGCCTGCCCGCCGCCCAGCTCCCCGCCGCCGAGGGTGATCTGCGGGTATGCGTCGGCTGGGACGAGCAGCGCCTCGAACCCGCCTGGCACGACTTCTCCACCAATCCGCACCTGATGGTCTTCGGCGACGGCGAGACCGGCAAGACCAACGCGCTGCGGCTGATGATCCGCTCCATCACCACCCGTTACACGCCCGACCAGGCTCGGATCATGGTCGCCGACCCCGGTCGAGGACTGCTCAAGTCCGTGCCCGAGGAATACCGCGTCGGCTACGTGGTCGACAGCGACGCGCTCACCCAACTCGCCAACAACGCCGCGGTGTCGGTGGGCAAGCGCGTCCCGGGCCCGGACATCAGCCCCGAGCAGCTGGCCCGCCGCGACTGGTGGGAAGGACCGCTGCTGTTCGTCCTGATCGACGACTACGACCTGTTCTCCGGTACTCCCGGAGCGCCCTCGCCGATGGCACCTCTGGTCCCCCTCCTCGCCCAGGGCCTGCACATCGGCATGCACCTCGTCGTCGCCCGCAGCACCTCCGGCGCCATCCGCGCCATGATGGACCCCGTCCTGCGCCGCCTGTGGGAACTCGGCAACCCCGCGCTGCTCTTCTCCTATCCCAAGGAGGAGGGCAAGTTCCTCGGCGAGGCCAAGCCGCGCACCCTCCCCCAGGGCCGCGCGCAACTCGTCACCCGCCGCTCGGTCAAGCTCGTGCAGACGGGCCTGGTGACGCCGTGACCCGCATGATGCGGCCACGCCGCTCCCCGTTCGCTCACGGCGGCGCACCGTGCCCCCTCCCGTCCCCGCCGAACCACCGCACCCCAGGAGCCATTCGATGACCACGGCACATGCGGTCGCCGCGTCGACCTCGGAGGTGTGCCGGGTCACGGTCGTGGGACCGGCCGGGCGGGCGGATCTCGCGATCCCCTTGGGCACCCCGGTCTCCGCGCTGCTCCCGGTGCTGGCCCGGCACGTGACCAAGGACCCCGCCGAACGCGGAACGCCCTGGGTGCTGCAACGGCTCGGCGAGGACCCGCTGGACGCCGACGGCACCCCCGCGACGCTGGGGCTGCGCCACGGTGACGTCCTGCATCTGCGGCCCGCCGAGGAGCCGTTGCCCGCCCTGCACTTCGACGACGTCGCCGATGGCGTCGCCCAGGCCGTCGACGCGTTGCCTGGCCGCTGGACGCCCCGCCTGACGCGGGGTCTCGCGCTGGCGATGGCCGTCCTGGCGATGCCCGCGCTGGCCGCCGCGCTGCTGGGCTTCGGCCCCGGCACGGGGACCGCGGTCGGTGCCGGGGTGATCGCCGTCGCGCTGGGCGCCGGGTGCGTGGCGGCGGCACGACTGGACGCGGACCGGGGCACGGTACTGGTGGCCGGCCTCGGATCGATCGCGTTCGGCGCGCTGGCCGGACTCGCGTACCGGCACGGACCGCACGGGGGCTACGCGCCGGGCCTGCCCGGTGTGCTGGCGGCGGCGGTGTGCGTCGTCGTCCTGGCCGCCGTACTCCTGGCGTTGCGTCCGCTGCCGCTGGTGGTCCCCGGCACCGTCCTGCTCACCGCGCTGGCCGCCGCCGTCGGCACCGGGCTGATGCGGGCCACCGGATGGCACGGCGCGCAGGCCGTGACGTGTGTGGCCGTCGCGATGTTCGTGCTCGGACACTTCGGACCGCGGCTGACGCTGCGCATGTCGCGGCTGCGGGTGCCCCGACTGCCGCACAACGCCGAGGAGTTGCAGGAGGACATCGAGCCCGGCTCGGGCGAGCGGATCCAGGCGCAGGTCGAGGCCGCCAGCGCCTACCTGGACACCCTCAGCGTCTCCTCCGCGCTCGTGTACGTGGCCGGATTCTGGTACATGACGCGCGAGAGCGGGTGGATCGGCTGGCTGCTGCCCCTGGTCTTCGCCGGCGCCGTCCTGCTGCGTTCACGCGGCCTCAACCGCTCCGCGCAGCGCGTCCCGATGGTCGTGGCCGGCGCGCTCGGCCTGCTCACCGTCGCGCTCGCCCGTTTCGCGCCGCTCGGCACCGGGGCGCGGCTCGCCGTGGTGGTCGTGCTGCTCGCGGCCGTGGCCGCCGTGCTGGCCGCCGCGTGGCGTCTGCCGACCGGGCGGCTGCTGCCGGTGTGGGGACACAGCGGCGACCTGCTGGAGACCATCACGGCCATCGCCCTGCTGCCGCTGCTCCTGCAAGCCCTGCACGCCTACTCCGCCTTCCGCTCCCTGACGAGCTGACCGAGGCAGAGGGAGACACGGACCGTGCAGACACGACGCGATCACATGCAGGCGTACCAGTTCGCCATGGGCCGCCTCGCCACCGCTCTCGTCACCGGCGACCCCGGCCGCGGCGACAGCCCGACCAAGCGGGCCGCCCTGGGCACCTTCTTCGGCGCGGGCATCGTCGTCCTGCTGAGCGTCGGGTTCCTCATCTACGGGAAGCTGTCGCCGGTGACCACCGCGGCCTGGCGGCAACCGGGTTCGATCATCGTGGAGAAGGAGACCGGCAACCGCTACCTCTACCTCGGCGGCGAGCTGCGCCCGGTGCGCAACTACGCCTCCGCGCTGCTGCTCACCGGCAAGGGCGCGGCCGTGCGCACCGTCACGTCGAAGGCGCTCGCCGACGTGCCGACCGGCACGCCGGTCGGGATCGACGGCGCCCCCGACTCCGTGCCGACGGCGGCGAACCTGCTGGCGCCGTCGTGGACCGACTGCCTGCGCCCCGACCTGGCGTCGGGTCAGGTCTTCGACTTCGCGCCGGGCGGCCGGGCCGCGGCCTTCCCCTCCGGCGAGCAGGCGTTGCTGGCCGCGCCGGACGGCACGCGGTACGTGCTGTGGCAAGGCACGAAGTACCCGGTGCCGTCGGACTCCACGCTGATCGCCCTGGGGCTCGACGCCGACCGTTCCATCGCCGCGCCCGCCGCCTGGCTCGCCGGAGTGCCGACCGGGACCGCGCTAGCCGCGGCGCGGATCGAAGACGCGGGCAAGTCGGCCGGACAGGTCGGCGGACAGGCGTCCACCGTCGGCCAGTTGTTCACCACGTCGGCGGCGGGGGCCAAGCGCTCCTACGTGATGACGTCGGCCGGTGTGGCCCCGGTCAGCGCCACGGAGGCGGCACTGCTCGCGGCGCAGCACGGCGCCCCCGCGCCGCGTCAGGTGTCGGTCTCCGACATCGCCGCCGCCCGCGTCTCGGACGACCAGTCGCTGACCACCGCGTTGCCGGACGTCCTGAACGTCCCGGCGGTCGACACGGCCACGCGGGCCGTGTGCCTGCGCGAGTCCTCACAGGGCACCCGGCTGACCGCCGAGGTGGCGGTCGAGGGCGGCGCGGCGGCGACCGGCGCCGACCCGGTCCTCGTACCGCCCTCGCACGGTGTGTACGCCGTCGACCAGGGGCAGTTGGCACAGCAGGCGTCGAACCCGCAGACCTGGCTCATCACCGACCAGGGCGTCGCCTACCCGCTCGGCGACTCCTCCGCCGCGCAGGACCTGGGCGTCGGCGGCGGCACGGCGACGGCACTGCCGGGGAGCGTGCTGGCGGCGCTGCCACGCGGGCCGGTGCTCGACCGCACGGCGGCGGAGGCGACGGTGCAGGCGGGTCAGGGCGGGCGGCCGGCGGCCTCGCCGAGTGCGTCGGGGTCGGCGGCGGCGCCCGACTCCGCGTCAGGGGAGGGCGGTTCCGGATCCGCCCAGAACGCGGGGGGTGCCCCGGCGCCTTCGGTCTCCAGGCACCCGGCGCCCACCGGCTCGGCGAAGGTGGGGTGAGGGGCGTGCGCATCGGCATCGGTGGCGTCAAGGCCACGGGCACCGCGTTGCAGAGCCGGGGCGTCGGCCACGCCCTGCTGGTCCACGCCAAGGGCGAACCGGACCCGCGGGCCGTCGCGTTCGCCACCCGCCTCGCACCCGACCCGCAGCACACCCTGGCCGTGGTCGACCTGCCGTTCGGCACCCTGGAGGCGTCCGCCGAGTCGCTCGCCCGGCACCTGACCCCGTACGGGCCGAGTCTGCGGCTGGTCTTCGGCCGCGCGACCGCGCAGGAGGCCCGGCGCACCGCGCAGCACGTCGCGGAACGTCTCGACCGGCTCGTGCTCGCCGCGGACGGCTCGGTGCTGCCGACCACCGACGGCGGCCTGTTCGTGCCCAGCGACCACGGCGCGGGCTGGCTGCGCTACCGCCCGGGCCGCACTCCGGAGCGCGACTCGCAGCGCTTCCCCAAGCCCCGCTGGGAGTTCTCCACCTTCGACCGGCCCTGGACCACGAGCAGCCACGCCGTGGTCGAGCCGGTCCCCAGCGGCGTGTGGCTGCACAACCGCTCCACCGACGCCTTCCCCGGCGGCCGTCAGTGGCTGGTCGACCACCTGCCCAGCCATCAGGACATCCTCACGGCCGTCCTCGGCGCACCCGGCTGCCCGCCCCTGCCGCTGACCGACGTCATCCGCTGGTGGGACACCGTCCTGCCGTCGGCCCGGTCCTGGGTGCGTTTCCTGCACTTCGGGCCGGTCGCGCTGCCCGACACCGCCGAGTCGCTCGGCCAGCACCTCGCCGACACGCTGCGCCAGCAGGTCGTCCTGTACGCGGGCCTGCCCGTCACGCCGCGCCGGGGCCTCGACTCGCCCGACGTGGTGTCCGTAGCTTCCGACGGCACGCTCGGCGCCCGCCCGTTCGTCAGCGAGCTGATGTACTTCCCGCGTACGTCGCGTTCGGCGCCGCCGCCCGCCCTGTTCGGCCTGCGCGCGCCGGTGCACGGCGTACCGGAGATCACCACGGGCGTCTACGAGTACGCGTCCGACGCGGTGCTCGAAGTCGTGCAGAGCGGTCTGTGGATGCGCCCGCACGCCGAGCCCGCCGACGGTGACGCCGTGCGCCGCATCCCCGCGACACCGGGGTACGCGGCGATCCTCTACGACCGCAGCGTCCCGGGCACCGAGGACCGCATGCGCTCGCTCGCCGAGGACATGCTGTGGAAGCTCGACCCGGACACACGTGAGGCCTTCACGGTCGCGCCCGCCGACGAGCCGGGCGTGCGGTCCGGTCCGGCGGAGGACGCCTATCTGTGGTCGCCGCAGGACCCGGCGGCCTCCGGGCCGCAGGCGGTGGTGGCACCGGCCCGCGGCGGGCACAGCCGTCCGGCCGACATCGCGCCCTGGACCCCGGAGTCCGCCGTGCCGGAGCAGGAGGCGCAGGAACACACCGCGGCACCGCAGGACGCCACCGCGGGCCCGGCGTCCGCGTTGGCCCGTCTCAATCCTGACGACCCGTCACATGCTTCCGTCGTCAGCCGAACCGACACCACCGCCCCGGCCGCACCGGCACCGGCACCGACGCCGCAGTCCGCGCGTACGGAAACCGACGCGCCGTCAACTCCGTTGCCCGGCACGGAATCCGATGCCTCTGAGCCGGCGGTGGGTGACGAGGTGGCGGACGTGAGCCACGCCGCCGTGGCGACTTCGGGAACGGCCGCCGATCAGCACGTCACGCCCGCTCCCGCCACGCCGCTCGCCCCGGGTCCCGCGCTCACGCCCGAGCCCACTCCGGCTCCCGTTCCCCAGCCCGACGCCCCGCGCGCCGAACCCGAGCGGGCTCCCGAACCGCCGCCCACCGGCAACCCGTTGCCGTACGTGACGCCGGATGCCGAGCGCCAGGACCCGGTGCCGTCCGGCCCCACGCCCGCGCCTGCGGCCGTTTCCGGTGCCAAGCTGCCGGACCTGCCCGTGGCGTCCGAGCCGCCGGGCGCGCCGGAGCCTCCCCACAGCCCGGAGCCACCGCGGGTTCCGCAGGCCGGGCCGGGGGAGGCCGCCGCTCCCCCGCCCGTGGCCGCCCCGGTCACGCCTGCGCCCGCCGCTCCCGAACCCCCGCGCCCTGCCTCGCCCTCGCCTTCGCCTTCGCCCTCCCGGATGATCCGCCTGGAGTCCGACTCTCCGGCCGCCGCCCCGCCGCGTGCCGCCGAGCCGGACCCCGCTGCGCGACCGGGCGCTTCCGCCGGACCTGCCGGGCCGTCGGACGCGGGGCCCGGGCCCGCCGCCGGTCCCGTCGCCGCACCGCGCGCGGCCGCCGCCGGGGTCAGGGTGCAGCCGGTGCCGAAGACGTCCGCCTGTGCCGTTCCGCCGGAGCGTGGCACGAGCCAGGAGCGCGACTGGGTGCGGCGCACGTTCAGCACGCAGTACAACGCTGTCGCGGGCACCGTCTCGCGGGTGATGTCCGAGTCCCCGGGGCTGCGGGGTGGCAGCCGTGGCGAGGCGGCCGACGCGCTGACCGACCTGGTGGCCGTGCGGCTGTACCTGTCGGGTGACAGCGCGCAGGTCGACGAGGCGGTGCGGTCGGCGGCCGTCGGCCCGCACGTGCCGCTCGCGCGGTGCGTGGCGGCGGGCCTGCGCAGGCTGCCGTCGTACCGTGGTGCGGCCCTGTTGCGTGCCCGTACCACCGGGCCGGAGCGTGACTGGTACCGCGAGGGGCGGCTTGCCACGGAGTGGGCGTTCTGCACCGCGCACAGCGCCCCGCGTCCGGGGCCGGAGGACGGCACCGACTTCCTCATCTGGTCGATGACCGCCCGGCGCACCGCCCTCATCGACCCGGCGGAGCCGTTCCGCGTGGTCTTCCTGCCCGGCACCACGTTCAAGGTGCTGCGCGCCTCGGACGGCGAAGGCCCGGTCCTGATAAGGGAGTTGTCGCCCTCGGAGGTGGACGGCGAGGGCAAGGTCGACGTCCAGCGGGTGCCGCTGGACGAGATCGCCCTCGACGGACTGGAACGCGCGGTCACCGCGCTGCGCCAAAGCGGCGAGGCGACGACACGGGGCAAGCGCGGCGGTGAGCGGGAGGACGGGCCGCTCGCGACGCCGCCGGGCCTGATCGGCGGCGCGCGGGTACGGCGGCCGGGCGCCGATGGCGATGTGAGTGTGTCCGACGAGGGAGCGAAGCTGTGAGCCGGTCCGTGCTATTGGTGTCCCCGGATCGTCCGGGAGCCTACCGAGCGGTCAAGGACGCCCTGGCGGACGCCCCGGACGGCGCGTTGATCACCATCGCCCCCGGCCGCTACGACGAGACGCTCTACGTCACCCGCCCGGTCACGCTCGCCGCCGAGGGCGCCGCCGGGACGGTGGAGATCGCCTCCGCGAGCGGCAGCACCCTTGTGCTGGAGACCGAGGCCGTGCAGCTCACCGGCCTGCATCTGTCCGGCACCGACCGCGAGGCGCCCGTCCTGGACGTGCGGCGCGGGCAAGCCGCGCTCGACGCCTGCCAGTTGTCCGGTGAGGCGTGGGCCGCCGTGCTGGCCTGGCAGGACGGTGTGATCGCGCTGCGCGACTGCCGGATCACCAACTCCCAGGGCGCGGGCATCGTCGTCACCTCCGGTGGTGGCAACGCGGTCGAGGGTTCGCGGATCAGCGAGGTCGCCTCGTCCGCCGTCGTCGTCGCGGAGCACGGCCGGCTGACGTTGCGCGAGTGCGAGTTGGACCGGGCGCGTGGCAACGGTGTCTGCGCGAACGGGCAGGCCACCGTCACCGTCGAGGCCACGCGCGTCACCGGCACCGGCAAGCCCGCCCTCGCCGTCGAGCAGAACGCCCGCGCTCAGCTCACCGGCGTCGAGGTCAGCGGCAGCGCGGCGCTGGACGCCTATCTGACCAGCGCCTCCGAAGTCACCCTGACGCGCTGTGTGTTCACCGGCTCCGGCGGCCAGGCGCTGCACGTGGGCACCGGCAGCTCGCCGGTGCTGCGTGAGTGCGTGGTGTCCGGGGCCAAGCGCGAAGGCGTCCACGTGGCATCCGGCGGGCGGCCCCGGCTGGAGGACTGCCGTGTCACCGGTACCCCGGTCGGGCTGCTCGTGGAGAAGGACGGGCACGCCGAGTGTGCCGGGCTGACCGTGAAGGACGCGGCGACGGCGGCCGTGCACGCGGCCGGTGGCGAGATCGTGCTGGAGCGCCTGACGACCGAGGGCGGCGGTCCCGCCGCGCGGGCGACGGGGGCGACGGCCCGGCTGACGGTGCGGGACGCGGATCTGGCGGTCAGTGGTGCGGTGGGCGTCGAGCTGGAGGAGGGCGCGGTCGGCACGCTGTCGGCGGTGCGGTTGCGTTCCGGTGGTGGCACGGGGCTCGCGCTGGCCTCGGGTGCGCGTGCCGAGGTGGACGGCTCGGAGTTCACCGGCTGCCTCACCCTCATCGGCGCGGAAGCCGAACTGACCGCGCGAGACAGCGAGTTCAGCCGCTCCGACTCCGACGGGCTGCGGGTCACCGGCGGCGGCGCGCTGATCGCCGTGGGATGCCGGATCAACGGCGCACGCGGCCACGGCATCACCGTCCAGGCATCGTCGCGGGCCGAGCTGACCAACTGCGCGGTCTTCGACAACGGCGGCGACGGCGTGCGCTGCAACACCGACGAACCCGTCCGCGTCCACGACTGCGAGGTCCGCGACAACGGCGGCAGGCCCGTCCACCAGCTCAAGTCCGCCCAGGTGTCGGTGGAACGCGTCGACACCGGTGGCGACCCGTCCGGCCGCACCGCCACCAGCGCGGACGGCGCGGAGCAGTCGGGCGGTCCGGAGGTTCGGGCGGCCGCCGGGGTCTCCACCGGCCCGTTGGCGGAGTTGGAGGCGCTGGTCGGTCTGGAGAGCGTCAAGCGCGAGGTCACCGGTCTGATCAACCTCAACAAGATGACCCAGCGCCGCATGGAGATGGGTCTGCCCATGCCCCCCATGAGCCGCCACCTCGTCTTCGCCGGCCCGCCCGGCACCGGCAAGACCACCGTCGCCCGCCTCTACGGCGCCGTCCTCGCCGAACTCGGCATCCTCGCCCAAGGACACATCGTCGAGGTCGCCCGCGCCGACCTCGTCGCCCAGATCATCGGCGGCACCGCCATCAAGACCACCGAGGTCTTCAACAAGGCACTCGGCGGCGTCCTGTTCATCGACGAGGCCTACACCCTCACCAACCAGTCCCGCGGCACCGGACCCGACTTCGGCCAGGAAGCCGTCGAGACCCTCATGAAACTCATGGAGGACCACCGCGACGAGATCGTCGTCATCGTCGCCGGATACTCCGCCCAAATGGACCAGTTCCTCGCCTCCAACCCCGGCATGGCCTCCCGCTTCGCCCGCGGCGTCGAATTCCCCAACTACAGCCCCACCGAACTCGTCACCATCGTCCGCGGACTGTGCTCCAAGCACTACTACGAACTCACCGACACCGCGCTGGACGCACTGAACCGCTACTTCGAGGACGTCCCCAAGACCGCCACCTTCGGCAACGGCCGCGTCGCCCGCCAGGTCTTCGAGGAGATGATCAGCCGCCAGGCCTCCCGCCTCGCGGCCCAACCGCCCACCCACGACGACGAACTCTCCCGCCTCACCGGCGCCGACGTCATCACCCTCCCCACCGACCCGAACACGTCGAAGGGCGGCGCAGGCGCACCGGCCGCGAAGGCGGGGTCCGGCGCCGAGGCGGGCGGAAGGACGCCTGCCGCTGCCCAGCCGCCCGGCGCCCAGCCGTCTGGCGCGGCCCAGCCGCCCGGCGCCGCGCGTCCGTCGAGCGGGCGCCCGGCCGGGGACGGCGGTCCTTCCGGCGGGCTGCGCAAGCTCGCGGCGATGACCGGTCTGGACGCCGCCCGCGCGGCGCTGCTCACCCGGCTCGACGCGCTGGGCGCGGCGCGGGAGCAGCCGGACCAGCCGCTGTCGGCGCAGGCCAACGTGGTGCTGGAGGGCGCGCCGGGCAGTGGGCGCAGGGCGCTGACCCGGGTGTACGGGCGTTGCCTGACGGAGGCTGGGCTGCTGGCGTCGGGCACCGTGCACGAGGTGAAGTTGTCGGCGGTGCCGGTGCGTTGGCCCGAACAGCCCGCGCATCTGCTGGCCGCCGCGCTGACGGAGGCGGAGGGCGGGGTGCTGGTGGTGGAGCTGGACGAGGCCTTCGGCCGCCGGTCACCCGCCGAGCGGACCGCGGTGCTCGACGGGCTCGGCCGCCTGGCGGCGGTACCGGGTGACACCGTGCTGGCGCTGTGCGGCTCGCCCGACGGGCTGCGCGCCCTGATGGCCGAACGCGCCGGAATCGCCGAGGAGTTCGCCGAGTACCTGCGCCTGGAGCCGTACACCGCAGAGCAGGCGATCGAGCTGATGCGAGGTCATATGTCGCGCTACGGCTTCAAGTTGGCGGATGACGCGGCCAAGGTGCTGGTGGCCTCGTTCGAGGCGTCGCCGCCGCGTGGCGGTGCCTGGGAGGCGCACCGGCTCGCCGAGCGCCTGGTGGCGTCCGCGCGTACGCGTACCGTCTCCGCCTCCGACCTGCCCAGGGCCCCGGCGCCGTCCGGCGCGGGCGAGGGCACGCCGCCCCCGGCCGCCGCGAGCCCGTCCGGTCCCCCGAGCGCACCGCCGGGCCCGGCGGGACCACCGCCCCAGGAAGCGGAATCCCTGGTGCGCACCTAGAGCGTCCGCCACCGCCGCGACGCGCGGGAGACCGCGCGATCCGGCGGCCCGGCGGGTGAACCCCCACCAACCGGCGCGGACACGCCCCCCAGGACGGGAGCGCTGTCGCTGTCGACGGCTCCGGCCGGCGCCGCAGAACACGAAGGGACCACACATGGCACTGACGTCAGTCGAACTACAGGGAATGACCGCTGCCCAGCAGACGTTCCAGAGCGCGCTGGACGAGGCGACCAGCTCGTACGCGCAGATGGACGGGCAGGTCGAGGGCCTGCAGTCCAACTGGACCGGCGAGGCCGCCACCATCTACCACAACGCCATGCAGGAGTGGCTGGCGGACTTCGACAAGGTCAACCAGGCGCTGCGCACCATGCTGGAGAAGCTGGCGCAGAACACCAACGTGTACGCCAACACCCACGAGAACACCCAGCAGCAGGCGCAGCAGGTCGCCCAGCAGATGGGCTCCGGCAGCGTCGGTCTGCCGGGCTTCCCCTCCTGACACCCGTTCTCCGACCCATACCGCCGTCCCCCGCGAAGGAGCCGGACAGAAGATGGCCACGTACACCGTTCAGATGGAGCAGGTCGACTACATCGTCGGCGAGATGAACTCCATCACCCAGCGCATCAACCAGACCCTCGCCGACCTCGACAACCAGTCGAAGGTCAACCTGAGCGAGTGGACCAGCGACGCCCAGCAGACCTACGCCCAGGTCAAGGCGCAGTGGGACGCCGCAGCCGCCGACATGACGCAGAAGGCCGCGGCCGCCACGCAGATGCTCGGCACCATCAACGAGTACTACTCCAACGGTGAACGCCAGGGCGTTCAGCTCTGGGGGTGACGCCGGATGTATGTCCCTCCCGTCAGGCAGCCGCACAAGCAGCCGCCGCCCTACCAGCCGAAGACCTACGACGGCGGCACGACGGTCCCGGCCGGGCACGGCACGCTGCCGCAGCCGACACCGTTCAACGCGCCGAACGTCCCCGGTGGTCCGGGGGCTCACGGTAGCGGCACGAGCGTGGACACCCCGTCGATGCTGTTGTTCGCCGACAACGTCGACAAGCTCATCCAGCCCGCGAAGGACGCCGCGACCAAGTTGCAGGGCGTCCAGGCCGAGCCGGGTGCGTTCTACCACGCGAACCAGATCCGTACGAAGGTCAACGGCCTGAACGCGGATTCGGGGCTCAAGGAGCAGTACATCAAGGTGTTCCAGGACCTCGCCCAGGGGTTGGGTGATCTGCGCGACGGCGTGAAGCAGTTGGCGCAGAAGTACACGACCCTCGACGAGGCCGGGAAGATGAAGGCGACGGACCTGCAGAACGCCATGCAGAGCACCGACAGCGACTTCACCACCATGATGACCGACGCCGGCGGCACAGCCGGTGGCGGCGGGAACAGTTGACGGACGGTCTCGACGTCCCCCGGTGCCGGTCCCACGGCACCGGGGGGCGACGGGGCCCTGACACGGGCGTGAGCGGAGACTGGGGCCACACATGAGTGACAGCCCGGACGACAGCGGCGGATTCAGCAGCACCGACGACGGCACCTTCGGCGATCCCACCAGCGACCCGGGATCGATCCAGGACTACGACTCCTGGGACTGGAAACAGATCATGGCGGCCATCAACGGCATGTCCGCCGGAACGGACTCGTCCTCGAACGAGTCCCGCGCCAAGGGCATCTCCGACCCCCAGTCCCTGATGGACGCGGCGGGGTACTTCCTCGACGCGCAGACCGTGCTGGCCGGTATCGCCAAGAGCCTGACGGACCAGGCGACCGCGCTGGCCGGTGACAACGGGCCGTGGAAGGGCGACGCCGCCGACTCGTTCCTCGACATGATGAACACCTTCTCCCGCCAGGTGAAGGCCACGGTCGACGTGCTCTCCGGCGGCGAGGCGGGCAACTCCGTGCCGCAGCAGCTCGCGGACAACTCCGTCAACCTCTACAACGCCCGGACGAAGATCGCCGACATCGACTCCTGGTACGCCGACCAGGCGGTGAAGATGGGCGTGAAGCCCATGAGCAACGGGCTGATCCCGATCCACGAGAAGCCCCAGCTCGTGGACATGATGACCAACGACATGCGGGCGGTGCTCAAGAGTCTCGCGGGCGAGTACCAGGTCACCATCGACTCGGTGAAGAACCCGACGCCGGTGACCAATCCCACCGGCAACCCCGACGTCCCGGACGACACGCCGAACGTTCCCGACCCGGACATGGATTCCCCGCAGTTGCAGCCGGTGGATCAGGGGACGCCGCAGCAGTTCGCGGCCCCGGACACCACCGGTATGGACGCCCCCAGGATGGACGCCCTGAGCCCGACGGACGGGCTGAGCCCGATGGACGCCCTGGCCTCGCCGACCCCGTTCGGCGGCGGAACGGGGGTCGGGGGCGACGCGCCGGACATGGACGGCCTGGGGAACGACGACGGGCTGACCAACGACGCGCTGGACCCGTCGGCGCTGGACAAGGCGCTCAACCCGACCCCGTTCCAGGGCGGCGACGGAGTGGGCGGCACCATGCCGACTCTGACGCCGAGCGCGTTCCCCGGCGGCCTGGGCACGGGTGACGGGCTGTCGCCGAACGAGAAGCTGGCCGACGAGGACCCGCAGGCGTGGAGCGACGACGCGGCGCCGGAGGACTTCCCCGGCGACACGGGGGTCGGCGGCACCGGCGGCCTCGGCGCACCGGACTCCCTCGGCGACGAAGCGCCCGAGGCGTTCCCCGGCGACCTCGCCAAGGAGTCGGGCCTGCCCAGCGGGCTGAAGACGCCGGCCGGGCTGGACGACGCGCTGGAGTCGCCCGGCACCCTCGGCGACGAGGAGGCGGAGGGCTTCCCGGGCGGCACCGGGACCGCGGGCGGCATGCCGATGATGCCGGGCATGGGATCCGGCGGCATGCCCACCGCAGGCGCCACCGACCCCTCCGACGCCTCCGGACTCCTCGACTCCGACGCCGAACCCTGGACCGGAGACCCCAGCGTCGCCGACACCATCGGCGGCAAGGGCGCCCAAGCAGGCGGCGAAGGACTCGACGGCCTCCCCACCGACGAGGAAGCCGAAGCCTTCCCCGGCGAAACCGGCACGAACGAGGGCCAGTTGGCGGGCAGCGGCGGCATGCCGATGATGCCCGGCATGGGATCCGGCGGCATGCCCACCGCAGGCGCCACCGACCCCTCCGACGCCTCCGGACTCCTCGACTCCGACGCCGAACCCTGGACCGGAGACCCCAGCGTCGCCGACACCATCGGCGGCAAGGGCGCCCAAGCAGGCGGCGAAGGACTCGACGGCCTCCCCACCGACGAAGAGGCCGAAGCCTTCCCCGGCGAACTCGGCGCGGAAGAGGGCGAGTCGGCGCCGGGCGCGGGCGGCATGCCGATGATGCCGGGCATGGGCGGCGCGGGGGCTGCCGGCAACCAGTCGGGCAACGAGCCGAGTGACGCGTCCGGGCTCCTGGAACCCGACGCCGAGCCGTGGACCGGCGACCCGGCCGTCTCCGACGAAATGGACGGGGGCACCGAGGCGGGAGGCGAGGGTCTTGGCCTGCCCTCGGGCGAGGAGGCCGAGGCGTTCCCCGAGGGCGTCATGGTCGGCTCGGACGGGCTGCCCATCGCCCCGGCGACGCCCACCGCCTCCCCAGTGCCCGCCGCACTGACGGACGCCGAGGAGGAGCCCGCGGCCCCGGCCGCCACGGCGGGCGGGGCGGGCATGCCCGGCATGATGCCGGGGGCCGCGTCGGCCGCGCGCGAGGAGGAGCGTTCCGACGCCTCCGGTCTGCTGGCGCCGGACGCGCAGCCGTGGTCGCCGGAGGCCGAGCCCGGCGGGGACCGGCCGGTCGTCGGCGCCCAGGACGGCGTCGGCGAGGGCGAGTTGACCGTGGCGCTGGTGGGCGCGGCGGCGGGCGCGGCGTCCGTTGCCGCGTGGGGCGCGGGCGTCCCGGAGGACGACGCGGAGCGCGACGAGCACCGGCGCCACCACGACGACGGTGCCGCGGTAGTGCTGCTGCCGTTCGCCGAGGAGGAGGAAGACGCCCCTGCCGCCTCCGGCGAGGTGTCCGGTCCGGCGGATCCGGCGGGCGGGGACCCGCAGGCGGCGGGACCGGTACCGCCGGTGGCCGCCGACGCCGAGGACGACGGCACCGAGGCCGACGGCAGCGAGGACGACGATCCGTATCAGCGTGAACTGCCGGACGACCATGTGGCGTTGACACCGCCAGGTGAGTCGGACGCGGAGGACACCACCGCCTGGGACGCCGCCGGTTCGTCGTTCGTACCGCTGCTGTGGTCGGTGCCCGCCGAGGACGAACAGGAGGTGCGGGCGCCGGGCTACGCCTCGGAGGACGAGGCCACGTGGACCGGCGGTGCCCCGGTGGACGGCGAGGCGGACGGCCCGCGGCTGTCCACCTGGCGCCCCAACCGTGCCGCGCCCGCCGCGCCCGGTGAACCCGTGCTGTCCGCCGTGCCCCTGCGCTCCTTCGCTGGCGACCCGTCACTGCTCGCCGCCGAACCGGCCGCACAGGAACCGGTGGAGGACGAAGAGGACGGGGCCGAGGAGGAGCAGCCCGGCCGCGGCATCGCGGATCTGCTGGTCCAGGAGGGCGACACCTGGGGTTCGGCGGCGTCCGACGGATCCGGGGCGGTCCTGTGACACCGGCCCCCCCACTCGGCGCCCGGACGCCACAGCATCACCGCACCACCACTAGGAGACCCATCGTGAGCAGCCCCTACGACCAGGAGATCGAGGACCTTCTCGCGCTGTACCGCAAGCAGCGCGAGGAGGCCGTCGAGACCCGGCGCCGGATCAACGAGGTGACCGGCACCGCGACCGCGCCCCGGCAGACCGTGAAGGCGACGGTCAACGCCCAGGGCGAGCTCACCGCCATCGAGTTCCCCACCGGGGCGTACCACCGGATGGCGCCGAAGGAGCTGTCCGAGGCACTGATGACGACGATCCGGCAGGCCCGGGCCAACGCGCTGGAGGCGGTGGCGGAACTCACCTCGCTGAACCTGCCGGCCGGCGTCAAGGTCACCGACCTGCTGGAGGGCAAGGTGGACGCGACCGCGTTGCTGCCGCAGGAGCCGGGCGCGCCGGACGAGGTGCGCGAGTACATCGAGAAGGGCCGGCCCGAGATGCGGGGCGGCGGCGCGAGGTGATCCGGGCGACGGCGACCCGCCGCGCACGGAGACGTGAGGGAGGAACACACCATGGCTGACGGCGAGTTCTACGTCGACACCGAGGGGCTGGGCGAACAGCTGCCGTACGTCCAGCAGTTGGCGGGCCGGTTCCGCGACGTGTCCAAGACGTTGGGCGACCGCCTCGACGACCTGGGCGAGTGCTGGGGCAAGGGCCCCATCGGACAGCAGTTCTACGGGCAGTACGCGCAGCCGAAGGAGCAGATCCTCGACGCGACCGGGCAGATGGGCGACGTGGTCGACAGCATGCACGACGGCATCCAGACGATGGCCGTCAACCTCGACCGCATGGAGAACGAGAACGTCGAGGCCACCCGGCGGCTGAGCACCAGCGCCCCGCAGCCCGCCGAGACGAGGACGAAGACCACCGAGTCATGAGCATCAACCTGCCCCCGGAACTCGACTGGGTCGCCAAGCTGGCCGTCGGCCAGGACTGGCCGGACGCGGACGAGGACAAACTGCGCGCCCTCGGCGAGGCGTGGGACGACGCGGCTCAGCAACTGGGCGAGATCAGCCGCGAGATCAGCCCCATCGCCACCGGTGTGCTGCAGAACATCAGCGGCGCGGTCGCCGACGAGTTCTCCAGCTTCACGCAGCAGCTCCAGTCCAACCTTCCCGACATGGCCCAGGCGGCCGGTCAGCTCGGGGAGCTGGGCAAGAACACCGGGTTGCAGGTCGAGTACACGAAGTACATGATCATCGCCCAGCTGATCTGGCTCGCGGTCGAGATCGCCGAACTGGCCTTCTGGGCGCCCGAGGCGATCCCGGCCATGGTCACCGGTGTGCGGTTGATCGTCAGGATGCTGCTCAAGCGGCTGCTGACGTCGATCGCCACCGGTGTGGCGTTCATGGTCGGGATGGACGCGGTCATCCAGGGCATCCAGTTCCTCAAGGGCGACCGCACCCACTGGGACACCTCCAGCACTCTCCAGGCGCTGGAGGGCGGCGCGATCGGCGGCGCCATCGGCGGTGTGTTCTCCGGTCTCGGCAGCGCGTTCGCGCCGAAGTTCGCCGGGTCGCTCATCGGCAAGGGCCTCATCGGCGGCGCGTCCAGCGTCGTGACCACCGAGGTCATGTCCGAGATCTTCGGCGGCGACACGGACTTCGGCTCGGCGCTGTCGTCCGGGATCATCGGCGCGATGGGCGGCGGCGGAGGGCGCCGCAGGTTCGGTGGCGGCGACGACCACGTCGAGATCGACGACCCCGACATCCACCTGCCGTCGTCGGGCGACTTCCACATCCCCAAGCTGCCCGGTGAGGACGAGGCACCGCCGGACTACTCCGACCTGGTCGGCAAGGGCGACGGCTTCGGGGACGGAGTCGGACTCGGCAAGGGCGACGGGTTCGGCGAGGGCGACGACGCCGGCGCTGGTTTCGGTACGGGCAAGGGCGACGGCTCCGGCTTCGGTACGGGCAAGGGCCAAGGCCAGGGCGCGGAGGACGGCACCGGGGCGAAGGCCCCTCTCCCGGCGACGGAGAAGGCCCCCCTCCCGGCCACGGAGACCGATGATGTCCACGCCTCCACGGGGGTGAACGACACCGTCACGAACGACACCGCCGCGAGGAGCGGCGCTGCCAACAGCGGCGACGCAAACAGCAGCGGTGCGAACGCCACCGGTGCGCGTGGCACGACGACGCAGACCTCACGCGTTCCCACCACCCAGTCCGAAGGGCCCGTCACGTCCCACGTGGCAACGCCGCACGTCGAGACCGCATCCGAGTCGGCGTCGACGCCGCACGCGCCCGTCGTGAACGAAGTCCCCTCGTCCGCACGGCAGTCGACCGGGCTGCCCGGCTTCGGGACCACTCCGGTCGCCAACGGCGGCCACCCCCTTGAGGGGGCGGGCCACGAGAGCCCGGCCCCCGTCGTCGACCCCACGCGGCACACCGTGACCGACCAGCCGCAGGCACCGGTCGGCACGGGGCACGCGCAGCCTCCCGCCGAGGTGGCGACCGGCCCGGCCGACCGCCCAAAGGCCCCCACCGAGGTCCAGCAGGCCCCCACCGACGTACAGCAAGTCCGCACGGACAGCCCGCAGGACCGCGCCGACACCCCGCAGGCTCCCACCGGCGTTCAGCCGGTCCGCACGGACACCCCGCAGGCCCCCTCGGTCGACGACCGTCCGCAGGCGCCCGCCTCCGTCAACGACCCCACGCGCACCTCCGGCGGCCCGACCACCCAGCCACAGGCGCCCGTTGGCAGCCGCCCGCCGACCGAGTCCACCGGCGGCCCCCGCACCACCGCGCCCACCCAGTCCCCCGCCGCGCCGCGCCCCGTCACGGAGTCGGCACCGCATCAGGAGGCCACCCCGGTGGCGCGGCCGTCGTCGGTCACGGCCTCCACCGGCCACTTCCCCGCAACGGAACGCGCCGCGCCGGGCCCCGACGAGGTCGCCCCCCGCGCTCCGGGCGGAGTGCACAAGCCCCTGCCCGAGGGCCCGCCCGCGCCGCCCGAGCGGCAGGCGCCGACGGTGCCGCCGGTCACCTCCGACGCACACCACCCCACGCTGCCCGAGGTCCCGCAGCACGAGCCCGGCGCGACCCCCCACGTCCAGCAGGGCGGCGACGAGCACGTCTCCGGTGACCAGGGCGGGGACGAGCGGGTACGGCAGCAGCTCGACAGCCTCGTGGTGCCCACGCACGACCCCGACCCGCCGTCCCCGATGGACCGGGCCCCGTCGCCGCCGGACACCCGCCCGCAGTCCCCCGACAGCGCGATCCGGCAGCGCGCCGCCGACCTCGACCGGGCCGCGCGCGCCGCCGGGATGCCCCCGCAGGACCGCGACGCGTACAAGCGGGCCATCGACGAGGCGACGGCCGAGGGCGACTGGGAGCGCGCGGGGCAGAACCTCACGGACTTCCGTCACCACGTAGAGACACGCGCGACGCAGCAGCGCTACGACGCGTTCCGGTCGCACACCTCGGGTGGCTTCGACCGGCTGACGAACCTCACCGGTTCCAAGGACGAGTGGCAGGCCAAGGTCGACGAGGTCGAGGCCGCGCGGCGCTCCGGCGACCCGGACCTGCTCGACAGCAAGCTGAACGAGTACTCGTCCTACGTCGAGAGCCACGTCCCGTCCGAGGTGCTGACCGGCCACGACACGCCTGTGCCGTTCCACCAGGACGTCGAGGACGTGCGGCAGCGCCTCGCCATGGCCACCGACGGGCCGACCGCCGACCGACTCCGCGCGCAGCTCGACGACATCCGCACCGACGCCCAACTGCGCGACCGCCTCAACGCGTTGCGCTCCTCCGCCACGCCGGACCCGGAGACCCAGGCGCTGCGCCAGCGGCTGGACGAGGCGTCCACGCCCGACGAATCGGCCCGCGCGCTCCAGGAGTTGGAGCAGCACCAGGAACTCACCGAACTCCAAAGTCGCCTCGACCACCTCAAGTCCGACGAGCCGACCCCGTACCGCGCCCCGAAACCGGGCAGCGAGGCGGACCTGCGCCGTCGGCTCGACGCCCTCGGCGACGACCGCGAGCGGGAGTTGCGGGAGCAGGCGGACCGCGCCGCCACCCCCGACGAGGCCGACCGCGCGCTGCGCGACCTCCAGGACTACCGCGAGGAACGCGCACTCGAACAGCGGCTCGACCGTCTGAAGCAGGACACCCCGCACATCCCCTCCGACCGGGAGCTGCGCGACCGCCTCGACGCGCTGCACGACGGCGAGAACGACCCCCGCGCGGCACAGTTGCGCCACCAGGCGCGGGACGCGGCCACCGAGCACGAGGCGAAGGAGGCGCTCGACAAGCTCGACCGCTACCTCGACCACCGCGAGCAGCAGCGCCAGGACGAACTGCACGACCTGGGCGACCGGCTGGAGCAGTTGCGTCAGCAGCACACCGAGCAGTTGCTCGACGGTCACACCGACGACGCGCGGGACACCGAGCGCCGGATCAACGACGTACGCGATCAGTTGACGAATCGTCAGACGTACGATGAGCGGGTGGCCGGGCTCCGGCAGGAGTTGGCGCAGGACACCGCGAAGACCGAGTCGCCGGGTCACCTCGACCGCATCACCACCGGTGGCGAACAGCACGAACAGTCGGCCCATGACACTCCGCCGCCGGAACACACCACGCCCACGCCCGTCGCCGAACACACCAACGGCACCGACCGCACCGGCGGCGGGGGCGAGCAGCACGTCACGAATCCGGCCGTACGGCAACCCCATGAGGAGCAGCGGCCGCACCAGCAGGACCAGCGTCCCCACCAGCAGGACCAGCAACTCGTCGCCCAGCGCCCGGCGCGCGACCAGTCCGGTCCCGGCACGTCGCACGAGAACTCCGGCCGTCCCAGCCGCGATTCGGTGCCCAGCGTCAAGGACCTGGACGACCTGCGCTCCTCCGGCGGGTTCCGCTCCGGCCCGCCGCCGCGCATGAAGCTCGACCGCACGCCGCGCTACGTCGTGCGGTCCGGCTTCGACCAGCGGCGCTTCGCCCTGGGCGACACCCCGTACACCGACCTGACCGTGCGTATCGCGCTGCGCGACGACGGCTCGGGTTCCCACGACGCCGACGACACCTGGAACCGGGCACAGCAGGGCGTCAAGCAGTACTTCAACGACCCCGAGTACACGCTGCCCAACGGCGACCGCCTGCACGTCACCGTCGAACGCGTCGGCCCCGGCGACAAGCCGCACCTGACGGTCGACCTGGTCGGCGGGGACCACGGCATGGACCAGCGCAGCTGGACGCCGGGGGCCAAGCCGGTCGAGTACGCGCACGAGATCTCCCACCAGTTGGGGTTGCGCGACGAGTACGCGGACGAGACCGCGCCGCAGCGGCCGCACATCCCCGGCAGCCTGCTCGGCGACGTGCATCAGCCTCCCGAGCACGACGGACTCAGCCACGGCGGCCTGCGCGACCGCCACCTGAAGCTCCTGGGCGCCCTCACCTCCGGGCACGACGACCTGCTGGCCCACCAGGAACACACGGGCGGGGACCACACCGGTGGGCACCACACCGACCGCCCGCAGGACCACACGGGCGAGTCCGTGCCGCCCAAGGCCCCGGTGACGAACGCCACCGAGCAGCACACCCCGGCCGAGATCCCCGTCGACCCGCAGGCCCACGAAGCGGCGGTCAACGTCGCCACGACCCACCTCGGCGTGCTGCGGCGCCCGATGCTGAAGCAGTTCGCCAACGGCGTCGTGGGCGGCGCGTTCACCGGCAAGAAGGGGGCAGGCGGACGGGTCACGGTCACCGGCTCCAAGCTGGACGACCTGGAGAAGCAGGTCCGCCGCTTCTACCAGGTCTCGGGACAGCTGCACAACGCGACCGCCGACCACCACCCGCTGACGCTCTACCGCGCGGTGCAGATGGACCCGGAGACCCGTGGCGCCGACGAGTTCATCGAACGGCTGCCGTCCTCCACGTCGCTCAGCTCGTCGCACTGGAGGGAGTGGACCCAGATCTCGGGCGGCGCCCGCAACTACGCCGTCTTCGAGATCAAGGTCCCCCCGGAGCACGAGATGATGGTGCTCTCCTACCCGCCGGGCCACACGCACGGGCAGGAGGATCCGCCGCCGATCAACGCCGACCAGCACGAGGTCACCCTCGGGCCGAGCCGTCTGCGGGTGACCGGGCGACGCACCGACGGCGACGCCACGATCATCAGCGTGGAGGCGCACCGCCTGCCGCTGGACGAGGCGATCACCCTCATGCGCGACGCCCGCTCCGACCTGGACCCGGGCGAGACCTTCAGGCTCTTCACCGACTCCTTCCAGCACGAGTCGCTCCTCCAGGCCTACGACTACGAGCTGGAGGGCACGCGGCTGGAGCAGTCCGTCTCAGGTGACGGCCTGACCCACACGTTCACCCTCACTCGGCCCGACGTGCCCGGTGACGTGCGGATCACCGTGCGGCACGACCCCGCCACCGGCACGGTGCACGTCGAACGGTCCAACAGCGACGGCAAGTCGGCGTCCACCGAGTGGAACCAGGACAACATCAACCTGATCGCGTCGTTCCTCCGGCAGGGCCAACTCCACGAGTCACCATCGGCGTTCGAGTCGATCGCGGTCCCACGCCAGTGGTACGAGGTCCGTCCCGGGGAGGGCACCGGCGAGGTCGCCCCGAAGCTGCCTGCCTCCGGCGGTGACGCCCAGCACGTCGCCCCGCCGCAGGTCGACGACCACCCTCAGCAGCAACACGACGACCCGGCGGACGACCCCGCGTGGCAGCAGTCGCGCCGGAACGCGCCCGCCGTACCCCGTCAGCACACCTGGGTGGACCCGGTCTCGGACCCGACGCGGCAGCAGCAGCCGGCCACCGAGCAGAACACCCACGGTCCGGAAACCGTGAAGCCCCCCGAAACCGTGAAGGCGGCTGAGACGCCGAAGGCCGAGACCCCGAAGGCGGAAACACCGAAGGCCGAGGCACCGAAGGCCGAAGCACCGGCCGAGGCGACCGTCACGAAGACGAAGGCCCCCGTCGACACCGCACCCGTGGACAAGCCGGAGGCCGCGCCCAAGCCGGAGGCCGCGCCCAAGCCCGAGGACCCGGCCAAGCCCGAAGTCCCGACCGAGTCCGTGGTCGAGAAGCAGCCGACGGAACGGCCGCAGGACACGTCCACCGACAAACCGGCCGACAAGCCCGCGACCAACCCCACCGACAAGCCCGTCGACAAGCCCGTCACCAAGCCGGTGGAGCAACCGAAGCACGATCCCACGACGGACCACACCTCCGCCAAGGACCACACCACCACGACGGACCACACCGCCGCCGAACACCACACCTCCGCCAAGGACGACCTCGCCCCCGGCGACCAGCAGCAGACCAAGCCGACGACGCCTCCGGGCAACGAACCCGTCAAATCCCTGGGCGGACGGCACACCGCGTCCCTCGCCGGGAAGAAGATCACCGAGAACCCGCCGCCGGACGACGTGCGCGACCGCATCGAGACCCTGCTGGGCGGGCACGGCCACGACACCTCCGTCACGCAGCGTCTCGACGCGGCCCTCGACCCGGCCAACTTCCGCACGCAGCACGGCCCGATGGTCAACGGCGGCTGGCGCTTCACCGTGCACGTCGACGGCAAGCCCCACGAGGTCGAGGTGAAGGCGACCGCCACACCGTGGCGACTGGACCCCGACACCGACGCGGCCAAGGACAACGACGGCGACGGGTTCGACGTGCCGTCGGAGTCCGCCCACGACGCCGAGCCGCGCAAGACGGAGATGACGTCCTCCGAGGCGGGCCTGGAGTTCGGGCCGACCGTCGTGCGTCCCGTGAACGACACGCTGTCGGTCCTGGTGAACCCTTCGGCCAAGCTGGGCGGCGCGACACACGGCCGGGAGACCACGGTCAAGTCCTCGGCGCAGACGGCGAACCAGTTCGCGTTCACCGGCAGGACCGACAGCTACACCTCCGACTTCACCTACCAGGTGAAGGTCACCGACCACCAGGGCGCCCAGCTGACCGCGAAGGGCGCCGCCGCCCCCATCACGGGCACCGTCAGGGCCGACGTGCCGCGCCCCGAGGACCTGGCGCAGGACCGTCCGAAGGCGTGGCAGGGATGGGACCCGCCGCGTACGACGACGGCGCCGACCGTCCCGAACGCCACGGCCACGCCGCGTCCGCCCCGGGCCGCGTCCGGTCATCCGGTGTCGATCACCGGGCTGGACACGGCCCGCGACGCGGTCTACGAGGCGCTGCCGCGCGAGGCCCGCCCGGACGGCACGGCCCACCAGGCCATCGAGGACTTCTTCCAGCCGTCCAGCGTCATCAACGAGTTCGAGCACGCCTCGGGCTGGGGGCTGCTGTCGAAGCCGCTGACGCTGAGCGACGGCACCAAGGCCCATCTGCACCTGACCGTCGAGCCGGACGACTCCACGGCGCTGCACACCGTGGACGACAAGTCCACACTGGGGTCGAAGACCTCCGGCGAGCACGGCCAGAACCGCACCGAGAACAGCTCGTGGTCGCTGGGCCTCAGCGGTGGCGCGACCGGTGAGGTGTGGAAGGCGCACGACAGTTCCGAGTCCAAGTGGCTCACCGGCACGGCCGGTTACACCGGCACCAGCAGCCTCACCCACGGCGCCAAGGGCAAGAACGCCATCGGCACCGAGGCCGGTCACGAGCGCACCGGCAAGGCCGACCTGGTCGCCACCAACGTGCGGTTGCGGGTGCGGCTGATCCGGCACCGGTGGCAGGCGGGACCCGACGGGCTGCACGGTACGACCACCACGAGGATCGGGGACCACACCCCGCCCCCGTCGCAGCGCGCCGCCGCGCCGCACACCGGTGACGTCGCCATCACCATCCACCCGCAGAACGGTGAGGTGCTGCGTGCCGTCCCGCACGACGACACCGCGCCGGACGCCACGGGACAGCACCAGCCGCTCGACCCCGGCCGGCTCACCGACCCGGTCACGGCACCGCGCACGACGTTCCTCGACATGCCCGGCTCCTCGGACCTGGCGGACCACGTCGTGCGCGAGATGTGGACCAACCACCCGGGCGTGCTGCCGCCACCCGAGGCGCTGCACCCCGGTGCCACGACCGCGCACGGCGGCGACGGCACCGCGAACCACCGGCAGGTCGCCCCGCAGGCGTGGGAGAACCTGCGCTCCCTGCACCAGCAGCTGGCCCCCTCGCGACTGCGCGACGCCGCGCCGAAGCTGCTGGACGGCACGTACCGGATCACCCTGGACGCCCCCCACCTTCCGCTCAGGAGCGGCACGACCCACGAGATCCTCATCAAGGCCGAGGCGTTCCGCGGCACCCACGTGGGATCGGGCAAGTCCACGTCGAAGGACGCGGCGACGCGTACGACGGGCGCCGACAAGTCCGTCAGCCGCAGCAGCAAACACGTCGTCAACTTCGCCGGAAACATCCGCAGTTCGCTGGACCACCCGGACGTGACGCGGGGCTTCGGCAACGGCAGCCTGGACATCACGGCGCACAACCCGTCGCACGGCCTGACCACGGGCACCGAGACGGAGGTGAAGCGGCAGTTCTCGCTGGAGGCGGACACCGACACCTTCACCCACCCGCTCACCTACCACGTGATGATCGGCGTCGCGGACCCCGACCGTCCCACCACGCACCTGCCCACCCCCGGTTCCGTGCCGCACGCCCCGTACACCAAACCGGTGAGCCCGGACGGGCATCTCACCGTGGAGGTCGCGCGCACCCCCGACACCACGAGCGCCACGCCTCCGCCGCGTGCCCTTCCGAAGCTCGACGCGCTGCCGCAGCGCCACGTCGTCCGGCACGTCTCCGATCCCGACGACTTCCGCGACCACGCGAAGCAGTCGCTGACCAGCGCCTTCGAGAAGAAGGTCAAGGCATCGCCGACCGCGAACGCCTCGGCGAAGGTCTCGGGGGCCGCGACGGCCGCCGCCCGCAAGACAGGGCTGCGCGGCGGCGGTCAGGGCGACGAGCACCCCGGCGTTCCCGACATGAAGGAGGCCCTGGAGTCGATCACCGACGGGGACCACCTGCGGTCGATGGTCTCCGCCTCGCACGGCGGGTGGGCCAACAGCGGTGACGAACAGGTGGGTTCGGGCCGCAACCGGGACACCATCGGGCTGGCGACGCGCACCCGCCTGAGCAACCTCAGGTTCCGCGAGACGTTGCCCGGCGAGGGCAAACTGGAGATCGAGACCAAGTCGAGCGTGTCGACGACCGTCGCGGACAAGACCACCCGCGGCTTCAAGGGCGGTCTCGGCTTCGACGCGGGCCACTTCCCGGCGAAGGACGACCCGCACAACTCCCTTCAGGTGCGCGGCGGTTTCAAGGGCAAGGGCGGCGCGACCGGCAACCGCGGCGAGAACGTCAAGCAGAAGATGACGACCTCGCGGAAGGCCGCGTACAAGGGCACCTGGCACGTGTACGAGGCCGACGCGGACGTCACCGTGCAGGGCCGGGTCACGGACGCCAACGGCGACGTCACCCTCGGCGATCCGCGGACCGGCAGGCACCGGGTGCTGGTGGTGCTCTCCGACGACGACGTGCGCGCCCTGGACCCGAACGCCACCGCGCCCGTGCCGGGCACACGGCACGCGCCGCTGCTGGAGTCCGGCATGCTGGGTGGCGCGACGGCCGACATCCGCGGGTCCGACGAGATCCTCCACGAGATCGACCGGCAGATCCGCGGGCTGGACACGGCGGACGACGTACCGAAGGCCGCGCTGCCGTTCGCCGACACCTTCTCCCCGGAGAACCTGTCGGCCAACTACGAGGACCTGGTGGGCCGTGGCATCCTCGACTACCACGTCCACGAGTCCCGCACCCAGCGGGTGATCACCGAGGTCCTGGTGCGGGGCGTCCCGCAGGGCAAGTGGACCGACGAGGGCGGCCACTCCGGCGGGGACACCACCCGCAAGGTCGGCTTCGCCCAGACCGTCAAGGGCAGTGCCGGGCATAGCTGGTCACTGGGCGCCGACGGCAACTTCCGCATCTCCTACGCGCCGGTGGACAAGCAGAAGCCGGGCGAGAGCGCGGCCGCGTTCAAGGCCGAGGAGAGCAAGTCCGGTTTCGGCAACCTGTCGTGGGCGCCCACGCTGGGGGCGGAGGGCACCCGGAACAAGAGCGCCGAGACGGGTGTGACCACCAAGGTGGAGCACAAGACGTCCAAGTTCGGCGACACGGTGAAGTTCTCCAACCACATGCGCTTCGAGGTCACCGTCACGCAGCGCACCGAGTACGGACGGTTCGTCAACCTCACCAAGCCCCGCCCGGTCGACCCCTCCTGGCCCGTCCACGTCCACGTGCCGGAGTCGCTCACCGGGACCGCGGAGCAGGCCGCCGCGCATCAGCAGCAGCGACCGCACGTCCAGCAGCAACCGCAGCCTCCCCAGGTGCTGGACGGCGGCAACACGCTCGGCATGCAGCCGGTGGGCGGCTCGGCGGCGGACCGGGCCCGCTGGCAGGAGTCGCTGGACTCCGGGCACGACCTCGTGGGCTTCGACCACACCGACACCCTCCTCGACCACGCGCAGACGGTGCTCACCACACCCCGGCCGTGGGGCGACGGGGTGCTGGGCAGGACCGGCTCCGCGATCTCCTGGGGCCTGGGCTCCGTCGGCTCGACGCTCGGGCACTGGGCCGGGGCGATGACCCCGCAGGCCGCTCACAAGCTGGTCAGTTCCTTCATCACCGATCCCAGGCTGGACGGCACGGCCAACCCGCTGGTCCGCGAGCAACGCCTGCCGCTCGAACAGCAGGTGTCGCTGCGCCAGGCGCTGTCCACGCAGACCCTCCCCACCGTCTTCCACCTCCTCAAGGACCCGGCGGAGGGCTACCGCACGGTGCCGGTCGACGGCACGACCGGACTCGAAGTACACATGCGTCCCACCGGGGAGGCGCAGGAGGTCTCCACCCGCGAGGAGGGCAGCGACGAGATCACCGTCTCCACCGAGCACGAGTCGGACACGTCCGCGAGCAACGCGGTCAACGGCAACGTGACGCCGCTGACCGTCCCCGTGGTGACGAAGAACCCCGCCGTCACAGTGCCGTTGCCGACCGGCGCGGCGAAGATCGACCGGGACCAGACGTTCGAGAGCTCGTCCCCGGTGACCCGGGCCCCCGGCGTCCCGAAGCGGACCCTCGCACCGCCGGCCCTGCCGCACGGCAGGACACCGACCGAGCCGGGCAAGGCCAAGCTCAAGGGCCCGCAGGTGCTGATGCGGCAGCCGGTGCGGCTGAGCACCCGCAAGTACGACGAGAACGGCGTCTACGGCAACGCCCTGCACACAGACGGAAACGTCTACTACTGGGCGGCGAAGAAGGCCGACGACACGACGACGGCCCCGGTGACGACCGATCACACCAAGGCGACGACGGACACCACGAAGCCCACGACGGATGCCGCGAAGCCCACGACGACGGACACCACCAAACCAGACACCACCAAACCTGACATCACGAAGCCAGACACCACGAAGCCGGCGACGGACGCCCAGCAGCAGGTGAAGCCGCCGCAGGAGACGAAGCGGGAGGTCAAGACACCGGAGGTCAAGGCGCCGGAAGTGAAGACGCCTGAGGTGAAGGCTCCGGAGGTCGAGGCGCCCGCGAAGCCGCCGGTGGCACCCCCGCCGGTGAAGACGGACGCCGCCGAGTCGTCCGCCAAGGACACGACCGTCCCGCCGCCCCCGGTCGAGCCGGTCCACGACGTCAAGGTCACCCATGACGCGACCGTCAGCACGACCCACGCCGGCCTCAACCCGCCCGCACACCCGTCCGGTTCCGACCTCGACACCACCGCCCCCGCGCGGCCGGGGGCACCCCTGACGTCGCCGGGCGACGGCCGCTGCCTGCTCTACTCCGTCGTGGCGAGCACCCCGCCCGAGCACTGGCCCGCGGCGCTGCGCGGTGGTCCTTCGGGCGACGCGCACGTCCAGCACGCCGCCGTACTGCGGCAGATGCGCCAACTGGCCGACACGCACGCACCGGTGGGCCCCGACACCCCGCTGGGCCGTGCCGCGGAGGCGCTGCGGCAGATGGTTCTGCGCCACGTGCGCGAGACGCCGCCGGAGCACCTCCCGTTCGACGTCACCGAGTTGTACCGCAGACACCAGGAACCCGCGCTGCGACAGCACCTGTCCCAACAGACCCCGCAGGCGTTGCGGGAGCGGTTGCGCGGCCGGGGCGTGGACACCGTGCTGTCCCCGGACTGGATGGATCCCCGGACGCTGCGCGGCCTGTACGTCCAGGCCCGGACCGAGGAGTTCACCGCGCAGGGGGTGCCGCCGCAGGAGGCGGCCCGGCGCGCGGGTGAGGAGGTGCCGGAGACCACCGGCCGCGACGGCAAGTGGGTCCTCGCGGACGAGGCGCTGTCCACGGGGGACCAGCTGGACTACCTCGACGAGCACACGGGCGGGCTGGACCTGGATCTCGTCGGGCACGACGAGCTGGTCGGCGCCCTCGTGGAGATGCGGCTCCACGAGCCGTTGTCCGTCGCGGAGCACCGCACGCTGATCAACGCGTTGGGCAACTGGGTACCGGGCGACGGCGCGTGGAACACCGTCCAGGGCGAGATGTTCCCCGCGCTGGTGGCGCACACGCTGGGGTCCCGGCTGATCACGCACGACCAGAACGCGGTCGGCGCGACGTTGCGGACCGTCGGACCCGAGGACACCGGTCGCGCGGTCCACGTGTACTTCGCGGGCGGCAACCACTACAACGCCTCGGAACTCCCGCCGATGCCCTACCGCAGCGAGCGGATGACCATCGGCGGCGTCGAATTCCCGGACGGTTCATCGGAATTGACGAGCAGTCAGCTGGAAACCGTCCACCGGCTCGCGGCCGAGGTGGCGTGGGCCTCGCTGGCGAACGTCCGGGCGGGGTTCCCGCTGCCCCGTGTCGAGGTGGTCGGCCACGCCAACGGCATGCGCAACGGGTTGCCGCACTTCGGTGAGGCGCTGCGGCGGGGCCAGCAGCGCGCGGACGGCGTGGCCGACACCTTCCGGTCGGCGCTGGCCGTGCACCTGGCGAAGCTCCAGACGGACGGGGAGACCGTCGTCGTCCCCGAGGACGTCGTGATCACCACGCGGTCCGAGGGCAACGCCCTGCCCGGCGGCGGCGCGGACGGCGCGGACGCGTCGGCCTCCCGCAGCCGCGCCGTGGTCGTCGTCGACCTGCCGCGCCCGCAGGCCGCCGCGAGCTGAGCGCGGGCGCGACGGACGGCCGCCCCGAGACGTTCGGGGCGGCCGTCCGGGCGTTCAGTCCCCCGCGGGCGCCGGGCGGCGGCCCGTCGCCGTGTCCCGCCTGCCGAGCGCGGGCAGGACCGCGTCCAGGGCGAGGGCGCCGGGGCCGACGACGGCTATGGTCAGGAACGACCAGCAGAACAGCACCGCCGGTTCGCCGCCGTTCTGGATGGGCAGCAGCGCGTGCTGCTGGTGCACGGAGAAGTAGGCGTAGGCCATCGAGCCCGAGCACAGCAGCGCGGCACCCCGGGTGCCCAGGCCCAGCAGGACGAGGAGACCGCCGACGAGTTCGATGGCCGCGGCCCACCAGCCGGGCCACTGGCCGAAGGTGGGGGCGTGCCCGCCCTCGGGGCCGCCGAGGACGCCGAACAGGGTGGCGGCGCCGTGGCAGGCGAAGAGCAGACCGGTCACCACTCTGAACAGGCAGAGCAGCAGGCGGTTCCAGCGATCGGGAAGCAGCGTGCGCACGATCACTCCAGGAGTGTGGGGTTGGATGTGATGTTGCCTGGCTGCCCGTGACACGCGCGGGTCTCGTGAACGGCGCGCGCGAACGGGGTGGTACGGCGGCCGGCCGGGTCGCGGGCGCTGCTGCCGGGTTCAGCTCCGCGCGCGGATGGGCCACATGGCACATGCGCGACCGGTCCGCCGGGGCGTGGCCGGTCGCGCAGCAGTGTGGCTGACGAAAAGTTAAGAACCGGTTCAGGTGCCGGGCCGGACGTCGATTTCCAGCCGCTTCGCGCGCGTCGGAAACCCGGTGGAGCCCGCCGGGTCCGCTGACTAGGGTCGCGGGATGAGCACTCGCACCTTCCGCGTCACCGTGCGCGGCGTCTTCGACGGACTCGGCGCCGACCAGCGGGCCGAACTACTGGCGCGGGCGGCGCAGCACGACGTCCTGCGCGCGGCCTTCACCCCCGAGGGGCACCTCAGCTACGACCTGGCAGCGCGCCCCGCCTTCACCTTCCGTTTCTCGGACACGGGCGAGGAGGAGGCGGACATCCTGCTCGCCACCGAACGCGCCGAGCAGGCGGCGAAGGCATGGCTGGAGGAGCGCGGTTACGGTTACCGGAACCTCAGGTCCCAGGCCGAGGACCTGTCCCGGGCTCCGCTGGGCAAGCGGCAGCGCCGGGCGGCGGCAGCGGGGAACGCCTGACCCGGCGCCCCCGCTCCCGCTTCTCCGCCCAGGGCGCCGGTCAGGCCCCGTTGCCGTTGGACGGGCCGAAGAACTCGACCTCGGCGATGGCCACCTGCTTGTCGGGGGCCGCCCCGTAGGCCGACTGCAGGACGAACCGCACGGCGGTCACGTTGTCGGCGTGGAAGGCGCGCTGCTGCGGTCCCGCGCCCTCGTCGAGGACGATGGGCCGGGTGGTGGTCTTGCCGTCCGCCGTCGTGATCACCGCGTCGATGCGGTGCGGGAGCGCGGACTGCGAGAGCTGGGCCGCCTGCGTCGACTCGCCGGGCGTGATGATCAGGTCCAGCAGGCGGGTCGGCTGGTCGAAGCGCGCCTCCAGCCACTCCCCCGTCCCCGACTGCGAGACGCCCGGCGCCCACCAGGTGTTGCTGGTCTCGTCGAACGCGAGTTGCGGCCCGTGACCGGCGTACGAGCGGGAGGCGCCGAACTGGTCGGGGCGCACGGGGGCGCGCTTGGCGAAGTGGTCGCGCACCGCCTGGACGGCCGTGCCGGTGTTGAGCCCGGCGGTGATCAGGAGGGCGAGCACGACCGCGCCGACCACCCAGTTGAGGAGGCGGCCGAACCCCCGGTTCAGGCGCGGGCGTTGACCCGCCCACGGCGCGGGCCGGTTGCGGCGGTCCAGCAGACGCCGCCACCACGACAGCCGCAGCTCCGGCGCGGCCGGGCTGCCCGCCATCGGCATCGCGCAGCGCCCGCAGAAGTGCCGGTCCGGCCGGTTGGGGGTGTGGCACCACGGGCACGGGATGCCGCCCTCGGCCCCGTGCTCCGGTCCGGGGGCGCGCACTTGCGGCCGGTCGGTGAGCGGGCGGCCGGGCAGCACGGGGGCGACGGACGGCACCGGCGGGGCCTGCTCGGTGTCGGCGACCGGGATCAGCAACTGCCGGGCCCGCTCGGCGGCTTCGAGGGCGGCGGCGTCCGTGGCCGCGGCGTCCATGGCGGCGGCCGCGGCCGGTGCGTTGGCCGCGGCGACGTCCACCGCGGCGGCGTCGGCCGGGTGGGCCCCCGCGGGCACCACGTGCGCCGGGGGGACGTCCGTAGCGGCGCCGGCCGGCGGATAGGCCGCGGCCGACGGGTGGATCGCCGGGTCCGGCGCCGGGACGGCCGGGGGAAGCGGCTCGGTCGGCTCGTCGTCCGGGTCGACGGGACCGCCCTGCGGCGGAACGGCGACGCCGTCGTGCGGGTCCCGCGCGGCAGGGCCGCCCTCCTCCCGCGGCTGCTCCGGAGCGCGTGGGGGCGCGGTCCAGCCGAGCACGGCTCCGCAGGCGTCACAGAAGGGCTGGCCCGGTTCCGCCGGGGTGCCGCACTCGGCGCAGTTGCGGGCCCGCTCCCGTTCCGGGCGGGTGCCGGAGGTCTGCCTGGTCATCTCTAGGGCTTCCTTTCGGCGGTCACCTGGACCGTGTAGGGCATGTGGGCCGGGCGGGCGGCCGCGACCAGCGTGTCCAGACGGTGTTCGTCGGCCGGGGTCGGGTCGGGCAGCGTCAGCGCCACGTGCAGCCGGGGCCGCCGCTCGCCGGGGAACGGCCCGAGCGGCCGGGCCCCCCAGGCGGCGGCACCGCTCTCGGTGATCTCCGGCTCGACGCCGAAGGCCAGCCGTACCGCCTCGGACAGGCCGCGCCGGGTGCCCCGGACGCGGTGCAGGTACGCGGCGGCGGCCACCGCCGCGCGCAGCCGGGCCTCGGGTTCCGTGCCGTCGGTCTCCGCGCCGACCCAGTCGCCGAGCCAGCGGGTGAAGTCGACCGGCGCCAGCGACGGGGTGAAGTAGGAGTCCAGGCAGTCCAGGACGACGAGGATCGGCGCGATGACGTCGTCGAGCCCGGCGACGAAGCGCTGCGCGAGGTCGTCGGCGGCGAAGACGGCGGGCAGCATCGCGCCGATCGGCGCGGACGACGGCAGGTCGTCGACGGAGCCCCTCACGAGCCGTCCCCGATCACGCGGACCCGGTGGTCGAAGGAGAAGACCAGGGACGGCGCGTCCAGGTCGATGCGGTCCGTCGCCTCGCCGCGCTTGCCGGTCAGCGGGTCGGCCGGGTGCAGCAGCACCTCGTCGACGAGCTCGACGCCGGGTACGCGTTGCAGCACCGCGAAGACCTCCCCGGCCTGCACCGGGCGCCCGAACTTCCAGCCGGTGCCGCCGATTCCGCCGGTGAGCGGGTCGAGGTGCCGGTAGAGGGCGTCGTGGGCCTGCTTGCGCACCCGGTCGGTGTCGGCGCCGCGGAAGGCGTGCAACGTCGCGACGACGGTGACGCCCTGGTAGAAGGGCGGACCGACGGCGAGCCGGGTGCCGATCAGGCGGCGTTCGTCGAGGTGGCGGGTGATGCGGTCCAACAGGGCGTCGTCGGGGACGAGTTGCTCGAAGCGCAGCCGCCCGCCGGGGTCCGGGACCGCCTGCGGCACGACGAGCACCCGCACCGCGTAGGAGCCGTGTTCGCCCTCCTCGCCGGGCAGGCAGGTGATGCGCGCGGTCTCCGGCGCGGCGCGGCGCGCGAGTTCCTCGTAGTCCCGCAGCGTCACCGCGCGCTCCTGGGCGCGCAGGGTGATGGGGGCGCGGACCTTGGCCTCCTCCACCGTCTCGCCGTCGACCCCGCCGGTGGCCGCCTCCCGGTTGGCGACGGAGGCGACGTACGGCACGGAGCCGCGCAGCACCTGGATCGCGCCACGGGCGACGTTCCCGGCCCTGCCGCCGCCGGTGCGGTAGCGGCGGGCGCGGATGACGGCGCCCTTGGGGGGCACGGCGCCGTACTGCCGCAGGGAGCCGTCGGGTTCGCGTACGGCGGGGCCGAAGGCGATCTCGCCGGTGGCGGCGTCCAGGGTGATGTGCCGGTCCTGCGGGCCCGAGGCGGCGAAGTGCGGGACGACGCTCCAGTCGCTCCAGCCGTCGTGGTCGGCCGTCTGCAGCAGCACCGCCGGGTCGCCCGCGACGACCGGCGCGTGGGCGAGCCGCAGCCGTTGTCCTGGGATGCCGGTGGACTCGCCGAGCGCCTCGTCGGTCACGGTGTCGGCGTGCACGGCGGAGGTGGTGCCGCCGATGGTGAACGCGGCGGCGGACCGCACGGTCGGCGACGTGGTGTAGAAGGGCTGGTTGGCCAGCGGTTCGGTGACGCGGCAGCGCAGCCAGCCCGCTTCCTGGCCGCCCGCGCGCGAGACGGCGTGGGTGCCGGGGACGTGCAGGACGACCTCGCCCGGCCGGTTGAGGCCACCGGTGCCGTCCCGGTCCACCTCGCACGCGGTCCAGCCGTCCTCGGTCCACGCCTCCCACACCAGCGGCGGCTGCCGGGGGTCGACGCCGACGCCGTCGACGCGGCTGTCGAGGGTGAGCGCGACCGCGCAGTGCGGCACGGCGGCGGTCAGGCCCAGCAGCAGGCAGTCGCCGGGGCGCGGGGCCTCGTTGAAGCAGAGGAGGTCCTTGCCCTCGTCGAGGTCCGTGGTGTGGTCCTGGACGGGTTCGCCGGTGTGCTGCACGACGACGTGGCCGAGGGAGCACGGCACGACGGCCAGCTTGCGCTCGGTGGCGAAGACGACGCCCTCCTCGCTCTCGGTGCGCACGGTGGCGACCTCGGTGCCGGTCGGCAGCACCACGGGGTCGTCCTGCGGCGCGGCGAGCCAGAACGTCAGGTCGGTGCGGGCGGCCGACGGCGGGAAGAGGGTGATGCCCACCAGGTCGAGGAAGGCCAAGTGGTTCTTCTCCGGCACCCGGTTGAGCCGGTAGACGATCTGGTCGGCCATGTGCGCGACGGTCTCCACCAGCGTGACACCGGGGTCGGACACGTTGTGGTCGGTCCACTCCGGGGCGCGCTGCTGGATGTAGCGCTTGGCGTCGTCCACGAACTGCTGGAAGCGCCGGTCGTCGAGGTTGGGGGAGGGCAGTGCCATCTACAGGTCGCTTTCGGTGGCCGGTCCGCCGCCTGCGGACCCGGGCTCTGGCTCGTCGTGGGAGGGGATGACGTAGAAGGGGAAGACCAGGCTGCGCGGGTTGTTGGTGCCGCGGATCGAGTAGCGCACGTCGATGTGGAGCACGCCCTGTTCCGCGCCCGCGGTCACCTCCACGTCGTGCACCTCGATGCGCGGCTCCCAGCGGTCCAGGCTGGCGTACACCTCGTGCTGGATGCGGCCCGCGGTGGCCTCGTTGACGGGTGCGAAGACCAGGTCGTGGATGGCGCAGCCGAACTCCGGGCGCATGGGGCGCTCCCCCGGCGCGGTGGCGAGCACCAGCCGGACCGCCTCCTCGATCTCCCGTTCCCCGCTGACCAGGGCGATGCCTCCGGTGGGGCCGATGCGCAGCGGGAACGCCCAGCCCGATCCGACGAACTGCTCGGCCATTACAGCGGCACCGGGACGTCGTTGATGAGGACCACTCCTTGCAGGGGGACGGTGACGGCCCGGACGCCGACGTCGGCGACCGCGTCGATCTGGACGCTCGCGCCGGCCGTCAGCGTCGCCTCGGCCAGGGCGGTGAGGCTGAGGGCGCCCAGCGCCTCGACGCTGACGGATCCGGTGGCGCTGAGGTTGAGCACGGAGGCGGACTTGACGTTGAGCGGGCCGACGCTCTCCAGGGACAGTGCGCCGCCCGCCTTGAGGGACAGGTCCGCGCCGGCCTCCACCGACACGGACGTGGCGCCCTTGATGCTGACGGCGCCCGCGCTGTCCACGCTGATCTCGGTTTTTGTGCGGTCCAGGTTGACGGTCAGCCGGTCGTCGCCGGTGGCCACCCGCACGCCCGACTTGCGGCCGGTGGTCTGGCTGAGCAGGTCGACCCGGTTGCCGTGCCGGTCGGAGAGGGTGTGGCGGGCGGCGGCGTTGCGCAGCCCGTCGTACAGCGGCACGTCGGGCACCTGTGTCGGGTGGTCCTTGCCGTTGTAGAGGCCGCCGATGACGAACGGGTGGTCCAGCGCGCCGCGGTCGAAGGCCACCAGCACCTCGTCGCCCACGTCGTACGGGAAGATCCCGCCGCCCGCCTTGCCGCCGAGCTGCGCGGTGCGCGTCCAGTCGCTGACGTAACTGTCGTCCAGCCACGGGAACTGGAGCTTGACCCGGCCCTGTTTGAGCGGGTCCGTCACGTCGGTGACGAGCGCGTTGGCCACGCTCGGCACCCGGGCGGAGGTCGTGCCGCCGCCGGAGGTCAGGCCGTACAGGGAGCGCCACTGGCGGCCGCTGACGGTCACCCAGGTCTCGTAGTGCCTGCTGTCGCCGAAGACGTGGCGCACGGAGGTCGTCGTGTACTTGCCCTCGAACGGCGTGCCCACGTCGGTCAGCGTGACGGGGACGCCGGGCCGCAGGCGGGGGTTGCCGCGCACCACGACCTCCAGCTCCGCGAAGGAGCCGGTGACGTCGTCGCGCAGGGCGTCGGCGGCGCGGGTGACCTCGGTGGGGTGGTCCAACGGCAGGTCGGTCTCGACGAGTTCGGCCGTGCCGAACGCGGCGGTGACCCGCTGCGGGGTGGTGCCGATGTCGATGCCCGGGTTGGCGGTGGCGGCCGCGGTCGCGGTGAGGGTCTTCTTGGCCAGCACGTCCCAGCCGCGCGCCTCGGTCCTGGCCACCTGGTCGGCGGAGGTGACGGCGGCCCGGCAGCGCAGCACGTCGGTGCCCGCCTGGAGGACGAACGGGCTCTTCTCGCCGGGGGTGCCGGTCGGGGGCGCTCCGGACGCCGGGTCCGGCTTGACGAAGCGGAAGCGTCCCTCGGGGTCCAGGGACATCACCATCTCGTTCTCGTCGGCCAGGCGGGCGAGGAAGTCCCAGTCGGTGACGTTGGGTTGGCTGATGAAGTCGTAGACGGTGCTGGTCGACTCGATGGAGCCGATCGCCACGCCGTCGGCCGCCGCGAGCTTGCGGGCGATGTCCGAGGCGGTCCGGTTGCGGTACGCGGCGACCCTGCGCTGGCGCATCATGCGGTGGCCCGGGTCGTAGCCGCGCACGACGGTGAACGTCCCCGTGCCGTCGTAGTCGGTCTCCAGGCCCGTGACCTCGCCGGTGAGCAGCGGCGAGGAGGCGCCCTTGCCGTCGGCGACGGGGGCCAGCACGACGGGCGTGCCGATCTTGACGCCCAGCTTGGCCAGGACCATGTGGTGCGGGTCGCGGAAGGTCACCCGGAACGCGCCGGGCACCCCCGCGCCCAGGTCGACCCAGCCGTCGACGAGCAGCCCGGCGAGTTCCGGCGGCACGGGCGCGCCGCCGAAGGTGACGTGGATGACGCTGGAGTAGGCGACAGGTGGCATCAGGAACGCACCTCCTCGGCCGCGGGCAGGACGAGTTCGACGCCGGTCGGCAACTGCGAGGGGTTGTCGATGCTGTTGGCCTCGGCGATCGCACGCCACGCCGTGGCGTCCCCGTACTCGCGCCAGGCCAGCGACTGGAGCGAGTCACCCGCCACCACGCGGTGCACCCGGCGCGCGGTGAGCGCGCCGGAGGTGGGGTTCTGGCCCTTGGTGGTGCTGGGGATCTCGCACAGGTGGGTCTGGCAGGTGGCCCGGATCGGCACACCCGTCGTACCGAACAGCGAATAGGTGACGTCGACCGAGGTGACGTACGCGGTGAAGCGCGCCGTGGAGAACGAACCCCACTGGAAGACCACCCACGGGGTGGAGGGCTGCTTGGCGGCGATGCTGCGGGCCGTCACCTCGCAGCAGGAGAAAAGCGCCTCGACCTTCTTCAGTACGGACGTGCCGCCCGGGTCGTCGGAGGAGTCGAGGAAGATCTCGACCGTCATCTCCCGCGGCTCCGGCCCCATGAACTCCGGCAGCGCGCCGTCGCGCACCGCCGCGGTCGGCGTGGTCTTCCACTGCGCGCGGCGGCTGAGCGCCAGCTGGGAGGGGTTGAAGTCGAAGTCGAAGGTCTTGATGAGCGCGCCGGGTGTCGTGCTGTAGCCGACCGGCGGTTCGTGGATGGCGAGGGTGGCGCGGACCAGGCTCTTGCCCGCGCCGCCCCTGCCGGCGGTGCCTGCCATGAACGCGTTCCCCCTAGTCCGTGAACCCGTGGTGGGTGATTTCCAGGACCTCCGTGGCCACACCCGGGTTGGCCGGGTCGAGGGTGGGTCCCTGCCAGCGCACCGGCAGCACGTCGATCAGCCCCCAGCGCGCCACCAGCGAACCGTCCGCGCGCAGCGCCGCGATCTGCGCGGTCGGCCGGGTCACCCCGGTGGCGACGGACGAGATCCACGCCGCGACCTTGCTGGTGTCCGGGGTCAGCGGGCGGGTCAGGCGGATGCTGGAGAACGTGACGCGGGAGGGCAGTTGCCACACGAAGCCGTTGTTCCCGCCTTCCTGGTGGTGTTCGATCTCCACCTCGGAGGACAGCCCCTCGCACCCGTTGAAGTTCCCCAGGCTCTCGCCGTCGATGGTCAGGTTGAAGAAGATGGTGGAGCCCGGGTCGAGATCGCTGGGCATCGGGGGCCTTTCTGCGGAACTGCGGTCGTCGGTACTGCTGTCGTCGGTGCCGGTGTCACCGGTCATGGTGTCGGCGGTGCCTCTCACCGGCTCCGGTGTCGGCGGTGCTGACGGATGGCCGGGCGCTCGCGGCGCCCGGCCGTCAGCGGCGTGGGTCGCGCAGTCTGCCGATCCTCTCCCGGTCCAGGCGCAGTTCCGTGCGCAACAGCCGTGTCAGCGGCCCAAGCAGACGATGCGTCAGCTCGTCGATCTGCCCGTCGCTGAGCGCCCTGGCGTCGAACTCCTCTCCCGCCGGAGCCGGTCCGTTCGCGCGCGCCGCGCCGGACGCGGGCGAGGACGTCGGCCGGGAGACGGGGGTGTACGGCGGGGGCGGGCCGGAGGGCGTGTAGGGCGGCGGAGGCGTCGCGGGGGCGGCGGAGGTGGCCATGGGCCGTTCGGGGGTCGGGAACGCGACGGTCGCCTTGGTGAACGCGTTGCCCTGGGGGTCCGACTGCCGCTGGACGGTCGGCGCGGGCGCGGGCATGGGGGCGGGCGTCGGCAGCGGGGCCGCCGCGCTGGCGCGGCGCACCGGCATGGCGGCGGCGGACGCGGGCGCGTGAACGTCCGGGACACCGAGGCGTGTCGGGGCCGCGGTGGAGGGGATCGACGGTGCCGGACGGGACGGCGCGGAGGGTGCGGACGGCGTGGACGTCAGCGGGGCACGCTGGACCGGCGTGGCGGCGGGCGGTGAGGCGGACGACGGTGCGCCGACGGACCGGCTCGTGGAGACGGCGTCCGGCAGGCCGCTGGGCGTGGACCGCTGCACCGGTCCGGCCGTCGTCAACGGCACGGCGGACGGCGCCTGTTGGAAGGGTCGACGGTCACCCACCTCGGGAGTGCCCAGGTGCGGCCGCACCGCCTCGACGGCGATCGCGCGTTGTACGGGGGCACCGAGCGAGGAGGCCGATGACGCGCGCAGTCGCTGGACGTGCGGACGCGCCGGTGCGCCCGTCGACGGGCCCGCCAGGGCGTTCAACGGGACGCGACGCACGGGTGCGCCCACACCGGTCGGCGCCTCGGCCTCCGGCGAGGGAAGCGCGGAGGTTGTCGGGCTGCCGAGACGGGCACCCGGCGTATCCGTGGCACGGCTGACCGTCAACGGCGCCTGTTCTGACGTCGGTTGGACCGGAGCGGCAACGGTCGCCGCGCCGGGCGCGCCCAGGCCGGAACGCGCCGGGCCCGCGATCGGAGCACGCTGCACCGTCGCACCCCCGGTCCTGCGGGCCACCGGGCCGAAGGGCTCCCCCGACGCGGACGACGACTTCGCGGCACGCAGCGGGGTACCCACGGCAGGACGCGTAGGGGCAGCGGCGGGCGGGGGCGGAAGCGGTGCCTGCGGGGCAGGCGACGCGGGCGACGCGGGCGACGCGGGCGACGCGGGCGACGCGGGCGACGCGGGCGACGCGGGCGACGCGGGCGACGACACGCTGCCACGCGGCACGTCGCGTACGGGAGGCGTCACGACGGGACCGGCAGCCGAGAGGCGTTGCACCGGCAGGTCAGCGGATGTGGGAGTCAAGGGGGCCCGTGTGGCGTGCGGTTCGGGAGCCACCGCACCGCCGATGGGCGCACTGTCAGCGGACGAACGTACACGCGCCGCGTCGGCCACCGGAGGCACGGCAGGACCGTCCCCCGACGGAACACGCTGCACCGACACGTCTCCCGACGTGGGCAGCAACGGCACCTGTACGGGAGCCGGTTCGGGCGATCCCACGGCGTCAGGCGTGACAGGTCGCGCCGAACGGGTCGACGGAGCGCGCTGGACCGGCACGTCACCGGACCTGGAAGGCGATGAAGCCCGAGGACGAGGCGCTTCGGTATCCGCCCCCGTCGCGGGACGAGGCATGGCGGCCTCCGGTGAACGCGTGACCGTCCGCTCCGGGGCACGCTGCACGGACGCCGCCCCCAACGGGGCCCGCGCCGAGCCCACTTCAGCCCGACGCAGCGGTACGGAACCCACCACACCGCCTGTTCGCACCCCCGCCAGACTCGACGACGGCGCCTCACCCTTCAGCGACCCCCCGCCATCGGACGCACCTTCAGCCACCGGTGACGTATCCGCGGCAGGGCGGCCCGCGGCAGCCGGCCGAGCGGCAGGCCGCACCACCGGCACACCCAGTCCCGCCCGTCGCCCTGAGGCGCCCTCCTGCGGGCCGGACGGAACGCCGGACGCTACGCCAGGAGCCGCGGGAGGCGTCGCGACGGAGCGCGCCACGGGAGCGACCGAGCGAGCCACGGTGACGCCACCCGCAGGCCCAGTGGCGCCAGCCCCGGGCACGCCGACCGCACCGGCCGTAACCGTCGCATCGGCCCCGGCCCCAGCCGTGGCTGTCGGACCAGCCGTAGCCGTCGCATCGCCCACCCGCCGCGTCGCGACGCGCTGGATCGCGACGAGCCCTGCGCCGCCCGCCGTGGACGGCTCGGCCGCCCGCGTGACGTCCTGCGTCGGCGCCCAACGCGACTGCCTGGGCTGCGCTCCAGGCACCGCCCTCTCCGCAGATGGCCCAACAGCGTTGCCAAAGGGCCGAGTCGGCGCTGACGCATGCGTGGGCCCCGGCGCCGCACGGCCCGGGGCCGTCGCCGCCGGAGCCGTCGGCCTGGGGCCCGGGCTCGCGCCCGGCCCCGCGAGCCGCTGGACCGGCCCGGCGGCACCCCGAGTTACGGGCGGCGCGCTCCGCGGTGTCCCCGGTGACGGCCGGTCGGCCGTCTGCCGCGTTCCCTCGCTCGTGGCGACGCGGCGCAACGCGACCGCCGTACCGGCGGTGTTCCGCCCGCGCAGGGCCTCTTGTGCCGACGACGCGGCAGCGGGCCGCGAAGGGGCCAGCGCCCGCGCCGGAGTCAGCGGCCTCGCCGCCGCCACGGGACGGGCAGGAGCGGACGCCGCAGCCGCGGGACGGGCGGGAGCGGATGCCGGGGCCGGGAAGGGGGTGCCCGGCCCCGGGGTCGACGGGGTGGCGTCGCCGCCGGACGGATCCGTGGGCGCCGCCGCGGCGGGCGGCGTCGACGGTACGGCCGTCGGCAGCGTGCGCCGGGCCCCGGCGGCGGGAGCCGCGCGCGTCAGCTGGACCGGGCGGGCGCGGCCCGGCGCGACCGGAGCCACCCGGGGACCCGTCGGCCTGCTGACCGTGACCGCCGCGGATCCCGTCGCGCGTTGCACGGGCAGCGGGTCGCCGTGGTCGCCAGCAGGGGACGGCGGCTCGTCGTACGGGGCCACCGGCAGGGTGAGCGACGGCAGTTCGAGCCCGGGGGCCGGGCCGGTCGCCACGACCGGGAGGCTCCGCAGCACGCCGCTCGGCGCGCCGTCCAGGACGGCGTGCGAGAGCGAGCCGCTGAAGGAGGGGTTGTCCCAGGTGGTCAGCCGCCCGCCGAACGCCGGGTCGCTGACCTGCTGCCGCGGTCCGGCGGTGGCCCGCTGGATCGGCGGCAGGGCGGGCCAGGACGCCGTACGCGCCGGAGCAGGCGTGACCGGCCCGGTGGTGTCCGGGCCGGTGGTGGCCGTCTCCGTGCGATCCGTGCCGCGTCCGGGAGCGGAGCCGGGTTCGGGAGCGCCCGAGGCGCTCGACGTCCCTTCCACGGCGGCTCCGTCGTGCGGGCCCGGGCGGGTCCTCCCCCGCCCTGACACCCCGGCGGCCGCCGACCGCAATCCGTCGAGGATTCCCATCGGTGCCTCACCCCTCCCCGGAGGCGGCGCGGGTGACGAGCGCCGCGATCCGTTCGGTGTACCGGCGGCGGTCGCGGTGTTCGAGGTCCAGGATCTCCTCCAGGCTCCAGTGGAAGTGGTAGGCGATGTACGCGATCTCCTCGTGGATGCGGTCGGTCGCGTACGTCACGATTCCCCCAGGCGGCTCCCGCCGAGCTCCACCTCGAACGGCTGCTCGCAATGCGGGCAGGTCACTCCGGCGCGGGTGTGGCCCTCCGCGTTGACCTGCCGGTAGAAGTCCTGGAGGAACGCCAGGTCGGAGGCGAAGAGGTTCTCCACGATGCCGTCGTGGACCAGCGGCAGCGTGCCGAGGCGGGTGATCACCCGGCCGAGCAGCACCACCGACAGGTAGGCGGGGTTGTCCCGCACCCGCATGTCCTGGAGCGGGATCAGTTCGTCGCGGGCGGTCGCGAGCCGCATCGTGCCGTTGCGGTGCACGGTGCCGGACTCGTCGACGTACCCGCGCGGCAGCTCGAACTCGAACTCGGTGCGCAGCAGTTGCTGGGGCTGCGGCGCCGCCGGGGCCGCCTGAGGTGCCTCGGGCGCAGGCGCGAGGACCTCGGGGGCGGCGGGCTCCCCGGCCGCCGCCCCTTCGGGTTCGGCGGCCGGGGAAGGCCTGGTGGCCGTACGGCGCATTACTCGATGACCAGTTCTTCGAAGGTGATGGTCACCGACTCGGTGAGCGCGGACGCCTCTCCGGCCTTCACGGTGCTGGTGTCGATCTTGCTGCACCACGCGTTGCGCATGTTGTACCGCTTGACCGGGTTGTTCTGGTAGTCCATCACCATGATGGTGGCGTTCTTGCGGGCGGTGGCCATCTGGCCGGCCACCGACTCGTTGATCCACTGGTTGAACGCCGCCGACTGGGTCATGCCGCGGACCACGGTGCAGGTGCCGGCCTTCTTCACGCCCGGCATCTTCTTGGTGACCGGCTTGCCCTGGGCCGAGACCTGCTGGTACTCGATGACGTCCTGTTCCAGGCTGAGGCCGCTGACCTCGGCAAGGTACTCGACCATGACGCCGTCGATCTGGAGGCCGAAATTGTGTGAGGTGAGGGCGTCACCCGGCTGGAGACTCATGAAGTGCTGTCCGTCCTTCTGAAACGGTGCCGTCTACTGCTGTGGTGTGTGCGGCCGCACGCGGCCGTGACGGCCCGCCCTACTCCTCCAGCTCCCCGCTGCCGCTGGAGAACTGCGCCAGCCGGAAGATGACGAACTCGGCGGGCTTGACCGGGGCGATGCCGATCTCGCAGATGACCCGTCCCAGGTCGACCGACTCCGGGGTGTTGGTCTCCTCGTCGCACTTGACGTAGAAGGCCTCCTCCGGCCGCGAGCCGAACAGGGCGCCGTTACGCCACTCGTTGACCAGGAACGCGGAGACGTTGCGCCGGATCCGGGCCCACAGCGCCTGGTCGTTGGGCTCGAACACCACCCACTGGGTGCCGAGGAGGATCGACTCCTCCAGGTAGTTGAAGTAGCGGCGCACGTTGAGGTAGCGCCAGGCCGGGTCGGAGGAGAGGGTGCGGGCACCCCACACCCGGATGCCCCGGCCGGGGAAGGCGCGCACGCAGTTGACGCCGATGGGGTTGAGCAGGTCCTGCTCGCCCCGGGTGATCTGGATCTCCAGGTCGACCGCGCCGCGCACGACCTCGTTGGCGGGCGCCTTGTGCACGCCGCGCTCGGAGTCGCTGCGGGCCCAGATGCCGGCCATGTGACCGCTCGGCGGCGCCATCCGGGTCCGGCCGGTGGCGGGGTCGAAGACCTTGATCCACGGGTAGTACAGGGCCGCGTACTTGGAGTCGTAGCCGGCCGTCTCCTGGCGCCACACCCGGATCTGGCGGGCGTTCAGGCCGGGCGGCGGGTCGATGATGGCGACGCGGTCGCCCATCAGCTCGCAGTGGGCGATCAGGCCGAGCTGCACGGCCTTGACGGACTCCAGGTCGATGGCGCCGCGCTGGTAGGCGGACATCAGGTCGGGGACGCAGACCATGGAGATCTCGTCCACGGCCTCCAGGCCGCCGAAACCGGTGCGGTCCGCCGAGTCGCCCAGGTAGTCGGCGACGCCGGGGTGCCCGGTGTCGGTCTTGGCCGGGACGGCCGGGGGCGGCGTGGGCGCGGCCAGCGTCACGGTCTGGTTGTCGGGGCGCGCCAACTGCGCGGCCGGCGCCGACTCCTGGACGGTGATGAGCTTGGAGCGCTCCTTGACCTGGGTGACGACGTAGTTGCGTCCGCCCTTCTTGGCGGTCACGTCGAAGGTCTCGGCGGTCTTGTCGCCGTCCTTGACGACCAGCCGGAAGCGCTCCGCCGGGCCCTCGCCCTCGGGGTCGGCGACCTCGACGGTGATGCGGCCGCCGCTCTCCGGGGAGGCGATGGCGGTCACCGAGAAGGTGCCCAGCGCCTTGGCCTCACCGGCGGGCAGGGCGGCGGGCGCCGCGGCGGAGCCGGTGACGGCCGCCGGGTCCTGCGCGCCGCCGTTCTCGCCGCCGGAGGCCCCGCCGACGCGCACGACGTACGCGGCGCTGCCGCCGTTGTTGAAGAAGCCGTAGACGGCGTGCGCGAGGTGGTACCCGTCGACGAACTCACCGAAGGCCGCGGCGTACTGGGTCCAGTTGGTGACCAGCGTCGGCTCGTTCAGCGGGCCGGTCGGCGCGAGACCGACGAAGGCCGCCACCGAGGTGCCCACCCCCTCGATCGGACGCGAACCGCTGGCCACCTCCTCGACATAGACGCCGGGTGACAGGTACGAGGGCATGCTCTGGCTCTCCTCGGGGTACGAGATATGACGTCATCCACCTTCACGCGCGAAGCGCGGGGACGAAACGTCCGCAGGTCCCCGTTCGGGGGCAGATTCGCTGCCCGATCGGGCTGGACGACCGCCCCGCGAGCGGGAGTCGAGCGGCCGTCGGCGGCCCGGCGGGAGCCCCGCCCGGCCCCGGCGCGCCACGGTTCGTGGACGCGGTCGTGCGGTCTGCCCCGGCGGACACCGCACCGGGCACGTTCGGGCAGCGCACCCTGCCCCACGTCCTGCGACATGGCCGCGGCCTTCCCATAGCGTCGCCGTATGAGCCTGTGGACCTCCCTGGAGCCCGCGTCCACGACCGTCGATCCGGGTGCCAGCACGACCGTGCGTCTGCGGCTGCGCAACACCGGTGACGTCGTCGACGAGTACCGCTTCGAGCCGGTGGGCGAGGTGGCGCCGTGGACCACCGTGACGCCGCCGTCGATCCGGCTCTACCCCGGCACGACCGGCACGGTGGAGCTGACGTTCGCGCCGCCGCGCACCCCGGACGCGACCGCGGGGCCCAATCCGTACGCGGTGCGCATCACGCCGACCGAGCATCCCGAGGCGACGACGGTGCCCGAGGGCAACCTGACCGTCACGCCGTTCACGGAGTTGCGCGCCGAACTCGTCCCGCCGACCGTCAAGGGCCGCTTCCGCGGGCGTCCGAAGCTCGCCGTCGACAACCTGGGCAACACCCCGCTGACGGCCTCCGTGACCGGCAGCGACAACGGCGACCACCTCGCGTACGACGTCCGCCCCGGCAGTGTGCAGATCGCCCCGGGGCGCGCGGCGTTCCTGAAGACGACGCTGCGGCCGCACCGGATCATCTGGTTCGGCGCCAAGCAGCAGCGGCCCTACACCCTGGCCGTGCAGCGCTCGGGGTCCCGGCCGCACCCGGTGGAGGGCATGTACACCCAGCGCGGCGTGCTGCCCCGCTGGCTGGCCACCGCGCTCGGCATGGTGGTGGCGCTGGCCATCGCCTTCGCCGCCTTCTGGTTCGCGCACCCGCCGCAGGTGCACACCCTCGCCACCGAGCGCGTAGCGCAGGCGGCGGCCACGGCGCTCCCGGGGCCCTCGGTGACGCCCTCCCTCGCGCCGCCGAGCCCCTCCCCCTCGCAGACGCCCGGTGGCGGGGGCAACTCGCAGGCCCCGGGCGGGGGTGGCGGGGGCGGCGGCAAGCCCAAGCCGAAGAACCAGCGGATCCTGCTGATGAACGGCGCCACCGGCAAGTGCGCGGACATCCCCGGCTACGGGAACGGGTCGATCGGCGGTCAGGTCAACCAGTACACCTGCGACCCGACGGACTCCGACAACCAGTTGTGGGACCTCGACGTGATCTTCCCCGGCAAGGGGCCGAACGGCACCGACCTGTTCCAGATCCGCAACGACAAGGACGGGTACTGCATGGACCTGCCGGGCAACGGCCCCGAGCCGGCCACCACGCACATCAGCGAGTACTCGTGCACCCGGACCATCCAGGACAACCAGCTGTGGTCCCTGGAGAAGCGGCCGAACGGGCTGTACTGGATCCGCAACTACATGAGCAACGAGCTGTGCCTGGACGTGTCGGGGTACGCCTCCGACGGTTCCGACGCGGCCAACGCCAAGCCGCTGACCCTCTACAACTGCAGCGACACCGACGACCAGGGCTGGCGCCTGGTCCCCGGCGCCTCCTCCTGACGCCGTACGACGACTGGGTGGGGGCGGCTGATACCAGCCGCCCCCACCCGGTCTGCTACCTGCCGTCCCCCACCCTGGCTGCTACCAGCCACCCTCGCCCGGCACCAGGCGCCCCGCCTTGCGGTACTCGCGCCGGGCGCCGGTCAGCAGGTCTGCGGTGGTCACCGGCTCACCGCGCCCGGCGGCGGCGTACGCGGCGGTGACCACGGCGCTGCGGATCGAGCCACCGGCCAACTCGAAGTCGCGGGCGACCGGTTGCGGGTCGATGCCGTCGGCGCACGGGACGTGGGCGAGACCGGTGCGCCACAGGGCGAGGCGCTGTTCCGCGTCGGGGAACGGGAAGTCGATCACGAGGTCGAGGCGCCGGGTGAACGCCTCGTCGATGTTGGCGCGCAGGTTGGTGGTGAGCAGCGCGATGCCGTCGAAGGACTCCAGGCGCTGGAGCAGGTAGGCGCTCTCCATGTTGGCGTAGCGGTCGTGGGAGTCCTTGACCTCGGAGCGCTTGCCGAACACCGCGTCGGCCTCGTCGAAGAGCAGGACGGCGTCGGTGCGGTCCGCCTCGGTGAACAGGCGCTCCAGGTTCTTCTCCGTCTCGCCCACGTACTTGTCCACGACGGACGACAACTGCACGACGTACAGGTCGAGTCCGAGTTCCGCGGCGACCACCTCGGCCGACAGCGTCTTGCCGGTGCCCGACTCGCCCGCGAACAGCCCGAGCACGCCCCGGCCCCGGCCGCCGCCCGCGGACAACCGCCAGTCGCCGAGGACGCGTTCGCGGTGGCGGGCGCGCAGCGCGAGTTCCCGCAGTTGCGCCAGCGGTCCGGCGGGCAGGACGAGGTCGTCCCAGCCGACGGCCGGGCGGATGCGCCGCGCGTGCCGTTCCAGCCCGGAGGCCGACTGCTGGCGGGCGACCAGCCGCAGGTGGGCGGCGGTCAGTCCGGTGCCGTCGAACGCGGCGAGCTTCCGGGCCGCGTGCACCGCCCGGCCGATCCGCTCAGCGCCGAGACGGTACGCGCTGACAGTGGCGGCCAGGTCCAGCGCGGGATCGTCCCCGTCCGGCCCGAGCGCGGCCGACCAGGCGTCCACCGCGCCGGTGGCGCCCGGCCGGGGCACGTCCAGCACGAGTGGATCGCGCTCGCACCACTGCGGGTCGTAGGGGCGGGCCCCGGCGAACAGCACGGTGACGTCGTCCGTGGTGAGGGCGCGCAGCAGCGGGCCCGGGTCGTCGGGCAGCGGGGAGACGACGATCGCACAGCCGCGCAGCCGCGCCTCACGCAGCAGTGCGGCCACCGGTTCGCGCACCCCGGCGTCCGGCGTACCGGGCGCGGCGGCGGCTTCGGGCACCAGGTGCAGCGCGGGCAGGCCGCAGGCCCGCAGCGCTGTCGCCGCGCAAGCCGTCGCGTCGCCTTCGCGCTGCTCGCGCAGGTAGGCGGAGAGCGGTCCGGAGGCGAGGCGGTCGGTGAGCTTGCGGGTGAACTCGGCGTCGTGAGGGGCGCGTTCGGGTGGCGCGGCCAGCGGGCTCACGTGTCCGGCGAGCGCCGCGTCCAGGGTGTCGTCGCCGAGGAGGTGGGCGGCCACCCGGTCGGGCACCTCCAACGAGCGGCTGAGGAACGGCCGTTCCGGGTCCGCCACCGTCATCAGTCCGAGCGCGACCAGCGGCGCCGACGGATGGAAGCGCCCACGTACGGCGGGCAGGTGGGCGGGGAGTCCGTACAGGTCGAGGGCGAGGCCGACGGTGGCGCGGCGGCGGCTGACGTCGTCGTTGAGGTACCCGTACAGCGGCTCGAAGGAGCGGTCGAGGTCCGGCGCGAGGGCGATCAGCAGCAGGCCCGCGTCCAGTGCGGTCAGGCCGAGGCGTTCCGCCAGCCGGTCCAGCGCGTCACCGCCTTCCCGCGTCCCGAGGTCCGGCAGGCCGGTCGTGGCCGGTCCGGGCGCGGCGGGGGCGTCCAGCAGGCGGCGTGCCGTGTCGTCGGACAGGTACAGGCCGCGCAGCGGGTCGCCCGCGGTGGGGTCGTCGGCGGCGCGGTGCTCGACCAGCAGGGCGAGGCGTTCACGCAGGCGGCCGAGCCTGGCGAGGAGCGCGTCGGCGTCGCCGGGGCGCGGTGCGAGGGGGCCGCGCGCTCGCGTGTCCGCGTCCGGCCGTGTGGTCGCGGACACGGTCACCGTTCCTCCGCCCCGCCGTCCGTGGCATCCTCACGCCCGGCGTCCGTGGCACCGTCGCGCGCGGCGTCCGGCACGGGCAGCGGCCTGCGGTGGTGCCGCTCGGGCGAGCCCTCCAGCGAGCCGTCGATGCCCCGGACCCGCACGCCCGCGCCCTCGGTGACCGGCGGGCCCGCGTCGTACTCGGGGACGGCCGGGAAGGGCGCCGTCACCATCAGGTCGAGGGAGGGCTTGAGTTCACCGCCGAGCGCCGACCAGATCTCCGCGAGCGACTGCGCCTCGGTCCGCGACCCCGCGACCGCCAGCGGCACCGACAGCCCCAGTTCCCCCAGTGAACCGGGAAGTTCGTCGGCCGGGATGATCTCCCTGGGCAGGAGGGTGGCCAGCACCGCCGACAGCAGCCGGTGTTCGTCCTGCGGCCGCTTGGTCCAGGCCGTCACCAGGTACGACAGCCGGAACCAGCGCGGCGGCTGACGGCGGCGCAGCACCACTCCGCGGTCGTCGCGCACCGGCACGGAACCGCGCTGCCGCCGTGCCACGTCCTCCCGTATGTCGTACAGGTACGCGTTGAGGGCCGGGCCGTTGCGCCGCGCGGCCCAGTCGCGCGTGGGCGCGTCGAAGGAGACGTCGATGTCGGAGCCGGCCAGGGCACCACCGCCGAGCAGCTTCTTGAGGACCTCGTCGACCTCGTGGATCACCCTCGCCGCTCCCGCCGTACCGTGAACCGCCGCTCGTGGCGGATGTGCTCGTCCTGCCGACGCGTTCGTCCCAGCGGGAACGTCGGCCGCGCACCGGATCGCCGCTCGCGCGGCGGCCGATGGCGCTCCCCCTCCGATCCTTCCAGCCCGCCCGCCGTCACGGCATGATCGCCGGGGCCCGCAGCCGGGCACGGGAAGCTGTCCGAAAGGACCCTCGATGCTGCCCCGCAGGTCAGATGTAACCTTCCCGGAGGGCATACGCCACGGCATGGGCCCGGTTACGAAGATGCAGGCGCGTGGTGAGGCCGTGCATGACGTTCTTGACGGTGCGTTCGGAGTAGGACAGTTTGCTGGCGATCTCCCCGGTGTCCAGGCCCTCGGCCACCAGCCGCAGGACGTCCGCCTCGCGCGGCGTCAGTCCCGACGAGGGAGGTCCGGCCCGGTTGGCCACGCTGCGCTGGAGCGCGCCCACTTGCTGGATGAGGCGGCCGAGCAGGTCGGCGGGCAGGTCCCCGTCGCCGCGGAACGCCGCGCGCACCGCCGTCGCCAGGCGGTGGGCGGTGGCCTCGTGGCGCCAGACGATGGCCACGGCGCCGCACTCGACGACCTCCAGCAGTTCCGCCTCGCGAATACGGCTGACCACCAGCACGACCCGGGCGCCTTCGCTGCGCACGAGCCTGCGCAGCAGCGCGAGCGTGCTCTCCTCGAGCGTCCAGGCCAGCAGCACCGCGACCGCTCCGGGACCGGCGGCCTCCTCGGTGACCAGGTCGATCAGCGGATGCTGCCGCAGGTGGCTGAGGACCCCGGCCTGGGAGAGCGGGTCGGGTGCGTGCACCACCACCGGTATCCGTCCGTCCGGCGCTCCGGCTGGGCCGCCCGCGCTCGCACCCGTGACCGAGTGCGGGCCGGTGTCCGTGGTCCGGGTCATGACCGGGGCCGCGAGTGAACCGCGCAAGACCGCTCCCCCTGTTGTTCTGTTCGCCGCCCCCACGGTGCCGGTGGCCGCTGTCCGGCTTCCAGCCTGCGGGAACGCGCATGCCGTGGCAATCGTGGAAGGTCACGACAGGTACCACGAGATCGGCCACGAGACTCCACGGCGGGAGGGCCTGTGATGTCACGGATACTGCGCACACCCCGGATGTCCCGGATCCCCGAGACCCCGTGGTCGCCGGACGCGCCGGGGACCCCCAGGGCACCCGGGCTGCCCTGGGCGACGGCACCCGCCGACGAGGGCCGGTTGCGGGAGCGGCAGGAGGCGCTGGCGCTGGTCGCCACCGAAGCGGCCCGCGCCAGGTCGGGTTCCGGCCGCCTGGTGCTGCTGCGGGGCGCCACCGGCAGCGGGCGCACGGCGGTGCTGGAAGCCGTCACCGAGGACGCGGCGGCCCGCGGCATGCACGTGCTGCGTGCCCGTTGCTCCCCGCAGGATGCCACCACGCCCTTCGGTTCGGTGCTGAAGTTGCTCAACTCTGCCCTGGAACCCACTGATCCGCGCCCGGTCGGCCGCGTGGCGTCGTACGACCGGCTCGTCGGCGAGCGGCTGTGGAGGGGGCTGCGTTCGTGCGCGGCGCGGGGTCCGGTGCTGCTGGCCGTCGACGACGCCCACCTCGCGGACCGGCCGTCGCACCGCTGGCTGGCCGAGACCGCGCTGCGGCTCGACCGGTTACCCGTACTCCTGGTGGTGACCGAACGCGGTCAGTACGACATCGATCCGCCCTCGGCGGGGCTGGCCCACGGTCTGTCGCCCGCCCTGGTGCGCACGCTCACGCTCGGCCCGCTCGGTGCCGCCTCCGCGGCGGGCCTGGTGCGCGCCGCCTCCGGTGTGGCGCCGGGCGTCGCGGGCGGGCAGGAGTGGGTGGCCGACTGCGTGCGCGCGGGTGCGGGCAACCCGCTGCTGCTGCGTGCCCTGCTGGACGACCTGCCGGCCCGGGAGGAGGACGGCACGGTTCCGCCGCCGTTGCCGGACAGTTGCGCGGCGCTGGCGTCGGGTGCCTTCCCCGCCGCGGTCTCGTGGTGGCTGGAGAACGCGGGCCGCACGACCGCCGACGTGGCCCGCGCGCTGGCGGCCGTGGACCTCGACGGCCCGGGCGGCGTCGCGGGCCCGGCGCCGTACGGCGGCGTCGAGGAGTACGCCGAGTTGGTGGCCGCGATGGCGGGGGCCGACCCGGCGCGGGTGGCGGGCTGGCTGACGGCGACGGTCCGCCTCGGGCTGCTGCGCCGTGACCGCGAGGGGCGGCCGCGCTACGCCCATCCGCTGCTGCGGGACGCGGTGCTCAGCGGCTGGTCGAGCGCGGGGCGTCGGGCCGCGCACCGGGTGGCGGCCGAGGCGCTGCTCGGCAGGGGCGAGCCCGTCGAGGCGGTGGCCGGGCACCTGGTGCGGACCGGGGCGGTGGGCGAGGAGTGGGCCACCGGCGCGCTGCTGGACGCCGCCGCGCACGCGATCGGGGGCGGCCGCCCCGAGGACGCGATGGCGTTCCTGCGGCGGGCGCTGGACGAGCCGCTGGCGCCGCAGCGCCGGGCGTCCGTCCTGACCGAGCTGGGGTCGCTGGAGTACGCCACCGGCCGGTCGTCGGCCGGTATCCCCCGGCTGTCGGAGGCGGCGCGGCTGCCGGGCGGTCCCGGTGACCGGTTGCGCGCGGCGCTGGCGCTAGGCACCGCGCTGGCCGAACGCGGTCAGGCGCGGGCGGCGGTCGACGTGCTGCGCGATCTCGACGAGCAACTGCCGGACCACCCGGGCCTGACCCGGATGACCCGGACCGCGTCGGCGTTCCTGTCGGAGCACGATCAGCAGGTCCGCAGCGAGGTGTACCGCTGGCTGCGCTCGACCGCCGGGCACTCGCCCGGCCTGGTCGGCGCGGCCGGGCGGGCCCTGCTCATCCGGTACGAGGCGACCGCCGGGCTGACCTCGGCGGACGCCGCGATGCGCGGGATCAGGGCGCTGTTGGAGGAGCCGGCCGACGCGCTCGCGGAGCCGTTCCTGCTGGGCACCGCGGCCGCCGTGGCGCAGTGGGCGGACGAGCTGGACGAGGCCGAGTGGCTGGTGCGGCGCGGCCTGGCCGGGCAGCGCGGGTCGCTGCTGCATCCGATGCACACCATGCTGCTCAACACCCGGGCCGACATCGCCGCCGCCCGTGGCGCGTACGCGCAAGTGCTGGCCGATCCCGGGCCGCCGCACAGCGACACGGGGGCGGCCCGTCGCACCGGGTCGGTCAACGAACAGGCGCACGCTGTCGTGGCGTTGGTGGAGACGGGCCGTCTCGATCAGGCCCTGAGCCTCGCCGACTCCGTGCGGCTGCCGGACTCCCCCGACTCCTGGGAGCTGAACCGCTTCCTGTACGCGCGGGGTGTGCTGCGTGCCGCCTACGGTGATCCGGCGGGCGCGCTCCACCTCTTCCTGGAGAGCGGGCGCAGGCAGTCCGCGCGGGACGTCGTCAGTCCGGTCGTCACCCCGTGGCGGTCGGCCGCGGCGGAGTGCCAACTGGCGCTGGGCAGGCAGCGGGAGGCCCTCGTCCTGGTCGAGGAGGAGGCACGGCTCGCCGCGGTGTGGGGCACCCCGCGGGTGACGGGCCGGGCGTTGCGGGTGCTGGGGGTGGCGACCGGCGGGCGGCGCGGTCTCGAACTGACCGGGCAGGCCGTCGAGATGTTGCGGGGCACCTCCGTCGACTCGGAACTGATTCCGGCGTTGATCGCGCGCGGCAGGCAGTTGATCGCGGCCGGCCAGCGGTCGCGTGCCCGCGACACGTTGCGTGAGGCGGCCGAACGCGCCGAGGTGCTGGGCGCGGTACGGATGCGGACGGCGGCGGAACACGCGCTGCGGGAGGGCGGCGCCCGCCGGGCGGAATCGGCGCGCACCGGATCGGGATCGCTCACCGCGAGCGAACGCCGGATCGCGGCGCTCGCCGCCGAGGGCCGCACGAACGCGGAGATCTCCGCGCTGCTGCACCTCGCCCGGCGCACCGTGGAGACCCATCTCACCAGCGCCTACCGCAAGTTGGGCATCCGCCGCAGAACGGAACTGGCCTCGGCCCTCGCCGGGGACACCGGTCAGCGATGAGCCGTCCCCGGCGCCTCGGCAGCGCCGGGGACCGGAGGGCGAGCCGGCCTACCGCCCCTCCACCGTCTCGCGGGCGCTTTCCCGCCTGCCGGTGACCTTCGGGAACGTAGGCTGAGCGGCATGAGGATCCTCGGTCTGTGCGGAAGTCTGCGATCCGGGTCGTTCAACGCGTCGGTGCTGCGTACGGCGACGGACCTGACCGTCGCCCCGCGGGAATTCGTCGTCTGGCCGGACCTGGGCCGTCTGCCGTTCTTCGACGCCGACGTCGAGGCGACCGCGTTGCCCGGGATCGTGGCCGACCTGCGGGCGGCGGTCGGTGCGGCGGACGGCGTACTCGTGGTGACCCCCGAGTACGCCCACGGCACCTCGGGCGTGCTGAAGAACGCGCTGGAATGGATGGTCGGCGGCGGTGAGATCGCCGGCAAGCCGGTGGCGCTGGCGAGCGCCTCCACCGCCATCACGGGGGGCGACAGCGCCCGGGCCTGGGTGTCCCAGACCCTGACCGTGATGAGCGCCCGGGTGATCCCGCAGGACCTGCGCGTCCCGCAGGCCGCCCGGAAGTTCGCGGACGGCAGGATCACGGACGAGCCCACCCTGACCGCCCTGCGGGAGCTGCTGGACGCCCTCGCCGAAGCCGCGGCCGAGGCCAACGAGACCAACGGCACTTTCGCCTGACGCGCGGGGTCTCCCCGTCCACCACGGGGACACCCCGGTCGCGGATGCCGCCGCCCGAAGGGACCGAGCGGGCCGTCGCCCGGGGTGTGCGCTGCCGCCGACAGGACACCCTTCCTCACGAGCATGTGTTCTGTGCCTCGCCGCTGGACAGGAGTGAAGTCCGAGCCTGGTGGGAGGATGGCCGGTATGGATATTCGCGGCAGGAACAACGTGACGGTCGCCGGTCCGGTGGACGGCCCGGTGGTGGTGCTGGCGCACGGGTTCGGCTGCGATCAGAACATGTGGCGGCTGGTGGTACCGGTCCTGGCCGAGCGGTACCGGGTGGTGATGTTCGACTACGTGGGGGCCGGGCGGTCGGACCTGTCGGCCTGGAGCGCCGAACGGTATTCGGCGCTCGACGGCTACGCGCAGGACGTGGTGGAGGTCTGCGAGGAACTCGGTCTGCGGGATGCGGTGTTCGTCGGGCATTCGGTCAGCGCCATGATCGGTGTGCTGGCCGCCCGCAGAGCGCCGCGGCGGATCGGGGCCCTGGTGATGGTGGCCCCGTCACCCCGCTACATCGATGACGACGGCTACCGCGGCGGGTTCAGCGCCGAGGACATCGACGAGCTGCTGGAGTCGCTGGAGTCGAACTACCTGGGCTGGTCCGCCGCCATGGCGCCGGTGATCATGGGCAATCCGGAGCGGCCGGAGCTGGGCCAGGAGCTGGCCAACAGCTTCTGCGCGACCGACCCGGACATCGCACGGGTCTTCGCCCGCACCACGTTCCTGTCCGACAGCAGGCAGGACCTCAAGGACGTGACGGTGCCGACGCTGGTGCTGGAGTGCGCGCAGGACGTGATCGCCCCCCGTGAGGTCGGCGCGTTCGTGCACGCGGCGATTCCCTCCTCCCGTCTGGTCACCTTGCCGGCCACCGGACACTGCCCGCAGCTGAGCGCGCCGGAGACCACCACTGACGCGATCCTGGAGTTCCTGCGGGAGCTGCGGTGATGTGCCGCCCGGGCGGGGACCCGGAGCAAGTGGGCAGCGGTGATGCCAGCAGCGAGGACGCGGCGTTCGCCGCACTGCTGGAGGACAGTGCCGAGGATTTGTACGACTCAGCGCCGTGCGGGTACCTGTCGACGCTGATGGACGGCACCATCGCGAAGATCAACACCACGCTGCTGAAGTGGCTCGGCCTGGAGCGCGAGGAGGTGGTGGGCGCCGTCCGTTTCGCCGATCTGCTGACGGTCGGCGGCAAGCTCTACCACGAGACGCACTTCGCGCCACTACTGCGCATGCAAGGAGAACTGCGCGGCATCGCCCTGGAGATGAAGGCGGTCGGCGGTCGGCGTCTGCCGGTGCTCGTCTCCTCCGTCGTCAAGCACGGCAGCGGCGGCGACCCGCTGCTGATCCGCACCACCGTCTTCGACGCCTCCGACCGGCGCGCCTACGAGCAGGAACTCCTGCGCCGCAGCAAGGAGGCCGAGCTGGCGCGCGCCGAAGCCGACCGGGCGCGGGCCCAGGCGGAGGAAACCCGCCTGCAGGCCGAGGCCGACCGAGCCCGGCTGGCCGACGCGCTCGCGGCGCTCCAGCAGTCGTTGGTGCCCTCGGCCCTGCCCGCGGTGCCGGGACTGGAGACGGCCGTCCACTACCACACTGCCTCGCCCGACCGTCTGGGCGGCGATTTCTACGACCTGTTCTCCCTGGGCGACGGCCGGTGGGCGTTCTTCCTCGGGGACGTGTGCGGCAAGGGACCCCAGGCGGCCTCCCTGACTTCTCTGACCCGTTACACGCTGCGGGCGGCGGCCCTGCACGACCCCGAGCCGACCGCGGTGCTGTCCGTCCTGGACACTGTCCTGCACGACCGGTACGCGGCCGGCGGTGACCCCCGCTACTGCACCGTGATCTTCGGCACCGTCACGTTCACCGAGCGCGGTGAAGCCGCCGTCCGGCTCGCTTCCGGCGGCCACCCGCCCGCCCTCGTCATGCGGGCCGACGGCCAGGCGGACTACCTGCCCACTCCCGGGGGCGTCCTGGTCGGTATCGTGCCCGCCGCCACGTTCACCCTCGCCCAGACCATCCTCGCCCCCGGCGACACCCTGCTGCTCTACACCGACGGCCTCACCGAAGCCCGCACCGGCCCCACCCGCCAATCCCTCTTCGGGGACGAAGCCCTCCTCGCCTTCGGCCGCGGTCACGCCTCCACCTCAGCACCCGAGGTGATCTCGGCGCTGACCGGGCTGATGGAAGGCTTCGGCGACGGCCTGGACGACGACACCGCCCTGCTCGCCCTCGGCGTGCCCCGCCACCCATCCGACCCGCGGCCCGGCAACGAATGAACCGACGATGAGCCCCCTGCAGATCACTCACGACGCCACCACCACCGGCCCCGTCCTGCACGTCGACGGAGAACTCGACTACGAGTACTCCCCCGCCCTACGGGCGCTGGTCGAACGCCTCGGCCTCGGCCCCGGCGAAGAACTGCTTCTCGACCTGACCGGTCTGCAGTTCTGCGACTCCACCGGCATCAGCACACTGCTGGCCGCCCGCCAGCACGCCCAAGCCGCCGGGGCCGAAGTCGTCCTCGCCGCCGTCCCACCCCACACTCTCCGCATCCTCACCCTGGTCGGCCTGGACCGCGTCTTCACCATCCGGCCGGCCGACGGCACCGCCTGAAGACTGTCCCGTAACGCCCATGTGCAGACACTCGTGGCGGCGGGGGTGGCAGCCTGGCAGCTGCTTCGGCGCAGGTGGTGCAGGTTGCGATACCGAGGGCGGATCGCCCTCCCGAAACCGATCCCCCGGACCGCGAGCACGCAGGACGGTCATTCCACTGTCCGCAGCGGCGCCCCAGCGGCCTATGACGGCCATGGGACCGCGGGGGCGCGCACACGCCCGCCGACGCCGAGACCCGGCAGTAGCAGTAGCCGTCCGCTCGCCCTGACGCCACGTCAGGGCGAGGCATGTTCTCACTCGACATCATTCTTGGCAACTCAGAGTAACGAACAGCGAGATATCCGCTACCGTCGACGAAGGCAGGAGCCGACCGCGGGAGTGGTGTGCCGATGGCTGTCGAGGATCGAGCGGTTACCCGGATGACGACGCGTCGACAGCCGGGAAGCGCGGAAGGGCTGGCCTTTCGCGATGCCCTGGCCGCGGACCGAACCTACCTCGCCTGGGTACGCACCTGTCTGGCCCTGCTGGCCGCGGGCGGGGCGTTGAGCGCCCTGCCCGGTCAACGACACGTCTGGCACAGGCTCGTCGGTCTGCTCCTCCTCGTGGGCGCCGGTGCGCTCGCCGTGCTGGCACACCGTCAACACACGCGCTGCCGCCGCCTGGCGGGGCCTGTTGCGTCACAGGCTTCCACGCCCTGGCAGAGCCGCCTGCTCAGCGCCGTCGTCGTCACCGCCGTCGCCGTCCTCACCCTCGCGGCCGGCCTGAGGCTCGGCACGGACGACGCCGACCGCACGGCGGCCCAGCAGTGCCGACGATACGAGTGCCCACCGCCTCCCCAGCACATCGCACCCGACGCCGGGGGGCGTACGAGCGCACGCCGAAAGGCGTGAGCACTCGCCTCGTGACAGCCCGAGGCGGCTCGGCCGTCGAATCCGGCGCAGTCCAGGCGGGCCTCTCGTCGGAGGAACGGCCCAATGCGTCGGGACCCGAATAGTTCTGCCACCGACACACTGTCGTACAGTCTGTTCTCGATGCTTTCGCCACCCGCCCGAGCGGCGGCGCCTACGGCGTGTCGCGACGGGAGGGTCTCGGCTGTCCGCCGGGGGCTCGGCGCGGTCCGCTCCGGACCGTCGCCGTCCACTCCGTCGGTGCGCGCCGCCACCACAGCTATGGGGAACGAAGTGACCACGACGGAGTCCACGGAATCCGGCCGCCCGCGCCGGGGGCTGCTACCGGCCCGCTGGTGCCCGCTCGACCGCCCGAAGCTATGGGTGGAACTGGCCTTCACACTGATCGGCTACTGGGCCTACACCGTCTCCCGGAACGCCGTCCCGTCCAACCGGTCGGCTGCCATGCACCGGGCGGAGGCGATCTGGCACGCCGAGCGCGCGCTGCACGTCAACGTCGAACTGGCCGTCAACCACGCCTGCGACAAGGTCACCTGGCTGATCGTCGGCATGGACTACTACTACGCGACGCTGCACTTCGTCGTGGTGATCGGCGTGCTGGTCTGGCTCTACGTGCGGCACCGCGACCGCTACCGCTCGGCCCGCACCGTGCTGTACACGGCCACCCTGCTGGCGCTTGCGGGGTTCTTCTTCCTGCCCACCGCGCCGCCGCGGTTCCTGGACGGGGTGGGATTCATCGACACCGTGGTCAAACACCACACCTGGGGTTCATGGGCCTCGGGCGACGTGGCCTCGATGTCGAACCAGTACGCGGCCATGCCGTCGGTCCACATCATCTGGTCGGCGTGGAGTGGCCTGACCCTGGCCTGCCTCGCCCGCCGCACCTGGGTGAAGGTCCTGGGCGTCTGCTACCCCCTCGCGACGTTCACCGTCATCATCGCCACCGCGAATCACTTCCTCACCGACGCCTTCGCCGGCGCGGCGACCCTGGCGATCGGCTACGCCGCCCAACGCGCGTTGACGGGCCGCCCCGCCTACACCCCGAGCCGCGCGCCCCGGCGCGTCAGCACCGAAGCCCCGTCACCGTCGCCTTCCTGACACATCGACGCCAACCGGCTCCTCGCCCACCTGCCCAACGACGGTGGCCGCGCGCGGAGAGATGTCGCGTACGCTCACGGGCCGTCAGTACACGTCGGATGCAGAGCTGCGCGTTGAGGGCTCCCGGCACCCGTCAGCCGGGAGCGTGATCCGAGGGCCCTTCCCCGACGGCAAGGCCGACGACACTCCCGAAGCTCGGCTCTTCCCCACACCTCACGTCCGATTTGCTACCTTATGCGATCGTTGCACTATGCCAAGGTACGCACTCGCGTCCGGACCGAGGGAGTCGACGTATGGGGTACAGACCGCGGCCCAAGGTCCGCAAGGCCCTGCTGGTGGGTTCCGCCCTCGCCGTGCTGGGCGGTCTCAACGCGCCTGCGGCCATCGGCTTCGCCCGCCACGAGTACCACCGGTACCGGATCGACCAGCCCGCGTACAAGGCGGCCTACGGGCACTGGGACCTGCTGGCCATGCCCGCGAAGTACCGGGTCAACAGCATCCACGCCACGCTGCTGCCGACCGGCGACGTGCTGCTCATCGCCGGATCGGGCAACAACATCAGGCACTTCGAGGGCGGCAGTTTCGACTCCACCCTGTGGGATCCCGCACACGGCACCTTCAAGAAGATCCCGACGCCCAAGGACCTGTTCTGCGGCGGCCACGCCCAACTCCCGGACGGGAGGCTGCTGATCGCGGGTGGCACCGCCGCGTACGAGGTGCTCAAGGGGGACGTCAAGCGGGCCGGCGGCGCGATGTTCGTCAAGGACGAGGACCCGGACCACTCCCGCACGTTCCCCAAGGGCACGCTCTTCCGCTCCCCCGCCGGGCAGATCTACGCCGCGCAGCGCTCCGTCACCGTGCCGCACGCGACCAAGGCGGTCGACCCCGACACCGGCGAGGTCACCATCACCCCCGGCCAGGCCCGCGTCTACGTCGAGGCCTCCGAGGACGGCCCCTCGCACGGCACCAACACCGCCGAGCAGTACCGCATCGTCGGACTGACCGGCCGGGCCGCGGACAACTTCTACGGGATGGCCCAGCGCCTCGGCATGGACAAGCGCGACTTCCAAGGGATCAGGGAGGCCTACGAGTTCGACCCCTGGAGTGAGAAGTACGTCCAGGTGCGGTCGATGAAGGACGCGCGCTGGTACCCCACGCTCGTCGGGCTGCCCAGCGGCAAGGTCCTCGCCGTCTCCGGTCTCGACGACGTCGGGCAGATCAACCCGGGTGACAACGAGATCTTCGACCCCGCGACTCGCACCTGGTCCGCCGCGCCGCACGAGTACTTCCCCACCTACCCCTCCCTGTTCACCATGCGCGGCGACAGGCTCTTCTACTCCGGCTCCAACGCCGGTTACGGGCCCGCCGACCAGGGCCGCGAGCCCGGCATGTGGAACCTGCGCACCGGCGCCTTCACTCCGGTGCCGGGACTGGCCGACTCCGACGCGCTGGAGACCTCCTCCTCGCTCCTGCTGCCGCCCGCGCAGAAGCAGCAGGTCATGGTGCTGGGCGGAGGCGGCGTGGGCGAGTCGTCCCTGGCCACCGCCCGCACGGCCATCGTCGACCTCGGCGGTACCGATCCCGTGTGGCGGCCGGGGCCGGACCTGCCCGAGAAGACCCGCTATCTCAACAGCGTGATCATGCCCGACGACACCGTCTTCACCACCGGCGGCTCCCGCGACTACCGGGGCAAGGGCGCCAGCGACATCCTGCGAGCGCAGTTCTACGACCCCGCCACCAACACCCTGACCAGGGCGGCCTCCCCGACCGTGGGTCGCGACTACCACACCGAGGCACTGCTCCTGCCGGACGGACGCGTCGCCGTGTTCGGCGGCGACCCGCTCTTCGGCGACAAGGCGGACACCGTTCCTGGCACGTTCCAGCAGCGCATCGAGATCTACACCCCGCCCTACCTCTACCGCACCGAACGCCCACGTCTCGGCACCGGGCCGAAGACGGTCGCCCGCGGCGCCCACGCCACCTACCCCGTCCGCAGCGCTCTTCCCGTCGCGACGGCGCGGCTGATCCGCCCCGGGTCCGCCACCCACGTCACCGACATCGACCAGCGCTCGGTCGCCCTGGCCTTCACCCGCACTCGTGACGGGATCACCGTGACCGTGCCCGACGACCCCTCACTGGTGCCGCCGGGCTGGTACATGCTCTTCGTCACCGATTCCCGTCACACGCCTTCCCAAGGGCAATGGGTCCACGTGCCCTGACGCGCCAACGCCCTTGTGCGCAAGCAGCGCTGAAGCGGCACCCCGTCATGCCGGGTCCGGCGCCAC
>NZ_JAINVZ010000003.1 GCF_019890615.1 Streptantibioticus parmotrematis | reverse complement strand
AGCTCCCAGATTGCGAACCATCGCACTGGTCGCAGCTGATTTACTCAACTAAAAAGTGTGCTTGTTCACGGCACCTTGCCAAATCCCGCTCAGCGGGATGGCCCGATGGTGTTTCGGTGGTCATAGCGTTAGGGAAACGCCCGGTTACATTTCGAACCCGGAAGCTAAGCCTTTCAGCGCCGATGGTACTGCAGGGGGGACCCTGTGGGAGAGTAGGACGCCGCCGAACAATTCTTACGGACCCTCGGTCCTGGCCTGAGCGCTGGGACCGGGGGTCCTTTTTGTATTACCTGCTGGGACGCAGTCGTCCGGTGGGTACGAGACACTGGCACTACAGCAGTACGAACCGACAGGAGTCACGTCGATGACCAACTCGTCCGAGGATCGCTCGGAGCGACCCGAACGCAGGGAGCGGCCCGGGGGCGCCGACGACCGGCGCGAGTTCCGTGCTGGCGGGGCGCGTCGCAGCGACGACCGTGGTGGTTACCGTCGTGACGACGACCGTCCGCGCGGCCCCCGCCGTGACGACGATCGCGGCGGCTTCCGCCGTGATGATCGTCCGCGCTACGACCGTCCGCGCGATGACCGTCCGCGCGATGACCGTCCGCGCGATGACCGTCCGCGCGATGACCGTCCGCGCGATGACCGCCGTGACGACCGTTCCCGTGACGACCGGCCGCGTGGTCCTCGCCGTGAGGACGATCGCGGTGGGTTCCGTCGCGACGGCGAGCGTGGCGGTGACCGTGGTGGTTTCCGTCGCGATGACCGCCCGCGCTACGACCGCCCCCGTGACGACCGTCGCGACGACCGCCCGCGTGGTCCGCGTCGCGAGGACGACCGTGGTGGCTTCCGGCGGGACGACGATCGCGGCGGCTTCCGTCGCGACGATCGTCCGCGCTACGACCGCCCCCGCGACGACCGTCCGCGTGACGACCGCCCCCGTGACGATCGTCGCGATGACCGCCCGCGCGGCCCCCGCCGTGAGGACGACCGTGGCGGCTTCCGTCGCGACGGCGAGCGTGGCGGTGACCGTGGTGGCTTCCGTCGCGACGACCGCCCGCGCTACGACCGCCCCCGCGATGACCGGCGTGACGACCGCCCCCGTGATGACCGGCGTGACGACCGCCCGCGCGATCCCCGTCGGGACGACGACCGTGGAGGCTTCCGTCGCGACGACCGCCCCCGTTACGACCGTCCGCGTGACGACCGCCCCCGTGATGACCGTCGCGACGACCGCCCGCGTGGTCCTCGCCGTGAGGACGACCGCGGTGGCTTCCGTCGCGACGGCGAGCGCGGTGGTGACCGTGGTGGCTTCCGTCGCGACGATCGTCCGCGCTACGACCGCCCCCGCGATGACCGTCCGCGTGACGACCGCCGGGACGACCGTTCCCGGGACGACCGCCCTCGCGGCCCGCGTCGGGACGACGACCGTGGCGGCTTCCGGCGTGACGACCGTCCCCGTGGCCCCCGTCGGGACGACGACCGCGGTGGGCGTTCCGGTGGCGACCGCGGGCACCGTCCGTACGCGGCCGGGCGTGGCCGGTTCGAGAACCGGGACGACCGGCGCCGTGACGACTCGCGCGAGGAGCGGGAGCCGGTCAAGCGGCTGCCGATTCCTGAGGACGTCACCGGTCAGGAGATCGACAAGAGCGTCCGCCAGGAGCTGCAGAGCCTCCCCAAGACGCTCGCCGAGGACGTCGCCCGCAACCTGGTGATGGTGGCCCGCCTGCTCGACTCCGAGCCGGAGCAGGCCTACGGGTACGCCAAGGTCGCGTTCCGGCTGGCGTCCCGGGTGGCCGCCGTCCGCGAGGCGCTCGGCTTCGCCGCGTACGCCAACGAGAAGTACTCGGAGGCGCTGGCGGAGTTCCGTGCCGCGCGCCGGATGACCGGGTCGGTCGAGCTGTGGCCGGTCATGGCGGACTGCGAACGCGGTCTCGGCCGCCCGGAGCGCGCGCTGGCGATGGCTGGTGAGCCCGAGGTGCACAAGCTGGACAAGGCCGGCCAGGTCGAGATGCGGCTCGTGGCCGCCGGGGCCCGCCGCGACATGGACCAGGCGGAAGCCGCCGTCGTCACGCTGCAGAGCCCCGAGCTGGCGTCCAGCTCCGTGCAGCCCTGGACCGCGCGGCTGCGGTACGCCTACGCGGACGCGCTGCTGGCCGTGGGCCGCGAGGACGAGGCGCGGGAGTGGTTCGGGAAGGCGCTGGAGGCGGACCAGAGCGGTTCCACCGACGCGTCGGACCGGCTCGCCGAGCTGGACGGCGTGGAGTTCGTCGACGCCCTCGACACCGAGGCCGACGACGAGCCGACGGCCGCGCGGACGCCGGACGCTTCGGACGCGGAGACCGAGGAGCCGAAGACCGAGGAGCCGAAGACCGAGGAGCCGAAGGCCCAGGAGCCGGAAGCCAACGAGCCGAAGGCCGACGCCGAGGGCGAGGACGAGAAGGACGTCGAGGCGAGCGAGGCATCCGAGGAGGCACCCGCACCGGAGACCGACGCGGCCGCGCAGCCGTCCACGTTCCTCGACAACCCCTTCCGGGAGCCGCAGTCCGGCCCCGCCGCCGAGGACGCCTCCGGTCACGACGGCGATCACGACAAGCAGGACTGATCAGCAGGATCGACCGTCAGGGACTGACCGGCGAGCCTCCGCCCGAGGGCGGCATCCGTACGCGATCACCGCGTACGGATGCCGCCCTCGCGGCGTTCCAGGTCCGGAATCCGTCCTCGCGGCGTTCCGGGCCCGGAAGGGTCAGTCCTCCGACTCGACCCTGCGCAACACCAGTCCCGATGCCGGCTTGGGGCCGAAGGAGGTCGACTTGCGCGGCATCATCACGCCCTCGCGGGCCAGCTCCAGCACGGTGTGCTCGGCGACGGGGTGCATGAGCACCGCCGTGCCGCCGAGCCGTTCAGCCTGCCGTACGGCGGCGGGCGCGTCGTGGACGTAGCCGATGTGCTCGGGGTCGTCCGGTACCCGCCACACGCGGTCGATGAGCAGGCTGTGCAGCACGGTGGCGTCCAACTCGCGCCAGGCACGCGGCTGGTCCTGGGGCACGGCTTCCGCGACGAGGCGTTCGTCGGGCCCGGTCAGCAGGTGGAAGTGCCCGTCGCCCGCGAGCAGGAAGGCGTTCCCCCCGCCACCAGCGCGTCCGGACGTGGCCGCCGCCAGCGCCTCCAACGCGTTCTCCAGCGGCCCGGGGACCTCCCGCACGTCGAACGCGTCGCGTACCGCCGCCAGCGCGTCCGCGACCGGCAGCTCCCGCAGCACCCGGTGGATGGCCCGTACGCGCAGCGGATAGCGGGTGGTGTCGACCAGCAGCACCAGCCCGTGGTCCCATCCGCCCGGGTCGTGCGCGGGGCGCTCGTCGAGCAGCCGCAGGTAGGTCGCCCAGCGGTGGTGGCCGTCCGCGATCAGCGCCTGGCGCGGCGTCAGGTCGGCGTCGACCGCGCCGATGGCGTCCGGGTCGGTGACCGCCCACAGGCGGTGCCGGGTGCCGTCCTCGGTGGTCGTGGCCAGCAGCGGCGGCAGTTCGGCGGTGCGTTCCACGAGAAGGGCCGCGGCGCCCGCCTCGTCGCCCCGGTAGGCCAGCAGCAGCGGCTCCAGGTTGGCGGCGGTGGCCCGCATCAGGCCGGCGCGGTCGGCGACCGGCTCGGGCATGACGTGCTCGTGCGGCAGGACCACCCGCTCCTCGGGTCCGGTCAGCCGCAGGGCGCCGATCAGGCCGCGCTGCACGCCGCCGTCGCGGGGCCGCTGCTCGTAGACGTAGAGCGCCGGTTCGGGATCGGCGGCCAGCACGTCGTCGCGCAGCCAGTGGCGCAGGGTGCGGGCGGCCTGGGCGTGCCGGGTCGCGGTGTCGCCGTCGCGCGGCAGGGTCAACCGCACGATGTTGTACGGGTCGAGGGTCTCCAGGTGATCCAGTCCGTCGGGCCTGACCACGACGTCGTACGGTGGCGAGGTGACCGCGGACAGGCTGCCGACCCGCTCGGGGACGTAGCGCAGCCCGCGGAACGGTGCCAGCCGCAGCCCGGGCACGCGCCGGGGTTCCCCTCGGTGGAGACCGGGGGAGGATCCTGGATTGCTCATCAGAGCATGCTATGTGCCCGGCGGCTACGCGCGAAGACGGTACCTCCCGTGTGCGCGGTGCGCGCCGGGGGCGAGGACGCGAACCGTACGGGACCGTACGGAGGACGACGTGAGGGAGACGCGAGCGATGGATCCGCGGACCGCGCCGGGCGGCAGTGAGCGCCGGCTCGACGAGGCGTACGACACGGCGCTGCTGGACCTCGACGGGGTGGTCTACACCGGCCCGCACGCCGTCGAGCACGCGCCGGAGTCGCTGAAGACCGCACGCGAGCGGGGCATGCGGCTCGCCTACGTGACCAACAACGCCCTGCGCACCCCGGACGAGGTCGCCGCGCACCTGAGCGAACTCGGCGTCCCGGCGCGCGAGGAGGACGTCATCACCTCCGCGCAGGCCGTCGCCCGGCTCATCGCGGACGAGGTGCCCGAAGGCGCGCGGGTGCTGGCGATCGGCGGTGAGGGGCTGCGCGCGGCGCTGCGCGAGCGCGGTCTCGAACCGGTGGACTCGGCCGACGACGATCCGGCCGCGGTGGTGCAGGGCTACGGCGGTCCCGACCAGCCGTGGAGCAGGCTGGCGGAGGCCGGTTACGCGGTGGCGCGCGGCGTGCCGTGGTACGCGTCCAACACCGACCTGACCATTCCCAGTCCCCGCGGCATCGCCCCCGGCAACGGCGCGGCGGTCGAGGTGGTCAAAATCGTCACCGGCGCGGAGCCCAAGGTCGCGGGCAAGCCGCAGCCGCCGATGCACCGCGAGACGATCCTGCGCACCGGGGCGAAGCGGCCGCTGGTCGTCGGCGACCGGCTCGACACCGACATCGAGGGCGCGCACGCGGGCGGGGTGGACTCGCTGCTGGTGCTGACCGGGGTCAGCACACCGGTGGCGCTGCTGGCGGCCGTGCCGGAACACCGGCCCACCTACGTCGCCGCCGACCTGCGCGGACTGCTCACCGCCCAGCCCGGTGTGGACCGGGATGGCGACGCGTGGCGCTGCGGGGGCTGGACAGCCCGCGCCGACGGCGACGCGCTGGCGGTCGACGGCGACGGGGACCCGCTCGACGGGCTGCGGGCGCTGTGCGCGGCGGCCTGGACGGCGGGCGGCTCGCGGGCGTGCGGGCTGGACGCGGGCAAGGCGCTGGGGCGGCTGGGGCTGTAGCGGCCCCAGCCGAGGCGGACCGGGCCCTCAGAGACGGACCGGGCCCTCAGAGCAGCGTGCGCAGCCGCAGCAGGTCGCGCAGGCCCGCCTCCAGCTTGACGCGGCCGGTGGCCCAGGACGTGGCGAAGTTGAGCCGGCCGTCCACCAGGGCCACCAGGTCGTCGCCGGACATCGTGAGCCGGATGTCGGCGCGCCCGGCCGGCGCCCCCCGTACGGGCACGACGTCGCGGATGCCGCCCTCCGAGAGCCGACCGGTGAAGGTCACCCCGAGATCGGTGATCGCGCAGCTCACCGACCGGTCGACGGCGGCGGCACGGGCCACTTTACCGTCGGCCCCGGCGAGGTTGTGCGACAGCCGGTCGAGCGCACTGCGGCACTCCTCGATGGTCGCCATCGGCGGTTTCGCTCCCGGGTGCGGCGGTACGTACCGCACGACCGTACACCGCCCGCCCGGCGGTCCCAGCGGCTCGCGTCCGCCGAGCGGTACGACCGGCGCGCGGCGACACGCGGTAGCGTCGTGACCATCGGCGTCCAAGGAGAGGCGAGGAGTGAGGGTATTGCGTGACGCGTTGCGCACCTGCCTACAGATCGCGGGCGGGCTGACCGAGGCCACCCGACGGCGGGCCGCCACCACCGCCCGGGAGGTGCTCGACCAGGCCGGGGTGGACGTGGACTCCCTCCAGCGGCGGATCGGCGAACGCATCCCGCCCGAGGTCCAGGCCCTCGCGGACGAGCTGATCGCCTCCGGACGGGCCAACCGGGACCTGCTGGTCGGACTGGTCAAGGAAGAAGTCGACAAGGCGATGGGACGGGTCGGCCGGATCGCCGACGAGGTCACCAAGGTCGGCGTGATCCTGGAGGCGCTGGAGCGCCGGGTGCGCAACCTGGAGGGCCCCGGCGAGCCGGAGGCGCCGCGCGAGCGGGTGCGGCTGGAGGACGAGCCCCCGGCCGCGTCGCAGCACCACCCGAGGGTGAAGACCGCGGAGCCGCCGGTACGGCCGGGCGGACGTCCGGGCCTCCGCCCGCAGGCGCCCGGCGGGACCACCCGCCCGGCCCCGGCCCGGGTGAAGACGGCCGAGCCGCCGGTGCAGCGCGCCGCCGCACCGGGGCGGACGGCCGCCGAGGAGGCGTCCGAGGGCAGCGCCCCGGCGAAGAAGACGGCGGCGAAGAAGGCCGTGGGCAAGAAGACGGTGGCGAAGAAGGCGGTGGGCAGGAAGGCGACGGTGGCCAAGCCGCCCGCGGCCGGGAAGACCGCCGCGAAGACGGCTCCGGCGAAGACGGCTCCCGCGAAGAAGACCGTCGCCAAGAAGTCGGCCGCGAAGACGACTGCCGTCAAGAAGACGGCGGCGCCCGCCAAGACGGCTGCCGAGCACCCTTCCGCCAAGAAGGCGCCGACCAAGCAGGCCGCCGCCAAGAAGGCCCCGGCGCCTGTCAAGAAGCCCGCGACGGAGAGCGCGTTGACCAAGGCGGCGCTGACCAGGGCGGCGGCTCCCGGTAAGACGGCCGCGGGCGGCAGGAAGAGCGCCCCCGCCAAGAAGGCCCCCGCCAAGAAGGCACCGTCCAAGGCGACGGCGGCGAAGGGCGCCCCCGCCGTGAAGGCGGCGACCGCGCGGGCGGCGGCCGAGGCCGCGGCGGAGCAGACCTCACCGCAGCAGGTCGAGGCGACCCGGGCCGCCGCGAAGAAGGCCACCGCGCAGCAGACGGCCGCGAAGGAGACCGCTCCCGCCAAGGAGACCCCCGCGCGGCCCTCCGCTCCGGGCGAGCCGCGGGCCGATGACTGAGGCGGTCCCGGAGCGCCCCGGCGATGAGATCCCCGTACCGCCGGAGCGGGAAGGGGACGCGGAGGCGCCGCGGGACGCCGGGCCCGCGCCGCTGGGCGTCGTGCTCGCGCCGACCGGCAGCGCGGAGGTGGACGCGGCGCTGGAGCGGCTGGCGGACGCGGACGACCTGCCCACCGGCAGCCATGTCGAGGTGTACGAGGATGTACACACCCGGCTGCGGGACGCGCTCACCGCGCTCGACGCCGCACCGGGCCCGCCGGGGCCGCGGGAGAGCGCGGCCACGTACGACGACAGGAGCTGAACCGAAGGTGGCAGGACCGGCAAGACGCCGTCTCGACGCGGAACTGGTGCGCCGTGGGATGGCGCGTTCGCGGGAGCACGCCGCGCAGCTGATCGCGGCGGGGAGGGTCACGGTGGGCGGCGGGGTGGCCACCAAGTCGGCGACCCAGGTGGAGACCTCCGCCGCGCTGGTGGTCGCCGCGGACGGCTCCGACCCCGACTACGTCTCGCGCGGCGGCCACAAACTCGCCGGTGCGCTGGCCGCGTTCACCCCGCAGGGGCTGCGGGTCGAGGGGCGGCGCTGCCTGGACGCGGGGGCGTCGACCGGCGGGTTCACCGACGTGCTGCTGCGCGCCGGGGCCCGCCAGGTGGTCGCCGCCGACGTCGGATACGGGCAGTTGGCCTGGTCGCTGCGGAGCGACGAGCGGGTCGTGGTCAAGGACCGCACCAACGTGCGGGAGCTGACGCTGGACGACCTCGACGGCGAGCCGGTCGACGTGGTCGTCGGTGACCTGTCGTTCATCCCGCTGGGGCTGGTGCTGCCCGCGCTGGTGCGCTGCTCGGCGCCGGACGCGGACCTGGCGCTGATGGTCAAGCCGCAGTTCGAGGTGGGCAAGGAGCGGCTGGGCAGCGGCGGCGTGGTGCGGCGGCCCGAACTGCGGGCCGAGGCGGTCAAGGGCGTGGCGCAGCGGGCCGCCGCGCTCGGGCTCGGCGTGCTGGGCGTGACCGCCAGTCCGCTGCCCGGGCCGTCGGGCAACGTCGAGTACTTTCTGTGGCTGCGGGCCGGGGCGCCGGAACTCGACCCGGCCGATGTCGACCGTGCGGTAGCGGAGGGGCCCCGTTGAGCGGATCGAGCACGTCAGACAGCACCGCCAGGAGCGACGAGGCTCCCGGCCACGGCACCGCGGGGCGCACCGTCTTCCTGCTCGCGCACACCGGCCGCCCGGCCGCCGTGCGCAGCGCCCAGCGCGTCGTGCAGGGGCTGTTGCGCAGCGGCATAGGGGTGCGCATCCTGCGCGCCGAGGCGGCCGACCTGCCGGTGCCGCTGCCGGGGTCGGTCGAGGTGGTGGACGGCCGCCCGGGCGTGGTGGACGGCTGCGAGCTGCTGGTCGTGCTCGGCGGTGACGGCACGCTGCTGCGCGGCGCCGAGTTCGCCCGCGCCTCCGGCGTGCCGATGCTCGGCGTCAACCTGGGCCGCGTCGGCTTCCTCGCCGAGGCCGAACGCGACGACCTGGACAAGGTGGTCGACCGGGTGGTGACGCGGGCGTACGAGGTCGAGGAACGCATGACGCTCGACGTGCTCGTGCGCGAGGACGGCCGCGTGGTGCACACCGACTGGGCGCTCAACGAGGCGTCGGTGGAGAAGGCGGCGCGCGAGCGGATGCTGGAGGTGGTCATCGAGGTCGACGGCCGTCCGGTGTCCGGCTTCGGCTGCGACGGCGTGGTGTGCGCGACGCCGACCGGCTCGACCGCGTACGCCTTCTCGGCGGGCGGGCCCGTGGTGTGGCCGGAGGTCGAGGCGCTGCTGATGGTGCCGATCAGCGCGCACGCGCTGTTCGCCAAGCCGCTGGTGGCCTCGCCCTCCTCGGTGCTCGCGGTGGAGGTGCAGCCCAAGACCCAGCACGGCGTGCTGTGGTGCGACGGGCGGCGCACCGTGCCGCTGCCGGCCGGGGCGCGGGTGGAGGTGCGCAGGGGCGCGGTGCCGGTGCGGCTCGCCCGGCTGCACCACGCCAACTTCACCGACCGTCTGGTGGCGAAGTTCGCGCTGCCGGTGGCGGGCTGGCGGGGCGCTCCGCGCTGAGCGCGCGCCGCCCCGGGCCGCCGGGCCCGTCCCCCGCGAGCGGGGTTCGCGGGACGCGCGTCGCGGTGAGGGGGCCGGACCTCGTATCGTCTTGGGCGTGCTGGAGGAGATGCGGATACGGTCCCTGGGCGTCATCGACGACGCCGTGGTCGAGCTGTCGCCCGGGTTCACGGCGGTGACCGGCGAGACGGGCGCGGGCAAGACCATGGTCGTCACCAGCCTCGGGCTGCTGCTGGGCGGCCGGGCGGACGCCGCGCTGGTACGGATCGGCGCGAAGGCCGCGGTGGTGGAGGGCCGGATCACGGTCGACCCGGCCTCCCCGGCGGCGACGCGCGCCGAGGAGGCCGGGGCGGAACTGGACGACGGCGCGCTGCTGGTGAGCCGCACCATCTCGGCCGAGGGGCGCTCCCGGGCGCACGTGGGCGGCCGTTCGGTGCCCGCCTCGCTGCTGGGTGAACTCGCCGACGACCTGGTGGCCGTGCACGGCCAGACCGACCAGCAGGGCCTGCTGCGCCCGGCCCGGCAGCGGCAGGCGCTGGACCGGTACGCGGGCGACGCGGTGGCCGAGCCGCTCGCCGCCTACCAGCGGACCTACAAGCGGCTGCGCGAGGTGACCGCCGAGCTGGACGAGCTGACCCGGCTCGCCAGGGAACGCGCCCAGGAGGCGGACCTGCTGCGGTTCGGCCTGGACGAGGTGGCCGCCGCCGAGCCGCGCCCCGGGGAGGACACGGAACTGGCCGCCGAGGCTGAGCGGCTGGGGCACGCCGAGGCGCTGGCGTCGGCCGCGTCGGCCGGGCACGCGGCGCTCGCGGGCAACCCGGAGGACCCGGAGGGCGTGGACGCCGCGACCCTGGTGGCCGGGGCGCACCGCGCGCTGGAGGCGGTACGGGGCCACGACCCGGCGCTGGCCGCGCTGACCGACCGGCTCGGCGAGATCGCCATCCTGGTCGCCGACGTGGCGGGTGAACTCGCCGGGTACGCCGACAACCTGGACGCCGACCCGCTGCGGCTCGCCGCGGTCGAGGAACGGCGGTCCGTGCTGGCCCAGTTGACCCGTAAGTACGACGAGTCCGGCGAGGGCGTCGCCGCCGTGCTGGCCTGGGCCGAGCAGGGCGCGGCACGGCTGGCCGACCTGGACGGCGACGATGAGCGGATCGACGCGCTGACCGCGGAACGCGACGAGCTGCGCGCCGAACTGGCGTCGCTGGCGGGCCGGTTGACCGACGCGCGGACCAAGGCCGCAGCGCGCTTCGCCGACGCGGTCACCGCGGAACTCGCCGAACTCGCCATGCCGCACGCCCGGATCACGGTCGAGATCGGGCAGACCGACGACGAGGACGGCATCGGGATCGACGGCCGCACCGTCGCCTTCGGCCCGTACGGCGCCGACGAGGTGGAACTGCACCTCGCGCCGCACCCGGGGGCGCCGCCGCGGCCGATCGCCAAGGGTGCCTCCGGCGGTGAGCTGTCGCGGGTGATGCTCGCGGTCGAGGTGGTCTTCGCCGGATCGGACCCGGTGCCGACGTACCTGTTCGACGAGGTGGACGCGGGCGTCGGCGGCAAGGCGGCGGTCGAGGTCGGACGGCGGCTGGCCAGGCTGGCGAAGTCGGCGCAGGTCGTCGTCGTGACGCACCTGCCGCAGGTGGCGGCCTTCGCCGACCGGCAGTTGCTGGTGGAGAAGACCCACGACGGCTCGGTGACCAGCAGCGGGGTGAAGGTGCTGGACGGCGAGGAGCGGGTGCGGGAGCTGTCGCGGATGCTCGCGGGCCTGGAGGACTCCGACACCGCCCGGGCGCACGCGGAAGAGCTGCTGGAGACGGCGCGATCGGCCCGCTGAACCGCCCGGGCTCACTCGTCCGGGTGATAGGGGGAGGGCTACGGGCCGGTAGGACGGGAGATCGACACCCGAACTGTCGCACCCTCCTGGCATCCTGGACCCTGTCCGCCCCCGACCCAGGAGCCCGAGCCTTCCGGTGACCAGCGCTCACATCCCGCAGCCGTCCGGCACGTTGCGTGCCGTGCAGGTCTTCGGCGCGTGCGGCGGCGGACACGTCAGCTCGCTGTCCGGGGGCCTGGTCGCGCGGGGCATCGAGGTGACGGTCTGCGCGCCCGCCGCCTCCGCCGCGGCCTACGGCTTCGACGGCACCGGCGCCCGGTTCGCGCCGGTGGAGATCGGCGGCCGGCCGGGGCCGCTCGGTGAGGCCGCCGCGGTCGCCGCGCTGCGCGCCGCCTGCGCCGGCACCCACGTGGTGCACGCGCACGGCCTGCGCGCCGGGATGCTGGCCTCGCTCGCGCTCACCGGCGCGCGGGGCCCGGCGCTCGTGGTGACCTGGCACCCACCAGCCCCCGCGTTCGGCACCAGGGCCGGGCTGACGCGGCTGCTGGAGCGGCGGGTGGCGCGGGCCGCCACCGTGGTGCTGGGCGCCTCGACGGACCTGGTGGACCGGGTGCGCGGGCTCGGGGCGCGCGACGCCCGGCTGGCACCGGTGGCGTTCCCGGTGCCGAGACCGCGACACGCGCCCGACCGCGACGCGCTGCGGGCCGAACTCGGCGCCGAGAAGCGGCCGTTGATCCTCGCGGTCGGCCGCCTCGAACCGTACAAGGGCCACGATCTGCTGCTGGACGCGGCGCGCTGCTGGCGGGCGCTGGACCCGGCGCCGCTGGTCGCCATCGCGGGGGAGGGCAGCCGCCGGGCCGAACTCGCCGCCAGGATCGAGGCGGAGGACCTGCCGGTGCGGCTGCTGGGCCGCCGCGGCGACGTGGCGCATCTGCTCCAGGTGGCCGACCTGGTGGCGCTGCCCAGCCGCTGGGAGGCGCATCCACTGATCGTCCAGGAGACCCTGCGGGCCGGGGTGCCGCTGGTGGCGACCGCGGTCGGCGGCGTGCCCGACCTGGTGGGGGACGCGGCGGTGCTGGTGCCGCAGGGCGACGCGACGGCGCTGGCCCGGGCCGTCGCCGACCTGCTGGCGGACCCGGCCCGCAGAACCGCCCTGACCACCGAGGCCCGGGCCCAGGCGGCGACCTGGCCCACCGAGGACCACACGATCGCCCAGATCCTCAGCGTCTACGACGAGCTGACCGGCGCCCCGGCCCGCTGACCGGGACGTGGACGGCCCGCCTGGCGCGGGCCCGCCGCTCAGCCGCCGTACGCGCCGCTCGCGGTCAGGCGCAGGGCCGTGTCGATCAGGGGGACGTGGCTGAAGGCCTGGGGGAAGTTGCCGACCTGGCGTTGCAGGCGCGGGTCCCACTCCTCCGCCAGCAGGCCCAGGTCGTTGCGCAGGGACAGCAGCTTCTCGAACAGCTGGCGGGCCTCGTCGACCCGGCCGATCATCGCCAGGTCGTCCGCCAGCCAGAACGAGCAGGCCAGGAACGCGCCCTCGTCGCCCGGCAGACCGTCGACGCCCTCCTCGGAGCCCTCGGTCGGGTAGCGCAGCACGAAGCCGCCCTCGACCGTCAGCTCCTTCTGGATCGCCTCGATCGTGCCGATGACCCGCTTGTCGTCCGGCGGCAGGAAGCCGACCTGGGGGATCAGCAGCAGCGAGGCGTCCAGCTCCTTGGAGCCGTAGGACTGCGTGAAGGTGTTGCGCTCCTTGTCGTACCCCTTCTCGCACACGTCGCGGTGGATCTCCTCGCGCAGCTCGCGCCACCGCTCCAGCGGCCCGTCGACCTCGCCGGACTCGATCAGCTTCACCGTGCGGTCGACCGCGACCCAGGCCATCACCTTGGAGTGCACGAAGTGGCGGCGCGGGCCGCGCACCTCCCAGATGCCCTCATCCGGCTCGGTCCAGTGCTGCTCCAGGTAGCGGATCAGCTTCAGCTGGAGCAGGCTCGCGTAGTCGTTGCGGGCCAGGCCGGTCATGTGGGCCAGGTGCAGCGCCTCGCTGACCTCGCCGTAGACGTCCAGCTGGAGCTGGTGGGCGGCCCCGTTGCCGACCCGCACCGGCTGCGAGCCCTCGTAGCCCGGCAGCCAGGTCAGCTCCGTCTCGCCCAGCTCGCGTTCGCCCGCGATGCCGTACATGATCTGGAGGTTCTCCGGGTCGCCCGCCACCGCGCGCAGCAGCCACTCGCGCCAGGCGCGGGCCTCCTCGCGGTAGCCGGTGCGCAGCAGCGACGACAGCGTGATCGCCGCGTCCCGCAGCCAGGTGAAGCGGTAGTCCCAGTTGCGCACGCCGCCGATGTCCTCCGGCAGCGAGGTGGTCGGCGCGGCGACGATGCCGCCGGTCGGCCCGTAGGTGAGCGCCTTGAGCGTGATCAGCGAGCGGACCACCGCGTCCCGGTAGGGGCCGTGGTACGTGCACTGCTCGACCCAGTCGCGCCAGAACTGCTCGGTCGCCTCCAGCGAACCGGCGGGGTCCGGCAGCGCCGGCGGCTCCTTGTGCGAGGGCTGCCAGCTGATGGTGAACACGATCCGGTCCCCGGGGGCGACCGTGAAGTCCGCGTAGGTCGTCAGGTCCTTGCCGTAGGTCGGACAGTCGGTGTCCAGCCAGACGGAGTCGGGACCGGCGACGGCCACCACCCGGCCCTCGGCGGCCTGCGGGTCGGCGACCTTGTGCACCCACGGCGTGACCCAGCCGTACGAGAAGCGCATCACCAGCTCGGAGCGCATCGGCACCCGGCCGGAGACGCCCTCGACGACCCGGATCAGCTGCGGGGCGCCGTCACGCGGCGGCATGAAGTCGGTCACCCGGACCGTGCCGCGCTTGGTGTCCCACTCCGATTCCAGGATCAGCGAGTCGCCCCGGTAGCGGCGGCGGGTCGCGGAGGGCGGCTCCTCGGACGCCGGATGCGCCGGGGCCACCCGCCAGTAGCCGTGTTCATCGGTGCCCAGCAGCCCGGCGAAGATCGACGGTGAGTCGAACCGGGGCAGGCAGAGCCAGTCCACCGTGCCGTCCCGGCAGACGAGTGCGGCGGTCTGCATATCGCCGATGAGTGCGTAGTCCTCGATGCGCCCGGCCACGTGCATCTCCAGTCGAACAGTCGATCAGTTGAACGTCGAGCCGTCCCCCTCCTGCCCCTGCGCGAGGGCGGGCAGCAGAAAGCGTCCGAGCAGAATACGACGTGGAACAGGGGGACGCGCGAGTCTCGGTGGAGCCGGGCTCGGCCGGTCGGGTGAGGCGTCCCCGCACGGTGCCCTGTCGCGCCAACGCACCCATCCTACGGCCCCCGCCGGGCCCTGACCTTGTGGGCGGGACGTGCGGGAACGCGCGGGTGCGCGGCCCGCATCGTAGGGCCTGCGCCCCCCTCGGCGCACATTCCGGAGCGCACGCCTCCGGTCGTCCGCCACGGGCCCGGGAGGACGCCGTCCGTGGCGCCGCGACCCTGGACACCCCGGCCTCGGCGCACCCCGCGCCGCCGACGGGTGCGCCGGGGCGCTGATACCCTGGTAGCCCGTGGGCCGGTGGGCTGAACCACTGAACCGCCGCGACGGCACCCCATCTCTCCGGCGCCGTCCGACCCTCACCTCGCGACCACGGGAGCCCCCTCTTGGCACTGCCTCACGCCGGCAAGACCGCACTCGGCCGGAACTCCGGGACGACCAAGCACATCTTCGTGACCGGGGGTGTGGCGTCATCGCTCGGCAAGGGGCTCACCGCCTCGAGCCTCGGCGCCCTGCTCAAGGCCCGCGGCCTGCGGGTCACCATGCAGAAGCTCGACCCGTACCTCAACGTCGACCCCGGCACGATGAACCCGTTCCAGCACGGTGAGGTGTTCGTCACCAACGACGGCGCCGAGACGGACCTGGACGTCGGCCACTACGAGCGCTTCCTCGACGTCGACCTGGACGGCTCGGCCAACGTCACCACCGGTCAGGTGTACTCCTCGGTGATCGCCAAGGAGCGGCGCGGCGAGTACCTGGGCGACACCGTGCAGGTCATCCCGCACATCACCAACGAGATCAAGTCGCGCATCCGGCGGATGGCCACCGACGACGTGGACGTGGTGATCACCGAGGTCGGCGGCACGGTGGGCGACATCGAGTCGCTGCCGTTCCTGGAGTCGGTGCGGCAGGTGCGGCACGAGGTGGGCCGCGACAACGTCTTCTTCGTGCACGTCTCGCTGCTGCCCTACATCGGCCCCTCCGGTGAGCTGAAGACCAAGCCCACCCAGCACTCGGTGGCCGCGCTGCGCAACATCGGCATCCAGCCGGACGCCATCGTGCTGCGCGCCGACCGCGAGGTGCCCACCGCCATCAAGCGCAAGATCTCGCTGATGTGCGACGTGGACGAGGACGCGGTGGTCGCCGCGATCGACGCCAAGTCCATCTACGACATCCCCAAGGTGCTGCACGGCGAGGGCCTGGACGCCTACGTGGTGCGCCGCCTCGACCTGCCGTTCCGCGACGTGGACTGGGCGCAGTGGGACGACCTGCTGGAGCGGGTCCACCACCCCGCGCACGAGGTCACCGTCGCCCTGGTCGGCAAGTACATCGACCTGCCCGACGCCTACCTGTCGGTCACCGAGGCGCTGCGCGCGGGCGGTTTCGCCAACAACGCCCGCGTGAAGATCAAGTGGGTCACCTCCGACGACTGCGGCACCCCCGAGGGCGCCGCGGCCCAGCTCGCCGACGTGGACGCCATCTGCGTGCCCGGTGGCTTCGGCGACCGCGGTGTCGAGGGCAAGGTGGCCACCGTCACCTACGCCCGGGAGAACGGCGTCCCGCTCCTCGGCCTGTGCCTGGGCCTGCAGTGCGTCGTCATCGAGGCGGCCCGCAGCCTCGCCGGGATCGCGGACGCCAACTCCACCGAGTTCGACGCGGTCACCGACCACCCGGTCATCTCCACGATGGCCGAGCAGATGGACATCGTGGAGGGCAAGGGCGACCTCGGCGGCACCATGCGGCTGGGCATCTACCCGGCCAAGCTCGCCGAGGGCTCCATCGTCCGCGAGGTCTACGGCGGCGAGCCCTACGTCGAGGAGCGGCACCGCCACCGCTACGAGGTCAACAACGCCTACCGCGGCGAGCTGGAGAAGAAGGCGGGCATCGTCTTCTCCGGCACCTCCCCGGACGGCAAGCTCGTGGAGTTCGTCGAGTACCCCCGCGAGACCCACCCCTACCTGGTCGCCACCCAGGCGCACCCGGAGCTGAAGTCGCGGCCGACCCGCCCGCACCCGCTCTTCGCCGGCCTGGTCAAGGCGGCTGTCGAATGCCAGGCGGGCCAGGCGCGTCAAGCCGGTCGGCCGCGCGGGGCCGGCGACGCCGCGCCGACCGCGTCCTGAGCCGGTGCGGGCCGCCGCGCCCGCCTCGCGTTACGGTGCCGGAGGGGACTTCCCGATCATGGGCGGTCCCGCTCCGGCACCGCCGTCTTCTCCCACGGCCCGCCCCGACCCGAGCGTGGTGCGGGCCGGTCAAGCCCTCGTCGCGGAGGACCGCATGTTGCACGACATTCCCGAGCAGTGGCCGGTGACCGGCACCCGCACGCCGTTCACCGGCAACGTCACCGGTGTGCGCACCGACGAGGTGACCATGCCGGACGGCGGCACGGTGCGCCGCGACTACCAGACGCACCCCGGCTCGGTCGCCGTCGTCGCGCTGGACGACGAGGGCCGGGTCCTCGTCCTGCGCCAGTACCGGCACCCGGTGCGCCACCTGCTGTGGGAGGTCCCGGCCGGGCTGCTGGACGTCCCCGGGGAGCACCCGGTGCGCGCCGCCCAGCGCGAGCTGTTCGAGGAGGCGCACGTCGAGGCCTCCGACTGGCGGGTGCTCGCCGACATCTACTCCACCCCCGGCGGCTCCGACGAGGCGATCCGGATCTTCCTCGCCCGCGGTGTCACCGAGGCCACCGGCGAGCGGTACGAGGCGTCGGAGGAGGAGGCTCGGTTCGAGCACGCCCGGGTGCCGCTGGAGGAGCTGGTACGCGGGGTTCTCCAGGGTGAACTGCACAACGCCTGCCTCGCGGTGGGCGTCCTGGCGCTCAACGCGGTGCTGGCGGGGGACGGCGTGGAGTCGCTGCGCCCGGCGGACGCGCCGTGGCCAGCCCGGCCCTTCGACGCCTCGTAGCGCCGCCGGGCCGACGCCTCCGGCCGGGTGACCGGGCGGCGTCGTCCACCCGTTCCCGGCCGCCCGGTGAACTAGGCTCAAGGCTCCCGCGCACCGGAGCGCAGGCTCCCGCGCACCACCGGTCGGCGCGGCGTCGTAGGCGCGCAGGAACGGAGTGGGCCGGTGTCGGACGAGGTGCCAGGAACCGACGGCGAGCGGGCGGCGGCCTCGGACCGTGACGCGCTGCCGCCGGGCCCGGAGCGTTTCGTCGGCCGGGAACGCGAACTGCGCGAGCTGCGCGCCGACATCGACACCCCGAGCCTGGACGCCCTGCGCGGCAGGCCCGCCGCCACCTGCCGGGTCCTGCTGGTCGCGGGCCGCCCCGGCTCCGGCCGCACCGCGCTCGCCCTGCGCCTCGCCCGCGAGCAGGCCGCCCGCTACCCCGAAGGACTGCTGTACGCGGCGCTCACCGATCCGCAGGGCGAGCCCCGGGCGGCCCGGGAGGTGGCGGCGCAGTTGCTGCGCGGGCTCGGCCGGGAGGCGGACGACGACCCCGAGGCGGCCTTGCGCGAGGCGCTGCGGGAGCGCCGCGTGCTGCTGGTGCTGGACGACGCGGCGAGCGGCGAGCAGGTCGCGCCGCTGCTGCCGCACGGCGAGACGGCCCTGGTGGTCGCCACCTCGCGCGGACCGCTCGCCGGAGTGGCCGACGTACGGCCGTGCACCCTGGGCGGGCTGCAGAGCGCGGCGTGCGTCGAACTGCTGGCCCAGGCCATCGGCTCGACCCGGGTGACCTGCGACCCGCGTGCCGCCGAGACGCTGGCCGAGCGCTGCGGCGGTTCGCCCGCCGCGCTGCGCCTGATGGCCGGGTGGCTCGCCGACCGCCCCGGGATGTCGGTGACCGACGCGGTCCGCGTGCTGCCCGACGACGATGCGACGCCGCTGGAGCGGGCGTTCGGCGTGGTCGCCGCGCAGCTTCCGGGGCCCGCCGCCCGGCTGATGCGGATGCTGGTGCTCGCGCCCGGCGCGCTGGTCGACGCCCATCTCGCGTCGGCGCTCGCGGGATGCGCGCTGGAGGCCGCCCGCGACGCGCTGGAGGACTTCGCGCGCTACGGCCTGCTGCGCCGCGACCCCGGTCCCGGCGCGGGCACCGAGCCGGCCGCCTACCGGGTCGCCGGGTGGGCCGTGCCGTTGCTGCGCGACGCGCTGGAGGCGGGGGAGCGGGCGGAGGAGGTACGGCTCGCCCGGGCCCGGATGCTGGAGCGCACCGTCCGGCTGGTGCGGGCCTGCGCCGCGTCGGCCGCCGCCCCGGACGAGGCCGCGACCGACGAGGTGCCGCTCGCCCTGCGCTTCGCGGACCGCGAGGCCGCCTCGGGCTGGCTGCGGCGCAGGCTGCCCGAGCTGCTGGGGGCCGCCCGGATCGCGGTGGCCGACGGCGAGCTGGACACCCTGGCCCGGCGGCTGGCCTCGGCGGCGGTGCTGGCCCTGGACGCGCACGGGCAGGCGGCGCCGGAGCGCTACGAGCTGCACGGGCTGCTGCTGGAGGTGGCCGAGCGGCGCGGTCCCGATCGCGAGCGGGCGGCGGCGCTGATCAACCTCGGCGACCTGGACGCGGCGGCGGGCCGCACGAAGGACGCGGTGGCCCGCTACCGCGCGGCGCTGGACGCGGCCCGGGCCGGCCGCGACGCCTTCACCCTGGGCCGGGCGCTGGAGGCGCTGGGCGACAGCCATCTGGAGCTGGGCGACCGGGAGCGCGCCGCCGACTGGTACGGCAGGGCGCTGGCCCAGCGCGGTGAGCGCGGTGAGCTCGCCGACGCGGCCCGGCTGCACACCCGGCTCGCGCTGCTGCACACCGACGACGGCCGCCGGGACGCCGCGCTGCGCGAGTGGCGGGCGGCCGCGGCGGCGTACCGCAGGCTCCGCGATCACGCCGGGTACGCGGCGACGCTGGCGGAGGTGGCACTGGCGCAAGAGGTGTCCGGGGCGGCGGAGGAGAGTCTGCGCACCGGTCAGGAGGCGCTGCGCTGGGCCCGGCAGGCGGACGACGCGCGGTTGCAGCGCGTGGTGCTGCTGGGGATGGCGCGGGTGCTGGAACGCCTGGGGGACACGGAGGGGGCGCGGCTGCAACGGGAGGCGGCGGACGGTCTGGCGGGCCCGGGAGACGCCCGCGACAGCTGAGCGAACCGGTGCTCACGGTTGCTCTCAGCGACCACAACCTACGAATCTGCCAATCGCCTCCGAAAAAGTAGTCACTTTGTAAGGCTAGACAGCGCGTCTTCCTTCATTAGACTTGGGTCAACCGCTGGCAACGCGGTCAGGTCCGACGTGTGCCCCCATCTGGGGAAATGTCCGGACGGCAGAGGTGCCCGCGCCTGCGAGCGCAGCCGCGAGCGCCCTTGCGCCCCAAGTCAAGCCATCTCATCCAAGGACCGTGATCCACGTGAAGGTCGGTATCCCCCGCGAGGTCAAGAACAACGAGTTCCGGGTCGCCATCACCCCCGCCGGCGTGCACGAACTCGTGCGCAACGGGCACCAGGTCTTCGTGGAGCAGGGCGCCGGCAACGGCTCCTCCATCACGGACGCCGAGTACACCGCGGCGGGGGCGAACATCCTCGGCACCGCCGACGAGGTCTGGGCCACCGCGGACCTGCTGCTGAAGGTCAAGGAGCCGATCGCGGAGGAGTACCACCGCCTGCGCAAGGACCAGACCCTCTTCACCTACCTCCACCTGGCCGCCTCCCGCGAGTGCACCGACGCGCTGCTGGAGTCCGGCACCACGGCCATCGCCTACGAGACGGTCGAGACCGCGAACCGCGCGCTGCCGCTGCTCGCCCCGATGTCCGAGGTCGCGGGCCGGCTGGCCCCGCAGGTCGGCGCGTACCACCTGATGCGTTCGGCCGGCGGCCGCGGCGTGCTGCCGGGCGGCGTGCCGGGCGTCCACGCGGGCAGGGCCGTCGTCATCGGCGCCGGCGTCTCCGGCTGGAACGCCACCCAGATCGCCGTCGGCATGGGCTTCCACGTCACCCTGCTCGACAAGGACATCAACAAGCTGCGCGAGGCCGACAAGGTCTTCGGCACCAAGGTGCAGACGATCGTCTCCAACGCCTACGAGCTGGAGCGGGCCGTCCTGGAGGCCGACCTGGTCGTCGGCGCCGTCCTCATCCCGGGCGCCAAGGCCCCGAAGCTGGTCACCAACGAGCTGGTCTCCCGCATGAAGCCGGGCTCGGTGCTCGTCGACATCGCGATCGACCAGGGCGGCTGCTTCGAGGACTCGCGTCCCACCACGCACGCCGAGCCGACCTTCCAGGTGCACAACTCGGTCTTCTACTGCGTGGCCAACATGCCGGGTTCGGTGCCCAACACCTCCACCCACGCGCTGACCAACGCCACGCTGCCGTACATCGTGGAGCTGGCCAACCGCGGCTGGCGCGAGGCGCTGCGCCGCGACGACGCGCTCGCCAAGGGCCTCAACACCCATGCGGGCCAGGTCGTTTACGCGTCCGTCGCCGAGGCGCACGGGCTGGAGCACGTCGAACTCGCCGCGCTGCTGGGCTGAGTCGTACCGCACACCTGAACACCCCTTCACCGGCCGGGTCTTGTCCGTCAAGACCCGGCCGGTGGCGTTGTGCGACGTCGCGACACTTTCGTGGTTACCGTCGATACGCCCTTGACAGCGGGGTGTTCCATTGCCGACACATCGTGCCGTCTCCGGTGGATTGTGTTGCTGCGGACCGCCGACACGCCATAGAGTCGCAATTCGTCGGCATGGTGTCACGCTGACCTATTGAGAAGTTTCCTGGTCACCAAGGAGGTAAGACGACTTGTGAATGAGTCGACATTTGCTCCCGGGGGTGGTCAACCAGGAATGACCGTTCAGGGCCCGGACCCCGCCCGGTTCGAGGCCGTTGGATCCGTCGCGGTCCGCACCTTCGAGGCACGCATGACCGAGACGAGCACGGAGACGCAAGCAACGCACCCCATGTCGACATACGAGGAAGACCTGCCGGACGGTCAGTTCTACGACCCCGACGCCGAGTACGAGCCGGACCCCGAGTACGCGGCGACCCTCGCCCCGGACGCCGCCCGGCAGCGCCGCGAGCGCGTCGGCCCGACCGGACGCCCGCTGCCGTACTTCCCGATCCCGGGCCCGATCTCCGAGCACGGACCGGCCCAGATCATCGCCATGTGCAACCAGAAGGGCGGGGTCGGCAAGACCACCTCGACCATCAACCTCGGCGCCGCGCTCGCCGAGTACGGCCGCCGCGTCCTGCTGGTCGACTTCGACCCCCAGGGCGCCCTGTCGGTCGGCCTGGGCGTCAACCCCATGGAGCTGGACCTGACGGTCTACAACCTGCTCATGGAGCGGGGGATGGCCGCCGACGAGGTGCTGCTGAAGACCGCGGTGCCCGGCATGGACCTGCTGCCGAGCAACATCGACCTGTCGGCCGCCGAGGTCCAGCTGGTCAGCGAGGTGGCCCGAGAGTCGACCCTTCAGCGCGCCCTGAAGCCGCTGATGTCGGACTACGACTTCGTCATCATCGACTGCCAGCCCTCGCTCGGCCTGCTCACCGTCAACGCGCTCACCGCCGCGCACCGGGTGATCGTGCCGCTGGAGTGCGAGTTCTTCGCGCTGCGCGGCGTCGCGCTGCTCACCGAGACCATCGAGAAGGTCCGCGAGCGGCTCAACCCCGACCTCGACCTCGACGGCATCCTCGCCACGATGTACGACTCGCGCACCGTGCACTCCCGCGAGGTCCTCGCGCGCGTCGTCGAGGCCTTCGACGACCACGTCTTCCACACGGTCATCGGCCGCACCGTCCGCTTCCCGGAGACCACGGTGGCCGGTGAGCCGATCACCACCTACGCCTCCAACTCCGTGGGCGCTGCGGCGTACCGGCAGCTCGCCAGGGAGGTGCTCGCCCGTTGCCACGCCGAGTGAGCCTGCCCGGAGCCGACGAACTGTTCCGCACCACCGGCGGCATGGCCCTCAGTGCGTCAACTCCCCGACAGCACGGCAACGGTGAGGCGGCGTCGCAGGCCGCCGAACGACTGCGCTCGGTCCCCAACCCGGCGGCCGGGGACGACGACGCCGTGCCCGGCCCGGACGGCGCCGCCCACGACGCGGAACCGGACGAGGCGGGCGCCGACGCCGGGGACGGCCGCGAGCGCGCCGCCCGGCAGGCGGACGCCGCACACCAGTCCGGCGCCGCCGAGCACACCCGCACCGCCGTCGACGACGCCCGCGGGGCGACCGCGCCCGCGCAGCGCCGCGCCCCGCAGGACCAGGGCGGGTCGCAGCGGCGGCGCGGCGGCCAGGGCTCGCCCGCCCGCCGCCCCTCGGGACGCGAGCGGCACGACGAGAAGATCACCGTCTACGTCTCCGCCGAGGAGCTGATGGACCTCGAACACGCCCGGCTGGTGCTGCGCGGGGAGCACGGCCTCGCCGTGGACCGCGGGCGCATCGTGCGCGAGGCGGTCGCGGTGGTCCTGGCCGACCTGGAGTCGCGCGGCGACGCGAGCATCCTCGTGCGCCGCCTGCGGGGCCGCTAGCCACCGGGGCGATAGGCTGCCGGTTCCGCCCCGCACCCCTGGACCCCGCCTTCCGTGATGAGCGCCACCGACGACCACGCCGCCCCCCGCCGCCGCAGGCTCGGCCGCGGTGCCGTGGCGACGCCGGAAGCGGAGGCCGCGCCGGTGGCCGCGCAGGCCGTCGCGGAACCGGAGATCGCGCCGCAGGGCCCGCCGGAGCCGGAGGTCACGCCCGCGACGGCAGCGGGAGCGGACGCCCCGCCCGATGCCGAACAGGCCGCCGACGACGGGCGGTTCACCGTCCGGCTGGCGAACTTCGAAGGCCCCTTCGACCTCCTCCTGCAACTGATCTCCAAGCACAAGCTGGACGTCACCGAGGTCGCGCTCTCCCGCGTCACCGACGACTTCATCGCCCACATCCGCGCGATGGGTCAGGACTGGGACCTCGACCAGGCCACCGAGTTCCTGGTGGTCGCCGCGACCCTGCTGGACCTGAAGGCGGCCCGGCTGCTGCCCGCCGCCGAGGTGGAGGACGAGGAGGACCTCGCGCTGCTGGAGGCCCGCGACCTGCTCTTCGCCCGCCTGTTGCAGTACCGCGCGTACAAGCGCATCGCCGAGATCTTCGCGGACCGCCTCGCCGCCGAGTCCCGCCGCCACCCGCGCACCGTCGGCCTGGAGCCGCACCACGCCGAACTCCTCCCGGACGTCGTCATCAGCATCGGCGCCGAGGGCTTCGCGAAACTGGCCGTCAAGGCCATGCAGCCCAAGCCCGCGCCCCGGGTGTACGTCGAGCACATCCACGCGCCCCTGGTCAGCGTGCGCGAGCAGGCGGAACGCGTGATCGCCCTGCTGCGCGAGCGGGGCGGCGCGACCTTCGCGGAACTGGCCGCGGACGCCCCCGACACACTCACCGTCGTGGCTCGCTTCCTCGCACTGCTGGAGCTGTACCGCGAGAAGGCCGTCACGCTCGACCAGCCCGAGGCGCTCGGCGCGCTCACGGTGCGCTGGACCGGCGGCGACGCAGAGGGCGAACGGGCCCTGGTCACCGACGAGTTCGACCGCGAGAGCGCGGGCGACAGGCCCGGCAGCCCCGGGGCACCACGTCAGGAGGACGCCAGTGACGACCGCGACGAGTGACCGGCCCGCCCCGGACGAACCACCCACGGGCACGCCCGACGTCGGTGAGCTGGAGCTGCGCCCCGCGCTCGAAGCGGTCCTGATGGTCGTCGACGAGCCGGTCACCGAGGACCACCTCGCCAAGGTGCTCCAGCGCCCCCGCCGCGCCATCGGCGACGCCCTGCGCGAGCTGTCCGACGAGTACGCCCGCCGGGGCAGCGGCTTCGAACTGCGGCTGGTCGCCGGAGGCTGGCGCTACTACACCCGCCCCGAGTACGCGGCGGCCGTGGAGACCTTCGTGCTCGACGGCCAGCAGGCGCGGCTGACCCAGGCGGCGCTGGAGACGCTGGCGGTCGTCGCCTACCGGCAGCCGGTCAGCCGCTCGCGGGTCTCCGCGGTGCGCGGGGTGAACTGCGACGGCGTCATGCGCACCCTGCTCCAGCGCGGTCTGGTCGAGGAGAGTGGGACGGAACCCGAGACAGGTGCGATCCTGTACAGGACGACGAACTACTTCCTGGAGCGGATGGGCCTGCGCGGCCTGGACGAACTGCCCGAACTGGCACCGTTCCTCCCGGAGGCGGACGCGGTCGAGGCGGACTCCCTGGAAGGGGTGCCGTCGTTCGACCCGGACGCACCGGACCCGATCTCGACTACGGAAACTTGATGCGAAGCAGTAGCGGCAGGAACAGCGGCAACCGGAACCACCGCGGGGCGGGCAACGCGCGCGACGACAAGACCAAGCGCGCCGGCCGCCCCCGCCCGGAGGAGCGCCGCTACGACGTGGGCGAGACCGGCCAGTCCGGCGGCGGCACGTCCGGCGGCGGTCGCGGCACGTCCGGTGGCGGCCGCGGTACGTCCGGCGGCGCCAAGGGCGGCCCCGGCGCCAGGGGCGGAGCGGCCAAGGGCGGCGCGGGCAAGGGTGGCAAGGGGGCGCCGCGCAGGACCTCCCCGGCGCGCCCGCGCGAGCTGGACGCCCAGATCGAGGAGCGCAACCGCGCCCGGCACGGCAAGCCCCGGCAGAACCCGCCCAAGACCTTCCCCGGCGCCGAGGAGGAGGGCGAGCGCCTCCAGAAGGTGCTGGCCCGCGCGGGCCTCGGCTCGCGCCGCGCCTGCGAGGAGCTGATCGACCAGCGCCGCGTCGAGGTCAACGGGAAGATCGTCACCGAGCAGGGCCTGCGCGTCGACCCGGACAAGGACGAGGTCAAGGTCGACGGCCTGACCGTGGCCACCCAGTCGTACCTGTTCTTCGCCCTCAACAAGCCGGCCGGCGTGGTCTCCACGATGGAGGACCCGGACGGCCGCCAGTGCCTCGGCGACTACGTCACCAACCGGGAGACCCGGCTGTTCCACGTGGGCCGCCTGGACACCGAGACCGAGGGCATCATCCTGCTCACCAACCACGGCGAGCTGGCCCACCGCCTCACCCACCCGCGCTACGGCGTCAAGAAGACCTACCTCGCCGCCGTCCAGGGCCCGCTGCCGCGCGACCTCGGCAAGCGCCTGAAGGACGGCATCGAGCTGGAGGACGGCTACGCGCGCGCCGACCACTTCCGGGTCGTGGAGAACACCGGCAAGAACTACCTGGTCGAGGTCACGCTCCACGAGGGCCGCAAGCACATCGTGCGCCGCATGCTCGCCGAGGCGGGCTTCCCCGTCGACCGCCTGGTGCGCACCTCCTTCGGTCCCATCCCGCTCGGCGACCAGAAGTCCGGCTGGCTGCGGCGTCTCACCAACACCGAGGTGGGCATGCTGATGCGCGAGGTCGACCTGTAGGACGGCGTGGGCGCGGCCGTCGACGGGCCGCGCCTTCGTACGGGTGGGACGCGTCAGGACCACAGGCGCAGCGACACGGCGTGGCCGTCCGCGTCCCGCTCCACCTCCAGCATCCCGGCGACCGCCGTGCGGTTGACGCGCCCGTAGACGTGCGGGAACAGCGTGCCGGGCGCGGTGCCCGGCGGCGGGGGCGGCGTGGGCGGCTCCCAGCGCACCGGGGTGTCCAGCGCCGCCTCGTCGACGAGCAGCACCATCAGCGGCCCGACCGCCTCCCGGTAGAACGCGTCGGCCACCGCCAGCGCCGACTTCTCGTCCGGCGAGCAGTGCACGAACCCGTCCGAGGCCAGCGTCGGCGGGGCGTAGGGGCGGTCGGGATCGCGCAGCCAGTCGTCCAGCGGCACCACGTGGAAGATCATGCGCAACGTTCTACCGGACGCCGGGCGCGCGGCCGTACCCCCGTCGCGGCGTGGGCGTCGTCTGGGAGAGGATGACCTCCATGCGTACCGCCGCCGTCATCGGCACCGGACTGATCGGCACCTCCGCCGCCCTCGCGCTCACCGGACGCGGGGTCACCGTCCACCTCCAGGACCACGACCCGGACGCCGCCCGCACCGCGTCCGCCCTCGGCGCCGGCACCACCCAGCCGCCCGCGGGTCCGGTGGACCTCGCGATCGTCGCCGTGCCGCCCGCCCACGTCGCCCGCACCCTCGCCGAGGCCCAGCGCGCGGGGCTCGCCCGCGGCTACCTGGACGTGGCCAGCGTCAAGGGCGGGCCGCACCGGGAGCTGGAGGCGCTCGGCGTCGACCTCACCCGCTGCATCGGCACCCATCCGATGGCGGGCCGTGAGCGCTCCGGGCCGCTGGCCGCGACCGCCGAACTGTTCGAGGGGCGGCCCTGGGTGCTCACCCCGACCGCGGCCACCGACACCGAGGTGCTCAACCTCGCGCTGGAGCTGGTCGCCCTGTGCCACGCGGTGCCGGTGGTGATGGACGCCGACGCCCACGACCGGGCGGTCGCGCTCGTCTCGCACACCCCGCAGCTGGTCTCCAGCCTGGTCGCCGCGCGCCTGGAGCACGCCGAGGAGACCGCGGTACGGCTGTGCGGCCAGGGCATAAGGGACGTGACCCGGATCGCGGCCTCCGAGCCCGGCATGTGGATCGACATCCTGTCCGCCAACCCCGGCCCGGTCGCCGACGTGCTCGCCCGGGTTGCCGCCGACCTCGGCGAGACGGTGGAGGCGCTGCGCGCCCTCCAGTCCCGCGACGAGGACGAACGGCGCGAGGGCACGGCCGGCATCGAGGACGTCCTGCGGCGCGGCAACGCGGGCCGGGTCCGGGTGCCGGGCAAGCACGGCGCCGCCCCCGCCTCGTACGAGACCGTGGCCGTGCTCATCGGCGACCAGCCCGGCGAGCTGGCCCGGGTCTTCGCCGACGCGGGCGCGGTCGGCGTCAACATCGAGGACGTCCGCATCGAGCACTCCACCGGCCAGCAGGCGGGCCTGGTCCAGCTCATGGTCGACCCGGCCGCCGTGCCGGGGCTCACCGCGGCGCTGCGCGAGCGGGGCTGGTCGATCCGGCAGTAAGCCGCGGCCACCGGGCGCGGTGGCCGGGCCGTGCCGCCCGGCGATATCTCGTGGCACAGCACTGTCCGTCGGCCGGTAACCTTGGGGGGATGGTGTGCGCTTTGCGCACACCGCTCCCAGGACACCGAGCCCGTACCCCGAACCCGTGCAACGAGGAAGGCCCCGCGCTGTGGAAACTCCGGTGATCGTCGCCATCGACGGCCCCTCCGGCACGGGCAAGTCGAGTACGTCGAAGGCGGTCGCGGCCGAGCTGGGGCTGAGCTACCTCGACACCGGCGCCCAGTACCGGGCGATGACCTGGTGGATGCTGTCCAACGACGTCGACGTCGACGACCCGGCGCAGGTCGCGCTCGCCGCGGACAAGCCGGTGATCGTCTCTGGCTCCGACCCGTCCGCCCCCACCATCACCGTCGACGGAGCCGACGCGTCGGGGCCGATCCGCACCGCCGAGGTCACCGCGGCGGTGAGCGCGGTCAGCGCGGTCCCCGAGGTGCGGCGCAGGATGGTGGAGCTCCAGCGCGCGGCGGCGGCGCAGGCCCCGGCCGGAATCGTGGTCGAGGGACGCGACATCGGCACCACGGTGCTGCCCGACGCCACCGTCAAGATCTTCCTCACCGCCTCCCCGGAGGCCCGGGCCGCCCGGCGCGGCGGCGAGATCGGCGCCAAGGCGGCGGCGGACCTCGCGGCCACCCGGGAGGCGCTGATCAAGCGGGACGCGGCCGACTCCGGCCGCAAGACCTCACCGCTGGCCAAGGCGGCCGACGCGGTCGAGGTGGACACCACGGAACTCACCCTCGACCAGGTCATCGAGTGCGTCGTCACCCTGATCGAGGAGAAGCGGGCGGCTCGGTGAACCGCCCGGACGGCGCGGTCCCCGGCCCGAAGGGGGCGGCGACCGGCCGCAGGATCGGCATCGGCCTGATGCACGGGCTGTGGCGCCCCAGGGTGCTCGGCGCCTGGCGGATGCCGTCCACCGGCCCGGTCATCCTGGCCGGCAACCACGCGCACAACGTGGACGGACCGATGCTGATCGGCACCTCACCGCGGCCGATCCACTTCCTGGTCAAGCGGGAGGCGTTCATCGGCCCGCTCGGCTCGTTCCTGCGCGGCATCGGGCAGTTGCCGGTGGACCGCTCGGCGCCCGACCGCGTCGCGGTGACGTCCGCGCTGGGGGTGCTGGCCCGCGGGGGCGTGCTGGGGATCTTCCCCGAGGGCACCCGCGGCCACGGTGACTTCGCCGAACTGCGCTCGGGGCTGGCGTACTTCGCGGTGCGCTCCGGTGCCCCGGTGGTGCCGGTCGCGGTGCTGGGCAGCGCCCGGCCGGGACGGCTGATACCGGCGCTGCCGCCGCTGCGCGACCGGATCGACGTGGTGTTCGGCGATCCGTTCCTGGCGGCGGAGCCGTCCCAGCGGCGCACCCGCGCCACCCTGGACGCCGCCACCGAGCGGATCCAGAAGCACCTGGTGGCACACCTGGACGACGCCAGGCGCGCGACCGGGCGCGACGAGTAGGGCCGCACGGCCCGGGGCCGCGACTTCACGGCCCGCACGGACTTCTCTTACGAGGCGACGAGGAAGACTTCATGGACCACGAGAACGAGTACGGCGAGCACGGCGCGCTCGGCGACGCCGAATACGCCGAGTTCATGGAGCTGGCGGCCGAGGAGGGCTTCGACCTCGACGAGGTCGCGGGCGACCTGGCCGAGGCCGGGCACGGGCCGCTGCCGGTGCTGGCCGTCGTCGGCCGCCCGAACGTCGGCAAGTCGACCCTGGTGAACCGGATCATCGGCCGCCGCGAGGCGGTCGTGGAGGATCGCCCGGGCGTCACCCGTGACCGCGTCACCTACGAGGCGCACTGGAACGGCCGCCGCTTCAAGATCGTCGACACCGGCGGCTGGGAGCAGGACGTCCTCGGCATCGACGCCTCGGTCGCCGCGCAGGCGGAGTTCGCCATCGAGGCGGCCGACGCGGTGGTCTTCGTCGTGGACGCCACGGTCGGCGCCACCGACACCGACGAGGCGGTCGTCAAGCTGCTGCGGCGGGCCGGCAAGCCGGTCGTGCTGTGCGCCAACAAGGTCGACGGCCCCAGCGGCGAGGCGGACGCGGCGACGCTGTGGTCGCTGGGCCTGGGCGAGCCGTACGCGGTCTCCTCGCTGCACGGCCGCGGCACCGGCGACCTGCTGGACGCCATCCTCGAAGCGCTGCCCGAGGCCCCGGCGCAGACCTTCGGCGACGCGATCGGCGGCCCGCGCCGGGTGGCGCTCATCGGCCGCCCCAACGTGGGCAAGTCCTCGCTGCTGAACAAGGTGGCGGGCGAGGAGCGCGTCGTCGTCAACGAACTGGCCGGCACCACCCGGGACCCGGTCGACGAGCTGATCCGGCTCGGCGGCAGGACCTGGAAGTTCGTGGACACCGCGGGCATCCGCCGCCGGGTCCACCTCGCCGAGGGCGCCGACTACTACGCCTCGCTGCGCACCGCCGCCGCGCTGGAGAAGGCGGAGGTCGCGGTCATCCTGATCGACTCGAGCGAGACGCTGTCGGTGCAGGACACCCGGATCATCCAGATGGCGATCGACGCGGGCCGCGCCTGCGTCATCGCGTACAACAAGTGGGACCGGCTGGACGAGGAGCGCCGCTACTACCTGGAGCGCGAGATCGAGCAGGACCTCGTGCAGGTGCAGTGGGCGCCCCGGGTGAACGTCTCGGCGTCCACCGGGCGGCACATGGAGAAGCTCGTCCCGGCGATCGAGACCGCCCTGGCGGGCTGGGAGACCCGGGTGCCGACCGGACGGCTCAACGCCTTCCTCGGCGAACTGGTCGCCGCCCACCCGCACCCGATCCGCGGCGGCAAGCAGCCGCGGATCCTGTTCGGCACCCAGGCGGGCACCAAGCCGCCGCGCTTCGTGCTCTTCGCCTCCGGCTTCCTGGAGGCGGGCTACCGCCGGTTCATCGAGCGGCGGCTGCGCGAGGAGTTCGGCTTCGAGGGCACGCCGATCCAGGTCTCGGTGCGGGTGCGCGAGAAGCGCAGCCGCAAGAAGTGACCGGCTGAGGCACGGACGGCGGACCGGCCCTGCGAGCGGGGCCGGTGACCGCTACAGGCCGTGCATCCGGTTGGCGTGCGCGCCGCCGGACGACGGGGGAGCGGGCGGCAGCGCGGCGGGCAGCACACCGCGCGGCCGCCCGGTGCCGTACGGGGAGTGCGCCACCGGGTGCCACTGCCCGGGGCGCGGGGCCACCGGCTGGAGCCGCAACTGCTCCTCGCCGCTGCGGTCGAACGGCAGCGCCCGGAAGAGCCTGCGGTACTCCGAGTACAGCGCGTCGTAGATCGGCGTGTTGGACACCGTGACGGTGTCGTGCGGGGAGCGCATCGGCGGGATCTGGCTCTGGTACGGAGGCCGGGGAGAAGTGTCGTAGGTGTGCACGTATGGGGCAACGATCATCCTGCGCCCGGGATGCGGCCCGAACGGACGAAATGGCCAGTTCCTTGACTGTGAGCCCCGGCGTGCGGAAGCGCGCCGGGGCTCACGGGTTCCGGCACGCGCGGACCGCAGCGCGACGGGGTGACAGCATGGCGGGGCGACAGCGCGAAGGCCGGGCGCGCGCTCGTGGCGGAGCGGCGCGCCCGGCCCCACGGCTCGCCGGGGGTCAGGTCCCGGCGAGCGGCATGGTGCCGCCGACCAGCAGGCCCTTGGCGGCGGCGCGGTCGAGCGCCTCGCGCATCAGGTCCTCGCGGGGCTGCCGGCCGATGGTGCCGACCGGGGCGGCGTAGACGAACACCTCGTTGGTGCGGTTGGCGGCGGCCCGCCAGCCGTCGCTGACCGGCAGCGGCTGGTGCGCCTGCCACCAGGCCGTGGAGTTCTGGCTGTTGGTGCCGCCCTGGAGCACGGCGTGCAGCTTGCCCATGGCGAGCAGCACCGACCAGCCGCCCAGCGCGGGCGGCGGGGTCTCCAGGCTCATGATGGGGTGGAAGCCCTCCTCGCTGAGCAGCAGCAGGAACTCGTCGTCCGCCGTGCTGCCCGGGCGGCCGACCGGGCCGGTGGGCTCCACCACGAGCGCCGGGTGCAGGTTGTCCTGGCAGAGCACCAGGCCGCAGGTGATGCCCAGGACCGCCTGCCGCGGCACCGGCGCCCCCGTGGAGGCGAGGGGGCTGGCGGGCGGCGGGACGGCGGCGGGGGCGGGCTGCTCGGAGATGGAGGTCTCGCCCTGGATGCTGCGGACGGCCACCTGGAGCTGTTCCTCGGAGACCGGGACGACCTGCGAGGGGATGCAGGCGGCGTGCGCGAAGGCGAGCACGGCCGTCTCCTCGCCCACGAACAGCACCGTGCTGGTGCGCTGCTGGGTGGTGTCGCCGGGGGTGCGGCAGGAGGTGCAGTCGTACGGACCGGGTGCGTTCTCGCCGGCGAGCAGGCGGTCGGCCTCCGCATCGCCGATCTCGGCGCGTACCTCGTCGCTGACATCGAGCAAGGGCGGCACGGATGACTCCTCGGGGGTTGCGGTGCGTGTCGTGCGAGCGCGGAGGTTCCGGCTCGCAGTGACAACGGGTGATCTGTGGCCGGGGTCACGCGCCGAGTCGTGCGGAGTGAATATGCCGGAAGCGGAACGTGACGGTGCTCCCGGATCCGTTCACTCTCCGTTGAATCCTCCGACTCGCCGGACGGTGTGACGAGGTGAAGAACGTCACAGGCCGGTGACGGACGGGTCGAGCAACTGCGGTCAAAAGGGTGTCAACTCCCCTGGAAAATCTGTTACTTACCTCCGGTAACCGCCAACTGGCCTGGGATCGGAGGCATTTGGTTGATGGGAGAGCCTCCGGCTCCTTAGATTCGGCGGCCGTGTGCACAGAGCACCACCCGGGCAGTCCGTACGGAGGATGACGGCGCGCCACCACTGGCGTCGGCAGCGGACAGGCGGGACGGACACGGGACGCACAGGCGTCCGGTGGACGGTCCGTCGGCACGACAGGGGGAGCCCGGGGTCGTCGAGAAGGGGATCCATGTCCGGAATTCCGGAGCGCCGTAAGCACGCCGCCACGTCGGGCAGCAGGAGGGGACTGGGCCGCCGGGCGCGCGCCGCGGTCGTCCTGGCCTCGGCCGCGGCGGTCAGCCCGCTGGCCGCACTGGCGGCGAGCGGAACGGCGCAGGCCGCCGACGGCGGCGTGTGGGACCGCATCGCCGCTTGCGAGAGCGGCGGCGACTGGAGCATCAACACCGACAACGGGTACTACGGCGGGCTGCAGTTCAGCGCCTCCACCTGGGCGGCCTACGGCGGCACGGCCTACGCGCCGACCGCCAGCGGGGCCAGCCGCGCGGAGCAGATCGCGATCGCCAACAAGGTCCAGGCGGCGCAGGGCTGGGGCGCCTGGCCGGTCTGCTCGGCCCGCGCCGGGGCGTACGGCAGCGCGCCGGCCGCCTCCTCGGACACCGGTTCGTCCGCGTCGCACACCGACACCTACTCCACGCGCGCCGAGGGCTACAAGCCGCGCGAGTCCGCCCCCGCGCACCGCGAGCGGACTCCCGAGCGGGCCACCGCGACGGCCGCGGCCCCGAGCGGGCGGCAGGGGCACGGCGACTACACCGTGGCCCAGGGCGACACCCTCAGCGGCATCGCCTCCGCGCACGGCACCAGCTGGCAGCGGGTCTACGACGCCAACCGCGAGGTCATCGGCGGGAACCCGGACCTCATCATGCCCGGCCAGCGACTGAACGTCTGACGCCTGACGTCGGCCGTTGGCCGTCTCGACGCGTCGAGGGGCCCGCGGGGCCGTGGAGTTCGGCCGGTTCGCCGGCGAACTCCACGGCCCCGCCTCGCAGCCCTTCACCCCGTGGCGCTTTCGGTGCCGTAGCCGTGCCCGGCAGTGCGCAGTAGCGTGCGCAGCGTCCAGGAAAGTCCGGCGAACTCCCGCAAGGAGACGGTCGCATGACGCTGCATCAGGCACCTGGTACCCCCGGAAGTGTCCTCACCTTCCGCCCGCGCTACGACAACTGGATCGGCGGCGAGTGGAAGGCGCCGGTCGAGGGCCGCTACTTCGAGAACCCCACCCCGGTCACCGGTGAGGTCTTCACCGAGGTGGCCCGCTCCACGGCCGCCGACGTCGACCTCGCCTTGGACGCCGCGCACGCCGCCGCGCCCGCCTGGGGCCGTACCGCACCGGCCGAGCGGGCCGCCGTGCTCGGCGCGATCGCCGACCGGATCGAGGCCCACCTCACCGAACTCGCGGTCGCCGAGGTGTGGGACAACGGCAAGCCGATCCGCGAGGCGCTCACCGCGGACCTGCCGCTCGCCGCCGACCACCTGCGCTACTTCGCCTCCGCGATCCGCGCCCAGGAAGGCGCCCTGTCCCAGCTGGACGAGGACACCGTCGCGTACCACTTCCACGAACCGCTGGGCGTCGTCGGCCAGATCATCCCGTGGAACTTCCCGCTGCTGATGGCGGTCTGGAAGCTCGCCCCCGCGCTCGCCGCGGGCAACGCCGTCGTGCTCAAGCCCGCCGAGCAGACCCCCGCCTCCGTGCTCCACCTGATGGACCTCATCGGCGACCTGCTGCCGCCGGGCGTGGTCAACGTGGTCAGCGGCTTCGGGGTCGAGGCGGGCAAGCCGCTCGCCTCCAGCCCCCGGATCGCCAAGGTCGCCTTCACCGGGGAGACCACGACCGGGCGGCTGATCATGCAGTACGCCAGCCAGAACATCATCCCCGTCACGCTGGAACTCGGCGGCAAGAGCCCCAACGTCTTCTTCGAGGACGTCGCCGCCGCCCGCGACGAGTTCTACGACAAGGCGCTGGAGGGCTTCGCGATGTTCGCCCTCAACCAGGGCGAGGTATGCACCTGCCCGTCCCGCGCGCTCATCCAGTCCTCGGTCTACGACTCCTTCCTCGGCGACGCGCTGGAGCGCACCCGCGCCATCCGGCAGGGCCACCCGCTGGACACCGCCACGATGATCGGTGCCCAGGCCAGCAACGACCAGCTGGAGAAGATCCTCTCCTACATCGAGATCGGCCGGGCCGAGGGCGCCAAGCTGCTCACCGGTGGCGAACGCGTCGACCTCGGCGGCGCGCTGTCCGGCGGCTACTACGTGGCGCCCACCGTCTTCGAGGGCGACAACGGCATGCGGATCTTCCAGGAGGAGATCTTCGGCCCGGTCGTCGCGGTGACCCGCTTCGACGGCTTCGACGACGCGATGGCCATCGCCAACGACACGCTCTACGGCCTCGGCGCGGGCGTGTGGACGCGGGACGTCCACCGGGCCTACCGCGCGGGCCGGGCGATCCAGGCGGGCCGGGTGTGGACCAACTGCTACCACGCCTACCCGGCGCACGCCGCGTTCGGCGGCTACAAGAACTCCGGCATCGGGCGCGAGGGCCACCGCATGGTGCTCGACCACTACCAGCAGACCAAGAACCTGCTGGTCAGCTATGCCCGATCGGGCTCCGGGCTGTTCTGATGGCGGCCGGGTCCCACCGGCGGGTGGGCGTCACGGACGCGGCGGCCGCCCTGCTGCGCGAGCTGGCGCGCGTCCATGGTCCGCTGATGTTCCACCAGTCCGGCGGCTGTTGCGACGGCAGTTCGCCCATGTGCTACCCGGCGGGGGAGTTCCTGGTCGGGGAGGCGGACGTGCTGCTGGGGGAACTGGCGGTGGACGGGCTCGATCCGGTGCCGGTCTGGATGGCGCGCGACCAGTTCGCGTACTGGAGCCACACCTTTCTCACCATCGACGTGGTGCCCGGACGCGGCAGTGGCTTCTCCCTGGAGGCGCCCACCGGAAACCGCTTCCTGATCCGGTCCCGGCTGCTGACCGACGAGGAGCTGACGGCGCTCGGGCGGGCCTCGGACGGCGGTACGGGCCGGGAAGACGATCGGTCGATATTGTGAACACGTGAACAACGGGGAGGCCGTGTGGAGGAGTTGTGCGACGGCGTCCCGGACTTCCGGTTGGCATTTCGTCAATTCCTCGGGGAGGTTTTCCGGGGTTATCCGTATCGGCCCCGGAAAACCGTTGCGTGTAACGGGAAGACGTCCTGTCCGGAGGAAATTCGGCAAAGTGCCGCGCTGGTCTTCCTGGCGGTCTGGAACGCCACGTTCGAGTGAAGCCGGAATGTCAAACTCCGCACCGCGCACTGTGACCGAAGCGTGACGCTGGGACGGGAACCGGCCTACCGTGGACGGTATGGCACCCGTTCCGGGCCCCGGCCCCACCCCCGACGACAGCACCGACGCGTACGTCGGCCTCCCCGTGGAGGAGGCCGGGCGGCGGGCGGTGGAACACGGCTGGACCACCGTGCGGCCGCTGCCGCCCGACTCGGTCATCACGATGGAGTACGTGGCGGGGCGGCTGAACTTCACCGTCAGGGACGGCGTGGTGGCCCGCTGCTGGCAGGGCTGACCGCCGCGGCTTTTCGTACCGGACACGAGAAACGGGCCGGCGGCCCGCGGGGACGTGCGTACCGTCCCGCGGGCCGCCGGCCCGTTCGTTCTCAGCGGCTCCCGCGTCCTGGCGGGGCCCGGTTCAGCCCGGCGTTCCCCGGCGGGCCGCCTGGACCGGCGGCGGGGTCTGGCGCACCGGACGCTCGCCGTGCACCCGGCGGTTGGCGCCGGACGCGGTGACCGCTGCCCGGTCGTAGCGCTGCCCGTAGCCGCGCACGCCGTGGTGCGTACCGCCGCGCGCCGGGGCCACCGGGGGTACCAGGGGCACGATCGACGGCGGCCGGACGGTGGACGAAGCGGTGGGCGCGGGGGCCGCGGCAGTGGCCGCCACCGCCGCGGGGACCGGCTCGCGCACGCCGCCCGGGTCCTCGGACACGCCGCGCGGCGGGACCAGGATCCCGGGATCGGCGGCGGGCGCCCCGGCCGGTGCGACCGCCGTGCGGGGCCGCAGCCGGGCCAGCAGGCCCAGCAGCCACTCCTCGGCACGGGCCACCAGCGGCTCGAACCACGGCAGCGCCAGCAGCACCACCAGGCCCGCGCACCAGCCGCTCAGCACGTCGCTCACCCAGTGGGTGCCGAGGTAGATCGTCGTCATGCCGACGCCCATCGCCAGCATCGCGCTGACCACCGAGCCGATCCGGCGGGCCAGCGGCGTGGTCGCCAGGTACGCCAGCACACCCCAGGTCACCACCGCGTTCGCGGTGTGCCCGGACGGGAATATGTCCCCGCCGCGGAAGAGCTCGGCCGATCCGATGGTGGTCGCGTAGTGCGGGCCGAGACGTCCCAGCCCGTACTTCACCGAGCCCACCGTGACGTTGAGCAGCAGCAGCGAGGTGCCGAGGATCAGCAGCGGACGCAGGGAGCGCTGCTTCCAGGTGCGCCAGCCGAGCCAGGCGGCCACCATCACCGCGGTCGGTCCGCGCTGCCCGAGGACCACGAAGTAGTCCAGGAAGGCGTGGTACTGGGGCCACTGCTTGTACGGCCGGAAGAGCATGACCTGCCAGTCCAGCGACACGAGTGGCGTACTGGCCAGTACGGCCACGACGATTGCCGCGTAGGCCACCAGCGTGGTGCCGAACAGCACGCGGCGTGTTCGGCTCATGCCCGGGACCTCGCGGTCGTTCGGTCGCTCCTGTCCTCGCTCCTGCTCCGAGTGGGCGACGATTCGGTCGGTACGCACTCAATCGACGTTACAGCGTGTGACGGGTGTGTTCGGCCGTAGAAGCCTCTTCGTGATGACGATGTGATGTGGCAACTGTCACGCCGTGTCGGCCTTCTCACATTTTCCACTTCCCCCGAACGTCGGCCGGTGAAGGGCCGGTCGAAGCCCCCGGCTTTCCTTCCCGGCTTTCCTCCGGAGAATCCTGTGAATTGTGCGGCCGGACATTCCCGGCGCCAACTCACTCCCTGACGTCGCATCAGGTTACGGGGCTTCGTGTCGTTCCGTTTCAAGATCGGTAACGGCGGCGCGTCGTCCCGGCGGCCGCCCGGTGACGTCCCGGTGGCCGCGCCGGTGTGACGAACGCCACTGGCGTCACACGCTCGGCGGACGCCGCGACGGCCCGGCCGCACAGGGCCCGGGACCGCCGGAACCCCTGACGGCGACGCGGACTCGCGTACCCTGGCCGCTCACTCGCCGATCCCCACCGGGCCCGACGGGGCCGCCCGCTCGCCGCCCCCACGAATCGCCCGGAGCGAGCGAACACAGCGGAGGTGCACGGATGACCGGGACGACCACGGCCGGCGGTCGGACCACGACCGCCGCCGTCCCGGAGGACGACCGGCGGCCCGGCCCCACCCGGCGGCCCGGCACGGCCGGAGGGCCCCGCGACACGGCACGGCGGCGCGGACGGCACGCCAGACTCGGCCCGGCCGGTTCTCCCGCCAACCGCTGGACCGTCCTGGTCGTGCTCTGCGTGAGCCTGCTGTTCGTCGCCCTGGACGCGACCGTGCTGCACGTCGCGGTGCCCTCGCTCACCGAGAGCCTGCGACCGGGCGCCGTCGAACTGCTGTGGATCGTCGACGTCTACCCGCTGGCCGCCGCCGCCCTGCTGATCCTCTTCGGCACCCTCGGCGACCGGGTCGGCCGCCGCCGGGTGCTGCTGCTGGGGTACGCGCTGTTCGCCGCCGCCTCCGGGATCGCCGCGCTCGCCGGGAGCCCCGCGGTGCTGATAGGCGCCCGGGCGCTGCTGGGCGTCGGCGGCGCCATGATCATGCCCGCGACGCTGTCGATCGTCCGCCAGGTCTTCCCCGACCGGCGCGAGCGGGCCGTCGCCATCGGCGTGTGGTCCGCGGTGGCCGCGGTCGGCGCCGCGGTGGGGCCGGTGCTCGGCGGCTTCCTCGTCGAGCACTTCTGGTGGGGCTCGGTCTTCCTGATCAACATCCCGCTGATGGCGGTCATCTGGCCGTTCGCCCGGCGCCTGGTGCCGGAGTCCACCGGTGACCGGGACGGGCCGTGGGACGTGCTGGGCGCCCTCATGGCCGCGCTCGGCATCCTCGGCGCCGTCGTCGGCGTCAAGGAACTGGGCGCCGGGCTCTCGCCGCTCTCCCCGGTCGCGCTGGTCCCGCTGCTCGCCGGGACGGCCCTGCTGTGGCTCTTCGTCCGCCGCCAGCGCGGGCTGCGGCACCCGCTGGTGGACGTCACGATGTTCGCCAGGCCCGCGTTCGGCACCTCGGTCGGCTGCATCGTGCTGGCCATGCTGGCGCTCGTCGGGCTGGAACTGATCGCCGTGCAGTACCTCCAGCTGGTGCTGGACCTCCCGCCCGTCGACACCGGACTGCGGCTGCTCCCGCTGACCTTCGCCGCCATGGCCGCCGGGCTCACCGGCTCGCGCACCCTGCGCCGCTTCGGGCCGCGCGCGATGGTCTGCGGCGGCTTCCTGCTGACCGCGTCCGCCGTGCTCGCCCTGACCGCGACGGGCGAACAGGACCGGCCGTGGCTGCTGACCGGCGCGTTCGTGGCACTCGGATTCGGCCTGGAGACCACGTTGTTCGGCTCCTACGAGTCCATGCTCAGCGAGGCCCCGGCGGGCTGCTCGGGCGGTGCGGCGGCGATCGGCGAGACCTCGTACCAGCTGGGCGCCGGCATCGGCATCGCGCTGCTGGGCTCCGTGATGAACGCGGTCTACACCCCGGGCCTGCGGCACCTGCCCGGCGTGCCCGCCGCCGACAGCGCGAGCGCCGGACGCTCGCTGGGAGAGGCGTACGACCTGGCCGACCGGCTCGGCGGCCGCACCGGCCAGACCCTGCGCGCGGCGGCCCGGCACGCGTTCGTCCACGGGCTGCACGTCACCCTGGTCGTCAGCGCCGTGCTGCTGCTGGCCGGGGCGGTGGCCGCGCTGCGGCTGCCCAGGGCGTTCGACGGCGCGGCGTGCGAGGAGGACGAGGCGGCCCGGGGCGCGCGCGACGCGGAGGCCGTCGAGGTGCCCGCCCCGCGCGAGCCGCAGGCGGCCGGCCGGGCGGTGTGAGGGGCGCGGTCCGTGCGACCGGTGTGACGCGCGGGGGTCTGTCGGCAGACGGGAGCCGTGCGGGCCGTGTGACGCCCGCGACCCGTGTCCCGAAGGGCTTTACGCCGCCCGGCCAGGCCCGTAGCGTCGGCGACGACCTGCGATGATCGTCCGGCGGCAGGGCGCCGGGCGGCCGCGGGCCGTGACCGAAAGCGGAGGCCCGTCATGAGTGGCAGTGGACTGCCGTCCTTCGACCCGCGCGACCCGCTCGGCATCGACGACCTGCTGAGCGACGAGGACCTCGCGGTGCGCGACACCGTGCGCCGCTGGGCCGCCGACCGGGTGCTGCCGCACGTCGCCGACTGGTACGAACGCGGCGAGCTGCCCGGCATCCGCGAGCTCGCCCGTGAACTCGGCTCGATCGGGGCGCTCGGGATGTCGCTGACCGGCTACGGCTGCGCCGGTGCCTCCGCCGTGCAGTACGGGCTGGCCTGCCTGGAGCTGGAGGCCGCCGACTCCGGCATCCGCTCACTGGTGTCGGTGCAGGGCTCGCTGGCCATGTACGCGATCCACCGCTTCGGCTCCGAGGAGCAGAAGAACGCGTGGCTGCCGCGGATGGCCTCCGGCGAGGTCATCGGCTGCTTCGGCCTGACTGAGCCGGACCACGGCTCCGACCCCGCGGGCATGACCACCTACGCCAAGCGCGACGGCGGCGACTGGGTGATCAACGGCCGCAAGATGTGGATCACCAACGGCTCGGTGGCCGGGGTCGCCGTGGTCTGGGCCCGCACCGACGAGGGCATCAGGGGCTTCGTCGTCCCGGCCGACGCCCCCGGTTTCTCCGCCCCGGAGATCAAGCACAAGTGGAGCCTGCGCGCCTCGGTCACCAGCGAACTGGTCCTGGACGACGTACGGTTGCCGGCCGACGCCGTGCTGCCCGAGGGCACCGGCCTGCGCGGCCCCTTGAGCTGCCTGAGCCACGCGCGGTACGGGATCGTGTGGGGCGCGATGGGCGCCGCGCGCGCCAGCTTCGAGGCGGCGCTGGAGTACGCCACCACCCGCGAGCAGTTCGGCCGCCCGATCGGCGGCTTCCAGCTCACCCAGGCCAAGCTCGCCGACATGGCGGTGGAACTGCACAAGGGCATCCTGCTCGCCCACCACCTCGGCCGCCGTATGGACGCCGGGCGGCTGCGCCCGGAGCAGGTCAGCTTCGGCAAGCTCAACAACGTGCGCGAGGCCATCGAGATCTGCCGCACCGCGCGCACGATCCTCGGCGCCAACGGGATCTCGCTGGAGTACCCGGTGATGCGGCACGCCACCAACCTGGAGTCGGTGCTCACCTACGAGGGCACGGTCGAGATGCACCAGCTGGTGCTGGGCAAGGCGCTGACCGGCCTCGACGCCTTCCGCTGACCGACGCCTTCCGCCGGGCGGCGCTGATCGCCCGGCGGCGGGGCGCGCCCCGGTCAACTCTGGTTGAAGAAGCCGTCCGAGGCGCGGCCCGCGCTCTCCCCGCTGACCACGGTGTACTCGGCCGGGGTGAGCAGGAAGACCCGGTTGGCGACGCGCTCGATGTCGCCGCGCAGTCCGAAGGTCAGCCCGGCCGCGAAGTCCACGACGCGCTTGGCGTCGGACGACTCCATCGCGGTCAGGTTGACGATCACCGGGACGCCGTCGCGGAACAACTCGCCGATGCCACGCGCGTCCCGGAACCCGTCCGGGGTCACGGTGGCGATCCGGCGGCCGGTCTCCTGCGCCGCGTCGGCGGCCACCCGCACCCGCGGGTCGGTCACCCAGGCGTCACTGGGCACCGGTCCCTCGGCGTAGTCCGTGTACTCCTCGTCGTAGTACCGCTCGTCGCCGCTGTCGTCGACGAGTCCCAGCCAAGCGCTGGCCTTACGCACCGAACCCATGGACGCCTCCTCTCACGTGCGGTCTGTACCGTCCGCCCTCCTATGGTCGTCCATGATGCTGATGATGCGCCAAGCGGAAACCCTTGACATCACGGTTTCGTGACGGTTCTGGTGCACAGGCGCGGGTGGCGACACGTCAGGTGGCAGGCGGAATACGGAAGGTGACGGGCCATGGAAAAAAAATTCGGTCGGTGACGCACGGGAGAGTGAATGAGCGCCGCCGTCCGGCCCAGGGCCCGGACAGGTAATATGACCCGCCGGTCGTGGCCGAAACGCGCTGAGGGAGAGTTGTTCGGGATCGTCAGGCCGTGCCGTCATCGGCTCTCCGAAGGACTCGCGACCTCGTGGACGGCCGGCCCATCTGTGCGGCCTGTGCCTGGCGCCGCGCGACGACCACGCTCGGCCCGCCCGGGTCGCCACCCCCTACGACGGCCTGATCGTCCCGGTCCTGACGGAGGCTCAGTCGGCGACGTCGGGCACCTGGCGCAGGACCGCGGCGTTCGGCCCGCCGCGCGGGATGCGCGCCGCGCCGGTGCGCCGCCCCTGCGGCCGCGCGCCCGAGGGGGCGCCCTTGTACGACGCCCCCGGTGGTCTGAATACTCCTGCGGCAGTGACCCTCCGCATCGCCGAGGAGGCCCAGAGTGATCCCACGCCATCCCCCGCGCACCGGACCCCGCGACCACCCCGCCCCGGCCGGCCGCCGCGTCGCCGCCGCCGCGACCGCCGCGCTGCTGGCCACCGGGGCGGTCGTGGGGGTCCCGGCCGCGGGCGCCGCGCGGTACGCCGCCGCCGGGCTCGGCGCGGTCGCCGCCGCGGTACGGGCGCTGGGCATACCCGGCACCGCCTGGAGCGGCGACCCCGCGACCGGACAGCTCGTGGTGACCGCCGACGCCCGGGTCCGCCCCGACCAGCTCGCGAGGCTGCGCGCCGGGACCGCCCGGTTCGGCGGCGCGGTCCGCATCGAGCGTGCCGCCGGAGTGCTCGCCCCCGTGCCCACCGGCGGCGGCGCGGTCTACGGCGCCGGGTACCGCTGCTCGTTCGGGTTCGGCGTACGGCGTGGCGGCGCCCGGTACTTCCTGACCGCCGGGCACTGCGGCCGCGCCGCGCGCACCTGGTACGCGGACGCCGAACGCACCGTCAGGATCGGCACGACGGCTGCCTGGGCCTACCCCGGGCACGACTACGCGCTGGTGCGCGCCGAAGGGCCCGCCCGGCAGGCCCCGCGCACCACGGTCGACGGCCGCGTCGTCGTCCGCGCGGGCGAGCCCCGCGTCGGCGAACGCGTCGCGCGTGCCGGCAGCAGCAGCGGGGTGCGCTGGGGCACCGTCACCGCGCTGGACGTCAGCGTGGACTACGGCGACGGCGACGTGGTGACCGGGCTGATCCAGACCGACGTGTGCGCCGAGCCGGGTGACAGCGGCGGGCCGCTCGTCGCGGGCGACACCGCGCTGGGCCTGACCTCCGGCGGCAACGGCGACTGCGCGACCGGCGGCACGACGTACTACCAGCCGGTCACCGCCGCCCTCGCGCGCTACGGCGTGAGCCTGGACTGAGCGTCCGCCTGCCGGTCCACGCTCGCGGACCGGCTCTGTCCGCGAGAGATGGCAGCATGGGCCCATGCTGGAGACCTCCGCCCGACTGCTGCGCCTGCTCTCGCTGCTCCAGGCTCGCCGCGAGTGGTCCGGCGCGCAGCTCGCCGAACGCCTGGAGGTGACCACCCGCACGGTCCGGCGCGACGTGGACCGGCTGCGCGGCCTCGGCTACCCGGTGCACGCCACCTCCGGCACCGCGGGCGGCTACCGGCTGGGCGCCGGCGCGGAGCTGCCCCCGCTGCTGCTGGACGACGAGGAGGCGGTGGCCGTCGCCCTGTGCCTGCGCACCGGGGCGAGCGGCGGGGTGGCCGGGATGGCGGAGACCGCGACCCGGGCGCTGGCCAAGCTGGAGCAGGTGCTGCCCTCCCGGCTGCGGCACCGGGTGCAGGCCACCGAGGCGATCGCGGTCTCGCAGCAGGAGGGCGCCCCCACCGTGGCACAGGCCGTGCTCACCGCGATCGGCGCCGCCTGCCGGGACCACGAGCGCCTGCGGTTCGGCTACACCGGCCACGACGGGCGGGTCGGCAGGCGGGAGGTGGAGCCGTACCGCCTGGTGCACCTCGCCCGCCGCTGGTACCTGCTGGCCTGGGACACCGAACGCGACGACTGGCGCACCTTCCGGGTCGACCGGATGGCCCCCAGGGTCCCGACGGGCCTGCGATTCACCCCGCGCGAGCCGCCGCGGGACGCCGCCGCGTACGTGGCACGCGGGGTGACCTCGGGCGTCTACCGGCACCAGGCGGTGGTGACCCTGTACGCGCCCGCCGAGCGGATCGCGGAGTACACCACGCAGGGGACCGCCACCGTCGAGGCGGTCGACGACACCCGCTGCGTGCTGCGCACCGGCTTCGCCTCGTTGGACGCGCTCGCCGTCTACATCGCGCTCTTCGGCGTCGAGTTCGAGATCCACGAGCCGCCGGAGCTGGCGCCGCGGCTGCGCGAGGTCGCCGAGCGGCTGCTGCGCGCCGCCCCCGACGGACGGGACGCGTCGGCCACCTGACGGCGACGGTACCGGGGCGTACGGTGAAAACAGGACATCCCGTGGGCGGGTCCGCCGCCCGCGGTGCCCACGTGCGCTATCGGCCCGGCAGGGGGCAGTGATGATCGTTGACGTGGTGGCGGCGGTGCTGTCATTCGGCGCCGTGTACCTCCTGGCGGGCGCCCGGGTGGTCAAACAGTACGAACGCGGACTGGTCTTCCGGCTCGGCCGGTTGCGGTCCGAGGTGCGCCCGCCCGGGTTCAAGCTGGTCGTCCCCGGGGTCGACCGGCTGGTCAAGGTCAACATGCAGATCGTGACCCTGCCCATCCCGTCCCAGGAGGGCATCACCCGCGACAACGTCACCGTCCGGGTGGACGCGGTGGTCTACTTCAAGGTCATCCACCCCGTGGACGCCGTCATCAACGTCGAGGACTACCGCTTCGCGGTGCTCCAGGTCGCGCAGACCTCGCTGCGGTCCATCATCGGCAAGAGCGACCTGGACGACCTGCTGTCCAACCGCGAGAAGCTCAACGAGGGCCTGGCGCTGATGATCGACAGCCCGGCGCTGGGCTGGGGCGTGCAGATCGACCGGGTCGAGATCAAGGACGTGTCGCTGCCGGAGAGCATGAAGCGCTCGATGGCCCGCCAGGCGGAGGCGGCCCGGGACCGCCGCGCCCGGGTGATCAACGCCGACGCCGAGCTCCAGGCCTCCCGCAAGCTCGCCGAGGCCGCCGCCGCGATGGCCCACGAGCCGGCCGCCCTCCAGCTGCGGCTGCTCCAGACGGTGACCGCGGTCGCGGCCGAGAAGAACTCCACGCTGGTGCTGCCGTTCCCGGTGGAACTGCTGCGCTTCCTGGAGCGGGCGGCACAGAACCAGCCGCTCCAGCAGCAGGAACCGCCCGCCCCGGCCCGTGGCCCGGCTCCTGCGGATGCCGTCGCTCCCGCCGCCGAGGACACGGACCCGGCCTTGAACGCGGACCCGGCCCAGGGCGCGGATCCGGCCCTCGGTACCGACCTCGGCCCCGGCCCCTTCCTCGATCCCGCGCTCGGCGATCCCGCCCTGCGCGAGTCGACCGACCCGGCCGCCGCCGCGCTCGGACCGGCCCCGGGAGAGGGCGACGAGGACGGCGCCGGTCCTGGCGAGGGGCTCGGTGCCTTCGAGGACGTTCCCGAACTGCGCGACCCCGTGGACCCGGTCAACCCCGTCAACCCCGTCGAGCCCCAGGAGCCGCCGGGGACCGGGCCGTCCGCCCCGCCGGTGCCGCCGCCCGACCCGCTGCCGCCGGTCGACCCGGCGGACCGCACCGATCCGGTCACCGGGCGGCCTCCCGAGGCTTGAGCCCGGCCCGTCTTCACCCGGTCTCCATCACAGGTTTTTCACAGGTTGCGTCTTGCGCCGCCTCGCGCCGGATTGGGAAACTCAGCCACGCCGATCGGCATGACACCGCACAGGTCCGTAACCCCTCGAACCATCGCGGATCCCCCCACCCGCCGAGGGCCGTACGCGCGAGCGCTCGCGCGTACGGCCCTCGGCGCGTTGGGACCCGCGCACCGTCACTCCCTGCCTCGTGGGCGCGACCACAAGCCTTACGGAAGGCTGACGTCCGCCCGAGGAGGATGTCGAGGTGGGGGAGAGGGTGGTCGAATCGGGACATGGTGGAGGACGGCGAGGGCGCGCCCGTCGGGCGGCGGGTGGTGCTCGGCATGCTCGGGCTGGGCGCGGCCGGGGTCGCCGCCGGCGGTTACCTGCAGAACGGCCTCGACAACCTGCTGGCCTCGATCGCCTCCAAGGACCCCACCGGGCTGAGCGGTCTGCTGCCCGGTGGCGGCGGATTCCGCTTCTACTCGGTCTCCGACTCCATCCCGCACCGCTCCGACGCGGCCTACCGCCTCACCGTCGACGGCCTGGTCGAGCACCCGGCCACGTACAGCCTGGCGCAGCTGCGGGCGATGCGTCCCACCCGGCTGGTGCGGGACGTGCAGTGCGTGACCGGCTGGCGCGTTCCGCACTACGCGTTCACCGGCGTGCGGCTGTCGGACCTGCTGGACGCGGCCGGGGTGAAGCCGGGCGCCAAGGCGCTGCGCTTCACCTGCTTCGACGGGGTCTACAGCGAGAGCCTCACGCTGGACCAGGCCAGGCGCCCCGACATGCTGGTCGCCTACGGGATGGACGACAAGCCGGTGACCGCCGCGCACGGCGGGCCGGTGCGGCTGTACGCGGCGCCGATGTACTTCTACAAGTCGGCCAAGTGGCTGTCCGGGATCACCGTGACCGATCAGGTGATCCCCGGTTACTGGGAGCACTACGGCTACGACGTCGACGCCTGGGTCGGCCGGTCGAACGGACGCGACGATGCCCCCACCTCGTGACCCGCGGCGGACGCCCGAAGAGCGTTCCGCAGCAGGCGAGTTGCGCCGCTTCACGCCCGCCGAGCGGTGGATCCACCGGGTCACCGCCGCGCTGATGGGCACCGCGATCGTCACCGCGGCCTTCCTCTACCTGCCCGCGCTGGCCGAACTGGTCGGCAGGCGCAGGCTGTTGGTGACCGTGCACGAGTGGTCGGGGGTGCTCCTGCCGCTGCCGCTGCTGGCCGGTCTCGTCTCCCGCGCCTACCGCGCCGACCTGGGACGGCTCAACCGCTTCGGCGTGCACGACCGGCGCTGGATCGGCCGGGTGCTGCGCCGGGTGCCGGGGCCGCGTCCGGCGGGCAAGTTCAACGCCGGGCAGAAGCTGTACGCGGCGTTCGTGGCGGGCGCGGTGCTGGTGATGCTGGGCACCGGGATCGTCATGTGGTTCCCGTCGCTGACCCCGCTGGTGTGGCGCACCGGGTCGACCTTCGTGCACGACTGGCTGGCGCTGGTCATCGGCGTGCTGGTGGCGGGCCACGTCTGGATGGCGGTCCGCGACCCGGAGGCCCGCCGCGGCCTGCGCACCGGCTGGGTCTCCCGCGCCTGGGCCCGCAGGGAGCATCCGTTGTGGGAACGCGAGCACCGCGCCCCGGACACGCGGCAGGCCCCGGGCGACGACCCCCGCTGAGGGGAACCGCCGCCCGGGGCCTGCCGTGGGCCGGTGCGTCCGGGCGTCCGTGAGGAGCGTCAGGAAGCGCTGGTGGTGAACTCGCCGGAGCCGCTGGACGACAGCCAGTCGGTCCAGGAGACGTTGAAGTCCGCGTAGCCGTTGTCACCGGCGGCGTCGCCGCGCGGGGAGCCGGTGATGGTGATCGGGACGCCCTGCTGCACGTAGTTGTAGAACCACTCGGCGTCCGAGTACGACAGGTGCACGCAGCCGTGCGAGCCGTAGCTGTGACCCGGGGACGGGTCGCCCGTCGAGTAGTGGACGTAGGTGCCCGAGGTGGTCAGCTGCACGTCCCACGGCAGGGTCAGGTCGTAGAAGTTCGGGTTGCTCTTGTCGCAGGTGATGCCCACGCTGCACGAGGTCATCCGGACCTCACGGGCCTTGTCCATCACGGCCATGGTGCCGTCCCACGAGGGGAACTGCGGGCTGCCCGCGTCGATCGGCATGGTCCGCACGGTCTTGCCGGCGTTGGTGACCGTCATGCTGTGGCCCGGGACGGAGACCTTGGCCTCGATGTCCTGGCCGATGGTGAAGCTGTGCTTGTAGTCGTGCGTGCCGTAACGGCCGTTGCCGTCCGGCACGTTGGTCAGCGCGGCGTCCAGGCTGACCTTGGTGCCCGGGGTCCAGTACTGCTTAGGCCGGAAGTCGACCCGGGTGCTGCTGAACCAGTGCCACGCGCCGGTGACCGGCGTCGAGGTGGTGATCTTCAGGTGCTTCTCGACGTTCGCCCGGGCCGAGGTGGCGACCGGCGTGCTGAAGTCCACGGATATGGGCATCGCCACACCCACCGTGGTCCCGTCCTCGGGTTCGATCGTGTCCAGCAGCATCGGCGGCCCCGCCGGACGCGTCGGCGACGGCTTGGCGCTGGGGCTGTGGCTCACGCCACTGCTCGCAGCCGCCTGCGCGTTCTTCCCGTCCGTTCCGGTCGCCGAGGCATTGCCGCCACACGCGCTGGCGGTTGCCAGCACGGCACCCGCCATCAGTGCGACCCCGATGCTGCGCTTGATCCGCCCCACTCTTGCTCCACTCACGTCACTTCGTCAGGTACATCCGCCATACCTAGAGACATGGACTCTACGCAAGTGGTTGCAGGGGTCTTGTAAAGCGAAGGCCAAGATTAGGACTCGGCGGGATCACCATACGGAGACGTCTGTGTGCCGCCTGTACAGAGCCGGAACGCTCCGTCCCGTGTCGGTCGCGGGCAGTACGAAACCGGCCGGGTCGAACAGATATTCGAAATCTGGTCTATGGTGGAAACGCGAGGTCCGAGGGCCGGGCCGCGGGAGACCGCAGGAGGGGGCGCGATGGGGAGCGGGAGGTGCGCGGCATGCAGGGCTTTACCCACCTGCACACCGTCTCCGGTTTCTCCGCGCGCTACGGAGCCTCCCTCCCGGAACACCTCGCGGAGCGCGCCGCCGAGCGCGGGATGGACGCCCTCGCGCTGACCGACCGGGCCACCGTGGCCGGCGCCGTCCGGTTCGCCACGGCCTGCCGGAGGGCGGGGGTGCGGCCGCTGTTCGGCGCCGTGCTCGCGGTCCCCGGCATCCCCGGCGCCCCTGGCGGCCCCGGCGACGAGCGGCGGCGCGGCCCGGCCCCGGCGCGCGGCGGGGTCTTCGTGGACGAGCCGGCGCCGCGCGCCCTCTTCCTCGCCCGCGACGGCGCGGTCGGCTGGGCGGCGCTGTGCCGCCTGATCACGGCGGCGCACCGGGAGCGGGACCGGACCCGGCTGGAATGGCCGGATCTGATCGGTGAAGGGTTGACGGTCCTGCTGGGACCGGACTCCGGGATCGGCGTGGAGCTGGCGGCCGGCCGCCCCGACCGCGCCGCCCGGCTGCTCGCCCCCTGGCGCGAGCGGTACGGCGACGCCCTGCGCCTGGAGGTGGTCAGCCACGGCAGGCCGGGCACCGGTCCCGGTTCGCTGCGGCTGGCGGCCCGCACCCTCGGCTTCGCCGCGCGGCAGGGGGTGCGCCCGGTGCTGACCAACGCCGTGCGGTACGCCGACCCCGGTCAGGGCGAGGTCGCCGACGTGCTGGACGCGGCCCGGCTGCTGGTGCCCGTCGACATCCTCAAGCCGCAGGCGCTGGACAGCGGTGAGGCGTGGCTGAAGGGCGCGGACGCGATGGCCAGGACCGCGGAACTGGTCGCCGAGGCCGCCGGGTTCCGCCGCACCGCCGCGTACAGCCTGCTGCGGATGACCGAGGAGACCGCCGCCGAGTGCGCCGTGGACCCGGGGGACGACCTGGGGATGGGCGGCAGGCACTTCCCCGAGCCGGAACTGGTCGGCGTGGGCGGGCGGACCGCGGACCGGGTGCTGCGCTCGCGCTGTGCGGCGGCCATGGTGACCCGCCGCCACGACCGGGACCGGGAACGCTGGGACCGGCTCGACGACGAACTGCGGGTGATCGCCCGGCTGGGACTCGCCGGGTACTTCCTCACCGTCGCCGCGGTCGTCGACGACGCCCGGGCGCTGGGCGTCCGGGTCGCCGCCCGCGGCTCCGGCGCGTCCTCCTTCGTCAACCACCTGCTGGGCATCGCCACCGCGGACCCGGTCGAGCACGGGCTCCTGATGGAACGTTTCCTCTCGGTGCGCCGCGTCGCGCTGCCCGACATCGACATCGACGTGGAGTCCGCCCGCCGCCTGGAGGTCTACCGCGCGATCCTCGGCCGCTTCGGCGAGCGCCGGGTGGCCGCCGTCGCCATGCCGGAGACCTACCGGGTCCGGCACGCGGTGCGCGACGTGGGCGCCGCCCTCGGCATGGACCCGCTGGAGACCGACCGGCTGGCGAAGGCGTTCCCGCACATCAGGGCCCGCGACGCCCGCGCCGCCCTGGCCGAGCTGCCGGAGCTGCGGGCGATCGACGCGCAGGGCTACGCGGACCGCTACGGCACCCGGATGTGGGACCTGGTCGAGGCGCTGGACGGGCTGCCGCGCGGGGTCGCCATGCACCCGTGCGGGGTGCTGCTGTCCGACGCGGCCCTGCCGGCGCGCACCCCGGTCGTGCCGACCCCGGGGGAGGGGTTCCCGATGTCGCAGTTCGACAAGGACGACGTGGAGGCGCTCGGGCTGCTCAAGCTCGACGTGCTGGGGGTGCGGATGCAGTCCGCGATGGCGCACGCCGTCGCCGAGGTGGAACGCGCCACCGGCGAGCGGGTCGACCTGGACGACCGGGCCCGGGTGCGGCCGGACGACCCGGCCACGTACGAACTGGTCCGCTCCACCGAGACGCTGGGCTGCTTCCAGATCGAGTCGCCCGGTCAGCGCGACCTGGTCGGCAGGCTCCAGCCCCGGACCTTCCACGACCTCGTGGTCGACATATCGCTTTTCCGGCCGGGCCCGGTCGCCGCCGACATGGTCCGGCCGTTCGTCGAGGCCCGGCACGGCCGCCGCGCGCCCGAGTACCCGGACCCGGCGCTGGAGGACGTGCTCGGCGAGACGCACGGCGTGGTGGTCTTCCACGAGCAGGTCATCCGGATCATCGACGTGATGACCGGGTGCGGTCTCGACGAGGCCGACGAGATGCGCCGCGCGCTGTCCGACCCCGAGGCGCGCGGCCGGGTGCACGCCTGGTTCGCCGGACGCGCCCGCGCCCGCGGCCACTCCACCGAGGCGGTCCGGCGCACCTGGACGATCCTGGCGGCCTTCGGCGCGTACGGCTTCTGCAAGGCGCACGCCGTCGCGTTCGCGGTCCCCACCTACCAGTCCGCCTGGCTCAAGGCGCACCGCCCGGCCGCCTTCTACGCGGGACTGCTCACCCACGATCCCGGCATGTACCCCAAGCGGCTGCTGCTCGCGGACGCCCGGCGGCGCGGGGTCCCGGTGCTGCCGCTGGACGTCAACCGGTCCGCGGCCGACTATCGGATCGAACTGGTGTCCGGTCGGTGGGGGGTGCGGCTCGCGCTGTCCGACGTGCGCGGCATCGGCGAGGAGGAGACCGCGCGCCTGGTCGCGGGACAGCCCTACGCCTCGCTGCCCGATCTGTGGCGACGGGGCCGCCCCAGCCGCCCGGTGGCCGAACGGCTGGTCCAGGTCGGCGCGGCGGACGCCTTCGCGGCGCCCGGCGCCACCCGGCGCGACCTGCTGCTCCAGGTCGCCGAACTGCACCGGCAGGGCAGGGCGGCCCCGGCTCCGGACCAACTGCCGCTCCCGGTGGGCGACTTCGGGCAGCCCACCGCGGCGGCCGGGCTGCCCGACATGGACGACGGTGAACGGCTCGGCGCCGAACTCGGCGTCCTGGGCATCGACGCCTCCCGGCACCTGATGGACGACCAGCGGGCGTTCCTCGCCGAACTCGGAGCGCTGCCCGCCAAGGCGCTGCGGGACGCGAAGCACGGCCGGACGGTGCTGGTCGCCGGGGCGAAGGTGGCCACCCAGACGCCGCCGATCCGCTCCGGCCGCCGGGTCATCTTCCTCACCCTGGACGACGGCACGGGCCTCGCCGACTGCGCGTTCTTCGACGACAGCCACGAGGCGTGCGCGCACACCGTCTTCCACTCCTGGCTGCTGCTGGTGCGCGGAGTGGTGCAGCGGCGCGGCGCGCGGGGCCTGAGCGTGGTGGGCGCGGCCGCCTGGGACCTCGCGGAACTCGCCGAACTGCGCCGCGAGGGCGGGCTGGACGCGGTCGCGGCCCGGCTGGCGGCACCGCCCGAGCGGGAGCCGTCCGGCCGGAGCCCGGACGACCCCACCGGAGGGCGCCGCATCCACCTGCCCACCGGTTACGAACTCCACCCCTGGGCCGACCTCAGACCGGCGGGCGAACCGGCTTCCGCGGGGCGGAAGTTGTGGCACTCCAGCCCGGGGAGCGCGGGATGACACGAGCCGCTGCCGCTGCTTCCGACGCGGTCCCCGCCTCCGGTGCCGTCCCTGCTCCCGAAGCGGTCCCCGCCTCCGGTGCCGCCGCCGCCCGCGTGCTCCACCTGCGCTTCCATCCGCCCGTCGGCGCGCCCGCGCTCGGGGAGGACGTCTACGCGGGCCTGCTCGCGCTGCTCGGAGAGGTCACCCCGGTCGTCCAGGCGCTGCCGCCGGACGCCGCGCTCGCCGACGTCCGCGGCAGCCTGCGCTACTTCGGGCGCACCGCAGCCGAGTTGGCCGCCCTGATCAGGGTGCGGGCGCTGGCCCGGCACGGCACCGACTGCACGGTGGGCGTCGCGGCCAACCCGCTGCTCGCCCGCATGGCGGGGCGCGGCGGTCCGCCCGGCGCGGTCCGCGTGCTGCCCGAAGAACCGGAGGCGGTCGCGGCGTTCCTGGCCGGGCAGCCCGCCGAAGCGCTCGACGGGGTCGGGTCCGCCACGGCGGAACTGCTGGCGCGCTACGGGCTCGACACCGTGGGCCGGATCGCCGACGCGCCGCTCGGCACCCTGCAACGGCTGCTGGGGGCGGCGGCCGGGCGCAGGCTGCGCGAGCGGGCCCGCGGCGTCGACCCGGCGCCGGTCACGCCGAACGCGCCGGCCCGGTCGGTCGGCGCCGAGCGGCGGTTCGACCGCGACGAGCTGGATCCGGCACGGCAGCGGCGGGCGTTGCTGTCGCTCACCGACGAGTTGGGGGCCCGGCTGCGCGGGGACCGGCTGGCGGCGCGGTCGCTGACGCTGGTGGTGCGGTACGCCGACCGTTCCACGACCACCAGGACCCGCGCCCTGCCGGAGGCGACCGCGCACACCGCCGCGCTCACCGACGCCGCGTACCGCATGCACGCCGCGCTGGGTCTGCAACGCGCCCGGGTCCGCGCGGTCTCGTTGCGCGCCGAAGGGCTGATCGGCGCCGAACTCGCCGCCCACCAGCTCGCGTTGGACCCGGCGGACGAGCGGGCGCGGCGCCTGGAGGAGGTCACCGACCGGGCCAGGGCCCTCTTCGGGCCGACCGCGGCCGGACCGGCGGGGCTGCTCGGGGTGGCCTGAGGCGCGGCGGTGGCCGGGCTGCAGCCGGGCTGTATGTCCGCTGGATGACGAAGACTTTACCGACGCGTAACTAGGCAGCCGACGCTACCCGCCCGTAACTTTCCAGCAAGTAGCAATCTTGTGATCCGGATCACAGGCCGCTTTCTGTTCGCATGCCCTGACCTGCGAGGAGATCACATGAAGCTGCCCACACCCGCGCGCAGACACCGCCGCCGCGCGGCGGCGTTCCTGCCCGCGTTCGCACTCGCCCTCGCCGCACTGGTCGCCACCCCCACCCCGGCCAGTGCCGCCACGACCAGCGGCTGGAACGACTACGGCTGCAAACCGTCCTCGGCGCACCCGCGTCCCGTGGTGCTCGTTCCCGGCACCCTCGGCAACGAGACCGACAACTTCCTTGTGCTGGCGCCGTATCTGGTGGACCGCGGCTACTGCGTCTTCTCCTTCGACTACGGGCAACTGCCCGGCGAGACGCTCTTCGACGGCCTCGGGCCCATCGCCGACTCCGCGCAGCAACTCTCCGACGAGGTCGACAAGGTGCTCGCGGCCACCGGCGCGAGCAAGGTGGACATCGTCGGGCACTCGCAGGGCGGCATGATGCCCCGCTACTACCTGAAGTTCCTCGGCGGCGCCGCCAGGACCAACGCCCTCATCGGCCTCGCCCCCGACAACCACGGCACCACCCTGGACGGACTGACCGCGCTGCTGCCCTACTTCCCCGGCGCGGCCTCCTACCTCCAGTCCGGCGCCCCCGGACTCACCGACCAGGTCGCCGGATCGCCCTTCATCACCCAGCTCAACGCGGGCGGCGACACCGTGCCCGGCGTCCACTACACCGTCATCGCCACGCAGTACGACGAGGTGGTCACGCCCTACACCTCCGAGTACCTGTCCGGTCCCGACGTGCACAACGTGCTGCTCCAGGACCTGTGCCCGGTGGACCTGTCCGAGCACGTCGCCATCGGACTGACCGACCGCGTCGCCTACCACGAGGTCGCCAACGCCCTCGACCCCGCGCACGCCACGCAGACCACCTGCGCCTCGGCGCTCTGAGGGCCCGAACCCGCCGCGTCCCGCCGCCACCCGGCCCGGTGGCGGCGGGACTTCGGCGTGAACGCCGCGACGGACGAGGAGCGGCCGGAGGCGGTCAGCGGCGGCCCTAGGTGATCGTGACAGGGTGATCGCATGACCGCACTCGATCTGCTGCAGACCGTGGTGGACCCCGGAACCTGGCACCGCTGGGACGAGCCGGTGACGACCCTGCCGCACGACCCCGGCTACCGCGCCGACGTCGAACGCGCCCGCGCCCGCACCGGACTCGACGAGTCCATGGTCACCGGCGAGGGCCGGATCAGGGGTCGGCGGGTCGCCCTGATCGCCTGCGAGTTCGCGTTCCTCGCCGGGTCGATCGGGGTGGACGCGGGGGAGCGGCTGGTCCGCGCGGTCGAACGCGCCACCCGTGAACGCCTCCCGCTGCTCGCCTCGCCCGCCTCCGGCGGAACCCGCATGCAGGAGGGGACGATCGCGTTCCTCCAGATGGTCAAGGTCGCCGCCGCCGTCACCGACCACAAGGCGGCGGGCCTGCCCTACCTGGTCTACCTGCGCCACCCCACCACCGGCGGGGTCCTCGCCTCCTGGGGTTCGCTCGGCCACCTCACCGCGGCCGAACCGGGCGCCCTCATCGGCTTCCTCGGCCCCCGCGTCCACCAGGCGCTGTACGGCGAGGAGTTCCCGCAGGGGGTCCAGCTCGCGGAGAACCTGCTGGCTAACGGCCTGGTCGACGCGGTCCTGCCACCCGACGCCCTCGCCCCGGCGGCGGCCCGCGCGCTCGCGGTGCTGTGCGGGGAGGACGGAGAGCGGCTCGACGGGACAAGTGCGGGTGCCGGGGCGGGAGGTGACGGGGACGGCGGCGTCGACGGGGGTGACGGGGTGGCCGCGGAGGCGCGGCGGGCGGACGGCGCCGAGGGGGGTGCCGGGGCGGACGCGGAGGCGGATCGGGCGGGCGGCGCGGTCGACACCGCCGAGTCGCTGCGGCGGTCCCGGCGGCCCGAACGACCGGGTCTGCGCGCCCTGTTGCGCACCGCGGGGCGGGACGTCACCCCGCTCAGCGGGACCGGCGCGGGAGAGCGTGACCCCGGACTGCTGCTGGCGCTGGCGCGGTTCGGCGGCGCGCCCTGCGTCGTCCTCGGCCACGACCGGCTGGACGGCGGCGGCGATGACGGCAATGACGGCGACGGCAGCGACGGCGGCGACGGCGGACCCGGCGCCTCCCGGCCGCCCGCGCTGGGCCCGGCGGGACTGCGCGAGGCCCGCCGGGGCATGCGGATCGCCGCCGAACTCGGCCTGCCGCTGCTGACCGTCATCGACACGGCCGGGGCCGCGCTCTCCCGCGAGGCGGAGGAGGGCGGCCTCGCCGGGGAGATCGCCCGCTGCCTCGCCGACCTGGTCACGCTGCCCGCACCCACGCTCTGCCTGCTGCTCGGGCAGGGCGCGGGCGGCGGCGCGCTCGCCCTGCTCCCCGCCGACCGGGTGCTCGCCGCCCGGCACGCCTGGCTCTCGCCGCTGCCACCGGAAGGCGCCTCGGCGATCCTGTACCGGACGACCGAGCGGGCGTACGAGGTCGCCGAGCGCCAAGGGGTGCGCTCCGCCGACCTGTTGGCCCACCGCGTGGTGGACCGGATCGTGGAGGAGACCCCGGACGCCGCCGACGACCCCGCGCCCTTCCTCACCCTGCTCGGCGAGACCCTCGGCGCCGAACTGACCGCGCTGCGGGCCCGCGACCGCGACGAGCGCCTGACCGCCCGCCGCGCCCGCTACCGCACACTCGGCCTGGGCTGAACGACCCCCGCCACAGCCGCCGTGAGCGGTCGCGGGGCGATTGTCAGTGGTGGGTGCGAGGATCGGATCATGACTGCGGACAGTGGTGACCCGCCCACCGCGGACGCCTCCTTCTGGGACGCGGCGGCGGACGCCTTCGACGACGAGCCGGATCACGGACTGCGCGATCCGGCGGTCCGGGACGCCTGGGCGCGGCGGCTGCGGCGCTGGCTGCCCGAGGCGCCCTGCGCCGTGCTCGACCTGGGCTGCGGCACCGGCAGCCTCGCCCTGCTCGCCGCGCGGGACGGACACCGGGTCGTCGCGGTCGACCGCTCGGCGCCCATGGCCGCCCGGGCCGCCGCCAAGCTGGCCGGCACCGGCGCCCGGGTCCTGCTCGGCGACGCCGCCCGGCCGCCGCTGGCCGAGGGCGCGTTCGACGTGGTGCTGGTGCGCCACGTGCTGTGGGCGCTGCCCGATCCGGCGGCGGCGCTGCGCCGCTGGGCCCGGCTGCTGCGCCGGGGCGGGCGGCTGGTGCTGGTCGAGGGGCGCTGGGGCGAGAGCGATCCGGTGGGCCTCGCCACCGACGACCTCGCCGCACTGACCGCCCCGCTCGGCGGCCGTACGCACATCGAACAGCTCGGCCACGACAGCGCGTTGTGGGGCCGCCCGGTCCACGACGAGCGGTACGTCGCCGTCGTCCACCCGTCGGCACCGGCGCCGCCCCGCCGCCACACCGAGATCGTGGACGTCCACCTCATCCTGCGGCGCGGCGACGAGGTGCTGCTCGCCCGCAGATCCGGCACCGGGTACGCGGACGGACTGCTCAACGCGCCCAGTGGACACGTCGAGGACGGCGAGGACGTCCGGGAGGCGATGATCCGCGAGGCGTACGAGGAGGTGGGCGTCGTCATCGACCCGGCGGCGATCCGGGTCGCCCTGGTCATGCAGCACAAGGCGCCGGACGGCGCGCCGCGCACCGGCTGGTTCTTCGAGGCGCGCGACTGGCGGGGCGAGCCGGTCAACCGCGAACCGGACAAGTGCTCCGGCGTCGGCTGGCACCGGCTCGACGCCCTGCCGGACGACATGGTGGCGTACTGCAGGGCGGGCCTCGACGCGTACCGCGCCGGTGACCGCTTCGTCCTGCACTGGCACCGCCCGGGCGACTCGATCGCCCACGACCCCGAAGGTCCCGGCCGGGCGGTCGCCCTGCCGCACAATGATCACGGCATACCGTCCGCCGAGCCACCGTCCGCCGAGCCAGCGGGAGACCGCACGTGAGCCTGCGCATCACCGTCGACACGGAGTCGTCCGTCGCGCCCTTCGAGCAACTGCGGCGCCAGGTCGCCGAGGGCGCCCGGGCGGGCGAGCTGCCGGTGGGCCACCGGATGCCGACGGTACGCGGCCTCGCCGCCGAACTCGGCCTCGCCGCCAACACCGTGGCCAAGGCGTACCGCGCGCTGGAGGCGGACGGCGTGATCGAGACCCGCGGCAGACACGGCACGTTCGTCGCCGCCGCGGGCGACGCCGCCCACCGCCACGCGGCGCAGGCCGCCGAGGCCTACGCCACGCAGGCCCACCGCCTCGGCCTGAGCCGCGCGGACGCGCTCACCGCCATCGAGGAGGCGTTGCGCGCGCGGTACGAACGGGAGAGCACGGGCTGACGCCGGCTCCGGGGTGGGTGAGCGCGAGTCGGCGCGCGCTCAGGGCAGGGGGCGCGGGCTGACGCCCGTCCTGAGCCGGGCGGGCACGCGTCGACGCCCGTTCCGAGCGGGCGGGCCGGGCTGATCGCGCGCCCGCGCCGGGCGCCCGGCGCACCCCCGGCCCTTCCTGGGAGTACCCCGAAAGCGCCGGTTCCGGGCGTCGTCCGCCCCTAGAGTGCGGAGCGTGATCGCGCGTCATGAGGGCCCGCGCACCGGTCGGCCCGGGCCGGACCGTCGCCGGGTCCTGGTGGCGTCCGCCGTGTTCGTCGCCTGCCTGCTGTGCCTCGGCACGCTGCTCGCCGTCTTCGGGCTCCCCGGCGGGCACGGTGACGTCGAGGTCACCCACGGCACCCCGGCCCCCGGCGTCTTCGGCACCCCCGGTACCCCGGGCCCGCCCAGCGCGGACCTCGGGTTCGGGTTCACCCACACCCAGTTCAGCGCCGACGACGGCACCACCGCGGCCGACCGCACCGCCGCCCGTGCCCTCGCCGCCCAGCCGCTTCCGCAGGACCAGGCGATCATGGGCTGGGGCGCCGACAACCCCGAACCGGCGCCCGGGGCCTACGACTTCACCAACCTCGACAGCCGCATCGCCCTGATCCGCGCGACCGGCGGGGTGCCCGTGCTCACGCTGTGCTGCGCCCCGGACTGGATGAAGGGCGGCAGACCCGGCACCACCGACTGGTCGAAGCTGGAGCAGGCCCCCGACCCCGCGCACTACGCGGACTTCGCCGCGCTCGCCGCCAAGGTCGCCCGCCGCTACCCGGACGTCACGCACTTCCTGGTGTGGAACGAGTTCAAGGGGTTCTGGGACGAGGGCGCCGACCGCTGGGACTACCAGGACTACACCCGGCTCTACAACCTGGTCTACGAGGCGATCAAGAAGGTCGCCCCGCATGATCTGGTGGGCGGTCCCTATCTGGACATGGACAGCGTCGCACCCGGCCAGAGGACCGACGCCTCCTCCGTACGCGGAGCCTGGGGCAGCCTCGACCAGCGGGTGGTGGACGCGCTCGACTACTGGCTCGCGCACAAGGAGGGCGCCGACTTCCTGGTCGTCGACGGCGCCAGCACCACGCACGACGGCGCCCTCGACCCCGATCCGTTCACCGCGACGGAGAAGTTCGCCGCGGTCGGCGACTGGCTGCGGCGGGTCGGCGGCGGGCTGCCGGTGTGGTGGGCCGAGTGGTACGTCAAGCCGGACGACGCCTCCTGGCCCGCCGACCGGCTGCTGGCCGCACAGGCCGCCGCGATGATGGAACTCGTCGAGGGCGGGGCGGCGGCCGCCTTCTACTGGAACCCCGAGACCCGCGACGGCGACTGCCCCGGCTGCCTGTGGAACGCCACCGCGGGCGACCCGGACGGCGGCGCCGCGCAGCCCATGCTCACCCTGCTGCGCCGCTTCGCCGCCGCCTTCCCGCCCGGCGCCCCCGCGCGCCCGGTCACCGTGGACACCCCGGGCGTCCGGGCGCTCGCCGGCCGCACCGCGACCGTCGCCGTCAACACCACCGGCCACCAACTGACCGCGCGCGTCGGCGGCACGACGGTCACTCTGGCCGCGTACGGCGTCAACTGGCTCCCGTCCGGCGCCTGATCACCCACCCCACGGCGGCCGGGGCGCTCAGCTCAGCGTCACGAACCGGTCCGCCAGCGCCGCCAGGAACACCGCGAGCAGCACCAGCGACACCCGGAACGACACCGACATCGCCCGCATCCGCCGCCGCGCGGGCACCAGCACCCGGGCCACCTCGCGCGCCGCCAGCACCAGCGCCAGCAGCACGCCCGCCACCGCGCCGACCACCGTCCACGGCGTCCAGGTCACCACGGGACCGATCCCGCCGATCGCGGGCTGCGGCACCGCGCCCGCCGGTGGCGTCGCCATCGCGAAGACGGCCGCGTCCCTGTTCGACATCACCTCGCGCACCTGGGGATCGGCGGCGAGCGCGCCCACCACCTCACGTTGCCAGTCGGCCGGATAGCCCGCGTTCTGCACGAGGTACTGCGCCGTGCCGGTCGTGATCATCAGGTACGACTGCGGGCCCGAGGCGCGCAGGTCCTGCACCAGCCCGGTCACCCGCGCCGGGTCCACCGGGGCGAGCACCCCGCGGTAGACCACCTTGTCCATGTCCCTGGCGCTCCACGGCAGGTTGGGCGTCACGTCGTCGACCGTGTCCTCCGTCGGCCACAGCACCCGCGCGGTCGGCGCGTCGTGGCCGTAGACCCAGTCCATCGCCGCGACCTCGCCGGAGCGCACCCGCTCGAAGCCCTCGTTGCCCCAACGCGCCAGCAGGAAGCCGAAGATCAGCACCTGCCCCGCCACCAGCGCGGCCAGCGTGCCCAGCCACGGCCTGCCGGACGCCGCGGGCACCCGGGGGAAGAACGCGAACGCGGCCAGCACCGCCGCGCCGGGCGAGGCGAACAGGAAGACCCGCAGCGCCATCTCGCCGCCGTACGACTGCATCCCGAAGCCGAGGAACGGCACCAGCGACAGGATCAGGAGCGACCGGTCGCCGATGCCCACCCGCCGCCTGCGCAGCCAGCCGAACCCGCCCAGCGCCAGCGTCCCGGCGGCCAGCAGCACCCGCGCGTACAGCACGACGTGGTGCAGGTCGTCGCCGCCCTTGATGCGGCCGGAGACGCTGGAGGTGACGTTGCCACCCAGCGAACCCAGGCCGCCGAACAGCTCGTTGAAGTGCCCGGACCAGTACGCCTCGCCGAGGAAGCCCACCCAGCCGGTCACCAGCACCCCGCACAGCAGCGGCAGTCCGCGCAGCGCGCAACGCTTCCAGATCACCAGCGAGGCCACCACGCCCAGCATCACGAACGGCGTGAGCTGATGGCTGACCACCGACGCGACGAACACCGCCAGCAGCACGCCCAGCAGCACCCCGCGCTCCTCGCGCCCGATCGCGGGCACCGGCTCCTCGCCGGGCAGCCGCCTGCCGCCCGGGTCGCCGGACGGCGAGCGGAACCACACCAGCAGCACGGCCACGAAGACCAGGTAGAAGAAGACGTTGAGGGACTGCGGCGAGAAGTAGTCCTGCCCGACCCAGCCGCACAGCACGAACAGCCACGCCGCGCACCACTTCGCCCGCCAGCTCGCCCGCACCGCCCGCAGCAGCAGCATCAGCGGCGCCAGGTAGAGGAGTTCGACCGCCAGCGGCCACCAGCGCAGCACCTGCGTCAGGTCGGTGATCCCGCACGCCTTCGTCACCAGCGCGACGCCCGCGAAGAACCCCGGCCACGACCAGCGGGCGTCCAGGTACGGCCGGGTCTGCCCGGTGCGGTCGATGTACTCGACGAAGCCCGCGTGCTGCCAGGCGGTCGCGAACCTCGGCTGCGCCTCCAGCAGCGCGGGCACCGCGTGCAGCGAGACCACGGTGGCCAGCAGCGCCGCCAGCAGCAGCCACCGGCGCGGTGTACGCAGGCCCAGACCCCAGCAGAACGCGACCACCAGCAGCGCCGCGCCCGCGAGCGTCGCGTGCGGCAGGACGGAGATCAGGCCCAGGCCGTTCATCCGGTCCAGCGAGGCGTCGTCCATCCCGCGCAGCGGCAGCCAGTACAGCGCGAGCGCCGCCAGCAGCACCGCCCAGCCGCCCGCCTCCGGCAGCCACGCCCGCAGCGGCACCCGGGGCTTGGGCTCCTTCGGTGGCTTCGGCTCCCTTGTTCCGTTCGGGGTCGCGGGCGCGGCGGCCCGCTCCGCGCCCGCCTCGGCCGGTACGTAGGGGCGCCGTTCCTGGTGTTCGAAGTCGAGCCGCACGCCCAGCGCCAGCGTGTCCTGGTCGATCCCGGAGCGCGCCCGACCGGTGCCCAGTACCAGCGTGTCGTCGGTCCTCACCTCGGGCGCCGCCAACTCGCCCTCTTCAGCAGCCTGTTCGCGTTCCTTCGCGGCGGGCGACGCCCGGAGTATCCGCACAAGCCCCACGCACGCGATCGCCGCGATCACGCACTGGCTGCACAACTCGGCCACGCCCGCGCCGACGATCCCCAGCGGCCGCAGCAGCGCCAGCGTCGAGCCCAGCACCAGCACGCACAACGCGCCCTGCAACAGCGCCACCAGCGACGTCCTGCTCTGCGCGCGCAGCACCCCGAAGTACGCCTCGAACAGCACCCGGGTCAGCGTCGCGGTCACCATGAACCGCAGCAGCGGCGCGCCCTGCGACGCGTAGCCGGGCCCGAACACCCGCAGCACGTACGGCGCGAAGACCGCGAGGAACATGCAGATCGGGATCATGATGCGGGCCATCCGGCGCAGCGCCGCCCGCAGGTTGTCCGCGATCCGCGACGGGTCGTGGGCGCCCTCCACGGTGAGCGAGGCGCCCATGTTGATGGCCAGCAGGTCGACCGTGCTGCCGATGGTCGAGGTGATGTAGAAGTACGCGTTCTGCCGGGAACTGATCTGCGAGGCCACGATCACCGGCACCAGGTAGACCACGGCCAGCGAGAAGAGCGACCCGGTGTAGTCCCCGGCGAGGAACCGGCCGATCTCCCGTCGGGTCGGCGGCTGCGCCCGTCCCTCGGTCGCCGCCACGTGACGCGGCACCAGCCGCCGGAAGACCAGCCAGCCCAGCGGCAGCACCGACAGCGCGACGGCCGCCACCCACGAGACGAACACACCGGTCACCGGGACCGTCGTGGCCAGCACCACCAGCAGCACCAGCTTGCCGGTGGAGAACACCGTGTTGCCCACCGGCACCCACACCGCGCTGCGCAGTCCGGTGAGCACCCCGTCCTGGAGCGTCATCACCGACCAGGCGACCACCGAGCCGACGAACGCCAGCCCCGGCAGCGGCCCGTGCAGGAAGTGGTACGAGGGCCCCCACAGCCGCAGCGTGAGCAGGAAGACCATGGCGGCCAGCGCCACCACGGCCGAACTGGCCAGGTAGGTCGTCGCCACCATCCGCCCGGTGCGCCGCCCGGAGACCGGGATGAACCGGGCCAGCGCACCGGTCAGCGTCACCGCCGTGATCCCGGCCAGGAACTTCATCGCCGCGATCGCCGCCGAGCCCTGGCCGACCGCCTCCGGCGAGTAGTAGCGGGCCGCGACCAGCCAGTAGCCGAGCCCCAGCACCGCCGAGACACCGGTGTTGAGCATCAGCGCGTACGCGTTGCGCAGCAGCGGGTCCCGCCCGCCGCCGCGGCCACCGCCCCGCGCACCGTGCCGGCCGCCCGCGCCGCTCGCGGCGTCCGCGCGCCGCCCCGGGAGCCTCAACCGGGGCCGCCGCCCGGCCGGTTCGCCCGGGACCGCCGCCGGCGACGGCTGCGAGGTGGTGGTGGTCGTTTCAGACACGAGCTCGTGACACCTTCCGCAGGGCTCGGCGGGATCCGCGCACCATCGCGTAACCCCTGGTCAGCAGCCGGTCCTTGGCGAAGTTCCGGCCGATCGCCCGGCCGTCGAGCAACCGTTCGAACTCCTCGGTGTCCGTGCCCCGGCGCACGGTCACCCGTCGCAGCGCGTACGGGCCCTGCCCGCGCCGGGCCAGGTCGTTGCCGACCGCGAGCGAGATCGCGTACGCGCCCCGTACCGTACGCCGTACCCGGCGGCTGGAGTAGCCGTACGGATACGCGAACGACACCGGGGGAGTGCCGAGTTCCTCCGCGAGGATCTCCTTGCAGCGCAGCACCTCGAACCAGAGCGCCTCGTCGCCGAGCTGGTCGAGCTGCGGATGGCTGTGGCTGTGGCCGCCGATCTCCACGCCCGCGGCGGCCAGTTCGCGCACCTGGTCCCAGCCGAGCGTGCGGTCCGGCGCCGACCCCGCCAGGTCCGGCAGGGCCCGGCCGCGCAGCCAGCCGGTCGTCACGAAGAGGGTCGCCGCGAAGCCGTGCGCCCTCAGCACCGGCAGGGCGTGCCGGTGCACGCCCTCGTAGCCGTCGTCGAAGGTGATCAGCACCGGCCGGGCGGGCAGCGGACGGCCCAGCCGCCACCGCTGCGCCAGCTCCCGCGTGCTGAGCGGGGTCCGGCCGCGTGCCGCCAGCACGTCCATCTGCTCGGCGAACGCGCCCGGGGTCACCGACAGACCCAGCGCGGCCCGTGCCGGGTCGTCGGAGACCGCGTGGTACATCAGGATCGGCACGGCCGGCCCGTCGCCGTCCCCCGTCGCGCGATTCACGCAACCACCTCTCCCGGCGCGGGAAGGGATTCGGGCACGGCCTCCGGTACGGGCACCGGCTCCGGGACGCTCCCGGAGGCGACGGTGGCCGAGATCGTGAACGGTGTCGCGGTGCCGCGCGAGCGCAGACGGCCGACCGCGTACCCGGCGGCGGTCGTCGCCAGGCCCGCCACGATGGCCGCCGTCCTCCCCGCGCCGCCCCGGCGCCCGAGCAGCGCGTCCCGCACCCCGCGCAGCGCCCCCGCGGGCAACACCCGTGTGGTGTACCGGCGTTCGCTGGCCAGCCCGTCGCGCGCGCCGACGCTTGCGGTGACCAGCGCCTTCGACAGCCCCTCGGCGTAGCAGCGGGTCCTGAAGTAGCCGAACCGCTGGCGGGCCGCCGGCACCCGGTGGTGGATCACCGCCCGGTTCTCCAGCAGCAGCACCGCGTCCGGCAGGGCGTGCCGCAGCCGGATGCACAGCTCCGTCTCCTCGCACCCCAGCGGCCTGCGGTCGCCGTCCCGGCCGATGCCGGTCGCGAAGCCGCCGACCGCGTCGAAGGCGGCACGGCGGAACGAGGCGTTGCCGCCCAGCACGTTGCGCACCTCGGCGCGGCCCTCGGGCAGGCCCAGGTAGGCGCAGCCGACGACCCAGTCGAACTCGCGCGGGAACCACGCGGGGCGTCGCCCGGAGTCCCATCGCGGCAGGGTCCGGCCGCCGACCGCCATCACCCGCGGGTCGCGGTAGGCGTCGGCGAAGCGCTCCAGCCAGTCCGGCTCGGCGACCGCGTCGTCGTCGAGGAACGCGACCACCTCGCCGCGGGAGGCCGCGATGCCCGTGTTGCGGCCCGCGGACAGGCCCCGCACGCCCGCGTTGGCCAGCACGTTCACGTCCGCGTCCGACGCGTAGTGCGCGGTCAGCCGGGACAGCAGCGCCGGGTTGTGGTCCACCACGAGCAACGTCTCGGCGGCGGGCAGGAGTTGCGCGCGCACCGAGGCCACCGCGGCGAGCACGTCGCCCCAGCGGTCCTCGGTGTACGCGCAGATGACCACGGAGACGGCCATCCGCGTCACGCGCCCTCCCCGAGGCCCGCGCCGGCCAGCAGTGCCTGGGGCCCGGCCCGGCGGGCCCGGCGCTCGCGCAGGATCACCTTGAGCACGCGCAGCCCGTCGCGCACCGCCCGCAGGTTGCTCGCGCCGTGGATGCGCAGGTGCTCGTGGCTGGGTATCTCCTGCACCCGCAGGCCCGCCGTGACGACCCGGATGTTCATCAGGGTCTCCACCTCGAACCCGGCGCAGTCCAGGGCGATCTGCTCCAGGCAGTGCCGCCAGAACGCGTTGTAGCCGTAGCACAGATCGGTGTAGCGGGCCCCGAACTTGGCGTTGACCAGCGCGCACAGCACCCGGTTGCCGAGCTTGCGGACGAACGTCATGTCGTCGGTGCCGCCGCCGTTGGCGAACCGCGAGCCCTTGGCGAAGTCGGCTCCGGAGACCAGGGCGGAGACGTAGGAGACGATCTCGTTGCCGTCCGCCGAGCCGTCCGCGTCGACCATCACGATGATCTCGCCGGTGGCCGCCTCGAAACCGCTGATCAACGCATCGCCCTTGCCCCGGCCCCGCTGCTCGACCACCCGGACGTCCGGCCGCAGCGCGCGGGCGACCTTCACGGTGTCGTCGGTGGAGTGCCCGTCGACCAGGACGACCTCGTGTATCCAGGGCGGCAGGGTGGCGAAGACATGCGGCAGGTTCTCGGCCTCGTTCATCGCGGGAATGACCACACTGACCGGCGGGGCGATCGCCAAGTGCGAGGAAATCGCGCGGAATCTGTCAGGGAAGCTCGGAAAGCGTTCCGGAATACGGACGTCGGCGACCGCTGTGGGGGATGCGTTCTGCGTCGGGTCGCTATTGGACGACGGCCTGGGCACGGCCGGATGGACAAAGGAACTCATGGTGCGTTTTCCCTCTCGTCCCGCGGACCGCCCGCCCCCCGGGCGGTCCTCATGGTGTGTCCGGTTCGAAAGGGGGTTCTCGGCGGGCCTGATCGCGGGATTTCCCATGGCGAATTCCGGCCATGGGTCGGCCCGACGCCTTGCCGGCCCGGCGAGTCGGCGTCTGCTTCTCGCCGCGCGGTACGCGGCCCGGCGCACAAGGAATACGTCCGGGCACGGCACCCCCCTACCGCGCCCCGCACTCGCTCCAGCGTGACCCAACGAGCCCCTCCCGAAGGCCACTTCTCGCATGATGGGACAGTGCGGGCGGATGTACGACGGTATTGATGGATGCGACTCTATGGCAAGACCCGCGCGGGTGAATGGCGTTTGGCTGAAACGACCTCTTGATTCTTCGTCCGGGTGCGGAATGCGATCATGAATCGCCGGGCGATCTTGAAAGGAATGGTCTGAGCCTTTACCGATTCCGGGGATTACCGGTCGGCGATATGCAGGAAACGGTCGTCCGGCGGAACGCTACGTACGCCGGGACGGCACGTTCGCTGGACCGGCGCGTGCGCGGGCGTGGGCAACCGGGCGGACGGAGCGCGCGGTTCAGGCCGAAGCGGTGCGGGGTGCGGTTCAGGCCGAAGCGGCGTAAGGGTCAGGCCGAAGCGGCGCAGGGGGAGGCCTTCCGGGGTCGGGTCGGGCCTCGCGTCAGGAGGCCCGTCCCGTCCGGCCGCTCGCGGAGGCCCGCTTCCCGGCCGTACGGGCGTAGCCGTGCCGCACCAGCGGCAGCAGGAACAGGACGGCGCTGACCAGGGCGACCCCCGCGACCCCGCCGCGGATCGACCACATCCGCAGCATCAGCAGCAGTTGGGCGACGAGCAGGTCGACCACCAGCGACCCGGCCGCCGCGATCACGATCCTGGTGAGCGGGTCGAGGCCGAGCAGTGTCGAGGCGAGCGCGGCGCCCGGCGCGACCACGAGGAAGAAGAAGGTGAACGGCGCGCGCAGCGGCGACTGGATGTTCGCCAGAACGAGTGCCGCGCCGACCCCTCCGGTGCCCACGGCGGCACCGACCAGCAGCGGCAGCGTTTCCCTGGTAATCGGATACATTCGCGACGATGCCCCCCGGAAGTGCCGGATGTCCGGCAGGAGTTCAATGTCGCGCAGCCCGCGTCGGGCCGTCAAGGAGTCCGGGGAAGCCCCCGTCGTCCGGCTCGCGATGTGCTACGAGGCGCGCGCCGCACCGGATCCGCCACCGCACGCGGCGGGTCGCCGCTCCCACGCGGCGGGTCGCCGCCCGGCGCGCGACGATGCGTACAGGCGCGCGTCAACACCCTTGTACGGAAGGTGAATCGGTCTCGGCGAATGCGCGGGTGACGCGCGAGGGCGATAGGGTTACGCTGCCCGGGCCGGGTGTCTCGTACGGGTGGGGAGTAGCAATGGAACAGATAGTGCGCAGCAGGCCACGTGTGCCTGCCATCAACTGCGGGAGCGGTGCGACCAGCGCCCGCCTCGACCGTCATCTCGCGGTGCTGGGCGGCCCCGCCATACCGCGCGTCGAGTCCGCCGACGCGACGCTGCTGATGCGGGAGCTGACCGCGCGCGACACCAGCCGTGTCCGCGAGAGCCGCGGCGCCCGGGTCTCGCTCTTCGCGCCGCTGCGCAGGCTCCGTCGTTCGCTGTTCGGCAGCCGCCACTGACGCGTCGCGCACGCCCCGTTCGTCGCGTCCCCCGCGCGCACTCCGCGTAGCCGCCGGCCCGTCCGCCGGCCGGACCGATGAGGCCCCGCGCCCTTCGGTCCGACCCGGCGCACCCGCTCCCGCGCACCCCCGCGAAACCGGCGGCACGCATCGCTCCACCCGGCCCGCACCGCCCTTATCACCGGCGTGATCCGCGTCCGTCGCCAACGTGATCCGCGTCCGGAGCGCCATCACACCAGCGCGAACTGGCCGTCCGGCCCTTCCTCGTGATGGTCGAGCACCGAGGCCGGACGCCGCGCGGCGGACGGCACCGGAAGCACCCCGGCCCGCGTCAGCGCCCGCGTCCCGATGAGGTGCGCATCCTGACGCAGCCGTTCGGCGAACGCCCGGCGGCGCGGTCGCAGGTCCGCCGCCAGCGTCAGCACGGTGATCAGCTCCAGCAGTGCCGAGGTCCCCCTCCTGGACCACCCGGCGGGCCCGATCGCGGCGAGCCCTTCGGACGCACCGGAACCGCCCGCCCCGGCCGCCCGGCCCGCGAACCAGCTCTCCAGCACCCCCGCGCCGCCCGCCCGGAACTCCCACACCGCGCGCGCCACCGGCGCGATCCGCCCCTCGCTCCCGTCGTCGCCGAGCAGCAGCAACGCCTCGTCCTCGGCCTCGTAGCGCAGCGCCACCGGACGAGCCGGGATCGGCGCTCGGACGTAAGGACGCCGCCCGCCCGGCAGCTTCGGCCGCTCGCCGCCTCCCGGCAGCCCGGGCCGCAGCCGCAGCGCCTCGCGGCCCAACTCCACGCCTTCGTCCCACAGTTCAGGATTCCCCGGCAACGGCACCACGAGGTCGCCGCGCGGCCCGGTCGTCGTGGCGGCGGCGGTCCACGCGGTCAGCCCGCGGGCGTCCACCACGCGGCCGAACCGGTCGGCCAGCAGCGGCAGCAGCCCCGGCGCGAGATTGGGCTCCACGCCGCCGGGCCGCCGGTGCAGCGGACGTATCCGGCCGCCTCGGGTCAGGGGCAACAGCCCGGTCACGGCGACCTGTTCGTCCGCCGTGTCGGGGTCGGCGGCCTCGACGACGAAGAGCTGTTCGCCGTCGGCGACCCGCCACACCTCGGGCCGTGCGGCGTCGAGGACGCGGTGGTCCGGGATCAGCCACCGCTGGTCGTACGGGCCGAACAGCACCGGCACGGGCGGCGGGCAAGCTTCCTCGGCCCTCGCCAACGGGACCGTCGGCGCGGTCTGTCCGGGCAGCTGGGGCACGCGGGAGCGCAGGGTGCGCGAGCGGGTCTCGCCGAACAACGCGGCGCGCTCCGGCCCACCACCGGCGCGCAGCAACGCGTCCCACCGCGCCGTCAGGGACCGCGGATCGGGCGCCGTCACCCACTCGCGGCCCGGCCTGACCGGGGCGCTGGACCAGGGCATCAGCTCCGCGAGCGCGACCGCTTCGTCACTCACCGCCTCGTCACTCACCGGCCGCATGCTATGCGAGCGGCCCGACGCCCGCACGACGCTCCGGGCAAGCCCCCGCACCGTACGCGCCCGACCGCCGCGCCCTCCGGCCCCGCGGGCTCACCGTGCTTCCATCGTCACGGAGAACGCGAACCGGTCGCCGCGGTAGTGGATGCGGGCGACGTCCACCACCCGCCCGTCCTCGTCGTAGGTGACGCCGGTGTAGTGCAGGATCGGGCTGAGCAGCGGCACCGCCAGCAGTTCCGCGGTGCGCGGGTCGGCGAGCCGGGCCTCGACCGTCTCGGTGTTGCGGCTGATGCGCACCCCCAGCCGGTCCCGCAGCACCTTGGTCATCGGCCAGTGCTCCAGGTCGGCCGGGTCGACGCGTTCGGCGAGCGGCGCCAGCACGTGGTTCTCCGCCCAGTTGGTCGGCGTGCCCTCCTCGTCGCAGCGCAGCCTGCGGAACGCGACCACCTCGGCGCCACCGGGGAAGTGCTCGGCCAGCTCCGGCGGCACCGGGACGGGACCGTGGCCCAGCAACGTGGCGCGCTGGCCGGACTGCTGGGCCACGATCGCGTCGACCGAGCCCAGCAGCCGCACCGGCGCGACCCGGCCCGCGCCCGGCTCGATGAACGTCCCGCGCCTGCGGTGCCTGCTGATCAGGCCCTCCTCCTCGAGGGACTTCAGGGCCTGCCGCATGGTCAGCACGCTGATCCCGTAGTGCGCCGCGAGGTCCTCCTCGGTGGGCAGCCGCAGCGGGGCGTCCGCGTGGCGGCCCAGTATCGAGGCACGCAACGACTGCGACACCTGGTACCACAGCGGGAGTCTGCGGTTGAGGGTCAGCGGGTCGGGGGCGAAGGCGTTCACGTGGGGCTCCGGTCGGACGGGTCGGACGCCGGGGCGGGGAGCGTCAGACGTCGAAGTGCCGCTCAAGACCCTGCCACACGGCGTCGTAGCCGTCCTGGCGGTGGCCCGCCGCCATCGCCTGCGCGGTCGGCACGACCGGCCAGCGGGTCTCGAACATGAACGCCAGCCCGTCGTCCACCCGTTGCGGCTTCAGCTCCGCCGCGCTCGCCCGGTCGAAGGTCTCCCGGTCCGGCCCGTGCGCCGACATCATGTTGTGCAGCGAGGCGCCGCCGGGCACGAAGCCCTCCGCCTTGGCGTCGTACGCGCCCTCGACCAGGCCCATGAACTCGCTCATCACGTTGCGGTGGAAGTACGGCGGCCGGAAGGTGTCCTCGCCCACCAGCCAGCGCGGTGCGAACACCACGAAGTCCACGCCCGCGAGCCCGGGGGTGTCGCTCGGCGAGGTCAGCACGGTGAAGATCGACGGGTCCGGATGGTCGTAGGAGATGGTCCCGATGACGTTGAAGCGCCGCAGGTCGTAGACGTACGGCACGTGGTTGCCGTGCCAGGCGACGACGTCCAGCGGCGAGTGGTCGTACGCGGCCGCCCACAGGTTGCCGCCGAACTTGTTGACCACCTCCGTCGCGCGGTCCACGTCCTCGTCGTACGCGGCGACCGGGGCCTGGAAGTCGCGGGCGTTGGCCAGCCCGTTGGCGCCGATCGGGCCGAGGTCGGGCAGCCGGAAGGGCGCGCCGTAGTTCTCGCAGACGTAGCCGCGCGCCTCGGCGTCCAGCAGCTCGACGCGGAAACGCACGCCGCGCGGGATCAGTGCCACGTGGCCCGGCTCGCAGGCCAGCAGGCCGAGTTCGGTGCGCAGCAGCAGCCCGCCGCGCTCCGGGACGATCAGCAACTCGCCGTCGGCGTCGGAGAAGACGCGGTCGGTCATCGAGCGGTTGGCGGCGTACCAGTGGATGCCCATGCCGGTGCGCTGGAGCACGTCGCCGTTGCCGCCCACGGTGACCAGGCCGTCGACGAAGTCGGTGGGCTCGGTCGGCACCGGCAGGGGGCTCCAGCGCAGCCGGTTCGGGTCCGGCTCGACCTCGGTGAACGGCGCGCTGCGCAGCCGCTTGTTGTCGATCCGGTGGAACGGCGGGTGCGCGGCGGAGGGCCGGACCCGGTAGAGCCAGCTGCGCCGGTTGTGGTGGCGCGGCTCGGTGAACGCGGTGCCCGACAGCTGCTCCGCGTACAGGCCGAGGGGGGCGCGCTGCGGGGAGTTGCGCCCGACCGGCAGGGCGCCGGGGACGGCCTCGCTGACGTGCTCGTTGCCGAAGCCGCTGGAGTACGTGAGGGCGCCCGCCGTCTTGCGCGCCGCCTCCGTGCCGCCCGCGCCCGCGCCGCTGCTCGCGCTGTGCGTCGTGCTCATCGCCCGCTCCCGGTGTCCGTCGTCCGTCCCCCGTGACCGGGGAATCCTATGGCTGACCATAGGATTGCGGCGGGGCTCCGTCAATCGCTCGCGGGCGCCCTTCGTGACGTGCCGGTCCGTGCCCGGGTGCGGGGCCTGCTGGCGCCCGACTGACTAGCGGCGCTAGTTTGGGCGGGACCGCTGCACCACGGGGCTCGCGGCGCGGCTCGCGGCACGCGAGGCCGCGAGGCGCCCCCTCGGGAAGGACGCGACGTGAAGGCTCACGACGGCATGTACATCGGCGGCGAGTGGCGCCCGGCCGCGACCACCGACGTCATCGAGGTGGTCAACCCCGCCGACGAACAGGTCATCGACGCCGTCCCGGCCGGGACCGCGCGGGACGTGGACGCCGCCGTACGGGCCGCGCGCGCCGCGTTCCCCGGCTGGAAGGCCACCGCACCCGCCGACCGCGCCGCCCGCATCGCCGCGCTCGCCGGGGCGCTCGCCGCCCGGCGCGACGAGATCGCGGCGACCGTGACCGCGGAACTGGGCTCGCCGCTGCCGTTCGCCGAGATGGTCAGCGCGGACCTGCCCGCCGGGGTCACCGCCTCGTACGCCGAGCTGCTGAAGGGATACGAGTTCAGCGAGCGCGTCGGCAACTCGGTCGTCCACCACGAGCCGGTCGGCGTGGTCGGCGCGATCACCCCGTGGAACTACCCGCTGCACCAGATCACCGCCAAGGTCGTCCCGGCGCTCGCCGCGGGCTGCACGGTGGTGCTCAAGCCCGCCGAGGACACCCCGCTGGTCGCCCAGCTCTTCGCCGAGGCGGTGCACGAGGCGGGCTTCCCGGCCGGCGTCTTCAACCTCGTCACCGGTCTCGGCGCGGTCGCGGGCCAGGCGCTCGTCGAGCACGACGGCGTGGACCTGGTGTCGTTCACCGGCTCGACGGCGGTCGGCAAGGGGATCGCCGCGACCGCCGCCGCCTCGGTCAAGCGCGTCGCCCTCGAACTCGGCGGCAAGTCCGCCAACGTGATCCTTCCCGGCGCCGGCCTGGAACGCGCGGTCAAGGCGGGCGTCGCCAACGTGATGGCCAACTCCGGCCAGACGTGCAGCGCGTGGACCCGCATGCTGGTGGACGCCGACCGCTACGACGAGGCGGTCGAGCTGGCCGCGAAGGCGGTCGCCAAGTACGTGCCAGGCGACCCCGCGCAGCCCGGCACCCGGCTCGGCCCGCTGGTCAACGGCAAGCAGCGGGACCGCGTGCGCGGCTACATCGAACGCGGCGTCGCGGAGGGCGCGCGCCTGGTGGCCGGCGGCCCCGAGGCCCCCGACGGCCTCACGACCGGCTACTACGTGCGCCCCACGGTCTTCGCCGACGTCACCCCCGACATGACCATCGCGCAGGAGGAGATCTTCGGCCCCGTCGTCTCGATCATCCGTTACGCGGACGAGGCGGAGGCCCTGGAGATCGCCAACGGCACGGTGTACGGCCTGGCCGGTGCGGTGTGGTGCGACGACGAGGAGAAGGCGGTCGCCTTCGCGCGGCGGATGGAGACCGGTCAAGTGGACATCAACGGCGGCCGGTTCAACCCGAGCGCGCCCTTCGGCGGCTGGAAGCAGTCGGGCGTCGGGCGCGAGCTGGGCGCGCACGGGCTGGCGGAGTTCCTCCAGACGAAGTCGTTGCAGTTCTGAGCGTGTAAGTGGTCGTCGTCACCGAATCCCCCCCCCGAGGAGCCCCATGGTCCGCGCAGCCGTCCTTCCCGCCGTAGGCGCTCCGCTGGAGCTGACCGAGATCGACCTCCCGGAGCCGGGACCGGGCCAGGTGAGGGTGCGGCTGGCCGCGGCTGGCGTGTGCCACTCCGACCTGTCGCTGTCCAACGGCACCCTGCGCCAGCCGGTCCCGGCGGTGCTGGGCCACGAGGGCGCGGGAACGGTGGTGGCGGTCGGCGAGGGCGTCGAGTCGGTGTCCGCAGGTGATCGCGTGGTCCTCAACTGGGCCCCATCATGCGGGAGTTGTCATTACTGCGGTCTGGGCGAGCCATGGCTGTGCGCCAACGCGGGCCAGGCGGGCGGGAGTCCGTACGCGACCCGGGCGGACGACGGCACGCCGCTCTACCCGGGCCTGGGCACGGCCGTGTTCGCCGAGGAGACGGTGGTCGGGGCGAACGCGGTGCTGCCGCTGCCGGACGGCGTACCGCTCGCCGACGCCGCGCTGCTGGGCTGCGCGGTGCTGACCGGTTACGGGGCCGTGCACCACGCGACCCGGCTGCGCGAGGGCGAGTCGGTGGCCGTCTTCGGCGTGGGCGGCGTGGGCCTGGCGGTGCTCCAGGCGGCACGGATCGCGGGGGCGGGCCCGGTCGTGGCGGTGGACGTCTCCCCGGCGAAGGAGGAACTGGCGCGGGCGGCCGGCGCGACCGACTTCCTGATCACCTCCGACACCACGGCCAAGGACATCCGCAAGCTCACCGGGGGCCACGGGACGGACGCGGCGATCGAGTGCGTGGGCCGCGCGGACACCATCCGCACGGCCTGGTCGGCGACGCGGCGCGGCGGGCGCACCACGGTCGTCGGCATCGGCGGCACGGAGGAGCAAGTCGCCTTCAACGCCCTGGAGTTGTTCTACTTCGGCCGCACGCTCACCGGTTGCGTCTACGGCAACAGCGACCCGGAGAAGGATCTCCCGGTCCTCGCGGACCACGTCCGGGCGGGCCGCCTGGACCTGTCCGCGATGGTCACCGACCGCATCGGCCTGGACGGCATCCCGGCGGCGTTCGACGCGATGCTGTCAGGCAAGGGCGGCCGGGCGCTGGTGGTCTTCTAGGGGGCACAGGGACACGGGGGGGCGGGAGTCGGCGACGGCCGCGCAGGCACCCTGCGCGGCGGACGGAAGCCCGGGGCTCGCGGCGTCACCCGAAGATCCGACGAAATAGTCTCCCTGGGCCGGCCGGGGATGGCTCCTTCCCGGCCCTGAAGGGATGGCAGGAGAGCCGCGGGGCGGGGGACTGAACGGGGGCCGCTCCGTGCCTCCGCCGGGGCCGCAGCAGCCATGCCAAGCCGTCGTCACACGCCCCCTGACCTGGTCTTTCAACCCGGCCGTTCCTATGATCGGTCGCGGTCGAAAGGGGGGGCCGGATGGACCGGACCGTACGCACCGTCGAGGACCTTCTCACGCTCCTGGACGGACTCTTCGCCTCCGCGTCCGAGACCGGTCGTCTGGCGACCGGTGACGGCCAGGACTTCTGGGACCGCTTCTACACCGACCGGTCCCGGCCGGTCCCGTTCTTCGTGGCGAAGCCGGACGAGAACCTGGCCGCCTACCTCGACCGGGGCCTGATCACTCCCGGCCGGGCCCTGGACCTCGGGTGCGGGGCGGGCCGCAACGCCTCGTACCTCGCGGCGCACGGCTTCGAGGTGGACGCCGTCGATCTGTCTCCCGTGGCCGTCGCGTGGGCCGAGGACCGGGCTCGCGAGGCCGGAGCCGACATCCGCTTCCTCCGGGGCGACGCCTTCGCGCTTCCCGCCGCCGAGTTGAGCGGCCCGTACGACCTGGTCGTCGACTCCGGATGCTTCCACCACCTGCCGCCGCACCGCCGCGTCAGCTACCTGGCTCTCCTCGACCGCGTCCTGGCCCCCGGCGGCCACGTCGCCCTCACCGGCTTCGCCGCCGGAGAGGAGGGGACGGGGTCGGAGCTCAGCGATGCGGACCTCTACCGCGAACGCGACCTGCAAGGCGGTCTGGCCTACACACCTGAGTCGCTGCGTTGGATCTTCTCCGATCTGGAAGAGGTCGAGCTGCGTCGCATGCGGGAGATGCCACCCGAGTCCGAGCTCTTCGGTGTGGGATTCCTGTGGACCGCGTTGTTCCGCCGAAACGTGGCCGAGCCGGGGAAGTCGGCCCCGGCCGAGCCTGTGGATCCGTGAGCCGGAAAAGGCGCCGATAGGGTGGCGGTTGTGGATACGGGGACGGGGAACGGGTTAGTCGTCATTCCGCCGGGGCGGGTGACGCTGTCGGACCGGCGGACGCGGAGCAGTTGGCAGGTCGAGGTCGCCTCTTTCGAGATCTCGGCGTTTCCCGTCACGCAGTCGCGGTACGCACAGGTCACCGGCGAGCGGCCGAGCAGCCATCAGGGCGACGGACTGCCCGTCGAAGGCGTCTCGTGGTGGGACGCGGTCCACTACTGCAACGCGTTGTCGCAGCGTGAGGGGTTGGCGCCCGCTTACCACCTGTACGCCGCCACCGAGACCGCCGAATGGGACAGCTCCGCGGACGGATACCGGCTGCCGACCGAGGCCGAATGGGAGCACGCCTGCCGTGCGGGTTCCACCGGCCCGCGGTACGGCGGCCTTGACGAAGTCGCCTGGTACGACGGCAACTCCGGCGGGCGGGTGCACCCCGTGGGGCTCAAGCGGGCCAACGCCTGGGGCCTGCACGACATGCTGGGCAACGTGTGGGACTGGTGCTGGGACGTCTACGACGCCGAGGTGTACGGCGCCTACCGTGTGCTGCGCGGTGGCGGGTGGGCCGACGAGCACTGGAGCTGCCGGGCCTCGGTGCGGCGGCGCAGCCATCCGACGTTCCGGATCGACGACGTGGGATTCCGCGTCGCACGCTCGCACTTGGCCTGACGGTCCCGTTCCGCTGCCACCGATCGGCCCGGGCGGTCAACAACCCGCCGTGGCAAGCCACTCGGTGATGGCCGCCGTGGCACCGGCGTGCAGCCGGGGGCCCGCCTCGGCCGCCGCGTCGCGCAGTCCGGCCGGGTGAACGCCCGCCTCGACCAGGTCCCCGGCGTGACCGACGAGCCAGTTCTCGATCTCCTCCACGGGCGTCTCCAGGTGGAACTGGAGGCCGAGAACGCGGGGGCCGAGCGCGAACGCCTGATGCGGGCAGGCCGGCGTACCGGCCAGGAGGCGGGCGCCGTCGGGGACGCCGAACATGTCGTCGTGCCAGTGCAGCACCGGCACCCCTTCGAGGTGACGCAGCGGGGACGACGCGCCGTCCGCGGTGAGCCGCACCGGTGCGTAGCCGATCTCCCGTGCCGCGCCCGGGCTGATGGCCGCACCCAGCGCGCGGGCCATCAGCTGCGCTCCGAGGCAGATCCCCAACGTCGGCGACCCGTCCGCGAGACGGGCGCGCAGCGCGGTCAACTCGTCGGCCAGGAACGGATAGCGGTCCGCGTCGTCGGCCCCGATCGGGCCGCCGAGCACGACGACGAGACCTGCCTCGCGGACCAGCGCGGTGTCCACCGGCTCGGTGGCGACGTCCAGGTAGCGCACGGTGTGTCCGCGCTCGCGCAGCAGGGGTTCGAGCAGGCCGAGGTCCTCGAAACCGAGGTGGCGGATGGCCAGCGCCGTCCGGTGCGGCGGGGTGCGCGGTGTGTCGGTCGTCGTCATGACGGTCTGTCCTCCTGCGGGGCCGGTGGGATCGCGTGCGGTGAGTGGAATGGCGTGCGTGAGTGGGATCGCGTGCGGTATGTGGGAAGGCGTGCGTGAGTGGGATGGCGTGGGCGAGCGGGATCACGAGTGCACGTGTGCGTACGGATTCACGTGCGCAAGTGGGACGCGCCGTTGAGGTCGACGATCGTTCCGGACGCCCAGGCCGCCGCTGGAGACGCCAGGAAGTGCACGGTGGCGGCGATCTCGTCCGGTGTGCCGACCCTGCCGAACGGGCTTTCCGCCCGCAGGCGTTCACCATCGGGCCCGGACAGCTTCGCCGCCTGCCGCTCGGTGGCCACGAACCCGGGAGCGACGGAGGTGACCGCGATGCCGTGCGGAGCCAGAGCCACCGCGAGCGACTGGCCGAGCGCGTGGAGCGCGGCCTTCGTGGCGCCGTAGGCCGGGAAGTCGGGTTCGCCGCGGAACGCGCCGCGTGAGCCGACGTTGACGATCGCGCCACCGGCACCGCGGTCCACGAGGTGGCGGGCCACGGCCCAGCTCAGGTCGGCCGCGCCGAGCAGGTTGACGTCGACCATGCGCCGCCAGATCCGTTGCCAGTCCGCCAGGGGGATGTCCGCGACCGGGTGGCGGGTGTCCGCCGCGGGCGCCACGGCGGCGTTGTTCACCAGGACGTCCACCGTGCCCAGGGCGGCGACCGCTTCGGCCACCACGCGTTCGGCCGCGCCGGGCTCTCCCAGGTCGGCCTGGAGCAACGTGTGTCCCTCGCCCGGCAGTTGTCGCACGCTCTCCTCGGCGTCCGCGCGACGGCCCGCGTACTGCACCGCGACCCGGTCGCCGCCCCGCGCGAAGGCCAGCGCGACAGCCCGGCCGATGCCGCGTGAGCCCCCGGTCACCAGCACGCCCCTCATCGGGCGAACACCATCGACTCGTCGCGGAAGGACTTCAGTTCCAGCGCGTTGCCCGCCGGGTCGCGGAAGAACATGGTCCACTGCTCGGCGGGTTCGCCGGCGAAGCGTCGGTACGGCTCGATGTCGAACCGCACTCCGGCGGCGCGCAGCCGCTGGGCGAACTCGTGGAAGCGCTCCTCGGTCAGGAGCAGGCCGAAGTGCGGGATCGGCACGGTGTGCCGATCGACCTCGCTGGTGCCGGTCGGTCGCGGGGCGGTCGCCACCAGGTGGGTCACCAGTTGGTGCCCCTCGAAGTCCCAGTCCACCCAGTGGTCGGTGCTGCGTCCTTCGGGCAGGCCCAGCACCTGTCCGTAGAAGTGGCGGGCGGCGGCCAGGTCGTCGACCGGGACGGCCAGGTGAACGGCGGGGCGATGGGGCATCGGGGGCTCCCTGCGTGGACGCTCTGACCGGTCCAGCCTGCCCATCAAGATGTCCTAATGTCAACATTGGAAATCCATCAAGTCAGGTGACAGGCGGTCGTGGGGGCTGGGGCCTGGCGCGGAACTTGCCTGGATGTCAACATGAACCCCATGTCTTCCGTTCTGCCGAAGGCCGCTCGCCGTGGGCTGGCCGACGAGGCCGCCGACCTGGTGCGCGCGGCGATCCTCTCCGGCCACTTCCCGCCCGGGTCCGCGCTGCGCGAGGTCGACCTCGCCCAGCGGCTGGACGTCAGCCGGGGCTCGGTCAGGGAGGGCCTGGTGCAGCTGGAGCGGGAGGGGCTGGTCCGCGGAGGCTGGCACCGCAACACCACCGTCATCGAGGTGACGGCCGAGGACGTGCAGGAGGTCTACGCGCTCCGGGCCGCGCTCGACCGGCTCGCCGCCACGACCGCGCGGCGTGCCGCCACGCCGGAACACCTGGCCGAACTGGACCGGTTGGTGGACGGCATGGCCACGGAGGCCGCCGGGGCCGCCGACGCCCGTCGACTGGTGGCGCTGGACCTCGCCTTCCACGACCAGATCTACGCCGCCGCCGGGAACGGCAGGCTCGTCGCCGCCTGGCAGGCCATCCGGTCCCAACTGCACCTTTTCCAGTTGCGCCGCGTGGAGTCCGGCTACGACCACTACCGGGCGCGTGTGGTCGGCGAACACCGTGAACTGGCCGCGCTGTTGCGCTCCGGTGACCGCCGCACGCTGGCCCGCCGCGCGGAGGAACACGTGGACTCGGCCCGCCGCAGCCTGCTGGCGGATCTGCCGGCCTGAGCCTCCTCGGTGACGACCACGCGGCGGCGCCACGACGGCCCGGGCGTCACACAGGCGGCACACCGGCCCACCGGCACACCGGCGGGTCGGCCAGGCCGTAGCTCAATGACACTTTGACGGGGCGTCAGGCGGACGTGCCACAAGGTGCTGGAGCGGAAGCCCGACCGCGCCGGCCAGGGTGCGCATCTCCGGCGTGAGGGTGCGGCGCCGCGGGACGATCCGGCGCAGTACGTCCTGCGCGTAGCGCTGGTTCGCGAGCCACTCCGGGGCGGCGTGCCGGATGCCTTCGAGGATGTCGACAGCCTCGCCGCAACGGCGCATCGCCACCTGTGCGTTCGCGGCGTCGAGCAGGTGGCGGTTGCGGTTGTTGGAGGTCGGCCGCGTCTCGCTGGGACGGATCTTGGCAGCCATCGAGAGGACCAGATCCGGCCTGTCGGTCACCATGGCGTTCTCCGCCCGCTTCAGTACGACGGTGAGCGGTCCGAACGCCTGGAGGAAGTCGCCCCCGGGCGCGGCCTCGCAGCCCATGGCCACGGCGGCGGAGTGTGCGAGGCGCATCGCGTCGTCCGCGTCGTCGGGACGGTTGTCCCGGACTGCTGCAGCAGAGGCGCGCAGCAGCAGCCAGCATCGTGTGCTCACCGTGACGGCGGCCCGCGACGGGTCCGGGGCCTCGTCGCGCGGTCGCCCTGCTCCAGCTTGCGGATCAAGGAGACCGACACCCCGGCCGCCGAGGCCAGTTCACGTTGCGTCATCCCGCGCCGCTTGCAGACCTCGCACAGCCGCCGCCCGATGTCTGCGCCCATGCGTCCAGCGTAGGCCGCGCGCAGCTGATCAGGCCGTGGCTGGTGACATCATGGCGCCGGGACCGCTGGCTATCAGGGCCTGGCTGCTCAACGCGCGGACGTGAGCGGAGGGGGCACGGTACTGGCCCGTCAGCCCGCATCGGCCGTCACCTCGGAACCGCCTGCCGCACACCGCTCGTCCGAAGACGGACGGTGCCGCGACGGGACCAGGGGAGGGCAACAGTGCTCAAGACGGTGAACAGAGAGCGGTCAGGCGGCGGTTCGACCCGGATGGGACGAACACTCGTGATGGCCCAGCGGAACGCGGCGTACATCTGCACCTTGACGTGTCTGCTGTTGGTCTGCGGTGCGGTCTGCTGCTACGCGACGGGCTTCTTCGCGGGGTTCAGCCCTGGCTACGTCGGTTACGCCTGCGGCGCGCTCCGAGACGACCCCTCCTTCGTACGCCTCGCTTTCAAGTCCTTCCCGCCTTCGGCCGTGTGTGTCTTTCGTGGCGGGGTCACGCGCCAACTGGTCCCCGCCTGGGTGAATCCCGCGCTCTTCAGCTGTCTCGTCGGAATCGTTCCCACGGGCCTCGCGGCGGCCGCGTCGGCCGTTCGGGACTTCCGGCGCCGAAGGCGTCATGGGGGAGCGCCACGGTGAACGTCGCTGTGGTCATCCGCCCCTCATCCCCCACGGACACCCGGTAGTACGCCCCTACGGTGCCTGGAAGCCGCCGATGCTCCGCTCGAGCAGTTCGGCCAGTCGCAGCGGGGTGCGGTCCTCGAACATCGGGCCGATGAGCTGGACTCCCACCGGCAGGCCCTCGGGGGACCGGCCCGCTGGTACGGCGGTGGCGGGCAGGCCGGGCATGGTGGGCAGACCGGCCCAGACGAACTGGTCGAAGAACGGGTACTCGACGCCGTCGATGGCGATCCGCCGTTCCAGCAGATCGGGGTCGTGGTCGTGCGGGAACGCGGGCGTCGGCGTGACCGGGCACACCACGGCGTCGAACTCCGCGAACAGCCGCCGCCAGCCGTGGCGGTGGAGTTCGCGACGGTCGTTCGCCTCGATCCAGTCGCGGTGGCTGAACCCCATGGCACGCAGCCGCGTCGCGCCGAGACTCCGGTCGTCCGCGCCCAGTCCGGCAGTGCGGGTCCGCAACCGCTCCTGCGACTCGGTGGGAAAACGCGCGACGGATCCCGAAATCAGCAACTGCATGTAGAGCGTGGCGGCCTCGGTCAGATCGGGCAGCAGCGGACTGTGCCGCTCGACGCGGGCGCCGTCGGCGACGAGCGCGTCGGCCACCCGGTTCACGCCCGCCCGCACAGCGGACCCGGTCGCGATGAGCGGATGCTCGTCGAGGACCAGGACCCGGAAATCGCGGAGCCGCTCGTGGCGCGCGGGCGGCAGCGCCAAACGGTACGCCACGCCGAGCGTCAGCGGGTCCGGCCCGGCCATGACGTCGAGCAGGAGCGCGAGGTCGCGGGCGGTGCGCGCCATCGGACCGACGACGGCGAGGTCGAGGTCGACCGGCAAGGCCGGCCCGGGCGGCGGGACCATGCCGCGGTGCGCCACCAGCCCGAGCGTCGGCTTGTGCGCGTAGACACCGCAGTAGTGCGCCGGGACGCGCAACGAACCGGCGAGGTCGGAACCGATGGACAGCGCGCCGAACCCGGACGCCAGGGCCGCCGCCGACCCGCCGGAGGACCCGCCCGGCGTGCGATCGCGGTCCCACGGGTTGGTGGTGGTGCCGTAGAGCTCGTTGAAGCTCTGCCAGTCCTGCAGCCCCAGCGGCACGTTGGTCTTGCCGAGGACCACCGCGCCCGCGGCCTTGAGCCGCGACACCTGCACCGCGTCCTCGGCCGGTATGTGGTTCCGGTGCGGCGGCATGCCCCACGTCGTGGGCAACCCGGCGACGTCGTAGGACTCCTTGACCGTCACCGGAACACCCAGCAGCGGGCGGTCCTCCCCGCGGGCGCGCGCGGTGTCGGCACCGCGCGCGGCGGCCCGCGCGCGGTCGAAGTCCGGCACACAGATCGCGTTGACCATCCTGTCGTCCCGCTCGATGCGGGCGATCGCCTCGTCGGTCAACTCCACCGACGTCACTTCACCGGCACGCAAAGCGGCCGTGAGTTCTTCTGCGGACTGAAAGCTCCACTCCATGAACCGGACCGTACCGACCTCTGGAAGAGGTCATCAAACGCCGGTTCGCGCAACGGGTCTTTCCGGCTCCGGCCACAGAGAATCCGCCCGGCGCCCGATCACGTCGACGCCCGCGAGGTCACGATCCGGCCTCGGCCCTTGCGCCTCTCCATGTAATCGATTCCAATGCATGGAATCGTTTTCACAAGGAGCTGTGCCCATGGCGAGCATCAAGGACGTGGCCTCCCGGGCGGGTGTCTCCGTCGCCACGGTCTCCCGGGTCCTCAACGAGCATCCGGCGGTCCGGCCGGAGACCCGTACCCGGGTGCTGGCCGCCGTCGCGAGCCTCGGCTACCGGCCCAACGCGGTCGCCCGCTCCCTGCGCACCGACCAGACCCGCGCCCTCGGCCTGGTCATCAGCGACGTGCTCAACCCGTTCTTCACCGAGCTGGCCCGCTCCGTGGAGGACGAGGCCCGGGCCCTCGGCTACAGCGTGGTCATCGGCAACGCGGACGAGCAACCCGCGTTGCAGGACCACCACGTCCGCACCCTGATCGACCGCCGCATCGACGGGCTTCTGGTCAGCCCGACCGACGGCGGCTCGCCCATGATCACCGAGACCGCCCGCGAGGGCGGCACCCCCATGGTGTTCGTCGACCGCTGGATCCCCGGCCTGGACGTCCCCGTGGTGCGTACCGACGGCACCGCCGCCGTGCGCGACCTGGTGGCCCACCTCCACGCGCTCGGCCACCGCCGGATCGCCGTCATCGCGGGCCCCGCCGCGACCACCACCGGGAGCGAGCGCGTCGAGGCGTTCCGGCAGGCCCTCGGCGAGTACGGCCTGCCGCTGCCGCGGGAGTACGTCGGGCAGGGCGACTTCCAGGCCGCCAGCGGGCGCCGCGTCACCGCGGGCTTCCTGGACCTCGCGCGACCGCCCGAGGCGATCTTCGCCACCGACAACCTCATGGCCCTCGGCGCGATGGACGAGATCCGCGCCCGTGGCCTGCGGGTGCCCGACGACGTCGCGCTCGCCGCGTTCGACGACATCCCCTGGTTCCTGCACACCGCCCCGCCCGTCACCGCCATCGCCCAGCCGACCGGTGAACTCGGCCGTGCGGCCGTACGCGCCCTGGTCGACCGCATCGAGGGCAGGACCGCGCACTCGGTCACCCTCACCGCCCGCCTCGTCGTCCGCCGGTCCTGCGGCGAGACGGGCGATGGCGGCGAGACCGGCCACACCGACGAGACCGAAAGGAGCAGCCGTTGAGCAGCGTCGCCACGTCGGCCACCCCGCCGGCGCCAACGCCCGGAGGGTCCGCGGAACTTCTCCGGATGGAAGGGGTGCGCAAGACCTTCCCCGGAGTCGTGGCGCTGGACCACGTCGACTTCGACCTGCGCCGCGGCGAGGTGCACGTCCTGCTCGGGGAGAACGGCGCGGGCAAGAGCACCCTGATCAAGATGCTCTCCGGCGCCCACCGCCCCGACCAGGGCCGCATCTTGGTCGGCGGCGAGCCGGTGCGCATCAACGGCGCGCAGGACGCGGAGCGCCTCGGGATCGCCACCATCTACCAGGAGTTCAACCTGGTACCGGAGTTGAGCGTCGCCGAGAACATCTTCCTCGGCCGCCAGCCGCGCAGGTTCGGCCTCGTGGACCGCCGCAGGATGAACGCGGACGCGGCCGGACTGCTCGCCCGGGTGGGCGTGGACGTCGCGCCGCAGACCCGGGTCGGCGACCTGGGCATCGCGCGGTTGCAGATGGTGGAGATCGCCAAGGCGCTCAGCCTCGACGCCCGCGTCCTCATCATGGACGAGCCGACCGCGGTACTCACCACCGGCGAGGTCGACAAGCTCTTCGGCATCGTGCGCGCCCTGCGCGAGGACGGCGTGGGCGTCGTCTTCATCACCCACCACCTGGAGGAGATCGCCGCGCTGGGCGACCGGGTGACCGTCCTGCGCGACGGCCGCAGCGTGACCCAGGTGCCGGCCGACACCGCCGAGGCCGAACTGGTCCGGCTGATGGTCGGGCGCAGCATCGAGGCGCAGTACCCGCGTCAACGGGCCGCCGCGGGCGATCCGTTGCTCAAGGTGACGGGGCTGACCCGGCACGGCGCCTTCACGGACGTCGGTTTCGAGGTGCGGGCCGGTGAGGTGGTCGGCCTGGCCGGGCTGGTCGGAGCCGGACGCACCGAGGTGGTCCGCGCGGTGTTCGGCGCGGACTCCTACGACTCCGGAACGGTCGAGGTGCTCGGCGAACGACTTCCCCGTGGCGACGTCAACGCGGCGATGGACGCCGGGGTCGGCCTGGTCCCGGAGGACCGCAAGGGCCAGGGCCTGGTGCTGGGGGCGACCGTCGAGGAGAACCTCGGCCTGGTCACCCTGGGCCGTGGCACCCGCTACGGCTTCGTCGACCGCTCGGCCCAGCGCCACGAGGCGGACCGGATCGCCGGTCAGCTGAAGGTCCGCATGGCCGGTCTCGACCAGCAGGTGCGCACGTTGTCCGGCGGCAACCAGCAGAAGCTGGTCATCGGCAAGTGGCTGCTGGCCGATTCCAAGGTGCTCATCCTCGACGAGCCGACCCGGGGCATCGACGTGGGCGCCAAGGTCGAGATCTACCAACTCGTCAACGAACTGACGGCGTCCGGGCACGCCGTCCTGATGGTCTCCAGCGATCTGCCCGAGGTGCTCGGCATGAGCGACCGGGTGCTGGTCATGGCCAAGGGACGGATCGCGGGCGAGTTGGACGCGACGAAGGCAACCCAGGACGCCGTCATGGCACTGGCGGTTACGGACCCGGCGGCGACGCGGCCGTCGGACAGGAAGGTGGAGGTCCCCCGTGGCCACTGAGACGCTCGAACGCGGCACGTCGGCGCCGGGAGGCGCGGGACTGCGCCGCCTGCTGCTGGAGAACGGTGCCCTCGCCGCCCTGCTCGTCCTGGTGGTGGCGCTGTCGGTGCTGTCCGGCAGCTTCCTGACCGCAAGCAATCTGCTGAACGTCGGCGTCCAGGCCGCGGTCGACGCGATCCTGGCCTTCGGTGTCACGTTCGTCATCGTCTCCGCGGGGATCGACCTGTCGGTCGGCTCGGTGGCCGCGCTGTCGGCCACCGTGCTGGCCTGGCTGGCGACCCACGCGGGGGTGCCGGTGTGGCTCGCGGTGGTGGTGTCCATAGCCACCGGCATCGTCAGCGGCCTGGTCAGCGGCACTCTCATCTCGTTCGGGAAGCTGCCGCCGTTCATCGCCACCCTGGCGATGCTCTCCGTCGGCCGCGGTCTGGCCATGGTGATCTCCCAGGGCAGCCCGATCGCCTTCCCCGGCTCGGTCTCCGCGCTCGGTGACACCATCGGCGGCTGGCTCCCGGTCCCGGTGCTGGTCATGGTGGCGATGGGCGTGGTCACCGCGATCGTCCTCGGCCGCACCTACGCGGGCCGTTCGATGTACGCGATCGGCGGCAACGAGGAGGCGGCACGCCTGTCCGGGATCCGGGTCAGGCGGCAGAAGCTGGTGATCTACGCGCTCTCCGGCCTGTTCGCCGCGATCGCGGGCATCGTGCTCGCCTCCCGCCTCGCCTCGGCCCAGCCCGACGCGGCCGACGGCTACGAACTGGACGCGATCGCGGCCGTGGTCATCGGCGGGGCCAGCCTCTCCGGCGGCAAGGGCAAGGCATCCGGCACCTTCATCGGCGCGCTGATCCTCGCCGTCCTGCGCAACGGCCTCAACCTGCTGAACGTCTCCTCCTTCTGGCAGCAGGTCGTGATCGGCGTGGTGATCGCCCTGGCCGTGCTGCTGGACACGCTGCGCCGCCGCGACTCCGTCCGTACGGCCACGCCCGGCGCCACCGGCTCACCGCGAGGCGGCGGGAACCGCTTGCGCACCAACGCGATCGGCGCGGTCGCGGTGGTCGCCGCCATCGGCCTGGTCATCGGCGTGAACGCGTTCCGCTCGGGCTCCAACGGCAGGACGCGGATCGGCCTCACCCTCTCCACCCTCAACGACCCGTTCTTCGTCTCGGTCCGGGCCGGGGCGCAGGCGGAGGCGAGGGCCGAGGGCGTCGACCTCACCGTGACCGACGCCGACAACGACGCGTCCTCGCAGGCCGACCAGGTGTCCAACTTCCTCAGCCAGAGCGACCAGGCGATCATCCTCAACCCGGTGGACTCCAACGCCGCCGCGCCCTCGGCCAAGCTCGCCGCCAAGTCCAAGGTGCCGGTCATCGCGGTGGACCGCGGTGTCACCGGAGCACCGACCACCAGCCTGGTCGCCTCGGACAACGTCGCCGGAGGCGAACTGGCCGCGAAGGCACTCGCCGCCCAACTCGGCGGCAAGGGCACGATCGTGGTGCTCCAGGGCACCGCCGGCACCTCGGCCGCGCAGGAACGCGAGCAGGGCTTCAAGCAGGGCATCGCCGCGTACCCCGGCATCAGGATCGTCGCGGAACAGCCCGCCGACTTCGACCGCACCAAGGGCCTCGACGTCATGGGCAACCTGCTCCAGGCCCACCCGGACATCAACGGCGTGTTCGCGGCCAACGACGAGATGGCGCTCGGCGCGATCAAGGCGCTCGGCAGCAAGGCGGGCAAGACCGTCAAGGTCGTCGGCTTCGACGGCGAGAAGGACGGCCTGGCCGCGGTCAAGGCGGGCACCGAAGCGGCCGACGTCGCCCAACGGCCGTCCCAGCTCGGCAAGTTGGCGGTGGAGAACGCGCTGCTCGCGATCAAGGGCAAGAAGGTGCCCGGCGACATCAAGGTGCCGGTCGAGGTCGTCACCGCGAAGAACGTCGCGGGCTTCAAGTCCTGACCCCTCGCCTCCTGACCCCTCGCGCTTCCACCGAAGCCGGCCGCCGGGCCCGACGCGCCCGGCGGCCGGTCCCGTCGAAAGGACATCCCAGTGCACACCTACGACCTGGTGGTCGTCGGATCGGCCAACGCCGACCTCGTGGTCCGCGTCGAGCGCCGACCCGGCGCGGGGGAGACGGTGCTCGGCTCCGACCTGGCCACCCACGCCGGGGGCAAGGGCGCCAACCAGGCCGTGGCCGCCGCACGGCTGGGGGCCGGCACGGCGCTGCTCGCCCGGGTCGGCCGGGACGCCCACGGGCGGTTGCTCGCCGACTCGCTGGGCGAAGCCGGGGTCGACACCTCGGCGCTCCTGACCGGCGGTGCCCCCACCGGCGTCGCGCTGATCACCGTGGACCCCGACGGCAACAACAGCATCGTGGTCGCGCCGGGAGCCAACGCCCGGCTGACCCCCGAGGACGTCGAGCGGGCCGAGGGCCTGCTCGCCGCCGCCCGGGTGGTCTCGCTCCAGCTGGAGATCCCGCTCGACACCGTCGCCGCCGCCGTGGCCACCGCGGCGCGCAACGGCACCCGGGTGGTGCTCAACCCGTCGCCGCCCGTGCCGCTGCCCGCTGAAGTGCTGGCGGCCTGCGACCCGTTGGTGGTCAACGAGCACGAGGCCCGTTTCCTGCTGGACCTGGCGGGAGACCCGGCGGCCGACGCCTCGTCGGCGTCGCCGGAGCAGTGGGCCGAGGCGCTGCTGGCCACCGGGCCCCGGTCGGTCGTGGTGACCCTGGGCGCGGCCGGCGCGGTGCTCGCGGACGCCACCGGTGCGGCACGCGTGGCCAGTCCGAGGGTCGAGGCGGTCGACACCACGGGCGCGGGCGACGCCTTCACCGCCGCGCTGGCCTGGCGGCTCGGCCTCGGCGAGAGCCTGACCGAGGCGGTCCGCCTCGCCGTGCGCGTCGGCGCGGCCGCGGTCACCCGGCCGGGCGCGCAGGAGTCCTACCCCACCCTCGACGAGGTCGCCGCCCGGTGAAGAGGTCCGGAATCATCAACCGCCGCCTCGCCGGAGCGCTGGCCGCACTCGGCCACACCGACCAGGTCGTGGTCTGCGACGCGGGCCTGCCGATCCCGGCCGGACCCGAAGTGGTGGACCTCGCCTTCCGGTTCGGCACGCCCACCTTCGCGGAGGTGCTCGCCGGACTGCTGGACGAACTGGTGGTGGAGGCGGCCACCGCCGCGCGGGAGGTCGAGGCGGCCAATCCGCGGGCGGCACGCGTGCTGGCCGAGGCCTTCCCGCGGACGCTCGAACTCGTCCCGCACGAGACCCTCAAGTCCCGGACCGCGCGGGCCCGGCTGATCGTCCGCACCGGTGAGGCCCGGCCGTACGCCAACGTGCTGCTGCGGTGCGGGGTGCCGTTCTGACGGAGGCGGCGCGGGAGTCCGGCGGTTCAGCGCGGTCGTTCGCCCCCGGGGGCCGACCCCCACCCGTCTCAGTCGCCCTCCGGGACCCGCGTCGGCGTCACGAAGCGCACCGCAAGGCCGTCCAGCAGGGCCGTCAGGCCCATCTCGAACGCGCCCTCGTCCACGCGCTGTTGGTGTTCGGGCAGCAGGTGCGCCTGGCCCAGGTGCGGGTACGCCGACGGGTCGTAGGCCGCCGGGTCGCCGACGAAGCCGCGGGCGAAGGAGCCGAGGGCCGAACCGGCCACGAAATACCGCATCATGGCGCCGATCAGCGTCGCGTCGGCCACCGGCCAGCCCGCCTCGACCATCGCGCCGAAGACCGCGTCGGCCATCCGCAGTCCGGCCGGGCGGCGGCCCGGGCCCTGGGCGAGGAACGGGACGATGTTCGGGTGCGCGGTGAGGGCGGCCCGGTAGGAGCGGGCCCACGCGGTCAGCGCCGCCCGCCAGTCCGTGCACCCCTCGAACATCGACAGGTCGACCTCGCCCACCACCGTGTCGGCGACCGCGTCGAGGATCTCGTCCTTGGTGTGGAAGTGGTTGTAGAGCGACGGCCCGCTGACCCCCAGCTCCGCCGCCAGCCTGCGCGTCGAGACCGCCGCCAGGCCCTCGGTGTCGACCAGGGCGAGCGCTGCGGCGACGATGCCCGCTCGGCTGAGCAGGGGCTTGCGGGGACGGGCCATGCGGCACATAGTAGAGGCTGCCCCCGAAAAACTAGCGCTGGTAATTTACAGGCTCACGGACTGGTCGGCGCGCGTGGAACATTCGGCGCGCGCGGTGCCCGGTCCGGTGCCGGAACGGAGTCTCGGCCGTGGACCTTGGACTCAGCGAGGAGCAGGCCGCCGTCCGACGGCTCGCCCGGGACTTCGTGGAACGCGAGATCGCGCCCCACGTCATCGCCTGGGACCGCGCGGAGAGCGTGGACCGCTCCATCGTCGAGAAACTCGGCTCGGTCGGCTTCCTGGGCCTGACGATCCCCGAGGAGTACGGCGGCTCGGGCGGCGACCACCTGTCGTACTGCCTGGTCACCGAGGAACTCGGGCGCGGCGACTCCTCCGTGCGCGGCATCGTGTCGGTCTCCCTCGGCCTGGTCGCCAAGTCGATCGCGCACTGGGGGAGCGAGGAGCAGAAGCGGGAGTGGCTGCCGAGGCTGTGCTCCGGCGAGGCGGTCGGCTGCTTCGGGCTGACCGAGCCCGGCACCGGCTCCGACGCGGCGAACCTCACCACGAAGGCGGTCCGCGACGGCGACGCCTACGTGATCGACGGCGCCAAGATGTTCATCACCAACGGCACCTGGGCCGACGTCGTCCTGCTCTTCGCCCGCACCGGCCCCGAACCGGGCCACAAGGGCGTCAGCGCCTTCCTGGTCCCCACCGACACCCCCGGCCTCGAACGCCGGGTCATCCACGGCAAGTTGGGGCTGCGCGGGCAGGCCACCGCCGAACTCGCCCTGGACGGCGTGCGGGTGCCCGCCTCCGCGATGATCGCGCCCGAGGGCAAGGGGTTCTCGGTCGCCATGTCGGCGCTGGCCAAGGGGCGGATGTCGGTGGCCGCGGGCTGCGTCGGCATCGCCCAGGCCTGCCTGGACGCGGCGGTGGCGTACGCGGGGGAGCGCGAGCAGTTCGGCTCCCCGATCGCGGGCCGCCAGCTCGTGCAGGAACTGCTGTCCGACATCGCGGTGGACGTGGACGCCGCGCGCCTGCTGACCTGGCGGGTGGCCGACCACATCGAGCGCGGGCTGCCGTTCGCCACCGAGTCCTCGGTCGCCAAGCTCTACGCGAGCGAGGCCGCGGTGCGCTGCGCCAACAACGCGCTCCAGGTCTTCGGCGGCTATGGCTACATCGACGAGTACCCGGTGGGCAAGCTGCTGCGCGACGCGCGGGTGATGACGCTCTACGAGGGCACCAGCCAGATCCACAAGCTGCTGATAGGCCGCGCCCTGACGGGTGTCTCGGCGTTCTGACCACGCCCGCTAAGCGCTTGCTCAGGCGCCCGTGTAGGGTGTCCGCCATGGACGAGGAGGAGCGCGGGACCGAGGGGTGGGCCGACGTCACACCGGACGCGGCCAGGCGGCTGGTGATCGCCGCCGTGGAGGCGTTCGCCGAGCGGGGCTACCACGCCACCACCACCCGCGACATCGCGGGCCGCGCCGGGATGAGCCCCGCCGCGCTCTACATCCACTACAAGACCAAGGAAGAACTGCTCTACCAGATCAGCAGGGTCGGCCACCTGCGCTCGCTGAGCCTGGTGCGGGCGGCCCGCGACACCGACGGCACCCCCGCCGAGCGGCTGGACGACGCCGTGCGCCGCTTCGTGCGCTGGCACGCCGAGCACCACACCACCGGCCGCGTCGTCCAGTACGAACTCGGCGCGCTCGCCCCCGAGCACTACACCGAGATCGTCGAACTGCGCCGGGGCACCGAGGACGTGATCCGCTCGATCATCCGGGACGGCGTGGACAGCGGCGACTTCGACGTGCCGGACGTGTCCGGGACCACGCTCGCCGTGCTGTCCCTGTGCATCGACGTGGCCCGCTGGTTCAACCCGGCCGGCCGCCGTACCCCGGACGAGGTCGGCACGCTCTACGCGGACCTCGTCCGACGCATGGTCGGCGCCGCCCGCTGACGCCGGGACGCCGCCCGCTGACCGGAACCGTCGCGGCGAGGGCGTGCCGCGCCGGTCAGACGTACAGCCGTACCACCGTGTCGGCCACGCACACCGGCTTGTCGCCGCCCTCGCGTTCCACGGTGATCCGGGCGACCAGCTGGACGCCGCCGCTCACCTCGCCCACCTCGGCGATCTCCGCACTCGCCCGCAGCCGCGAGCCCACCGGCACCGGAGCGGGGAAACGCACCTTGTTGACACCGTAGTTGACGCCCATGCGCACCCCCTCGACGGCGAAGAGCTGCGGGGTGAAGGACGGGATCAGCGACAGGGTGAGGTACCCGTGCGCGATGGTCGTGCCGAACGGCCCGGCCGCCGCCTTCTCGGGGTCGACGTGGATCCACTGGTGGTCGCCGGTCGCGTCCGCGAACAGGTCGATCCGCTTCTGGTCGACCTCCAGCCAGTCGGTCGGCCCCATCGTCTCGCCCACGGCGGCCCGCAGCTCGTCCACCGAGGGGAAGATCCTGGGCTGCGTCATCCGATGCCTCCACATGCGTCATGACAGCGCTGTCTCACGCGTGCTGGTTTCCAAGCGCTTGCTCAGCATGGTGGGTGCGTCCGGCGCTGTCAACGAGCGTCCGCCCGTCGTCGCCCTCCTGCTCCCCGCCGTCGGTCAGGGCCCGGGCCAGCGCGCGCTGGGACAGGGCGGGCGGCGGCACGAGGATGCCGCAGGCAGCGCAGACCGGGCCGGACGCCGGATCGTGGCCGAGGTCGTCGTGCCAGATGACCCGGGGGCTCGCGCACACCGGGCAGCCGTCGCCCGGGCCCGAGTCCAGGGCTGTGGTCAGCCGCCGCAGCACGTCGGCGAGCCGCTCGTCGGGATGGCGCGCGGGGTCCTCGCACCACGCCACCCCGAAGCCGCCCCAGGTGCGCCGGTGCCAGTCGTCCATCGCGGTCGGCTTGCGCACGCCGTCACGCTTCTCCCGTCTGCGGCGGTCGGCGAAGCGGGCCTCGTAGACCTGCCAGACCCTTCTGGCCTCCTCCAACTCCTCCATCGCGGCGAGCAGTTGATCAGGTCGCGGATGCCGGTCGTGGGGTGCCATGCCGTGCCGCTCGCACAGGTGGTGCCAGGTGGCCCGGTGGCCGTACGGGGCGAAGTGCTCCAGGCATCTGCGCAGCGACGTCCGCCGTTCCGCCGCCACCAGCCTCGGGTCGCGCACCCGTCTGGCGAGGCTCCGGAATCCTGCCATCTCTCCCACCTCCATCGGTCGCGGTCCGTGGATGTGACGTAGCGGACCGCCGATCGGCTCCCGAATTACGGGAATTGGTGAACGCGTTCCCGGCGAAACGGGAAGAACTCCTGCCAGCGAGGAAACGTGACGTGTGCTCATCTTCACCTCGCGGCATACCGGCGGTAACGTCCGTCGCGCTGTCTCGCATCGGCTACGGGAGGAGCAGGTATGCGACGACGTATCCTCGGGCTGAGAGCAGCCACCCTGACCGCGCTGCTCGCGCTGGGGACCGGCCTGGTCGTCCCCGCGCAACAGGCGGTCGGCGCGGCGGCCGCCGCCACCGACGACTACTGCCAGGGCCAGTGTTCGGACATCCTGCCGCCCGGTGAGAACGGCAACGCCACGCTCGCCGACATCCTCGCCAACAAGGCGCTCGGCACCCACCCCGCGCACAGCGACGACCAACTCGGGCCCTACGACTCGCTGTCCGACGACTACGGTTCGCTGACCGACTCGTCCATCGACCAGTTCTTCAACGACTCCTCGTTCGGCGTCCCGGCCGCCGACGTCGCCTCGGTGGAGAGCCCCCGCTCGGACGTCACCATCACCCGCGACAAGGCCACCGGCGTCCCCCACGTCCTGGGCACCACCCGTTCCGGCACCGAGTTCGGCGCCGGGTACGCGGCGGCCGAGGACCGGCTGTGGCTGATGGACGTGTTCCGGCACGTCGGCCGTGGCGAGCTGACCTCGTTCGCCGGCGGCGCCGCCGCCAACCAGGGCCTGGAGCAGCAGTTCTACCAGGCCGCCCCCTACACGGAGGCCGACCTCCAGGCGCAGGTGGACCGGATCGCGAACGACAACGGGGCGCGCGGCAAGCAGGCGCTCGCCGACGCGCAGTCGTACGTGGACGGCATCAACGCCTACATCGACAAGTCGAAGGCGGGCCGCTACTTCCCCGGCGAGTACGACCTGACCGGTCACATGAACGCCATCACCAACGCCGGGACCATCGACCACTTCACCGTCACCGACCTGATCGCGCTCGCCGCCGTCATCGGCGCGCTGTTCGGCTCGGGCGGCGGCGGCGAGGTGCAGAACGCGCTGTCGCTTGAGGCCGCGCAGGCCAAGTACGGCATGACCGAGGGCACCAAGGTCTGGGAGTCCTTCCGGGAGGCCAACGACCCGGAGGCGGTGCTCACCGTCCACGACGGCCAGAGCTTCCCCTACGCCGAGTCGCCCGCGAACCCGCAGGGCGTCGCCATGCCCGACCCCGGCTCCGTCGTGCAGGAACCGCTGGTCTACGACCGCACCGGCTCCGCCGCCGCCGAACAGAAGTCGACCACCCACACCCCGCCCAAGGCACCCGTCAAGGCGCCGGCGAAGCTGAAGAAGGCGCAGGGCATCTTCGACAACGGAGTGCTCCCCGCCGACCTGCTGACCAACCCGCGCAAGGGCATGTCCAACGCCCTCGTGGTCTCCGGCGCGCACACCGCCAGCGGCCACCCGGTCGCCGTCTTCGGCCCGCAGACCGGCTACTTCGCGCCACAACTGCTGATGCTGGAGGAACTCCAGGGCCCGGGGATCGACGCCAGGGGCGCCGCGTTCGCCGGCCTCAGCCTCTACGTGGAACTGGGACGCGGCGAGGACTACGCGTGGAGCGCGACCTCCGGTGAGCAGGACGTCACCGACACCTACGCCGTGCAGCTGTGCGACCCGAACGGCGGCACGCCGACCACGGCCGACAACTATTACCTCTACCACGGCACGTGCACGCCGTTCCAGGAGCTCCAGCAGGCCGACTCCTGGTCCCCGACGCTCGCCGACTCCACCGCCGCTGGCGGGTACACGATGCGGATGTACCGCACCGACTACGGCCTGGTGACGGCCAGAGCGACGGTCGGCGGCAAGCCCGTGGCGTACACCTCGCTGCGAAGTTCGTACATGCACGAGGCCGACTCGATCATCGGCTTCCAGATGCTCAACGACCCCGGCTACGTGCACGACCCGGCGAGCTTCCAGGGCGCGGTGCAGCACATCAACTACACCTTCAACTGGTTCTACGCCGACTCCGAGCACACCGCGTACTACAACTCCGGCAACAACCCGGTGCGGGCGGCGAACGTCGACCCGTCGCTGCCGGTGATGGCCGAGCCGCAGTACGAGTGGCAGGGCTTCGACCCGTCGACCAACACCGCCGACTACACCCCGCCCGCGCAGCACCCCCAGTCGGTCGACCAGGACTACTACATCTCCTGGAACAACAAACAGGCCAAGGACTACGCCTCCGCCAACTTCGGCGACGGCTCGGTGCACCGGGCCAACCTGCTGGACGCGCGGGTCAAGAAGCTCGTGCAGGCGGGCGGCGTCACCCGGGCCTCGCTCACCCAGGCCATGGAGGACGCGGCCGTCACCGACCTGCGCGGCGAGGACGTGCTGCCCGACCTGCTGGCCGTGCTGCACAGCTCACCCATCACCGACCCGCAACTGGCCAACGACGTCCAGGAGTTGCAGAACTGGCTGAACGACGGCGCCAAGCGCCGGGAGACCTCGCCCGGTTCGCACACCTACGCCGATTCCGACGCCATCCGCATCATGGACGCCTGGTGGCCGCTGCTGGTCAAGGCGGAGTTCGAGCCCGGACTCGGCAGCGACCTGTACACCGCGCTGACGAACAACCTCACCGTGGACGAATCGCCGTCCGCCGGGCACGGCCCGACCGGCAGCCACGCGGGCAGCTCCTTCCAGTACGGCTGGTGGAGCTACGTCGACAAGGACCTGCGGGCGGTGCTGGGCAAGCCGGTGCAGGGCGGGCTGGCGCAGACGTTCTGCGGCGGCGGCGACCTCGCCTCCTGCCAGTCCACCCTGCTGACCACGCTGGGACAGGCCGCGGCCACCCCGGCGACCACGGTCTACCCGGGTGACTCGACCGGCTGCTCGGCCGGCGACCAGTGGTGCGCCGACAGCATCGAGCAGCGCCCGCTGGGTGGCATCAGCCAGAACCGCATCTCCTGGCAGAACCGCCCGACCTTCCAGCAGGTCGTCGAGTTCCCCTCGCACCGCTGACGACCGCACGAAGCGCTCCAACGGCCCGGTGTCGTACGGCAGTTCACGCCGTACGACACCGGGCCGCCCTCTTCCGGGGGCCTATCGCATGATCCGGGCCGCCCGCAGCACCACCCGGGCCAGATCGGCGTGGCAGACGTCGAGGTGGGCGCCGACCGGCGGGCAGCCGTTGCGCACCACCGACGAGGCGTCCACGCTCACCCGGCCGCTGTCCGGGAACCGCCGCGTCACGCTCGGCGCGGTCGCGGCCAGCGGCAGCCGCACGGCCTCCTCCGCCAGCCCCGCGTACCCCACCGCCCGCGGACCCTCCGGCGTCCCCGTCACCCGCGTCGCGATCGGGTACAGCACGCCGAGCCAGTCGTCGTGGCGCGAGTGGCAGGCCACCACCGGCCCGGCGACCCGCCGCTCCACTCCGCGCAACTCCACCTCCACCAGCGGCGCCTGAAGGAGCGTCAGCGACGCTGCGGGGCGCAGGGCCGAGCGCGCCGCCGACGCCGCCAGCGCCGCGCCGAACCCGTGGCCCAGCAGGTGGACCCGGGTGCCCGCGGCGTCCCTGGCCAGCCGTCCCAACGCGGGCCCGAGCCCCACCTCGCCCGCGCGGGCGCCGCGTCGCAGCATCAGCCCGTACGCCGCCTGCCGCAGCACCTCGCGCGCGCCGCTCCACAGCCGCGCGAACGGATCACCCGGCAGCCGCGCCCCGGTGCGCTCCAGCGCGCCCGCGAACTCCTCGTAGACCCGGGCGGGCAGGTCGTTGAGCATCGCCAGTGGCGGCTCGCCGGACAGCTTGCGGACCAGTCCGAGGAACTCCGCCAACCGCGCCTGCGACAGCGGCCGTTCGCGCAGCAACGCGTTCATCCGCCGCAACGCCTCGGCGTGTTCGGGGAACAGGGCCACCAGGCCGTCCAGCGTCTCGGCCGCCACGCCGCGCTCCAGCGCCATGTTGGCGGCCTGGTCGGCGAAGGCGTTCGGCTTGTGGTCCACCGCGGGCTCCTCGGCGAACCGCAGCGAGGGCCAGAACACCCCGGCGTACCCGACCCGCGCCGTGGTGCCGTCCCGCACCAGCAGCGCCGGGAACGGCGTGAAGAAGCGGCGCAGCAGTCGTGTGGTCGTCGTGTGGTCGTTGTTCCAGCCGTGCGCGAAGACGACCAGGTCGGTGAGCCTGCGCTCGCGCACCCCTCTGGCGAGGGCGTCCCGGCGCACCGGATCGAGCGCGCCCGAGGCGTCCACGGCCAGTTCCCAGTACGGCTCCACCCCGATGCCCGCCATGAGCGCATCATCGCGGCAGCGGGCGGTCCCGGCCAGGGGGCGCGGCGCATTCCGCCCGGTCCCGGCCCTTCCGAGTGCGCCGACCGACCGCTTAGTATGTCCGGCGGACGGGGTGGTCCGACCAACCGAAGGGACGGCAGACGTGGCCGCGCACCAGGGAACACGGGTCTTCGTCAGCGGCGCGGGCCGCGGCATCGGTGCCGCGCTCGCCAGACGGTTCGCGGCCGAGGGCGCCCGGGTCGCCGTCAACGACCTGGACGCGGACGCCGCGGGCGCGGTCGCCGAGGAGATCGGCGGGGTCGCGGTCCCCGGCGACGCGGCGGGCGAGCAGGGCGTCGCCGACCTGATCAAGCAGGCCACCGCGGCACTCGGCGGCGGCATCGAGATCTACTGCGCCAACGCCGGAGTGCCCACCGGCGGCGGCCCCGACGCGCCCGAGGAGGACTGGGCGCTGGCCTGGGACGTCAACGTGATGGCCCACGTGCGCGCCGCCAGGATCCTGCTGCCGGAGTGGCTGGAACGCGGCGAGGGACGCTTCGTGGCGACCGTCTCGGCGGCCGGGCTGCTGACCATGGTCGGCGCCGCGCCCTACTCGGTCACCAAGCACGGCGCCCACGCCTTCGCCGAGTGGCTGTCGCTCACCTACCGGCACCGCGGCGTCCACGTGCACGCGATCTGCCCGCAGGGCGTGCGCACCGACATGCTCGCGGTCACCGGCGAGGCGGGCGACCTCGTGCTGCGGCCCACCGCCATCGAGCCCGAACAGGTCGCCGACGCGCTGCTCGCGGGGATCGCCGAGGACCGCTTCCTGATCCTGCCGCACCCCGAGGTCGGCGACTACTACGCGGTCCGCGCGGCCGAACCGGACCGCTGGCTGGGCGGCATGAACAAGGTGCAGCGGAAGCTGGAGGGGCAGGCATGACGGACGCCACCGCCGCGACGGGCCCGGCACCGGACGGCCTCACCTACGCGGACCGCCCCTGGCGGCAGCACTTCGCGCCCGGACTCCTCGCGCTGCCCGAGCCCCCGCCGTCCGTACTCGACGCCTTCCGCGTCTCCGTCGCACGCGTGCCCGATCGCCTCGCGATCGCCTACTTCGACGCCCGTCTGACGTACCGTCAACTGGACGAGCTGAGCGACGGGTTGGCGGCGTACCTGGCGGAACGCGGATTCCGGCGCGGCGACCGCCTGGCGATCGTGCTCCAGAACACCCCGCAGTTCGTCGTCGCGCTGCTGGGCGCGTGGAAGGCGGGCGGCGTCGTGGTGCCCGTCAATCCCATGTACAAGGAGCGCGAGATATCCCACGTCCTGCGGGACGCGGGGGTCGTCGCCCTCGTCTGCCACGAACGCGACTGGCACTCCCACATCCGCGCCGCCACCCAGGGCTCGTCCGTGCGCGTGCCGCTGGTCACCAGCGCGCTCGACCTCCAGACCCGCGACGACCAGCGCGTCTTCGCGGGCCACGAACGCCACCCGGCCGACGACGCCGACGACCTGCTGACCGTCGCGCGCGCCACGAAGACCGAACCGCCCGCCGATCCCCGCTTCGGGCCCGGCGACACCGCGTTGATCAGCTACACCTCCGGCACCTCGGGCACCCCCAAGGGCGCGCTCAACACACACGGCAACATCGCGTACAACGCCCACCGCCAGGGGTACGTGCTCGGGCTGATGGACGGCGCCGTGATCTTCGCCCTCGCGCCGCTGTTCCACATCACCGGCATGGTCTGCCAGCTGTCCGCCGCCCTGACCTCAGGCGACGCCGTGGCGCTCGCGTACCGCTTCGAGCCCGGCGTGGTGCTCGACGCCCTGCGCGAACACCGGCCCGCCTACATGGTCGGCCCGTCCACCGCCTACATGGCGCTGATGGCGCGCGCCGACGCCACCGCCGAGGACTTCGCCTGCTTCCAGGTGCTCAGCTCCGGCGGGGCGCCGCTGCCCCCGGCGATCGTGGCGGAGTTCCGCCGCCGCTTCGGCCACTACATCCGCAACGGCTACGGGCTCACCGAGTGCACCGCGCCGTGCGCCTCCGTACCGCCCGGCCTGGAGGCGCCGCTCGACCCGGAGTCGGGCACGCTGGCCGTCGGCGTGCCGGGGCCCGACACCGACGTGCGCATCGTGGACGACGCGGGTCACGACGTGCCGTTCGGTGAACGCGGCGAGATCGCGGTGCGCGGGCCGATGGTCGTGCCCGGCTACTGGGAGCGCCCCGAGGAGTCGGCCGCCGCGATGCCGGACGGTGAACTGCGCACCGGGGACATCGGGTTCATGGACACCGACGGCTGGCTCTACGTCGTCGACCGCAAGAAGGACATGATCAACGCCTCCGGCTTCAAGGTCTGGCCGCGCGAGGTCGAGGACGTCCTCTACACCCACCCCGCGGTGCGCGAGGCCGCGGTGGTCGGCGTGCCCGACGCGTACCGGGGCGAGACGGTGAAGGCGTACGTGAGCCTCAAGCCGGGCGCGACGGCCGACCCCGCCGAGATCACCGCGTACTGCAAGGAGCGGCTCGCCGCCTACAAGTACCCGCGCGAGGTCGCCCTCCTGCCGGACCTGCCGAAGACGGCCACCGGCAAGATCCTGCGCCGGCAACTGCGCGACGACGCGGGGAGCGGCGGGGCGCAGGGAGCGCCCCGTCAGCAGCCGACGCAGCGGGAGGCATAGATCCGTACCGGTCGGTATGCTGGCCCGGCGGTCCGGGACCACGCGGACCGCCGGGCGAGAGGGGACCGGACCATGGCAGACGGCGCGGGAACGAAGGCGACCGCGGCGGTACCGCGGCGGCTGCTCGCCGAGGCCACCCGGCTCTTCGCCGAGCGCGGTTTCGACCGCACCTCCGTCCAGGAGATCGTCGAGGCCGCGGGCGTGACCAAGGGCGCGCTCTACCACTACTTCGGCAGCAAGGACGACCTGCTGCACGAGGTCTACGCCCGGGTGCTGCGGCTCCAGACCGAGCGCCTGGAGCAGATCGCGGCGGGCGGCGGGAGCGTGGCGCAACGGCTGCGCGCCGCCGCGGCGGACGTCGTGGTCACCAGCATCGAGAACCTGGACGACACCAAGATCTTCTTCCGCTCGATGCACCAGCTCAGCCCCGAGAAGCAGAAGGCCGTACGGGCGGACCGGCGCCGCTACCACGAACGGTTCCGCGCCCTGGTGGAGGAAGGGCAGCGCGAGAGCGTCTTCCGCGCCGAGCTGCGGCCCGACCTCGTCGTGGACTACTTCTTCGGCTCGGTGCACCACCTCGGCACCTGGTACCGCGAGGACGGCCCGCTCGACGCCGAGCAGGTCGCCTCGGACTTCGCGGACATGCTGCTGTACTCGGTACGGCGGCCCTGACGTTACGGAGAACCGGCAGTGAAGGCATGGCGAGTCCACAGCAACGGCGAACCGCGTGAGGCGATGCGCCTGGACGAGGTGGAACGGCCCACGGCCGGCCCCGGCCAGGTGCTGGTGAAGGTGCGCGCGGCGAACGTCAACTTCCCCGACGCGCTGCTGTGCCGGGGCCAGTACCAGGTCAGGCCGCCCATGCCGTTCACCCCCGGCGTGGAGCTGTGCGGCGAGGTGCTCGCCGCCGAGCCGTCCACCGGGTTCCGCGAGGGCGACCGCGTCATCTCCCCGGCCGCACTGCCCGGCGGCGCCTTCGCCGAGTACGCGGTGGTGGACGCCGCCACCGTGCTGCCCGCGCCCGACGCGCTCGACGACGCCGAGGCGGCCGCCCTGCACATCGGCTACCAGACCGGGTGGTTCGGGCTGCACCGCAGGGCCGCGCTGAAGGCGGGCGAGACGCTGCTGGTGCACGCCGCCGCCGGTGGGGTGGGCAGCGCCGCCGTGCAGCTGGGCAAGGCGGCGGGCGCCACGGTCATCGGGGTCGCGGGCGGCCCCGAGAAGGCGGACGCCGCACGGAAGCTGGGCTGCGACGTGGTGGTCGACCGGCGCTCCGAGGACTTCGTGGCGGTGGTCAAGGAGGTCACCGGCGGACGCGGCGCCGACGTGGTCTACGACCCGGTCGGCGGCGAGGCCTACACCCGCTCCACCAAGTGCGTCGCGTTCGAAGGCCGCATCGTGGTGGTCGGCTTCACCAGCGGCACGATCCCGGCGCCCGGGCTCAACCACGCGCTGGTGAAGAACTACGCGATCCTGGGCCTGCACTGGGGCCTGTACAACACCCACGACCCGGCCGCGATCCGCCACTGCCACGAGGAGCTGACCCGCCTCGCGGCCGAGGGCGCGGTCCGCCCGCTGGTCAGCGAGCGCGTCCCGCTGACGGGCGCGGCCGACGCCGTGCAGCGCGTCGCGGACGGCACGACGACCGGGCGGGTGGTCGTCGTTAACGACTGACACCGACCGCCGACAGCCGACGAAGGGGCCGCTCTCGGGCGGCCCCTTCGTCGTACCGAATTGCAGAGACTCCTCTGCAAACGACTCTATGCAGAGGAGTCTCTGCAACCTACGATGGCGCCATGCCGGAAACCCCCTCGGGCGCCGGAAAGCCCGCGCCCTCCGCCAGGAAGCCCACCCGCCGCCTCGACGCCCGCAGCCTGCGGGCGCTGGCGCACCCGTTGCGGCTGCGCATCCTCGAACTGCTGGGCCTGGACGGGCCCGCCACCGCCACCGGACTCGCCAAGCGCCTCGGCGAGAACACCGGCACCGTCAGCTGGCACCTGCGCCACCTCGCGGAACACCGCTTCATCGAGGAGGACACCGACCGCGGCACCAAGCGCGAGCGGTGGTGGAAGGCGGTGGACGAGGCGACCATGCTGCGTGCCACGGACTTCGCGGACGGCGACGCGGAGACCAAGGGGCAGCTGTCCCTCTACGTCCACGAGATCGTCCAGAGCATGTACAACCAGGTCGTCGCCTTCGTGGCCGAGGACTGGAACGAGGAGTGGCGCAACGCCAGCCTGATCAACCGCTACACCGACCTGCGCATGACGCCTGACCAACTCGCGTCGATGAACGCCGAGTTGGTCGAGCTGGTCGAGCGGCACCTGCCCGAGCCGGACGCCGAGCCCGAGCCCGGGGCGCTGCCGGTCGTCGCGCAGTGGCAGGCGTTCCCGCGCGCGGAACGGACCGCCGAGTGAGCGCCCGGCCTCCCGGCGGCGGACTGCTGCGCCGCAGCCGGGACTTCAGGCTGCTGTGGTGCGGCGAGACGACGGGGAAGTTCGGCGACGCGGTCGCCACGGTGGCGATGCCGCTGATCGCGGTCGGCACCCTGCACGCCTCCACCTTCAGGGTCAGCCTGCTCAGCGCGGCGATATGGCTGGCCTGGCTGCTGATCGGGCTGCCGGTCGGGGTGTGGGTGGACCGCTGGCGGCGCAGACCCGTGATGCTGGCCGCCGCCGCGGTCTCGACGGCGCTGTTCGCCGCCGTGCCGGTGGCGCGGTGGACCGGATGCCTCGACTACCCGGTGCTGCTGGGCGTGGCGCTGGCGACCGGGGCGGCCGCGGTCTTCTTCCAGACCGCGTACGCCGCCTACCTGCCCGGACTGGTGGCGCCCGAGGACCGGGCCGAGGGCAACGCCAAGCTGAACGGCAGCGCCTCGGCCGCGCAGATCGCGGGGACCGGCGCGGGTGGTCTGATCGCCCAGGTCGCGGGGGCCGTGGGCGGCATGCTGGCCAACTCGGCGACGTTCGCGGTGAGTCTGGTCTGCCTCACCGCCATCCGGCACCGCGAGCCGCGCGCCGACCGCGCGGTGGCGCGGCGGGCGCGCGGCGGGATGGCGAAGGAGATCGCCGAGGGGCTGCGGGTGCTGGCGGCCGATCCCTGGTTGCGCACCGGCACACTGTTCGGCGCGGTGGCCAACCTGGTGCTCACCGCCTCCAACTCCATCGACGTGGTCTTCCTGGTCCGCGTCGTGGGATTGTCGCCCGGCACCGTCGGACTGCTCTTCGCCGCAGGCGGCACCGGGGGTGTGGCCGGCGCGTTGATCGCCCGCCGGATCAGTGAACGCATCGGCACCGCACGGGCGTTCACGCTGATGAGCACCGTGCTGCTCGCCTTCGACCTGCTGATACCGCTCACCGCCCGGGGCGCCGGAACCGCGTTCTTCGTGGTGGGCGCCTTCTGCCTGGAGACCGGCGTGGTCGCGGGCAACGTCATCTGGGCGACGTTCCGCCAGCACCGCTGCCCGCCCGAGCTGTACGGCCGCCTGATCGCGGGCAGTTCGTTCGTCAACTACGGCCTGATGCCGCTCGGCGCGGTACTCGGCGGCACGCTCGCCACCGTCCTCGGTCTGCGCGCCACGATGTGGGTGGCGGCGGCGATCCTGCCCCTGGCGGGCCTGGCGCTGCTGCTCACCCCCGTGGGCCGGGCCCGCGACCTGCCGACGGATCCCATCGCCCTGCCGACGGCCGATGGCACCCGCCCGACGACTCCGGCGGCCTCGGCCGCGTAGGGGAGCGGCGAGTGGTGCGGGCCCCTCGGATGATGAGGGGCCCGCACCACTCGCGTCCGAACGAGCGCGGTCAGCTGTACTTGCGCAGCTCCCGCCGCGCCAGCGAGCGCTTGTGGACCTCGTCCGGGCCGTCCGCGAGACGCAACGTCCGCACCCCCGCCCACAGTTCGGCCAGCGGCGTGTCCTGGCTGACGCCCGCCGCGCCGTGGACCTGGATGGCGCGGTCCAGGATGCGCTGGACCGCCGCCGGGGTGGCGATCTTGATGGCCTGGATCTCGGTGTGGGCACCGCGGTTGCCCACGGTGTCCATCAGCCACGCGGTCTTGAGCACCAGCAGCCGCAACTGCTCGATCTCCACCCGCGCCTCCGCGATCCACTCGCGCACCACGCCCTGCGCCGCCAGCGGCTTGCCGAACGCGGTGCGCGCCACCGCACGGCGGCACATCAGCTCCACGGCCCGTTCCGCCATGCCGATCAGCCGCATGCAGTGGTGGATGCGGCCCGGCCCGAGGCGGGCCTGCGCGATGGCGAAGCCGCCGCCCTCCTCGCCGATCAGGTGGTCCACCGGTACCCGCACGTCGTCGAAGAGCACCTCGGCGTGGCCGCCGTGGTCCCCGTCGTCGTAGCCGAACACCCGCATGCCGCGCCGCACTTCGAGGCCGGGGGTGTCGCGCGGGACCAGCACCATGCTCTGCTGGCGGTGCCGCTCGGCCCCGGGGTCGGTCTTGCCCATCACGATGAAGATCGCGCAGTGGGGGTTCATCGCCCCGGAGATGTACCACTTGCGGCCGTTGATGACGTACTCGTCGCCGACGCGCTGGATGCGGGTCTCGATGTTGGTCGCGTCGGAGGAGGCCACGTCCGGTTCGGTCATCGCGAACGCCGAGCGGATCTCGCCGTCCAGCAGCGGCCGCAGCCACCGCTCGCGCTGCGCGTCGCTGCCGAACTCGTTCAGCACCTCCATGTTGCCGGTGTCCGGCGCGGCGCAGTTGAGCGCGGGCGGGGCGAGGTGCGGGCTGCGCCCGGTGATCTCGGCGAGCGGCGCGTACTGGAGGTTGGTCAGGCCCGCGCCGTTCCCGCCGGGCAGGAACAGGTTCCACAGGCCGCGCTTCCTCGCCTGCGCCTTCAGCTCCTCGACCACCGGCGGCGGCGACCACGGGTCCCGCGCGGTGGCCCGCTGCTCGGCGAAGACCGGTTCCGCCGGGTAGACGAACTCGTCCATGAACGCCAGCAGTTCGCCGCGCAGCTCCTCGGTGCGGGCGTCGTATCCGAACTCCATGCGGAATCAGCCTTCCTGAAGGGTCGTCAGGCCCTGCTCGATCAGACGCGGGACGAGCGAGCCGATGCGGTCGAAGCCCGTGCCCACGGTCTGCCCGAGCGTGTAGCGGTAGTGGATGCCCTCGGCGATCACCGCGAGCTTGAAGTCGGCGAACGCGGTGTACCAGGCGATGGAGGAGACGTCCCGCCCCGAGCCCTGCGCGTAGCGCGCGGTCAGCTCGTCGGTGGAGGGGTATCCGGGCGCGCCGCCGAGCGCGGCCACCGGCGAGTCCGGGTCCTGCTGCCCGGAGTACATCAGCAGCAGACCCAGATCGGTCAGCGGATCGCCGAGGGTGGACATCTCCCAGTCCAGTACGGCGGTGATCGCGTCGCCGTCGCCGACGAGCACGTTGTCCAGCTTGTAGTCGCCGTGCACCACCGCGGCCGGGCCCGAGGCGGGCAGGGCGGCGCCGAGCCGTTCGTGCAGCTCGTCGATGCCGGGCAGGTCGCGGCTGCGCGAGGCGGCGAGCTGCTTGCCCCAGCGCCGCACCTGCCGCTCCAGGAACCCGTCGGGCCGTCCGAAGTCGCCGAGCCCGGCCGCCTCCGGGTCAACCGAGTGCAGCGCCACCAGCGTGTCGACCAGTTCGAGGACGATGCGCCGGGTGCGGTCCTCGCCGAGCCGGGCCAGCTGTGCGGCCGTGCGGTACGGCACGCCGTCGACGTGCTCCATCACGTAGAACGGCGCGCCCAGCACCGCGTCGTCCTCGCACAGCAGCAGCGGCTCCGGCACCGGTACGGCGGTCGGGTGCAGCGCGCGCAGGACGGTGAACTCCCGCCGCATGTCGTGGGCGGTGGCCAGCACGTGGCCCAGCGGCGGGCGCCGCACCACCCAGCGCGAGGCGCCGTCGGTGACCGCGTACGTCAGATTGGACTTGCCGCCCTCGATCAGTCGTCCGGTCAGCGGCGCGGCGGCGAGGCCGGGGCGCTCCGCGTCCAGGTGCGTCCGCAGCCGGCCGAGATCGAGGCCGGGCGGCCCGGTGCCCGCGTCGGTATCGGCGGCGTCGGCGGCGTCGGCGGATGCGGGGTGGTCGGTCGTCACGGGCGGCTCCTCAACCGTCGGGCGCGTCGTCGCGGAAGTCCTCGCGGGACGTCGGGGAAGTCCCCGGAGTCCCGGAAGCCATCATGCCGACCAGTCGGTATGCCGTCCAGTGGGAGATCCGTCACGGCGGGCGGGTTCGGCGTCCCGGGGCCGTCCGCTACGTTCTGTCCGGCGGTCATCAAGATCGCCGGGCCCAGGGAGGGAAAGACGCGATGAATCGTTTCGAGGGACGCAGGGCACTGGTCACGGGGGCCGGCTCCGGCATCGGGCGGGCGACCGCGCTGCGGCTGCTCCAGGAGGGCGCCGCGGTCGTCGCCGCCGACATCAGCGAGGCGGGCCTGAAGGAGACCGTGGCCCGTGCGTCCGGCGGCGGCTCGCTGAGCACCGCGGTCCTGGACATCTCTGACGAGGCGGCGGTGGGCCGCGTGGTCGAAGAGGCGGTCTCCGGGCTCGGCGGGCTGGACGTCCTGGTCAACGCGGCCGGAATCCTGCGCAGTTCGCACACGCACGCCACGACGCTGGAGCTGTGGAACACGATCATCGGCGTCAACCTCACCGGCACCTTCCTGGTCACCCGCTCCGCCCTGCCCGCGCTTCTGGGGACCGGACGCGGCGTCGTCGTCAACTTCAGCTCCACGTCCGCGAGTTTCGCCCACCCCTACATGGCGGCGTACGCGGCGAGCAAGGGCGGCATCCAGTCCTTCACCCACGCCCTCGCCCTGGAGTACAGCAAGCAGGGGCTGCGCGCGGTCTGCGTCGCCCCCGGCAGCATCCAGTCGGGCATGACCTCCGACCCCGGCCTGCCGCAGGACACCGACTGGTCGCTGCTGGCCAAGCTGGCCCCCGCGATCGGCGAGGGCTTCGCGCCGCCGGAGACGGTGGCGGGCGTGGTCGCGATGCTGGCCAGCGACGACGGCGCGTTCGTCACCGGCACCGAGATCCGCGTCGACGGCGGCACCCACATGTGACCCGCGCATGTGGCCCGTCCTTGACGCCCTTTCGCGATCGCGCCTAGGGTCCCGTTCTGATAGGCGTACGCGGTTCATATTCGTGAACGCCAAGGTTTGTGAACGCCAACGTTCGTGAACATCACGAGGGGCGGCGCGGCGCATGGGCAGCGGCATCGCGGACGGCGCGGAGAGCGGAGTGATCGGGAGTGATCGGGTGATACCCCAGGCGAACCTGACGGTCGAGGCGGTGCGGCTCACCCCGGTCCTGATCGCCGACCCCCCGCTGCTCAACACCCAGGGCGTCCACCAGCCGTACACCCCGCGCCTCGTCGTCGAAGTGGTGACCGAGGCCGGGGTGACCGGCGTCGGCGAGACCTACGGCGACACCGCCTACCTGCGCCTGGCCGAACCGCTCGCCGAGGCCCTGCGCGGCCGGCGGATCAACGAGCTGAACGCGCTGGAGACGCTGGCGGAGGCCGTCTGCGGCGACCCCTCCTCCGTCAGCGACCGCGTCGACGCCTCCGGCCTGCGCGGCGTGCGCACCGCCGACAAGCTCAGGCTCTCGGTCGTCTCCGCCTTCGAGGTGGCCTGCCTGGACGCGCTCGGCAAGACCTGCGGCCTGCCCGTGCACGCGCTGCTCGGCGGCAAGGTGCGCGAGAGCGTGGAGTACAGCGCGTACCTCTTCTACCGCTGGGCGAAGCACCCGGTGGACGGCGCGCCGGTCGACGACTGGGGCGCGGCACTCGACCCGGAGGGCGTCGTCGCGCAGGCCCGGCGGTTCGCCCGCGACCACGGGTTCACCTCGTTCAAGCTCAAGGGCGGCGTCTTCCCGCCGGATCAGGAGATCGCCGCGATCCAGGCGCTCGCCGAGGCGTTCCCCGGGCGGCCGCTGCGGCTCGACCCCAACGGCGCCTGGTCGGTGGAGACCTCCCACGAGGTGGCCCGCGCGCTCGACGGCGTGCTGGAGTACCTGGAGGACCCGACGACCGGCACGCCCGGCATGGCCCGGGTCGCCTCCGCCACCCCGCTGCCGCTGGCCACCAACATGTGCGTGACGACCTTCCCGGAGATCGAGGAGGCGTTCACCACCGGGGCGGTGCGGATCGTGCTGTGCGACCACCACTACTGGGGCGGCCTGCGCAACACCCGCCGCCTCGCGGGGATCTGCGACGCGTTCGGTGTCGGCCTGTCGATGCACTCCAACACCCACCTGGGCATCAGCCTCGCCGCGATGACCCACGTCGCGGCGACCCTGCCGCACCTCGACCACGCCTGCGACACCCACTACCCGTGGCTGACCGAGGACGTCGTCACCGAACGCCCGGTCTTCACCGGCGGCCACCTCACCGTCTCCGACGCCCCCGGGCTCGGGGTCGAGCTGGACCGCGAGGCGCTGCGCGCGCTGCACGAACGCTGGCTCGCCGACGACGGCACGCTGCGCGACCGCGACGACGCGGCGGCGATGCGAGTGGCGGACCCGACGTGGACCACGCCCGCCGTGCCGCGCTGGTAGCGGCGAGCAGCGAGGGGGCGAGGGCCGATGACCGGCCCCCGCCCCCTCGCTACACCACCAGCGACAGCGCCAGCACGAGCGCCAGGGCCACCACCGACACCAGCGACTCCATCACCGACCAGGACTTGAGCGTCTGCGGCACGTCCATCCCGAAGTACTCCTTGACCAGCCAGAAGCCCGCGTCGTTGACGTGCGAGAAGAACAGCGAGCCCGCGCCGACCGCCAGCACCAGCAACGCCGTGTGCGTGCTCGACATGTGGGCGGCCAGCGGCGCCACGAGACCGGCGGCCGAGATCGTGGCGACCGTCGCCGAGCCGGTCGCCACCCGGATCAGCACCGCGATCAGCCAGGCCAGCAGCAGCGCGGGTATGTGCCAGTGCCGCGAGGTGTCCAGGATCATCTGCCCGACCCCGGCGTCCACCAGGACCTGCTTGAAGCCGCCGCCCGCGCCCACGATCAGCACGATCCCGGCGATCGGCCCCAGCGAGGCGTCCACGATGCCGGAGACGCGCTCCTTGCCGAAGCCCGCCGCGCGGCCCAGCGTGAACATCGCGACGAAGACGGCGATCAGCAGCGCGACCAGCGGCGTGCCCAGCACGTCGAAGACCCGGTAGAGCACGCTCGCCTGATCCTTGACCAGCACGTCCACCAGCGCCTTGGCCAGCATCAGCACGACCGGCAGCAGCATCGTGCACACCGTGGGCACGAATCCCGGCCGCCGCTCCAGCCCTTCCGAGGCCCGCGCGGGCGTCATCCGCTCCGGAGGCTCGGCCTTCACCCAGTGGTCCGCGACTCGTCCGAACAGCGGCCCCGCCACGATCACCGACGGGATCGCCACCAGCACGCCGAACGCGAGCGTCGTGCCGAGGTCGGCGTGGATCGCGGAGACCGCGGCGAGCGGCCCGGGGTGCGGCGGCACCAGGCCGTGCATCACCGAAAGACCGGCCAGCGCGGGCATGCCGACCCGCATCAGCGACTGGTTGCCGCGCCGCGCCACCAGCAGCACCACCGGGACCAGCAGCACGATGCCGATCTCGAAGAACAGCGGCAGTCCGACCAGCGCGGCGATCAGCGTCATCGCCCACGGCAGCCGCCGCTCGCCGGTGCGTTCCAGGATGGTGTCCACGATGACGTCGGCGCCGCCCGAGTCCGCGAGCAGCTTGCCCAGGATCGCGCCGAGCGCCACCAGCGTGCCGACGCTCGCCACCGTGGCGCCGAGGCCGGTGCTGTAGCTGGTCACCGTCGCGGCCAGCGGCGCCCCGGCGACCAGCCCCAGCACGCCGGAGCCGATGGTCAGGGCGAGGAAAGCGTGCACCTTCCAGCGGGTGATCAACGCGACGATCACCGCGATGCCGGCCAGCGCGGCGATCGCGAGACGGGCGTCACCGGCGTGGGTGATCGGGGGCGGCGCCGCGGTCGCGGCCAGCAGCTCGGCGCTGAGTGCGGGCATGACGGAACTCCGTTACGTACGAAGGAAGTCGGGGAAGGTGGCGCGGGGTGTTCAGGTCGCTCGGGATGACCGTGGCGGGGTGACCGGTGGCGCGGGCTCCTCGGTGGGGCGGTGCCCGCGAAAGCGGGGCGGCCGCCGCGAGTCAGTGGGGCAGTGCCGCGAGCGCTCGGGCGGTGATGCGTTCGGGGCCGCCGTCGACGGTGACGACCGCGCCCGCCTCGTCGGCGTCCAGCGGTTCCAGGGCGTCGAACTGCGAGTCCAGCAGTCCGGACGGCATGAAGTGCCCGAGCCGGGCCGCGAGCCGGGCGGCGATCAGCGCCCGTGGCCCGTCGAGGTGAAGGAAGAACAGGCCCGGTGCCGCCTCGCGCAGCCGGTCGCGGTAGCGCCGCCTGAGCGCCGAGCAGCTGACCACGCCGCCGCCGAGCCCGTCGCGTTCGGCGATCCAGGCGGCGATGGCGTCCAGCCAGGGCGCCCGGTCCGCGTCGTCCAGGGCGTGACCGGCGGACATCTTGGCGATGTTGGCGGGCGGGTGGAAGTCGTCCGCCTCGGCGTAGGGCACGCCGAGGCGCTCGGCCAGCAGCCCTCCCACCGTCGACTTGCCGGAGCCCGAGACTCCCATCACCACGATCACCGGCGACACCGGTACCTCCTTGGCCTGTCGGGTGGCCGGATCCGCACGGTCCGGAAGGGCCGCCGTTCAATAAACGCCATAGGTACTACTTATTCAAGAGGCTGTGACGTAAAAGTCATACGAGTGTGCGTGAGGGTGCCGCATAGGCTGTCCTCCATGTCTCAGCATCCGGAACCCGGCGTGGGAACCGACGCCGGCGGCCTGCACGCCCGGGTCCTCGCCAAGCTCGGCCCCGCGATCGCCTCCGGCGCGCACCCGCCCGGCACCGTGCTGCGACTGGACGAACTGGAACGGCGCTACGGCGTCTCGCGGACTGTCGCCCGCGAGGCGGTGCGCGTGCTGGAGGCCATGCACCTGGTGCAGACCCGGCGCAGGGTCGGCATCACGGTCCGCCCCGCCGAGGAGTGGAACGTCTTCGACCCCGCCGTGATCCGCTGGCGGCTCGCCGGATCCGACCGGCCGAGGCAACTGCGGTCGCTGACCATGCTGCGCACCGCCGTCGAACCGGTCGCCGCGGGCCTGGCCGCGCGCTCCGCCACCCCGGAGCAGTGCCGCAGACTGACCGTGCTGGCGGGCGAGATGGCGGCGGCGGGGCGCGCCGGTGACCTGCGCGAGTACCTCGTGCACGACGTCGCCTTCCACCGCGAGGTGCTCGACGGCTCGGGCAACGAGATGTTCGCCCGCCTCGGGGACGTGGTCGCCGAGGTGCTCACCGGCCGCACCGAGCACCACGTCATGTTCAGCACCCCCGACCCCGAGGCGGTCACGCTGCACGTGCGGGTCGCGGAGGCGGTGCGGGCGCGGGACGCGGGGGAGGCGGAGCGGCTGATGCGGGAGATCTGCGTGGGAGCACTGCGGGAGCTGGACATCCTGGCGCCCTGAGCGGCCCGATGGGCGGTACCCCGGGGGTGCCCGTGAGGCGCTGTTGCGGGTAATGTGCAATAGCGAACCACCTGTGACCGCGCACGTCCCCGAGGAGCCCCGCACCGTGACCGCCACCCAAGCCCCGCCGGTGACGTCGCTCCACCGGATACGCCACTCGCTGACGCGCCCCGAGTGGGCCCGGCTCGGCGGCATGGCCGGCTTCATCGTGCTGCTGCACGTCGTCGGCTTCGGCATCCTCGCGCTGGTCGTCCCCGACCACTACCGGCTCGGCACCGGCGCGTTCGGCATCGGCACCGGCCTGACCGCGTACACCCTGGGCATGCGGCACGCCTTCGACGCCGACCACATCGCCGCCATCGACAACACCACCCGCAAGCTGATGAGCGACGGCAAGCGGCCGCTGTCCGTGGGCTTCTGGTTCTCCCTGGGCCACTCCACGATCGTCTTCGGCCTGACCTTCCTGCTGGCCCTCGGCGTCCGCGCGGTCGGCACCGGGCTGTCGAACGACAACTCGCGCATGCACCAGGTCGGCGGCCTCATCGGCACCCTGGTCTCCGGCGCGTTCCTGGTCCTGATCGCCGCCATCAACCTGGCCGTCCTGCTCGGCCTGGTGAAGGTGTTCCGTGCCATGCGCGCGGGCGAGTACGACGAGGCGGCGCTCGAGGAACAGCTCGACAAGCGCGGCCTGATGAACCGCGTGTTGGGCCGTGCCACCCGCGCGGTGCGCAAGCCGTGGCAGATGTACCCGGTCGGCGTGCTGTTCGGCCTGGGCTTCGACACCGTCACCGAGGTCAGCCTGCTGGTCATGGCCGCGGGCTCGGTCGCCTCCGGGCTGCCCTGGTACGCGATCATCTGCCTGCCGGTGCTGTTCGCCGCGGGCATGTCGCTGCTGGACACCATCGACGGCTCGTTCATGAACTTCGCCTACGGCTGGGCGTTCTCCAAGCCGGTCCGCAAGGTCTACTACAACCTGACCATCACCGGCCTGTCGATCGCCGTCGCGCTGATCATCGGCGGTATCGAGCTGCTGTCCATCGTCGGCGACAAGCTCTCGCTCACCGGCCCGTTCTGGGACTGGATCGCCTCGGTCGACCTCAACACCATCGGCTTCTGGATCGTCGGGCTGTTCGTCGCCACGTGGGCCGTGGCGCTCGCGGTGTGGAAGTTCGGCCGCATCGAGGAGAAGTGGGACGCGAACGTCCCGGCGGCCCGCGAGCCCGCGGCCTGAGCCCGACCGCGGCCTGAGCCCGACCGCTGCCCGCGCGTGATCGCGGCGGCCTGTTCGCGGCGCGGGCCTGAAGCGGACGGCGTTCGCGGCGGGCCCGGAGCGGGACCGCTCAGCCGGTCCCGCCGCGGGCCTCCCGCAGTCGGTGGTAGGCCGCGAGTCCGTCCGGCACCCACTCCCACTCGGGCAGCCGCGCCGCCAGCTCCTCGTCGGTGAGGAAGGTGTGCCACGCGACCTCCTCCGCCTGCGGATCCACCGGCCGCGCGCAGGTGACCTCGTAGACCCGCGACCACCAGGTGTGCTCCGGCGTCTCGTACAGGAACGACAGCACCGGCACCGGCTGCGGCAGCCCGCCCACCCCCAGCTCCTCCTGGGCCTCGCGCAGCGCCGCCTCGTCGTACCCCTCGCCCGCGCCGACGACACCGCCGACGAACATGTCGTAACGAGAGGGGAAGACCAGCTTTTCCGCCGTACGCCGGTGCACGAAGATCCGGCCCTCGGCATCCCGCGCCAGCACGAAGACGCACCGGTGCCGCAGCCGCCGGGCGTACGCCTCGCCGCGCCGGGCCTGCCCGACCACCCGGTCGTGCTCGTCCACGATGTCCAGCAGCTCGTCCGCCGAGCGCCCTTCCTCCGCCGCACCGCTCTCGTCAGCCATGACGCCATGAAAGCAGACGGTTCCGACAACGCCGCCGCATAGGATCCCGGGGTGGAACTGCGCCAGTTGGAGTACTTCACCGCCGTCGCCGAGGAGATGCACTTCGGCCGTGCCGCGGAACGCCTGCACATCGGGCAGCCCGCCGTCAGCCAGCTGATCCGGCGGCTGGAACGGGAGCTGGGCGTCGAGCTGTTCGACCGCTCGCCCCGGCACGTGCGCCTCACCCCCGCGGGCGCCAGTCTGCTGCCGCAGGCGCGGGCCGTGCTGGCCGCCGCCGACCGCGCCCGGGCGGCCGTCGCGGAACACCTCGCCGAGCGCGCCGCCACCCTGCGCGTCGGCACCAGCAACGGCATGGGCGGCCACCTCGACGCGGTTCTCGACGCCTTCGCCGCCCTCGCCCCCGACACCGCCGTCGAGTTGGCCTACGTGCCGACCGCCGAGCGCCTCGCGCAGGTCGCCGACGGGCGGTTGGACGCCGCGTTCGTCCGCGGTGAACAGGAGGAGAGCGACGGCGTGCGGGTGGTCCCGGTCTGGCAGGAACCGCTGGTCGCCGTGGTGCCCGCGAGTCATCCGCTGGCCGCCCGCGGCGAGCTGCCGATCGCCGAACTCGCGCCGCTGCCGCTGCGGTTGACCGCCCGCCGCAACAACCCGCCGCTGGTCGACCTGGTCGTCGCCGCCTGCCGGGACGCCGGCTTCGAGCCCATACCCGGGCCGTCCACCGCGAGCCTCCAGGACACGCTGGCAGCGATCGGGTCGGGCACGGCGATGTGGACGGTGGTCTACGCGGCGCACGCCGAGCGGATGGTGGCGCCCAAGGTGGCGTTCGTGCCGTTCGCCGCGCCGGGGCCGACCATCACGACCGGGCTGGTGCTGCACCGCACCCGGCCGCCGCGCCGCACCCGGCAGTTGCTGGAGGCGTGCGGGAGGGCGCGGGACGAGGCCGGGGCCGGCGATCACACGCGCTGATCGCTGCGTTCGCCGGATGCGTCTTGGTGGCGGGGACGCGACACGGTGGACTGGGGTCGTGCCGGTGAGCGGCCCGGAACCACCGGGCGCCGCCGGGAGACCCGAGGGAGCACACCATGCCGAACGTGACCATCCAGCAGGGCCCGCGCGACGTCGAGGCCAAGCGCGACCTGGTCCGCAGGATCACCGACGCCTTCGTGGACGCCTACCAGATCCCGGCCGACACCGTCTTCGTCTGGTTCCAGGACACCCCGGCCGACAGCTGGGGCGTCGGCGGCGTGCTGCGCGCCGACAAGTGAACGGCGTGCTGAGCCCTCACGCGTGGCCGAGCCCTCACGCGTGAAGGGCGGGGCGCGCGGGACGCTCCACGGGGGAGACCGTCCCGCACGCCGCCGCCGGGGTCACAGGGGTGGGGGGACTCGCGCGGTCAGCCGCTCAGCAGCTGAAGTCGACCGCGTCGAACGACTCGTAGTGGTCGGAGGTGTAGTAGTCGGTGCCGTCCTCGCCGGTCACGATGCGACGGGTGCCGCGGTTGCCCGCGCCGGGCGTCGTCACCGTGTACTCGTGGTAGTAGCCGCTCGGCTCCGACGGCAGGACGCTCTGGTCGTTGCGGAAGACCTCGCCGTCCTCCGGGTACGGGAACGGGCCTCCGTCCGCGATGAGTTGGAGGGTGTCGTCGGCCTGGCTGGGCAGGGTGGACTCGCAGACGGAGCCGACGTCGGCGGGCCGTACGACGACGACGGTACGGGCGGGTGCGACGTGAGCGGTCGCGGCGTCGGCCGGGGTCGCCAGGAGCGAGGCGGGGCCGAGCAGCAGCGTTCCGGCGACGAGCAGCGCGGAACCGTGGGGGGAGCGCAACGCGCGTAGAGGCATTCGCATGCCGTTAGTTTGACCAGCGTCCCGCCCGCGGCAGAAGCATCTCGCGCGAGGGTTCACCCGACGTTCACCGCTCGGGACGTCAGGTGGCGGAGCTGTGCGGAACCAGTGCGTTCGCGCCACCCGGTGTTGACGCGCCGTCAACACGTCGATTGACGCGTGCCGAGCCGGCCGGCGGGGAGACTGGTCGGCACGGCGAGCGTGAGGAGCGGACACCATGACGGCACAACGCCTGGTCGTGATCGGGGCGGACGCGGCGGGCATGTCGGCCGCCTCGCAGGCGCGCCGCCGCAAGGGGCCGGACGAACTGGCCATCACCGCCTTCGAACGCGGCCACCACACCTCGTACTCCGCGTGCGGCATCCCGTACTGGATCGGGGGCGACGTCGACGGCCCCGACCGCCTGATCGCCCGCACCGCGAGCGAGCACCGCTCCCGCGGCATCGACCTTCGGCTGGGCATCGAGGCGGTCGAACTCGACCCGGACCGCGGGCGGGTGCGCACCCGGGACGCGGACGGCTCGTACGCCTGGACCCCCTACGACCACCTCGTCATCGCCACCGGGGCGGTCCCCGCGCGGCCCCGCATCCCCGGTATCGACGCGGACGGCGTCTTCGGCGTGCAGACCCTCGACGACGGCGAGGCGGTCCTCGACGGGCTCGCGCGGGACGGCGTGCGCAGCGCGGTCGTCGTCGGCGGCGGCTACATCGGTGTGGAGATGGCGGAGGCCATGCTGCGCCGTGGTCTGTCCGTGACCGTGGTCGACGCCGGTGATCAGCCGATGTCCACACTCGATCCCGACATGGGCGCGCTGGTGCGCGACGCGATGGAGGGCATGGGCATCGAGGTGGTCTCCGGCGCGCAGGTGCGCGAGGTGCTCACCGGAGGCGACGGGCGGGCGCGCGCGGTGGCCACGAAGGACGCCGAGTACCCGGCGGACATCGTCGTCCTGGGCATCGGCGTGCGGCCCGGCACCGAACTCGCCCGCGACGCGGGGCTGCCGCTGGGCGAGGCGGGCGGCCTGCTGACCGACCGCGCCCAACGAGTGCGCGGACACGGGGAGATCTGGGCGGGCGGCGACTGCGTCGAGGTCCTCAACGTGGTCTCCGGCTCCCTCCAGCACGTCGCGCTCGGCACCCACGCCAACAAGCACGGTCTGGTCATCGGCACCAACATCGGCGGCGGGTACGCCACGTTCCCCGGCGTCGTGGGCACCGCGGTCAGCAAGGTGTGCGACGTGGAGATCGCCCGCACCGGCCTGAAGGAGTCCCAGGCCCGCGCCGCCGGACTGCGCTACGTCACCGCGACCATCGAGTCGACCAGCCGCGCGGGCTACTACCCCGACGCCTCCCCGATGACGGTGAAGATGCTCGCCGAACTCGGCAGCGGGCGGCTGCTCGGCACCCAGATCGTCGGCCGCGAGGGCGCGGCGAAACGCGTGGACGTCGCGGCGGTGGCGCTGACGGCGGGCATGACGGTCGAGGCGATGACCTCGCTCGACCTCGGCTACGCGCCGCCGTTCTCACCCGTCTGGGACCCGGTGCTGGTCGCGGCCCGCAAGGCGGCGGCAGCGGTAGGGCAGCCGTGAGGGCCTGAGAGGGCGGAGCGTCCGGGCGGCGACTCAGCCGTCGGTCCGCACCGCCAGGGCGTCCAACGCGGCCAGCAGACCCGGCAGTTCCGGGCCACGGCCGACCGGCCGCACCTCGCCCGGTTCGTCGTCGGTCAGCACGAAGGCGATGTCGTCGGTCCGGGCGACGATGCTCCAGCCCGGACCGTCCGCCCGCAGCGCCCGCGCGCCACCCTCCGCGAACGACGACCTGACGCGGCCGGGCGGCGGGGGATGCTCCCCGTACGCGCGCGCCTCGTCGAGCACCCGGCGAACGGCGGACGCGCCGGGCCCCCTCACACCCTCGACGCCCTCCGCCCCGGTGTCGTCCCGCGTCGCCTTCACGAAGTCCTTCTCGTCGTCCACCTGCGACCGCCAGCTCTTCCACTGCAACGCGATCTCGTCCGCGCCCAGGCGGCGCTGGGCCGGGCCCCAGACGCTGGTGTCCGGCGGCGTCAGCGGCGGCCCGCCGCCGTCCCGCTCGGACGGGTCGTGCGGCGCGGGCAGTCCCGGCCCGGCCACCGCGACGGCCAGCGGCCAGCCGGGCAGCGAGGCGACGATGCTGCGCTCACCGGGCGACAGGTCGTACTCCATGCCGCAGTCCCAGGTGGCGACGGCGACCGCGACCAGGGCGGTGTCCAGCGTCACGACCGTCCACCGCGCCCCCAGGCCGTCCTGCCCCAGCACCAGTCCGTAACCGCCTGCCACCGGCCGCAGCCCCAACACCGCGCAGGCCGCCGGATAGTCGTCACCGAGCACGCTGGGGAACTGCCCGGGTGTCAGCAGCACGGCGGTCAGCACGTAGAACGAGTCGTCGCGGGAGGCGTCGTCGACCGCGGCGGTGCCGTCGACCGAGGTCGAGCCCTCGGCCGTCGTGGCGTCGTCGGCCGTGTCCGCCGCGTCGGCGTCCGCCGCCGCGTCAACGTTCGCTGTCGCCTCGGCGTCCGCCGCCACCTCGGCGTTCGGCGCGGTGTCGTCCGTCACGGACACGGAACCTCTCCTTCACCGTGGGACGCCGACGTACGGGTACGCCCGCGGGCCGTCCCGCCCCCGCGTGGGGCGTTCGCGCACCTTAACCACCGGGTAACACCCGCGTCGAGAGTCCGGAGCGAGGACTTCCACGGCTCCCGATCAGCCCGGGTCGCGCACCGCGAGCGCCAGATACCGCTCGTCACTGTCGTCGTAGGCCGCGAGTGTCCATCCCGTACGCGCCAGCAACGGGCGCAGGTTGGGCTCCGCGCGGACGTCGTCGGGCGTGAGGGTGTGGCCGCGCCGGGCCGCGAGGGCGGCGCGGCCGATGGGGTGGAAGAGCGCGAGCCGCGCGCCCGGACGGCAGACGCGCGCGAACTCCCGCAGTCCCTGCGCCGGATCGCCGAGGTGGTGCACGAGCCCGGCGGCCAGCACCGCGTCCAGCACGCCGTCGCGCAGCGGAAGCCGGCTCGCGTCCGCCTCCGCCAGCAGCGCGATCCGGTCCCGTCCGGCGCGCGCGGCCTCGGCGAGCATCTGCGGCGTGAGGTCGGCACCGATCACCACGCCGTCCGCGCCGACCGCGGCACGGCAGGCGGCCAGGGCGCGGCCCGTACCGCAACCGGCGTCCAGCACGCGGTCGCCGGGGCGCAGGCGCAGTTCCGCGACGGCGGCCTCGTACGCCGGGGTGTCGTCGGGGAACTTGGTGTCCCAGGTGGCCGCCTTGGGCGCGAAGAAGGCCCGCACGCTCGCCGGGTCGGCGCCGTGGTGGCGTGGCCCCGTCGAGCGGTGTCCTCCGGCCGGGCCGACATGATCCGCTCGGTCGCTCATGGGCATCATGGTCCCATGCTCACGCTCCGCTCCATCGCCCTTTTCGTCGTCGCCGCGCTCTTCGAGATCGGCGGCGCGTGGCTGGTCTGGCAGTGCGTGCGCGAACACCGCGGCTGGGCGTGGGCGGTGGCGGGCGTCATGGCGCTCGGCGTCTACGGATTCGTGGCGACGCTCCAGCCCGACGCGGCGTTCGGCCGCATCCTGGCCGCGTACGGCGGGGTGTTCGTGGCCGGATCCCTGCTGTGGGGCCTCGTCGTGGACGGCTACCGCCCCGACCGCTTCGACGTCATCGGCGCGCTGGTCTGCCTGGCGGGCGTCGGCATCATCATGTACGTGCCGCGGGGCGGCGGTTGAGCGCCGAGTGCGCGCCGGGCGGGGCCGCGGCCGGGACGTCTCAGTCCGCCAGGTCCTTGATCGCCGTCACCTTGGCGACGTGCAACCGCACCAGCAGTTCGCCGGGAACGCCGTTGCGCCGGCCGAACTCCTCGCCGCGTTCCCGGCCCATGTAGCGCGTGCCGATCCGGGTCGCCCAGACGCGCACCTGCTCCAGGTCCTCGCTCAGCTCCGCCCGGCCCTCCAGCAACGCGAAGGAGAACGGCGGGCGCTCGTCGTCCACGCACAGCGCCGCCCGCCCGTCGCGCGCGAGGTTGCGCCCCTTGACGGTCTCCTTGCCGGTGTTGAAGACCAGGTCGTCGCCGTCCAGCACGAACCACACCGGTGCGAGGTGCGGGCTGCCGTCGGCACGTACGGTCGACAGCTTCCCGGTCCTGGTCCCGGCGGTCACGAACTCGCGCCACTGCGCGTCGGTCATCTTCTCTGCCATGCCCCCATGGTGCGCGGCCGGGACGGCTCCCGCCGGTCCGCACTGTGAGATCTCCCGCCCCCGCACGCCGAAGCTGTGACATGTCACAGTCATCACGGTCCGGCCGCCCGGTACGGCCAGACTGTGCGGACCCGCACCCGGACCCGAACCCGGGGCCGCAGCAGTGCCGCACGGAGGCGTAACGGCCTGCGCCGGACGTGGGCTCGTATCCGGCACCGCCTGTTCGCCCGCCCGCCCGACGCGCCGCGCTCCGCCGCGTGAGGGCTCCGGGACGTTCCGGGACGTCCCGGAGGGTGAAAGCGGCGTGTTGACCCGTCCGGGGGATGTCCGGGGCGAGCGGCAGGCCGCGGACACCACAGCGGACACAGCAGAAGAACGCCGAACGCTTACCCCCCGGCCGGCACGGACCACCCCGGAACCGACCGAATCCCTCTCCCCTCCACAGCCGCCTCGACCGCCTTCGCCCCCCGTCCCCACCTCCAGCCCTCTCCCCGTCACCGTCCCCCACCCCGTCCCAGGAACGTCCGGCGCCGCCGAGCGCCCAGTACCGCCGAGCAACCCGAGTGAAGACCGAGGACCCGCCCGCCCATGCGACTGCGCCCCCGCACCATTCGCACCCAGCTCCTCGTCCTGATGACCGTCCCGATGGTCTCGCTGGCCGCCCTGTGGGCGTACAGCTCGTACACCACCGTGCGCGGCGCGCTCGCCCTGACCCGGGTCGGCGTCACCTACCGCTACTACGGCGTCCCCACCGACCGGTTGACGCTGGCCCTCCAGGACGAGCGTCGGGCCGCCGTCCAGTACGACGCGAGCGCCGGTGGCTCGGACCACGCCACGCTCGTCGCGTCCGAACGGACCACTGACGCACGCCTCGCGACGCTGCGCGACCACGTCACCCGCAACGACTGCCGGGGCGGTCTCACCGCCGCGCAGCGCGTTCGCGTGACCGCCCTGTTGTCCGCGATGCGCCAACTCCCGTCCTTGCGCGCCCTGGTGCGGGATCACGACACCGACTGGTCCGCGGTGCTGGGCCGGTACTCGGCCGTCATCGATCCGGAGTTCAGGCTGCGCGGCGCGTTGTCCGACCTCCAGACCGGCGCGGTCGCGCGCAGGGGGACGGTGGTCCTGCAACTCGCCCGTGCCCGTGAGCTGTTGTCCCGCGAGGACGCGATGGTGACCGGTGCCCTGGCGGCGGGCGGCATGACGGACGCGCAGTACCGGGACTTCATCGGGACCATCGACGGCCGCAAGCTCCTCTACGACATCTACGCGCCCGAACTCCCCACCGTCGACGCCACCCGGCTGACCGCCTTCGAGAACGGCGGCACGGGGCGCGGCCTCGCCTCGCTCGAAGAGGCGGCCCGGGCGAGCGCGGCCGCCGACGTGGACAGGCGGCTGCCGGAGGGCAGCTGGCGGCCGACCGTGGACGCGGCCCTGCGCCGGCTGGGCTCCATCGACGTCTCCGCGTCCCGCTACATCGGCGGGCAGGCACACGAGACGGGTACCCGGGTCCTGCTCAAGGCGGCCGGACTGAGCCTCGCGGGACTGCTCGCGGTCGTCGTCTCACTGATCGTCTCCCTGCGGATCAGCCGCCGGATCGCCCTTCGGCTGACCGAACTGCGCGACGCGGCGGAGGAGTTGTCCCAGCGACGCCTTCCGGACCTGATGCGCAGACTGCGCGAGGGCGAGCCGGTCGGGGTGGCCGGGCCGGAGGCCACCTGCGCGTCGGGCGGAGGCGAAGCCCCTTCCCCAGAAGCCGTTTTGCGGTTCGCGGACGACGAAATAGGCCAGGTGGCACGGGCGTTCGGGATCGCGGAACGCGCCGCCGTGCGGGCCACGGTCGAACAGGCCCGGCTACGGCGTGGCGTCGCCGCCGTCTTCACCACGCTCGCCCGCCGCGGACAGGTGCTGCTGCACCGGCAGTTGGCGCTGCTGGACACGATGGAACGCCGTACCCAGGACGCCGACGACCTGGCCGACCTCTTCCGGCTGGACCACATGACCAACCGGATGCGCCGCCAGGCCGAGGGCCTGCTCATCCTCTCCGGCAACACCCCCGGCCGTGCCTGGAACCGTCCGGCGCGGATGGCGGAGGTGGTGGGGTCCGCGGCCGGCGAGGTCGAGGGCCACCAGAGGATCGTGGTGCGCCGGATGCCCCGTGTCGCGCTGGCGGGCGGCGCGGTGGCCGATGTGCTGCACCTGCTGGCGGAGTTGATGGAGAACGCGACGGCCTTCTCGTCCCCGGAACGCGAGGTCGTGGTCGAGGTTCGCCCGGCGGACGGGGACGGGGACGGGGACGGGGACGGGAACGGGGACGGGAACGGGAACGGCGGCTCGGCGGAGAGCGGGGACGGGACGGTTGGCGGGGGTGGAGGCGGGGGTCGTGCCCGGGGCGGGGACGGGGCCGTTGACGCGGGCGGGGACGGCTCGGGCGGGGACGGCTCGGGCGGCGGGGCCGCCTTCCTGGTCACCGTCGCCGATCGCGGGCTGGGCATGAGCGCGGAACGCCTCGCGGAGGCGAACGCCGCCCTGCGTGGCGCGGCGGCCCGTCCCGGTGACGGTGTCGTCGAAGGGGCCGACCTGCCCGAGTCCGATCGCCTCGGGTTGTTCATCGTGGGGCGGCTGGCGGCGCGGCACGGTGTGCGCGTGACGTTGCGCTCGTCGCGCGGCGGTGGCACGACCGCGGAAGTCCTGCTTCCCGGCGCGCTGTTGCTCCGTACGGAGGAGGACGTGCCTGCGGGCGGCGAGGGAGAGGAGGTGGGGGCGCCGGTGCGCAGGCGGCGGATGCCCGCGGGGGCGGTCATGGCTGGGGCGGCCGGGGCTGGGGCAGTCGCGGCTGGGGTGCCGCGGAGGGCGGTCGGCGCGTTGCGGCCCAGCGCGCCCGCGGTGGTCACGACGGCGGCGGGCTTACCCCGGCGGGTGCCGAGGCGCGAGGCGGCGCCGGACGGTGGCGGCGGGATGGCCCGGGGAACCGTTGCCGGTGCGCAGACGGATCGCGTGGCCGGTGCGCACAGGGATCGCGCGGCCGGTGCGCAGACGGATCGCGCGGCCGGGGTGGCGTCGGGTGGCGCGGCGGGCGGCGCGAATGGTGCGGTACCGGAGGGCGAAGGGGAACGTTCGCCCGAGTCCGCCCGTTCCACTGTGGCAGCCTACGCACAGGGGTTGGCGAGGGGACGCGCGCGATCGGGAGTGACGCGGGAGCCCGTGAGGACACTCGTACCGCGTTTCCCCGGCGGCCCCCGAGGGGAGGCGCACCCGGACCCCGACCAGGCCGAACGGGTGCGGCGGACACGACGAGTGGCAGTGGAGCCGAAAGCGGCGCGAGAAGCGTCAGGACCAGTAGGACCGGAAGAACCGGAAGCAGCAGTGGTACGGAACGCGGCAAAGGAAGACGGGGGATCACGATGACCAGCGGAGCCACCACACCGGGCGAGCACGGCATGCCGACGAGGCCGACCAGTCACGGTCGTCCGGAGGAGCCGGGCCGGCCGGACACCTCCGGCGCGGCGCGCGGACCGCAGACGCCGGGCACGCCGGGCGCCCACGGGGAGGACGGCGGACTCGACTGGCTGCTCGACGACATGGCGGACCGCATCGAACAGGTCAAGCACGCGCTGATCCTGTCCAACGACGGCCTGGTGACCGGCGCCAGCCGCGACCTGCGCGGCGCCGACGCGGAACACCTGGCCGCGATATCGTCCGGCTTCCACAGCCTGGCCAAGGGCGCCGGGCGGCACTTCCGCGCGGGCGAAGTCCGCCAGACGATGGTCGAGTTCGACGCCGGATTCCTCTTCGTCACGTCGGCGGGCGACGGAAGCTGCTTGTCGGTGCTGACCGGCGAGGGTACGGATGTCGGCCAGATCGCGTACGAGATGACCCTCCTGGTCCACCGCGTGGGCGAGCACCTCGGCGTCGCACCCCGCACCGAGGACGGCGCCGCGACGGGGACGTGAGCCGCGATGGGGACATGAGCCGCGACGGTGACGTGGGCCGGGCGCCGGACGGTCCGGGCCCGCCGTGGTACGACGACGCGGCGGGCCAGGCAGTCGGTGCGGTCCACCCGCCCGCGACGCCTTGGGCGCGGACCTCCCCGACGCCAGGCCGCTCCAGCACGTCATCAGCTGCCTGAGGGCCCGGTGACCGAGGGGCCGGAGGGGTGCCCAGGACCGCGCTCCCGGAGTTATCCACAGGCCTGACGCGATGTCGGTCCCCGCGCTTACAGTCGTTACTGAAAGTGATCGACTGAAAGCGAAGGGGAATCATCATGAGCACGCGAGTGGACGCACGGAACCGCGCGGACTCCGACGACCGTCACCACGTCACCGATCCGACGTGCGACGCAACGGTCCCGGCCCGCGACGCCATCAGTCCGGCCGAGAACCGAGGCGGACCGGTCCGGCGTCGAACCGGTCCTCTCAGGGGCCGAAGTCCCGTTCCGGAGCCCGGCATTGCCCGTGCGGCCGAACGGCGCGGCCCGGACGAGCTGCTGGATCCGCCCGCGGCGAGATCCGAACTGCGCCTGGACGCGAAGGAGTTCGGCCTCGCCGTCGAGCTGGGGGAAGTGCGGACAGTGGCCGTCGGCGCGAGCGCCCCGCGTCGCCGCATGGTGCCCCGTCATGAGGTCGACCGCCTGATCGCGGAACGGGGCTTCCCGGACGCGCTGCGTGAGCGGCTGCACCTGGTGGGCGCGGTGACCGGTGCGGAGCTGCTCGGCATCACCCGGACCCGGTTCGCCTGTCTGGCCAGGGCCGGCTGCTTCCGCCCGGCCCGCTGGTACGTCAACCGCTACCGGGCCACCGTATGGCTCTACCCGGCCTCCGACGTGCTGGGCTTCGCCGGGGAGCACGAGGACTGGCTCGCCGGGAGACTCCCGAAGGCGGTGCGGGAGAAGACCAGGGACGGCGTGGACCTGCGCGCCCAGGGCTGGCGGGCCCGCCGGGTCGAGCAGCTCGTGGGCGCGGCCGCCGACGCCTGGGACGAGGCCGCCGCGTGGGCGGCGCTGCTCACCGCGGACGACCGAGCGGGCCTGATCGCCGACGCGGACGAGCATCGGGTCCTGGCCGCACTCGTCCCGTCGCTGTCGTCGGTCCGGCCGGGCGGCCCACCCGGTCCCGCCGTCGAGACGGCCGCCCCGCTGGTCGCGGACGATCCCGACGAGATCGCCTTCGCCCGGCTGAGCCTCGCCCACGCTCTGGAAAGGGCCCGCGCCCACGGCCCGGCCCCGGCAGCCCCACCGGCACCACTGATCACTCCTGCCGCATGGTCGACTCGTGACGCGTGCGCCCCACCCAACGGGCACACAACGCACACACAGGGAACGGGTGCGGCCACGGTGAGTGGGCACAGTACGCCAGGTGAGGGACCCCACGGGGCCTGTTGCCGAACGGTGACGAAGCGCGCGCAACGATGGTCATGGCTGCGGGGTCTGTCTCACCGTACGCGTGGCACCCGTGGCACGGGCCACGGCGCGAGTGGTGGCGCGGGGGGAGCCGGTCGCTCCGCGCCGGACACCGACCGACCTGACCAGCCGAAGGGGAAACCATGATCCACCGCAACCGCCGTACCCTGCGCCTCGCCGTAGTCGCCGCCTCGGGACTGTGCGCCCTGGGCCTCGCCGCGGGCACCGCGTCGGCCAAGTCGAACATCTACTTCTCGGCGGGCCCGCACAACGTGCGGCTGGGGAGCCTCATACACGCCACCGGGCACGGTGAGGACGACAACGCCACGTTCAACAAGTTCTGCGTGCAGGAGCGCTCCGGCGGCTCCGGCTGGAAGACGCTGAGGTGCTCGCGGGGCAGCTACAACGGCGGTGGGTCGGTCACCATATCGACCCGGGCCGAGCGGCGGGGGGTGGTGTCGCTGCGCGGGGTGCTGCTGGAGGGCTCGTCGCCCAAGGACGCCCACCCCAAGGTGCGGTTGACCTCGCGGGTCTTCGCGCTGGCCGTGCGCTAGCGGATCCCGGTCGGCCGAGCTACGACCGGTCGGCCAGTTCGGCCCGCAGCCGGGCGGCGACGTCCCGCGCCTGCTCCTCGTCGGCGTAGTGGCCGCGCGGCCAGAAGAACCCCCGCAGTCCGTCCTTGCGGTTGCGCGGCACGACGTGGACGTGGAGATGGGGCACGGACTGGCTGACCCGGTTGTTCAGCGCCACGAACGACCCCGCCGCCTCCATGCCGCGTTCCACGGCCCCCGCCACCCGTCGTACTCGGGCGAAGAACGGGCCCACCTCGTCCTCGGGCAGGTCGGTCAGTGTCTCGACGTGGGTGCGCGGCACGACCAGCACGTGGCCGGGGAAGAGCGGCCTGCGGTCCAGGAAGGCGACCACCGTGTCGTCGTCGAGGACCAAGTGGCTCGCCGACTCCCCGGCGACGATGGAACAGAACACGCACGTCGTCATACGGCCAGTCAACTACGTGCCGCCGCCGGTGCCGGGACACCGCGCGGTCGCGGTCCGGTGCGCCGGGCGGTCCGCGCCCGGTCCGCCGCGTTCAGCGAGCGTGCGGGCGGAACAGCCCCTCCTGCATGACGGAGACCAGCAGCCTGCCGGCGCGGTCGTAGATCTGGCCCCGGGCCAGGCCGCGACCCCCGATCAGGACCGGCGACTCCTGCTGGTAGAGGAACCACTCGTCGGCGCGGAAGGGACGGTGGAACCACATGGCGTGATCCAGCGAGGCCATGTCGAACCCGCGTGGCCCCCACAGCGGTTCGATCGGCACCCGTACGGCGTCCAGCAGCATCATGTCGCTGGCGTAGGTGACGGCGCAGGTGTGCACCAGAGGATCGTCGCCGAGCGGCCCGACGGCCCGCATCCACACGGCGCTGCGCGGCTCCGCGGCGGCGACCTCCTCGGGGGTCCACCGCAGCCGCTCGACGTAGCGGATGTCGAACGGCTGGCGGCGCGCCATCCGCTCCAGGGCCTCCGGCAGGGTGCCGAGATGGCCGCGCAACTCGTCGGCGAGCCTGGGCAGTTGCTCGGGCCCGGGCACCTCGGGCATCGGGAGCTGCTGCTCCGAGCCCGGTTCGGGAAGGTGGAAGGAGGCGGTCAGGTTGAAGATCGTGCGGCCCTCCTGGACCGCGACCACCCGCCGGGTGGTGAACGAGCGCCCGTCGCGCACCCGTTCCACCTGGTACACGATCGGCACGCCCGGGTGGCCGGGGCGCAGGAAGTACGCGTGCAGCGAGTGCACCGGGCGTTCGCCGTCCGTGGTGCGGCCCGCCGCCACCAGCGCCTGCCCGGCGACCTGCCCGCCGAAGACCCGTTGCAGACGCTCCTGGGGGCTGCGGCCGCGGAAGATGTTCTGCTCGATGCGTTCCAGGTCGAGCAGGTCCACCAGCCGCTCGGCGGGGTTCGGTTCTGCGCGGTCGGCCATGGCTGGTTCCTCCGGTGCTCCTCGGGCTGCGTCAGCGTACCGGCGGCCGTCCGGGCTACAGGTGGCCCACGTCGGTGAGCCGGATCACCGCGCGGCCCTCCTCGTCCGAGGCCGTCAGGTCGACCTCCGCCGACAGACCCCAGTCGTGGTCGCCGTCGGGGTCGGCGAAGACCTGACGGACCTTCCACAGCCCGTGCTGCGACTGCTCCTCGATCTGCAGCAGCTTCGGGCCGCGGGCGTCGGGGCCGGTGCCCAGGTCCTCGTACTCGTCCCAGTAGCCGTCCATCGCGTCCGCCCACGCGTCGGCGTCCCAGCCCGACTCCCCGTCCAACTCGCCGAGTTCGTCGTACCTCTCCAGCGCGGCCAGCTCCACCCGGCGGAACATCGCGTTGCGCACCAGCACCCGGAAGGCCCGGGCGTTCGCGGTGACCGGCTTGATCTGCTGGTCGGCGTGGTCGGCGGCCTCGTCGGCCGTCTCCTCCTGCGGGTTCGCCAGCTGCTCCCATTCGTCCAGCAGGCTGGAGTCCACCTGGCGCACCATCTCGCCCAGCCACGCGATCAGGTCCTGGAGGTCCTCGGACTTCAGGTCCTCCGGAACCGTGTGATCGAGCGTCTTGTAGGCGTTCGCCAGGTAGCGCAGCACGATGCCCTCGGCGCGGGCGAGTTCGTAGAAGGTGGTGAACTCCGTGAACGTCATGGCCCGTTCGTACATGTCACGGACCACGGACTTCGGGGACAGCGGGTGGTCGCCGACCCACGGGTGGCTCTTGCGGTAGACGCCGTAGGCGTGGAAGAGCAGCTCCTCGAGCGGCTTGGGGTACGTCACGTCCTGGAGCCGCTCCATGCGCTCCTCGTACTCCACACCGTCCGCCTTCATCTCGGCGACCGCCTCGCCGCGCGCCTTGTTCTGCTGCGCGGCCAGGATCTGGCGCGGGTCGTCCAGCGTGGATTCCACGACCGTCAGCATGTCCAGCGCGTACGACGGCGACTCCGGGTCGAGCAGGTCGAAGGAGGCCAGCGCGAAGGTGGACAGCGGCTGGTTGAGGGCGAAGTCGGACTGGAGGTCGACGGTCAGCCGGACGATGCGGCCCTCCGCGTCCGGGGTCTCCAGCCGCTCGACCACGCCGCCGTCCAGCAGCGAGCGGTAGATGGCGATGGCCCGCCGGATGTGGCGCAACTGGGCCTTGCGGGGCTCATGGTTGTCCTCCAGCAGCCGCCGCATCGCGTCGAACGCGTTGCCGGGCCGGGCGATCACCGCCAGCAGCATGGCGTGGGTGACGCGGAAGCGCGAGGTCAGCGGCTCGGGCTCGGAGGCGATCAGCTTGGTGAAGGTCTGATCCGACCAGTTCACGAAGCCCTCCGGCGCCTTCTTGCGCACCACCTTGCGGCGCTTCTTCGGGTCGTCGCCCGCCTTCGCCAGCGCCTTCTCGTTCTCGATGACGTGCTCCGGCGCCTGCGCCACCACCAGGCCGGCGGTGTCGAACCCGGCGCGCCCGGCGCGGCCCGCGATCTGGTGGAACTCCCGCGCCCGCAGCACCCGTACCCGGGTCCCGTCGTACTTCGTCAGCGCGGTGAACAGCACCGTGCGGATGGGCACGTTGACGCCCACGCCGAGGGTGTCGGTGCCGCAGATGACCTTGAGCAGACCGGCCTGCGCGAGCCGTTCCACCAGACGGCGGTACTTCGGCAGCATGCCGGCGTGGTGCACACCGATGCCGTGCCGCACGAAACGCGACAGGTTGCGGCCGAACCCGGTGGTGAAACGGAAGTTGCCGATGAGCGCCGCGATGGCGTCCTTCTCCTCGCGGGTGCACATGTTGATGCTCATCAGCGCCTGCGCCCGCTCGACCGCGGCGGCCTGGGTGAAGTGCACGATGTAGACCGGCGCCTGATGGGTCTGCAGCAGCTCGGTGAGCGTCTCGGTCATCGGGGTGGTGACGTACTCGTAGCTGAGCGGCACCGGACGCGTCGCCGAACGCACCACCGAGGTCGGCCGCCCGGTGCGCCGGGTCAGGTCCTCCTCGAACCGCGTCACGTCGCCGAGCGTCGCCGACATCAGCAGGAACTGCGCCTGCGGCAGCTCCAGCAGCGGGATCTGCCAGGCCCAGCCGCGGTCGGGCTCGGCGTAGAAGTGGAACTCGTCCATCACCACCTGGCCGACGTCCGCGTCCCGCCCGTCCCGCAGCGCGATGGACGCCAGCACCTCGGCGGTGCAGCAGATGACCGGGGCGTCCGGATTGACCGACGCGTCACCGGTCAGCATGCCGACGTTCTCCGTGCCGAACAGCTTGCACAGGTCGAAGAACTTCTCCGACACCAGGGCCTTGATCGGCGCGGTGTAGAAGGTGACCTGGTCGTTCGCCAGCGCGGCGAAGTGGGCGCCCGCCGCCACCAGGCTCTTCCCGGAACCGGTGGGGGTGGACAGGATCACGTTGGACCCCGAGACCACCTCGATCAGTGCCTCCTCCTGAGCCGGGTAGAGGGTGATGCCGCGTTCGGTGGCCCAGGTGGAGAAGGCCTCGAAGAGGGCGTCCGGGTCCGGGGTCGAGGGGAGCTGATCGATGAGGGTCACGCACCCATCTTGCCTGGCTCGGCGCCCCCACGGAGAACCGGCCGTTCATGTGAAGATCACCCACCGCTAGGCTGTGCCGTCGCGAGAACATCAACTCCCGTCCCCGGACGGGCAGAAGGGGGCGGGGCGCACACCATGATGGGACCTGCGCATTCCTTGTCCGGGGCGGCGGCCTGGCTGGCCGCGGGCGCGGTGGCGGCCGGATACGGCCACCCGATGCCCTGGCCGACCCTCGTGGTCGGCGCCCTGATCTGCGCGGGCGCGGCACTCGCCCCCGACCTCGACCACAAACCGGCGACGATCTCCCGGGCCTTCGGACCGCTCTCACGCCTCCTGTGCGTGATCGTGGAACACATCGCGGAGGCCGTCTACAACGGCACCCGGATGAAGGGCGACCCGCACCGCAACGGCGGCCACCGCACCCTGACCCACACCTGGCCCTGGGCCGTGCTGATCGGCGTGGGCAGCTCGGCGATCTGCGTCTACGGCGGTCGCTGGGGCGTGCTCGGCGTGCTCTTCGTGCACCTGGTGCTCGCCATCGACGGGCTGCTGTGGCGCCAGGTCAAGGGCGGTCACCAGCTGATCGTCTGGCTGCTGGCCGCGACCGGCGCCTGGATACTCGCCGACGTCCTGAAGGACCCGGGCAACGGGAAGGCGTGGCTGTTCACCCAGCCGGGCCAGCAGTACCTGTGGATCGGGATACCCGTGGTGCTGGGCGCGCTCGTGCACTGCATCGGCGACGCGATCACCGTCTCCGGCTGCCCGTTCCTGTGGCCGATACCGATCGGGCGCAAGCGCTGGTACCCGCTGGGCACCCCGCACTTCATGCGGTTCCGGGCGGGCAGCGCGGTGGAGCTGAAGGTGCTGATGCCGATGTTCATGGTGATCGGCGGCCTGAGCTGCGTCGACGCGCTGGGCCTGATCAAGCTGCGCTGAGCGCGTCACCGCGCAGGCCCGCCCGGTGGGCCCGGCCCCGGCCCCGGCTTCGGCTTCGGCGCTCCGGGCCGGGATCAGCTCGCGGGGCCGGGATCAGCCCGCGGCGCCGGGTTCAGCCCTCCGTATGGCACCCCGCGCCCGCGTCCAGCGCGGTCAGCAGGGCGCTGAGCTGCGCGCGCTGACCGGCGTCGAGCGGCGCGAGTACCTCCTCGACGGCGGCCCGGCGCGCCTCGCGCAGCCTGCGCAGCACGCCCTCGCCCTCCGGCGTGACCTCCACCCGCACCACCCTGCGGTTGGCGGGGTCGGCGATCCGCCGCACGAGACCGGCCGCCTCCAGGCCGTCGACCAGCGTGGTCACCGCGCGCGGCACCACGTCCAGCCGCTGCGCCAGGTCGACCATGCGCTGCGGCTGCTCCCCGTGGCTCGCGGCGCGCAGCAGCCGCGACATGGCGGGGGTGATCCCCAGCGGCTCCAGGTGCCGCTTCTGGGTGCGGTGCGTCCGCCGGGTCAGCCGCAGCAGTTGATCGGCGAGGGCCCCGGCCGGGTCCGTCGTCTCGATCACGTCGTGCGGGGTGTCGGTGACAGCCATGGTCAGAGGCTATCAGGACACCGCTCATTGTGAGCCTAGGTAACAATGACCTATCCTCGGCTTCGTCGCCGCTCGTCCACGCGGTCCGCACGGACGGATCCCGAGGGGCGCCCAAGGAGCTCATGAAGATCCCCGAAATCAACTGGACCCCGCCGCCCAAGGATCCCGGCAAGCCCGCCGACGTGCGGCGCATCCTGCGTCTCTTCCGCCCGTACCGCGGCCGGCTGGCCTTCGTGCTGCTGCTGGTCGCCGCCTCGTCGCTGGTCTCGATCGCCTCGCCGTTCCTGCTGCGGGCGATCCTGGACACCGCGATCCCGCAGGGGCGGGTCGGCCTGCTGAGCGTGCTCGTCCTGGGCATGATCGCCACCGCGGTCGTCACCAGTGTGTTCGGCGTGCTGCAGACGCTGATCTCGACCACCGTCGGCCAGCGCGTCATGCACGATCTGCGCACGGCCGTCTACGCCCGGTTGCAGCGGATGTCGCTCGCGTTCTTCACCCGTACGCGCACCGGCGAGGTGCAGTCGCGCATCGCCAACGACATCGGCGGCATGCAGGCCACCGTCACCACGACCGCGACCTCCATCGTCTCCAACCTCACCAGCGTCGTGGCCTCCATCGTCGCCATGGTCGCCCTGGACTGGCGGCTGACCATCGCCTCCCTCCTGCTGCTGCCGGTCTTCGTCTGGATCAGCCGGCGCGTGGGCCAGGAGCGCCGTCGCATCACCACCCAGCAGCAGCGGCAGATGGCCGCGATGTCGGCCATCGTCAGCGAGTCGCTGTCGGTCAGCGGCATCCTGCTGGGTCGCACGATGGGCCGCGCCGACTCCCTCACCAGCGCGTTCGAGGGCGAGTCGGAACGGCTGGTCGACCTGGAGGTGCGCTCCAACATGGCCGGGCGCTGGCGGATGTCGACCATCAGCATCGTCATGGCCGCGATGCCCGCCCTGATCTACTGGGCGGCGGGCCTCGCCCTGCACGTCCGCGGCGCCGCGATATCGATCGGCACCCTGGTCGCGTTCGTCTCGCTCCAGCAGGGCCTGTTCCGGCCCACCGTCAGCCTGTTGCAGACCGGGGTGCAGGTGCAGACCTCGATAGCGCTCTTCCAGCGCATCTTCGAGTACCTGGACCTGCCCGTCGACATCACCGAACGCCCCGAGCCGGTGCGGTTGGAGAAGGTCCGCGGCGACGTGGCGTTCGAGGGCGTCGACTTCTCCTACGACCCCGCCTCCGACGAGCCGACGCTCACCGGCATCGACCTGACCGTTCCGGCCGGCGGGAGCCTCGCGGTCGTCGGCGCCACCGGGTCCGGCAAGAGCACCCTGAGCTATCTGGTGCCCCGGCTCTACGACGTGACCGGCGGACGGGTCAGCATCGACGGCGTCGACGTGCGGGACCTGGCGTTCGACACGCTCTCCTCGGCGGTCGGCGTGGTCTCGCAGGAGACCTACCTCTTCCACGCCTCCGTCGCGGAGAACCTGCGCTTCGCCAAGCCGGACGCCACCGACGCCGAACTCGTCGAGGCCGCCCGCGCCGCCCAGATCCACGACCACATCGCGGGGCTGCCCGACGGCTACGACACCGTGGTCGGCGAACGCGGCTACCGGTTCTCCGGCGGCGAGAAGCAGCGGCTGGCCATCGCCCGCACCATCCTGCGCGATCCGCCGGTGCTCATCCTGGACGAGGCCACCAGCGCGCTGGACACCCGTACCGAACTCGCGGTGCAGGACGCCATCGACGCGCTGGCCGCCGGGCGCACCACCGTCACCATCGCCCACCGCCTGTCCACCGTCCGCGACGCCGACGAGATCGTCGTCCTGGACAGCGGCCGCATCGCGGAGCGCGGCACCCACGACGAACTCCTCGCCCTCGGCGGCCGTTACGCCGCCCTGGTCCGCCGCGACGCCCGCATGACCGACGCGACGGCCGCGGACTCCGATGACGGGGAGGCCCTGGCCACCGCCGACGCGACCGCCTGACGCACGACCACCTGACGCATGCCGGCCTGACGCACGACCACCTGACGCACGGCGGCCCGCGCCCGCCGCCCCGCTAGGAGAACCTGCCGCCGAAGTACACCTGCGTCTCGGTGATCCGGCCGTCCCGCACGGTGCTCAACTCGACGTTGCGGTACCGCTCGCCGTCGCGCAGCACGTACTCGTACGCGAGGAACACCGTGCCGGGCCCGGCGGGCACCGCGTGCAGAACCCGTTGCTCGACGAACCGGTCGGCGGTCGGAAAGCAGCGGCGGAAGAACGCGTCCTTGCCGATGTGGTCGTCCTGCGGGCTGGTGAACACGAAGTCGTCGGCGATCAGCCGCTCCACCGCCGCGCGGTCCTGGGCCCGGTAGCCGGCAAGACAGGCCAGCACCACGTCGACGTCGGCGGGGTTCGTACCGTGTGTGTCCCGGGGCGTCATACGCACCACCTTCCGCGCCCGGTACGGGAGTCGAGGGCGCGGGCCCACGGTAGGCGGACCGGAACGGCCGAATCCGGCTCCGCCGCCACGCCGATCATTATTGATCGTCCAGCGTCGGTTCGGGACTAAAATGGAACCTGTCCCTCCGTACTACTCGACCGTATCGAATCCATGCCGTGACGTTGAATGTTCATGGGCATGGTGGGGGATGACCGTATTAACACACTGCACTCAGGGGACAGTTGTGGTCCAGGAGCGCAGTGACAACCGGTCAAGGAGTCGTGATGATTGCCAGCAGGGCGCCTTCCCAACCGCCTGCCGTGGGGATCCCAACACTCTGGTGCCCGTTCCCCGCCCGGGTTAATCCCCGCGCCGCCGGGATCGAGGAACACCTGATCGACTGGGCAAGGAGATTCGACCTCGTCCGCAGCCCGGAGGCGGAACGCCACCTGAAGGACTGCGGGTTCGGAAAGTTCGCCGCCGACGTCTACCCCAGGGCCGAGCGACTGCGGCTGGTCGCCGAATGGACGGTCTACAGCTGGATACTCGACGACCAGCTCGACGAGGGTCACGAGGACAACCGCGCCACTGACCCGTCCTCCCAGCAGGCCTTGTTCATCGAGGAATTGATCGCCCAGCTCACCCCGGAACCGGCCGCCACCCCGGAACCGGCCATGACCCCGCTACCCCTCATGACACCGGAACCGGCCACCGCGGTGCGGCCGGTGGCCGTGACGGGACCGGCGGTCCCGGCGGGCGGACCCGCGGTCGCCGCCATCGCCGACCTGTGGCGGCGCACCGCCGGGCCCATGTCCCGCGCCTGGCGTGAGCGGTTCGCCGCGCACTACCGCGACTACCTCGTCTTCAGCGTGCTGCCGTTACCCCGTCAGCCAGGGGCGTACGGGACCGCACCGGAACTGACCGGATTCGTGCGCAGGCGGCGGCTGTTCTCCGGCTGCGAGATGTTCTTCGACCTGAGCGAGGTCGCCAACGCCGCCGAGGTCCCGGCCGTCGTGGCGGACAGCGACCCCTACCGGGCGATCCGCCTGGCCGCCAACGACATCATCACCTGGACCAACGACATCTACTCGGTGCGCAAGGAACTCGCCCGCGGCGATCACGACCACAACATCGTCGCGGTCCTGAAGGACATCACCGGCGACAGCTGGCAGGAGACCCTCGACCGGGTCGCCGGGATGATCGCCGAGTCCACCCGCGACTTCCTCCAGGCCTGCAAGGACCTGCGTGGCATGCGGTTCCTGTACGGGCTGGACGACGAGGCGTGGGGCCGGGTCGAGGACTCGCTCACCGACCTGGGCGCCTGGATCTCCGGCAGCCTCAACTGGCACCGCACCAGCCCGCGTTACCAGGACGGCGGCTTCGGCCCGGCAGGCCAGGCACCCGTCTACGTGGAACAGCACCTGTACTGACCAGCACTGCTTCCCGTCGAGGCGCCGCCCCGACGCGGAAGGCGCCACCGGCCGTACGGGATGTCCCGCCCTTTCCAGGGGCGGGACCCGCGGCCGCCCCGGACACCCGTCCGCCGCGCCTCACACCTTCCTCCGCCTCACACCTCCCCGCGCCACCACCGCTCCACGGCCCGCCACCACCGGGCCACCGGACCGCCACGGCCCCGGGCACCCTCGACCGGGTCCGATCCGCCGCGCACCGGTTCCGGTGCCACCTCGGGCAGCCGTTCCGGCGCCTGCCGTTCGGCCGCGGAAGCCGGGGCCTCCTCGCGCGCCGCCGGGACGGACACGGCAGCCGTCACCACGCCCATCGACGTCGAGGCCACCGGGTCGCCGAAGCCTGCCACCACACCGCCGGCCAGCGCGCCGTCGGCCGGCGCCGACTGCGCGGCCGTCGCGTTGCGCCACACCGACTCGGGATGCGACGGCGACCTGGGCGGCGTGAACTCCAGCGGCAGCGACATCAGGCGCCGCGACAGCACGTTGTACTCCCAGCGCAGTTCCTCCTCCGGCACTGCGAGCCGGGCGTCCGGCAGCCGCATCAGCAGCGCGTCGATACCGACCTCGGTGATCGCCCGGCCGATGTCCTGCCCCGGGCACTCGTGCGGGCCGCCGCTGAATGCCAGATGGGAACGGTTGCCGTGCATCGGCACGTTCAGGTCGGGGCGCACCACCGGGTCGCAGTTGGCCGCCGCGAGCCCCAGCACCAGCATGTCGCCCGCCTTGATGTGCTGTCCGGCGAAGACGGTGTCGCCGGTGGCCCAGCGGCCGTAGACCCGCGCGAACGGTGGGGTGTCCCAGAGCACTTGCTCCACCGCGTTGGGCAGCGTCATGGAACCGCCCGCCAGCGACGAACGGAAGCGCGGATCGGTCACCACCATCAGCAGGGTGGTCGCGATCAGGTTCGCCGTCGTCTCGTATGAGGCGATCAGCACCATCCGCAGCTGCTCGACCGCCTCGTCGTCGTCGAGTTCTGCCGGGTGGGTCAGCAGCCAGGAGGCGAAGTCGTTGGCGGGCTCGGCCCGTTTGCGGTCCACCAGCTGACGCAGCGTCTTGACCAGGTACTCGTTGGAAGCGAGCGCCGTCGGGGACGCCTGCATCATGTCCCGGGTGGCGTCCACCAGCCGCGGCCCGTATTCCTCCGGCATCCCCAGCAGTTGGGTCATCGTCAGCATCGGAAGGTGCTGGGCGAAGCGGTCCACGATGTCCACCAGGCCCTCGCCGGCGAAATCGTCGATCAACTGGTTGGCGAAACGCGTCACATGGCGGCGCATGCCACGGCTGTCGAAGCGGTCCATGCTGTCGGTCACCGCCGCGCGCAGCCGCTCGTGCTCCTCGCCGTCGAGGAAGGAGCACATCGGCTGCCAGGTGACGACCGCCAGCAGCGGGGAGTCCGGCGGCACCCGCCCCTCGCGCATCTCCCGCCAGCGGCGCGAGTCGTGCGAGAAACGGGACGGGTTGCGCATCGCCTCCAGGTTCTCGCTGTGGCCCAGCACGATCCAGGCCGGGAAGTCGCCCGGCACCAGCACGGGGGCCACCGCGCCGTACTCGGCGCGCAGTTTCGCGTACAGGCCGCGCGGGTCGGCGTCGGCCTCCGGTCCGTAGAGCCTGCGCAGCCCGTCGGGGCCGAGCCCGTGGGCCGGACAGCCGGGCGGCGGTCCGAGCAGTGAATCGAGGCGGGAGTTGTCCGGATGGGAAGCGGTCACGACGGCTCCGGTACGACGGGGTTCACGGGATGGACAGCGGGGTGTTCGGGGGACGGAGAGGCAAGGGGCGGCGGGGACCACGCCACGGTCCCCGCCGCCCTCACGCTCCCGCCGGGTTGAGCGTCATCGCGTGCAGATACCGCATCAGCGTCATCAGCACGTCGCGGCTGGAGGCCCGCTTGCGCGCGTCGCAGTCCACGATCGGCACCTGCTCCGGCAGGTCCAGCGCCGCCCGCAGCTCGTCGATGGGATAGGACGGGGCGTCGGGGAAGGTGTTCATGGCGACCACGAACGGCACCCCGCGTTCCTCCAGGCGCCCGATCACGTCGAAGCTGACCTCGATGCGACGGGTGTCGACCAGCACCACCGCCCCCAGCGCGCCTTCGAACAGCCCGTTCCACAGGAACCAGAAACGCTGCTGGCCCGGGGTGCCGAACAGATACAGCACCAGCTCGCGGTTGATGCTGATACGCCCGAAGTCCATCGCCACGGTGGTCGCGGTCTTGCGCTCGACCCCGGCGGTGTCGTCCACGCCGACACCCGCCTGGGTCATCGTCTCCTCGGTGGTCAGCGGCCTGATCTCGCTGACCGAACCGACCAGGGTGGTCTTGCCCACGCCGAAGCCGCCCACGATCACGATCTTCACCGCCGCGGCGGCGGACGACGGCAGCAGGTCCTCACTGCGCGGCCCTACGATCGTGCCGACTCCGTCGACCGGGTCAGAGCTTTTGAAGTCCATACATCACCGCCTCGATGATCGCCGGATCGGGGAGCTGCGCCGGCGGGACCAGCGAGCGTGCCTCCACCCGGTCTTCGGCCAGCAGGTCATGGACGAGCACGCTGACCATGCTGACCGGAAGATGTAAGTACGCGGAGATCTCGGCCACGGAGAGCGGCGAGCGGCACAGCCGCAGCACGTTGGACTGCTCCGGCTCCATGCCCGGAGCGGGCACCGACCGGGAGACGATCAGCGTCACCAGGTCCAGCGGCGCCTTGTCGTCCGCACCGCTGCGCCCCCGGGTGACCACGTACGGCCGTTCGGGCTCGCCGCTCTCCCACGCCTGATCGGATTCGCTCATGTGACCTGCCCGTCATGGCGCGGCGGACTGCTCAGGTGCTCGCCGATCCGGGCCACCAGGTCGCGCATCCGGTGGCCCATCAGCCCGGCGTCCACGCCCTCGTCGGCCAGCACCGCGAGGTACGCGCCCACGCCCGCCGCCATCAGGTAGAAGTAGCCGCCGTTGATCTCGATCACGACCAGCCGCATCCGGCCGTCGCTGTGCGGGAACTCCGCGCCCACCGCGGCGGCCAGGCTCTGGAGCCCCGCGCAGGCCGCGGCCAGCCGGTCCGCCGCGTCGGGCTCGCCGCCGAACTGGGCGATCCGCAAGCCGTCTGAGGACAGCACCACCACCTGGCGGGTCTGCGGGACACTCTGCGCGAGGTCCTTGAGCATCCAGTCCATGTTGGCTCGCAACTGCATCATGGCTATTCACCCTTGTCCGGCTCGTCCGACGACTCGTCGCTCTTGTCGCACGCCTCACCCGGAGCCGGGCTCTCGCCGGCCACGGCACTGGTGAAGGCGGCCAGCCACATACCGGGCTGTACGGGATCCTCGGACGGCTTCGCTGCCGCCGGGTCGGCCGGTCGCACCGAGGGCGGGGCGGCCGGGGCGCTCGGGGCGGAGCCGGTCGCGGGCCGCGCGTGGCCGCGCGTCATGACACCCGGCAGGCGGCGCCGGCGCTGCGGCAGCCCGTTGGCGGTGCGCTCGGTGACGATCGGGATGTCGTCCTCGAACGACGGCGGGGGAGGCGGCTTGGGCACCGAGGTGCGCGCCGCCCGCGAGCCGGACCGTACACCGGGGTGCTGCACCGGGCGCTGCGGGGTGCTGATGCGCGGCAGGGTGGTGCGCGGCGGGGCCTTCTCGGTGCGGGTGCCCGCGGAGACGGCGCCGATGCCGTGCGCCCGGCCGGGCGCGGGGGCGGTGGTGAGGTACTCGGACGGCACGATGAGCACCGCGCGCACCCCGCCGTACGCCGACGGGCGCAGGGCGACCTGGAACCCGTACAGCTGGCAGAGCCGGCCGACGACCGCGAGACCGAGCCGCGGGGTCTCGCCGAGGTCGTTGAGGTCGATGCCCGCCTGGGCCTGGAGCAGCAGGCGTTCGGCCCGCAGGCGTGCCTCCTCGCTGAGGCTCACGCCGCCGTCCTCGATCTCGACGGCGATGCCCGACTGCACCTCGACCGCGGTCAGATGGACCATGGTCTGCGGCGGCGAGTAACGGGTGGCGTTGTCGAGCAGCTCGGCCAGCCCGTGGATGAGCGGCTCGACGGCGGGGCCGACGATCGCGATCTCGGTGACCGAGTGCAGTTCGACCCGGGTGTAGTCGAGGATGCGGGACATCGCGCCGCGCAGCACGCTGAACAGCGGGACCGGCCTGCTCCACTGCCTGCCCGGCCGGGCGCCGCCGAGGACGGCGATGCTGTCGGCGAGCCGCCCGATGAGCGCGGTGCCGTGGTCGATGCGCAGCAGGTCGCCGAAGACCTCGGGGTCGGCGCCGTGCCGGTCCTCCATCTCCCGCAGGTCCTGCGCCTGTTGGTGGGTGATGGCCTGGACGCGGCGGGCGATGTTGACGAATGCCCGCTGCGCGGAGTCGCGCTGGTCCTCCTCGGTGGAGACGATCTCCAGCACCTCGCGCAGCACCCTGCGGTGCGACGCGTTGAACGGGGTGCCGCTCGCCACCTCCTGGGTGGCCATCGACTCCAGCACGTCCAGCGGACTCTCGCCCTTGCGCAACCGGGTCAGGCCGATGGGCAGCAGCACCTCGGCGATGCGGGCGGTCTCCTCGTCGTGCCGGGCGAGGCGGCGGGCGATCGACTGCTCCTGGCGGTCGTACCGGCGCCGCAGGTCGGCCAGCGCCCGGCCGCGGCGCGATCCCACGACGGAGACCGCGGCCACCACGACCAGCGCGGCCGCACCGCACCAGATCACCGGCGCGCGGGCTGCCGAAGTGGTCGCCGCGGCCACGACCGCGGTGCACACGGCGACCGCGAGAGCCGGCAGTAACCAGGCGAGACCCGAGGCGGGCCGGGAGACTCCGGTTGACGATCCTCTACGAACCATCAGCATCCTCAAACCGTCGACAGACAGGGAATCGGACCAGCGAAATTCGGCATCAGGGGGAAGGTCTTCGCAGGTCAGAAGGCATGCGTTGACCAGGCGTAATTGCGACAACACGCTGAGCCGCAAGTAGCATAGCCGTCCTCCGGTTGTGGCTGACGCATAATCACCTCGCTTGTGACAGCAGCCCATGGCGGTCCCGATTTTGCGGTACGGTGCCCCCCTTCAGGCCGCGTCCCGGCCCTCGTTCACCCGACGGAGTCGGACCCGAACTGGCTTGCCCCGAACATGACTTCGCCCCGCCGGGGGGTGGGTCGGCCCGGCGGGGCGAAGGGTGTGCGGTGCCGCCCGGTGGGAGCGGCGGGGGAGGGGGCGTCAGCTGTAGTTCTCCCAGGTGTCGGAGAAGTCGCCGCCGGACAGCGAGCCGGGCTGCGCCATCACGTCGCCGCTGTCCTGGTTCTGCATGGTGATCTCGGTGGGCGAAGTGCTGTCCAGGGACTGGCCGTTGGCGGTGGAGCCGGTGAAGTCGACTTCGCCGAAGTTCGACAGCTGGGCTATCTGGCCGCCGACGCTGGTCGCCTCGGCGACGACCTCGGCGGAGCTGTCCTGGTAGCCGGAGGAGCCCGCGTGCTTGGTGGTCTTGGTCCAGCCCTGGGTGGAGTCGGCGAGCGTCATGGTGAAGGTGCCGTCCCCGTTGTCGGTGACGGTCGCGGTGAGCTGGTCGCCGGGGGCGACGGTGACCGAGTACGGGCTCTCGGACGCGGGCAGCACCTCCCACCACGCGCCGTACTCCGCCTGGCCGCCGATGCAGTCGGCCTCCGTGCCGGTCTGCTCCAGCGCCGAGTTGTTGTAGCCGTCGAGGCCCACCCAGTACGAGGAGTAGGTGTCCTGGTCGCCGCAGGTGATCGACGGCTGGACCCAGGAGGAGGAGACGGAGGTGTCGCTGCCGCTGGAGCCGGTGGCGGCGTAGCCGGACCAGTTGCCCGAGGTCACTCCGGCGTGCTTGCCGGCCTCGCGGACGTTGCGCAGGTCGTGGCTCTCGTGGCGGGCGACGGACGGGCTGACCTGCGCCGGGTGGGCGTGGTGGGCGGCCGGTGCGGCGGCGTGCGCGGCGGGGGTGACGGCGAGCGCGAGGCCCGCGGCTCCCGCAGCGACCGTGAGGAGGCGTGCGGAACCCTTGTGGGGCATGGGGAACTCCCTCGAATCGTGGGGGGTTTGTGGGGGGTGCTTGCGCAGGGCTGTGCGGGCTGCTTGCGTGTGGTGCGCGGTACGGCCCTGGTCCCCGTTGGGGCGAGGACCAGGGGGTCGTGGGGGGCGCCGCACGAAAGACTGCACGTCGCGTCATGTGCATGGCAAGATGCTGGAAGTCGTTCAGAATTGAGCGAATTGGCGCGGCGGCACGCGGAAGCACGCAGCATCACGCAGGAGTACGCGGAAGTACGCAACAGCACGCGGGAGCCGGAAAGGCCAGGACGTCCGCATGGAGCCCAGACCGCAGGTCGAATCCAGAACGCAGGTCGAGCCGAGACCGCAGGACGAGTGCAGAACGCAGGTCGAGTCCAGAGCGCAGGCCCGCGCCGCGAGACGGCGGACGTCGTTGTCCCCCGGCGCGGGCCCCGCCCCGCACGCCACCGAGTGCGGCGCCCGGCACCCGCAGGTGGCACGGCTGTTGCGGACCGGTCCGTTCGCCGAGGCGCTGCGTGCCGCGATCGCCGCCAGCGGCCTGAGTCTGGAGCGCGTGCAGGACCGGCTGCGCCGCCGCGGCACCACCGTCTCCGCCGCCACTCTCAGTTCCTGGCAGTCCGGCCGCAACCGCCCCGAACGCCCCAGCTCACTCCTGGCGTTGACCGCCCTCGAAGACGTACTCGGGCTGCCGCAGGGTGCGTTGGCCGCGCTGCTCGGACCGCCCCGGCCGCGTGGCAGACGGGTGCCGGGCGCCGTCCGCCGCTCCGCGCTGGCCGACGTGTGGTCCGGCCTCGACGACGTGGCCCAGGCGCTGCGCCGGGTGGACACCCGCTGGGACAGCAGCCTGACCCGGCTCAGCAGCACCGTCAGGATCGAACTCGACGAGCGGGGCCGCGAGCGCTCCAAGTGGGCCCGTCAGCTGCTGCTCGCCGACCGCGACGGCCCCGACCGCTGGGTCACCGTCTACCGGCTGGAGCGCCCGGGACCGCCGCCGCTGGTGCGCGCCGCCCCGCCCTGCCGCACCGGCCGGGTGGTCGAGGTGCCGGAAAGCGGCCTGCTGGTGGCCGAGTTGCTCTTCGACCGGCCGCTCGCCCGCGGCGAGACGATCATCGTGGAGTCCACCCTCGAACACCGCGCGCCGCGCCCGTTCTCCACCCGCATCGAGTCCACGCTGCACGTGCCGGTGCGCGAATACGTGCTGGAGGTGCGGTTCGACCCGGCCGCGTTGCCCGCCACCTGCCACTCGTTCCGCACTGCCGGGCTCGACTCCCGCCCGCAGGAGAGGCTGCTCAGGCTGGACGCGGCAGGCGCCGTGCACGCCGTCGCACTGGCCGCCGGGCCGTGCCGCTTCGGCATCCGCTGGAACTGGGACGACGCCGACGACGCCGACGACGCCGATCACGCGGACGGCACGGGTGACCCCGGGCCGCCGGCCGGACTCAGCGCCCGCGACGGGCGTTGACCCACTCGCGCAGCAGCACCGCCGCCGTCCCCGGCTTCGACGCCTTCGCCGGGCCACGCAGCAGCCCCGCGCCCTCGGCCCGCGCCGCCGTCAGCGTGAGCGCGTCCAGGCCGGTCAGGGCGCGCAGCAGCGGCCGGCCCACCGGCGGCACGTCGGCGATCAGCCGCCGGGAGGCGGCGAGCCCGTCGCGTACCTGCTGCTGCACGTACGCGACCAGCTCGCGCGTCGCCGGGGTGTCCCGGGCGGCCTCCAGGTCGTCGCGGGTGACGCCGAAGCGCTCCAGCGTCTCCAGCGGCAGCGTGAGCCGTCCGGTCGCCAGGTCCTCGGCGAGGTCGTTGACGAAGTCGAGCCGCTGCGCCGCGTCGATGTAGGTCCGGCAGGCGGTGCGGAAGGCGGCCCGGGCGGCGTCCCCTTCCGGCTCCAGCAGGCAGGCGACGAGCAGGAACGCGGGCAGCGAGTAGCGCTCCACATAACGCCGGTGGTCCGCTTCCGTGGCGAACCCGGTGAAGTCCAGGTCCGCCCGTGCCGTGCCCAGGTAGGCGTCCACCTGTTCGCCCAGCCGGGGCCGCAGCGCCGCGCTGTGCAGCAGGGCCCGCAGATCGGGATGGGCGCTGCCGTCCGCCAGCCCGGCGCGCACCTCGCGCTCCCACGCCTCCCACACCTGCGCCCGGCCCTCCTTCGGGCCGCTGTCGAGCAGGTTGTCGCAGGTGTGCATGAACGCGGTCGCCGCCACCACGTGCGGCAACAGCTCACGCGGCAGCAGCAGGAGCGCCGCGAGATAGGCGTCGCGCTTGAAGCGCACGACCACCTCGCGCTGCCGGGTGTAGTCGGCGCGCAGTGCCGCGTCGCGGACCCCGGCCGCGTCGAGTGACTTCTCCCATGCGCCCATCCCGGCTGCCCTTCCTCGTCCCACGTTGCGGTGGCGGTCCCGCGCCCGGGACAGGACCCCGGCGAACCGCTCCGGGACAGTGGATCACGCCGCGCCGCACGCCGTGACCGGGACCCACGGCCCGTGCGTGCCCCTTAAGGTGCGGTGGGGGAACACCGCAGATTGCGAGGGGGAGTTGTGCGTACGGCTGTCGTGCTGGGGGCCAGCGTCGCCGGGCTGCTGGCGGCCAGGGTACTGAGTGACCACGCCGAGCGGGTCGTGATCGTCGAACCGGACGACCTCACGGCCGTCGGCCACGCCGGACCGGGTGGTACGACGGAGGGGCCGGGCGGCGGGGGAGTCGCGAGCGGCCCCCGCCTGGGCGTGCCGCAAGGGGTGCAGTTGCACGTGCTGATGGCCATGGGCCGCACCCAGCTGGACCGCTGGCTGCCCGGCATGTCGGACGAACTCCTCGGCGACGGCGCGGTGTTCTGCGCGGGCGAGCGGGTCCACCAGTACACCGACGGGGTCCGGCGGCCGCTCATCCCGGGGCACGACCTGATCAGCTCCACCCGCCCGTTCCTGGAGGAGCGGGTGCGGCGCCGGGTGCTCGGCCTGCCCAACGTCGAGGTGGCGCGCGGCCGGGCGGACGGCCTGCGCTTCACCGCCAACACCGTCGACCAGCGGGTGTGCGGCGCCTTCTACCTGCCCACCGACACACCGGCGACCGACGACGACGGTTTCGCGGCCGGGTCCGCGCGCACCCGCCGGGTCTGCCTCGCCGCCGACCTCGTGGTGGACGCGACCGGCCGCGGCACCCGGATCGGGACCTGGCTGGAGAAGGCGGGCTGGCAGCCGCCCCCGGTCGAACGCATCGCCATCGACCTCGGCTACGCCACCGCCCTGCTGCGGCGCGGCCCCGAACTCCCCGACGTCGCCGTCACCACCGCGATGGCCACCCCGGCCCCCGCCGGGTCACCGCAGCCCGATTCGGCCGCCGTGGCCGAGGTGGAGGGCGGCCGGTGGATGATGGTCCTGGCCGGGTACGCCGCACGCCGTCCGACCCGCGACCCGCGCGAGTTCGTGGAGCGCTGCGCCGCGATCCCGGCCGGGCCGGTGCGCGAGATCGCGACCGGGTGCGAGATCCTCGGCGACGTCGTGTGCCACCGGGTGCCGGATAGCAGGCGGCGGGAGTTCACCCGGCTGAGCCGCTTCCCGGCCGGGCTGGTCGTGGTCGGCGACGCCGCCGCCTCCTTCAACCCGGTCTACGGCCAGGGCATGACGTCGGCCGCCCTGCACGCGTCCTGCCTGTCGGCGTACCTGCGCTCGGGCGGCCGGGTCGACGAGCCCGCCCGGGACTTCTTCGTCCGGCAACGTGTCGTGGTCGACGCGGCCTGGCAGCTGTCGGCCATCGGCGACCTGGCCCAGCCGCACGTCGACGGCCCCTACCCGGCCGGATTCCGGGCCGCCCAGTGGTACAGCGCCCGCCTCGGCCGGGCCTGCGCCCTCGACCCGGAGGTCTACCGCCGGTTCCTCGACGTGGTGAACATGCGCGAGCGCCCGGAGCTGCTGACCCGGCCCGGTACCGCGCTGCGCGTCGCCCGCGCGCTGCTGGCCGCCGACCGAGGCTGAGCGCTTCAGGCCGTCACGCGGTCGCGGTGCGCCGTCCCACGAGGTCGCGCACCAGCGGATGGTCCAGCGAGCGCGCCACCCGCACCAGGTGGGCGCGCTCGCTGTGCGGCGCCACGTCGGTGTGCCGGGGCAGCACGCTGTACGCCGGTGGCTCGCCGCGTTCCCTGCGGTCCACCGCGTCCAGCAGCATCGCGGCGGCGGTCAGCGCGCGCACCTCCTCCGGTGCGGCCCGCGCCGCGTCCGCCGCGCGTTCGACCTCACCGGCGAGCCCGGGGTCCATCCACGGCGACAACGCCCGCTCCGCGTCGCAGATGTCGGCGAGCCGCCGCACCAGCAGCCAGGCGCCCGCGCTCAGCAGCGACCAGCGCTCCACCATCCGCCCGGGCGGCGCCAGCGCCACGGTCCGCCCCGCGCCCTCCACCGCGGTGTCCCACAGCGGCCGCAGCCGCCGGTAGTCGCGCCGGTCGCGCCACCAGGTCTGCAACACCGGCCCGGAAAAGCCCCAGTTGAGAACGAAGGCGCCCACCGTCCCGGACAGCGCCCCGAGTTGGGTCAGCTGGTCGAGCGCGTGGTTCCCGGTGGCGGCCAGCGCCAGCGAGGGCCCGGAGAAGACCACGTAGCCGAAGATGAACAGGGACGCCGTGCCGATGTCGCGCAGGCCCTTGCGCAACCGCTCGTTCTCGGTGCGCGAGCCCTGCCGGCACTCCCAGGCCGCCGACAGCATCGAGTACGACAGGCCCACCATGAACACCGTGAGGAACGCGACCACTTCCGTGTCGCCGGCGTACGAGACGTTGAACGTCAGCGGATGCTCCGGGCCCGTGACGTGGGCGCGCAGGAACGTGACGGCCATCGCCGCGAGGATCGCCGCGTAGCAGACGGCGTGCACCGTCACCCGCAGCCGGGGTGGGGGGCCGCCCCTGACCTCGGCGGCCCACAGCACGGCGAGCAGATGGGCGTGCGCGCTGAACAGGATGATGCAGGAGTACACCACCAGCGTCGCGAACCCGGGCCGCCCGGTGGCGGAGTCGATCGCCCGGTAGACGAACGGCGTCGCCCCCACGAAGGCCCCGATCCCCGCGACGTGGCAGGAGATCATCACCACCAGCGACACCGTGAAGCCGCGCCGCAGCGCCGCCACCTTCACCGCCGCGCTGGAGCAGCCGATGAGCACGACGACCAGGTAGACGACGTTGGCCGAACTCTCAGACACCGGGCCTCCTGTTCTCCAGGGCCGAGGTGTACGAGCCGGTGGCCGCGGCGCCCGGGGTCAGGTCGAGCATCTGCATCAGCTCGGTGCCGCCGACCTCCGCCAGGTGCTCCACCTCGTCCCGGTCGTGCGCGCCGTCGAGGCAGCGGCCGAGCAACACCATCTCCACCATGTCCTGACCGAGACCGGGCATCAGCGCGCGGGCGGTCTCCGGGTCGATCGGGCCGTCCTGCGCGGGCGCGTCGTCGTGCAGCAGATGGAACAACTCGTGGCAGGTGATGACCATCTGGAGGAACCGCGGGGCGGTGGCGTCGACCACGACGACGTCCCGGTCCGGGCGCACCGCGCAGAAGCCGGTCACCCGCGGCGCCAGCACCCGGTGCACCACCTCCACGGGCTTGCCTCGGGCCACGGCCACCGCGTCGACGAGGTGCTGGAGGGTGAGCGGGCGGCCCTGGGGGAGGGCGAGCCGCCGGCGGATGAGCCTGCGCGCGCGGCGCCTGTCGCTGCTGATGCCCATCTGCCTTCCTCCTGGAGGCGCGTGCGGCCGGCGTCGAACGGCTGATCGCTGGAGCACAGATCGTAGTCGCGGACGGGGACGGCTCCGACCACGGCGGCCGGACCGGGTCCGGGCCCGCCGGGTAAATGCCGCCGGGACGGCCCGGGGAGGCGGCGGCTCGCGGACGGCCCGGGGTCTAGGGCCGCTCGGGCCAGGTGTGGTTGAGGACGCGGCCGACGACCCGCTGGACCCGTTCGTCCCGCAGGGCGATCAGCGTGCGCAGGCTCTGCTCGATCTCACGGACGGCCGGCGAGTCGTCGTCCGCGGTCAGGTAGACCTCGGAGACCCGGAAGTGCCGGGCGACCAGTTCCTTCGGGCCGTGGACGAAGTACGACAGCGAGACGCCGAAGAGGCGGGCGAGTTCCGCGGCCACCGGCAGGCCCGGTTCGTTGGTCCCGGCGCGCAGGTTGCCGATGTACTGGCCGGACTTGCCGACCGCGGCGCCCACTTCGCGGTTGGAGTACGGCTTGCCGGTGGCCGGGGAGATGCGCTGGCACAGCTGGTCCAGCCGGACCGCGAAGGTGTCGCCGTTCAGCGGGGCGCCCACGCACAGCCGCCGGATCGTCTCCACCGGGACACCGCTGGACTCGGCGACCTCCTGGTGCGTCCACGGGCCGCGCCCGGCCGGGTAGATGTCGGCGAACAGCAGGTTCATCCGCCGGGACACGCACGTCCAGGCGCGGACCTCCGGTGCGTCGTCGGGCAACGTCAGGAAGGTCACCGGGACCCTGAAGTGCCGTGCCACGGCCTGGAGTTGATCGTCAGTCGGGTCGGGCGCGCCGCTCGCCTCCGCGTCGCACAACCGCCGGATGGTCTCCACCGGGACGCCGGTGGACTCGGCGACCTCTCGTTGCGTCCACGGGCCGCGGCCCGCCGGGTGGACGGCCCGGAAGAGCGAGCGCAGTCGGCGGGCCACCCGTAGTGCGGGCCGGTCGGCGCTGCTGCCGTTGCTCATCTGCGCGGTCGCTCACTTCCGTAAGGAGGCACTCCTCTCGGTCACCGCTCCTACTGTGGCAGCGCGGATCCGGGCCCTGCAAGAGCGGCGGTCGTACGGGCAGCCCGCGAGGGCGCGGCGATCCGGGGGGTGGTGAAAGTATAGTTGACAATGCCTCGCGCCCTGGCGCAGGATCGAGCACAGCGCCGAACCGGCCCACCGCCCCAGGGCGGAGCGCCCGGCGCCACACGGGGGTAGTCGCAGCTCAGGGCGCGGCATTTCGGGCCACGCCCTGAACTGCGACTCAAGTCCCGGGGCTCAGGCCTGACGCTTCGTCAACGCGGCTCAGTCACCGGCCACTTCGCCCCTTTGTCCTAGCCGCACCTCCGCGCGGCGCCCCGTACCTGCCGCCCTGGGGACCCCGCCGCGTCCGCGACGATGTTGCCCCGGACTCGGTGCCGACGACACCGATGTGGCCTCCGCTCGCTTCCCCGGTCCTGGCGGCTGAACGCCCCGAGGTCCACGCCTGCATCAGCTTGGGTGACGAGGCCTTCCATCTGGAGAAGGCTGCCCCCGCTGCCGAGAGTTGAGCGGTCCAGGAGGGGCAGTCGCATGCACGCATGGCGATCTTGTTGACACGGAGCGTTCACTATCGAAAGTCTGTGCAAAACGCGTGCTCAGGACGTTTCTGCAATTGCAATGTTTCGCGTGCGAACCGGCTCGATCATGAGTAGCCTCGCAGCCTGAACGTTCGAGAGTTCACCTGCGGTGGCCACTACAGGGTCCTGATGTCTTCGACTTCGAAAGGCAAATACACCGTTGTACGCACAGACGAGACAGCTTGATCACGAGTCGGCTGGCTGCGAGGGTTGGATTTTCATGTGGTGATTGCCCCGTCAGGGGTGGGCCATGGGCGGTTGACTTCAGCTGCCCGTGGCCTTCAACGTGTGGAGGCAGCGCGAGATCGCGTTCGCCTCGTCCTGCATTCCCAGTTCCTCGTACAGACGCTTGGCCCGCTCCCACAAAGGCCGTGCAGCGACCACGCCCTGAGTGGCGTTCAGCGCCGACGCCATGCCCTCGAGCGCCTTGCCGACACCCACAGGGGCGTCGATCTCCTCCGCGACGCGCAACGCCTCCCGATACGTCTCCAGCGCCGTGCCGAACCGCTGCGATCCGTACTGCGCTCCGCCCATCCCGATCAGGGCCTGCTGGCGGGCGTACTGGTCCCCGATACGGTTCGTGATGCGCTCGGCCATCGTGAAGTGGATCAGCGCCTCGTGGTGGCGCCGGGATGCCAGATACGTGGTCCCGATGTTGGTGAGAGCGTCCGCCTCGCAGCGCGGGTCGCTGGTGGCGCGATAGCTGCCGAGGGCCCTGCGGTAGTAGTCGAGGGCGCGCTCGGTCTCCCCGGTGGCGCGGTAGACGTTCCCGAAGTTCGAGAAGAGATTGGCCAGTTCGCGCCGTCCACCGGCGCTCCGCAGGAGCACCAGGGACCGCTCGTAGTACCTCAAGGCCTCTTGATGCTGGTTGAGCATGGTGTGGACTTCGCCGATGTTGTTGAGCGCCTTGGCCTGCCCCAGGCGGTCTCCCGTCTCCTCCCGGATGGCCAGCGCGGCCCGGAAGCGTTCGGACGACTCGTCGAAGCGACCCGCTTGCGCCAGTGCGATCCCTTCGAGATTGAGCGTCTCGGCCGTGCCGTCGCGGTTGCCCACCGCCTCGTGCGACGAGAGAGCGTCGCGGAAGCAGCGCAATGCCTGATCGCGACGTCCGCAGACCAGGTGCGCGCGCCCCATGTGGCCGAGTGCCTCCGCCTGCCCCCAGCGGTCACCGAGCCGTTCGGTGAGGTCGAAGGCCTCCTCGGCCCGTCGTAACGCGTCGTCGTGGGCGCCGCGGTTCCACAGCACGCCCGACTGCTCCACCAGCAACTGCGCCGCGGTGGCCGGGTCGTCGGCCGCGCGGGCGGAGGTCAGGGCGGAGAGGTAGAGGTCGTCCGCCGTCGTCCAGGTCCCCCAGGCGAGGAACGACTGCGCCAGTACGTGGGGGAAGAGCCGGGCGTGCGGTGTCGCATGCGTGGCGGCGGCATTGGCGGCGGCCAGGAGATTGGCACGCTCCACGTCGAGCCATGCCTGCCCGTCGTCGGAGTCGTGAAGAACGGGGCGGAAGCGCACCGAAGTGCGTGCGGAGATCGCGAGTCTGCGCCGCCGTGGGTACGCCAGGCGATCCGCGTTGTCCGCCACGACGAGGTAGTAGTCGAGGATCCGGCCGATCGCCTGGTCCCGGACGGCCGAGCAGTCCTCGCGCGTCCCCACGCGCCTCGCGAAGTCGCGTACCAGGTCGTGGAAGCGGTAGCGCTCCCGCGTTGTCTCCTCGATGAGGTGTCGCTCCAAGAGCGCCTCCAGCCCGTCCCGTACGGTTGCGGAGGCACGTCCGGCCAGCGCGGTGGCCGCGGTCCACGTCAGGTCGGGCCCGGGGTGGAGCGCGAGAGTCCGGAACAAGTCCCTTTGCTCCGAGGTGAGTTCGGCGTAGGACAACTCGAAGGCAGAGGTGATTCCGGCCGGCGCGTCGATCTCGTCCAGGGGGGCCGGTGCTTGCGCGAGGCGGTCCGCGAGATCGCTCACCCCCCACGTGTCGTGGTGGCGCAGCCGGCTTGCGGTGAGCGAGATGGCCAGCGGATGTCTCCCGCACAGTTCGACGACACGGGCGACCTCGGATCTGTCGGACGTGCGTGCTGTGCCGGCGACCCGGGTGAACTGGGCAGCCGCCTCCGTGACGGCCAGCGCTTCCAGCGGGACGGACCTCGCGCCTTCCAGGTCGGTCAGACGACGTCTACTGGTGACGAACACCCGGCAGGTGGCCGCGCCCGGCAGCAGTGGACGCACCTGGGCCGCGTCCCGCGCGTCATCGAGCACCAGCAGCAGCTTGCGGTGTGCGGTGCGGTCGCGCCACAGCGCCGCACGCTCGTCGAGGGAGCCGGGCAGCCCAGATCCTGAAACACCGATGGTGGCCAGCAGCATGGTCAACGCGTCGGCCGGATCGAGCGCTGGTTCGTGGCTGTGCGCACGCAAGTTGAGGTACAGACGTCCGCCGGGATAGTGATCACGCAGCCGGTGGGCGGCGTGAATCGCCAGACTCGTCTTGCCTATGCCGGGCATGCCGTGCACGACCATGACCGGCAGCGCGGTGTCCGCAGTGCGATCAGGCACATCGGCCAGTTGGCGCAGTTCCGCCGTGCGGCCCGTGAAGTCGTGCAGATCGCGCAGCAGGTTGTCGGGGGCCGACTCGCAGTCGGCAGGAGCTGGTTCGGGCAGCAGCAGGGCCGGGTCCCGGCGCAGAAGGCGCTGGTGCAGGCCGTCGAGGGCCGGGCTCGGGCTCAGTCCCAGTTCATCACGTAATCGGGTGCGAGCGGTCCGGTAGGCGTCCAGTGCCTCCGCCGTCCGCCCGCTGCGGTAGTAGGCGATCATCAGATCGGCCACGACCGGTTCCACTATGGGACGCTCCATCACGGATTCGCTGAGTTCCGCGATGAGTTGCGCGTGGCGCCCGAGGTCCAGCTCCAGTCGCACCCGGGCGTCCCGGACCGTCCGCCGTTCCTCGCGCAGGCGCCTGCGGACGCTCGAGACCCACTCCCCGCCCAGCCCTGCGAGAGGCTCCTGCCTCCACAGTGCCTCCGCCTCGCGCAGCAGCGTCACCGCGCGCTCGGGTTCGCCGCTCTCGGCCACGGCTTGCCCCTGGTGGCGCAGACGGCGAAACCGCAGCAGGTCGACTGCTTCAGGATCCACGCGCAGGGTGTACGTGCCCGACGAGAACACGATCTGGGCTTCTCTGCCCGTGGCGGCCCGCAGGCGTGACCGCAACCTGGAGATGTAGCTGTGCAGGGTGTCGGTCGCAGTGGGCGGAGGCTCGGCGTCCCAGACACGGTCGATGAGGGTGTCGGCCGGAACGGCCGTACCCGCGGCCAGCGCGAGAACGGCCAGCACACACCGCTCTTTGGCCGAACCCAGTCGAACGTTGTGGCCTTTCACCCACAGCTCAAGTGGGCCCAGCACCCTTAATTCCACCAGCGGTTCCCCCCTGCGCCGGCAGCTTCCCAGGTGCCGCAACGCTCGTACGAACTCACCAGCCCCCGCTCAGTGTGACACGTGTCACGAAGGCAAGGCAGGGGATCAGCCGGATCGACCGGGAGGCCTGCGCCCGACGGAGAGCTGCGTGTTCGCAGGATCCGTGCAAGGACGCTGCAAGCCGAACGTCCAACGGCCGGGGCATCTCTCACCTCAGAAGGTTGAAGGCACATACGATCTGGGGGGATCCGTATGAATCTCGTACCCGACGGAGACTGGCGACAGGTGCCGGTCCGACTCGATGCCGCACGGTGGGCCACCAGGCTCGTCTGCCGCAAGGTGCTCGTGGTCGTGCACACCGTCACGACCGGACAGCGACTGCTCGACGTGGTCCGTCTGCTGGAGGGGGACCTGCGCGTCCAGGTGGTCTTCACCATGGTCCCGGACGTCTTCAGCAACGGAGTCCCGGACTTCCTGGCGCGGCTCAGGGCGGTCGTCGTGCCGTGGCGCCAAGCGGTCGAGACGCGCTTCGACCTGGCGCTCGCCTCGGGACACGAGGGAATCCACGAACTGCACGCGCCGGTGGTCGTCCTACCGCACGGAGCGGGCCACAACAAGCTGGTGGCGGACGGCCGCAGGGCCAGGACCACGGCCGACCGCGGTGTGTACGGCCTCAGCCGTCAGTGGCTCGTCCGGGACGGAGCCGTGGTCCCCGACACCATCGTGCTCGCCCACCGGGAGGAGGCCGCACGTCTCGCCCGGGGCTGCCCCGAGGCGCTTCCCGCCGCCGCGGTCGTAGGCGATCCCTGCTACGACTCGATCAGCGTCACCCTGCCCCTGCGGGCGCTCTACCGCCGGGCTCTGCGCACCGACTCCCACCAGCGGCTGGTCGTCGTCTCCTCCACCTGGGGGCCACGGTCCCTGCTCGCGCAGTCACCGGATCTGCTGGACAGGCTCGTCGAGGAGCTGCCCGCCGAGCAGTACCGGATCGCGGTGCTGCTGCACCCCAACGTGTGGAACGCGCACGGTGAATGGCAGATACGGGCCTGGTTCGCCACGCTCTGCCGTGCCGGGGTCGCGCTGGTCAGCCAGGACGCCGACTGGTGTGGCGTGCTGGTGGCAGCCGACCACGTGATCAGCGACCACGGTTCCGCGGCGTTGTACGGGACCGCCGCCGGGGCCCCGGTACTGATGGCCAACTTCCCCGACATCGATCTGGACCCCGACTCGCCCATGGCGGAACTGGGCGCCGTCGCACCGCGGTTGCGTGCAGACCGTCCGGTCGCCGGGCAGCTCGCCAGGAGCGGTTCAGCCCAACGGCGCGCCGCCTACACGCGAGTGGCCGCCCGCATCACGTCCCACCCGGGCCGCTTCGCCCGCAATATGCGCGCACTCCTATACCGCAAGCTGCGTCTGCGGCCGGCCAAAGGGTGCCGGCCGGTCGCACTCCCGGCCCGGCTGCCGGTCCTGGTGAGCGAATGCCGGTCGGAGTCGGCGGGACCGCAGTGAATTCCCCATCGTTGCGAAGGGGGCGGCACCTGGTGCGTATGAGGCGTTCACACGATCCTGCGGTCGGCATGCCGCCGTTGGCGGCCTGGCTGATCGCTGAGGACCGGCGGGTACCCGCAGCCTTGGGGGTGGTGGTCGGGTCCACCCCAGCCGCTCCCGGGCTGACGTCCGTCGCTCGCACCGTTGTGGTCGTGATGCCCTGCGACACGCTGCACCCGGTGACCGACGAACTCGTCCGGGCACGGCTGCCTGCGGCTTCCCCGTGGTCGGCGGTCGCCGACGTCGTCGTGGCGGTGCCCGGCGCCGCCACTCCGCCGGGTGCCCTGGTCGTGGCCACGGTGACGCCCGGGGCTCTGCGTTGGCGTGTCGGGTCGGCAGCGGGAGGGAGCGCCCCCTTCAGGTTCACGGTTCCCGGACTTCGCCCGGTGCAGGCCGACGTGTGGGCCTCTCTGCTGCACGCGTGGCTCGTCGCCGGCCTGCCGCCCGGCCACCTGACCGGAGTACGAATTCGGCCGCCCGGACCTCCTCACCCGTCCCCGGCCTGTGCGAGCCGGACCAGATGGGCACGGACCCGTTCCGCGGCCGGCACACGGAGCTCCTCGTAACAGGCGAGGGCCTCCTCGTACCGGGTCCGGGCCAGCGACAACTCATGGCATGCTTCGGCCAGTTGCGCGAGGGCTTCGAGCACGCGGCCCACTTCGAAGCGGGCGCCGACACGGCGCAGCGTGGCGAGTCCTTGCGTGAAATGCCGCGCGGCCTGGTCCAGTCGGCCCAGTGCCAGTGCGGCGTGTCCGAGTACGGTGGTGGCGCGGGCGGCGTTGTACGGGTCGCCCTCGTCCACGAGGATCCGATACGCCGTGGAAGCCTGCGCGACGGCCTCGGTGTGTGCGTCGGTCGCGAGGGCCACCTCGGCCAGGTTGAGCCTGGCCAGCCCACCCGCCCGTGCGTCGCCGTACCGTGGACAGTCCGCTGCCGCCTGCCGGAAGGCTGTCGCCGCCTCGTCGAGTCGGCCGAGACCGAGCAGCGCCAGCCCACGGTAGTTCGTCGCTCTGGCCACGCCGAGTCGATCACCGGTTCGCCGGAACAACTCCGCCGCGTCGGAGAACATCTCCAGGGCCTGTCCATGGCCGCCCGTGTCGAGTTCGCCCAGCCCGCCGGAGGTGAGCATGCGGCACTCGGCTGCCGGATCGCCGCTCTCCCGGGCCGCTGTGAGCCCCTCGCGGTGCGCGACGCGCCACTGCTCGTAGTGCTTCCGCCGAGTGAACAGTGGCCACATGGCGTCAGCGAGTTGCCAGCTCACCCTTGGCAGACCGAGTCCATGTGCCTGAGCGACCACTGCCATCATGTTGGGCAACTCGCGCTCGAGCCAGTCCAGTGCGGCGCTGTCGTCGGCGAACTCCTCGCAAGCGGTGGGTCCGGGACCGAAGTCGCGAGGAAGCGAGCGGTGATGCGGATCGAGAACCTCTTCCGCACGAGTGGCACTCGCCAGGTAGTAGTCGAAGATCCGCCGAATGGCCGCACTCCGCGACCCGGCGGGCTCCTCGCGGGACCGCACAGTGGCGTGCAGCCTCACGAGGTCGTGGAACCGGTAGCGCTGGTCGCCTCCCTCGGAAAGCAGGTTCGCGTCGAGCAGGGTTTCCAGCGACTCCATCGTCCGTCCGTCGTGGCGGACGATGTCACCTGTGGCGGACAGGATCGCGGAGAGGCCGAACTCCGTTCCGGGCTGCAGGGCGAGCAAACGGTAGAGCCGGCCGGCGTGCGGGGGCAGGCCCCCGTAGGAGACATCGAGTGTCGCCCGGACGGTGTGGTCGCCTTGCAGGCCCAGGGCGTCCAGACGGCCTCGCTCCTCACCCAGTACGCGCACCATCGCGGTGATCGAACGGTCCGGCCGACTCGCCAGCCGGGCGCCCACGAGCCGCACCGCCAGCGGAAGCTGGGCACACAACCCGACCAGGCACCGCGCCTGTTCGGGTTCCGCGCCGACGCGGTCCTCGCCGACGGTGGCTGCCAGCAGTGCGACCGCCGCGCCCACCTCGAGGGGTTCCAGCCGCAGAGCCGAGCATCCGTCGAGTGCCAAGCCGGGTAACTGCCAGCGGCTGGTGACGACCGTCACCGTGCGCCCTCCGGCCAGCAGCGGACGGACCTGAGCAGCGCTGAACGCGTCGTCGAGCATCACGACCAACTTCCGGTGCGTCGTGAGCGACCGGTACAGAGCCATCCGCTCCTCATCGTTGCCCGGCACGGACGCGGCAGGGACGCCGAGACCGCGCAACAGGCTTCCGAGGGCCTGCGCCGGCGCGACCGGGCCGCCCGGGCTCTGCGAGCCGAGGTCGACGTACAACTGGCCGTCGGGAAAGTCGCCACGCAGACGGTGAAGCCATGACAGGGCGAGCACCGTCTTGCCCACACCTCCCAGCCCGGTGATCACCACCCAGGCCGGGCCCCCGACGTCTTCTGCCTGGCGCAGGAACAGCTGCAGGGCCTCCAGATCCGCCACCCGGTCCACCAGAGCGCCCACGGGCGGAAGTTGCCACGGTTGTTGTGCGCGCGACGTCGAAGCGGCCAGGTGAATGCCGCCGTGGACGACGCCCACCTGGACGCTGGTCCCCTCCACTGTGCCGCCCAGGTCGTTGTGGACACCCCCCGCGCTCTCGCCCCGGCCGTTCATGCCCTCGTCATGGCCTGAGTCGTGCATGCCTGCCCCCCTTCGCGCGTCGCGACGGCGCCGCGCGTCACCAGTCATCATGTCCTTCCCTTCCACGGGAGTGATGACGGCAGGTCGCCTCCGGCCCAGCCCGTATCGGCCAAAGGGCAGCGCACACCACGCGCCGCACTCCCGGCCCTCGCGCACCCCTGTCCGCGCACAGGCGAGTGGGCAGGGGCGGCGGTAGGATCCGTCGCATGGGCGGGCGGCCGTTCGCGCCGCTTCCGCCCTTTCCGAGTACGTCCTCGAGAAGGAAGGCGACTCGCAGGTCATCACGCCGGGCGTCCCTGCCGCGTGGGACACGGCCCGTCACGCGACGTCGTCCGCTCCGACGACCTCGAAGGGACCACCATGACCAATCGCACCTACCGGGTGACCGAGATCGTCGGCACCTCGCCCGACAGCATCGAGGCGGCGATCCGCAACGGCATCAAGCGCGCGGGCCGCAAGCTGCGCAACCTCGACTGGTTCGAGATCACCCAGGTACGCGGGCAGATCGTGGACAACGAGGTGGAGCACTTCCAGGTCGGGCTGAAGGTCGGCTTCCGCCTGGAGGACACCGACTGAACCCGGTCGGCTCCGGGCCGCCAGCCGCACCGGAAGCCGTCAGTCGCACCAGAACAGGAAGCACGAACCCGGCGTGGACTGCGAGGGACTCGGCGCGGGAGCCGTGCTCGCGGGCGCGGTCGGGCTCTGCGCGGGCGCGCTGGTGACCGGCGGCGGAGCCGGCGCCCTCACGGTGGGCGTGGTGACGGGCGCCCGGCTCACCGGTGCGCTCGGCGGCGCGGACGTCTTCGCGGAGGGCGACGCGCTGCCGGACGGCGACGTCGAGGGCAGGTGGACGGCGGCCGCCGGAGCGGCGTTCGCCCCCGGCAGGCTGCTCGCGCCGCCGTCGTCGTCGGTGCTCGCGGTGGCGTCGGGCGTGCCGGACGGTGCCCGCTGCCCGGTGGGCACGAACTCGCCCGGCAGCGCGGTCACCACCGCCCCGGCGAGCACGCATCCGGTGGCCATGCCCAGCGCCACCTTCAGGCCGCGCCGCCTGGGCCGCGCCCGGCGGCCGCCCCGGCCGGTCCGCCCGTGCCCCGGCCCGGGCGCGTCCGTGCCGGCGTCGGATTCCACGACCACGTCGTTGTCGGCATCGACCGGCGTCGCGCCGGGCAGCGGCTCGGGCGGGCTCGGCGCATCGGTCAGCGTCGTGACGGCGGGGTCCCCGTCGCCCGCCCACGTCCCGGCGCCCGGCCCCGCGGGTTCCTGACCCGCCCCGTACGGCTCGTACGCCTCGAACCGCGTGTAGTCGGCGGGCAGTCGGCTGTCGTGCGCGGCGACGGCCACCGGCTCCGGCGCGTACGGACGCGGAAGCGGCGCCTGAGGGGGCTGCGGGCGCGGGTGGAACGCCTGGGTCGCGCAGGCGGGGCAGCCCGGTCCCTGACCTGGGAAAGCGCCGCAGACAGGGCAATGGTCCATGGCCCGCCGGTACTCCCTCGTCCTTCTCCCCTCACCCGGTCCGGGCGAGGTGGCGATCAATGTAACGGCGGGGGAACCACGGCAGGGGGCGCCTTTGTGATGCCTGGGTGAAAGGGGGCGCGGGGGTGGTGGGGATGGCGTGAAGGGCGTGCGTAAGGGACCACGGGCCCGGTACGGGACGTATCACGCCCGGACAGGACCGCGCGGCGGACGGGCCGGGCGCGCGCGGTGCCCCGCTACGCGTACTGCACGGCGGAGGACGGCCACGGGCCGCTGGCCAGGCGGCTCAGCCGGGCCGCCGCCGTCTTCGTGGCGTCGACGACCTCGGGCGGCGCGACCGGCATCTCCTGCATCGGCTTGAGCAGCAGGACGGCTCCCATGATCGAGTCGTCCCACATGATGGGCGCGGCGCAGGAGTTCCATCCGGCCATGCACTCCTGCTGGCCGAGCGCGTAGCCGCGGTCGCGCACGTCGGCGAGCGAGGCGATCAGCGCGTCGTCGTCCACGTAGACGCCGGGGCCCGCCTCCTCGGGGACGCGTTCCGCGATGACGCGGTCCTGGAGGGAGCGCGGAAGATAGGCCAGAATCGTTCGCCCGGAGGCACCGGTACGAAGAGAACGGGTCACCGACAGCACGTCACGCGGGGTCATCCCGAGCTCCACCAGGTCGGAGTCGCCGACCGCCATGTCGATGCACTGCCGCTGCGCGCCGCCGAAGGGCGCGAGCATGTAGAGGAACGCCAGTCCGCCGTCGGTCGCGGTGCGCAGCTCCTGCAACGCGGCGTGGCCCGCGTCGCCCTCCGGACCCCGCGCCAGCGCGTGCAGCCCCAACTGGGCGGCCGCCAGCCCGAGTTGGTACTGACCCCGGCCCACCCGCACGAACGTGCCCTGGTAGACGCCGGACTGGAGGATGCGGTGCACCGCCGAGTCGTCGAGCCCGGTCACTTTGGCCAGCTCACCGGGGCCGTGTGAGAGGCCGCCGAGTTCGGCGAAGGCGGTCTGCACCCGGAAGACCCGCTCGGCGTGGCTGGTGCCGCCCGGCGAGGCCTGGCCGTCGCGCCGTGTGTCCACGGAGTGCCCGGAGTTGCTGTGCCTGCTCATCGCGGTGAGCCCGCCCCTCGTTCGGGTGACGTGACATGGTCAGGGGGACAGCTTTCCATGGAAACCGCGGCACGCAAGCTCGGGCTGCCCGGCGCGGGGCGTCCCGGACACCGGGCGGTCGATTCCGGCCGCCCGGTACCTCGCGACCGACCGCCCGGTACCTCGTCTCCCGGCGCCCGGCACCCCGCGCGTTCGCGCTCTCAGGAAGCCGTGGTGAGCACCAGCTTCCCCGTGCCCGTGCGGTCCGCCAGGTCGCGGTGCGCCCGCGCGGCCTCGGCCAGCGGGTAGGTCGCGCCGATCACCGGGCGCAGCGCGCCGGAGCGCACCGCCGCGATGAGCGCCCGCATGCTCGTGGGCAGCGCGTTGCGGTCGGTGTACAGCTGCGGCAGCCAGAAGCCGCTGACGGTGACCGACTTCTCCATCAGCAGCCGCACGGGCACGTCCACCGCCTCGCCGGACGCGTAGCCGTACACCGCGAGCCGCCCGCGCGGCGCGACCGCGGCCAGGGTCGCGTGGAACGTGGCGCCGCCGGTCATCTCCAGCGCCGCGGGCACCGGACCGCCGGCCGCGTCGAGGACGCGCTCGGTCAGGCCTTCGGCCGTGGAGGAGTCGACGACCGCGTCGGCGCCGAGGTCGGCCGCCAGCCGCCGCTTGGCCTCGGTGCCCGCCATCGCGACCACCCGGGCGCCCGCCTGCTTGGCCAGCTGCACCGCGAGCGACCCGAGCCCCCCGCCCGCCGCCGGGATCAGCACGGTCTGCCCCGCGGTCACCTGGGCCGCGCCGAACAGCAGGTGCCAGGCGCTGTTGCCCTGGAGGGCGAGCGCGACCGCCTGCTCGTCGGTGATGTCGTCCGGCACGTCGAACGCCACCCTGCGGTGGACGAGGGTCTTCTCCGCGTAGCCGCCGCCCCGGGTGAGGGCGACGACCCGGCGGCCGTCCTCGGTGGTGCCGACGATCTCGTTGCCGGGGATGTACGGCAGCTCGACCGGGGCCAGATAGGTGTTGCCGCGCACGTGGACGTCGGCGTAGTTGACCCCGGCGCGGGTCACGTTCACCAGGAGGTGGCCTCCCCGGGGCTCGGGGTCGGGGACCTCCGCGAGTTCGAGCACCTCGGGCCCGCCGAACTCACGCATGGTGATCGCGCGCATTCTTCTCCTCGACTGCCTTGACTGCCTCGACCGTCCTGGCCGGCCGAATTCCCTGCGTCCCCGTGAGGATCGTCCGCCCGCCGCGAGAGGCGCCGCGGACACCCGCCGGAGTCCTGCCGACGACAGCGTATGACATTCGCCGTTCCCGGGTACGCGATCCTGGCGCAGCCGCGCCGAGTGCCACGGAACCTCGTTCCGCATTACCGTTTCTCGCCCTGCGAGAAAGCGCGTCGAGCGGGAAGTCGCCGCATTCGGACATAACGGAGCGCCGCTTTCTCGCAGGGCGAGAAAGCGGTTCGGGCCTTGCGGTGGCGGGGGAGCTTTGACATAGTGAACTCGCGAGTCGCGCTCGGGTCTTGAACCCGCAAGGTCCGCGGGGGATTTTGTTCCTGCGGGTTCTGGGTGGGATTTATCCCGCACCCGAGCGCGACTCATTCACTTTTTCAGGAAAGCGCCGGCCCTCGCGAACGCCGCCCGGTCGCCTTTTCTCTCCCGATGCTCCGGGAATCCTTTCCGCTATCCCCTTTTCTTGTGCGGTAAATCCGTTCGCGTGCCGTCGGACCGGCGCATTCCCGGGTGGGTGATCGAGCCGGGCGGCGCGGCGGGTGTGAGCGGATAATGGGCCGTGTCCGCTCGGTCCGGTGACCGCAGGAGGCCCCAAGTGATCGTCCGCGTGTGGGAGGCGCCGGTCGTCCCCGGCCTGATGGGGGAGTTCTGCGCGATGATGGCCGCGGACGTCGTGCCGCCGATCCGGCAGGTGGACGGGTGCCTGGGCGCCGAGCTGCTGTGCTCCACCGATCCGCAGGAGCCCCGGGTGCTGCTGGTGAGCCGCTGGCGTGACGAGGCGGCGCTGCGCGGCTACGCGGGCCCGATGTGGCGGGTCAGGCCGGTCTGGGCCGAGCAGGAGCTGCGCTATCTGCTGCGGGCGCCGAGGGTCGCGCACTTCACCCCGCAGGGCTGACCTGCACCCCGCGAGGCCGACAGCGCGCGGGCGCGCACCGGGGTCACGACACGCGCCCGCGCACTGGGCTCACAGTCTGCGCCCGCGCACCGGGGTCACAGTCTGCGCCCGCGCACCGGGGTCACAGTCTGCGCCCGCGCACCGGGGTCACGGCAGCGGTTTGACGTCCGTGGGCCGGGTGAGCGCCTGACGGCCTCCGGAAGGCAGCATCCGTACCTCGCCCTCGTCACTGATCTCGGCCCTGACGATGCCGCTGTCGTCCGCGTACACCGCACTGCCGCCGGGTCCTGACGCGTCCGTGCGGCGCACCACCACGCGGTCGGGCTCTTCCTGTCCGGGGTGCGGGAAGGCCAGTTCGTACGCCGTCGTCCGTGTGTCCATGGCACCTCCCGGTGCTGGTCCGTGCGAGGTATGTGGGTTTTGTTCCGTCAGTGCACGTTGATGCGCATCAGTACATTTTCGCACCTTTCCGCGACCCGGGTCGTACGCGTGTTCCTCCCGGCGCTACGGGGTGCGGGTGGGCTCCCGGCCCAAGGCGGCCAGGGCCCGGGCGAAGGCCGACGCGTCGTGGACCGCCGCGCCCCCGGGGTCGTTGTTGAAGTACGCGTACACCTCGGCCTGAGGCGGCCAGGCGTCCGCGATCCGTCCCGCCCAGCTCTCCAGTGCCTGACGCCCGTACCGCGGCCAGGGCTCGGCCAGGCCCGCGTGGAACCTCACGTAGCCCCACTCGGCGGTGCGCCACAACGGGGTCACCGGGCGCGAGCCGCGATCCGCCCAGCACAGCGCGGCGCCGTGCCGCTCCAGCACACCGCGGACCTCGTCCGTCCACCACGACTCGTGCCGCATCTCGACCGCGACCCGGACGCGTTCGGGGAAGCAGCCGAGGCAGGCGTCGAGCAGCCCGGTGTCGGACCGCAGGTTGGGCGGCAGCTGGAGCAGCACCGGACCGAGCCGGGCGCCGAGTCCCGCCGCGTGCGCGAGCAGTCGGCGCACCGGCTCCTCGGGGTCGTGGAGCCGCTTCATGTGGGTGAGGTAGCGGCTCGCCTTGACCGCGATCACGAAGTCGTCCGGTGTGGCGCGCCGCCAGTCCGCGAAGGTCGCCTCGGACGGCAGCCGGTAGAAGGCGTTGTTGTTCTCCACGGTCGCGAAGTGGGCCGCGTACTCGGTGAGCCACTCGCGCTGCGGCCGGTCCTGTGGGTAGAGCACCTCGCGCCAGTCCTTGTACTGCCACCCCGACGTCCCTACCAGCACCGGCACGCGGACCCCAGGAGCGTCACGGCGGACCCCGGCAGTGTCACGACAGCGTCCTGCGGACGAAGGAGGGCGGCACCACGGAGGGCACGGTGCCGGAGGGGGCGCTGTGGTCCTGGAGGTCGTACGCCCGGGCGCGCAGGTCGGGGAGGCGGGCGTAGAGCGAGTTGCCGGGGCAGTCGGTGCAGTAGCCGTCACGGTGGCCGGATATGACGCGGAAGACGTGGCGGGTGCCGCGGGCGAAACGGCTGCCGCTGTTGGTGGAGACCAGGACGGTGCTGCCGCGCGCGTCCACCCCGTACATCCCGAGCTTCCACGCGCACAGCCGGGCTATCGAGTCCAGCATCGCGTCGGGCACCCGCTCTCCGCCGCCGTAACTGCCTATCGCCGCTATGCCGACCGTGCCCACGTTGAAGCCCAGGGTGTGCGCGCCGATCACCGCGTTGTCCACGCCGCCGGCCCGGCCCTCGTAGATGACACCGGTGCGGTCGACCAGGAAGTTGTAGCCGATGTCGCCCCAATCACGGCTTTCTATGTGGTCGTTGTAGAACGACTGGATCATCTCCGGTACGTCGCCGGGGGAGTAGTCGTTGCCGCTGTCGGTGTGGTGGACGAAGACGGCCTTCACCGAGGGCGCCGAGGGGCTGGGCTTCTCGCGGTGCGCCGGATCGGGGTGCCAGGCCGAGCGCGGCACGACGTCGGGGCGCGCCGCGGACCAGCGGACGGCGGCGACGGCCACGTCCCGGCCGCGCGCGGGACGTGACGGTCCCGCGGGCCGGGCCGACGTGTTCCGGGACGACCGGCCCGCCTCGGCCGCCGCCAGGGCCGCGCCGAGCAGGCCCGCGGCGGCGGCCCGGCTCAGGCCGCGCAGCACCATGCGCCGGTCTATGGTCATGATCGTGAGCGTAAGCGGCACCCGCCGGGGCCGCATCCGCTGTCCGCCGCCGTCGCCGCGTGGTGCCGCGGGCGGTCGGCGGCGGTCGCCCAGGCGTGACGCGGGCCGCCTCAGGAGTCGAGCCAGGCGGCGATCTCCTCGGTGTGTTCGCCCAGCCGGGGCGGACGCCGGTCGTAGCGCGGCGGAGTGGCGGACAGCCCGATCGGGTCGCGTACGAGATCCATCGCGCCGCCCCCGGCGTCCCCCGCCCCCGGCGCCGCCTCGCCGTCCGCCTCGGGCACCGGTACCGTCCCGCCGTCCGCCTCGGGCACCGGCACCACCGGCCGCAGCCCCAGCCGTTCCGCCAGATCCACCGCCGCGGCCAGGTCGTTGACCGGACCGCACGGCACGCCCAGCGGGGTCAGCGACTCGAACCACGCCGCCGCCGTGCGGCGGCCCAATGCCGCGCCGAGCACCGCCGCCAGCTCCCCGACGTGCGCCACGCGGTCGGGATTGGTCGCGAACCGCGGGTCGGCGGCCAGCTCCGGCGTGCCGAGACCCCGGCACAACGCGGCGAACTGACGGTCGTTGCCCACCGCGATCACGATCGGCCGGTCCGCCGCCTCGAACACCTCGTACGGCGCGATGGACGGGTGCCGGTTGCCCATGATGCCCGGGACCGCCCCGGCCAGGGTGTAGCCCGCGGACTGGTTGACCAGGCTGGACAGCAGCGTGGACAGCAGGTTCACCTCCACCAGCTGCCCCTCCCCGGTGGCGTCCCGGTGCCGCAGCGCCGCCAGCACCCCGACCGCCGCGTGCAGCCCGGTCAGCACGTCGACCAGCGCGGCGCCGGTCTTCACCGGCTCGCCCGGCGCAGGCCCGGTGACGCTCATCAGCCCGCCGAGCGCCTGGAGCAGCAGGTCGTAGCCGGGCAGCGCCGCCCCCGCGCCGCTGCCGAAACCGGTGACCGAGCAGTACACCAGACCCGGGTTCAGCTCCCGCGCCCGCTCCCACCCGAGGCCGTACTTGTCCATCGTGCCCGGCCGGAAGTTCTCGAACAGCACGTCGGCGCGGCGCACCAGCTCCTCGCAGCGCGCCCGGTCGCGTTCATCGGCCAGATCGGCGGCGAGGGAACGCTTGTTGCGGTTGACCGACAGGAAGTAGGTGGCCTCGCCGTGCGCGTGCGGCGGCCCCCAGGCGCGGGTGTCGTCACCGGTCCCGGGACGCTCGACCTTGACGACGTCCGCCCCGAGGTCGGCCAGCAGCATGGTCGCGTACGGCGCGGCCAGCACCCGGCTGAAGTCGGCCACCAGCACCCCGGACAGCGCGGCACGGACCGTCACGGACACCTCCAGATCGGCGAGGCCGCCCATTCTGCCGCCACACCACGCTCCGTCAACCACCCCGCAGAGCCCCGCGGTGGGGAGCCGGTTCCGGTTGCCGGGGTGCGGCGGCGCGGTTGCAATGGTCGGGTGAGCAGCCCCGTACCCGTGACGCACCACGGCCACACCCGCAGGAAGCGGCTGGCCCTGGTCATGCTGCTGGCGCTGCTGGCCGCCGCCGTGCTGATGGCGGGGGTGGGCGCCGGAGCGGTGCCGGTCTCGCTGGCGATCTCCGCGCGCTCGCCGGTGCTGTCGGGGCAGACCTTCCAGGTCGCCGCCGACCGCCTCCAGGGCACCGGCTTCACCCAGTACACCGGGGTCGACTCCACCGCCCGCGGTCGCTTCCCCGACGCCGTCTCCGGCATCAGGTCGGCGGACCTGTACGACCTGTGCCAGTCCGTCGTCAGCAAGGTGCCCGGTCTCGGCGCGGTCACCGTACGCATCACCGCGGGCGGCGGCGGCCACCCCGCGCACGCCAGCGACCTGGTGGTGCGCAGCGCCGACCTGTCCGGCGACGCCACCTTCCGCAACGTCACCATGGGCGTGGACGCGGGCACCATCGGCGGCCCGCCCGGCGGCGTCGGCCAGCAGGCCACGGCGGTGACCATCGACCACCTGCGGCAGACCACCCGGGCGGTGAGCGCGGCCACCTTCCGGCTCAACGGGCTGCGCCTGAGCGTACGGCCGCACGCCGCCCCCTGCTTCTAACCGACGCGCCCCGCCGCCACGACGTGCGGGCGCGCCGGGCGTACGCCGATCGGGTGGTCGCCCGCCGGGCCCGACACCGGGCGGGCCGTACCGCGTTTGAGAAGACGTGCACCCCGACGACACCCTGCCCCCGGCCGCGCGCCCCGCGCCCCGCGCCGTCCCGGCCGCCGCGGCGACGGGCCGGACCCGGTGGGGGCGGCTGGCGCTGGTGATGGTGCCGGTGCTGGCGGTCTCCGCGGCCCTGCTCGCCGCCACTGCCGAAGGGGCGCTCGCCGCGTCCTTCGGCGTCTCCGCCAACTCCTTCACCGTCTCCGGCCGCAGCTTCCAGATCAGCGCCGACACCCTCGCCGGCACCGACTTCGTGCAGTACGGCGTGGTCGACCAGGGCCGCGCCGCCTCCTACCCGGAGGCGCTGTCCGGCATCAACTCCGCCGACCTGTACGACCTGTGCCAGTCCGTCGTGCAGGACCTGCCGTTCGTCGGCCCGGTCACGTTGCGGCTGACCTCGGGGACCGACGGGCCGCCCGCGCACGCCGACCGGCTGGTGGTCGACGCCCACGACCTGCGCGGCGACGCGGTCTTCCACCACATCAACATCGGCCAGGACGCCTCGACGGTCTCCGGTGTGCCCGGAGTGCAGGGGCCGCCCGGCGGGTTCGGCGAGCAGGCCGACACCATCCGCATCGACCACCTGCGCCAGCAGACCCGTTCGGTGAGCGCCGCCACCTTCCGGCTGCCGGGGCTGCACCTGTCCGTGACCTCGGGCGACCGTTCGTGCTTCTGAGCGCGACCGCCGGGAGGCGGGCCGGGTTCCGCGACTGGCGGCGCGGCAGGCCGTTCTGGGCCGGGGTGTGGACGCTGCTGGCCGGGATCGAGATCCTTTCCATCCCGCTGGCACCGCTGGCGTTGATGATCCACGAAGGCGTCGCCGGGGTCTCCGGCATGCTGATGGGCGTCTTCCTGGTGGTGCTCGCCCTCACCCTCTGGCTCGCCCCGCACCACCGGGTCTTCGCGGGCATCGCCACCCTGGTCTTCGCGGTCGCCTCCCTCGTCCTGTCCAACTTCGGGGGCTTCCTCATCGGCTTCCTGCTGGGCGCGCTGGGCGGCGCGATGGCGGTCAGCTGGACCCCGGACGCGCCGCGGCCACGCTCGCGACCGGTACGCCAACCCGGGCTCAACTGGCCGCACGACGGGGACGACGGAGACGACGCGAACGGCGGCGGACCGGGCCCCGGGCCGAACCCCGGCCCAGGGAGCGGCGGTTCCGGTCCCGCCTCGGGCCCCACCTCAGGGCCTGGCTATGGTCACGGCTCAACGGGCAAGCTCCTCAGGGCGATCGGCGTGCTGCCCGCCGGGGGAGCATTGCTCGCCGGTGGAGTCCACCCGCTGCATCCCGCGCAACACGCCGCCACCCCGGCCGCGCCCCCGGACGGCGGCGGTTCCCACGAAACGGGCGGGGGGCTCACCGTCTGCTCGCTGCTCGACGCCCTCCTGGCCGCCGCCGGCCCCACCGTGCACATCGCGGGCGACGGCGGCCCCGTCACGTCCGTCACGCACGCCGGCGACCCGTCCGGCTCCCGCGACTCGCACGGCATCCACCTCGGCGTCGACGGACCCCTCGGCCTGCACGCCTCCGTCCACGCTACCCTGCCGGGCCAGCGCACGCCCGGCCCGGCCGCGCCTGAGCCGCCCCGCGCCGGCGGCCTGCTGGGTGCCGTCACCGGGCTGCTGGGGCTCAACCCGCCGGAGCACGAGGGCGGTTCGGCCTCCCGGCCCGAGCCCGGCGGAACCGGCCCCGCGCCGGGCAGGCCCGACTCCGCAGCGCCCGAGTCGAAGTCCCGCCCGGCATACGACACTTCGACCTCCGCCTCCGTGCCGCTCCCCGTGACCTCCGGCAAGCCGGGCGTGGGCACCGGGGACTCGGTCTCGCCGTCGCTGCTGCGGCTGGTGCTGCCCCGGCTGCCCGCCGACCACGGGATGGACGGCGTGCTGTCCGGGCTGCCGCTCCAACTGCGGCTGGGTGAGGCCGATCCGCACTCCCCGTGGTGCCTGGACTCGGTCTCCCTCGCGTTGTCGCTCGGCGCCGCGCGCTACGACGACGTGCACGCCGCCGCCCAGCCGTTCCGGGTCCGCACGCCGCTGCTGGCGCTGACCGGGCTCACGTATCACGGCATCACCGAGGTGCAGACCGCCTCCGGCCCGCAGCGCGTGCTGGCGTTCACCGCCTACCGGGTCGACATCGCGAGCCTGCGGCAGACCGCCGCCCTGCTCGCGCCGGAGTGCGGCCCGGGGCCGGGCGGGTTCCCGTACTTCCATGGACTGCCCGGGCTGCGGCTGCCGCTGCTGGACATGGGGATCCCGGGCATCGGGCTGACCGATCCGGACGCGCCGCCGCCGTGGGCGGCCTGCCAGGGGGAGTCGGAGACCGACGGCGACCCGGACGGCACCACGACCGCGACCGGCGAACCGGTGGTGCTGCTGACCCGGGTGCTCAGCGGCGACCTGCTCGGGCTGCTGCCGGTCACGTTCACCCCCGACATGCCGCCGCCGCTGCCGCCCGGGCTCACCGTGCCGATCCCGCTGTTCTTCACCGACGTCACCACGTACGACCAGTACCTGAGCGCCGACGACCTGACGGTCCCGGGCCTGCACCAGACCGCCACCGGGTAGCGCGCCGCTGGAACGGCCCAAGGGTCTGGGAAAACGAAGAACCTGCCCGGTGCGACGGGGGATGCACACCGGGCAGGCTCAAGGATCTTTTTACCGCATCGGGCACGGGTTACGCATCAAAAACCGCTCAGTTCCGGCCTTCCCAGCGAACGGGCAGCGAGATCAGGCCACGGGCTCGGATCGTCGGCCGCCAACGCAACTCCGAACGCGGCACCGACAGCTCCATCGCCGGGAACCTGGCCAGCAGTTCGCGCAGCGCCACCTCGGTCTCCATCCTGGCCAGCGCCGCCCCCAGGCAGTAGTGGATGCCGTGCCCGAGGCCCAGGTGGCCGCCCCGGTCGCGCCCGAAGTCCAGGCGGTCCGGCGCGGCGAAGCGTTCCGGATCGCGGTTGGCGGACCCCACCGCGAGCAGCACGGTCTCACCCGCCGGAACGGTCACGCCGCCCACCTCGACGTCGGTCACCGGGAACCGGCGGATCGCCAGCGGGCCCGGCCCGTCGAAGCGCGCGAACTCGTCCGCCGCGCCGGCCAGCCGCTCCGGGTGCTCGCTCAGTTCGCGCAGGCGTTCCGGATCGTCCAGCAGGGCCAGCACCGCGTTGGCGATCAGGTGCACGGTGTTCTCGTAGCCCGCGAAGAGGACGAGGAAGGCCAGCGACGTCAACTCGTCCTCCGACAAGCGGTCCTCACCCCCTTCGGACGCGTCGTCGCGCACCGCGATCAGGTCGGAGAGCAGGTCGTCGCCGGGCCGCTCCCGCTTGCTCGCGATGAGCTCGGCGTAGAAGCGCATCATGCTGACGACCGCGTCCCGGGTCGCCTCCGGATGCGCCGGGTCGGGCGTGATCAGGTGGTCGGTCCAGGCCCTGAAGTCCACCCGTGCCTGCGGCGGGACGCCCAGCAGGTCGCAGATGACCGCGATCGGCAGCGGCCCCGCGTACGCGGCCAGCAGGTCGGCTCCGCCGTCCGGTGCGACGGCGTCCAGCAGTTCACGGGCGAGCCGGGTCACCGGCTCGCGCAGCCGCTCCACCCGGCCGGGCGTGAACGCCTTCGCCACCAGGCGGCGCACCCGGGTGTGGTCCGGCGGGTCCATGTTGAGCAGGTTGGCGTCCAGCGCGGACGGCAGCCGCAGGCCGTCGTAGTTCCCCGGCAGCGCGTTCCGCTTGTCCAGCGAGAACCGGGGATCGGCCAGCGCCCGCCGCACGTCCTCGTACCTGACGACCAGCCAGGCCGGCCTGCCGTCCGGCCCGGTGACCCGATGCACGGGCCCGGCCTCGCGCAGCCCGGCGTAGACGGAGTGGGGGTCGGCGATCAGCGCCTCGGTGTCCACGGTGGTGACCGGGCATCCGGACGGGGTGGAGTTCCGCATGGCTCCCGACTCTAGACGCGGCCGACCTCGCCCACGGCCGCGCGAACGGCACACGGCCGGAGGCGACACCTTCGCCGCCACAACTGGCTTGAAACGGACGTTACGTGGCGTGGCCGCGCGAAACGGCCTCCGGCGAACGATCCCGCACGCGACGGCCGCGTACGACGCAGGTCCGACGGCCGCGTACGACGCGGTCCCGCGCCACACCGATCGCGTGCGGCGTGGTCCCGCGGCAAATCGAGCGCACAGGGCGCGGTCCCCGGGGCCGGGTGCTCCCCGGGGCCGCCCCTGTGGTGCAGGTGGCCCTGACCCCCGTCCGGGGCCACCCGGATCTCGGCCGCGCGCCGTCAGCCCCCTCTGGCGGCACTGCGGTCCCTCAGGGCCGCGAGCGCGTCGTCCACCAGTGGGAGCCGGTAGACGTCGGCGACCCGCGCCAAGTGCTCGTGTTCCTCGGCCAGTTCGCCGCTCACGGTGACCACGAGGGTGTCCGCGGACGGGTCCGGCAGCTGGCCCGCCGCCTGGTTGCACAGACCCCGGCGCAGCGCGACGGCCTCGGCGAAGGCGTCCAGCCTCCGGTCCGCCAGGCCCCCCGCCGCGCCCAGCTCCCGCGCGGTGTCGAGCGCGTCGGCCTCCACGTAGCGGCGTATCGCCCGCTGCACGTCGCGGATCTCCGCCATCTGCCGGTTGGCGCGCCACTCCAGGTCGGCCAGCGGCCACCACCGCGACCAGCCCGGCTCGTCCATCGTGACCTCCGGCGCCTCCTCGGCCACCGCGCGCCACAACGGCCGCAGCCGCCGCAGCCTGCGCCACGCGGACGCCCGGGGACCGGCAGCAGGCATCGCGAAGCCGACCAGGACCAGCAGCGCCGCCACCGAAGCGCTCAGCGGGGCCACGCCGTTGGACAGCCACCGCTGGTCGGCCCCGGCCCAGGAACAGAAGAAGCCGACGACCTTGCACAGGCAGTAGAACATCCCGCCCCAGCAGCCCACCGCCAGCACCCGCAGCCCGCGCGCCAGCCAGGTGCGCCCCAGCCGGGCCGCGTAGCGCGGGCACAGCACACCCAACGCGCCCGCGGCCGAACCGAAGACGGCCAGGTAGAGCACCAGGAACGCGACCACGCCCGGCGCGTGGGCGTACGCGGTGCTGAAGTCCCGGGGATGCTCGACCGCGTCGGGGCGGCCGACCGCGAAGCACACGATCGCGACCGCCCACACGACGGCGATCACCGCCACCGCGACGCGAGCCCGGCGGGCCGCGCGGATCCGCGCCCGCTCGCTGTGGCGGCCGTGCCACCGCAGCAGCAGCACCAGCGCCCCGGTCGCGAACAGCACGACGGAGGAGTACAGGAAGACCATGGCGAGGTTCGCCACACCTGCCAGCCGGTCGAACCAGCGGTAGATGCTGGGCGCGGAGAACAGGAAGACGGTCGCGATGGCCGCCGTCATCACGCAGGTCAGACCCAGGTCGGCGTTGCCCCGGTCACGCAGCCAGGCACGGCACTTGTAGCCGGTGATCGTCCAAGCGGCCAGGGCGAAGCACAGGTAGACGACGTCAAACACCCGGCTCACCGCCCGGGCCCGACTCCTCGCGCCGCTCCCGCTCGCGCTGCACGTGGCGCAGGGCGGGCCCGAGGGAGTCGGCGAGTTGCGCGGCCGGGCCGTCCAGCGGCAGACCGCGGTCGGCGGCGGAGGGCACGACGCGTTCCATCAGCAACGTGCCCAGCACCTCGGTCTCGCGCTCGGCGAGGTTGTCGTAGCAGTTGTGCCGGGCGAAGCCCATGGCCAGGCCCATCCGCTTGATCGCGGTGGCCACGTCCACGGACGGCGTCCAGACCTTCAGCGCCTCCTCGGTGACGCTGGGCTCCTGGTCGTGGCCGAGCAGCAGGTGACCGATCTCGTGCAGCACGATGTGCGTCTGGTGCCAGGGCGAGGTGCCGCGTTCGTAGAACACCCAGAACGCGTCCTCGGTGGTCGCCGTCATGCCGGAGACCACCCCGTCCAGGCCCATCGGCACCAGGTGGATCGGGCGGCCGACGCGGCGGGCCACCACGTCGCACAACTCGCGCAGCCCGGTCGCGGCCGGGACCCCCAGCTCGTCGATGAGCCGCTTGCAGCGACGACGCATCACACCGACGCGCATGACCGTACCGTCCTCGTCCGACGTCCGTTGCCAGGTGTGGAAGAGCTGTTCGCGCTCGTCGACGTCCGCCCCGGCGCTCATCGGGGGCCCTCGCCGGTGCCTTCGCCGGGGACTCCGGGGGTGCCGTCGCGCGGGTCGGCCGGCAGGTTCATCTGGGCGCGGAACTGGGCGATGATCGTGCCCAGGCTGTCCTGCACCTCCGGCGGCAGCCCCACCGAGCGCAACGCGATCGCCCGGACCCGCTGGTCGCGCATGGCCACCAGGAACCGGACCTCCTCCTCCACCCGCTCCGCCTGCGACGGCGACAGGTCGCCCAGCAGGTAACCGACCGGCACGGCGAAGAACTTGGCCAGCGCGCGCAGCACGTCGGGACTGGGGTTGGCGCGCCGCCCGTTGCGCAGCATCGACAGATACTGCTCGGTGAGCCGGACCCCGCCGTACTCCTCGGCGCCCTGGCTGATCTCGGCCGCCACGTGCGCGTTGGTGTACGGCGCGCCGGGCGGATGCATGTGCGTGAACAGGTAGTTGAGACGGGTGGCGAGCGCGCCGCCGTCCGCGCCCCGAGATGTTCTGTCGTCTGCCGCCGCCATGCCGCACCACCCCTCGCTGGTCCCGGCCGTCCCGCGCGCCGTGGCACCGTCGCCCCGCGCTCCAACGGGCGTGGTCTCACGGTCAGTTAAGACGCGTCACACCCTGGTGAGCATCCTGCCACGGAGGCACGGCGGCGCACTAGGCCGGTTTCGGTACGCCTCGACCCGCGCCACTTAACCGGCGGTTGATGCGCTCGCGGCCTGCGGGGACGTGCCCGGGCGGCCCCGGACGCGCGGGCGGGGGAGGGCGCTCGTCGCGCCCGTCAGTGCGGGTGCGGGCCCTCGCGGTGCACCGGGCCATGGGCGTCGGCGCAGTGCCCGGAGTGCTCGGCGTCCGCCGCGGTCTGCGGATTCGGCGCGACCGCGAGCAACTGCTCGGGCGCGTGGTCGACCTGGAGGGTGGTGTGGGTGATGCCGTGGTCCTCGCGCAGCATCTCCACCATCTCCCGCTGCACCGCGTGGCAGTCACCGGCCGGCTCCACCAGGATGTGCGCGGAAAGAGCCGGCTGGCCGGAAGTGATCTGCCAGACGTGCAGATCGTGCACCTCCACCACCTCTGGACGGGACACCAGCAGGTCACCGAGCGCGTCCGGGTCGACCCCGGCGGGCGCGGCCTCCAGGAAGATCCGGCCCGACTCGCGCACCAGCCCGGTGCCCGCCCGCAGCATCAGCGCCACCACGACCAGCGAGGCGATCGCGTCCGCTCGGGAGAAGCCGGTGGTCAGCACCACGAGCCCGGCGATCGCGGTGGCGATGAAGCCGAACAGGTCGGTCAGGATGTGCTGGAAGGCGCCCTCGACGTTGAGCGAGGTGCGGTTGGCCCGCGAGATGCACCACGCGGCCAGCACGTTGATCACCACCCCGACCAGCGCGGTGACCAGGACCAGGCCACCGGTGACCGCGGGCGGCGCGATCAGCCTGCGCACCGCCTCGTACGCCAGCCACACCGACAGCAGCAGCAACGTGATGCCGTTGGCCTGCGCGGAGAGGATCTCGGCCCGCTTGAGCCCGTAGGTGAAGGTGCCCCGGGCGGGCCGCGCGGCGAGGCGCATCGCGATCAGCGCCAGCACGATGGAGGCCGCGTCGGTCAGCATGTGCGCCGCGTCCGAGACCAGGGCCAGCGAGTGGGCGATCACGCCGACGACCACCTCGACCGCCATGAACGCCACGATCAGCCCCAGCGCCATGGTCAGCCAGCGGCGGTCGGCGTCGGCGGCGACCCCGTGCGAGTGCCCGTGCCCGCCGTGGTCGTGCCCGCTGTGATCGTGCCCGCCGTGGTCGTGTCCGTCGCCCGTTCCTGAGGCCGGGAGCGCCCCGTGGTCGTGGTCGTGGCTCCGGTCCTGCCGCGGTCCGCTGCTCATCGCCAGCCCTTCGCCCCGTCGTCGTCCGTTGACCGGCCGCGACGCGTGTCGTCACGTCCGGCCCTCAGCAGTGAACCGCGAAATGACGAAAGATCCAAAGACTGCACTGGGAACGGTTATCGACGCCGGTAAGGCGGCTCTGACCTGCGGTTTCTTTTCGGCCAACGCGTCGGTGAGATCATCGGATGTACGGCCTGTACTCCCGGCTCAGGGCTTACGCGCCGCCCACTGGGTGACCGGCATCGCCTGCCGCCAGCCGGTGAACCCGCCGACCGGGACGGCCTGCGCCACCGCGATCCTGACCAGGTCCCCGCCGTGCCGCGCGTACCACTGCCCGAGCACCGCCTCCGACTCCAGCGTGACGGTGTTGGCGACCAGCCGCCCGCCCGGCGGCAACGCCTCCCAGCACGCCGCGAGCAGCCCCGGCGCGGTCAGCCCGCCGCCGATGAACACCGCGTCCGGCGTGGGCAGCCCGGCCAGCGCCTCGGGCGCGGGACCGGTGACCAGCCGCAGTCCCGGCACGCCCAGCGCGTCGGCGTTGCGGGTCACGCGTTCGGCCCTGACCGGGTCGCGTTCCACGGCGATCGCACGGCACGAGCCGTGCGCCCGCATCCACTCGACGCCGATGCTGCCGGAGCCCGCGCCGACGTCCCAGAGCAGTTCACCGGGGGCCGGGGCGAGCGCGGCGAGAGTGGCCGCCCGCACGTGGCGCTTGGTGAGCTGCCCGTCGTGCTCGTACGCCTCGTCCGGCAGCCCCGGCACCAGCGACAGCCGCCGGGCGTCGGCACCGGCCGCGCACTCCACCGCGACGACGTTCAGCGGATCGCCCGGCGGGTGCGGCCAGGCGGCCGCCGTGCCGTCCAGGACACGTTCACGCGCGCCGCCGAGCTGCTCCAGCACCCGCATCCGGCTCGCCCCGAAGCCCCGCTCGCGCAGCAGCCGCGCCACCTCGGCGGGGGTGGCCGCGTCCGCGCTCAGCACCAGGAGCCGGCGCCGGTCGTACAGCGCCGCGTTCAGCCCCGCCGTCGGGCGGCCGACCAACGAGACCACCTCGGTGCGCTCCACCGGCCAGCCCAGCCGCGCGCAGGCGTACGAGACCGACGAGGGGTGCGGCAGGACCCGCAGCCGCCCGGCGCCCGCCACCTCGGCCAGGGTGCGGCCGATCCCGTGGAACATCGGGTCACCGCTCGCCAGCACCGCCACCCGCCGCCCGGCGTGCTCCGCCAGCAGCTTCGGCACGGCGGGCCGCAGCGGCGAGGGCCAGGCGACCCGCTCGCCCGCGCACTCGGGCGGCAGCAGGCCGAGTTGACGCACCGCGCCGATCAGCACCTGGGCCCGCCGCAGCTCCTCGCGCGCCCGCTCGGCGAGCCCCGCCCAGCCGTCGGCGCCGATGCCGACCACGGTGAGCGGTTCGCCCGCGTCGGGAACGGGGGCCGGGGGGAGCGTACTCAACGGAACACCTCGGTCTTCGGGAACGGGCCGGGCACAGGCCGCGTCTTGCGGAACGGACCCGGAACGGCCCGCGTCCTCGGGAACGGGCCCGGCACGGGCCGCGCGGAGTCCTCGCACTCTACTGAAGCCGCTGGTCGGCGCGGCAGGCGGCCGAACGCGACGACGCCGGGAGCCACGGGGATCTCCCGCGGCTCCCGGCGTCCGACGACGGACCGCCCGCTCACGACCGGATCGGGTCGTGGGCGAAGGACCCGGTCGCTCAGAAGTGGAACACGTGCTTGCTGGCGCCCTGCATCATGCAGGCGTTGGGGTAGGTGTGCGCGTACGACACCTGGCGGCCCTGCCAGACCCCTTCCGCGGTCACCACCACGGGCCTCCACAGCATCATGCAGATGGGCTGCGGGCTGGTGCCGGTGAGCGCGGTGAAGTCGCCGTGCACGCCGTCGAGTTCGCTACAGGCGCCCTGCGGGTCCGGGTGGTCGCCGCCGACCTCGGGGTCACAGGTGAGGGTCACGGCGCGCTGCACGGCCGCGGAGGTGGCGTTGTCACCCTGGGCGATGGTCAGCACCAGGTCGGTCGGGTCGGCCGAGTTCGCTTCGGCGTGCGCGGCGGTGGTGCCCACGCCCATGAGGCAGCTTGCCGCGATGGCGGCGACGGCGCCCAGCGAGCCCAGCGTTCCCTTGATGTTCCGCATTCCGGATACTCCTTGGTCGGGGTTGTGCGGATAACGGACGCGAGTCTTGCCGAACCGTTCACGGGACGCACATCGAACGCACACTTCCGGTCGCGCTCGGCGACGCGTCGATGGCGCATTGTGGCGACCGTGCCTCACGGGCACGGTACGACGCCCGTGGGCTGGGCCGGTCGTTGCTGGAAAAGGGCTCGCGGCACGGTGATTGACGCCGTATCGGCTCATGCGGGCGGAGTGCGAGCGATGCCCTCAAGTCGTGGCGACTCGACCGGAAACCACCGGTTTGCGGCACACGAAACCCCCGCCGCCCGCGATCGGGCGACGGGGGTCATGGGCCGTGCGGAGGCCGGGAGCGTCACCGGGACGACGGCCCCGGGGCGTCAACGCGCGTGCGGCGCAGGGCCGTTCACACGTCGCGGCACAGGGCCGTTCACGCGTCGCGGCGCAGCCGGGACAGCGGGGCCGGGGCCACGATGAAGCCCTCCGCGCGGGCGCTCGCCAGCCCGATGCGCGGAAGCTGCGAGCTCTTCTCGAACAGCAGGAAGCGCGGCTCCCAGATCGGGCGGTACTTGGCGTTGGCCCGGTACAGCGACTCCAGCTGCCACCAGCGGGAGAAGAACATCAGCGCGGACCGCCACAGCCGCAGCACCGGCCCGGCGCCCAGCCGCGCGCCCTCCTCGAAGACCGAACGGAACATCGCGAAGTTCAGCGAGATCCGCTGCACGTCCACCGAGTCCGCCTGCTGGATCAGCTCCAGCACCATGAACTCGACCAGACCGTTCTCCGAGGAGCGGTCACGGCGCATCAGGTCCAGCGACAGCCCCTTCGGTCCCCACGGCACGAAGCTCAGCAGGGCCCGCAACTCGCCCTCGCCGTCATGGCACTCGATCATCACGCAGTCCCCGTCGGCCGGGTCGCCCAGCCGCCCCAGCGCCATCGAGAACCCGCGCTCGGTCTGGCCGTCACGCCAGCGGTCGGCCGCCGCGAGCAGCTCGGCCATCTCGTCGGCCGGGATGTCGTGGTGACGCCGGATGCGCGTGGTGTAACCGGCGCGCTTGACGCGGTTGTACGCCTGGCGCACGCCGCGCATCGCCCGGCCGTCCAAGGTGAACTCGCCGGTCTCCACGATCGCCTCGTCGCCCAGCTCCAGCGCGTCCAGGCCGTGCCTGGCGTAGACCGTGCCGCCCTCCTCGCTGGCGCCCATCACGGCCGGGATCCACGCGTGTTCGCGCGCCTCGGCCAGCCACGCGTCGATCGCGCCCGGCCACGCCTCGACGTCGCCGATCGGGTCACCGGAGGCCAGCGTCACGCCACCGACCACCCGGTAGGTGACCGCCGCCTTGCCGGTCGGCGAGAAGATCACCGCCTTGTCCCGGCGCAGCGCGAAGTAACCCAGCGAGTCCCGGGCGCCGTGCTTGGCCAGCAGCGTCCGCAGTTGTTCCTCGTCGTCCCGGCCCAGCTGCTCCCGGCCGCGCGGCGAGCGGAAGAGCGCGTACAGCACGGCGAGGAAGAGCAGCAGACCGGTGAGGTTGATGCCCGCGCCCACCCAGTGGTTGACGTGCAGCGCCTGGAAGTCCTGGTCGTTGGTGAGCGCGGTCAGCCGCAGCGCCACGTACCAGACGCGGTCACCGATGCTGGCGTGGTCCGGCCCGGCGGCCGTCACCAGGGTCGCCCCCGCGCCCACCGAGATCAGCGCCCCGACGCCGAGCACCGCCAGCGCCAGCTGCGGGTTGGTGCGGTCGCCCTTGGCGTAGAACTCGCGGCGCCCGATCAGCGTGCAGACCAGCACCAGGCAGGTCACGGCCGTGGAGATCCAGTTGAACGGATGGCGGCGCAGGTCGTCGAAGGTCAGCGCCCACACCGACAGCACCGCGTACAGCCCGCACAGCAGCGTGACCACGATCCACGCGACCCGCTTGCGCCGGCCCAGCATCATCGCCATGAACAGCGCGGCGGCCGCCGAGGTGAACCCGGCGAAGAGCATGAAGGGCGTGTAGAGGTCGCCGGTGTTGTGCGAGTGCACCTGCTCGCGCAGCGTGAAGGAGACGGCGGTCAGCAGATTGAGCAGACCCACCACCCGCAGATACCACTCCGGCACCAGGGCCGTGCGGCGGGTGAGAGCGGTCGACCGGTCACCCGGCCGACGTGGTTGCTGCCCCCCGGCGCCCTGCCCGGTGCCTGCATCGGCACGTGGCGAGACATTGACAGCATTGCTCATCTACGGCGCCTCTCAGCTTCTTCTCATAATTGCCAGGGCGCCCGACGATATCAATGACACGAAAGGGTGATACCGCGCGTGGGCCGTGGACCACGGTCCACGTGGGCGACATCACGTCGAGGACGGCCTCGGGGTCAGGCTCCGCCGAGGCCCAGCAGCCGTTCCATCGCCTGCCGGGCCCGCGCGTCGGACGCGGCGCGGGCCGCGATGGCACCGGCCAGCTCCCGCGCCCACTCGTCCAGGCCCACCGGCCGCCGGGAGAGCACCACCCCGCGCACCTCCTTGCAGACCTCCCCCTTGGGGCGGCCACCGGCCAGGTCCAGCACCAGCCGCTGTTCGCCCAGCGCCACCTGAAGGCGCTCCACCCTGCCCTCGCGGCCCGCCAGCCGGTCCGCCATCCCGCGCTTGCGCTCGATCGTCACCGCGTCCGGCGGCAGCGCGTCGGCCAGGCTCCCGGTGAGCACCTGGGCGTAGACCTCCAGGTCGGCGGCGTCCTGGCGGAGCGCGGCGGTCAGCAGGTCCACCGAGGCCGGGTCACCGGCCGGTTCGTAGGGCATCGGGTCGTTGGCGCTCATCGCCGGGCCTCTCGCGGTCGTGCGGTCACGGGGGATTCCACGCGGTACGTCGGGTGCGTCAGGCACACGTCGGCGCGCCGCGTGCACCGATTACAGGGTCGCGCGGTCAGCCGTCGAGGCTCAACGTCATGGTCGGACGCTCGATGACGTGGTCGTCGCGCAGCGGGCGCACGGCCGTGCCGATCGCGAAGAACTCCGTGGTGTGACCGCCCCACCGGTGGTTGTGCGCGTTGAGCTGCACGCCGACGATGCCCTCCGCGTGCAACTCCTCCGCCTCGTTCTGCATCCGCTCCATCGCCAGTTCGCGGGCGTCGTACAGGGCCTGGGTGAACGGTTCGATCTCCACGTTCTTGCCGATGTTGGAGAAGACCGAGCCGAGCTTCTGGTGGGCGATGTGGTAGACGCAGGTGCCCATCACCATGCCCAGCGGCGCGTAGCCCGCGCGGATCAGCGTCCAGAAGTCCTGGCCGCTCAGGTCCGAGGTGAACGGCTGGCCCTTGGCGTTGCGCCAGCTGCCGTTGCCGCCGGGCGCGGGGGAGTCCGCCTTGACCGCGGTGCCGATGGCGATGAACTCGGCGATGTCGTTGCCGAACTCCCGCGCCTCGACCGACAGCCGCACGCCCACGATGCCGTCGGCGCCCAGCTGGGCGGCCTCCGCCTCCATGCGGGTCATCGCCAGCTCCCGGGCGTGGTACATCGCCTGGCTGAGCGTGGTCAGCTCCTGGTTCTTGCCCCAGCGGCCCAGCTGGATGCCGACGTGGTAGATCGAGCTGCCCAGCACCAGGCCGATCGGACGGAACCCGGCCTCGCGCACCAGCAGGAACTCGTTGACCGACAGGTCACTGGTGAACAGCCCGCCGGGCTGGCCCGGGCGCAGCTCCGCCAGCCGGCGCATCGCGTCGGCGGGCACGCCCTGCGGGGTGGGGTCGGTGGCGCTCATGATCGGGTTCCCCTCGTTGCGGCGCGGGCGCGCCCCGCGGCGGTGGTGCGGCTTACGTGGACCGTGTGTTTCACGTGGCCGGCGCGGTCGGCGGCGGCCGGGCGGCGTGCGGCGGCTCGGCGGTTCACTCGGTGCCGTCCAGCTCGGACAGCTCGGTCATCATCCTGCGGACCTCGTACGGATCCGTGCCGTACGAGCCCAGCTCGCGTTGGATCCGTTGCCGCAGCCGCTTGCGGCGGGAGTCCAGCGGCATGACGCTCAGCGTGCGCGCCGGGCGCTCGGTCACGGTGAACGAGGCGATCGCCGAGCCGACCAGCGTCGCCTCGGCGACGTGGTCCTCCTGCTCGGAGTTGTTGTTCTTGGCGCGGATGCACGGCTCGCCCCACACCCGCAGGTCGCTGCTGCCCAGCACCACGCCCTGCGCGCCCGCGTCCCGGGCCTGCCGGGTCAGCTGGGCGCGGGCGTCGTGGCGGGTGGCGTTCACCAGCTCGCTCCAGCCGACGACCTCCTGGTTCCCGGCGCTCAGGCGGCGCTGCTGGTAGACGCCCCAGTCGTCGTGGCGCACGCCGATCGAGATGCCGACCAGCAGCTCCACCGGGACCCAGCCCGAGGTGAGCAGCTTGGCGAAGCCCTGGCCGTCCAGGTGCGTGGTGAACGGCCGCCGCGGCCGCACCGGGCCCTGCGCGCGCACCGCCGTGCCGATGACCTGGAACTCCAGGCAGTTGGGCTGCGCGGGGAACGGCGCCATCGTCAGGTTCGCCGCCACCACGCCGTCGCCGCCCAGCGCCGCGCACTCGGCCACCATGCGCTCCAGCGCCTTGTGGCGGGCGTCCATCAGCACCTGGACCAGCGCCCGCGAGGCCGCGCCCTGCCCGGACAACGCGACGTTCGCCACCCGGTCGAAGCGGCCCATCAGCCCCGCGTAGCCGTGGCCGCAGTCGTAGTAGCCCCAGTACGTCCCGCTGCGGGAGACGTGGTAGACGGCCGATCCCATCACCTGGCCCACCGGCTCGAAGCCGACGGACCGGATCGCGGCGAACTCGCCGGTGGACAGCGCGGAGGACCACGTGCCGCTGCGCCGCGCTTCCGCGGTGCGCGCCGCCGCCACCGGCGGCAGCCCCGCCGAGGTCCATTCCCCGCTCATGGACACCAACTCCCGCTTCACGACCCCCACCGGGGGCATGGGAGGACGAGTCTAGGACCTGCCGCCGACACCCCGCACGCGGGTGCGACACCGCGTGCCGCGCTCCGGGACGGCCGGGCGCGGCGCCTCACCCCCACGCCCCGGCTCACCGGAGGAGCCGGTCGACGCCGGACGCGCGCTCAAGGGGCTTCGCCCGCCGCCGCGCCGGTACAGTCGGAAAGGTGAAGGTGATGCGGATCGTCACGCCCCGCCTGACGCTGAGGCCGCTGACCGTCGAGGACGCGACGGCCCTCGTGGACCTGCACGCCGACGAGCGGGTCAGCCGCTACACCGGCGCCTACTCCCACGAACGCGCGCTGGTGCGGCTCGCCGCCGTCGAGGAGCAGTGGCGCGACCGCGGATACGGGCTGTGCGCCGTGGAGTTGAAGGCCACCGGCGAGTTCCTGGGCCGCTGCGGCCTCAATTACTGGGAGCAGTTCGACGAGGTGGAGGCGGGCTGGGCGCTGCGGGCCGCCGCCTGGGGCCACGGGTACGCGACGGAGGCGGCCCGGGCCTGCGTGGAGTGGGCCGCCGCCGCGCTCGACGTCCCGTACCTCACCGCGATGATCCACCCCGGCAACACGGCGTCCGCGCGGGTCGCGGAACGGCTGGGCTTCGCACCGCACCGCGAGGACGTCCTGTTCGGCGCCCCCGTCACGGTGTACGTGCGCCCGCTGTGACGAGGTGGGGGCGCGTCGGCCTCCACCTCCACCCCGTCACGGTGGCGTCATCCGCCGGGGTCAGCGGGACCCCGCGCGGCGCCTGCGGCCGACGACGAGCAGCGCGCCGCCCGCGAGCACGACGGCGGCGCCGATGCCCGCGACGACGGGCGTGGTGCTCGACGCACCGGTCTCGGCCAGCCCGGGCGAGGTGCTGGACGGCGACGGCACGGCGACCGGGGCGCTCGTGCTGGCGCTGGGCGTGGGCGTGGGCGTGCTGCTCGCGCTCGGCGGCGGTGTGGGGGAGGACGAGGGCGGCGGCGGTGTCGGCGAGCCGCTCTGGCAGACCGGCGCGGTGGCGGTCTTCTCGACGCTCCAGCCCTTGGCCCCGGTCGGGTCGTCGCTCGCGCGCACGATGAGCTTCAGGGCGACCGGGCTGCTGTGCGCGGCGAGGGTGAGCGTGTCGGCGAAGTCGCTCTTGAAGGCGGTGGCCGGCAGCAGATCCTTGCCGTCCGCGGTCACCTCGACGGTGTTGTGGGCGTGTGCGTCGTACGACTGAAGGTGGACGTGGACGGAGTCGCACGTGTACGTCCACTGCGGTACGTGCGCCGACGCGGGCGACGCCATCACGGCGGTCCCCACGAGAGCGGCGAGACCACTGCCGGCTATGGCTGCCGCTCTCTTCCTGCTGCGACGTGTGCTGTTCATGATTTCTCCCATCGACTACCCCTTACGGCACCCCCGTTGAGGCGCGCGTGACGTGTGAGCCGCATCACGAATGCGCGAGAGGGGGAGGACCTTACACCCGCCTCGGGTGCCCCTTCGGCAGGGGGTCGGACGGGGGTGAGCCGTGTGGTGCGGTGGTCAACTCCCGTTGTAAGAGGGGCAGTTGTGGCGCCGGGAACGGCGACGTCGGGATCGTTCCGGGAGGCGACCACGGATCGCTTCCGCCGGAGTCGTGGGAGTCGCAGGAGTCGCGGGGGAGCCGTCGGAGTCGCGGGCGCGGCGGCGCGCGGCCGGCCGGAGGGCGCCGTCCGCGCCCCCGGTCACCGCCCGCGGCGCGAATACCGCGAATACGTGGCGCGAAACACGCCGGAACCGCGCTACACTAACTTGCTGGATACAAGCAATACCGGCACAGTGGTAGCGGAGGCGGTGAGCGATGGGCAAGGGGACGGTCCATGGCGAGGACCAGGCGAGAGCGCCCGGTACGGCCACGATCACCGCGGAGCAGGGGCCACCGGTGGCGACCGCCGCCGAAGCGGCGTCCGGGCTGGGCTCGGAGATCGTACGCTTCACCCGGCTCATCGCGGCCTGGAAGCACAAGGCGAAGAACGAGCCGGGCGCGGCCGACCGCGTCCTGCTGGCCCGACTGGTCCTGGGCGGCGAGCGGAGGGCGACCGATCTGGCCGCGGACGCCTTCCTCGACCTGTCGACCGTCAGCCGGCAGGTGCGGTCCCTGGTGGAACGCGGCCTGGTGGAGCGGCACCCGGATCCGGAGGACCGCAGGGGGTCGCTGCTGACCGCGACGGAGGCCGGCCGCGAGGCGTTCGAGCACTACCGGCGGCAGCGCGACGCGGAACTCGCCGCGCTGCTGGAACCGTGGCCGGCCGAGGACCGCTACCAGCTGATCAGGCTGCTGGCGCGCCTCAACGACGACTTGGTGGAACAACAACACGCGCGGCACTGTCCCGGGGGACACACGGGCACCGCGGCGAAGCAGGGAGAAACACAACGATGAGCGACTCCGCGTCCCCGCCGACCGCGGGAGCGAAGGCGATAGCCTCGCCGGGCGGCCTTACGCACCGGCAGATCCTGACCATCCTCAGCGGCCTGATGCTCGGCATGTTCCTGGCCGCGCTCGACCAGACCATCGTCTCGACGTCCATCCGGACCATCGCCGACGACCTCCACGGCCTCAGCCAGCAGGCGTGGGCCACCACCGCGTACCTCATCACCTCGACGATCGCGACGCCGCTCTACGGCAAGCTGTCCGACCTGCACGGACGCAAGCCGTACTTCCTGACCGCGATCACGATCTTCATCGTCGGCTCGGCGATGTGCACGTTCTCGACGTCGATGACCGAGCTGGCCGCGTTCCGTGCCTTCCAGGGCCTGGGCGCCGGTGGCCTGATGTCGCTCGCGCTGGCGATCATCGGCGACATCGTGCCGCCCCGTGAGCGCGCCCGCTACCAGGGCTACATGCTCGCCACCTTCGCCACCTCCAGCGTCGCCGGCCCCCTCATCGGCGGCGCCCTGGCCGGCCAGCAGCACCTGCTGGGCATCACCGGCTGGCGCTGGGTCTTCCTGGTCAACGTGCCGATCGGCATCGTCGCGCTGTTCGTCGTCGCGAGGGTGCTCAACCTGCCGCACACCCGCCGCGACCACCGCATCGACTGGTGGGGCGCGATCACCATCGCCATCGGCGTCGTCCCGCTGCTGCTCGTCTCCGAGCAGGGCCAGGACTGGGGCTGGGGTTCGACCAAGTCCCTCGCCTGCTACGTGATCGGCGGCGTCGGCATCATCGCGTGGATCTTCGTGGAGCGCTGGATCGGCGACGACGCGCTGATCCCGATGCGGCTGTTCCGCAACGGCACCTTCAGCAAGACCAGCCTGCTGTCCGTTCTCGTCGGCATGGGCATGTTCGGCGGCCTGCTGCTCATCCCGCAGTACCTGCAGATCGTCAAGGGCTCCAGCCCGACCAAGTCCGGCCTGGAGATGCTGCCGCTGATGGCGGGCATGATGATCGCCTCGATCGTCTCCGGCCAGATCACCTCCAAGACCGGCCGCTACAAGATCTTCCCGGTCATCGGCACCGCCCTGATGGTCGTCGCGATGCTGCTGTTCTCCCGCGAGGTGCAGTGGAACACGCCGCTGTGGCAGACCATGCTCTACATGCTGGTCTTCGGCGCCGGCCTCGGTCTGTGCATGCAGACCCTCGTGCTCGCCGTGCAGAACGCCGTGCCGCCGCGCGACATGGGCGTCGCCACCGCGTCGTCGACCTTCTTCCGCCAGATGGGTGCCACCGCCGGTACCGCGATCTTCCTGTCCGTGCTGTTCAGCACGGTCGGCGACAAGATCTCCTCGGCGTTCAGGAGCGACGTGCCCACCAGCTGGTTCCAGGGCGCTCTGCACGACCCGTCGGTGGTCTCCAACCCGGCCAACAAGCCGGTGCTCGACATGCTCAAGAACCCCACCGGAAGCGGCGGTTCGTCCAGCGTGCTGAGTGACTCCTCGTTCATCCAGAAGCTGGACCCGCGGCTGGCCGAGCCCTTCAAGCAGGGCTTCGCCGACTCGATGCACGTCGTCTTCCTGCTGGGCGCCGCCGTCATGGTGGCCGCGTTCCTGCTGATGTGGTTCATCAAGGAGGTCCCGCTGCGGCAGGTCTCCGGCCTGCAGGCCGCCGCAGCCGAGGCCGCCGAGGCCGCGGGCGCGGTCGCCCCGGCCGACGACGAGGGCGGCGCGGCGGGTGCCGCGGGCCCGGTCGCCGGTCCCGGCGAGGGCGACGGGCAGGGTGCCGGTGTCTCCGGCGCGCCCGACGCGGTGAGCCCCGTGGCGGCCGCCCTGGGCGCCTCCGCGCCGGTGCAGACCGCCGTGCTGGAGAAGTCCCCGGCCACGGGCGCCCCCGTCCAGGGCCTGGTGCGCGACGGCGACGGCACCCCGGTGGCGCAGGCCGTGGTCACCCTGATCGACGTCAGCGGCCGCCAGCTGGACCGCACCGTCACCGGTGCGGACGGCCGCTACCAGGTCGGCACCCCGGGCGGCGGCACGTACGTGCTGATCGGCTCCGCCGGTGCCCGCTCGCCGCAGGCCGCCACCGTGGTGGTCGGTGAGACGCCGGTCGACTTCGACCTCACCCTGTCCGGCGCGGCCGGGCTGAGCGGTGCGGTACGCGACGCGGACGGCGAGGTGCTGCCCGGTGCGCTGGTGGTCGCCACCGACTTCCGCGGCGAGGTCGTGGCCTCCGGCGCGGCCGACTCCGACGGTGGCTTCACCTTCGGCGAGCTGGTCCCCGGCGGCTACACGCTGGCGGTGAGCGCCGAGGGCCACCGCCCGACCGCGCTCCAGGTCGAGGTCGCCCCCGGCGGCGCCAACCGCTACGAGGTCCGGCTCGCGCCAGGCGCCAGCATCACCGGCACCGTGCGCACCGCCGAGGGCAGCCCGCTGGACGACGCCCGGGTCACCCTGCTCGACCCCGCGGGCAACGTCATCGGCACCGCCACCACCGGCGCGGACGGCGCCTACGGGTTCACCGACCTCGACGGCGGCGAGTACACCGTGATCGCCAGCGGATACGCACCGGTCGCCACGCCGGTGCGGGTCGACGGCGCGGGCCGGGACGACTTCGACGTCGACCTCGGCCACGAGCCGGTCAACTGACGCGAGGCACGAACCGGTCGACTCGACCGGACGCGGGGCCCGGACCGTTCGGCGGTCCGGGCCCCGCGTGCGTACCGCTCGTGCCCGATCGCCGCCCGGTCAGGAACCGAGCAGCGCGGGCAGGATCACCGCGTCCACGTAACGCGACAGGTAGTCCGCGTCCGCGAAGCGGTCCTCCACGATCTTGCGCGCGGGCAGCGCGCCCAGCAGCATGTGGACGAAGAACTCCACCGCCGCCGCGTCCGCGCGGATCTCCCCGCGGTCCACCGCGCGCCGCACCAGCTGGTCCAGCAGCGCGCGCTCCGGCTCGATCAGCATCTCCCGCAGCGCCACCGCCAGCTCCGGGTTCTGGTGCACCGCGTGGCCGACCGCGTTCATGAACGCGGTGTCCCGGCCGGCCGCGTCGCCGATCTGCCGGGCCAGCTCGTGCAGGTCGCCGCGGAGGCTCCCGGTGTCCACCGACGAGGTCCGCACCGGCTTGGTGTGCCGCATGGCCGCCGCGACCAGTTGCGGCTTGCCCTTCCACTGCCGGTAGAGCGTCGCCTTGCTCGACCGGCTGCGCGCGGCCACCGCGTCCATGGTCATGGCCTCGTAGCCCACCTCCCGCACCAGTTCGATGACGGCCTCGTACAGCTCGCCCTCGCGCTCGGGGGTGAGCCGGGAACGGCGGGCCGGGGCGGTCATGATGCGGCTCCAATCGGTACGTGACGCGGACGGCACCGGCTCCCACCAGGCAGGAGGTGCCGTCCCAAGGCAGCTTAGGGCCTGTGGACAATAGCGCCCATGGACTACCAGGAGCTGCTGCACGACGCGATGGACGCCGCCCGCGCCACGAAGGGCCGGGGGAGGGTCGCCGACTACATCCCGGCGCTCGCCGGGGTCGATCCGGGCGGCTTCGGCATGGCGCTGGCGACCGTCGACGGCGAGGTCCACGGTGTCGGGGACTGGGAGAAACCATTCTCCGTGCAGAGCGTCTCCAAGCTCTTCTCGCTCGCGCTGGTGCTCGCGCACGGCGGCGACGGCATCTGGCACCGGGTGGGCCGCGAGCCGTCCGGCAACCCCTTCAACTCGCTGGTCCAGCTGGAGAGTGAACGCGGCATCCCGCGCAACCCGTTCATCAACGCGGGTGCCCTCGTCGTCACCGACCGCCTTCTCACCCTCACCGGTGACGCGGCCGAGTCGGTACGGGAGTTCCTGCGCGCCGAGTCCGGCAACCCGGACCTCGGCACCGATCCCGTGGTGGCCGCCTCCGAGGCCGAGCACGGCCACCGCAACGCGGCCCTCGCCCACTTCATCGCCAGCCACGGCAACCTGGACAACGACGTCGACACCGTGCTGGAGCACTACTACGGCCACTGCGCGATCGCGGCGAGCTGCCGGGACCTGGCGCTGGCGGGCGGCTTCCTGGCCCGGCACGGCACCCGGGCCGACGGCATCCGGCTGCTGAGCCGCAGCGAGGCCAAGCGGATCAACGCGGTGCTGCTGACCTGCGGCAGCTACGACGCGGCGGGCGAGTTCGCATTCCGGGTGGGACTTCCGGGCAAGAGCGGCGTGGGCGGTGGGGTGCTCGCCGTGCTGCCCGGACGGGCCTCGCTGTGCGCCTGGGGGCCGGAGCTGGACGCGGCCGGCAACTCGGTGGCCGCGGTCGCCGCGCTCGACGCCTTCACCACGGCGACCGGGCTGTCGGTGTTCTGAGGGCGGCGGGCCGGGGACGTTCCCGGCCCGCGGCGAGCGCATAACCGTACAATCGCGGCGAAAGCCACCGATGCCGAGCGGAGACGACCAGCAGATGACCAACGGTGCGGACGGGCGGGGCGGCACGGAGACCGGGTCGGCGGAGGGCAGCCGGGGCTTCGGGGCGCACGACCCGTTCCTGCGCGTGCGCGGCGCGCGGGAGAACAACCTGCGCGGCGTCGACGTCGACGTGCCGCGCGACGCGCTGGTCGTCGTCACCGGCGTCTCCGGCTCCGGCAAGTCGTCGCTGGCGTTCGGCACGATCTACGCGGAGGCGCAGCGGCGCTACTTCGAGTCGGTCGCTCCGTACGCCCGCCGGCTGATCCACCAGGTCGGGGCGCCCAAGGTCGAGGAGATCACCGGCCTGCCACCCGCCGTGGCCCTGGAGCAACGGCGCTCCGCGCCCACCTCGCGCTCCTCGGTCGGCACCGTCACCACGCTGTCCAACTCGCTGCGCATGCTCTTCTCCCGCGCCGGGACCTACCCGCCGGGCGCCACCCGCCTGGACTCCGACTCCTTCTCGCCCAACACCGCCGTCGGCGCGTGCCCGCGGTGCCACGGCCTGGGAGTCGTGCACGACGTCACCGAGGAATCCCTCGTCCCCGATCAGGACTTGACGATCCGTCAAGGCGCGATCGCCTCCTGGCCGGGCGCGTGGCAGGGCAAGAACCTGCGCGACATCCTGGACGCCCTCGGCCACGACGTCGACCGGCCCTGGCGCGAACTGCCGCGCCGCGACCGCGAATGGATCCTGTTCACCGACGAGCAACCCGTGGTCACCGTCCACCCGGTGCGCGAGGCCCACCGCATCACCCGCCCCTACCAAGGCACTTACACCAGCGCGAAGCGCTACGTGCTGAAGACGTTCGCCGACTCCAAGAGCACCGCGCTGCGCGAGCGGGCCGCCCGCTTCATGACCAGCGGCCCCTGCCCGGCGTGCGGCGGACGCAGGCTGGGCCCCGGGGCGCTGGCGGTCACCTTCGCCGGTCACGACATCGCGGACCTGACCGCCCTGCCGCTCGACCGGCTCGCCGCCCTGCTGCGGCCGACCGCGGAAGGGCCGGGCGACGGGGTCGCCGAGACCATCACCCGCGACCTGCTCGCCCGCATCGAGGTGCTCGCCGAACTCGGCCTCGGCTACCTGGGCATGGACCGGCCGACCCCCACCCTGTCCGCCGGGGAACTCCAACGGCTGCGCCTGGCAACGCAGTTGCGGTCGGGCCTGTTCGGTGTCGTCTACGTGCTGGACGAGCCGTCGGCGGGACTGCACCCGGCGGACACCGCGCCCCTGCTCGGCGTGCTGGAACGCCTCATCCAGGCGGGCAACTCGCTGCTGGTCGTGGAGCACGACCTCGACGTGATGCGCCGCGCGGACTGGATCGTCGACGTCGGCCCCGGCGCGGGGGAGCAGGGCGGCCACGTGCTGCACAGCGGGTCGGTCGCCGAACTGGCCCACGTACGGGAGTCGCGCACGCGGCGGTTCCTGTTCGGAGAAGGGGACGCGGGGCCCCTCGGCGAGCGGGACGCGGGGCCGGGGGAGCCGGACGGGCGCCGCGAGCCGCGCCGGCCGACCGGTTGGCTGGCGCTCGGTGGCATCACCCTGCACAACCTCCGCGACCTCGACGCCCGCTTCCCCCTGGGCGTCTTCACCGCCGTCACCGGCGTCTCGGGATCCGGCAAGTCCACCCTCGTCAGCCGGGTACTCGCCGACGTCATCGCGGAACACCTCGGCGATCGCGGCGCCCCGGCACCCGCCGCCGCCGAAGCCGAAGAGGACGGCGAAGAGGCAGAGTTGACGTACCGTCACGTCGGCACGGTCGAGGGGATCGAAGCGGTGGGACGTCTGGTCCGGGTCGACCAGAAGCCCATCGGCCGCACCCCGAGGTCCAACCTGGCCACGTACACCGGGTTGTTCGACGCCGTGCGCAAGCTCTACGCCTCCACCGACGAGGCGAAGGCCCGGGGCTACACCGCGAGCCGCTTCTCGTTCAACGTGCCCGGCGGACGCTGCGGGACCTGCCAGGGCGAGGGGTTCATCGCCGTCGAACTGCTCTTCCTGCCCGGGACGTACGCGCCCTGCCCGACCTGCGGCGGCGCCCGCTACAACCCCGACACGCTGGCCGTCACGCACCGCGGCGCGACCATCGCCGACGTGCTGGGGATGACGGTGGACACGGCGGCGGACTTCCTGGCGGACGTGCCCGCGGCCTCGCGCGGCCTGCGCACCCTGCGCGACGTCGGCCTCGGCTACCTGCGGCTCGGGCAGCCCGCGACCGAGTTGTCGGGCGGTGAGGCGCAGCGCATCAAACTGGCCACGGAACTCCAGCGCATCCGGCGCGGCCACACCGTCTACCTGCTGGACGAGCCGACGACCGGCCTGCACCCGGCGGACACCGAGGTGCTCATGCGGCAGTTGCACGGCCTGGTCGACGCGGGCGACTCGGTGATCGTCGTCGAACACGACATGGCCGTGGTCGCGGACGCCGACTGGGTCGTCGACCTCGGCCCCGGCGGCGGCGACGAGGGAGGCCGGGTGGTGGCCCAGGGGACGCCGCGCGAGGTCGCGCAGTCGCCGGACAGCCGCACGGCGCCGTACCTGCGGGAGTGTCTGCGCGGTGGCGCGACGGGTGGTGGCGCGACGGGATGAACCGGCGGGTCCGTGGGCCCGCCGCCTCGCCGGGCCCTGGGGCCATCCGGGCGAACGACCGCGATCGGCTCGCCGGGCCGGGAAGAACCCGCGCCGCGCTCGACTTGTATCCAGGCATGAAGTCGATCGTCTACACCCAGCACGGCGGCCCCGAGGTCCTCTCGCTCGTCGAGCGGCCGCTTCCCGAACCCGGCCCCGGCGAGGTGCGCGTCAAGGTGCACGTCTCCGGCGTCAACCCGACCGACTGGAAGTCGCGGTCCACGCCCATGCGTCCGCTGCCCGACGACGGCGGCGGTCAGGTGCCCAACCAGGACGGCGCGGGCGTCGTCGACGCGGTCGGCGAGGGCGTTCCCGCCTCCCGGGTCGGCGAGCGCGTCTGGCTGTACCTCGCCGCGTACGGGAGCGGGCACGGCAGTGCGCAGGAGTACACCGTGATCCCGCAGCACCGGGCGGTCCCGCTGCCCGAGGGGGCCTCGTTCGACGTGGGCGCGTCGCTCGGCGTGCCCGCGCTGACCGCCCACCGCTGCCTGACCGTCGCGGAGGACGGCCCCCGGCAACTCGCCCCCGGCGCCCTGGCGGGGCGCACCGTGCTGGTCGCGGGCGGGGCGGGCGCGGTCGGCAACTCCGCGATCCAGCTGGCGCGTTGGGCCGGCGCCACCGTCGTGACGACCATCAGCGGCGACCGCAAGGCGGAGCTCGCCCGCGCGGCCGGGGCGCAGCACACCGTCAACTACCGCACCGGGAAAGCGGACGCGGCGATCCGTGAGGCCGCGCCGAACGGCGTGGACATCGTGGTGGAGGTCTCCCCGGCGACCAACGCCGGACTGGACGTCGCGGTGACCGCCAACAACGCGGCGATCGCCTACTACGCCAACAACGGCGGCGACGAGATCACCATCCCGCTGCGCGAGTCGTTCAGCCGCAACCTGCGCTGGCAGGGCGTGCTGCTCTACACCGTGCCCGACGAGGCGCTGGCGGCGGCCGTCGAGGCGGTCTCGGCCGCGGTCGCCGACGGTGCGTTGCGGGTGGGCGAGGAGGCCGGACTTCCGCTGCACCGTTACGCGTTGGACCGCACCGGCGACGCCCACACGGCCGTCGAGGAGGGCGCGGTCGGCAAGGTGCTCATCGACGTCGCCGACGCCTGACGGGTCGCGACGACCGCCCGGCTCCCCGATCCCGCCCCCCGGGCACAAACGGCCCGGGGGGGGGGGGGAACAGACGGAGGCGGGCGGTCGTTGTCCTGGGTGACGGAACGCATCGCGGGGGAGAGGGAGGACGGTCATGCCGGACAGTCAGCGAGGGCACCGCGTCACGGCCGTGCCCGGCTCGCAGCACGTCAGGGTGGAGATAGCGGGCCGCGTGGTCGCCGACAGCCACCGTCCCGTGGTGGTCCACGAGACCGGCCTGCCGGTGCGCTACTACCTGCCGCCGCAGGACGTGGACCTCACCCTCTTCGAGCCCACCGACACCCACACCACCTGCCCGTTCAAGGGCATCGCGTCGTACTGGACCTACCTGGGCGACGGGGAGGCCACCCGCAAGCAGGACGTGGTGTGGGCGTACGAGGAGCCGCTGGCCTCGGTGGCGGCGATCAAGGGACATCTGTCGTTCTACGACACGGTCGCCGACATCACCGTGGAGGGCCCGGAGCCCGAGGCACCCCAGGGCTGACGGCCTGCGGCTACGGGGCTGACGGCCCGCGGCCTCAAGGCTGACGGCCTGCGGCTGCTGCCCGGTCGCCCGGTGCGCGCGTGCGCCTGTCCGGTCGCCCGCTGCGCGGCGCGCTAGGCGCTGTCCTTCGCGTCCGCGTAACAGGCGACCGCCCGGGTGTCGAGCGGGAAGCGCACCGGGGTCGGCCCGAAGACGAGGCGCCCGGCGCGTACACCTGCGTCCCGGACCGCCTCGGCCACGGTGTCGGCGAGACCGGCGGGGCAGTGCACCACGACCTCGTCGTGCTGGAAGAACACCAGCCGGGCCGGGGCCGCGCCGCCGTCCTCGCCCAGCCCGGCCAGAGACAGCCGCAGCGTCGCGAGCAGGGCGAGCGCCCAGTCCGACGCGCTGGCCTGTACGCGGAAGTTGCGGGTGAACCGGCCCCAGGCCCGGGCGGCCCGCAGCGCGGGCGACGCGTCGCCCGACTCGTCGCCGAACGGGCCCGCCTCGTCCTCGGGGTCACCCGCCGAGGGCCGGGGCGAGGTGCGGCCGAGGCGGGAGCGGACCATGCCGCCCGCCTCGCCGGTGCGCGCGGCCTCCTCCAGCAGTTCCATGGCGTCCGGGAACCGCCTGCGCAGGACCGCCACCAACTGCCCGGCCTCCCCGCTGGTCTGGCCGTACATCGCCGCCAGCAGGCCGATCTTGGCGCGGGCCCGGTCGCCGTCGAACGCGGCCGCAGCGAGACCCGCGTACAGGTCACCGCCCGCCGCGGCGTCCGCCATCGCCCGGTCCCGCGACATCGCCGCCAGCACCCGAGGCTCCAGCTGCCCGGCGTCGGCGACGACCAGCAGATGGCCGGGGTCGGCCACGACGGCCGAGCGCAGCGGGCGGGGGATCTGCAACGCGCCGCCGCCCCGGGTCGCCCAGCGACCGGAGACCACCCGCCGGCCACGTACTCCGGACGGAACCTGCCGTCGCGCACCCAACTCTCGCGCCAGGCCCAGCCGTGCGCCGAGTGGATGCGGGAGAGTTCCTTGTAGCGCAGCAGCAGCGCGGCGGCCGGATGCGTCACCTCGCGCAGTACGTACGACCGGGTGGAGGCCAGCGGCACGCCGATCCTGGCGAACGCCGACATCACCTGCGCGGGCGAGTCCGGGTTGACCGGGCGGCCGAGCGCGTCGGAGAAATCGGCCGCGAGCCGCCCCAGCACCTCGGGCCTGGCGCCCGCCGCGGGGCGCGGGCCCAGCAGCGACGACAGCAACTCGTCGTGGACGCCCGCGCTCCACGGCAGCCCGTCGAGGCGCATCTCCACGGCGGCCAGCGCACCCGCCGACTCCGCCGCGCACAGCAGCCGCATCGCCTCCGGGCTCTCGACCCCGGCGGTCCGGCGCAGTTGGTCCGCGTGCACCTCGACGACGGCCGCCAGATGGTCCGCCCCGGGCGGCAGGCGGTGCCGGTCGGCGGCGAACAGCGAGGGCTGGCCGTCCGCGGCGCCCTCGCGCGCGTCGTCGGGGACGGGCAGGCCGCGCAGCCTGGCCCAGGCGGCGCCCAGCGACCGGGGATGACGGTGGCGGCCTTCGTGGCCGAGCAGCAGCGCCTCGGTGAGCTTCAGGTCGTGGCAGCGGCCGAGCCGCACCGGCACGCGGTCCAGCAGGCGCGGGTAGAGGTCGTCGGTGGCCGCCCAGATCCAGCGGGGGCGGCGGCGCGCTTCGAGATCGGCGATCGCGCGGGCGAGGTCGGTGACCGTTTCCACCGGCCCGGCGGGCGTCCCGTCGTCGGCGACCGCCCGCAACCGGCCGCCCGGGCCCACCTCGTCGGGGGCCACGGCGAAGCGGTCGGCGGCTGCGGTCACCGGCCGAGCTTATCCGAACGGCCGTACGAATGCCGGGAGTGCGGCGGGCGCGTCAGGGTGAAGAGGCGAGGGGAGTGAAGAGGCGAGAGGACCGGACGCGTCAGAAGCCGGGCGTCCAGCTGATGCTGTGGTGCGTGGCGATCAGCGTGGCGAGGATGGCGACGTCCGCGACGCCGAGCGCGATGCCGAGCAGCGCGCGGCCGCGGCGCCGGGTGGCGCGGGCCAGCGAGACGCAGCCGAGGATGATGGCGAGCGGTCCGAAGACCGCGTTGAGCACGAAGGTGCCGAGCAGGCCGATGATGAACGACGCCACGGCGGTGCCGTCGGCGTCCGAACGCGTCGCGGCCGGGGTGTGGGCAGAGGCGACGGTGTTCATGGGATCAGCTTCCTAAGTCGGAGTGGATGAGGGGTCCGGACGCGTCACTGGTCGCGGGTGCGGGTCCGGGAGACGTACTCGCGCAGGCAGAACGCCAGCAGCCAGCCGCCGATGAGCGCGCCGGCGATGACGAACACCGGTGCGGGCGCGTACGCCGCGGCACCGAACAGCGTTCCCAGGACGATGACGATGAGGGCGAGAGCCATGATCGGCCTTTCCTGTGGACGGTGTGGGTCCACGATGTGTCGTCGCGGTAAAGTCGGTGAACAGTTGGGATGACACTTGTTCACTGACACTCCTACCTTACCCCGCCCGACCCCTCGCCAAAGTCGGCGAACGACTGTTTACTGGATGATGTGAGTCACACCCTTGGGGCCCGCCAGGCCCAGAAGCTCCGCACGCGTCAGGCGCTGCTCGACGCGGGACTGCGGCTGCTCGAACACCAGAGCCTCAGCAGCCTCGGCCTGCGCGAGATCACCCGCGAGGTCGGCGTCGCCCCCGCGGGCTTCTACCGGCACTTCCGCGACATGAGCGACCTGGGCGTCGCTCTGGTCGAGGAGTCGTTCGGCTCGCTGCGCGCCATGGTCCGCGTCATCCGCGACGGCCGCGCCAGGTCCGACGAGGTCATAGACGGCACGGTCGACGTCATCGCCGCCTACGTGCGCGACCACCGTGCCCACTTCCGCTTCATCGCCCGCGAGCGCAACGGGGGAGTGCGCGAGGTGCGCGAGGCCATCGCCGGTGAACTCACGCTGTTCGCCGAGGAGTTGGCGATCGACCTGGCCGGGCAGCCGGAGTCGGAGGGCTGGAACGCCGAGGACGTCAGGATGCTGGCCGACCTGTACGTCGACCACATGGTGATGACGGCGACCGCGTTCCTCGACGTACCGGCCGCGCCCTCGCCGGAAGCGGCCGCCGCGGAGCGGGCCATCGCGCGCACCGCGCGCCGCCAGATGCGCCTGATCCACCTGGGCCGCAGCCACTGGCTCGACGACGGCCGGGGCGGGGCGGCTTGAGCGCCTTCCGGCGTCCGTGACGTCCGGTTCGGGGGCCCGGCCTCCGGCGTCCGTAGCATCCGGCGCAGCCCGCGCCCCATATCGGGCGCATATCGGCCCGCGCCACGCGTGTCCCGCCCGCGCCCGGGCACCAGCCAAGGAAGAAAGGTACCGAGGCCGGAGGAGGACCCGCCGGCCCGGGAGCGCGGGAGGTGGGCGATGGCGACGCCAGGCGACGTGCGCGGCGGACACGACGACGACCGGCGGGGCAGGGCAACGGGCCGGGCGGGCGCGGGAGGTGGCGGCACCGCGAGCGGACCGGCCGTCAGGACCTCGGTCCCGGCCCGGCTCGACCGGCTCCCGTGGTCGCGCTGGCACTGGATGATCGTCATCGGCCTCGGCACGGTCTGGATCCTCGACGGCCTGGAAGTCACCGTCGTCGGCAACATCGCCTCCCGCCTGTCCCAGCCCGGCAGCGGTCTGGACATCTCCAGCGCCCAGGTCACCGGCCTCGCCGCCGCGCTCTACGTGGCCGGGGCGTGCGTGGGGGCGCTCTTCTTCGGGTGGCTCACCGACCGGAACGGCCGCAAGAAGCTCTTCCTGATCACCCTCGTCGTCTACCTCGCCGCGACCGCGCTCACCGCGCTGTCGACCCAGCCGTGGTGGTTCTTCACCTTCCGCTTCCTCACCGGCTTCGGCATCGGCGGCGAGTACGCGGCCATCAACTCCGCCATCGACGAGCTGATCCCCTCCAAGCACCGCGGCCGGGTCGACCTCATCATCAACGGCAGCTTCTGGGTGGGCGCCGTCGGCGGCTCACTGCTGTCGATCTTCATGCTCAACACGCACTACTTCCCCGCGAACGTCGGCTGGCGGCTCACCTTCGCCCTCGGCGTGGTCCTCGGCCTGGTCATCCTGCTGGTGCGGCGCAACGTGCCGGAGTCGCCGCGCTGGATGTTCATCCACGGCCGCGGCGACGAGGCCGAGGAACTGGTGACCTCCATCGAGGAACGGGTCAGCGAGGAGACCGGCCGCCCACTGGAGCCGGTGGACCGCGAGATCACCATCCACCAGCGCGAGAGCGTCGGCTTCGGTGAGATCGCGCGCACCGTCTTCCGCGACTACCCGCGCCGCGCGGTCCTCGGCCTCGCCCTCTTCATCGGCCAGGCGTTCCTCTACAACGCGATCACCTTCGGCTTCGGCTCGATCCTCAACAAGTTCTACGGCACGCCCTCGGACCACACCGGCTACTACTTCGCCGTGATCGCGGTCGGCAACTTCATGGGGCCGCTGCTGCTCGGCGGCCTCTTCGACACTGTGGGGCGTCGGCCGATGATCGCGGGCACCTACATCGGTAGCGGTGTGCTGCTCTTCGTCACCGCCTGGCTCTTCGGCGGCGGTCACCTCGACGCCGTGACGCTGACGGCCTGTTGGTGCGCCGTGCTGTTCTTCGCCTCGGCCGGCGCGAGCAGCGCCTACCTGACGGTGAGCGAGATCTTCCCCATGGAGACCCGGGCCATGGCGATCGCCTTCTTCTACGCCATCGGCACCGCGGCGGGCGGCATCAGCGGCCCCCTGCTCTTCTCCGACCTGACCAGCACCGGCGTGGTCTCCGACACGGTGAACGCGTTCCGCATCGGCGCGGCGCTGATGACGCTGGCCGGGGTCGTCGCGGCGTTCCTGGCGGTGAAGGCGGAACGCCGCTCCCTGGAGGACATCGCGACCCCGCTGTCGGCCGTGAGCCACGCGACAACCCGGGCCTGAAGGAAGCATTCTGACGATACGTCACAGTCCGGAGTCGACCAGCACCTTGGTGAAGTCCCAGTCCCGCTGAGCGACGCCGGAGCAGGTGTCGTCCGTCCGGTAGGCGCCGTGGCACGGGCGGTCGCGGTTGACCGACCAGAACGTCAGCCGGGCGATGCGGTGGCGTGCCGCGTACGCTGCGACCGTGCGGAAGTCGACTTGCGTGATCGCCTCGCCGTCGCCGGTGACACCGTTCTCCGAGGAGATGCCCATGTGGTGGTACGCGTCGTCCGCGTCGTAGCCGTACGCGGAACGCAGGACGCGGGCCAGGCCTTCGGCCGCCCGGATCGTCGCGGCACCCATGTCGTGCTCCGTGCCGCCGAAGTCGAACGGCATGATCGACCAGCCGTCCGGCCGCAGCCCCGCGGCCGCGGCCTGCTCGACCAGGGGCGCGTCGGGGCCGTCGCCGCCGCTGGGGAAGGTCACGTACTCCACGATCCCCGGGTCGTCCGCCTTGACCGTCTTGAGGGCGTCCACCACCTTGCGCCGCACCCCGGCGTCCGCGTAGGGGGCGCCCTCGATGTCCACGTCGATCGCGCGCAGTCCGTAGGCGTCGATGACCCGGAGGTACGCGGCGGCCAGCGCCGCGGCGTCCGGACATCCGGTCTCCAGGTACGGCCCGCGCCCGCCGCCGAACGACGGGATGACGTCACCGCCCGCCGCCCGTACCGCGTCCACCGTGGCCTGGTCGACGCCGCCGGTCAGCGGACGCGTGCCGTCCCACTGGGGATCGCACCCGCCGCCGTCCAGCACGAACGCCATGCTGAACCACCGCACCCCGGTCGCCCGCATCACGGCGACGGGGTCGGGCGGATCGCCCCAGCCGTTGTAGAAGTACGGGGCGACCGCCATCCCGGGTGAGCCGAGCGCCCCTGCCGCCGCCCCCGGCACCGCCCCCGCGCCGGGTGCGGTCGCCGACGCGGGCGGCACAGCCGTGGCGACGAGCGCGGCGCAGACGAGTGCGGAGCACAGGGCGAGCGCGGCGGCGCGGGGGCGGAAGGGGCTTCCGCTGTGGTGGTGCAGGGGGCGGGGGTGGCCGACCGGTCGGTCCTGACGGGGCATCACGTACTCCTCGGCGAGGCGGAGATGACGTGATCAGAATGCGGTCGATCGGCGGCTCTTTAACGCATATGCCGGAGATGTCGTCCGTGTGTCGTCCTGTCCGGCGGCCGGGGGATGTCAGCCGCTGGTGGACGGCAGGGTCCACCGCTGGTTGGCGGCGCCGGTGCAGTCCCAGATCTGCAGACGGGTGCCGTCCGCCGAACTCGGCCCCGTGGCGTCCAGACAACGGCCCGACGCCGGGTTGACCAGCGACCCGTTCGCGCCCGGATCCCACTGCTGCGCGCCCGTGCCGTTGCAGTCGTACAGCTGCGTCTGCGTCCCGTTGGCCGTGCCGGCCGAGGTCACGTCCAGGCACTTGCCCAGCGCGCGCACTGTGCGATCGGGCAGGACCGCCCACTCCTGCGCGTCGGTGCCGTTGCAGTCGTAGAGCTGGACCGCCGTGCCGTCGGCCGGGCTCGCACCCGCCACGTCCACGCACGTGCCGCCGTATCCGGTGATCCGCCCGGTCGCGGCACCGCCCGCGGTCTGCGCGCCGCTCCAGGTGAAGGTGGCCGCGGTCCGCGCGGGCACCGGGTAAGTGAACGTCTGCCCGCCCCAGTCGACGGTCAGCGGCTGCGCGGAACCGCTCGCGTTGTAGGTGATCAGCGCCTTCGACCCGTCCGGGTTGAGCCACGCCACGTTGGGCAGCGTGCTGTTCGCCGTCGAATCGATGCGGTGGGCACCGGGTGTGACGAACTTCGTGAGCTGGCCCATGTCGTAGTACTCGACGGTGTAGTCCACCTGCCCGCTGCGGCTGTCACCGTTGTGCACGGTGATCAGGCCGGTGCAGGTGCCGCAACCACCGTTGTGCGGGCCCATGTTCTGGTCCACCGCCAGCGACCACTTGACCACCGACGTACCCCAGTTGCGGGTGTAGTCGATGATGTTGCCCATGTCCTCGCTCTGCTGGTCGGAGATCCAGGTGCCGCCGGAGTGCTCGGTGTCGAAGGCGGGCACGTCCGGGTACTGGTCGTGCACCGTGGTCTGCTCCGACGCGCTGCCCTCGTCGTAGCCGTGCCACGCGACGCCGCCGAACAGCGGGTCGTCGCGGATCGCCGTGTCGTCGACCACCGGCGCCCCGTACGACGCGTAGTCGCTCCAGTTCCAGTCGAGCGCCAGCACCTTCGTGGGCAGGCCGGCGGCGTGCAGCGCGGGCAGCAGGTCCTTGCCGATGAAGTAGTCGAGACCCGAACCGTTCCACTGCGTGGAGGGGTAACCGGAGCAGCACGTCGGTTCGTTCTGCGCCGACACGTAGTCCACGTGCACGCCCTGCGCCTGGTAGGCCTGGAGGTACTTCACGAAGTACTGCGCGTACGCCGCGTAGTACTGGGACTGGAGCCAGCCCTGGTCGTCGGAGTCGTTGTCCTTCATCCACGCGGGCGCGGTCCACGGCGTCGCCATCACCTTCAGGCCGGGATTGAGCTGCTCGGCCTCCTTGGTGAGCGGCAGCACGTCGGCGAGGTCGTGCGCGATGGAGAAGTGCGCGAGCGACGGGTCCGTCTGGCCCGACGGCATGTCGTCGAAGGTGTAGTCGGCGCGGGCGAGGTCGGAGGCGCCCATGGGATTGCGCAGGAAGTCCAGCCCGATGCCGGTCGTGGGGTCGAAGAGCTTGTGCATGACGTCGTCCCGCGTGGAACTGCTCAGCGCGCCACTGGAGTTCATCAGCCACGCGGCGGTGTCGGTGAACGAGGCGCCGCCGCCGGTGAACTGCTGGTACGTGGTGTTCTGGTTGACGGTGACGACGTTGCCGCTCGTGCCGGTGCCGGGGGTGAAGGCGATGGGGGTCTGCGCCTGGAGGCCCCGGGTGACGTGGCGGCCGGCCGAGTCGTCGGTGCTGGTGAGGTAGATGTCGACCGGGCCGGTGGCGGACGCGGCGGCCGGGGTCACGTCGGCGAGCGACTCGGTCGGTGTGGTGGGCGCCTGGGGTCCGGCGATCAGGAGGCAGGCGGCGGCGAGCACGGCGGCCACCAGCGCGGCGAGCAGGCGGCGGGGGGAAGTGTCGTGGGGAAGAAGGGGAGTTGAGGACATGGGGGTCCTTCGGGGCGGGGGAGGGGCGCCGTTTCGCAAGGTGCCGTGCGTCCGCCGTCCCTGGGCGGGCCCGTCCCCGGGCCGTACTGCGGGGCTGCGCGGGTGGAGGGCGGGGGTGCGAGGGCGGCTGCCCGGGAAGGTCCGGACTTATTTCGCGGCGTGATTTAACTCGTGAATTCAGGGGCCGTCAAGAGGTGCGGCCCGTGTTCACCCGTTGACCGGCCGCGGGACGTCGGCCGCGACATCCCGCGACATCCCGCGACGGGGAATCGTGAGGGCCGGGGCCGCCGTCAGTGAAGGGGGCAGTCTGCTCTACGCCGGTGGCTCGGCCCCGGTCGACGGCGTACGGGACCCGCCCGTGGCGTCGAGTGCCAGCGCCAACGCCCCGCGCAGCGCCGAGTCCTGGACGTAGCGGGCGGGGACCAGATCCGGCGGGAAGGGAACGAACTCCTTCAGGCGGCGCTCCAGCGCGGGCAGCACGCGTTCCGCGGATGCCATCATGCCGCCGCCCACCGCGATCCGGGCGGGATCGACGGTGATCGCCAAGTTGGCCACGTGGACGGCGAGTTGGTCGAGGGCGTCGGCCACGAGGGCTCGCGCCCGTGCGTCGGCCGACGCGAACAGGCCTGCGGCCGTGGCCGGTTCGCCCAGCGTCGACGATCCCCTGCGGGCCAGGCCGATGCCGGAGGCGTACTCCTCCAGCGGCGCGCGCCCGGACGCCACGCCGGCCGTGTCGGAGGCGTCGCGCAGCAGGTAGCCGATCTCGCCGGCCGCGCCGTGCGCCCCGCCCAGCACGCGCCCGCCCACCACGACGGCCGCGCCGATACCGGTGCCCAGGCTGAGGAAGATCCCGGGATCGGCGTCCCGCAACGCACCCCACCGTGCCTCCGCGAGGCCGCCCGCCTTCACGTCGTTGGCGCAGGCGACCACCTCCAACTCCAGTGCCTCGGACGTGAGGTGACGTAGCCTCAGGTCTTCCCAGCCCGGGACGTTGGGGGCGAACGGGATGCGGTCCTCGTGCACCACCCCCGGACTCACCGCGCCCGCCGCCACGCACCGGCCGCCCTCCGTCTCCAGCGCCTCGCGCATCTCGCGGGCGGCGCGCAGGGCGCGTTCCACGGCCTGGGCGGCGCCGTCGGCGGCGCGGGTGTCGAGCCGCAGCGACCGCAGCACCCGGCCCGTGCGATCCGCCGCCGCGACCGCGACCTTCGTGCCGCCGAAATCGATCCCCAGGACGAAATCGCGCTCCCCGTCCTGCCGCGTTCCGTCGCTCATGCCGCGGACTCGCCGTCGCCTGTGGGATCACCGTCACCCGTGGGATCTCCGTCGCCCGTGGGATCGCCGTCGCGACCCTCGGCCACCGTCAGGAAGTCCTCACGGATGTCCTTCGGGCCGAACGGCCACGTGTGTTCCCGCCGTGCCCACACCAGGAAGGCGATCACACCGAGCGCCACCCACCCCAGCGACCACTCGATGGGATGCAGACCGGGGTTGTTCTTGTCGGCGAAGACATAGACCGTCAGCCACCCCACCAGCGCGACGACGCTGGGCAGCGGATACAGCCACATCTTGTACGGCCGCGCCAGGCCGGGCTGCCTGCGCCGCAGCACCGTCACGGCCGCGATCTGCGCGAAGGCCTGCACGATCACCATCACCGTCGTCAGCAGGGTGATCAGCACGGTCAGCGGCGGGGTCTTCGCCGACGTGCCCACGTGGCGGCTGAACCAGAACGCCCCGGCCGTGATCGCCCCCATCGCCAGCAGGCTCAGCGTGGGGAAGCGGTGCTTGGGGTGCAGCCTGCCGAACTGCCGGAAGAAGACCTTGTCGCGCGCCGCGTCGTACGGCACCCGCGAGCCGCCGAGCAGTCCGGCGAACACCGAGGTGAAGGCGGTGACGAGGATGAGCACGGTGATGACGTCGGCGGTGCCCTTGCCCCACGCCCTCTGCAGGACGACCGCCGCCACCGACTGCGAGGCCGGGTTGTTCGGGTCGATCATGTCCTTCCAGTTGACGACGCCCAGCACGCCGATCTGCATCAGCAGGTAGATCCCCATCACACCGAAGATCGCGTAGATGATGGAACGCGGCAGCACCCGGCCGGGGTTCTTGATCTCGGCGCCCATGTACGCGGTGGTGTTGTACCCGAGGTAGTCGTAGATGCCGATGGTCAGCCCGCTGGCGAAGCCCAGCCAGAACTTGGTGGTGCCCAGCGCGAAGGCGTGCGGCGGGTAGCTGAACGCGTCGCTCGCGTGGAAGTGGGTGAACGCCGCGACGATCACCGACGCCACGCTCACGATCATCACGACCCACAGCACCGACGCGAGCTTCCCGATCGACTCGATGCGCCGCCACAGCAGCAGCACCACCGCGACACACATCACGAGTCCCACCAGGTCGCCCTGGCCCTTGGTCATCGACGGCCACAGATACGTCAGGTACTGCACGAATCCGGCCACGCCGGTCGACATGATCAACGGGATGAAGAGCATCGCGGTCCAGGTGAACAGGAACGGCATCAGCCGCCCGGTCCGGTACTGGAACGCCTCGCGCAGATAGATGTACGAGCCTCCGGCACCCGGCAGCGAGGCGCCGAGCTCCGCCCAGATCAGGCCGTCCGCCAGGGCGAGCACGGCCCCCGCGACCCAGCCGATGACGGCCTGCGGACCGCCGAAGGCCAGCACCATCGCGGGGATGGTGATGAACGGCCCGATGCCGACCATCTGGCTCATGTTGATCGCACTCGCCTGGAACTGGCCGATCCGCCGGACGAAGCCGCCGTCCGTCGTCGCGGGTGCGTGGTGATCGGTGGCCGCCATCGAGCCCACCTCCTCCGACTGAAAGTAGCCCGTCAAGGAATCGTCAAGTTAGTCTCCTTTACAAATACAGGTCAAGGGGTGGTGGGAAACCACCCGCGGTGGCCGGGACCGCACCGGCCGGACCGCGTCCCGCGCCACCCGTCTCGTAGGCTGACCACCGACAACGGTGAGCCAGCCGTGACCGGCCTCCGGCAGGCCTGAGCAGGGGGAACGATCCTGAACGCGGACACCACCGGCGCGGGCGCGCCGGATCGCGACCCGGAGGAGCGGGTCGAGTCGCCAGGGACGAGGGCGGAGCCGGGTGCGCGGGCCGGGCAGGGCGCACGGCCCTGGAACCGTGGCGTCCTGCGCAGCTTCAACGAACGCGTCCTGCTGGACGCGCTGCGCGCGGCGGGCACCACCTCCCGCGCCGAGCTGGCGCGCACCACCGGCCTGTCGAAGCCCACCGTCTCCGCGGCGCTGGCCAACCTGGAGCGCGCGGGCCTGGTCAGGCAGACCGGCGAGATGTCCAGGGGCCTCGGGCGCGGCCGGGCCGCCGTCCTGTACGAGGCCGATCCCACCGCGGGCCACGTCATCGGGATCGACGTCGGCCGCGGCTGGCTGCGGGCCGCCGCCGCCGACCTCGACGGCCGCGTCGTCGGCCGCCGCGACGCGGCGAACACCGCCCGCACCGCGGGCGCCATGGTCCACGCCGCCGCGGAACTCGCCCGCGCCGTCGCCGCCGAGGCGGGGCTCGACTGGTCCCGGGTCGTGCACACCGTCGTCGGCAGCCCCGGTGTCACCGACCCCGGCACCCACCGGGTCCGGTACGCGGTCAACCTGCCCGGGTGGGGCCGCAGCGACCTGTTCGACCGGCTGCGCGCCGAACTCGGCACCGGCCTGGACGTCGTCAACGACGCCAACCTCGCGGCGCTCGGCGAGTACGCGGTCGGCGCGGGGCAGGGCTCGCGGCTCTTCGCGTACCTGTGGATCGGCACCGGCCTCGGCGCCGGACTCGTCGCGGACGGCAAGGTCTTCCGGGGCGGGCACGGCGCGGCCGGCGAGATCGGCTACCTGCCGATGTTCCCGCTGCCGGTCGACGGGGAGCCGCCCGCGCCGGGGTCCGCGCGGGGCGGACCGCTGGAGGGGGCGGTGTCGGCCGACGCGGTCGTGCGGCTGGCCCATGCGATGGGCATGCGCGCGGATCTGGTGGCGACGGCGAAGGACGTCTTCGCGGCGGCCCGCGCGGGGGACGCCGTCGCGGTGCGGGTCGTCGACCACGAGGCGGCCCGGCTGGCGCACGCGGTCGCCGCCCTCGCCGCGGTGATCGACCCCGAACTCGTGGTCATCGGCGGCGCGGTGGGGCGCAACGGGGACCTGTTGCTGGCGCCGATCCGGACCCACCTGCGCGACCTGACGCCCTTGCGGCCCCGGGTCGTGGCGTCCGCGCTGGGGGACGACGCGGTCCTGCTCGGCGCGATCGCCACGGCGGCGGAGACGGCCCGCGACCACGTCTTCGACACACGGCAGGGGTGACGGGGCTCCGCCCCGCCCCTGACCCACGGAAGGGCCGCCGCGCCCGGCGGGCTCACCCCGCAGGGGCCGCAGGCCTCCCGCTGTCGAGATAGCCCCGCGCCTGGAGGGTGAACAGCTGGCTGTACGGTCCGCCCGCGGTCATCAGTTCCTCGTGCCCGCCGACCTCCGTCACGCGTCCCCCCTCCAGCACCACGATCACGTCAGCCGTGCGCACCGTGGAGAACCGGTGCGAGACCAGCACGGTCACCGCCCCCCGCCCCGCCCCCTCGCGCGCCGCCTGCGCCCAACGGGCGTACAGCGCGCTCTCGGTGGCCGCGTCCAGAGCCGCCGTCGGCTCGTCCAGCACCGTCAGCAACGGCTCCTCGCGCATCAACGCCCGCGCCAGTGCCAGCCGTTGCCACTGCCCACCGGACAGCTCCGTGCCGTCGGAGAAGTACCGGCCCAGCTGGGTGTCGAGCCCGTTCGGCAGCCGCTCCACCGTCGCGTCCGCGTCCGCCCGCCGCACGGCGGACCGCACCGCCGCGTCGTCGTCCGCGCGCGGCAGATCGCCGACGCCCACCGCCTGACGTGCCGTCAACTGGTAACGGGAGAAGTCCTGGAACGCGGCCGTGGTGCGCTCGCGCCAGCGGGCAGGTTCGATGTCGGCGAGGTCGGTGCCGTCCACCGTGATCCGCCCCGCCGTCGGCCGGTACATCCCGGTGAGCAGCTTGACCAGAGTCGTCTTGCCCGCGCCGTTCTCGCCGACCACCGCGACCGTGGCACCGGCGGGCAGCGTCAGGTCGACGCCGCGCAACACCGGTTCGCGCGAGCCGTGGTAGCCGAACGTCACGTCCTGCAGACGGATGCCGTCCACCAGCCGCGCCGGCACCGGGGCGGTCCGCGGCGTGGCGATGTGCTCGGCGGCCACCTCGTCCTCCAGCGTCAGCAGCCGCCCGGCCGTGCGGAACGCGCTGCCCATCGCCCCGGCGGTGTCGGTCGCCCCGGACACCTGCCCCTGCGCCCGCCGCAGCAGGCTCACCGCCATCACGACCTGGCCGGGACTGGTGTGGCCGTGCGCCGCGCGCAGCACCAGCAGCACGATCGCGCCGCAGAACCCGGCCGCGTACACCAGCCAGCCGCCCGCCTCCCACGCGGCGCTGCGCCGGGCCGCGCTCACCGACCGGGAGCGCACCCGCTCGCCGAGCGCCATGTGCCGCGCCGCCAGGTCACGGGTCACGCCGGAGATGCGCAGTTCCTTGGCGGTCTCCGCGGTGGTGGTGATCCGGAACAGGTCGGCCAGCAGTCGCCGGTCCTGCGCCAGGTCGTCGTCGGCCTGCTTCAGCAGCCGGGACGCGCGCCGGTCGGCCAGCGCGGGCACCGCGCCCAGCAGCGGCACGATGACGATCGGCGGGTAGACGGTGATGAGCAGCACCAGGATGCCGCCGCCGCGCACCAGCGTCTGGAGGCCCTTGAGGAACTGCCGGGGCGCGCCCGCGACGCTGCGCCGGTTGTCGCGGACCTGGTCGAGGTCGGCGAGCCGGTCCGGGCGCTCCAGCAGTTCGAGCCCGGCGACGGTGGCGGTCAGGCGGCTGAGCCGGGTGTTGATCAGCAGCGCGACCTTGTCGGTGAGCACGGAGTTCTGCATCGCGCCGACGATCCCGCACACCCACGAGACGGTGAACAGTGCGGCCACCAGCGCCGCGCCGACCGCCGCGTGGTGCGCGTCGTGCCGGGCGGCGGCGTCGATGACGACGCGGTAGCCGAGGGTGCCGGTGACGGAGGCGACCGAGCCGACGACGTACAGCAGCGCGGAGGCCGTCATCAGCAGGGGCGCGGCACGGAAGCCGGACGTGCCCAGCAGGGCGAGCACCCGCAGGTCCGGCAACAGGCCACGCAGGCGAGACAAGTGACGTCGCATCAGTTCGTCCTCCCGCCGGTCCTGGCCGTGGCGCCGGTGAAGCGGGCGGCCTGGGCGTGGAACAACTCCGCGTACTGGCCGTCCGCCGCGAGCAGTTCGTCGTGGCCGCCGGTCTCGGTGATCCGGCCGCCGTCCAGGACCGCGATGCGGTCGGCGCGGCGGACGGTGGAGAAGCGGTGCGAGATGATCACGCTGGTGGTGCCCTCGGTGATGGCGAGGAAGCGGTCGTAGAACGCGGCCTCCGCGCGCACGTCCAGTTGCGCGGTCGGCTCGTCGAGGATCAGCACCCGGGCGCCGCGTTCCACGGCGTACAACGCCCGGGTGAGCGCGAGGCGTTGCCACTGGCCGCCGGACAGGTCGGTGCCGCCGGTGTAGTGCGGGGACAGCACGGTGTCCCAGCCGTGCGGGAGTCCGGCGATCAGCTCGGCGGCCCCGGCCCGGTCGGCGGCGCGGGCCAGTGCCGCGGGGTCGGGTGGATCACCGCGCAGCGACAGGGAGACGTTCTCCGCGACGGTGAGCGGGTAGCGGGTGAAGTCCTGGAAGACGACGGCCAGTTGGCGTTGCCAGGATCTCGCGTCGAGGGCGGCCAGGTCGGTGCCGTCGACGGTGATCCGGCCGCCGGTCGGCTCGCGCAGCCGGGCCAGCAGGGTGACCAGGGTGGTCTTGCCCGCGCCGTTCACGCCGACCAGGGCGAGGGAGCGCCCGGCGGGCAGTTCCAGATCGAGGTCGTGCAGGACGTCGTGCTCGGCACCGGGGTACCGGAACGCCAGCCCCTCCAGGCGGATCGCCTCCCGGGGCAGCCCCGCGGCGTCACCCGTGACCTGATCCACCGTCAAGTCACCTTCTACAGAACCCAGATCGGCCTCCAGCCGGTCCAGGTCGGGCAGCGCCGACAGCATCCCCTCCAGGCTGAAGTCGGTCGCCGTCACACTGCCGACCGGCATGGTGGCCAGCAGCATCGGCAGCATCGTCGCCAGCGTGCGCAACGGGACGTCGTGGTGGGACGCGTCCCAGGCGAGGGTGCCCGCGCCCAGCCCGTAGGCGGCCAGCACCAGCAGCGCGCACAGCGCCACCCGCAGGTTGAGCCGGGCCACCGAACGCCACGAGGGCCGCATCGCCTCGGTGTACAGCCGGGACGCCTCGGACACCACCCACTCGCCGAGCCCGAAGACCCGCACCTCCTTGGCCCACTGCGGCCGCCAGGCCAGGCCCAGGAAGTACCAGCAGCGGCGCAGCGGCCGGCTCGCCCGCCGGTAGGTGCCGACCCGTGAACGCACCAGGGCGCGCAACGGCTGCCGCACGACGAGCCACGCGGTCAGCAGCGCCAGGCCCAGCCACCAGCGGTACGTGCTCAGCACCCCGCAGGCGACCAGCCCGCCCAGCCTGCTGCCCATTTGCTGGAGCAGCGTGATCGGCGCGTCCGCGGGCTGCTGGCCCACCACCTCGCCCTGCGCCGACGCGAGCCGGTCCAGCACCTCGGGGTCCTCCAGGTGCGCGATCCCGGCCGGGGCGGAGACCGCCCGCACCAGGCGTTCCTGCAACGTGGCGGTGAGCCGGGCCCGGGCGGCGGCGCTCACCACGTCCTGCGCCGGGCCGCGCAGCATGGACAGCGCGAAGCAGCAGGCCGCCAGCGTCAGCGACCACAGCAGCGCGTGCCCGGCGGGGGAGTCCACGCCGTGTGTCACTGCGGCCGGGATGCGGCCGGTCGCCCAGCCCATCGCCACCAGCGTGAGGCTGGGCAGCACCGCGTCGGCGGCCAGCAGCGCGAGGGCGGTCAGTGACAGCGTGCGGGAGGCCGACCACAGCATCCGCCAGGCCGCCCATCGGGTGCGGTACGCGGCCTGATCGGGCATGGCTCTCCCCCGGGAAGGTGCGATCGGTGCCCGCCGAGTGTGCGCCGCGCCGACGGGTCGGCGCAAACCTCTTTCCCCGCGGCGGGGGCTACCTGGGTGCCTTGCGGGCCGCGCGCAGGAACTCGCGGTTCATCGCGGCGATCGACGGCAACGGGATCCCCTTCGGGCAGGCCACCGCGCACTCACCGGTGTTGGTGCAGCCGCCGAAGCCCTCCGCGTCCATCTGCCCGACCATGTCCAGCACCCGGCTCTCCCGCTCGGGTGCGCCCTGCGGCAGCACGTTCAGATGGACGACCTTCGCCGAGGTGAACAGCATCGCCGACCCGTTCGGGCAGGCCGCCACGCACGCCCCGCAGCCGATGCACTCGGCGTGCTCGAACGCGGTGTCGGCGGCGGGCTTGGGCACCGGGGTGGCGTGCGCCTCCGGGGCGCTCCCGGTGGGCACGGTGACGTAGCCGCCGGCGCCGATGATCCGGTCGAACGCCGAGCGGTCGACGACCAGGTCCCGTACGACCGGGAAGGCCGCCGCGCGCCACGGCTCGACGTCGACGGTGTCGCCGTCCGCGAAGTGCCGCATGTGCAACTGGCAGGTGGTGGTCCGCTCCGGCCCGTGCGCCCGCCCGTTGATCACCATGCCGCACGCGCCGCAGATGCCCTCCCGGCAGTCGTGGTCGAAGGCGACCGGGTCCTCGCCTTCCGTGATCAGCCTCTCGTTGAGGGTGTCGAGCATCTCCAGGAACGACATCTCGGGTGCGATGCCGTCGACCTCGTACGTGGTCATGGCGCCGTCGGCGTCGGGGCCGGGCTGGCGCCAGATGCGCAGGGTGAGCCTCATGCGTAACTCCGCTGGGTGGGGTGGACGTACTCGAAGACCAGGTCCTCCTTGTGCAGGACGGGCGCGGCGCCGTCGCCGGTGAACTCCCACGCGGCGACGTAGCCGAACTCCTCGTCCTTGCGGGCGGCTTCGCCCTCGGGCGTGCGGCTCTCCTCGCGGAAGTGGCCGCCGCACGACTCGGTGCGGTGCAGCGCGTCGAGGCACATCAGCTCGGCCAGCTCCAGGTGGTCGACGATCCGGTTGGCCTTCTCCAGCTGCTGGTTGAGCCGCTCGCCGGTGCCGGGGACCTTGACCCGCTGCCAGAACTCCTCGCGCAGCGCCGGGATCCGCTCCAGCGCCTTGCGCAGTCCGGCGTCGTCACGCGCCATCCCGCAGTGTTCCCACAGCAGTTGGCCCAGCTCCCGGTGGAACGACTCGGGGGTGCGGTCGCCGTCGACCGCGAGCAGCCGGTCCAGCCGGCCGGTCGTCCGGGTGACCGCCTCGGTGACCGCCGGGTGCGCCGGGTCCACCTCGTCGCGCGGCTGCCGGGCCAGGTAGTCGTTGATGGTGCACGGCAGCACGAAGTAGCCGTCGGCCAGACCCTGCATGAGGGCGGAGGCGCCCAGCCGGTTGGCGCCGTGGTCGGAGAAGTTGGCCTCCCCGATGGCGAACAGCCCCGGGATCGTGGTGCGCAGGTCGTAGTCCACCCACAGCCCGCCCATCGTGTAGTGGATCGCCGGATAGATGCGCATCGGCACCCGGTACGGGTCCTCGGCCGTGATCCGCTCGTACATCTCGAAGAGGTTGCCGTACTTCTCCGCCACCTTCTCCCGGCCCATGCGCGCGATGGCGTCGGCGAAGTCCAGGTAGACGCCCTGCCCGCCGGGGCCCACGCCGCGTCCCTCGTCGCAGACGTTCTTCGCCGCGCGCGACGCGATGTCGCGCGGCACGAGGTTGCCGAACGCCGGGTAGATCCGCTCCAGGTAGTAATCGCGTTCGGCCTGCGGGATCTCGCCGGGCGGACGCCGGTCGCCCTTGGCCTTCGGCACCCAGATGCGGCCGTCGTTGCGCAGCGACTCGCTCATCAGCGTCAGCTTCGACTGGTGGTCGCCGGAGCGCGGGATGCACGTGGGATGGATCTGGGTGAAGCAGGGGTTGGCGAAGTACGCGCCGCGCCGGTGCGCCCGCCAGATCGCGGTGGCGTTGGAGTTCTTGGCGTTGGTCGACAGGTGGAAGACGTTGCCGTAGCCGCCGGTCGCCAGCACCACCGCGTCGGCGAAGTGGGTGCTGATCCGGCCGGTGACCAGGTCGCGGGCGACGATGCCACGGGCCCGCCCGTCGATCACGATCAGGTCGAGCATCTCGGTGCGCGGGTGCATCTCGACCGCGCCTGCCGCGATCTGCCGGGACAGCGCCTGGTAGGCGCCGAGCAGCAGTTGCTGCCCGGTCTGGCCGCGCGCGTAGAACGTGCGCGACACCTGCACCCCGCCGAACGAACGGGTGTCCAGCAGTCCGCCGTACTCGCGGGCGAACGGCACGCCCTGCGCGACGCACTGGTCGATGATCTGCACCGAGACCTCGGCCAGCCGGTGCACGTTGGACTCGCGGGCCCTGAAGTCGCCGCCCTTGACGGTGTCGTAGAACAGGCGGTGCACCGAGTCGCCGTCGTTGCGGTAGTTCTTCGCCGCGTTGATGCCGCCCTGCGCGGCGATCGAGTGCGCCCGGCGCGGGGAGTCCTGGTAGCAGAACTGCGTGACGCGGTAGCCCTGTTCGGCCAACGTGGCGCCCGCTGCGCCGCCCGCGAGGCCCGTGCCGACGACGATGACCGTGTGGGCGCGGCGGTTGGCCGGGTTGACCAGCTTCGCGGTGAAGCGGCGGCGGTCCCAGCGGTCCCCGACCGGGCCCTCGGGCGCGCGGGTGTCGGCGATGGGCTCGCCGACCGAGTAGTCCAGATATGACGTCATGTCAGTTCAGCACTCCGGTCATCACCGAGACGGGCACCGCGACGAACCCCGCGGTCAGGACGAGGGCGAGCACGTTCCCGGCGATCCGGAAGGCCCGGTCGCCGCGCCGGGTGACGGCGCCCAGGGTCTGCGCCGCGCTCCGGAAGCCGTGGCGGATGTGCAGGCCGAGGGCGAGCATCGCCACGAGGTAGATGACGTCGGCGTACCAGTTGTGGAAGTCGGCTACCACGTTCTCGTACGGGTGGCCCGGCTCGGCGCGCGGGTTCACCGTCAGCGTCGTCAGGTCCAGGATGTGCCAGACGATGAACAGCGCCAGGATGACGCCGCCCCAGCGCATGGTGCGCGTCGCGTAGCTCGCGCGCGGGCGCCGGTGGACGTAGGCGGTGGGGCGGGCGGCCAGGTCGCGGCGGCTGAGCTGCCACGCCGAGACCACGTGCCCGGCCACCGATGCCACGAGCCCCACCCGCATGATCCACAGGAACCAGCCGTGGTGCAGCGCCGGTTCGCCGATGGTGCGCAGCCAGCTCGCGTAGGCGTTGTAGTCGCCCGCGCCGAAGAAGATCTTCAGGTTGCCCAGCATGTGCGCGACGAGGAAGAGCAGCATGACCACGCCGGTGACGGCCATCACCGTCTTCTTGCCGATCGTGGACCGCCACAGGGTCGCCAGGGTGGACGGTCGCGGTACCGCCCGAGTCGCCAGTGCCATGTCGGCGACGGTAGGACGGCACCACCGCATCGGTCCAAGACATGATATGGCTGGTTTCAATAGGCTCAGGCTATCGTCGCCGTACGATGGCGGTGTGCAGCTGCATCAACTCCACTACTTCGTCACCGTCGCCGAGACCCGCCACTTCACCCGGGCCGCCGCCCAGGCACACGTCGCCCAGCCCTCGCTGTCCCAGCAGATCCGCGCCCTCGAACGGGAACTGGGCGCCGAACTGTTCCACCGCGCCCGGGGCCACATCGCGCTCACCGACGCGGGCGAGGCGCTGCTGCCGCTCGCCCGGCGCATCCTCGCCGACACCGAGACCGCCCGCCGCGAGGTGCAGGAGGTCGTGCAGCTGCGGCGCGGCCGGGTCCGGCTGGGCGCCACCCCGAGCCTGTGCGTCGGCCTCGTCCCCGACGTGCTGCGCGCCTTCCACGACCGCTACCCGGGCGTCGAGCTGGTCGTCCACGAGGGCGGCTCGCGCGACCTGGTCCGCGTGCTGGCCGCCGGCGAACTCGACCTCGCCCTGGTCATCACCCCGCTGCCCGGCCAGGGCCCCGCGCTCGCCACCACCGAACTGCTGCGCGAGGAACTGGTGGCGGTCACCTCCCCGGACGCGCCGGCCCCGGGCAGCCGGGGGCGGCTGAAGGTGGCCGACCTGCGCGACCAGCCCCTGGTGATGTTCCGGCGCGGCTACGACCTGCGGGAACTGACCACCGCGGTGTGCCGCGCCGCGGGCTTCGACCCGGTCTTCACCGTGGAGGGCGGCGAGATGGACGCGGTCGTGGGCTTCGTGCGCGCCGGACTCGGCCTCGCCGTGCTGCCGGGCATGGCCGCCGTGCGCTCCGGACTGCGCGTCACCCCCTTCGAGGGGCCCGGTCTGCACCGCACCATCTCGCTGGCGCACCGCAAGGACGTCGAACCGCCGCGCGCGGCACGGGAGTTGCACACGGTGCTGGGCGAACACCTGGCCGCCGCGAGCCGGGCCGGGGAACTGCCGCCCAGGACCCGGCTGCTGGGGTAGGGTGGCGCACCGGGACGCGGCATCAGTGCGTCCCCGTACCAGGACAGCCGCAGGATCCGGGACCGGTCACCGACGACCGCCACCGGACCGAGCCGAGGAGGTGAGACCGATTCCCGCTGTGTCAGACCGGGTGCTCCCGTCTCGCCGCCGTTCCGCCCGTTCCGTCGCCCCGGCGCGTACGGTCCGTACGGCGTAGCCCGTCGAGGAGTGCCCGCGGGCATCCCGAAAGGCTCCCATGTCGTACCCGTCGTCCCACCCGTCCCGTCCCGCTCACCCGTCCCGTCCCGTCCTTCGCCCTCGGCGCCCATGACGCGCGCCGAGGTCGTCGCCGCGCTGCGCGCCGCTGGCTGCGTCTTCGCCGAGGACGAGGCGGACCTGCTGATCTCCACCGCCCGTGACGCGGACGAACTCGCCACGATGGCGGGCCTGCGCGCCGCCGGACTGCCCGTCGAGCACGTCGTGGGGTGGGCCGGGTTCGCCTCGCTGCGCGTCGCCGTGGACCCCGGCGTCTTCGTGCCCCGCCGCCGCACCGAGTTCCTGCTCGGCCACGCCGTCGCGCTGGCCAGGACCGGCGCGGTCCTGCTCGACCTGTGCTGCGGTTCCGGCGCGCTCGGCCTCGCGCTCGCCGCCGCCGTCCCCGGTGCCGAGCTGTACGCGGCGGACGTCGATCCGGCGGCGGTGCGCTGCGCCCGGCGCAACCTGGAGCGCGTGGGCGGCCGGGTGTACCGCGGCGACCTGTTCGCCCCGCTGCCCACGGCGCTGCGCGGCCGGGTCGACGTCCTCACCGCCAACGTGCCCTACGTGCCCACCGACGACATCGAGCTGCTGCCCCCGGAGGCCCGCGACCACGAACCCCGGGTCGCGCTCGACGGCGGCGCGGACGGCCTCGACGTGCTGCGCAGGGTCGCCGCACAGGCGCCGCGCTGGCTGGCCCCTGGCGGCAGCCTGCTGGTCGAGACGAGCGCACGTCAGGCGGAACGTGCGGTGCGGACGGTCGCCGCGGGTGGTCTGGTACCCCGGATCGAGCGCGACGAGGACCTCGGCGCAACCGTCGTCATCGCGACCGCGCCCTGATCCGCGGCGCCCGGACGGCATCGTGCCCCGGCGCGCGCGAGGCGGCACCGGGGCACGACAGGGGTGGAAGGCCCTCACCGCGACGGGGAGGTAGGCCGGTACGGCTCAGGCCTTCCGGTCCGGAGGGCGGCGCGAGGAAGGGCACGCGCCGCTGCCGCGGACGGCGGCGGGATGATGGTCGTGGACGAACGCGGCCGGAAGCGGTGCACCGGACGTGGTGCGCACCCGAGAGCCGGGCGTGCCGATGCGCGGCGCGGTGACGGCGGTCGTGACGACCGAGGGCGTACGGAGGGCGCTTCCCGTACGACCGGCTATGTGACCCACACCGTTCATGGCGGACTCCCGGGTTGACCGGACGGCTCCCCCTGATCCAATCCGCCCGGCGGCCACCTGGCGACGCGGGCGACACGCCGGGACTCACCCGGACGCCGTACGGGGTGATGCGGCGCGAAAGCCGTTTCCGCAGGTCGGAGTTGGTCAGCGCATAGCGGTCAATGTGCGCAGTGCCCTCACCCGGGCGGGTGAGGGCACTGCGTTCGAGGGACCTTTTCCGGTACCTCGCGGGTGTCGCCGCGCGCTAGTTGCTCTTCGCGTCCTGGTCCGCGGCGTCCGCCGCGCTCTGCGCCGCGTTCACCTTCTGCTGCATCTGCTGGAGCTGGTCCGCGGACGACCCGGAGGGCGCCGCGGTGCCCGGCGACGAGGTGGCCGCGGGCTGCGAGCCGCCTGCCGCGGCGCCGCTGTCGTGGCCGGAGCAGGCCGTCGTGAACAGCACCGGGACGGCCAGGGCCGCCGCCACGCCCAGGGACAGCCGACGACGCCGCGTCACGAGCCGACGCCCGCCGAGCCGCTGGCGTCGCCCTGCGTCTGGCACCAGGACCCCACCGACTTCAGGTCGGTCTGCCGCTGCTCCAGGTTCGGCAGCAGCGCCTTGCGGGTGGACATCCGGTCGCCCAACAGCTTGGCGACGGCCGTGTCGCCCTTGGCGTTGGCGTTGTCGATGCGCTGCTGGAGCCGCGCGATCGAGCCGGGCGTGTTCACACCGGCCTCCAGGCGCTTGACCGCCCGGTTCACCCGGCGCTCCAGCGCGGGCACCCGGCGGCACAGCACCTTAGCGCCGTCGCCCTTCGGTGCCTTCGCGGCTGTGGTGACCGTCGAGGAGGCGCTGTCGGCGTAGGACGGCGCCGCTCCGGCCACCAGGGAACCCGTCAGGGCGATGCCCGCCACGGTCGCGGCCATCGCCGCCTTGCGACGCTGCATGGTCTTCACTCCACTTCGTGCGGCCCCCGGGTGGGGGCTTGCGATACGGAAGGGAGCGGCCCGCCACGCCGCTGGGAGGGCTCGGCGGGCCGCGTGGACACGACCGTAGGAGCGCTTCTTGTGGTTTCTTTGTGGCCGCCTCCCGGGCCCCGGTTCGGCCCGCCCCGGCCCGTACGGCCCGTCAGGCCTCCCGCGATCCGCTCGGGATGCGCGGGAGGGAGCCGGTCAGCCAGTCGCGGTGGACCGGCAGGACCACCGTCGGCGTGTCGCTGAGCGGCAGCGTCACCTCGAACCGGGTGCCCGGCGTGCCGTCCGGCCGGTCGGTGATCCGCACCGCGCCGCCGTGCAGGTCGACCTGCTGGGCGACGAGGGTCAGGCCGAGCCCGGTGCCGGGGCTGTCCCCGCCGCGTTCGAAGCGCCGGAAGACCCGCTCGCGGGCCGACAGCGGGATGCCCGGGCCGTGGTCGTCCACGGTGAGCACCGCGGCTCCCGGCCGGGCGCGCAGCGCCACCTCGACGACGGCGCCCGGCGCACCCGGGGCACGCCCGTGCACCAGCGCGTTCGTCAGCAGGTTGTCGACGACCATCCGCAGTCCCGGCTCCCAGCCCCGGGTGCGCGGGTCCGGGCCGACGGCGGCCGTCACGCGCGCCGCGGGATGCCTGCGCGCCGCGTCGGCGGCGGACGCGGTCACCAGCCGGCCGAGGTCGACGGGCGTGAAGGAGTCCGCCTCGACCAGGTCGCCCTGCGCCAGCGCCCGCAGCGTCACCAGCAGCCCCAGCAGCCGTTCGTGCTCGCCGCGCAGGTCGGACACCACCTCGGCGCGCTCGGACGGATCCAGGTCCGGGTGGGCGGCGAGGATCTCCAGGTTGGTCTGCATGCTCATCAGCGGCGTGCGCAACTCGTGCGAGGCGGCGGCGGAGAACGACCGCGCGGTCTCCAGCGCCTCACCCGTGCGGGCCGCCTGCTCGTCGTAGCGGGCCAGCAGCGTCTGGAGCGTCCCGGCCAGTTCGTCGACCTCGGTGACGCGCGACAGCCGGTGATCGAGCCGGGCCGCGCTCACCCCCGGGTCCAGGCCACCGGCCCGCCGCCGCAGGCGCCGCAGCGGCAACGTGGCCCGCTCGGCGATCCCCAGCCCCACCAGCGCCGAGACCGGCGCGGCGATCAGCGCGACCAGCAGCACCCGCCGCCGTACCGCCTTCACGCCCGCGTCCGCCTGCGACGCGGGGGAGAAGACCCACAGGGTGTCGCCCGCCTGGCCGCCGGTGACCGGCAGGCTCAGCGCCCGCCAGCTCCTGCCGTCCGCGGAGACCGTCACCGGGTTGCGGCCGGCCGCGGCGGGCAGGGGCACGCTGTCCGTCGGCTGCGGTCCGCCCTCGGCGGCGACCGAGCCGTCCGTCCCTGACACCACGCGGACGCCCACGTCCAGCGCGGCGGAGAACAGCTTGCGCTCCCGTGACTGCTGCTGCGCGGGCCGCCCCGCCCGGTCCACCCGCAGCAGCTCGCGCGCCACCGGCAGCACCACGGCGGCCCGGTCCCGCAGCCGCGCGTCCTGACCGGCGTGGATGTCCCGGCTGATCAGCCGCGTCAGCAGCAGCCCGGACGCCAGCACCATCAGCGGCACGGTGACGCCCACCGCGATCGCGATCCTGGTCGACAGCTTCACCGCGCCTCCTCGCGCAGCACGAAACCGACCCCGCGCACGGTCTGTATCAGCCGCGGCCGCCCGTCCGCCTCCAGCTTGCGCCGCAGGTAGCTCACGAACGTGTCCACGGCGTCGGTGCGCACCTCGAAGTCGTACCCCCACACCCGGTCCAGCAGCTGGTCGCGGCTGAGCACCATGCCCGCGTTGCGCGCCAGCACCTCCAGGAGCTCGAACTCCCGGCGGGTCAGTCGCACCGGCGCGCCCGCGTAGATCACCTCTCGTGAGCCCGGGTCGAGCACCAGCTCACCGGCGCGCACCGTGTCGCCGGGGCTCGCGGGCCTGCGCCGCAGCAGCGCCTGGAGCCGCAGTTCGAGCTCCTGCAACGCGAACGGCTTGACCAGGTAGTCGTCCGCCCCCGCCTGCAATCCCGCCACCCGGTCGGCCACCTCGTCCAGCGCCGAGAGCATCAGCACCGGCACGTCGTTCCCGGTCGCCCGCAGCCGCTCGCAGACCTCGATGCCGCTGATGCCCGGCATGGACACATCCAGCACCACGACGTCGACGGGCTGGTCCGCCAGCTCCCGCAGCGCGCTCGCGCCGTCCTGGGCCAGGCCGACCGCGTACCCGGCGAGCCGCAGCCCCCGCCCCAGGGAGCGCAGGATCGCGGCGTCGTCGTCGACGACGAGGACCCGGCCCGATCGTTCGGTCATGGGAACGCCTCTCCTGCCTGCGCGTGCCGTCGTACACGCGTCGCGGTGCGGGCGCGCCGGCCGCGGGGGACCGGGCGCAGAGGCCGCACCGTACCGGGCTTTCCTGCGAACGCGGTACCGGCCCCGTCCGGACCACTGCGGTAGCGGACGGCGACGAGCGCGCCCAGTATCGGGCGCATGGGCGTGCACGCTACCGGGACCGGTCCGAGGGCCCGGCGGCTCCGGGTGGTCGCGGCGGGCGCGCTGCTGGCCGGGGCCGCGCTGCTGTCCTCCTGCGCCCTCGGAGGCCCGGCGGACACCAGCGACGCCTTCGGCACCTGGTCGGCGCAGCGCCTGCGCCGCGCGACCGCCGACATCCACACCCCGCACGGCATGTCGTACACACCGGTGCCCAGGGTGGGCAACGCCCGGATCGGCGCGCTGTTCGACCACGACGCGAGCGGTGACCACTTCTGCAGCGCCAGCGTCGTGCACAGCCCCGGCAAGGACCTCGTGCTCACCGCGGCGCACTGCATCCACGGAGGCCAGGGCAGCGGCTACCGCAAGGACATCGTCTTCGTCCCCAGCTACCGCGACGGCGCCGCGCCCAACGGCACCTGGCGGGTGAGCGCCCTGGTCGTCGACCCGCGCTGGACGAAGACCTCCGACCCCGACCTGGACGTCGGCTTCGTCATCCTGCGTCCGCTGCACGGCAGGCACGTCGAGGACGTCCTCGGCGCCGACAACCTGGGCGTGAACACACCGTTCGGCCGCCCGGTACGGCTCACCGGCTACCCGTCCAGCGGCCAGGAGCCGATCTCCTGCGTCAACACCACCATCCGGCAGAGCGCCCGCCAACTGCGCGTCAACTGCGTGGGGTTCCCCGGCGGGACCAGCGGAAGCCCGTGGCTCACCGGCTACGACCCGGCGGCGGGCACCGGCACGGTGATCGGCGTCATCGGCGGCTTCCAGGAGGGCGGCGACACGGCGGACGTGTCGTACAGCCCGTACTTCGGCGCGGACGTACGGAAGTTGTACGAACGGGCGGTGGCGCTGGACGGCGGCGGGAAGAAGCGGTAGGCGACGGCGGTCAGTCGGTCTCGCGCCGCGTCATCCGTCGAGCAACCCGACCAGGTGGTCCCGCCGCTCCCGCGTCAGCTCGCCGAACGTCTCCGGTGACCACCGGGGCTCGCGGTCCTTGTCCACGAGCGCGGCCCGCACGCCCTCGGTGAAGTCGTGGGTCGGGGCGACCCGCAGCGCCAGCCGCAGATCCCGGTCCAGACACTCCGCGAGGGACGACCGCGCGCCCCGCCGCAGCAGCTCGAAAGTGAGCACGAGGCTGGAGGGCGCTCCCCGACGCAGCGCGGCCAGCGTCTCCCGGGCCCAGTCGCCCTCCTCGTCGCCGCGGCTCTCGGCGTCGAGGCGCTCGAAGACCTCCTCCAGCGTCTCCACGCCGAAGCAGCGCTCGATCGCCTCGTAGCGGCCGTGCAGCTCCGAGGGCGGCGGCGTCGTGCTGTACCGGGTGAGGACCGCGTCCGGGTCGTGACCGCCGGACGCGTTCAACTCACGTTCCAGCGCCGGGAGTTCACCCGAATCCACGTAGTGCGTGGCCAGCCCGCACTCGACGGCGGCGGCGCCCGAGACCCGTGCCCCGGTCAGACCGAGGTACGTGCCGACCGCGCCGCGCAGCCGGGGCAGGAAGTACCCCGCGCCGATGTCGGGAAAGAAGCCGATCGCCGTCTCCGGCATCGCCAGCCCGGCGCGTTCGGTCACCACGCGCACCGAGCCGTGCACCGAGATGCCCAGGCCGCCGCCGAGCGCGTAGCCGTCGATCAGCGCCACGTACGGCTTGGGGTATCCGGCGACCGCGGCGTCCAGCCCGTACTCGGCGGCGAAGTAGCCGCGGACCGCGTCGGCGTCGCCGCGCACCGCGGCCTCCCGCACGGCTCTGATGTCGCCGCCGGAGCAGAACGCCTTCGGGGAGGTGCTGCGCACCACCACGGCCCGCACCGACTCGTCGTCCCGCCAGGCCTCCAGCGCGGCCCGCATCCGCTGGACCATCCGCAGGTCGAGCGCGTTGAGGGCGGCGGGGCGGTCCAGCAGGACGGTCGCGACGCCGTCGTGTACGGACGTCTTCACGGGGACGCTCATGCTGCTCCTGACTGTCCTGCCTGGACGACGCGGGTCCGGCGCCGGTGGGCCGGAGCGCCGCGGAACCGGACTCCTGCCGCCAGCCTAGGCGCCGGGCCGGACCTCCCGTTCGGCGGGCCCGCCGGGGCCATGGGCGTCAGCTCTGGCGCAGCAACCGGTCGCTCTGGGCGACGGCGTTGTCGAGCGCCTGCTTCGGGCTCTCCTTGCCCTGGAGCGCCTTCGCCACCTCGTTCTGGAGCACGATCTTCATCTGGTCGGTCATCACCACCGGCGTGTAGTTGACCGCGCCCTTGAGCGCTTCGGCGGAGGCGACCCGCACCGCGCCCTCGCTGGTGCCGTCGTCCTTGGTCCAGTACGGCTCGTCGAGCGATCCCACGGTCGAGGGGAAGATCGCCACCTTGTGGGCGAACGACTCCTGGTTCGGCTTGTCGGTGACGAAGTGGGCGAAGGCGATGGCGGCGGCCTTGTGCTCGCTGGTGTTGTTGACGGCGAGGCCCATCAGGTACATGTTCGGGTGCCCGGTGTTGTCGGGCGCGTCGGTGATGCCGATGTTCTTGTACAGGTCGGGCGCGTTGACCTTGAAGTTGTCCAGGTCGTGGGCGCTGCCCGGGTTCATCGCGACCTTCTGCTGGAGGAACGCCTGCCCCGCCGCGTCCGGTGTGGTGGACAGCGCCTGCGAGCCGAGGCCGCCCTCGTCGTACAACGTCTTGTAGGCGGTGAGGAGTTGGACGCCCTTGGCGCTGTTGTAGGTGAACGCCGTCTCGTCGGAGTTCATCAACTGCACGCCGTAGCGCCCGAAGTCCTCGATGGACGGTGACTGGGCGAAGGCGGCGATCGTGCCGTGCGAGTGCCTCGCCATCGCGTCGGCGTCGGCGAACAACTGGTCGTAGGTCTTCGGCGGGTCGTCCGGGTTCAGCCCCGCCTGCCGGAAGAGCGCCTTGTTGTAGAAGAGCGGACCGGTGTTGAGGTACCAGGGGAAGGAGTAACTGCCGCCCAGCCCGGGCAGTTGGTCGCCCTGCCACGCCTGCGGCGTGTACTCGGCCTTGTACTTCGCGGCGGCCGGCTCCTTGTCCAGGTTGAGCAGCAGGCCGGCCTTGGCCAGCGGGTAGGACAGGTCGGGGGAGACGTTGACGACGTCCGGAAGCGTTCCGGCGGCGGCGTCGGCGCTGAGCTTCTCCGCGTAGTTGTCGGCGGGCTGGTCGACCCACTTGACGTGGACGTCCGGGTACTGCTTCTCGAAGTCGGCGATCAGCCCGTCGAAGTAGTCCTTGTAGTTCGTGCGCAGATTCCAGGTCTGGAACGTGATGGTGCCTTCGGGCTTTCCGTTCGCGCTCGAACCGGAGCCGTTCCCGCCCGATCCGCACCCGGTCAGCACGAGTGCGGTGGCGAGCAGCGGTACGACGGCGACGGCTTTTCCACGGGTCGTTCGGCGGAACGTTCCACTTGGCCCACGGGGGTTCTCGTGGCACAGGGGCAGGGGAAGGCGCATGACCGCGGGCTCCTCGGTTCGGGTCGGCGGACGAGCGGCCGACGCGCGTCGGCGGACGGTCAAGAAAATGCACCCCGGGCCCATGGGGCGTCAATGGATCGCGGACAACTAATGCGCTTTAGTAGTTTTACCGCTCAAGCGCATTAGTCCGATCATCGACGTCGCGAGTGTCCTGGAGTCGGGACAGCAGTGCGGGATTTCCCGCCCAGGAGTGAGGTCTGTATGGGTTGCGTCATGAAAAAGTGGTGTGTCGCTGTTGTCGGTAAAGATCCCGCCTTGGTCAAATACCTGATGCTGCCTGGTTCGTTGGGCAGAACCCAAGTCCCCATCGAATGACCTTGGAGGCATCAGCAATGAAGTCCCTCACCTCGTCACTGAGCCGCGCCCTGGGCGTGCTGGCCGGTGGCGCCGCCGCCGTCGTCCTCGCGGCCGGCGGTGCCCAGGCCGCGACCGACCACCACGCGCCCTTCCACGGTCGTGGCGACTGGGGTCACGGCCGCAGCGACTGGGGCCACGGCCGCCTGCACCACGGCTACCCGCACCGCTTCCACCACCACCGTCACCACCACACCCACCACATCGGCTTCTGGCACCACGTGCGCTGACGATCCGTCGGCGCAGGGCCGGGCGAGGCCGCGCGGTCGCCTTCGGGCGCCGCGCGGCCTCGCCGCTGTTCGGGGGGACCGCTTCCCGGCGGCCATCGGACTGACGTGACGTCAATCGCCCTTGCCGGCCAGCAGGTGCGAGACGGTCACCGCGCGCAGTCCCCGTTGCCGCAGCCCGTCGAGGATCGCGGGCATCGCGGTGACCGTGCCGGGGTGGCCGAAGTGCAGACTGACGACGGAACCGCCGTGCACGTGGCCGAGCACGGTCTCGCGCACGGCGTCCGCCCCGGGGTCGGTGTAGTCGAGCGAGTCCAGGTCGTACGACAACACGTGCGGGTAGCCCGCCCGGTGGGCCAGCCGCAGCACCGACGGCGACGCGTACTGGGCCTGCGAAGGCCGGAACCAGCGGCCCACGCCGCCGGTCAGCCGCCGCAGCCGGTCCGCGCACTGACCGATCTCCGCGGCCGCCTGCGAGGCCGGCATGGCGTTGATGTCGCGGTGGTTCTCGGTGTGGTTGCCCAGCTCGTGACCGCCGTCCAGGACGCGCCGGGCCATCGCCGGATACGCCTCCAGCCAGCTGCCCACGGCGAGCACGGTCAGCCCGGCGCCCGCCCGCTCCGCCTCGGAGAGCAGCGCCTCGGCCTCCTTCGGGTCGCCCTGCCCGTGGAAGGTCAGCGCCACCATCGGGTGTCCGGACGGCCCGTGGGCGATCTGGTCCGGCAGGTCCGGCGGGAGCGCGGGCAGCGCGCCGGGTCCCGTGCGGGAGCCCGCGGGGGTGCGCGACGCGGGTGAGGCCGTCGGGTCGGTCGGGGAGGTCGGGTGCGCGGCGGCCCGCACGGTGTGGCCGTCACCGCAACCGGCGGCCAGCGCACCACCCGCGGCGGTCCCTGCCGCGGCCCGCAGAACACTTCGGCGATCGATGGACGTCACCGGGCCACCGTAGAGGGCGAATGTGATTATCAGTGGTATTTGGGGTGTTGCGGGCGAGCCGGGTGGGCCGGGTCCGCGGCGCGGACGGCTGCCTCGCCTGCGGTCGTCGGACCGCCGTCCGCGCTCCCGGGCGGGTCGCCCGCCATCCGACGCGAGCCCTCGTCCGCTTTCCGGGGCACGCCGTCGCGATCATTGTCCGGAAGAACGCTTCTGTCATGGCAGTGTCAGGCGGTACCGTCCGCCCGTGCTGTCACACGCGCGGAGAGCCCGCATCCCCCTACACTCCCTGTCGGTCGTGGCGGTCGTCGTAGCCGCCCTCCTGGCCGTCTTCACCGCTCCGGCCATGGCCCACGGCCGCCCCGCACCGAAGGACACGGGCACGCAGCCCGTCTACTCCTACTCCAACGCCATCCGGCAGTCCGTCTGGGTCGACACCGGCATCGACGGTGACCACGACGGCAAGACCGACCGGGTGGCCGCCGACATCATCCGGCCCAGCGAACCGGCGGCCAAGGGCCAGAAGGTCCCGGTCATCATGGACGCCAGCCCGTACTACTCGTGCTGCGGCCGGGGCAACGAGAACCAGCTCAAGACGTACGACAAGAACGGGAACCCGGTGCAGTTCCCGCTCTACTACGACAACTACTTCGTCCCGCGCGGCTACGCCGTCGTCCTGGTCGACCTGGCCGGAACCAACCGTTCGGACGGCTGCGTCGACGTCGGCGGCCCCTCCGACGTCACCTCCGCCAAGGCGGTCATCGACTGGCTCAACGGCAGAGCCAAGGGCTACACGACGAGAACCGGAACGACCGCCGCGCAAGCGAGTTGGTCCAACGGGTCGGTCGGCATGATCGGCAAGAGCTGGGACGGCACGATCGCCAACGGGGTCGCGGCCACCGGCGTCGACGGCCTGAAGACCATCGTCGACATCAGCGGCATCAGCTCCTGGTACGACTACTACTTCGCGCAGGGCGCCGCCCTCTACGACGGCGGCCCCGACGAACTCGCCTCCGAGGTGGAGAGCTCCGCGGCGCAGTCCAAGTGCTCCGCCGAGGAACAGGCGTTGCGCGACGGGGCGCCACGCGACGGCGACTGGACGTCGGCCTGGCAGCAGCGCGACTACGTGGCCGACGCCGCCAAGGTCAAGGCCAGCGTCTTCGTCGCACAGGGCCTCGAAGACCTCAACGTCCGCACCAAGAACTTCGGCCAGTGGTGGGACGCGCTCGCGGCGCACGGCGTGCAGCGCAAGATCTGGCTGTCGCAGACCGGCCACGTCGACCCGTTCGACTACCGCCGCAGCGCCTGGGTCGACACCCTGCACCAGTGGTTCGACCACTACCTGATGGGCGTCGACAACGGCATCCAGAACCAGCCGATGGCCGACATCGAGCGCACCCCCGACCACTGGACCACCGACGCGGTGTGGCCCCCGTCCGGCACCACGACGACCCCGCTCAGCCTCGACCCGGGGACGACCAACGGGCTGGGCGCGCTGAGCACCACGCCGCCCGCCTCCGGCAGCGCCGAGACCTACACCGACAACCCCAAGCAGAGCGAGGACGACTGGTCGGCGCAGGTCGACCAGGCCACCTCGGACAAGGTCGCCTTCACCACCGGGCCGCTCAAGCAGGACCTGCGGCTGTCCGGCAGCGGGACGGTGACGCTCACCGCGACCTCCTCCACCACCAGCGCCCACCTGTCGGCCGTCCTGGTGGACCTCGGCCCGGCCACCATCCGCAACTACGAGGACGACGGCGAGGGCATCACCACGCTGACCACCCGCTCCTGCTGGGGTGACAGCACACCGGGCGACAGCGCCTGCTTCCTGGACACCGCGGCCGACACCGAGAACGTCGGCTACACCGTGTTCAGCCGCGGCTGGGCCGACCTCGGGCACTACGCCTCGCTGGACAAGGGCGTGTCGCTCACCCCGGGCAAGCCCTACACCATCACCCTCCAGCTGGCCGCCAGCGACCACGTCGTCCCGGCCGGGCACCGGCTCGCCCTGATCGTCGCGGGCACCGACAACGGGCTGATCGTCGCCCCGCCGTCGACCCCGACCATCAAGCTCGACCTGTCGGGATCGCACGCGAACCTGCCGCTGGTCGGCGGCGTCTCCCAGCTGCGCCGCGCCCTGGGCACCGGCCACGCCAAGCCCCCGGCGGGCGTCCCGCTCACCGGCCTGAACGGCTCGGTCCCGGGCACGCTCCCGGCCGGCCAGGCGGCGCGCCTGCGCTGACCGTCCCCGGCACGGCCCGACGGCCCGCGCCGCACGCCACGGCAGACGCCGGGCGGGGCGCGGGCCGTCCGCGCGAGGCCCGCTTCCGTGCCGCCGTGAGGGCCCGCCGTGTTCCCGCGGGCCGTCTCCCGCCGCCGTGACGTTCGTCACCGTCGCGGCCGTCCGGGGGCGCGAGTACCCTTCACGCATGCTCCTGCTCGTGCGCCGTCGACACGTGGACTTCGTCCGCGTCACGAGCATGTCCTGTCGCCGCAGCGGCTGACCCCGAGACCTCCCACTCACCCTCCGGCACCGCGTCCGCGCCCCACCCGGCGCCCGCGCGTGGCGTGCCCGGTCACCGCCGGGCCCGGCCGGGACCTCACCCTGCGGGACACCACCCATGACGCACGACCACCAGCTCCCCGTCATCGACCTGTCCGCCGCCGACCGCGGACCCGAGGACCGGGCACGGCTCCACGCCCAACTGCACACCGCCGCCCACGAAGTGGGCTTCTTCCAGCTCACCGGCCACGGCGTGAGCGCGGAGCGCACCGCCGCCCTGACCCGGACCATGCGCGCGTTCTTCGCCCTGCCGGAAGCCGACCGCCTGGCCATCTCCACCCTCGACTCACCGCACTTCCGCGGCTACACCCGGATCGGTGACGAGCGCACCGGCGGCAGCCGCGACTGGCGCGACCAGATCGACATAGGCGCCGAACGCCCCGCCCGCGTCCCCGGTCCGGACGAGCCCGCGTACTGGTGGCTGGAGGGGCCCAACCAGTGGCCCGCCGCCCTGCCGGAGCTGCGCACCGCCGCGCTCGGCTGGATCGACGAGCTGAGCGCGGTCGCCGACCGGCTGCTGCGCGAACTGCTCACCGCCATCGGCGCGCCCGCCGACTTCTACGCGGACGCCTTCGCCGCCGATCCCCATCTGCACCTGAAGCTGGTGCGCTACCCCGGCAGCGCACCGGACGGCGCCGACCAGGGAGTCGGCGCCCACAAGGACTACGGATTCCTGACCCTGCTGCTCCAGGACGAGGTCGGCGGCCTCCAAGTGGAGCGCGGCGACGGGCGGTTCCACGACGTGCCGCCGCTGCCGGGCGCGTTCGTGGTCAACCTCGGCGAACTCCTCGAAGTCGCCACGGACGGCTACCTGAAGGCGACCAACCACCGCGTCGTCAGCCCGCCCGGCGCCCGGGAGCGCTTCTCCGTGCCGTTCTTCTACAACCCCCGCCTCGACGCCCGCATCGAGCGGGTGCCGTTCCCGTACGCGGATCGCGCGCCCGGCGCGACGCGGGACCCGGCCAACCCGTTGTTCGCCGAGTACGGCCGCAACGAGCTGAAGGGCTGGCTGCGCGCCCACCCGCAGGTCGCCCGCCGCCACCACGCGGCCCTGCTGGAACCCGCCGCCGCGTAGTCGCCGCGCTCCACCCGGCGCCCGCCGACCGGCACTCGCGCCGGAGCGCGGAATGGGGGATGTTGGAGATCACCATCCCGGGCGGACCCTCGGGCCGCCGGAGCGAACAGGCCGAGCACAGGTGAGGTAGCGATGAGCAGCGAGCAGGACGCCACGGCGGGCGCGACGACCCTTGAGGAGCTGTACCGGGATCTGCACGCCCACCCGGAGCTGTCCTTCCGCGAGAACCGCACGGCCGGCATCGCCGCCGACCGGGCCGAGGCCGCGGGGTTCGAGGTGATCCGGGGCGTCGGCCGCACCGGCGTCGTCGCCGTCCTGCGCAACGGCGAAGGCCCGACGGTGCTGCTGCGCGCCGACATGGACGCGCTGCCGGTGCGCGAGGACACCGGCCTGCCGTACGCCAGCCAGGTCACCGACACCGACGAGGACGGCCACGAGGTCCCGGTGATGCACGCCTGCGGCCACGACGTGCACGTCACCTGTCTCGTCGGCGCCCTGGAGCGGCTCGCGGCGGACCGCGCCGAGTGGTCCGGCACGCTGATCGCGCTCTTCCAGCCCGCCGAGGAGATCGGCGGCGGCGCGCGGGCGATGGTGGACGACGGCCTGTTCGAGCGGGTCGGCAAGCCGGACGTGGTCCTCGGCCAGCACGTCGCGCCGATGCCCGCGGGCTGGGTCGGCGCCCACCCGGGCCCGGCGTTCGCGGCGGCGGACGCGCTGCGGGTGCGGTTGTTCGGCCGCGGCGGGCACGGCTCGCGTCCGGAGACCACCATCGACCCGGTGGTGATGGCCGCGGCGACCGTGCTGCGGTTGCAGACCGTGGTCGCCCGCGAGGTCGCCGGGGCCGACACCGCGGTGCTCACGGTCGGTTCGCTGCGCGCCGGGACCAAGGAGAACGTCATCCCGGACGACGCCGAACTCGGCCTGAGCATCCGCTCCTACACGGAGCCGGTGCGCGAGCGGGTGCTGGAGGGCGTCCGCCGGATCGTGCACGCCGAGGCCGCCGCGTCCGGCGCGGTGAAGGACCCGGAGATCACCGTCGTCGACTCCTTCCCCGTACTGGTCAACGACCCGGAGACGACCGATCGCACGATGAACGCCTTCCGCACGGAGTTCGGCGACGCGCAGGTGGTAGCCCCCGGCCCGGTCAGCGGCAGCGAGGACGTCGGCGTGCTGGCCACGGCGGCGGGCGCACCGCTGTGCTACTGGCTGCTGGGCGGCGCCGACCCGGCCGCCTTCGCCGCCGCGGCGAACGGTGGCACCGCCGACAGCGAGGTGCCCTCCAACCACTCCCCGAAGTTCGCCCCCGTCATCGAGCCGACGCTGACGACGGGCGTACGAGCGCTGGTCACCGCGGCCCGCACCTGGCTGGCCTGAGCCGCCGGCGACAGCGGCAACGACAGCGATCACGGGCCGGCGGGAGCCTCCGTCTCCGGGGAGCTCCCGCCGGCCCGTTCACGTACCCGCCGGACCGGGCCGGATCAGGTCGCGGAACCCGCCGCCGCTCCCGTCACCAGGTCGGCGCCCCAGCGCTCCACGGACTCCGCCAGGTCGAGCTGCCGCATCCCGCCGCCCTCGGACGTCGGCCAGTCCTCGCGCGGCACCCGCCACATCACCTCGAACTCGTTGCCGTCGGGGTCCTTGGCGTAGAACGACTTGGAGACCGCGTGGTCGGTGGCGCCGACCAGCGCCCCGCGCTCGCTCAACTCCCGCCCGATCGCGGTGAGTTCGCCGAGAGTGCCGACCTCCCAGGCGAGGTGGTACAGGCCGACCGCGCCCTGCCGCGGGCCGGGTGCGTCGTCCCCCACCGCGAAGAGGCCGAGGTCGTGGTCGTTGAGGGTCCCGGGCGCCCTGAGGAAGGCGGCGCGGCCCGGCATCTCCTGGGCGACCTCGAAGCCGAGCACCTCGGTGTAGAACCCGACGGCGCGCCGGACGTCGCGGATGTAGAGCACCGCGTGGTTGAGCCTGCGTACGGGCATGGCGTCCTCCTCCTGGCTGGGGGCGGGCCGGTCCGGCCTGATCCCCTCCGTCCCCCGTGTGCGGTGGTCCCGCCACTCCACCGTACACCTGAAGCTTGAAAGTTCAAGATCTATGAGGGGGCGGTTCCACGCCATCCGGCCCGTGCCGCTCCCGGCCCGCCGCGCGCCACCCCCGGGGGGCCTGCGCGACAAGCGCCGGGCCGCAGCGGCAGAATGCCAGGACCAGCTCAGCGACGAAGCGGATCGAGACAGTGACGACAGCTGTGAACAGCGCCACCGGGGCCGCCGGATCCAACGAGGCGATCGGGCGGCGGATCGCCGACGAACTCGGCGTACGCGAAGGGCAGGTGAAGGCGGCCGTCGACCTGCTGGACGGCGGTGCGACCGTCCCGTTCATCGCCCGCTACCGCAAGGAGGCCACCGGCACCCTGGACGACGCGCAGCTGCGCGCCCTGGAGGAGCGGCTGCGCTACCTGCGGGAGCTGGAGGAGCGCCGGGCGGCCGTGCTGGAGTCCGTCGAGGCGCAGGGCAAGCTGGACGACGAGTTGCGCGTCCGTATCCTCGCCGCCGACTCCAAGGCCCGCCTGGAGGACATCTACCTGCCCTACAAGCCCAAGCGGCGCACCAAGGCGCAGATCGCCCGCGAGGCCGGGCTCGAACCGCTCGCCGACCGGCTGCTGGCCGACCCGGGCCTCGACCCGGCGGCGACCGCGGCCGGGTTCGTCACCGGTGAGGTCGCCGACGCCGCCGCCGCGCTGGAGGGCGCCCGGGCGATCCTGGTCGAGCGCTTCGGCGAGGACGCCGACCTCATCGGCGAACTGCGCGAGCGCATGTGGTCCGACGGCCGCCTGGCCGCCAGGGTCCGCGACGGCAAGGAGGAGGCGGGCGCGAAGTTCTCCGACTACTTCGACTTCGCCGAGCCGTTCACCAAGCTGCCCTCGCACCGCATCCTGGCGATGTTCCGCGGCGAGAAGGAGGAGGTCCTCGACCTCACCCTGGAGCCGGAGGCCGAGCCCACGCAGGAGGGCCCCACGCGCTACGAACGGGCGATCACCGCCCGCTTCGGCATCGCCGACCGGGGCAGGCCCGCCGACGGCTGGCTGCGCGAGACCGTGCGCTGGGCCTGGCGCACCCGCATCCTCGTCCACCTCGGCATCGACCTGCGCACCCGGCTGCGCACCACCGCGGAGGACGAGGCGGTGCGCGTCTTCGCCGCCAACCTGCGCGACCTGCTGCTCGCCGCCCCCGCGGGCGCCCGCGCCACCCTCGGCCTCGACCCGGGCTTCCGCACCGGCGTCAAGGTCGCCGTGACCGACCGCACCGGCAAGGTCGTCGCCACCTCGACCATCTACCCGCACGTGCCGCAACGGCGCTGGGACGAGTCGCTGGCCACGCTCGCCGGGCTGTGCCGCGAGCACGCCGTCGAACTCGTGGCCATCGGCAACGGCACCGCCTCCCGCGAGACCGACAAGCTCGCCGCCGACCTGATCAAGGCGCACCCGGAGCTGAACCTCACCAAGGTCGTGGTCTCCGAGGCCGGCGCCTCCGTCTACTCGGCCTCCGCCTTCGCCTCGCAGGAACTCCCCGAGCTGGACGTGTCGTTGCGCGGTGCGGTCTCCATCGCCCGCCGCCTCCAGGACCCGCTGGCCGAACTCGTCAAGATCGACCCGAAGTCCATCGGCGTCGGCCAGTACCAGCACGACCTGTCCGAGTCCAAGCTGTCGCGCTCGCTGGACGCGGTCGTCGAGGACTGCGTCAACGGCGTCGGCGTGGACCTCAACACCGCGTCCGCGCCGCTGCTGCGCAGGGTCTCGGGGATCACCGCCACCCTGGCCGACAACATCGTCCGCCACCGCGACGACAACGGCCCGTTCCACAGCCGCAAGGGGCTCAAGGACGTCGCGCGGCTCGGGCCCAAGGCGTTCGAGCAGTGTGCGGGCTTCCTGCGCATCACCGGCGGCGACGACCCGCTCGACGCCTCCAGCGTGCACCCCGAGGCGTACCCGGTGGTGCGCCGTATCGTGAAGGCGACCGGCGGCGACATCAGGCAACTGATCGGCGACAGCGCGACGTTGCGCGGCCTGAAGCCGCAGGAGTTCGCCGACGACACCTTCGGCGTGCCGACCGTCACCGACATCCTGGGCGAGCTGGAGAAGCCGGGACGCGACCCGCGCCCCGCGTTCAGGACGGCCACGTTCAAGGAGGGCGTCGAGGAGCTCAAGGACCTCGCGCCCGGCATGCTGCTGGAGGGCACCGTCACCAACGTCGCCGCGTTCGGCGCGTTCGTGGACATCGGCGTCCACCAGGACGGCCTGGTGCACGTCTCCGCGATGTCGAAGACCTTCGTGAAGGACCCGCGCGACGTCGTCAAGCCCGGTGACGTGGTGCGCGTGAAGGTGCTGGACGTCGACATCCCGCGCAAGCGCATCGCCCTCACCCTGCGGCTGGAGGACGAGGCGCAGGATCGCCGGGGTGGTCGGGGCGACCGTCAGGGCGGTGGCAAGGGCGGGGCTGACGACCGCCAGGGCGGCGGACAGGGTGGCGGCGGCCGTCGTCGCGACACCCCGCCGCGCCAGAACCGCGGCGGGCGCCCGGCCCGGCCGGGCGGTAGTGACGGCGGCGGCAACGGCGCGCTGGCCGACGCCCTGCGCCGCGCGGGCCTGGCCGGCGGCGACGGAGGCCCGGGACGCGGCCGCCGCTGAGACACGCGCGCGGCGTCGAACCGCACGTGGGGGCCGGAGCGAACGCTCCGGCCCCCACGTGTGCGTTCGCCGTCTCGTTCCTCCGGTGTCCGGATCGCGGCGCCACCGCCCGTTCCGCGGTGTACTGGTGAGTACGAAAGCCTTGCGCGCGGCCCCGGCACTTCCTAGCATCGTCGCTGTTACATCGTTACTGTCACAGTGACTTCGGCCCGTGGACCGCGAGGCGACGAGGGAGTCCGCCCATGGAGCAGCAGCGTCCGCCCGGTCCGCTCGCGGGAGTGCGCGTCGTGGAACTGGCCGGGATCGGCCCCGGCCCGTTCGCCGCCATGCTCCTCGGCGACCTCGGCGCGGACGTGGTGCGGGTGGACCGGCCCGGCGGTCCCGCGCTCGGCATCGATCCCGCGCACGACGTGACCAACCGCAACAAGCGCTCCGTCGTGGTGGACCTCAAGGCCGCGGACGGCCCCGCGCTCGTGCTGGACCTCGCCGCCCGCGCCGACGTGCTGCTGGAAGGCTGGCGCCCCGGCGTCGCCGAACGCCTCGGCGTCGGCCCCGACGCCTGCCTGGCGCGCAACCCCGCGCTGGTCTACGGCCGGATGACCGGCTGGGGCCAGGACGGCCCGCTCGCCTCCGCCGCCGGGCACGACATCGGCTACCTCGCCACCGCCGGCACCCTCGGCATGATCGGCCCGCCCGACGGCCCGCCCGCGATCCCCGCCAACCTGCTCGGCGACTACGCGGGCGGAGCGCTCTATCTCGTCGTGGGCGTGCTGGCCGCGCTGCACCACGCCCGCAGCAGCGGCCAGGGCCAGGTCGTGGACGCCGCGATCGTGGACGGCGTGGCCCACCTCGGCGCCATGATCTGGGGCATGCTCGGCGCGGGCGTCTGGCAGGACCGGCGCGGCGTCAACCTGCTGGACGGCGGCGCGCCCTTCTACGGCGTCTACGAGACGGCGGACGGCGGGTACATGGCGGTCGGCGCGCTGGAGCCGCGCTTCTACGAGGAGTTCACCCGCCTGCTGGGGCTGGACGCGGGATCTGACGCGGACTCCGGTGCGGGTTCCGACTCCGGGGCCGGGACCGACTCCGGCGCCGACGTGCCCGACCGCGACGACATCACGCGCTGGGGGGAGTTGCGCGACCGCGTCGCCGCCCGCTTCAGGACCCGCACCCGTGACGCGTGGACGGCCGTCTTCGAGGGCGGTGACGCGTGCGTGGCGCCGGTGCTGTCGCTGCGCGAGGCCGCCCGCCACCCGCATCTGGCCGCCCGCGGGACGTTCACCGAGGTCGCGGGGGAGACCCAGCCCGCGCCCGCGCCCCGGCTGAGCGCCACCCCCGGAACCCTGCGCAGGCCGCCCGCGTCGCCCGGCCTTCACACCGCCGAGGTCGCCCGCGACTGGGACCTGCCGGGACTGGCTCCGGCGAGCCCGAACGGCCCCGCCGACCCCGGCGCCCCGCGCCCCGCCGACTCCGACACCTGAGGACACCGGTATGCAGCGAGACCTGTTCACCGACGAGCACGAGGCGTTCCGCGAGACCGTGCGGACCTTCCTGGCCAAGGAGGTCGTCCCGCACCACGAACGCTGGGAGAGGGCGGGCGTGGTGGACCGCTCCGCGTGGCTCGCCGCCGGACGCCAGGGGCTGCTGGGCCTCGCGGTGCCCGAGGAGTACGGCGGCGGGGGCACCGCCGACTTCCGCTATCCGGTCGTGCTGGCCGAGGAGTTCACGAAGGCGGGCGCCTCGGGACTCGCGATCGGCCTGCACAACGACATCGTCGGCCCGTACCTGGCCAACCTCGCCACCGAGGAGCAGACGCGCCGCTGGCTGCCCGGCTTCTGCTCCGGCGAGACCGTCACCGCCATCGCCATGACCGAACCCGGCGCGGGCTCCGACCTCCAGGGCATCCGCACCACCGCCACCGACCGCGGCGACCACTGGGTGCTCAACGGTTCCAAGACCTTCATCTCCAACGGCATCCTCGCCGACCTCGTGGTCGTGGTCGCCAGGACGACCCCCGAGGGCGGCGCCAAGGGCCTGAGCCTGCTGGTCGTCGAACGCGGCACGCCCGGATTCGAGCGGGGCCGCAACCTCGACAAGATCGGCCAGAAGGCGCAGGACACCGCCGAGTTGTTCTTCGACGAGGTGGTGGTCCCCAAGGAGAACCTGCTGGGCGAGCTCGACGGCGCGTTCGTCCACCTGATGACCAACCTCGCGCAGGAACGGCTGACCATCGCCGTCTCCGCCATCGCCGCCGCCGAACACCTGCTGGAGCTGACCACCGCGTACGTCAGGGAGCGCGAGGCGTTCGGCAAGCCGCTCGGCAGGCTCCAGCACGTGCGGTTCGAGATCGCCGAGATGGCCACCGAGTGCGCGGTCACCCGCACGTTCGTCGACCGCTGCGTCACCGAGCACAACCGCTGGGCGCTCACCCCGGTCGACGCGTCGATGGCCAAGTGGTGGGCGACGGAACTGCAGAAGCGGGTGGCGGACCGCTGCCTGCAACTGCACGGTGGATACGGCTACATGGCCGAGTTCCCGGTCGCCAAGGCGTTCCTCGACGGCCGCATCCAGACGATCTACGGAGGCACCACCGAGATCATGAAGGAGATCATCGGCCGTTCGCTGCTGAACTGACGGGCCGTCGACACAACACCACCACAGAGCAGTGCTGACGGTACGTCACCCGCATGTCACCTGACGTGCCGTCACCTTCCTTGAAAGGCAACCGAAGTGACCACCGAAGCGTATGTGTACGACGCGGTCCGCACCCCGCGCGGGCGCGGCAAGGCGAACGGTGCGCTGCACGCCACCAAGCCCATCGACCTGGTCGTCGGCCTCATCCACGAGGTGCGCCGCCGCTTCCCCGACCTGGACCCGGCCGCCATCGACGACATCGTGCTGGGTGTCGTCGGCCCGGTCGGCGACCAGGGCTCCGACATCGCCCGCATCGCCGCGATCGCCGCCGGCCTGCCCGACAGCGTCGCGGGTGTACAGGAGAACCGCTTCTGCGCCTCCGGCCTCGAAGCGGTCAACCTGGCCGCCGCCAAGGTGCGTTCGGGCTGGGAGGACCTGGTGCTCGCCGGTGGCGTGGAGTCGATGTCGCGGGTGCCGATGGCCTCCGACGGCGGCGCCTGGTTCGCCGATCCCATGACCAACTTCGACGTGGGCTTCGTGCCCCAGGGCATCGGCGCCGACCTGATCGCCACCATCGAGGGCTTCACCCGCCGCGACGTCGACGAGTACGCCGCGCTGTCCCAGGAACGGGCCGCCGCGGCCTGGAAGGACGGCCGGTTCGAGCGCTCCGTGGTCCCCGTCACCGACCGCAACGGCCTCGTCGTCCTCGACCACGACGAGCACCTGCGCCCCGGCACCACCGCCGACTCGCTCGCCGCACTCAAGCCGTCCTTCGCGGGCATCGGCGACCTCGGCGGCTTCGACGCCGTGGCACTCCAGAGGTACCACTGGGTGGAGCGGATCGACCACGTCCACCACGCGGGCAACTCCTCCGGCATCGTGGACGGCGCCGCGCTGGTCGCCATCGGCTCCCGCGAGGTCGGCGAGCGCTACGGCCTCACCCCCCGCGCCCGCGTCGTCTCCGCCGCCGTCTCCGGCTCCGAGCCCACCATCATGCTCACCGGCCCGGCCCCCGCCTCCCGCAAGGCGCTCGCCAAGGCCGGACTGACCCCCGACGACATCGACCTGGTCGAGATCAACGAGGCGTTCGCCGCGGTCGTCCTGCGCTTCGCCCGCGACCTCGGCCTGAGCCTGGACAAGGTCAACGTCAACGGCGGCGCCATCGCGCTGGGCCACCCGCTGGGCGCCACCGGCGCGATGATCCTCGGCACCCTCATCGACGAACTGGAGCGGCGCGAGAAGCGCTACGGCCTCGCCACGCTCTGCGTCGGCGGCGGCATGGGCATCGCCACGGTCGTCGAACGCCTCTGAGCGACCACGCCTCCGAGCGAGTACGCCCGTCACCGCCGGTCGCCCGGACGCGACCGCACGAACCCGCCCCGACCGCCCAGTCCTCACGGAGCCGCGAACACCATGACCGAGTCCACCACCATCCGCTGGGAACAGGACGCCGACGGCGTCGTCACCCTCACCCTCGACGACCCCGGCCAGTCCGCCAACACCATGAACGCCGCCTTCCGCGACTCGCTCGACGCGATCGTGGACCGGCTGGAGGCCGAACGCGACAGCGTGCGCGGTGTCATCGTCACCTCCGCCAAGAAGACGTTCTTCGCCGGCGGCGACCTGCGCGACCTCATCCGCGCCACCCCCGAGACCGCCGGTGACGTGTACGCGGGCAGCCTGCGCATGAAGCGCTCGCTGCGGCGCCTGGAGACCCTGGGCAAGCCGGTCGTCGCGGCCATCAACGGCGCGGCGCTGGGCGGCGGTTACGAGATCGCCCTCGCCTGCCACCACCGCGTGGCCCTCGACGCCCCCGGCTCCAGGATCGGCCTGCCCGAGGTCACCCTCGGCCTGCTGCCCGGCGGCGGAGGCGTGGTGCGCACCGTGCGGCTGCTCGGCATCACCGACGCCCTGCTGAAGGTGCTGCTCCAGGGCACCCAGTACAACCCGAAGCGCGCCTTGGAAGCCGGTCTCGTCCACGAGGTCGCCGCCACCCGCGAGGAGATGCTCGCCGCCGCCCGTGCCTTCGTCGACGCCCACCCCGAGGCCCGCCAGCCCTGGGACGAGGACGGCTACCGCATCCCCGGCGGCACCCCGGCCCACCCCAAGTTCGCCGCGAACCTGCCCGCGTTCCCCGCCAACCTCAAGAAGCAGCTGAACGGCGCCCCCTACCCGGCGCCGCGCAACATCCTGGCCGCCGCCGTCGAGGGCTCGCAGGTCGACTTCGACAACGCCCAGGTGATCGAGGCCCGTTACTTCACCGAACTGGCCTGCGGACGCACCTCGAAGAACATGATCCAGGCGTTCTTCTTCGACCTCCAGGCCGTCAACTCCGGCGCCAGCCGCCCCAATGGCGTCGAACCGCACACCGTGCGCAAGGTGGCCGTCCTCGGTGCGGGGATGATGGGCGCGGGCATCGCGTACTCCTGCGCCCGCGCGGGCATCGAGGTCGTGCTCAAGGACGTCACCGCGGAGGCGGCCGAGCGCGGCAAGGCGTACTCGGCGGGGCTGCTGGACAAGGCGGTCGCCAAGGGCCGCACCACGCCCGCCCAGCGCGACGAGACACTGGCCCGCATCACCCCGACCGCGGAGGCGGGCGACCTCGCGGGCTGTGACGCGGTGATCGAGGCGGTCTTCGAGAACCCGGAACTCAAGCACAAGGTCTTCCAGGAGATCCAGGACGTCGTCGGCCCCGACGCCCTGCTGTGCTCCAACACCTCCACCCTCCCCATCACCCTGCTCGCCGAAGGCGTCGCACGCCCCGAGGACTTCATCGGCCTGCACTTCTTCTCGCCGGTGGACAAGATGCCGCTGGTCGAGATCATCAAGGGCGAGCGCACCGGCGACGTGGCGCTGGCCCGCGCCTTCGACCTGGTCCGCCAGATCCGCAAGACGCCCGTCGTCGTCAACGACAACCGCGGCTTCTTCACCTCCCGCGTCATCGGCCAGTTCATCAACGAGGGCGTCGCGATGGTCGGCGAGGGCGCCGACCCCGTCTCCGTCGAACAGGCCGCGGCGCAGGCCGGATACCCGGCCAAGGTCCTCTCCCTGATGGACGAGCTGACGCTGACGCTGCCGCGCAAGATCCGCAACGAGACGCGGCGCGCCGTCGAGGAGGCGGGCGGCACGTGGACCTCCCACCCGGCGGAGGCGGTCATCGACCGCATGGTCGACGAGTTCGACCGCCCCGGGCGCAGCGGCGGCGCGGGCTTCTACGACTACGAGGACGGCAGGCGTACGCGGCTGTGGCCGGGCCTGCGCGAGCACTTCGCCAAGCCGGACGGCGAGGTGAGCATCCCGTTCGAGGACATGCAGGAACGCATGCTCTTCGCGGAGGCGCTGGACAGCGTCCGCTGCCTGGAGGAAGGGGTCCTGACCTCGGTGGCCGACGCCAACATCGGCTCCATCCTGGGCATCGGCTTCCCCGCGTGGACCGGCGGCGTCCTCCAGTACATCAACGGCTACGAGGGCGGCCCGCAGGGCTTCGTGGCCCGGGCCCGAGAGTTGCAGGCAACGTACGGCGACCGCTTCACCCCGCCGGGGTTGTTGCTGGAGAAGGCGGAACGGGGGGAGCCCTTCCGCGACGGTGCGTGAGGCGGCCGGGGATGAAGGGGCGGGGCCGGGGGCCCCGCCCCTGGCGGCTCGGGGAGCACACTCCGCGACAGCCCCGAGCCACGGCGCGGCCCTTGCGCTTCAGCCTGAGCGAACCTGGAAACCCTGACTCGGCGCGGTCGGCGAACGCGTGCAGGCATGCCGCCGAACGGCGGAGACGCCTCGACGCCCCTCCGGGCAGGAAGAGCAGGGTCGAGGCATTAGCGTGGCGGCATGCAGAGCTTCGTCGAGTTCAGCGGCTCCATTTGCGTGGCGCACGGCACGGAGATCGTCATGGAAACGGCCGCGGGTACGGCGGATTTGGGGACGGGCGCTGCGTGCTCCTCAGGAACACGGTTTCAAATCGCCTCTGTCAGCAAGCAGTTCACGGCCGCAGCGGCGATGCTCCTTGTCGAGGAGGAGAAGCTCGACCTTCACGCGCCGATCGCGTCATGGCTGGACGGCCGCTGGCCACGCTGGAGTGAACTGACACTGCATCAGCTTCTGTCGCACACCTCGGGCCTGGGCCACTGGTGGGTTCTGCCGGACTATGACATCAGCGACCCGGACGGAGCACAGGACCTACTCGAGCGATTCTCGATACTGCCTCTGCGCAGTACCCCCGGCACGCAATGGGAATACAGCTCGCCAGGCTACCTGCTGACGGCATGGATCCTCGAGCAGGCAAGTGGTCTGCGCTACGCGGACTTCCTCACCTCGCGTCTGCTGCGCCCTCTGGGTATGGATGCCACCCATGGCTCGACCATCCCTCGGGATCCAGTGGCGCGTGGTTACCGCGGCCGTCGCCGGGTGGATGTCCCGTCGTTCGCCGCCCTGCCCGGGGCGGGCGACATCTGGGCCACAGCCGCAGACCTGGTCCGATACACCACTGCCTTCAACGCCGGCAGAGTCGTCGCCGCCTCCTCCCGAGACATGATGACCACCATCCACGCGTCCGCCCTCGGAGGATGGGGCACGGACAGCCTCGTCGCCGCGGAGGGTTGTGGCTACGGATATCTCCTGGGCACTCTGGCCGGTCAGCCGATGCGCTTTCATCCTGGCGACAATCCCGGATATCAAGCCTTCCTCGGATGGCTCCCGCAGTCCGACCTGACCATCGCGATCCTCTCCAACCAGGAGACCACGGACATCGCTGACGTCCTGCGACACGTGCTCTCTCACCCAAGGGTCGCCATGGCAAAGCAGCCCTGCCGTAGTTCGCCATGGCCGTTCGGGGGGGACCGTCTGAGCGAGCCCTGATGCGAGTATCGAGTCGATCAGCGGGCGCAGACAGCGACGGCGGCACGAGAGCATTCTCTTGGCTCCGCTAGGTCGTCGCCCCGGAATCGGAGGCCGTCGCCCCGGGATCCGACGTGCCGTCGTCAGCTTCCCGCAGGGGCCCGTAACACGCCTGGACCTCCTCGCGCAGCGACCGCTGGAACGCCGTCACCAGCGCCTGCACCACGAGCGGCTGCATGTGTGCCGACAGCGACTTCATCGCCGCCTCACGCCCCGGCTCCCACACCTCGTCGCGGAACATCCTGCTCAACTCCCGTGCCGCTGCCCGGGAATGTTCCAACATGACCTCCCGCGCGGCCAGGATGGTCTCCAGCGCGATCGGCACGTCCAGCAGCCGCACCCCCAGGTGCAGGATCGCCGGATCGACCTCGAAGAGGTCGGGATCGCCGGTCCGGCGCAGCACCGTCATCGCGGCGAGCCGCTCCACGTCCTGCTCCGTGAGGGGCCGCCCGGCCCGATGCTCCAACTCCTCGCGAGTCGTCTCCCGTACGTCCTCCGGCAGCCAGGAGGCGACGAGCGCGCGGTGGATCGCCAGGTCGTGCGCCGTGATGCCATCGGGGAGCTGCTCCAGGTAGCGTTCGATCGCGGCCAGGGTGAGCCCCTGGTGCTGCAACTCCTCGATCAGCGCCAGCCGCGCCAGGTGCTCCGGCCCGTACCACCCGACCCGGCGCGGGCCCAGCACCGGCGGCGGAAGCAGTCCCTTGGTGCCGTAGAAGCGCACCGTGCGCACGGTCACCCCGGCGCGCGCTGCCAGCTCGTCCACGGTGAGCCCCGGCGGCGGAGTCATGGATCGGCCCTCGCTCCCTGCTGTCGCGGTCCGGGCGGATACGGCCCCTGTGGTGCAACAGTATTGCTGTCTCAGCGGCCATGCGAAACCTCGACGACCACGGGGAATCCGTGGCCGGTGCCCCCGACCCCCTACCCGATCGGTGGCACGACCGCCTCGATCAGACCGGGCCCGGGCTCGGCCAGCGCGCGCCGCCCCGCCGCGGTGAACTCGCCCGCCGTACGGGCACGTTCCGCCGGTACGCCCATGCCACGGGCGAGCGAGACGAAGTCCAGGTCGGGCCGGGACAGGTCCAGCAGATCGCGGGCGCGCGGTCCGGCCGCCGCGGCTCCCACCCGGCGCAGTTCCATCTCCAGGATCGCGTACGAACGGTTGGAGAACACCACCGTCGTCACGTCCAGCCCCTCGCGTGCCTGCGTCCACAACGCTTGGAGCGTGTACATCGCGCTGCCGTCCGCCTCCAGACAGAGCACCCGCCGCCCCGGGCAGGCCACGGCCGCGCCGGTCGCCACCGGCAGCCCCTGGCCGATCGCACCGCCGGTCAGCGTCAGCCAGTCGTGCGGCGGCGCGCCCTCGGTGGCGCCGGGCAGCCACAGGCCGGAGGTGTTCGCCTCGTCCACCACCACCGTGTCCGCCGGCAGCAGCGCGCCCACCGCGTACGCCACCGCCTCGGAGGTCAGCGGCGCGTCGCCCTCCGGGGCCGCGGGCCGTGCGGCAGTCGGCGTGGCCGCCTTCAACTCCCTTGTGTCGGCCACGCGTTCGGACAGGTGGCCCAGCGCGGAGATCACGTCCTCGTCGCCCCGCGTCAGTACGTGCACCTCGCACCCGTCCGGCACCAGGTCCCCGGGCAGCCCCGGGTAGGCGAAGAACGACACGGGGGACGCGGCGCCCGCGAGCACCAGATGACGCAGGCCCTCCAACTGGCCGGTCGCCATCTCCGCGAGATACGCCAGCCGTTCCACCACCGGCACGCCCGCGCCCCGCTCCAGCCGTGCGGGGAACGTCTCGCACAGCAGCCGCGCCCCGCTCGCCGCCGCGATCCGCCCCGCCGCGCGCAGGCCTTCACCGCGCGTCGCGGCGCCGCCGACCAGCAGAGCGGCCGGTTCGCCGCCGGTGAGCGCCGCCGCCGCGCGTTCCACCGTGGCATCCGGCGCCGTCGTGACCTCGACCGGCGGCAGCGCGGGCGGCGGCCCGGTGGGCGCCTCGGACCACGAGACGTCCGCGGGCAGGACGAGGGTGGCGACCTGCCCCGGCGCGCGCGTCGCGGCCCGGACCGCCTCCACGGCGTCCCGCGCGAGTGTGCCCGGGTCGGTCGCACGCCGCAGCCAGCCGGAGACCGATCCGGCGACCGCGTCGATGTCGGACTCCAGCGGAGCGTCCAGCCGCTTGTGGTACGTGGCGTGGTCGCCGACCACGTTCACCAGCGGAGTGTGGGCGCGGCGCGCGTTGTGCAGGTTGGCCAGGCCGTTGCCGAGGCCGGGGCCGAGGTGCAGCAGGGTCGCCGCCGGACGGCCCGCCATCCGCCCGTAGCCGTCGGCCGCACCCGTCGCCACACCCTCGAACAGGCACAACGCCGCCCGCATCCCCGGCACCTCGTCCAGCGCGGCCACGAAGTGCATCTCCGAGGTCCCCGGATTGCCGAAGCACACCTCCACACCGGCGTGGGCGAGGCTGCGGATCAGGGTCTGCGCACCGTTCATGTGGGCTCCTACTGCTGCGGTCGGCCGGCTGCCGCGCCCGACGCTACCTGGCGCGGCGCAGCGGGGCACCGACGGCGTGCATGTGACCGAGCGCCTGCGCGTACGACTCCAGCGGCCCGGCCTCGGTGTAGGGCACCCCGAGGCGCGCGCAGTGCTCCCGTACCAGCGGCTGGACGATCCGCAGGTGGGGGCGCGGCATGCTGGGGAACAGGTGGTGTTCCACCTGGTAGTTGAGGCCGCCCAGCAGCCAGTCGGTGACCCGTCCGCCGCGCACGTCCCGTGAGGTGAGCACCTGGCGCCGCAGGTGCCCCCACCGCTCGTCGTCCCGTGGCATCTCCATGCCCTTGTGGTTGGGTGCGAACGCGCAGCCCAGGTGGAGCCCGAACAACGCGTGGTGCAGCGCCGCGAACGCCACCGCCGTTCCGACCGGCATCGCCGACAGCAGCAGCGACACGTACAGCACCAGGTGCGCCGCCATCAACGCGCCTTCCACACGGCGTTCCGGCAGCGGCAGCCGGCGCAGGTCCCGCACGCTCGCGACCTTGAGCGCGACGCCTTCGAGCAGCAGCATGGGAAAGAACAGCCAGGCCTGATACTTCGTCAGGAAGCGTGCGAATCCCTCCCGTTCGACCGCCTGGGCCCGCGTCCACACCAGCGCGCCCACCTCGACGTCGGGGTCCTTGCCCACGTGGTTGGGGTGGGCGTGGTGCCGGTTGTGCTTGTCGTTCCACCACCCGTATCCCATGCCGAGCAGTAGATCGCCGTGGATCAGCCCGAGGGCGCGGTTGACCTTGCGGTTGCCGCTGATCTGCTGGTGGCCCGCATCGTGCCCGACGAACGCGGTCCGCCCGCTGATGACCGCCATCGGCACGGCGAGCAGCAGCACCCACCACGTCCCTCGGGATATCAGCACGCCGGTCCATAGGGCGGCGAGAGCAAGGAAGTTGGCGCCGATCGTCCAGGCGTAGTACCCGTGCCGCCGCCGCAGCAGACCGCGTTCCCTGACCTGCCGCAGCAGTGGCGCGAACTCGCTCCCCGTAGCCGCTTCGGCTTCCAGGACGGACGGACTGGCCACAGGCATGAGAGCTCCAGGCGATGAGGACGCTCCCATCTAGTGGCGGGAGCCGGCTCATCGAACCTATGGACGGCCGAGGCTCCAGGCCATGCGGGCCGCCCCCGACCACGACGGGGGCGGCCACCCGACCACGAGTGGGGACAACCCCCGTGGGCGGGTGCGTCTGTGCCGGACCGGGAGACTCTCGCGGCCCGGGCGGCCTGCGCCGCATCCGGCCGTTCTCGGAACCGGTCGTCCGGCGCCCCGGAGAGCATCCACATGCGAGGCGGACGTGCGAAGGCCGCCGACGCGGTGCGTCGGCGGCCCGACCCGGGGAGGGGTCACGCGGACGGGGCGCTACTTCTCGTCACCGCCGCCGCCGTAGGTGTGGCGGATCGCGTCAGCGGCCTTGTCGGTCTGGGAGTCGAAGCGGTCGTCGGTGCGCTCGTCGGCGAACTGCTCAGCTCGCTCCACGCCCTTGTCCGCCTGGTCGGGGTGGCTCGAGGCCATCTCCTTGGCCTTGTTCGCCAGATCTCCGAGCTTGCCCATTGCAGCCTCCTCGCGGTGGTGCGTTCGGTCTTGCGCTGGTGCGCCTTGCCGATGCGCCACGCCTGAAACCCGGACCGCCCGAGAGAGTGAGGGGTCGAACTGCTGTCCCTCGCCGGGGCGGTGTCCGACGCCGCCCCGGGCCGCCACGTCGCGCAGCGCGCTAGTCGGCCTGCAGGACGAAGAACAAGAAGCACAAGAAGCGCGACCTGGCGGCGATGTCATCGGGGAACGCCTCCCGTGCCGCTGGGTCCGGCTCCGGCTCGCTGATGGTCGTGATGCGGAAGCCCGCCGCCGTGAACGCGTCCGACATCGCGTGCAGCGGCCGGTGCCACATGCTCACCGGGGCCCGCTGGTCGCCGAAGGCCCACTCCTCGACCCAGTTCGTGGTGGCGAAATAGCCGTACTCGGCCTCACGCCCGGCCTCGCGGTGCATCAGGTGGACCGCGAACGGGTGCTCCACGGCCACGATCAGCCGACCGCCGGGCTTGAGTACGCGCCGCAGTTCGGCCAGCGCCGGACCCCAGTCCTCCAGGTAGTGCAGCACCAGGGCCGCCACGACGTCGTCGAACGTGTCGTCCGCGTACGGAAGCGGGCCGCCCAGCTCGGCCAGCCGCAGGTCCGCGTCGTCGCCGAGGCGCCGCCGGGCCAGCTGAACCATCCCGGCGCTCGCGTCGAACCCGCTCATGACGGCACCGCGGTCGCGCAACGCGGCGAACAGCGGCCCTGAGCCACAGCCCGCATCGAGGATCCGCCGCCCGGACACGTCCCCGGCGAGGGCCAGCATCGCGGGCCGCTGGTAGTAGCCGTTGACGAGGTTGGCTTCGTTCTCGGTCGTGTACCCCTCGGCGAAGACGTCGTAGGGGTTGCCCCTCGGCGAACCGGTGGTCATGACGGAGGGCGCGTTCACTTGCTGCTCGTCTGACGTCATGGTGCGGGAGACGTACGCCGTGTCACCTCCGGTTCCTGGCCGCCGCCGGTGCGGCGGCTCACAACCTGACCAGGATCTCGGTGAGTTCCTTGCGCCGGATGTCCGGCACCCGGGCGTCCGGCGCCGGGTAGCCCACCGGGATCACGTACGACGCGCGCTCCTCGGGCGGGCGTTCGCAGATGTCGTTGAGGAAGCGCATGGGGCTGGGGGTGTGGGTGAGGGTCGCCAGGCCCGCCTGGTGCAGTGACGCCAGCAGCAGGCCGACCGCGATGCCCACCGACTCCTTCGTGTAGTACGGGCGCGGCGAATCAGGGCCCTTGTGGACCTCGAAGACCACGATCACCACCGGCGCCCGTTCCAGGAACGGCTTGTGCCAGTCCGTCCCCAGCGGCTCCAGCGCCCGGAGCCACTCCGCGGACGCCCGGCGGCCGTAGAACTCGCGCTCCTCCGTCTCGGCCGCCTCCCGCAGCCGCCGTTTGCGCTCCGGATCGGTGACCGCGACGAAACGCCACGGCTGGACGTTGGCGCCGCTCGGCGCGGTCGCCGCGGTGCGCACCGCCCACTCCACCACGCCGTCCGGCACCGGTTCCGGGGAGAAGTCCCGCACGGTACGGCGCCGCTCCATCACCTCGTGGAAGGCCCTGCCCCGGGCGACGGCCTCGTCCGCGGTCACCACCATCGGGCGGAGCGGCACGGTCGGGTACGGGCGCCCGCTCGGGACCGCGGGCATCGTGTCATCGGCCATGCCGTCAGGACAGCACACCCCGCCCGCCCCCAAAAGACCGCGCGACCGGCCAGGTGCGCGACGATCCCGTCGGGTGGCGCACGGCGATATCCCGTTGCGGCGGCGCACCGCCACCCGTACCGTCGTACGTGGTCCTGATGTCGCCCGATCGGAGAAGGCCGTTGCTCGTCTGAGGCCCCACGACACCGTGCAGTGAACGCGTGCCCTGCCACGCGATCCGCCGCGTGTACGACCTCGGCGACGAACCGCCCTTCCGCGACCGCGTTCCCGGCCCGCTCGGCGCGCTCAGCCCTCCCGGCCCGCCCGGGACGCCCCTCACGGGCCTGCTGAGACTCCGGTCCGGGACGCTCCGTCCCCGCCGCTCGTACCCGCCTCCCACGGTGTCGGCACGCGTCACCCATCGACGTCAACCGACCGGGAGCCCCGCATGTCACAACCCTCCGCGTCCATCGCCACCGCCGACCTGTCGTTCGCCTGGCCCGACGGCACCACCGTGTTCGACGGCTTCCAACTCGCCGTCGGCCCGGGCCGCACCGGCCTGGTCGGCCTCAACGGATCCGGAAAGTCAACCCTGTTGAGGCTCATCGCCGGTGAGCTCACGCCGTCCCGCGGCACCGTGCGCGTACGCGGCGAGGTGGGCTACCTGCCGCAGGACCTCACCCTGGAGACCACCGCACGCGTCGACGAAGCCCTCGGCATCGACCGCGTCCGCGCCGCCCTGCACGCCATCGAGAACGGAGACCCGGACGAAGGGCACTTCGCGGTCGTCGGCGACGACTGGGACGTCGAGGAGCGCGCCCGCGCCACCCTCGACCAGCTGGGCCTCGGCCACCTCGACCTCGACCGCACGGTCGGCGAGGTCTCCGGCGGCGAGTCGGTGCTGCTGCGGCTCGCCGCGCTGCTGCTGGCCCGCCCGGACGTGCTGCTGCTGGACGAGCCCACCAACAACCTCGACCTGCGCGCCCGCGCCCGCCTGCACGACGCGGTCGCCTCCTGGCGCGGGGTGCTGGTGGTGGTCAGCCACGACCGCGAACTGCTCGAACACGTCGACCAGATCGCCGACTTGAGGGAGGGACGCGTCCACTGGTACGGGGGCAACTTCACCGCGTACGAACACGCCCTCGCCGTCGAACAGGAGGCGGCGGAACGCACGCTGCGGTCCGCCGAGAGCGATCTGCAACGCCAGCGGCGCGAACTGGCCGACGCACACGTGAAGTTGGCCAGGCGCGTGCGCTACGGACAGAAGATGTACGACACCAAACGCGAACCCAAGGTGGTGATGGGGGAACGCAAGCGCCAGGCTCAGGTCTCCGCGGGCAAGCACCGCCTCCTGCACCAGGAGAAGGTGCAGGAGGCCAGGGAACGCGTCGACGAGGCAGCCGCCGCGGTACGCGACGACGCCGAGATCCGCGTGGACCTGCCCCAGGCCGAAGTGCCGCAGGGCCGCACCGTGCTCACCCTGCGCGAGCTGCGCCTCGCCCACGGCGGCCGGGCCGAGCGGTTCCAGGTCCACGGCCCCGAGCAGATCGCGCTGACCGGCCGCAACGGCGCGGGCAAGACCACACTGCTGCGTACCCTCGTCGGCGAACTGGCGCCGTCGGCGGGCGAGGCGGTCGTCCACGTCCCCGTGCGCTACCTGCCGCAACGGCTGGACGTGCTCGACGACGCGCTGACCATCGCGGAGAACGTGGCGCGGTTCGCCCCGGACGCCGGTGACAACGAGATCCGGGCCCGGCTGGCGCGATTCCTGTTCCGGGGCGCCCGGGCCAACCAGCTGGTCGGCACCCTCTCCGGTGGCGAACGCTTCCGGGCCACGCTCGCCGCGCTGATGCTCGCCGACCCCGCGCCTCAACTGCTGCTGCTGGACGAGCCGACGAACAACCTCGACCTCGCCGGCGTCCGCAAGCTCACCGAGGCGCTGGCGTCGTACCCCGGCGCGCTGATCGTGGCCAGCCACGACCTGCCGTTCCTGCGGGGCCTGGGCATCACCCGCTGGGTGCGGATGGACGGCGAACTGACCGAGGGGGACCCCATGTGAGCCCCCGCGTGCCGGCCCCGACCCCTGGCCCCGACCCCTGGCCCCGCTCCCTGGCCCGGCGCCCGGCCCGGTGCTCCGTCGAGGGAGCGCCGGGCCCCGGCCGTCCGTCCTGCGCGTGACCGCCCGCCCGGGCGGGGACGCGCGGCGCGCGCAGCACTCAGCGGGCGCTGCCCAGGTCGCGGTCGGCCTCCGAGCCCTCCAGCATCAGGGTGGTCTCCTCGATGGTGAGGAAGCGGCCGTCCTCGGCGAAGCGGGCGAAGACGTACACCTCGGTGCGGACGACGGAACCGTCCTTCTTGACCACCCGGACCGTGTGGCGGTCGGCGTAACGGTCGCCGTCGGCGAGCTCGTCGTGCACCACGACCTCGCCCTCGGCGACCAGCTCCCGCAGGTGGGCGATGTGCGCGGTGAACTCGGCGCGGTTCGCCCAGGCGCCGTCGGTGCGCTGGCGGTACTCGGGGGAGAAGTGGCGGTCGACGGCCTCGTCGAGGGTCAGCTCCCGGTTGAAGAGCAGGTCGGTGAGGGCGGGAACGATGGCGGTGTGACGGGACATGGCGAAACCTCTCGTGTTCTTCAAGGCGCCGCACTTTCAGATTTGCGTGCGCGGCGCACGCTGTGGTCACACCGTACACCATGCTGCGTGCGTCGCGCACGCTAATCTGGAGGGGTGGAGAACGACGCGGGACACGAGATCGCCGAAGCGCTGGGCGTACTGCTCAAGCGCACCACCCGGGCACGCCTCTATCAGGGCCTGACCGACGGACTGGGGGAGGGAGTGGATGAACTGACGTATCCGGTGCTCAGCGGCCTGGCCAGGTCCGGCCCGCGCAGCGCGGCGGAACTGGCACCGGAGATCGGCCTCGACCGCTCGGGCGTGACCCGGCGCGCGACCCGGCTGGAGGAAGCCGGCCTGGTGCGCCGGGAGCCCGACCCCGATGACGCGCGCGCGTCACTGCTGGTGCTCACCTCGCGCGGGGAGGAGACAGTGGACGTACTACGGGAACGCCTGGCCGGCCACATCAACGCGGCCCTCAGCGACTGGGAACCGCAGGAGGTGGCGGTCTTCGCCCGGCAGTTGCGCGAGTTCGTGATGCGCGGACCGTTCCGCGCGGCGGACGAGGACGACGGAACGCGATGACGGCGGCCCGTGGCAGCGGTAACGGCGGCCTGTAACAGATGAGTTGGGCGTCCGGCGGAAGGCCGGACGCCCACGTCTCCGCTAGCGGGAGAAGATCCCGATCCCCTCGGGCACCGGGCGCTCCGCCCCGTCCGACGGATGGTTGACCACGGTGACCTCCGCCGCGTGCGGCTGCCTGGCCACCAGTGTCGACGAGCCGCCGCCGTCCAGGTCCACCGCCGACGACGCCCCCAAGTCCCGCATGAGCGAGGCGAGTTCGGCGACCGTCAGCCCCACACCGTGCCCCGAACCGCCGTCCAGGGCCATCAGGTAGAAGCGGTGGCCGCCCGTGGCGAATCCCGCGCTGGTGCGGATCGCGGTCGTCGTGTCGTCCAGACCGGACAGCGGCGCGCCGCCACGCAGCAACGGGAACCCGCCGACCGCGAACCGCAGCGGCGACCCACCGGACCCGGTCAGACGGTCGCTGACCGTCACCCGCTCCCCGACCCGCAGCGCACGCAGCGCCGTCGCACCGCCCTCGCGCCCCACCAGCACCACCGTGCCCCGCGCGATGGTCCCGGAACCGGGGGAGTCGGAGACCGACACCACCTTGCCCTGACGTACCGTCACCTCGTAGGTCTCGGTCGTGCACCCCGCGGCGCGGTCGGTGTCGGTGCCGCAGACCGCCCGCTCGCGGGAGGCCGACCCCCACAGCGAGGTGTACGCGCCGACCCCGCCGACCGGCAGCGCGTACTGGTTGAGGCCGCGCAACGCGATCGTGCGGCCGGCGGCGGACACCGCACCGGAGAGGGTGAGCCGGTCCAGCCGGGCCACCCGGTCCGCGCCGACCCCGATCACATCGCGGGTCGAGTCGCCCGGCGGCATCGCCGGACCGAAGCGCTGACCGTCCGGCACCGCCGCCTTGTACGTGATCCCGCGCCCGACGGCCGGACCCACGGCCGCGCTGGTGGGCTCGACGCCGGGGTGCTGGGTCTCGCTGTTGTCGAAGAAGTCCGCGTTGACCCCGCCGACCGCGCCCTGTGAGTCGGCCAGGTCGGAGACGGTCCCGGGTCTCGCCACCGTGCCGGGCGTCAGCAGATCGGCGGAGACGTGGCGGTTGGTCAGATCGGCCACGAGGACGTACCCGTGGGCCGTGCCACCGGTCTCCTGGACCGAGAACTCCTCGTACGTGACCCCCGGGGCGAGGGTGGTGTGCCGGGTCACCCGGACCCGGTCGGCGGCGGACGCGCCCCCGGCCGCACTCCCTGCCAGCAGCACGGCGCAGGCGCCCAGTACGGTCACCGCGATGCGTGACCGCGACCGGCGGCCGAGGAACGAACGTTTCGTCACGAGCCCTCCTGGGGTCTCCAGTTGATGTCGTCCCGCTGTGTGATGGCACCCCGCTCCGCCATGCCCCCGTTCACCCGGTGCGCATGTGCATGCCATCACGGCAGTGGCAAACGAAGGGGGGACCGACGCGGTCGATCAGGGGAATTCCCCACGGTGGCGGGCAGCCGGTGGCGGGCAGCGCGATGGCCGGGCCCAGGTCGGCGCCTGGGCCCGGCCGGATCGCGGTCAGTGGCTGCGGCGGGTCACCAGTTCCGCCAGGGCCAGCAGCTCACCGGCCTGTGCGCCGTCCGGGATCGCGCCGGACAGGTGGCCGATCGCGCCCGCCATGCGGTCGCAGGCCTGCATCTGGGCCCAGTCCCGGCCGCCCGCGCGATCGATCGACTCCGCCGCGCCGTGCAGCTCGGCGGCGGTCAGGGGCTCGTCAGTTCCGTAGATCCGGGCGAGCTCCGCCCCGGCGGGGGTGCCGGAACGCAGGGCGGCGACCACCGGCAGGGACTTCTTGCGGGCCGCCAGGTCCGCGCCCACCGGCTTGCCCGTCACCTGCGGGTCGCCCCAGATGCCGATCAGGTCGTCGATGAGCTGGAACGCCAGCCCGACCTGGCGGCCGAAGGCGTCCATCGCCTCCACCGCCTCCGGCGGCGCCTGCGCGTAGAGGGCGCCCAGGGCGCACGCGCACCCCAGCAGCGCGCCCGTCTTCGCCTCCGCCATCGCCAGGCACTCGCGCAGCGAGACGTCGTCGCGGTGCTCGAAGTCGCAGTCCGCGTGCTGCCCGTCGCACAGTTCGATGACGCAGGACGCCAGCCGGGCCGCCGCCCGCGCCGACGCCGGGTGGTCGTCCTCCGCCAGCACGCGCAGCGCGAGGGCCTGCATGGCGTCACCGGCGAGGATGGCGTCGGCACTGCCGAAGACCGACCACGCGGTGGGACGGTGCCGACGGGTCGGGTCGCGGTCGATGACGTCGTCGTGGAGCAGGGTGAAGTTGTGCACCAACTCCACGGCCGCCGCCGCCCGTACGGCACCCTGCGCTGCGTGCGGGCCCCCGAGGGCCTGAGCGGAGGCGAGCACCAGCGCGGGACGTATCGCCTTGCCGGAATCGCCGCTCGCCGGTGCGCCGTCGCTGTCGAGCCAGCCGAAGTGGTAGCCGGCGATCCGCCGCATGGAGCCGGGCAGTGAAGCCACCGCCGACCTCAGCACCGGGTTCACCGACTGCCTGGCACGGGCGAGCACGGCCGCCGCCTCGTGGCCGTCGCGATCGATGCCTTCGCGGTCGAGCGTGGAGATTCCCATGGTTGACGCACCTCGGCTTCAGTGAGGACTTGGGTCAGGGCTGCGCGAACTGAACGAGGGGGGAAACGGGTGAGATCACCACCACTTACGGTGACGGCAACCGGCGTGCGAGGACAAGCGTTCGGCAGGGCGCGCGGTCATCGGGATGCCGCTTGTCGCGTCCATCCTGTGACGCGCGCCCTGCCTTACGCCCAACGCCCTTTCAGGGAATGTCAGTCATGGGAGAGGGAGACTTCGACATTCTCCAGGACGCCGATCGCGTCGGGAACCAGAATGGCCGCCGAGTAGTAGGCGGTCACCAGATAGGAGATGATCGCCTTCTCGTTGATTCCCATGAATCGCACCGAGAGACTGGGCTCGAACTCGTCCGGGATTCCGGCCTGGTGGAGCCCGATGACGCCCTGGTTGTCCTCGCCGACTCGCAGCGCGATGATGGAACTGGTGTTGCCGCCGTTGACCGGGATCTTGTTGCAGGGGAGGAGGGGAACTCCTCGCCAGGACGGCACGGCGTTTCCGTGGAACTCCACATTGCCCGGGTAGAGCCCGCGCTTGTTGCATTCCCGGCCGAAGGCGGCGATGGTGCGCGGGTGGGCCAGCAGGTACTGGGTGTTGCGGCGGCGGCTGATCAACTCGTCCAGGTCGTCCGGGGTCGGCGGGCCGGACCGGGCGTGAAGGCGCTGGCTGTACTCCGCGTTGTGCAGCAGCCCGAACTCGCGGTGGTTGATCAGGTCGTGTTCCTGGCGCTCGCGCAGCGCCTCGACGGTGAGCCGCAACTGGTGCTCGACCTGGTTCATCGGCTGGTTGTAGAGGTCGGCGACCCTGCTGTGTACCCGCAGGACGGTCTGGGCGACGCTCAACTCGTACTCGCGCGGCGAGAGTTCGTAGTCCACGAACGTACCGGGCAGCAGGGCCTCGCCCTCGTGGCCCGAGGACAGGGCGATCTCCGCCTCACCGTGCTTGTTGCGCGCCGGGCCCGAGCCCGCCAGGTACTCGGCGACCCGCTCGCGCAGCGACTCGGACTGCGCGGCGACCGCGGCGAACTCCTCCCTGGACAGCGACATCACCGTCACCGCCGTCTTCGCCTTGGCGGTGAACTCCCAGGCGCCGTCCTCGTCGCCCAGGGAACGGTCGCCGAAGTGGTCGCCGTCCGCCAGCACGCCGAGCACGGCCGGCTCGCCGTACTTGCCCTCGCCGAGTTTGTCGATCTTGCCGTGGACGATCAGGAAGACGTGGTTGGCGGGGGCGCCCGCCTCCACGATGACCTGGCCCGGCTCGAACTCCCGCTGGGTGAAACGGCCGGCCAGCGCGCGCAGCACCTCGACGTCGCCGAAGTCGCGCAACAGCGCCAGCTCGCCCAGCTCTTCGGGAATGACCCGGACCTCGGACCCGGTCTGGACGAAGTCGACCCGGCCGTCGCCGACCGTGTAGGTCAGCCGCCGGTTGACCCGGTACGTGCCACCCGCTACTTGGACCCATGGCAGAATGCGCAGCAACCAGCGCGAGGTAATGCCCTGCATCTGCGGTGCGGACTTGGTCGTGGTCGCCAGGTTCCGCGCGGCGGCGGTGCTCAGGCTCAATTGCGCCTGGCCGTTCTGCGCACGCGAATCCCCGGAATCCCCGTTTGATTCCACGCCAAGGCCTGCATCGACCGACATCGAAGGTCCCTCCCCTAATTCGTGTGGCCTGCGGATCAATGGTGGCGTTGATCACCGGGCACTGTCATCACACGGACAGGTGAATCGACGCATCGGACAGCGGGATGGAACGAATTACTGGGTCTCGTACGCGCGAACGGCGCGTACGGAGAGCGTGCGCGACGGCGCGCGATTCGCGAAGTGCCGGGTGGCGTGCGCCGGGCGGGCGTTGACAGGCGGAGCGAGGCGGCAGGAGACTCGGGGCGACCGGGAGGGTGAACGCTGGTTCACCGCACGAACGTCCGGTCGGGCCACCGAGGAATCCATCACCGAGGACGCTGATGAACGACCCGATGCGTGACGTCTACGTCGTGGACGCCGTCCGGACCCCCGTGGGGAAGTACGGCGGCGCGCTGTCGTCGGTGCGGCCGGACGACCTCGCCGCGCACGTCGTGAGGGCCCTCGTCGGCCGCTCGCCCGACCTGGACCCGGCGCGCGTCGACGACGTGGTCATGGGCAACGCCAACGGCGCGGGCGAGGAGAACCGCGACGTGGCCCGGATGGCCGCCCTGCTCGCGGGACTGCCGGTCACCGTGCCCGGCGTGACCGTCAACCGGCTGTGCGGATCCGGTCTCGAAGCGGTCATCCAGGCCGCCCGCGCGGTGGCGGTCGGCGACGCCTCGGTCGTGGTGGCGGGCGGTGTCGAGTCGATGTCGCGCGCCCCCTGGGTGCTGCCGAAGCCCGAGCGCGCCTTCCCCGCGGGCCACCAGCAGATGTTCTCCACCACGCTCGGCTGGCGCATGACCAACCCGCTGATGCCGACGGAGTGGACGGTCGCTCTCGGCGAGGGCGCGGAGCTCGTCGCCGACCGGCACGGCATCACCCGCGAGGCGCAGGACGCCTTCGCCCTCGCCAGCCACGAGAAGGCCGCCCGGGCCTGGAAGGACGGCGCGTACGACGCCGAGGTGGTGCCGTACGAGGGCGTGGACCTGACCCGTGACGAGACCGTGCGGGACAACACCTCGATGGAGGCGCTCGGGCGTCTCAAGCCCGCGTTCCGCGACGGCGGCACGGTCACCGCGGGCAACTCCTCCCCGCTCAACGACGGCGCCGCCGCGCTGCTGCTCTGCGACGAGGAAGGGCTGCGCGCGACCGGTCGCGAACCGCTGGCCCGGATCGGCGCGTGCGCGGTGACCGGCATCGAGCCGCAGTTCTTCGGCCTGGGCCCGGCCGAGGCGGTGCGCAAGGCACTGGCCAAGGCGGGCCGGGGCTTCGGCGACCTGCGCACGTTCGAGCTCAACGAGGCTTTCGCCGCCCAGGCGTTGGGGTGCCTCGCCGAGTGGCCCGACCTCGACCCCGCGGTCGTCAACCCGCGCGGCGGAGCCATCGCCATCGGCCATCCGCTGGGCGCCTCCGGTGCCCGGCTCGCGGGCGCGGTCGCCCACCAGCTCGCGGCGGCGGGAGGCTCGGGCACCGGGCTGGCCGCGCTGTGCATCGGCGTGGGGCAGGGGCTGGCGCTGGTCCTGGAGCGGTGACTCGGGACACGCGCCGCGGTCAAGCCGTCGCCGCGCCCGGCAGCACGACCCGCAGGAATCGTTCCAGCATCGCGTCGACCTGGTCGGGCACCTCCAACTGCACGAAGTGACCGGCCCCGACCGTGCGGCCCAGCGCGACACCCGGGTGCTCGCGGAGCGCCGGCTCCGGCTCGTCCGCGGTGATCGCCAGCAGCGGCACCGCCGCACGGGCCAGTGCTCCCGCGCCGTCGAACTCCGCCATCGCCCGCATCCCCTCCGCCGCGACCGCCGCCGGCACCACGGCCGCGCCCGCGATCGTCTCCTCGCGGCGCGCGGTGTCGGTGGCCAGCATCCGCCGGGCGGCGAACCCCCGGCGCCAGGAGCCGTCGTGGTCGGCGGCGACCTCGGCCACCGACCGCGCGAACCGGGCCTTGGCCGCCTCCTTCGCCAGCGGCGCCGGATCGACCAGGACCGCGGCCCCCACCTCGTCGGGGAACGCCGCGCAGGCCAGCGCGACCAGTCCGCCCAGGCTGTGGCCGACGACGACCGGGCGACGCAGTCCCGCGTGCCGGATCACCGCGCGCACGTCGTCGGCGAAGGCGGCAACGGTGTAGCACCCCGGGTCGCCGGGGTCGGGCCGGTCGCTGTCGCCGTGCCCGCGCAGGTCGAGCGAGACGACGGCGCGCTCCCCGGTGAAGTGCGCGTGCTGCGGGGCGAAGTACGACCGGTCGCAGCACCAGCCGTGCACGAGGACCAGCGCGGGGTCGCCGCGCCCGTCCCTCTCGTACGCGATACGCACGCCGCCCGCCGACTCGGCCACCTGACGCATCCCGGACCCCACCTCGTCGCCTCGCGCGGGCCGCTCCCGCGTCGAGCGCAGTATGCCGGAAGCCGTTCAGCCATCCCCGGGCAGACGCCCGCTCGTCACCTACCGCCGGTCGACCCCGGCCGCGGGCAAGCGGGTTGACCCGTGGGGACCGAAGCTGTCACGCCGCCGACAGCGCGCCCTCCGGTTCGCTCGGGAGGGCCCGTAGCGACCGCAGGCAGAGGGTGCCCACGGCCGACATCAGCCCGAACGCCACGCAGCACGCCCAGGGCAACCACTCGTGCCCGCTGTGCCGGCCTATGTCCATCGCCCAGCCGATCACGAAGTTCCCGCCCGCGCACGCGGCGCCGGAGAAGACGTAGAAGAGGCCGAAGTACGTCCCCGTCAGCTCCTCGCGGCCGAACCGGGGGATCAGCTCCATCACGGCCGGCTGCGCCACCATCAGGCCCAGGTACATCAGGCAGACCCCGGCGGCCAGCGGCAGCGTGCGCAGCACGGCGGCGGACGCGTCCGGCGGATCCCTGAGGTCCGCCACCAGCGCGGGCGGCACGAACCCGAGCCCCATCAGGGCGAGTCCGGGGCCGACCCAGCGCGAGGGGCCGCCGCGGGTCTGGACGAAACGGGTGATGCGCAGTTGGAAGACCAGGTTGGCGACGGTGCCGAGGGTGGGCGGCAGCCCGCTCGCCCCGTCCCAGCCGGACGCCCGGCGGGCCCCCTCCGGCATCAGCAGGTACATCTGGTTCTGGAGGGTCGCCATGCCCACCATGGTGGCCGCGAAGGCCATGAAGCTCCGGTTGCCGAACGCCTCGCGCCAGTCGGCCAGCACCCCGGCGCGTGACGGGGACACCTTGTGGGCGGGCAGCGCGAACATCTGGGCCACCGTCAGCACCGCGAACAGCGAGGTGGCGGCGAGCGCGCAGACCTTGAAGTTCACCAGGAACAGCAGGCTGCCCAGGACCAGTCCGAGCAGGCCGCCCGCGGTCTCGAAGATGTTCAGCAGCCCGAACGCCTCCGCGCTGCGCTCCCGTGCCTCGACGGCCAGGTAGGCACGCGCCGACGGGTAGAACAGCGCGGCGGACAGGCCGCTCAGCGCGGAGGCGACGAGCACCACCCACGTTCCCTCGCCGAAGGCGAAGAGCCCGAAGCCCACGGTGCGCAGCACGCAGCCGCACGGGATCACGCGGTGTGCCCCCAGCCGGTCCGCGGCGCTGCCGCCGAGCACGAACAGGGACTGCGAGCACAGGTTGCGCACTCCCAGCACCACCCCGACCAGAGCGGTGGACATCCCGAGGTCTCTGCCGAGGTGCGTCGCGAGGTAGGGGATCAACAGGTAGAAGCCGAAATCAACGGTGAACTGGTTGATCAGCAGCAGTCGTACGGACATGGGAAAGCTACGCAGAGATTTCAGTGTTCCCATATCGGCAGAGTAGATCCGGAAACGCGCCGAATTTCCGTCGAGCTGGAATTGCGACACTTTCCAGCTACAATTGCCATATTTACTGTGCCTGAATTGCCCCTTATTGTGGCGTTCGGTATGGAATCGCCGAACGTCAGGTCGAGTGGGCTGTCCGAATCATCCCTGTTTGAATGGTCGCTCGTTCGCCGTCGCCGACTCGTGGGGATCTTGGTGATCGGGCGGATTTGCCGCTGTGCGGCGCGCCAGGAAATCCTCAACTCGGCCCCAGAATAAGGTAGTTAGGCGGGCGAAGGATGTGTGACGCATTCTCGTGGACCGGGGAATGCGGGAGTGTTCGATACTCTCCCGGCGCGGGCGGCTGGTCTGCCGGATGCGGGGGTCGCCATGGGCCCCCGGTCACGGATTGGGGCGCCTCTGTGGACGGGTCCCGGCGACGGGGCCGGGAGCGTGGGGCCGCCCTCGGTCGGTGCCGCGTCGGCCCCGCGCGGTCAGTGGGTGGGGCCGGCGGGAGCGGCGGTCCGGGAAACGAGAAGGACCCCTGCTCAGCAGGGGTCCTTCTGTCATGGTGTCCGAGGGGGGACTTGAACCCCCACGCCCGATAAAGGGCACTAGCACCTCAAGCTAGCGCGTCTGCCATTCCGCCACCCGGACCGGGTCGCCGCCACCGGGTCTCCCGGCGCGACGCGGTAAACCATAGCAAAGATTGCGGGGCCCCGATCACCACGAAGCCCCAGGTCCGCCCACGGCCCGCGGGGTTGTGACGAGCGTGTGACGACCCGCGTCCGCCTTGGGCGCGGCGCGGGCCGCGCGAGAGGATGGCGGGGGAGCCGCGCGGGCGCGGCGATCGTCATGAGGAGGCAACGTGAGCGAGTCGAAGCCGGTACCGACGGTCAGCGGACAGGACGAGGTGGTGGACCTGTGCCGCGACCTGATCCGCATCGACACCAGCAACTACGGCGACCACTCGGGGCCCGGGGAGCGGGTGGCGGCCGAGTACGTCGCCGAGAAGCTCGCCGAGGTCGGGCTCGAACCGCAGGTCTTCGAATCGCACAAGGGCCGCGCCTCCACCGTCGCGCGCATCGCGGGCGAGGACTCCTCGCGCCCCGCCCTGCTGATCCACGGTCACCTGGACGTGGTCCCCGCCAACGCGGACGACTGGACCCACCACCCCTTCGCCGGCGAGATCGCGGACGACTGCGTGTGGGGGCGCGGCGCGGTCGACATGAAGGACATGGACGCGATGACGCTGGCCGTCGTCCGTGACCGGCTGCGCAGCGGTCGCAGGCCGCCGCGCGACATCGTGCTGGCGTTCCTCGCCGACGAGGAGGCGGGCGGCGTCTGGGGCGCCAAGCACCTGGTGCGCGAGCACCCCGACCTGTTCGAGGGCGTCACCGAGGCGATCGGCGAGGTCGGCGGCTTCTCCTTCACGGTCAACGAGCAGCTGCGGCTCTACCTGGTGGAGACCGCGGAGAAGGGCATGCACTGGATGCGGCTCACCGTGGACGGCACCGCGGGCCACGGCTCGATGACCAACGACGACAACGCCATCACCGAGCTGTGCGAGGCGGTCGCCCGGCTGGGCCGCCACAAGTTCCCGGTGCGCGTCACCAAGACCGTGCGGTCGTTCCTGGACGAGCTGTCCGACGCGCTGGGCACCCCGCTCGACCCGGAGGACATGGACGCCACGCTCGCCAAGCTCGGTGGCATCGCCAAGCTGATCGGCGCCACGCTGCGCAACACCGCGCAGCCGACCATGCTGGGCGCCGGGTACAAGGTCAACGTCATCCCCGGGCAGGCCGTCGCCCACGTGGACGGGCGGTTCCTGCCCGGCTTCGAGGACGAGTTCCTCGCCGACCTCGACCGGGTGCTCGGGCCGCGGGTCAAGCGGGAGGACGTGCACGCCGACAAGGCGCTGGAGACCAGCTTCGACGGCTCCCTGGTGGACGCCATGCAGTCGGCGCTGCGGGCCGAGGACCCGATCGCGCGGGCCGTGCCGTACTGCCTGTCCGGCGGCACCGACGCCAAGTCCTTCGACGACCTGGGCATCCGCTGCTTCGGCTTCGCGCCGCTGCGGCTGCCCCCGGAGCTGGACTTCGCCGGGATGTTCCACGGCGTGGACGAGCGGGTGCCGGTCGACGGACTCAAGTTCGGCGTGCGCGTGCTCGACCGGTTCCTGGACCAGTGCTGAACCCCTGCCGCACTGGTGCCGACCGAAGTTGACGCAACGTCAGCTCAGGTCGACAGCTCGCGCGCCGGGTTCCGACCGCGTCCGATCATTCGGTTACGTGTACGGCCTTAGCCGGAACGGGTGAATGGATTCGATCGCTCGTTGCCCGCCCCCGGCGACTTCGTTAGGTCAGTGCGGTCCGCGGCTGGGACCGCACTGCCAACGAGGAGGAACAATGATCAAGAAGGTCGTCGCCGCTGCGGCTGCCACCACCGGTCTGGTGCTCGCGGGTGCGGGCATGGCCGTCGCCGACTCCGGTGCCCAGGGTGCCGCTGTGCAGTCGCCCGGTGTCATCTCCGGCAACGTGATCCAGGTCCCGGTTCACATTCCGGTCAACATCTGCGGCAACACCGTGGACATCATCGGGCTGCTCAACCCCGCCTTCGGCAACACCTGCGTCAACAAGTGACGTCGCGTCGGACCCCAGTGGTCTGACCTGTCCGGCCCTGGAGCGCTGCCGCGCTCCGGGGCCGTCAGTGGTCTCCAGGGACATGAGTGGTCTTCGGGGGCCAGGTCACGACGAGTCCACGATCGGACTCCCTCAGCGCGGGCGGTCGCCCGCGTGTACCCGGATACACCAGAAGGCAGGGAACACATGAGGCAGGTCGCGAAGAAGGGCCTGATCACCGCTGTCGCCACGGGAGGCGTGCTCGCCGTCACCGGCGGCTGCGCCTACGCGGACGCGGGCGCGACCGGAGCCGCGGTCGGATCCCCCGGGGTCCTGTCCGGCAACACCGTCCAGGTGCCGGTCCACGTGCCGGTCAACGTCTGCGGCAACACCGTCAACGTGGTCGGCGCGCTCAACCCGGCGTTCGGCAACAAGTGCGCCAACGTCTCGGTCCACCACGGCCACGGCCACGGTGCCGGACACGCCACGGCGGGCTCCGGTGCGGTCGGCCACAGCGTCGGCTCCCCGGGCGTCGGCTCGGGCAACACCGCGCAGGTGCCGGTCCACGTGCCGGTGAACGCGTGCGGCAACTCCGTCGACGTGGTCGGCGCGCTGAACCCCACGTTCGGCAACAGTTGCGGCAACGTCTCGGTCACCCACGAGCACAAGCCCACTCCGCCGCACCACTGCCCGCCGCCGCGTCACGTCACGCCGCCGCAGCACCACCACGGCCACCAGCCGCCGGCCCACCACTGCCCGCCGCCGCACCACGTGACGCCGCCGCAGCACCACACGCCGCCGGCACCCCAGCACCACACCCCGCCGGCGCACCACGCGCCCGTCCCGTCGCAGCCGGTGCACTACACCCCGCCGCAGCACGTGACGACCCCGCCGGTGCTCGCGCACACGGGTGCCGACCAGGCCGGGACCGCTGGCGTCGCCGGTGCCGCGTTCCTGCTCGCCGGTGCCGCGCTGTACCGCAAGGGCCGCAGCGTCGCCGGTCGCTGAGCCGCGCGTAGCCGGCCGTACCCCGCCCGTGGGCGGGCGGAATTCGGAGGCCGTGGCGTTCAGGAGCAGGGCCGGGGCAGTCGCGACGAGCGCGGCGGCCCCGGCCCTGACCCTGTGCGCCACGGTCACCAGGTGGCGCGGACCTGACGGATGATCCGGCGCCGCAGCCGCACCTTGCGGCTCCCGTCCGGGTAGAGCCGCAGGCGCTCCAGCTCCCAGTGCCCGTACTCGGCGTGGTCGGTCAGCAGGCGCCGCGTGGCGTTACGGGAGACGCCCCTTGGGACGTACACGTCTTGAAACTCGTATTCCGGCATCGGATCCATTGTGCGGCCAACCGCCCTGTGCGGATAGCGTCTGCCTCATGTCTGATGCCGCGCAGCCAACCGTTGCCGAGGTACGTGCCGCCGCCGAGGCGGTCAAAGCAGCCATCGACCGTCATCTGGCCGCCATCGAGAACCGCACCGGCGACGACGACCCGGCCGTCTTCGCCGCGTTCGACGACCTCGCCACCGCGGCCGAGGCCTACGACGAGCTGCTCTACGACACCTACGACGAGGTCACCCCCTTCGAGATCCCGACGGACACGCTGCCCGCCTACTCCGGGCCCAGGGAGCCGAACGCGATCAGTCTGCTGATCCGGCGCGACTACGCCGTGACCGACCCGCAGCGGCTGCTCGCCCAGGCGGAACGCGTCAGCGGTCCGGCCGGCGCGGGTGGCGGCGGGGTGGGCGCCGGGATCGGCGTGCTGTTCGGCGAGTACGAGCCGGACGAGATCGCCGCGCGCCACAAGGAGTTCGGTCTGGAGGAGGGCGACTCCACGCTGTGGGTGTCGGCCGTGGAACCCGCGGAGCCGGGGGAGTGGCTGTCCGCGCCCTTCGACCAGGCCGACCCGGCCATGGTCATCTGCCGCTTCGACGTCAGCGCGGTCTTCGACGACGAGGGCGAGGAGGACTACGCAGCGGACGGCGCCACCGGAGCCGGAAGCGGCGGCGGGACCGCCGGCGCCACGACGGACGGCTGAGACCGGACCGCCCGCGGAGGCCCGCCACACCGGCGGGCCCCCGCGGCGCGGAGCGTCAGGCCTGCGGGACCGGCTCGGCGTCCGCCGTCTGCTCGCGCAGGACGGCCCGCAGCCGGGTCGTGCGCTCCTTCGCCGGAACCTCCCGTACCGCCCGCGCCAGGGCCTGGTCGACGCCCTGGACGACGGACAGATGACGCTGGGCGCGGCTGAACGCCGTGTAGACCCAGCCCCGGGTCAGCGACGACGCGGCGTCGCCCGGCAGCACCACGACCACCGCGGGCCAGCACGTACCGACCGCCTGATGGGCGGTGATCGCCCAGCCGTGCCGCAGCGCGGCGCGCACCCGCTCCGGCGGCACCACGACCGCCGTGCCCCCGCAGTCCAGGCGCAGGCCCTCGGCGTCACCGGAGACCACGGTGCCCGACACCGCCCGGCCGGGCCCCGGCGCGTACACCACCCGGTCCCCGGGGTCGAACCCGGCGAACCGGCCGGGGCCGGGATTCAGCCGTTCCTTGAGCGCCGCGTTGAGTGCCCGCGTGCCCGCGGGACCGCCGTGGCCGGGGGTGACGACCTGGGTCCGCTCCACCGGGACGCCGATGGCCCGGGGCACGGAATCGGCCATCAACTGCACGGTGCGGTGCACCGCCTCGGCCGGTTCGCGCACCGGTACGATCACGACCTCCTTGCCAGGCGCCTCCACCGGTTCCAGCTCGCCGATCGCGATGCCGGACACCAGATCACCGACCGGGCCCGGGTCCGGGGTGCGGGAGACGACCTGCGGGCACACCTTCGCCGCCAGCAGGTCGGCGAACGCGCGTCCTGGGCCCGCCGACCACAGCACCGCGGGATCGCCGCCGAGGACCAGCCGCGCGCCGTCCGGCACCGCCTCGACCAGCGTCGCCGCGCGTTCGACGTCCAGCTGCGGGGCGTCGAGCACGGCGAGCAGGTCGAGTTCGAGCGCGCCGTCGTGGCCGCGTCCGGGGCCCTCGGCGCCGGAGAGCAGGCCGTCGACGGTGACCGCGGCGCCCTCGGCCCCGGCGCCGAGCAGTTCGGCCAGTCGCCGCCTGCCGTCCTCGGTGTGCGCCGCCGCGAAGGCCCGCAGCCCGGCCGCCCGGGCCGCCGCGACGAGGGCGGCAGGCTCGGCGCGGGCCGCTTCGCCCCCGCTGTGGGTCACCAGGCCGCTCCCGGCGACGGCCCGGACCAGCGCGGCGGCCGACGGCGAGGGCGCGGCGGCCTCGATCGCGGCCCAGTCCGCCCGTACGCGCACGGCGACGGGGTCTGCTTCGGCGCCGTCGTCGTCCGCCGCGGCGTCATCCTCGGCCGCGTCCGTCCCGTCCTCGGTGCCCAACGGCCTTTCCGCGTCGGCCTGTTCGTCCGATTCGGTCTCGAACGTGTTCAGCAGTCGTACGAGGCCGTCCGCGAGGCTCTCCTCGGCCAGCGCGTACCGGTCGAGCGCCAGCAGCACGGTGACCGGTGCGTCCTCGTCGTCGGACGCGGGGCCACGTCCCTCGCCCTCCGGCTCGTCCTGGAAGACCATCACCTGGCCCTCCTCGACCGCCCTGCGCAACGCGTCCTCCGCGTCCGGCACCGACTGCCCGCGCAGCGCCTCCAGCAGCACGGACCACTCCAGCGCGGTGTGCCCGGCGTCCGCGGCGCGGTGCATCAGCCAGCCGGTGACGGCCCGGCCGCGCCGCTCGTCGCCGGGGCCGCAGGCGTCGCCGAGCAGCGCGCGGGCGAAGCCGTCCGCCTGGTCGGGGCGCACCCCCGCGAGGGAGAGCACCAGCCAGGGGTCCTCGGCGAGCAGCTCCCCGGCGCGCTCGCCGAGGGCCTCCACGGCGGGTTCGGCCAGTGTCTCCGGCGCACCGCCCCGCGCCAGCACCGCCCGCGCGGCGGCCGACGGCTCCTGCGGCAGCGGAGTGGAGGGCGCGGGCACGGCGGCGGGGGCCGCGGCGGGCGGCGGCGTCGCCGGGGCGGGCGCGGGTGCCTCGGCACGCGGCCGGGGCGGCGCCGACGCGGCGGGGGGCCCGTCGGCCGGTTCGCGTCGCTCGATGGCCTTCACGGCCGCCGCGAGCCGCGCGAGCTCGGGCGAGGCGCCCGACGCCCCCGCGCCGGCCCCGGCGGACTCCCGCCCGGTCGGCTCCGCCCGCTCGGGCGGCCGCTCCGCCGGTGTCCCGTCCGTCCCGTCCGTGCTCATCGCGCTTCCTCGCCTGCCTCACTCACAGCGTGCTCCAGCCGTCGTCCGGATACCGGTGCACGGGCGCCGACACGTCGTCCAGCGCCTGGTTGATCTCTTCCGGAAGCGTAAGGGCCTCCACTGACAACGCCTCGCCGAGCTGCCGCGCGTCGCGCGCGCCGAGCACCGGCGCGGTCACGCCGGGCCGGTCGCGCACCCACGCCAGCGCCACCTGGAGCGGGGAGACCGCGAGCCCGTCGGCGGCCGTCACCACCGCGTCGACGATGTGCCCGGCGGCGTCGTCCAGGTAGGGCGCGACGAACGGCGCGAGGTGTTCCGAGGCGCCCCGGGAGTCCTGCGGGATGCCGTCGCGGTACTTGGCCGTCAGCACCCCGCGCCCCAGCGGCGAGGAGGGCAGCAGGCCCACCCCCAGGTCGCGCGCGGCGGGCAGCACCTCGCGTTCCACGCCGCGTTGCAGCAGGGAGTACTCCATCTGTATCGAGGCCAGCGGGGTCCGGCCGATCCCGGCGAGCTGCCAGGTGGCGGCCTTGGCCAGCTGCCAGCCGGAGAAGTTCGACACCCCGGCGTAGCGGGCGCGTCCGGTGGAGACCGCGATGTCCAGCGCCTGGAGCGTCTCGTCCAGCGGCGTCCCGGCGTCGAAGGCGTGCACCTGCCACAGGTCCACGTGGTCGGTGCCCAGCCGCCGCAACGAGGCGTCCAGCGCGGACAGCAGATGGCCGCGCGAGCAGTCGAAGCGCCGGTCGGGGTGCGGGACGCTGCCCGCCTTGGTGGCGATCACCAGGTCGGAGCGCGGCACGAGGTTCTCCAGGAGCCGCCCCAGCAGGTACTCGGCGCCGCCGTCCGCGTACACATCAGCGGTGTCGACCAGGCTGCCGCCCGCTTCCCAGAAGGTCTTCAGCTGGTCCGCGGCGTCGCGTTCGCCGGTGTCCCGGCCCCACGTCAAAGTGCCCAACCCCAGTCGCGAGACGCGCAACCCCGTACGGCCGAGATGCCTTTGCTCCATGCCCGGTGACATTACTGGCCAACGGCCCGCCGTGGCGCGGTGTGGCACACCTGACAGGCGTGGAAGACGCCGGACCGCGCTACAGTCCGGAAGGACGACGACGTTACTGTTCAGTAGGGAGACCGTTATGCGGCTCGGCATCAACCTCGGCTACTGGGGTGCCGGAATGGACGCGGACAACCTCGCGGTCGCGCGCGAGGCGGACCGGCTCGGCTACGCGGTCTGCTGGGCCGCCGAGGCCTACGGCTCCGACGCGGCGACCGTGCTGTCGTGGGTCGCGGCCCAGACCGAGCGCATCGACGTCGGCTCGGCGATCTTCCAGATCCCGGCGCGCACCCCGGCGATGACCGCGATGACCGCGGCCACGCTGGACACCCTCTCCGGCGGCCGGTTCCGGCTGGGCCTCGGCGTCTCCGGCCCGCAGGTGTCCGAGGGCTGGTACGGCGTGAAGTTCGACAAGCCGCTGGCGCGCACCCGCGAGTACGTGGAGATCGTCCGCAAGGCGATGTCCCGCGAGCGCCTGTCGCACGAGGGCGAGCACTGGACGCTGCCGCTGCCCGGCGGCCCTGGCAAGCCGCTGAAGCTGACGGTGCACCCGGTGCGCGAGTACATCCCGCTGTACATCGCCGCCATCGGTCCGAAGAACCTGGAGCAGACCGGCGAGATCGCCGACGGCGCGCTGCTGATCTTCCCCTCCGCCGAGCACCTGGAGGAGACCGCCATCGCCCCGGTCCGCGCGGGCCGCGAGAAGGCGGGCAAGACCATGGACGGCTTCGACGTCTGCCCGACGCTGCCGATCGCGCTCGGCGACGACGTGGACGCGCTGGCCGACCTCTTCCGCCCGTACACCGCGCTGTACGTCGGCGGCATGGGCAGCCGCAAGCAGAACTTCTACAACCGGCTCGCCCAGCGCATGGGATACGAGAAGGAGGCCGCCGAGATCCAGGACAAGTACCTGGCGGGCGACAAGGACGGCGCCGCCGCGGCCGTGCCGCGCGACCTGATCGACTCCACCTGCCTGCTCGGCGGCGTGGAGCGCATCGCCGACCGCATGCGCGCCTACGCCGAGGCGGGCGTCACCACGCTGACCCTGACCCCGGCGGGCTTCACCCTGGACGAGCGGCTGGCCGCCCTGCGCGCCGGCGTCGAGGCCGCGGAGCACGCCGGCCTGGCGTGACCCGCGCGCCGGGGGCCGGCCCCCGCTGAACGCCCCGCCCGGCGGCCGACGTCCGACGTCCGCCGCCGGGCCCGCGATTGACGGCACGTCAGTGCGGGCCCGGCGTCACGCCTGTCAGTGCGGCCCGGGGCGTACGCCCGTCAGTGCGGCCCGGGCGTCACAGCTGTCAGTGCGGTACGAGCCGTCCCAGCAGGCGGCCGAAGTCGATCAGACGGGCTATCTGCCCCGGGCCGCCGTCCTCCAGCGACTTGCTGAAGCGGAACGCCTCGGGGCGCAGCCGGGCCGAGGCGACCGGGGAGTCCGGATCGGTCTGCACGGCGCTCAACTCGTGCGGCGTGGCGGTCGCGAGGACCAGGTAGACCCCGCGGTCCACCCGGGCGCCGCGCTCGTCGCGCCCCACCAGCGTGCGCATCCCCACGTGGCCGATCGCGCCCAGCGGCAGCACCTGGATCGAGGAGTCCAGCACCGTGCCCCCGGGTGCCGCCTCGTCGGCCAGCTCCTCGCTGTGCCACAGGATGAGCCGGCGGCCGTCGCACACCGCCGCCTCCTGCCACACCGACGCGCCCGCCTCCGTCAGGTCCACCACCCGCTCCAGGGTGAAGCCGCGCACCTTGCGGCGGCCCAGCACCCCGCCGACCGCCTCCAACGCGACGTCCGCGTGCAGGAAGTAGGCCCGGGCGGCGTCCTCGAGACGGGGGTACGACGACCAGTCGGACCCGGCAGGTCCCAGACGTCCCGTCCCCGGACGACTCCTGGCCGCCTTGCTGAACATGTCCACCTGCTTCGCGATCCCGTCCCCTGGTGTCCCACTGCCCTTTGGCACCTTACCCAGCCATACCGACCGGCACGGGGGGAGAACTGCGGTGAAAGGGCGGGAACCGGCGACGGACGGCAGCGACGGGCACATCGGGACGGCCCGGACACGACGGCGGGCGGCACCGGGGCGGGCGCGCGTCGCACCACGTCGTGACGTTTCTGCGGCCGTGGTGGGGGCTCGGGGGGTCTTCCCCGCCACGGCCGACACCCCTTCAACGCCGCGGCGGCCGAAGGGTTACGCGTTCGATACGGGCTCGTGGGCGACGGGCCGCGAACGGCGGCGGACGGCCGCTACAGCCAGTCGCGCTTGCGGAAGAACCGGTAGAGCACCGCGCACACCGCGAGCATGGCGACCAGCACCGCCGGATAGCCGTAGCGGGTGTGCAGCTCCGGCATGTGGTCGAAGTTCATGCCGTACACGCCGGCGATGAGCGTCGGCACCGCCGCGATCGCCGCCCACGCGGAGATCTTGCGCATGTCGTCGTTCTGCCGCACGCCCACCTGCGTCAGATGGGCGCCGAGTATGTCGGTCAGCAGCCGGTCGAGGCCCTCCACCTGCTCGGTGACGCGGGTGAGGTGGTCGCTGACGTCGCGGAAGAACGGCCTGCTGCGCGGGCTGACGTACGGCACGCCCGCCTCCGCGAGCCGCCGCATGGGCTCGACCAGCGGCTGCGTCGCCCGGCGGAACTCCAGCACCTGCCGCTTGAAGCCGTAGACCCGGCCCGCGGTGTTCTTCGCGTCGGCGCCGTCCGGCGCGAAGACCTCCTCCTCCAGCTGGTCGAGGTCCACCTGCAACTCGGCGGCCACGTCGATGTAGTGGTCCACGGTGGCGTCGCTGACCGCGTACAGCACCGCGCAGGGGCCGTGCGCCAGCACCTTCGGGGCCTCCTCCAGGCGCCTGCGCACCTCCGCCAGCGCCTGCCCCTCGCCGTGCCGCACCGTCACCACGAACGAGTCGCCGACGAAGACCATCAGCTCCTCCGTGGAGACGCTGGAGGTCGCGTCGTCGTACGTGCACGGCTTGAGCACCAGGAACAGCGAGTCGTCGTAGACCTCCAGCTTGGGCCGCTGGTGCGCGCTGAGGGCGTCCTCCACCGCCAGCGGGTGCAGCCCGAACTCCCCGGACACCAGGGAGAACTCCTCCGGTGTGGGCTCGTGCAGTCCGATCCACAGGAACGCGTCGCCGTCCCTGCGGGCCTCGGCGAGGGCGTCGGAGAAGTCGGCGGGACCCGGGGTACGGTGCCCGCCCTTGTAGATGGCGCAGTCCACGATCACGCCGGACATTGTGCCCGCCGCCTTCGGGGAAGTCCTAGCCGCGCCGTACGCTCGTGACCATGCCCACTGTCATCCTGGTCCGGCACGGCCGGTCCACCGCCAACGCGGACGGGGTGCTCGCCGGCTGGAGCCCGGGTGTCGCCCTGGACGAGCACGGCGCCGCCCAGGCCGCCGCCCTGGCCGGACGCCTCGCCGGGCTGCCGGTCTCCGCCGTCGTCAGCAGCCCGCTGCAGCGCTGCCGGGAGACCCTGGCCCCGCTGCTGGCCGCCCGCCCCGAGCTGCCCTCGTACACCGACGACCGGCTGGGGGAGTGCCGCTACGGCGACTGGACCGGCCGCAAGCTCGCCGAGCTGGCGGACGAGCCGCTGTGGCAGACCGTCCAGCGCCACCCCTCCGCGGCCGTCTTCCCCGGCGAGGACGGCGAGTCGGTGCGCGCCATGCAGCACCGCGCGGTGGAGGCGATACGCGACTGGAACGAGCGGATCGAGCGTGAGCACGGGCCCGACGCGGTCTACCTGGCCTGCTCGCACGGCGACATCATCAAGTCGGTCGCCGCCGACGCGCTCGGGATGCACCTGGACCTCTTCCAGCGGCTGTCCGTCGAGCCCTGCTCGGTGACCGCCATCCGCTACACCCCGATGCGCCCGTACCTGGTGCGGCTGGGCGACACCGGCGAGTTCGGCGGCCTGGTGCCCCGCCCGGCGCAGGGCGCGGACCACGACGCGGTGGTCGGCGGAGCCACGGGCGCACCGTGATCCCCGAGCGCAGTAGGGTGGTGCAACGGATTCCACGCGACCCCATGCGCGGCCGTACGCACTGAGTACAAACCGTCCAGTCGAGCAAACGGAGCGAACGTGCCCCGTCAGGTGTTCTTCTACGAGCAGCCGGACCGGTTCGTGGCCGGCACGGTCGGGCAGCCCGGTCAGCGCACCTTCTTCCTGCAGGCCACCGCCGCCGGTCGCACCACCAGCGTGGCGCTGGAGAAGAGCCAGGTGGAGGCGCTCGCCGAACGGGTCGACGAACTCCTCGACGAGGTGGTGCGCCGCAGCGGCGGCAGCACCTCGGTGCCCGCGGTGGCCCCCTCGGAGCTCGCCGACGCCGCGCCGCTCGACACCCCCGTCGAGGAGGAGTTCCGGGTCGGCACCATGGCGCTGGCCTGGGACACCACGGCCGAGCGGATGATCCTCGAGGCACAGGCCCTGGTCGAACTGGACACCGACGAGATGTCGTCCGACGATCTGGAGGCGGCCGAGGAGATGCTGCTCCAGGACGAGGAGAACGGCCCCCCGATGCTGCGCGTGCGGCTCACCGGCCCGCAGGCCAGGTCGTTCGCCAAGCGGGCGCTGGAGGTGGTCTCGGCAGGCCGTCCGCCCTGCCCGCTGTGCAGCCTGCCCCTGGACCCGGAAGGACACGTATGCCCGCGTCAGAACGGGTACCGCAGGGCGGGCTGACGCCCACCGCGACGCCGTCGCACGCGGCCCCCGTGGCGTCCCCGGACGGCGCCGCCGACGTCGATCTGCTCACCCGCGGCGAGCTGACGGTGCGCGGCAGGCTGCGCGAGGCGTCCAACGCCGTCCTGTACTGCGTGGTCGCCCTCGACGGCCGTGAGGCCACCTGCGTCTACAAGCCGGTCGCCGGCGAGCGGCCGCTGTGGGACTTCCCCGACGGCACCCTGGCCGCCCGCGAGGTCGCCGCCTACCTGGTCTCCGAGGCCACCGGATGGGACCTGGTGCCGCCGACCGTGCTGCGCGACGGGCCGTACGGCGAGGGCATGTGCCAGCTGTGGATCGAGGCCGACCCCGACACCGCCCTGCTGGCCCTCGTGGAGGACGACGAGCCGGGCGCGGGCTGGAAGGCCGTGGTCGAGGCGGAGGTCGCCGAGGGCCACACCGCGCTGCTGGTGCACGCCGACGACGAGCGGCTGCGGCGGCTGGCGGTGCTGGACGCCGTGATCAACAACGCCGACCGCAAGGGCGGCCACCTGCTGCCGACCGCCGACGGCAGGCTCTACGGCATCGACCACGGGGTGACCTTCCACACCGAGGACAAGCTGCGCACGCTGCTGTGGGGCTGGGCGGGCGATCCGCTGACCGAGGAGGCGCGGACCGCGCTGCGGGACCTGAGCGCCGCGCTGGACGGCGATCTGGGCGCCCGGCTGGCCGGACTGCTCACCCCCGCCGAGACCGACGCCCTGCGGGCCAGGATGGCCGCCCTGCTGGCCTCCGGACGCCATCCCGAGCCCGGTGGCGGCTGGCCCGCCATCCCGTGGCCCCCGGTGTGACCCGGGCCGTGCCCCGCGCCCGTATGCACGTCGGGACGGGTTCCGGCAAGAGCGCCCAACCGGCCAACCCGAGCCGTCCCGGGTCGTAGCGGGAACGTTCGTCCGGTTAGGCTCGGGGCATGCATGCCTGGCCCGCTTCGGAGGTCCCCGCCCTGCCGGGCAGGGGACACGAACTCCGCCTCCACGACACCGCGACCGGCGGTACGGTCACCCTGGACCCCGGTCCCGTCGCCCGCATCTACGTATGCGGCATCACCCCCTACGACGCCACCCACATGGGGCACGCGGCCACCTACACCGCGTTCGACCTGGTGCAGCGCGTGTGGCTCGACACGAAGCGGCAGGTCCACTACGTACAGAACGTCACCGACGTGGACGACCCGCTGCTGGAGCGCGCCGTCGCCACCGGTGTCGACTGGACCGAGCTGGCGGAACGTGAAACCGCCCTGTTCCGCGAGGACATGACGGCCCTGCGGTTGCTGCCGCCGCGTCACTACATCGGCGCGGTCGAGGCGATACCCGGGATCGTCCCCCTGGTGGAGCGGCTGCGCGAGCAGGGCGCCGCCTACGAACTCGACGGCGACATCTACTTCTCCGTCGATTCCGACCCGCATTTCGGCGGTGTCTCGGGGCTCGACGCCGCGACCATGCGCCACCTGTCCGCCGAGCGCGGCGGCGACCCGGACCGCCCGGGCAAGAAGAACCCGCTGGACCCCATGCTGTGGATGGCCGCCCGCGACGGCGAGCCCAGCTGGGACGGCGGCTCGCTGGGCCCCGGCAGGCCCGGCTGGCACATCGAGTGCGTCGCCATCGCGCTGGACCACCTCGGGATGGGCTTCGACGTCCAGGGCGGCGGCTCCGACCTGGCCTTCCCGCACCACGAGATGGGCGCCTCGCACGCGCAGGTGCTCACCGGCGAGTTCCCGATGGCCAAGGCGTACGTGCACGCCGGCATGGTCGGTCTCGACGGCGAGAAGATGTCGAAGTCCAAGGGCAACCTGGTCTTCGTCTCACGCCTGCGGCAGGACGGCGTCGACCCGGCAGCCATACGCCTCGCCCTGCTGTCCCGTCACTACCGCACCGACTGGGACTGGACCGACGCGGTGCTGGACGAGGCGGTCGCCCGGCTCGGCCGCTGGCGCGCCGCCGTCTCCCGGCCGGACGGCCCGGCGGCCGAGGCGCTGGTGGAGCAGGTCCGCGCGGCGCTCGCCGACGACCTGAACGCGCCGGCCGCGCTCGCCGCTGTCGACGCGTGGGTGGCGCGGCAGGACGCCGAGGGCGGCACGGACACGGGCGCGCCCGGTCTGGTCTCGCGGGCGGTGGACGCGCTGCTGGGCGTCGCGCTGTAGCACTACGCGCTCCGCGTACACGCACGAGGGCGGTCCCGGCCGGTGATGGCCGGGACCGCCCTCGTTCATGCGTCGGTGCGTCAGTCCTCGCCGGGACCGTCCGCCGCGTCACCGGAGCCGGAGCCGGAGTCGTCGGCGTCGGAGCCAGAGCCGGAGGAGCCGCCGGGGGCGGATTCGTCCTGGCCGCCGCCCTCACGCCCGCCTCCCTCGCGCCCGTCCCCTTCGCGGTCGCCCTCGGCCCGGTCGTCGCGCTCGCCCTCGTCGCGGTCCTCGCGGTCCTCCCGGTCCCGGGGGAGCGGGCCGCCCTGGCCGGTGGTGCCGCGCCGGAACGGGCCGGGGCCGCCCAGGTCGCCGGTCTCGGTGGCGTGCGAGGTGCCCTGGCCGCCGGGCTGGCCGTCGCGGCGGCGCAGATAGCGCTCGAACTCCCGGGCGATGGCCTCGCCCGACGCCTCCGGGAGCTCCGCGGTGTCCCGTGCCTCCTCCAGCGTCTGCACGTACTCCGCCACCTCGCTGTCCTCGGCGGCGAGTTGGTCCACGCCCAGCTGCCAGGCGCGGGCGTCCTCGGGGAGTTCACCGGTGGGCACCCGCAGGTCGATCAGGTCCTCCAGCCGGTTGAGCAGTGCCAGCGTCGCCTTGGGGTTGGGCGGCTGCGACACGTAGTGCGGCACCGCGGCCCACAGGCTGACGGTGGGGATGCCCGCGTGCGTGCAGGCCTCCTGGAGGATGCCGACGATGCCGGTGGGGCCCTCGTAGCGCGACTCCTCCAGGCTGAGGGTGCGGGCGAGGTCCGGGTCGGAGGTGACGCCGGTGACCGGGACCGGCCGGGTGTGCGGGGTGTCGCCGAGCAGCGCGCCCAGGACCACCACCATCTCGACGCCCAACTCGTGGGCGAAGCCCAGCAGTTCGTTGCAGAACGACCGCCAGCGCATGCTGGGCTCTATGCCCCGGACCAGGACCAGGTCGCGCGGGGAGGGGCCGGGGACACGGACCACGGACAGCCGGGTGGTGGGCCAGGTGATCTTCCGGGTCCCGTTGTCCAGCCATACCGTGGGCCGGTTGACCTGGAAGTCGTAGTAGTCCTCGGCGTCGAGCGCCGCGAAGACCTCTCCCTTCCACTCCCGGTCCAGGTGGGCGACCGCGCTGGACGCGGCGTCCCCGGCGTCGTTCCAGCCTTCGAACGCGGCCACCATGACCGGGTCGATCAGCTCGGGTACCCCCGAGAGCTCGATCACCCAGTGCCTCCTTCCGTCCTCGGCGGAGCGTCCGCCGCGAACCGCTGCGCCGCCCACGGCACGGGCGGCGACGACTTCAGTGCGCCACCAGCCTACGGCTTTCGCCGCGCGAGTCCGCAGACCCGGGGCGGGACCCGGTCGTCCCCGCGGACGCGAACGACCGGGCGGCGGGAGGTCCCCGTGCCCGGCCGTCCCGCGCGGAACGCGGCCTGTCCGTCAGTCGCGCTCGGCCAGCAGCTTGCCCACCCGGTCGCGCACCTCGTCGGTGTCCAGACCGCGGACGGTCAGCGTGGTGCGGCGGCGCAGCACGTCGTCGACCGTCTCGGCCCACTCGTGGTCGCGGGCGTAGACGACCTGCGCCCAGATCTCCGGGCCGTCCGGGTGGACGCGCTCGCCCAGGGCCGGGTCCTCGTTCACCAGCCGGGCGATGTCGAACGACAACGCGCCGTAGTGCGTGGCGAGATGACGGGCCGTCAGCGGGTCGATGCGGGTGCCCGGGTCGCGGTCCACCAGCAGCCGGTGGGCGACCGCGTTGGGGTTGGCGACGCCCGGCAGCGGCACCCGGCGCACCAGGTCGCCGATCGGCTGCATGTCCTCGCCCAGCGGATGACCGGGCAGCTCGGCGAGCTTGCGCATCACCGTGCGGCCGATGTGCCGGTAGGTGGTCCACTTGCCGCCGGCCACCGACAGCATCCCGCCGCGGCCCTCGGTCACCACCGTCTCGCGCTTGGCCTGCGCCACGTCACCGGGGCCGCCGGGCAACACCCGCAGGCCCGCGAAGGCGTAGGTCATCAAGGACCGGTCCAGGTCGGCGTCCCGGATGGAGAACGCCGCCTCGTCCAGGATCTGCTGGATGTCGGACTCGGTGGCCCGCACGTCCGCCGGGTCGCCCTCGTACATCTCGTCGGTGGTGCCCAGCAGCAGCTGGTCCTCCCACGGCAGGGCGAAGGTGATGCGGTACTTGTCGATCGGGGTGGCCATGGCGGCCTTCCATGGCGACTTGCGCTTCATCACGATGTGCGCGCCCTTGGACAGGCGGATCGACGGGTCGGCGCCGCTGTCCTCCAGCTTGCGCAGGTGGTCGACCCAGGGGCCGGTGGCGTTGAGCACCACGCGCGCGTTGACGCCGAACTCGGTGCCGTCGACGCGGTCCTTCAGCTCCGCGCCGCTGACCCGGCCGCGGGTGAAGCGCAGCCCGGTCACCTCGGCGTGGTTGAGCACCACGGCACCGGACTCCACGGCCGCGCGGACCGTCATGACGGCCACCCGCGAGTCGTTCATCTGGTGGTCGTAGTAGACCGCGACGGCCTTGAGGTTGTCGGTGCGCAGACCAGGGTTGGCGGCCTGCGCCTTCGCCGGGGATATCACCTTGCCGACGCCGTCGCCGAAGGCGGACAGCGCCGAGTAGGCGAAGACACCGGCGCCCAGCTTGGCGGCGCCGACCGGGCCGCCCTTGTAGACCGGCAGGTAGAACGTGAGCGGGTTGACCAGGTGCGGGGCCACGTCCTTGGCCAGCACCCGCCGCTCGTGGTGGTTCTCCGCGACCAGCTTGACCGCGCCGGTCTGCAGGTAGCGCAGACCGCCGTGGACCAGCTTGGAGGACGCGGACGAGGTGGCGCCGGCGAAGTCGCCGGCGTCCACCATCGCGACCCGCAGCCCGGCCTGGGCCGCGTGCCAGGCCACCGAGGTGCCCAGGATGCCTCCGCCGATCACGAGCAGGTCGTACGTGGCGTGGCTCAGGAGATCCCGGGTCTCGCTGCGGCTTGCGTTGCGACCGGCGGCCGGATGCGTCCCGAGGGCCGGGACGCTCTGCAGGGTGGTCATATCTCTACTCAGTGCTCCTCTTCGATCCAGCCCATGGTCCGCTCGACGGCCTTGAGCCAGTTCTTGTACTCGCGGTCACGGTCGGCCGCGTCCATACGGGGGGTCCATTCGGCCGCGCGGCGCCAGTTGGCGCGCAGCTCGTCGGTGTCCTGCCAGAAGCCGACCGCGAGCCCGGCCGCGTAGGCGGCGCCCAGACAGGTCGTCTCGGCCACCATCGGCCGCACCACCGGCGCGTCCAGCGCGTCGGCGATGGTCTGCATCAGCAGGTTGTTGCTGGTCATGCCGCCGTCGACCTTGAGGGAGGTCAGCTCCACACCGGAGTCCTTGTTCATCGCGTCGACGATCTCCCGGGTCTGCCAGGCGGTCGCCTCCAGCACGGCGCGGGCGATGTGCGCCTTGGTGACGTAACGGGTCAGGCCCGCGATGACACCGCGCGCGTCGGAACGCCAGTAGGGCGCGAACAGCCCGGAGAAGGCCGGCACGAAGTAGGCGCCGCCGTTGTCCTCGACCGACATCGCCAGCGTCTCGATCTCGGCGGCCGACTTGATCAGGCCCATCTGGTCGCGCATCCACTGCACCAGCGAACCGGTGACCGCGATGGAGCCCTCCAGCGCGTAGACCGGCTTCTGGTCGCCGATGCGGTAACCGACCGTGGTCAGCAGGCCGTTGTAGCTGTTGACCGGCTCGTCACCGGTGTTGAGCAGCAGGAACGTGCCGGTGCCGTACGTCGACTTGGCCTCGCCCTTGCTGAAGCAGGTCTGCCCGAACAGCGCGGCCTGCTGGTCGCCCAGCGCGGACGCCACCGGCACGCCCTCCAGCGCGCCCTTGGCGGTGCCGTACACCTCGGCGGACGAGCGGATCTCGGGCAGCACGGCCGCCGGGATCTCCATGGAGGACAGGATCTTGTCGTCCCAGTCCAGGGTGCGCAGGTTCATCAGCAGGGTGCGCGAGGCGTTGGTGACGTCGGTGACGTGCACACCGCCCTGGGCGCCGCCGGTCAGGTTCCAGATGACCCAGCTGTCCATGGTGCCGAAGAGGATCTCGCCGGCCTCGGCGCGTTCGCGCAGGCCCTCGACGTTGTCGAGCATCCAGCGGATCTTCGGGCCCGCGAAGTACGACGCCAGCGGCAGGCCGGTCTCACGGCGGAAGCGGTCCTGGCCGACGTTGCGGCCCAGCTCCTTGCACAGGCCGTCGGTGCGGGTGTCCTGCCAGACGATGGCGTTGTGCACCGGCTCACCGGTCGCCTTGTCCCACAGCACGGTGGTCTCGCGCTGGTTGGTGATGCCCAGTGCCTTGACGTCGGCGGTGGTGATCCCGGCCTTGTCCAGCGCGCCGGCCACGACCTCCTGGACGTTGGTCCAGATCTCGGCGGCGTCGTGCTCGACCCAGCCGGGCTTGGGGAAGATCTGCTCGTGCTCCTTCTGGTCGACGGCGACGATGCGGCCGTCGCGGTCGAAGACGATGCAGCGCGAGGACGTGGTGCCCTGGTCGATGGCCGCGATGAACGGACCCGTGCCGTGCGAGGAGGCGGCGGCTTCGGTGGTGTCGGTCACTGGTGCTCCTGAAGTCTGGTGAGGGTGCGGCGGTCGGTCTCGTACGGATGCGGCATCAGGCGAACGCGAGCTGGTAGATACCGCCCGCGACGGCGCCGCCGATCAGCGGACCCACCACCGGTATCCACGCGTAGCCCCAGTCGGAGCCGCCCTTGTTGGGCAGCGGCAGCAGGGCGTGGACGATGCGCGGGCCGAGGTCGCGCGCGGGGTTGATGGCGTAGCCGGTCGGGCCGCCCAGCGACAGGCCGATGCCGACCACCAGCAGTGCCACCAGCAGGATGCCGAGGCCGTTGAGGGCCAGGCCCTTCGTCATGCCCATCGTCAGGATGAAGAGCACCAGCACGGTGGTCCCGATGATCTCGGTGGCCAGGTTCTGGACGACGTTGCGGATCTCCGGACCGGTGGAGAAGATCCCCAGCACCGGGCCGCCGGGCTGGCCGGAGCGGTCCTCCTCCTGGGTGACCGGGCCCGCCGGGTCGGCCTGGGTGCCGCCGACGATCTCCGGGTCGGTCATGTGCGCGGCGAACTGCCCGTAGTAGGCGAGCCACACCAGGGTGGCGCCGATGATCGCGCCCAGGATCTGCCCGCCGAGGTAGACCGGCACCTGGTTCCACTGGCCGGTCTTGATGGCCACGCCGATGGTCACCGCCGGGTTCAGCTGTCCGCCGGACAGGCCGTTGGAGATGTAGGCGCCGGCCAGGACGGCGAAGCCCCACCCGAAGGTGATCGCCACCCATCCGGCGTCCTTGGCCTTGGAATGCTTGAGCGTGACGGCGGCGCACACGCCACCACCGAGAAGAATCAGAACGGCGGTACCGATGAGTTCGCCGACGAAGACGTGACCGTTGGACAAAGCGGGCTCCTTACGTTCTCATGCCCATCCGATGAGCAAGGTGGCGGACCCCGGGTCCCGTCCGGTGTTCGACAATGTCGACCGCCGAACGGAAGTTTTACTCTCGGTATGGATGGCGTCAAGGGGCGCGGAGACCGCTCCCGGCGAAGAGCCCAAACAGTTATCAACGGTCCTCACGGACATCCCGTACGACCTGCGCAGACCGTGCCTCACTGGAAGCGCCCCCCGCCCAGGTCGCGGGAGACCGACCGGGCGCAGTCGCGCACCGCGGCCACCAGCCGCGCCCGCACCTCGCCGTTCTCGCACATCCGCTCCACCGCGCCGGTGATCCCCACCGCGCCCACCGGCATCCGCCGCCGGTCGTGGATGGGCGCCGCGACCGAGGCCACCCCGTCCCAGGTCTCCTCCAGGTCCACCGCCCAGCCCCGGGCGCGGGTCAGGTCGAGCACTGCTTCGAAGTCCGGCACGGCCGTCAGCGTGCGCGGGGTGAACTCCTCCCGCGCGCCCTCCAGCGCCTCGGAGTGCGCGACCGGGTCGTACGCGGCCAGCACCTTGCCCAGCGCCGTGCAGTGCAGCGGCTGCATCGCGCCGATCTCCAGCACCTGGCGGCTGTCGTCGGGCCGGAAGACGTGGTGCACGATCAGCACCCCCTGCTGGTGCAGCACCCCCAGGTAGACGCTCTCCCCGCTGGAGCGGGCCAGGTCGTCGGTCCACACCAGGGCGCGGGCGCGCAGCTCGTGGACGTCCAGGTAGCTGTTGCCCAGGCGCAGCAGTTCGGCGCCCAGCTGGTAGCGGCCGGAGGCGGTGTCCTGCTCCACGAAGCCCTCCTGCTGGAGGGTGCGCAGGATGCCGTGGGCGGTCCCCTTGGCCAGGCCGAGCGTGGACGCGATGTCGGTCAGCCCCAGCCGTCGTTCGCCCCCGGCGAGCAGCCGCAGGATCGCGGCCGCGCGCTCGACCGACTGGATGCTTCCTGCCATGGGGCCAACCTCCGTGTGCCGCCGTCGTCCTCGACCCGCCCGCAGTGTCCGGGCAGAGCCACTTGCGGTCGGCAATGCTGAACAGCATCGGGCGATGCCGAACACCATCGTAGGCAAAAGTCTGCCAACCGTGTCCCGGACCGCACCCGCCACCCTCCGGATCCGGCCACCGCGTCAGCCACTCGGCGCGTCCCATCCCTCGGAACGCGCTGCGTGGTCCCGGGCCGACGCCGCTAGGCTGGCCGGGTGCGCACCCCGCGAGCGGGGTGCGCAAAGCCGACAGCCGTCGCATCCCAGGGAGCAGTTCCTATGGCCTCGCCGTCCCAGCAGACCGCCCAGCAGTCCCGCGCAGCCGCCCTCCGTGAGGCGCTCGCCACCCGCGTGGTGGTGGCCGACGGCGCGATGGGGACCATGCTCCAGGCCCAGGACCCGTCCCTCGACGACTTCCAGGGCCTCGAAGGCTGCAACGAGGTCCTCAACATCACCCGGCCCGACATCGTCGCCGCCGTGCACGAGGAGTACTTCGCCGTCGGAGTGGACTGCGTCGAGACCAACACCTTCGGCGCCAACCTCGCCGCCCTCGGCGAGTACGACATCGCGGACCGCGTCTTCGAGCTGTCCGAGGCCGGTGCCCGCATCGCCCGCGAGGTCGCCGACCGCCACGCCACCCCCGACCGCCCGCGCTGGGTGCTCGGCTCGGTCGGCCCCGGCACCAAGCTGCCCACCCTCGGCCACGCCCCGTACACCGCGCTGCGCGACGCCTACCAGACCGAGGTCGAGGGCCTGGTCGCCGGCGGCGCGGACGCCGTCCTGGTGGAGACCACCCAGGACCTGCTCCAGACCAAGGCGTCCCTCATCGGCGCCCGCCGCGCCCTGAAGGCCGCCGGGGTCGACCTGCCGCTGCTGTGCCAGGTCACGGTGGAGACCACCGGCACCATGCTGCTCGGCTCCGAGATCGGCGCCGCCCTGACCGCGCTGGAACCGCTCGGCATCGACCTGATCGGCCTCAACTGCGCCACCGGCCCCGCCGAGATGAGCGAGCACCTGCGCCACCTCGCCCGGCACGCCCGCATCGGCGTCTCCGCCATGCCCAACGCGGGCCTGCCGGTCCTCGGCAAGGACGGCGCCCACTACCCGCTCACCCCGTCCGAACTCGCCGACGCCCAGGAGGTGTTCGTGCGCGAGTACGGCCTGTCGCTGGTCGGCGGCTGTTGCGGCACCACGCCGGAGCACCTGCGCCAGGTCGTCGAGCGGGTCCGCGGCCACGAGGTCGCCCCCCGCACCCCGCGCCCGGAGCCCGGCGCCGCCTCCCTCTACCAGGCCGTGCCGTTCCGCCAGGACACCTCGTACCTGGCCATCGGTGAGCGCACCAACGCCAACGGCTCCAAGAAGTTCCGCGAAGCCATGCTGGAGGGCCGCTGGGACGACTGCGTGGAGATGGCCCGCGAACAGATCCGCGAAGGCGCCCACCTGCTCGACCTGTGCGTCGACTACGTGGGCCGCGACGGCGCCGTGGACATGCGCGAGATCGCCGGGCGCCTGGCGACCGCCTCCACCCTGCCGATCGTGCTGGACTCCACCGAACCGGCCGTCCTGCAGGCCGGGCTGGAGCTGCTGGGCGGGCGCGCCGTCATCAACTCCGTCAACTACGAGGACGGCGACGGCCCCGAATCCCGCTTCCAGAAGGTCACCGCGCTCGCCGTCGAGCACGGCGCCGCCCTGATCGCCCTCACCATCGACGAGGAGGGCCAGGCCCGCACCCCCGAGCACAAGGTCGCCGTCGCCGAGCGGCTGATCGCCGACCTGACCGGCAACTGGGGCGTGCACGAGAGCGACATCATCGTCGACTGCCTGACCTTCACCATCGCCACCGGCCAGGAGGAGTCCCGCAAGGACGCCGTCGCCACCATCGAGGCGATCCGCGAACTCAAGCGCCGCCACCCCGACGTGCAGACCACCCTGGGCCTGTCCAACGTCTCCTTCGGGCTCAACCCGCCCGCCCGGATGGTCCTCAACTCCGTCTTCCTCAACGAGTGCGTCGAGGCGGGCCTCGACTCGGCGATCGTGCACGCCGCCAAGATCCTTCCCGTCGCCCGCATCCCCGAGGAGCAGCGCGAGGTCGCCCTCGACCTGATCCACGACCGCAGGCGCGAGGGCTACGACCCGTTGCAGCGGTTCCTGGAGCTGTTCGAAGGCGTCGACACCAAGTCCGTCAAGGCCGGCCGCGCCGAGGAACTCGCCGCCCTGCCGCTGGACGAACGGCTCCAGCGCCGCATCATCGACGGCGAACGCAACGGCCTGGAGGCCGACCTCGACGAGGCGCTGGCCGGGCGGCCCGCCCTGGAGATCGTCAACGACACGCTGCTGGAAGGCATGAAGGTGGTCGGCGAGCTGTTCGGCTCCGGCCAGATGCAGCTGCCGTTCGTCCTGCAGTCCGCCGAGGTGATGAAGAGCGCGGTGGCCCACCTCGAACCGCACATGGAGAAGAGCGACGAGGCCGGCAAGGGCACCATCGTGCTCGCCACCGTCCGCGGCGACGTCCACGACATCGGCAAGAACCTCGTCGACATCATCCTGTCCAACAACGGCTACAACGTGGTCAACCTCGGCATCAAGCAGCCCGTCTCGGCGATCCTGGACGCCGCCCAGGAGCACCGGGCCGACGTGATCGGCATGTCCGGGCTGCTGGTGAAGTCCACGGTGATCATGAAGGAGAACCTGGAGGAGCTCAACCAGCGCGGGCTGTCCGCCGACTTCCCCGTGATCCTCGGCGGCGCCGCCCTCACCCGCGCCTACGTCGAGCAGGACCTGCACGAGATCTACGAGGGCGAGGTCCGCTACGCCCGCGACGCCTTCGAGGGCCTGCGCCTGATGGACGCGCTCATCGCCGTCAAGCGCGGCGTGCCCGGCGCCACCCTGCCCGAGCTCAAGGCCCGCCGGGTGCCCAAGCGCGACCTGCCCGAGACCGAGCCGCAGGAGAACCTCGGCCAGGTCCGCTCCGACGTCTCCGTCGACAACCCGGTGCCCGCCCCGCCGTTCTGGGGCAGCCGGGTCGTCAAGGGCATCCCGCTCAAGGACTACGCCTCCTGGCTGGACGAGGGCGCCCTGTTCAAGGGGCAGTGGGGCCTGAAGCAGGCCCGCGCGGGCGGGCCCACCTACGAGGAGCTGGTGGAGGACGAGGGCCGCCCCCGGCTGCGCGGACTGCTCGACAAGCTCCAGACGGAAGGCCTGCTGGAGGCCGCCGTCACCTACGGCTACTTCCCCTGCGTCTCCAAGGGCGACGACCTGATCGTGCTGCACGAGGACGGCTCGGAGCGGGTCCGCTTCACCTTCCCCCGCCAGCGCCGCGGCCGCAGGCTCTGCCTGGCCGACTTCTTCCGGCCGCAGGAGACCGGCGAGACCGACGTGGTCGGCTTCCAGGTCGTCACCGTGGGCAGCAAGGTCTCCGAGGCGGCCAACGAACTGTTCGCCGCCGACTCCTACCGCGACTACCTGGAGCTGCACGGCCTGTCCGTCCAGCTCGCCGAGGCGCTCGCCGAGTACTGGCACGCCCGGGTCCGCGCCGAGCTGGGCTTCGGCGGGGAGGACCCGGCGGACGTCGAGGACATGTTCGCCCTGAAGTACCGCGGTGCCCGCTTCTCGCTGGGCTACGGCGCCTGCCCCGACCTGGAGGACCGGGCGAAGATCGCCGAACTGCTGGAGCCGGGCCGGATCGGCGTCGAGCTGTCGGAGGAGTTCCAGCTCCACCCCGAGCAGTCCACGGACGCCATCGTGATCCACCACCCGGAGGCGAAGTACTTCAACGCCAGGTGACGCCCCGCGGGCCTGCGCCAAGGCGGGCGTGCCGCGCGGCGCCGCACTCCGGTGGCACGGACGGGCGCGTCACCCGGTGTTTCCCCCGGCGAGCCCGTACGGCCACGCGCTCGCCGGGCGGATGATCCACCCCGGACGTACACTGGACGGTCCGGTGGAGGCCGGTCGCTCACCGCGTCAGTGGTGGACGGCCGGCCTCTTCGTCCCCTACGGAGGTATCCGGATGACCAGCAGCGTCCCCGCCGTCCAGGTCCAGCGCACCGACGGCCCGTCCCCGCGGGCCGTGCTGCTCGACATGGACGGCACCCTGGTGGACACCGAGGGGTTCTGGTGGTCCGCCGAGAGCGAGGTCTTCGCCGAGCTGGGCCACGTCCTGGGCGAGGAGCACCGCCAGGTCGTCATCGGCGGCCCGATGACGCGCAGCGTGGCGCACCTGATCGCCGTCACCGGCGTCCGGCAGACCTTCGACGAGCTGTCCGTCCTGATCAACGGCCGGTTCACGGAACTCATCGGCCGCGGTGTCCCGTTGATGCCGGGCGCCCGGCGCCTGCTGACCGAACTCGCCGCCCACCAGGTGCCCACCGCACTGGTCTCCGCCTCCCACCGGCACATCATCGACATCGTGCTGCGCTCCCTCGGCCCGGAGAACTTCGCGCTGTCGGTCGCCGGCGACGAGGTCACCCACACCAAACCGCACCCCGAGCCGTACCTGACGGCCGCCGCCGGGCTCGGCGCCGATCCGGCCGACTGCGTGGTCGTGGAGGACACCCTGACGGGGGTCGCCTCCGCCGAGGCGGCCGGCTGCCGGGTGGTCGCGGTGCCCTCGCTGGTGCCCATCTCGGCGGCTCCCGGACGCACCGTCGTGACGTCCCTGGAACAGGTCGATCTGACTTTTCTCCGCTCGGTGATGGCACCCGCCACCTGAAACGATGACGGTGAAGGAACAACCCGTGCACTGAGCGTGCCGCGCAATTCCCCGCGAGAACTCTCGGCTCCCGCCTGCTCATTTTCCGTGACGAATACGCTGATCGAATTCCCGGAGGGCCCCGCACGGCGGGTTCCGTGATTCTTGTCACTGGCGCGTCCGTTGACGTGCGTCGTGGCATGTGATAGACGGCGGCCCCTGAAGGCCTTCCGGGCGCCCTTGTGTCCCGTTTGGTGGCCGCAAGGGAAGAACGCGCCGGTGTCCGGATATCGGAGTGCGACGCGTCGTTATCTCGGTGTGATTCCGCCTCAACTGGTCCGTGTTCTGGTGCAGTCAGGTGCTCCTACTAGGGTCTTCGCTGGTCAATGCCGAAACACCAGATCGGCATTGGGCAACGGATTCACGAGATGCCGCTCACCAAGCCGCCGTGACCGCTGCCGCCGCACCGAGACCATGAAGGAGGGCCGATGACCGCCTACCCGGGCACGCGGCGCGGGACGCACCCCGCCGCGCACCGCTCCCGCGTGGCCGTCCCCGGCCGGTGCGGTGGCGGCCCTGCCGCACGGAGCGAGAACTTTGGCGTCTCCTTGGTACGGAACCACCGCAACCTCGGTATCGTCGCGGCAGCGTGCGACACGGACCGCGGTGGTGTGCACGGACCCCTCGCCGAACGGGGCGTCCCGCACACGGTGTTGGCCGGCCCGCCGCACCCGCCCGCCAAGGAGCCGCTCCACTCCGCCGTCCCGGCAGGGACACAGGTACGACACCGATGATGTACGGGGGAGCGGGCGGCGCCGGCGTAGCGCCCTCCGCAGTGCGAACAGCCAACGCCGACAAGGGAGACCAACGAGGATGAATCGCAAGCTACTGGTGCTGCCGGCCGTGGTGGGCCTGATCGCGCCCGCCCTTGCCGCGTGCGGTGGTTCGAGCGGCGGCAGTGGGGGCGGCGGCGACGCCATCGTCGTGGGCACCACCGACCAGATCGAGGTGACCAAGGACAGCCCGGCACCGCTGGATCCGGCCGACTCCTACGACATCGGCGAGTGGAACATCCTCGGCAACACCCTGCAGACCCTGCTGAGCTTCCCGCCCACCGGCACCGACCCGATCCCGGACGCCGCGAGCAAGTGCGGCTTCACCGACCAGCTGGGCGAGACCTACCGCTGCACCCTGCACGGCGGCCTGAAGTTCTCCAATGGTGACCCGCTGACCTCGAAGGACGTCAAGTTCTCCATCGACCGTCAGCTGGGCATCCACGACCCCAACGGTCCGTCCTCGCTGCTCGACAACGTCGACAAGGTCGAGGCCCCGACGGACGACACCATCGTCTTCCACCTCAAGACCCCGGACGCCACCTTCCCCTACAAGCTGGCGACCCCGGCGGCGGCGATCGTCGACAGCAAGGTCTACCCGGCGAACAAGATCCTCGCCGGTACGAAGCTCGTCGGCTCCGGCCCGTACAAGCTGGACTCCTTCAAGCAGGGCGACGAGGCGGTCTTCGACAAGAACCCCAACTACAAGGGTGCCTTCAAGCTCAACAACGACAAGATCACCCTGAAGTTCTACAAGACCTCGGCCGCGATGGTCCAGGCGCTGCAGAACGGCCAGGTCGACGTCGTCAACCGCACCATGACGCCGGACGAGATAGCCAAGTTCCAGGACACCACGTCCAGCAAGATCAACCTGGTCGAGGCGCCCGGCTCGGAGATCCGCTACCTGGTCTTCAACACCAACGACCCGACCGTCAAGAGCGTCGCCGTCCGCAAGGCCGTCGCCGAGGTCGTCGACCGCGAGGCGCTGGTCCGCGACGTCTACGCGCGCACCTCCGAGGCGCTGTACTCGATGATCCCGCAGGGCATCACCGGCCACAGCAACTCGTTCTTCAACACCTACGGTGAGCCCAGCGTCTCCAAGGCCAAGCAGACACTGCAGAAGGCCGGGATCACCACGCCGGTCCCGCTGACGCTGACCTACACCACCGACCACTACGGCTCGGTGACGGCCAACGAGTTCGCCGAGCTGAAGAAGCAGCTGGAAGCCAGCGGTCTGTTCAAGATCACGCTCCAGGGCGTGCCGTGGGACACCTTCCGCAACGCCTCGCTCAACGACAAGTACCAGGTCTGGGGCATGGGCTGGTTCCCCGACTTCCCGGACCCGGACAACTACCTGGCGCCGTTCATGGGCAAGGACAACATCCTCGGGACGCCGTACCGCAACAGCCAGATCGAGGACCAGATCATCCCGGCCGAGCGCAAGCAGACCGAGCGCAGCGCGACCGTGAACAGCTTCGAGACCGCGCAGCAGGACCTCGCGCAGGACGTGCCGTTCATCCCGCTGTGGCAGGGCAAGCAGTACCTGGCCGCCAAGAACGACATCACGGGCACCGAGTGGGCGCTCAACTCCTCCTCGGAGCTCCAGTTCTGGGAGCTGGGCCGCGGCGTCTCGGAGTGATCCGGACGGCGGCCCGTCAGGGCCGGTGACGAAGGGGTGGGCCCCGGTGCGTACGAAGCACCGGGGCCCACCCCTTTCCGGATCTTCCGCAACGGGAGTCTCCGGACCGTCCTCACCGGGAGCGGATCAGGACGCCCCGGGCCGCACCAGGCCGCTCTCGTACGCGTACACCGCGGCCTGCACCCGGTCCCGCAGGCCCAGCTTGGTCAGCACATGGCCGACGTGCGTCTTGACGGTGGTCTCGCTGACGAACAGCTCGGCGGCGATCTCGGCGTTGGACAGCCCCCTGGCCACCAGCTTGAGCACCTCCACCTCGCGCTCGGTCAGCGTGCCCAGCGCCTGCGGCAGCGGCTCCTCGCCGGACGGCAGCCGTCCCGCGTACTTGTCCAGCAGCCTTCGCGTGATGCTCGGCGCGAGCATCGCCTCGCCCGCGGCCACCACCCGGATCGCCTGCACCAGCTCGACCGCCGGCGCGTCCTTGAGCAGGAAGCCGCTGGCGCCCGCGCGCAGCGCCTCCACCACGTACTCGTCCAGGTCGAACGTGGTGAGCACCAGGACCTTCGCCGGGCCGTCCCGCCCCGGGCCGGTGATCTGCCGGGTCGCCTCGACACCGTCCATCCGGGGCATCCGGATGTCCATCAGCACCACGTCGGGCTGTAGCGCGCGCACCTGCTCCAGCGCCTGCAGGCCGTCCCCGGCCTCGCCGACCACCGCGAGGTCCGCCTCCGCCTCCAGGATCATCCGGAAACCGGTGCGCAACAGCGGCTGGTCGTCCACGAGCAGGACGCGGATCGCCACGGGATCTCCTTCGGGCAGGGGGCGGTCGGCCCCATTCTGGCCTAACCGGCCGGATCGGACGGCACCAGATCGTCCGGAGCCGTCCGCGTCGTGGGCAGTGGATAGACCGGGGGCGTGCCGCCGAACGAAGGGCACAGCGCACGGTGGTCGCACCAGTCGCACAGCCTGCCGGGCCGCGGGCGCCAGTCGCCGGTCTCGGTGGCCCGCCGGATGGCCTCCCACAGCGCCAGCAGCTTGCGCTCCACCCCGCGCAGGTCCTGCTCGGTCGGGTCGTACGTCAGCACGTCGCCGCTGCCGAGGTAGACCAGCTGGAGGCGGCGCGGCACCACCCCGCGCAGCCGCCACAGCACCAGCGCGTAGAACTTCATCTGGAACAGCGCCTCGGCCGCGTACTCCGGGCGCGGTGCCTTGCCCGTCTTGTAGTCGACGACCCGCAGGTCGCCGGTGGGCGCCACGTCCAGCCGGTCCACGTAGCCGCGCAGCACGAGGCCCGACTCCAGCGCCGTCTCGACGTACAGCTCGCGCTCGGCCGGCTCCAGGCGCGTCGGGTCCTCCAGCGAGAACCAGCGCTCCACCAGCCGCTCGGCGCTCTCCAGCCACCGCGCCAGCCGCTCCGCCGCGGACGGCCCGGCCGCACTCTCCGCGGCCTCCGGTCCCACGTCGGCCACCCCTGCGTCGTCCGCCGGGTCCGTCGCCCCGCCGGGCGACTCCGGCGCGAACAGCTCGGCCAGCTCGGGGCGCTCGGCCAGCAGCCGCTGCCACTGCGGCGCCACCATCGAACGGGCCAGCAGCGGCGTACGCTCGATCGCGGGGACGTCGAACAGGCGCTCAAGCACCGCGTGGACCACGGTCCCGCGGGTCGCCGCCTCGCTGGGCTTCTCCGGGAGCCGGTCGATGACCCGGAAGCGGTACAGCAGCGGGCACCGTATGAAGTCCCCGGCCCGGGACGGCGACAGCGACGACGGGGGCCTGGGAGCGGCGAGTTCGGGCCTGGCGTTCATGGCACCGACCCTAAGGGGCGCCACTGACATCCCCGCGCACCGCGTCGTTACCATCGACGGCAGACGCCCCGTACCGCATGATCGAGTACGGGGTTCACCTTGACGAGGGGACACAGTGGACAACAGCGGGCATCCGCAGTCCGGCAGCGGGGGAGCGGCCCCCGGGCCGGGGCCCAAGGGCGGCGGAGGAGGCAAGCGCCCGCGCGAGGCGGGAGGCGGCATCCTCATGGGCCGCCCCTTCGGCGTGCCGGTCTACGTGGCGCCCAGCTGGTTCCTGGTCGCCGCGCTCATCACCTGGGTCTTCGGCGGCCAGCTCGACCGGGTCCTGCCGGAGCTGGGCGCCGCCCGCTACCTGGTGTCGCTGTTCTTCGCGGTCGCCTTCTACGCCTCCGTGCTGGTCCACGAGCTCGCCCACACCGTCGCCGCGCTCCGCTTCGACCTGCCGGTGCGCCGCATCCAGCTCCAGTTCTTCGGCGGTGTCTCGGAGATCGAGAAGGAGTCCGACAGTCCCGGCCGGGAGTTCGTGCTGGCCTTCGTCGGGCCGCTGCTGTCCCTGGTGCTGGCCGGGGTCTTCTACCTCGGCATGCGCGGCGTCACCCCCGGCACGGTGCCCGGCGTGCTGCTCGCCGGACTGATGGTCTCCAACCTCATCGTTGCCGCCTTCAACCTGCTGCCCGGGCTGCCGCTGGACGGCGGCCGGATGCTGCGCGCCGTGGTCTGGAAGCTCAGCGGCAGGCCGATGACCGGCACCGTCGCCGCCGCCTGGACCGGCCGCGCGCTCGCCGTCGCCGTGCTGATCGGGCTGCCCCTGCTCAGCTACGCGGGCGGGCGCGGCGACCAGACGACCGTCACCGGCGCCGACTCGCTCACCGACGCGCTGCTCGCCGCCATCCTGGCCGCCATCATCTGGACCGGCGCGGGCAACAGCCTGCGCATGGCCCGGCTGCGCGAGCGGCTCCCCGGCCTGCGCGCCCGCACCCTGACCCGCCGGGCGGTCCCGGTCGAACCGGGCACCCCGCTGTCCGAGGCGCTGCGCCGGGCCAACGAGGCCGGTGCCCGCGCCCTGGTCGTCGTCGACCCGCACGGCGACGCCACCGGCCTGGTCCGGGAGAGCGCGATCATGAGCATCCCCGAGCACCGCCGCCCCTGGGTCGCCGTCAGCGGCCTCACCCAGGACCTGCGGCCCGGGATGCGGGTGTCGGCCGAGCTGTCGGGCGAGGAGCTGCTCGACACCCTGCGCGAGACCCCGGCCAGCGAGTACCTGGTCCTGGAGCCCACCGGCGAGATCTACGGCGTCCTGTCCACCGCGGACGTCGAGCGGGCCTTCGTCCAGGCGATGGCCCAGCCGGCCCGCCCGTAGCCCCGCGCCGACCTGGTCGCGAAGGGCGGGTTGGTCGGGGAGGACGGGCCCGCGGCGGCCGGGGCACCCGCTGACCTCGGATAGGCTGTTCACATGTCCGAACCGACCGGTGCCGCCCGCCGTCGCGGGCCCTTCCAGGTCGGGGACCAGGTCCAGCTCACCGACCCCAAGGGACGCCACCACACCTTCACGCTCGAAGCGGGCAAGAGCTTCCACACCCACAAGGGCTCTTTCCCGCACGACGAGCTGATCGGCGCCCCCGAAGGCAGTGTCGTGCGTACCACGGGGAACATCGCGTACCTCGCGTTGCGGCCCCTGCTCCCCGACTACGTCCTGTCCATGCCCCGCGGTGCCGCCGTGGTCTACCCCAAGGACGCGGGGCAGATCCTGTCGATGGCCGACATCTTCCCCGGCGCGCGGGTGGTCGAGGCGGGAGTCGGCTCCGGCTCGCTCAGCTGCTTCCTGCTGCGCGCGGTCGGCGACCAGGGCATGCTGCACAGCTACGAGCGCCGCCCCGACTTCGCCGAGATCGCCGCGGACAACGTGCGCCGCTACTTCGGCGGCGAGCACCCGGCCTGGCAGCTGACCGTCGGCGACCTCCAGGACAACCTGTCCGACACCGACGTCGACCGCGTCATCCTCGACATGCTCGCCCCCTGGGAGTGCCTGGAGCCGGTCTCCAAGGCCCTGGTGCCCGGCGGCATGCTGTGCGCCTACGTTGCCACCACCACGCAGCTGGCCCGCACCGTCGAGGCGATCCGCGAACACGGCACGTTCAACGAGCCGACCGCGTGGGAGACCATGGTGCGCACCTGGCACGTCGAGGGTCTCGCGGTGCGGCCCGACCACCGCATGATCGGCCACACCGGCTTCCTGCTGACCGCCCGCCGCCTCGCGGACGGTGTCGAGCCCCCGCTGCGCCGCCGCAGGCCCGCCAAGGGCGCCTACGGCGAGGACTACGCGGGCTGGGGAGGGAAGGACGCGACCCCGGCCGCCCGCGAAGGCGCCGCCGCCCCGCAGGACGAGCCCCCGACCGCGTAGCCGTCACCCCAAGGGGGCGGGTCCACACCCGCCGCCCGCCCTCGAAGCGCCCGCCCGTCCCGAAGCGCCCGCGTGCCTCGACGAAGCGCCCGCGCGCCTCAACCTCCCGGCGCCGTCGCCGAGTTCCCCGTTCCGGGAACCCGGCGGCGGCGCCGAGTCGTTGGATGACCAGGGGGCGCTTGCGCGCCGCCCCGAGCCCGCGTGCGCACACCGTGCCGACGGCCGCCCCGGTGGTCCCACGCCGTGTGACCTGTGGCACCATGCTGGCCACCCCTTCGGACACGCCTTACGGCCCGAGTTCCAGGAGACGTTCGCGCGTGCAGCCTTCCGCCGGACCGGACCTTCCCCACACCCGCGCCACCGCGGCGCACTGGCTCGCGACCGGCCTGGGCCTCGCCGCCGCCGTCGCGATCTGCGTGCTCGCGCAGCCCGCGGGCGCCGCCCCCACCCTCGCCCCCGCCACCGCGCCCGGCGCCCCGAACGCCTCGGCCGCCCACTACCCGATCGCCTGCCACGGCCTGCCGGTCGACGTGGTCACGAAGGCCGCCGCCGACCTCGACGGCGACGGGCGCCCGGAGACGGTCGCCGTGGTCCGCTGCGACGCCCCGACCGGCACCCCGCCCAGCGGCGTCTACGTGCTCGACCAGCCCGCCGCACCGGGCGGGACGCCGCGCGTCGTCGGCACCCTCGTCGACCCCGCGAACAAGCTGAGCCTGCGGGACTTCACCGTCACCGGACGCACCGTCTCGGCCACCCTGCTCGGCTACTCCTCGAACCAGGTGCCGCGCTGCTGCCCGGACCTGGCGCGGAAGTTCAGCTGGGTCTGGAACGACGGCCGCTACGTCGCGATCCCCGGCCCGCACGCCAACAGCGTCTGAGCCGACCCCGTACCCGACGGGATCCGGCCAGGGCGGACCGCGGCCCGAAGCCGTGCGAAGACCTGCCGCGCCGCCCGTACGCGACCCGTGCCCGCCCGGTCATCGCGGGTGAACGCCCCGGCGCTTCCAGGAACCGCCGGGGCGACGCGTCACTCCGCGTCCGGCCCGTACACCTCTACGCGGTCGGACACCCTGCGCACATGGATGCAATCGCCGGGGCACTCCTTCGCGGAGTCCACCACGTCGGTCAGCAGCGGCAGCGGCACGGGAACGGTCGCCCCCGGCTCCGCGCGCAACTCCTCGTCCTCACCCTTGACGTAGGCCAGCCCGTCGATGTCCAGCTCGAAGACCTCCGGCGCGTACTGGGCGCAGATCCCGTCGCCGGTGCACAGGTCCTGGTCGATCCAGACCTCCAGCGCCTCACCCGTCGCGTCCACAGCCTCGCTCACGAAAATCCCTCGCCTGCCGTTCGTCGTCTCGCCCGGTCGTCCGGTCCGCGCCGTTGCGCAGGCCGTGCGTACCCGCCCGGGACGGTCCCGGAACCGCCGGGAATAACGGATCCTGGCGGGTGTTGACCAAACTGACGATACAACCGGTCGCTTTCCGATGTTGTTGGGTGGGTATCTCCCTGACGTGGGGGCGCGCGCAAGGGTGAAGATCGGACACACCCCGACCGGGTTTGTGATCTAGGGGTTTCAACCCGCACCGGCCCAGGTAGGGTCTGAAAGCGTCCAGCTCCCCCTGGAGGAGGTGAGGACCGTGGCAGCCCACGACGACGACATGAACCGTGGCAACCGGCCCGCACGGGGTTCGGAGGACCCCGCGAGCCAGGTGGCCTTTCTCGAGCAGGAAATCGCCGTCCTGCGACGTAAGCTCGCCGACTCTCCGCGGCACACGAGGATTCTCGAAGAGCGGATCGTCGAGCTCCAGACCAACCTGGCAGGCGTTTCCGCGCAGAACGAACGACTGGCCAACACCCTGCGTGAGGCGCGCGACCAGATCGTGGCCCTCAAGGAGGAAGTGGACCGGCTCGCCCAGCCGCCTGCCGGATTCGGCGTCTTCCTGCAAGCGAACGACGACGGTACGGCCGACATCTTCACCGGCGGCCGGAAGCTGCGGGTGAACGTCAGCCCGTCCGTCGAGGTGGACGAACTCCGGCGTGGCCAGGAGGTCATGCTCAACGAAGCGCTCAACGTGGTCGACGCGATGGAGTTCGAGAGCGTCGGCGACATCGTCACCCTCAAGGAGATCCTCGAGGACGGCGAACGGGCGCTGGTGATAGGGCACACCGACGAGGAGCGGGTGGTCCGGCTCGCCGAACCGCTGCTGGACGTCACCATCCGCGCCGGCGACGCCCTGCTGCTGGAGCCGCGCTCCGGCTACGTCTACGAGGTCGTCCCCAAGAGCGAGGTCGAGGAACTCGTCCTGGAGGAAGTCCCGGACATCGACTACGACAAGATCGGCGGCCTGGGCAACCAGATCGAGCTGATCCGCGACGCGGTCGAACTCCCCTACCTCTACCCGGACCTGTTCCGGGAGCACGAACTGCGCCCGCCCAAGGGCGTTCTGCTCTACGGCCCGCCCGGATGCGGCAAGACGCTCATCGCCAAGGCGGTCGCCAACTCCCTTGCCAAGAAGGTCGCCGAGGTCACCGGGCAGCCCCAGGGCAAGAGCTACTTCCTGAACATCAAGGGCCCCGAGCTGCTCAACAAGTACGTCGGCGAGACCGAGCGGCACATCCGCCTGGTCTTCCAGCGGGCCCGGGAGAAGGCGAGCGAGGGCACCCCCGTCATCGTCTTCTTCGACGAGATGGAGTCGCTCTTCCGCACCCGCGGCTCCGGCGTCAGCTCGGACGTGGAGAACACCATCGTCCCGCAGCTGCTCGCCGAGATCGACGGCGTCGAGGGCCTGGAGAACGTCATCGTCATCGGCGCCTCCAACCGCGAGGACATGATCGACCCGGCCATCCTGCGCCCCGGCCGGCTGGACGTGAAGATCAAGATCGAGCGTCCGGACGCCGAGGCCGCCAAGGACATCTTCTCGAAGTACCTCACCGCGAAGCTCCCGCTGCACACCGACGACCTGTCGGAGCACGGCGCGTCGCCCGACGCCACCGTCGGCGCCATGATCCAGTCGGTGGTCGAGCGGATGTACGCGGAGACCGAGGAGAACCGCTTCCTGGAGGTCACCTACGCCAACGGTGACAAGGAGGTCCTGTACTTCAAGGACTTCAACTCCGGCGCCATGATCCAGAACATCGTGGACCGGGCCAAGAAGATGGCGATCAAGGACTTCCTCGACCACAACCAGAAGGGCCTGCGCGTCTCCCACCTGCTCTCCGCCTGCGTGGACGAGTTCAAGGAGAACGAGGACCTGCCGAACACCACCAACCCGGACGACTGGGCCCGCATCTCCGGAAAGAAGGGCGAGCGGATCGTCTTCATCCGCACCCTCGTCACCGGCAAGCAGGGCGCCGACACCGGTCGCTCGATCGACACCGTGGCCAACACCGGGCAGTACCTGTAGGACGCCGTCCGGCTGCCGGGTACCGGTCCCCACCGGTACCCGCGGCCGGACACGTTTTTCCTGGTCCGGGGCCGAAGCCGAGGAAAGCGCCAAATGATCTCCCCGCCGCCCTCCTCGCGCTCTACGCTCTTCGGTACCGCGCCACGCGCAAGGAGGGCCGCATGACCGTACGGCGAGTAATGGGGATCGAGACGGAGTACGGGATCTCCGTCCCGGGCCACCCGAACGCCAATGCCATGCTCACCTCGTCCCAGATCGTCAACGCCTACGCGGCGGCGATGCACCGGGCGCGCCGGGCCCGCTGGGACTTCGAGGAGGAGAACCCGCTGCGGGACGCCCGCGGCTTCGACCTCGCCCGGGACTCCGCGGACTCCAGCCAGCTCACCGACGAGGACATCGGGCTGGCCAACGTGATCCTCACCAACGGTGCCCGGCTCTACGTCGACCACGCCCACCCGGAGTACAGCGCCCCCGAGGTCACCAACCCCCGGGACGCGGTGCTGTGGGACAAGGCGGGCGAACGCATCATGGCCGAGGCGGCCGAACGGGCCGCCCAGCTGCCCGGCGCGCAGCCCATCCACCTGTACAAGAACAACACCGACAACAAGGGCGCCTCCTACGGCACCCACGAGAACTACCTGATGAAGCGGGAGACCGCCTTCTCGGACATCGTCCGCCATCTGACCCCGTTCTTCGTTTCCCGTCAGGTCTTCACCGGCGCCGGCCGGGTCGGCATCGGGCAGGACGGCGGGGAGCACGGCTTCCAGATCAGCCAGCGGGCGGACTACTTCGAGGTCGAGGTGGGTCTGGAGACCACCCTCAAGCGGCCCATCATCAACACCCGCGACGAACCGCACGCGGACGCCGAGAAGTACCGCAGGCTGCACGTCATCATCGGCGACGCCAACCTCTCGGAGATCTCCACCTACCTCAAACTGGGCACCACCTCCCTGGTCCTGTCCATGATCGAGGACGGGTTCATCGCCGTCGACCTGGCCGTGGACCAGCCGGTGCGCACCCTGCACCAGGTCTCCCACGACCCCGGTCTGCGACACCTGATCACGCTGCGCAGCGGCCGCACCCTCACCGCGGTGCAGCTCCAGATGGAGTACTACGAGCTGGCCCGCAAGTACGTCGAGGACCGCTACGGCACCGACGCCGACGAGCAGACCAGGGACGTGCTGACCCGCTGGGAGGACGTCCTGGGGCGCCTGGAGAGCGATCCCATGAGCCTGGCGGGCGAGCTGGACTGGGTGGCCAAGCGGGAGCTGCTGGAGGGCTACCGCAGGCGGGACGGCATCGACTGGGACGCCGCCCGGCTGCACCTCGTCGACCTGCAGTACGCGGACGTACGCCCCGACAAGGGCCTGTACAACCGTCTGGTGGCCCGGGGCCGGATGAAACGGCTCCTGGACGAGGACGCGGTCTCCCAGGCCCGTATCAAGCCTCCTGAGGACACCAGGGCCTACTTCCGGGGCCGCTGTCTGGAGCAGTACGCGGACGACGTGGCGGCGGCCTCGTGGGATTCGGTCATCTTCGACCTGCCCGGCCGTGACTCCCTGCAACGGGTGCCCACGCTGGAGCCACTGCGCGGCACCCGCAACCACGTCAAGGAGCTGCTGGACCGCTGCCACACGGCGGAGGACCTGGTCCGGATCCTCTCGGGCGGCTGAAAGGCGGTCCGGGAGGGAATCATCCAGGTGACCCCCGAGCGTTGAAGGGGGTGAACCGGCTCACCGGCCGGCCCGGACCGCCGCAGCACCTGGTCACCGGAGAACAGAGCCGATGTCGGACCCGGCTTGTAGGGTCTGATCTTGCAGGACATGCAACCGAGCGGGGTGAGGGGCACATGGCTACCAAGGACACCGGCGGGCAGCAGCGAGCGACGCGTTCCACCGAGGAGGTCGAGGAGACCACCGAGGACGAGCAGTCCACCACGGACCTCAAGGAGCGCCAGGAGAAGCTCTCGGACGACGTCGACTCCGTCCTGGACGAGATCGACGACGTCCTGGAGGAGAACGCGGAGGACTTCGTCCGGAGCTTTGTCCAAAAGGGCGGACAGTAGGCGGCGAGGACCCGGCCCGCGCGACGGGAGGGAGCGCTTCCGCTGCGGAGCGCCCCCGTCGTCGGCGGGCCTCGTCGTCCCCTGCCCGACCCGTGGCCGGAGGCGTCCGGTGGCACGCCGTCGCGGGGGCCGTTCGGCTTCGGTTCCGGATGTGGATCACCGCCGCCCGGCGGGTAGGGTCCTGGCGTACCGTGCATCAACCGCAACTGACGCATCACAGAGCTCAAGGACGACCCGGACGTCCCCACGTCGGGCCGCCGCATACCCGGAAGGAAACGTGTGGAAGCCAACACTCGTAGCACCGGGCGTCTACCAGCTGCCTTCCTGACGCCCGGATCGTCGTCGTTCCTCGACTTCCTGGGGTCGCACGCGCCCGAACTCCTGCCGGGCGGGCGCTCGTTGCCCCCGGTGCAGGGCGCCGTGGAGATCCCGCACGGCACCACCATCGTCGCCGCCACCTTCCCCGGCGGCGTCGTGCTCGCCGGTGACCGCCGCGCGACGATGGGCAACGTCATCGCGCAGCGCGACATCGAGAAGGTCTTCCCCGCCGACGAGTTCTCCGCGGTCGGCATCGCCGGCACGGCGGGCCTCGCGGTGGAGATGGTCAAGCTCTTCCAGCTGGAGCTGGAGCACTACGAGAAGATCGAGGGGGCCACGCTCTCCCTGGAGGGCAAGGCCAACCGGCTGTCCACGATGATCCGCGGCAACCTCGGCATGGCCCTGCAGGGCCTGGCGGTGGTCCCGCTCTTCGCGGGGTACGACACCGACCGCGAGCGAGGCCGGATCTTCTCGTACGACGTGACCGGCGGCCGCTCCGAGGAGCACGGCTTCGCGGCCACCGGCTCCGGCTCGGTCTTCGCGCGCGGCGCCCTGAAGAAGCTCTACCGCAAGGACCTGACGGAGCAGCAGGCGGTCACCGCCGTCGTCCAGGCGCTCTACGACGCCGCCGACGACGACTCGGCGACCGGCGGCCCCGACCTCGCCCGGCGGATCTATCCGATCGTCACCGTCATCACCGAGGACGGCTTCCGCAGGCTCGGTGACGAGGAAGGGGCGGACATCGTGCGCGCCATCCACGAGCGGCGGCTCCAGGAACCGGACGGCCCGCGGGCCTCCGTCCTGTAGGCGGCGCGACCCACGTGACCGGACAGCACTCCGCACTGACAGAAAGGGACGGATAGCCGGTGTCGACGCCGTTCTATGTCTCACCACAGCAGGCCATGGCGGATCGCGCCGAGTACGCCCGCAAGGGCATCGCGCGCGGACGCAGCGTCGTCGTGCTCCAGTACACCGACGGCATCCTCTTCGTCGCCGAGAACCCGTCCCGGGCGCTCCACAAGGTCAGTGAGATCTACGACCGCATCGCGTTCGCCGCGGTCGGCAAGTACAACGAGTTCGAGAACCTGCGGATCGGCGGCGTGCGCTACGCCGACCTGCGCGGTTACACCTACGACCGGGACGACGTCACGGCCAGGGGCCTGGCGAACGTCTACGCGCAGACGCTGGGCACCATCTTCTCCAGCGTCGGCGAGAAGCCGTACGAGGTGGAGCTGATCGTGGCGGAGGTCGGCGCGGCCCCCGAGGACGACCAGATCTACCGGCTGCCGCACGACGGTTCCATCGTCGACGAGCACGGCGCGGTGGCGGTCGGCGGCAACTCCGACCAGATCGGCACCTACCTCGACCAGCGCCACCGCGACGACATGACGCTCGCCCAGGCGCTCAAGCTCGCCGTGGACTCCCTCGGCAGGGACAACAACGGCGGCGAACGGCGGCTGACCGCCGAGCAGTTGGAGGTCGCGGTGCTGGACCGCACCCGGCCGCAGCAGCGCAAGTTCCGCCGGGTGCTGGGCGGTGCGCTCACCCGGCTGCTGGAGTCCGGGGCCGCCGAGGCCCCGGCGTCGCAGGACGCCGGGGCGGACGAGGACTCCACCGAGCAGGAGTAGCCGCTCCGGAGCGGCGTTCACCGTGGCTCCACCGGGCACGGCCCGGTGGAGCCACGGATCATCAACTCGACCGGCAGGTCGGCCTGTTGCGGGCTCAGCCCGTCGATCACCGCGAGCAGCGCGGCCATGCCCCGGGCCCCGGCCTCGTCGGCCGGGAGCCGCACGGTGGTCAGTTCGGGTTCCACCGCGGTCGCCAGCGCCAGGTCGTCGAACCCGGTGACCGACACGTCCAGCGGCACCCGCAGCCCCAGCCGCCGTGCCGCCTTGCAGGCGCCCGCGGCGAGCACGTCGTCGTCGCAGACCAGCGCGGTCGGCCGGGCTCCCGGCGCGGTCAGCGCGTCGTGCGTGGCCCGCAGACCGCCCTCGACGCTGAGCGCCGCCGTCCGCCGGGTGACGACCGCGCCGGGCAGGTCCCGCGTCGCGGCGTCGAACGCGGCGCGGCGCACCCGGAAGGTCCAGGAGTCGACCGCCGAGGCGATGTGCGCGATCCTGCGGTGGCCCAGCGCCGCCAGATGGCCCGTCACCTGCCGCATGCCGGAGGCGAGGTCCAGGTTGACGGTGGCCGCCGCCCCGCTCTGCGCCGGGTCGCTGTCCAGCATGACCAGCGGCAGCCCGCCCGGTCCGCCCGCCGTCCGCGGAGCCGCGGCCGTCTCCCCGCTGATCGCGGCCAGCGCGTCGGCCGCCATCGAGGAGGCGATCACCCCGTCCAGCGCCGCCCGCGCCGAGCCGAACGGGTCGCGGGCCGGACCCACGCCCTCCGGCGAGGGGTAGAGCACCACCCCGAAGTCGTGTGCGGCGGCGACCCGGGCGGCGCCGGTGTGGACCCGGGCGAAGTACTCGTTGGTGAGCGCGGGCACCACCAGCAGCGCGGTCCTGGTGCGGCCGAGCCGCAGGCTGCGGGCCGCGAGGTTGGGCCGGTAGCCCAGCCGCAGGGCGGTCTCGCGTACCGCGTCCGCCGTCGCGGGGGAGACCCGCCCGCGCCACTTGCCGCCCAGCACGAGCGAGACCGTGGCCTGCGAGACGCCCGCTTCGCGGGCGACGTCCCGTGAGGTGGGACGGGTGGTGGGCGGCACCTGCCGCGCTCCTTCCGGTCGGTCCCCGCGGTCCGTGGTTGGACGCGCGGGGTGCGCCCATGCTACGTATGACGCGATCGACGTTATACGTAAAACCTCGCGCGGGTGAGCCGCGCACGACACCGTGGGCACCGCCCGCGGGAACGGGGAGGACATGGCGACCGGCTATCTGCCGCTGCTGCGTACCCGGCACGCGCTGCGGCTGCTGACCGGCACTCTGGTCGGGCGGCTGCCCAACGCGACCGCCGCGCTGGCGATCGTGCTGTTCACCCGGGCCCACGGCGGCGACTTCACCCTCGCCGGGGCGCTCTCCGCGGTCTACGGCCTCGGCAACGCCATCGGCCAGCCGGTGCTGGGACGGCTGGTCGACAAGCGCGGCCAGCCGGGCGTGCTGCTCGGCGGCGCCGTGGTGGCCGCCGCCGCGACCACGCTGTTCGCCCTGACCGGCCCCCGCCCGCTGCCGCTGTCCTGCGCGGCGATGGCGGTCGCGGGCCTGGCCACGCCGCCGCTGGAGGGCGCGTTGCGGGCGCTGTGGCCGAGCGTGCTGGGCGGACGCCAGGAGCAGGTGCACGCCGCCTACGCGCTGGACGCCGCCGCCCAGGAGGTGATGTTCGCGGTCGGCCCGCTGCTGGTCACCCTGATCGTGGCCGCCGCGTCCACCGCCGCCGCGCTGGTGACACTGGCCCTGGTCGGGGTCGCCGGGACGCTGTGCGTGGTCACCTCCGGGCCCTCGCGCCGCTGGCGGGCGGGGGAGCGCGACACGCACTGGCTCGGGCCGCTGCGCTCGCGCGGTCTGCTGACGCTGCTGGGCTCGCTGTTCTTCGTCGGACTGGCGCTGGGCTCGATCGCGGTGGCGGCCGTGGCGTACGCCGACGCGCACGGCGGCGGCATGGTCTCCAGCTGGCTGCTGTCCGCGCTGGGCTTCGGCGCGCTCGTCGGCGGGGTGACGTACGGGGCGCGCACCTGGGCCGGCGTGCCGGAGCGGCGGCTGCGGCTGCTGATGCTCGCCCTCGCCGTCTCCTACCTGCCGTTGGTGGCCGACGCGCCGGTCGCCGTGATGACGGCGCTGTCCGCGCTCGCCGGACTGTTCCTCGCGCCGGTGCTCGCCTGCGCGTTCGTCGTGGTCGACCGGCACGCCCCGGCGGGCACCGTCACGGAGGCGTTCTCCTGGGTGGTGACCGCGTTCGGCGTCGGTGCGTCGCTGGGCACGGCGGTGGCCGGTCCCGCCGCCCAGTACGGCGCCGCGCGGGCGGCGTTCGCCGTCGCGGGGGCGGGCGGCACGGTCGCGTTGCTGGTCCTGTTGGCCGGTAGCCGCTTTCTCGCCACGCCAAACCTGCGGCAGCGGAAGGAAAATGATCGAATCGTGCCCGCCGAACCCGGTTTCAGCAGTAGTCATCAGGCGTAATGTTCAGTCATGGACCGCCGCATTTTCGGGCTGGAGAACGAGTACGGCGTCACGTGCACGTTCCGGGGACAGCGACGCCTGTCGCCGGACGAAGTGGCGCGGTACCTCTTCCGCCGTGTCGTGTCATGGGGTCGCAGCAGCAACGTCTTCCTGAAGAACGGCGCCCGCCTCTACCTCGACGTGGGCTCGCACCCGGAGTACGCCACTCCCGAGTGCGACAACGTGACCGAACTGGTCACCCACGACAAGGCCGGAGAGCGCATCCTGGAAGGCCTGCTGGTGGACGCCGAGCGCAGGCTCCACGAGGAGGGGATCGCCGGCGACGTCTATCTGTTCAAGAACAACACCGATTCCGCGGGCAATTCGTACGGCTGCCACGAGAACTATCTGGTCGCCCGGCACGGTGAATTCTCCCGCCTCGCCGACATCCTGATTCCGTTCCTGGTCACGCGTCAGCTGCTGTGCGGTGCGGGCAAGGTGCTCCAGACGCCACGCGGCGCGGTCTACTGCGTCAGCCAGCGCGCCGAGCACATCTGGGAGGGCGTCAGCTCGGCCACCACGCGCTCGCGCCCCATCATCAACACCCGGGACGAGCCGCACGCCGACGCCGAGCGCTACCGCAGGCTGCACGTCATCGTCGGCGACTCCAACATGTCCGAGACGACCATGCTGCTCAAGGTCGGCGCCACCGATCTGGTGCTGCGCATGATCGAGGCCGGTACCGTGATGCGCGACCTGACCCTGGAGAACCCGATCCGGGCGATCCGCGAGGTCAGCCACGACATAACGGGACGCCGCAAGGTGCGGCTGGCCAGCGGCCGAGAGGCCTCCGCGCTGGACATCCAGGAGGAGTACTACTCCAAGGCGGTCGACTTCTGCGAGCGCCGCGGCATCCGCAACGGGGTCACCGCGCAGGTCCTCGACCTGTGGGGCCGCGCGCTGGAGGCGATCGGCTCCGGCGACCTGTCGTCGATCGGCACCGAGATCGACTGGGTGATGAAGTACCAGCTCATCGAGCGGTACCGCAAGCGCGACAACATCACCATGTCGCACCCGAGGATCGCGCAGATAGACCTCGCGTACCACGACATCCACCGCCGCCGCGGGCTGTACTACCTGCTGGAGCGCAAGGGCCAGGCCAAGCGGATCTGCGACGACCTGCGGATCTTCGAGGCCAAGTCGGTGCCCCCGCAGACCACCCGGGCGCGGCTGCGCGGGGACTTCATCCGGCGCGCCCAGGAGCAGCGCCGCGACTTCACCGTCGACTGGGTGCACCTGAAGCTGAACGACCAGGCGCAGCGCACGGTGCTGTGCAAGGACCCGTTCCGTTCGGTGGACGACCGGGTGGAGAAGCTGATCGCCGGAATGTGACCCGGTCGTGAGGTGATCGGCGCCCCTCGCGATCTCCATAGGTTCATCACATGAGTCACATGAGGCGTCAAGCGAGTGCCGGGGCCCCGTACGTTTCTCGTACGGGGCCCTTCCTTCGTCGTACAGTGGCACGCATTGCCCGCTCGCGACCCCGGTTGGACTGATGACTCGCACTACGTTCGTACGACGCGCCGCCGCGATGCTGGTGGCACCGGCCCTCCTGCTCACCGCGGCGGCCTGTGGATCCAACTCATCGAGCGGTTCCTCCGGCGCGGTGGCCCAGGTCACCGGCAAGGAGGGCAGCAAGCCCGCCATCACCATCCCCAAGAAGGGGGACCCGTCGAAGAGCACCGTCGTCAAGACGCTCGACGCGGGCTCCGGCACGACCATCAAGAAGGGCGACTGGGTCCGGGCCGACGTCCAGGCGGAGAACTGGAAGAACGGCCAGCCCATCGTCAGCTCCTGGACCACCACCTCCTCGGCGAACAGCCCGCACCAGCAGCTGGTGCTCCAGACCGGGCAGGCCAGCCAGCAGCTGCCCGAGAAGGTCCTCGACGCGGTCGTCGGCCAGAAGACCGGCAGCCGGGTCCTGGTGCAGGGCACCGCGGGCGACCTCGTCGGCTCCGGCCTCAACCCGCAGTCCGGCATCTCCGCCTCCGACACCCTGGTGTGGGTGGTCGACGTCGCCGCCGCGGGCTCCTTCGACGCCAAGGCCGAGGCCAAGGGCACCCAGGCGCCGAGCCAGTCGGGCCTGCCGACGGTGCAGTCGCCGTCGCAGAAGCCGGCCGTCATCACCATCCCCAAGGGTGAGAAGGCCCCGTCGCAGCTCAAGCAGCAGGTGCTGATCCAGGGCACCGGCCCGGTCGTCAAGAAGGGCCAGGGCCTGATCGCCCAGTACACCGGCGTCATGTGGTCCAACGGCAAGAAGTTCGACTCGTCCTGGGACCACGGTGGCGCCACCGGCTTCCAGATCGGCACCGGCTCGGTCGTCCCCGGCTGGGACAAGGCCCTGGTCGGCAAGCACGTCGGTGACCGGGTGCTGGTCGTGATCCCGCCCGCGGACGGCTACGGCTCCCAGGGCAACCCCCAGGCGGGCATCTCCGGCACCGAGACGCTGGTCTTCTCGGTCGACATCCTGGGCACGGTCTGATCATCTCCCGTGGGCCGGGATGGGAGACTGTCCCGGTCGCAGGACATCGCACTGAGGAGCACCGACGTGAACATCGAAAAGCCCGAGATCGACTTCCCGGAGGGCCAGGCGCCCGCGGACCTGGAGATCGAGGACATCTGGGTGGGCGAGGGCGCGGAGGCCAAGGCCGGCCAGAACGTCACCGTCCACTACGTGGGCGTCGCCTTCAGCACCGGTGAGGAGTTCGACGCGAGCTGGAACCGCGGCCAGGCGTTCACCTTCCCGCTCGGCGGCGGCCGGGTCATCAAGGGCTGGGACCAGGGCGTGCAGGGCATGAAGGTCGGCGGGCGCCGCCGGCTGACCATCCCGGCGCACCTCGCCTACGGCAACCAGAGCCCGACCCCGGCGATCCAGCCCGGCGAGACGCTGATCTTCGTCGTCGACCTGCTCAAGGTCTGAGCGAGCCCGGTTCGGACATCCGTTCCGACGACGGCCCCCGCCCCTCCGGGCGGGGGCCGTCGGCTTTTGCGGCGGGCGCGCGGAGCGGTAGGTTCGACGGCGGAACAGCTGAACAGGAGGGGTGCGTCGTGGCCATCGCCAAGGCCGAGCGACTGATGAACCTGGCACTGTGCCTGATGAACACCCGTCGCCCGCTCGCCAAGCGCGAGTTGCGCCTGTCCATCGAGGCCTACCGCGAGATCGGCACCGAGGACGCGTTCAACCGGATGTTCGAGCGCGACAAGGACGACCTGCGGGAGCTGGGCATGGTCATCGAGACCGTCGAGGCGCTCGACGGCGAGACCGGCTACGTGGCCCGCCGCGACCGCAACCGCCTCCCCGAGATCGCCCTGGACGCCGAGGAGGCCGCCGCGCTGAGCCTGGCCGCCCGGGTGTGGCAGCAGGCCCGCCTCGCCGGTGCCGCCAGCGGCGCCCTCCAGAAGCTGCGGGCCGCCGGGGTGCCGTTCACCGAGGAGGGGTACGGCGAGGGGCACAGCGTCATCGAGCCGCACATCCCGGCCCACGAGCCCGCGTTCGAGCCGCTGATGCTCGCCGCCCGCGACCGCCGCCCCGTCGTCTTCGAGTACCGCAAGGCCAGCGCGGTGCGCCCGGAGACCCGTGAGGTCGAGCCGTGGGCCCTGGAGTGCTGGCGCGGCCACTGGTACCTGGCCGGATGGGACCGCGAGCGGTCCGCCCGCCGGGTCTTCCGGCTCAGCCGCATCACCGGCCGGGTCCGCCCGCGCGGCGGCCGGTTCACCGCCGAGGTGCCCGACCACGTCGACGTGCGGCAGACGGTGGCCAGCTGGGCCGGGGAGGGCGCCACCTCCACCGCGCGCATCCGGCTGCGCCGCGGCGCCGGGTACCCGCTGCGCGCGAAGGCGGTCGAGACCGTCCCCGCGAGCGGTGAGTGGGCGGCGGACTGGGACGAGCTGGAGATCCCGTACGGGCACGGGCTCGACGCCTGGCTGGTGGAGTTCGGGGCGGACGCGGTGGTGCTCGCCCCCGAGGAGCTGCGGGCGGACGTCATCGACCGGCTGCGTGCCGTGGCGAAGGGCTGAGGGGGCCACGAGATGTCCAACGCGATCGACCAGACCCGCCGCATGCTGTCCCTGGTGACCTACCTGCGCGAGCGGCCGGGCGCCCGGGTCGGCGAGGTGGCCCGCGCCTTCGGGGTCAGCGAGGCCGAACTCATCGGCGACCTCAACGTGCTGCCGATGTGCGGCACCAGCTTCCGCGGCGGCGACCTGCTGGACATCGACACCGACGGCGAGCACATCTGGTGGCACAACGCCGCCACCGCCGACGAGGTCGCCCAGCCGCTGCGGCTCGCCGCCGACGAGGCGACCGCCCTGCTGGTGGCCGCCCGCGCCGTCGCCACCCTGCCGGGGCTGCGCGAGAGCGACCGGCAGGCTCTGCTGCGGGCCTGCGCCAAGCTGGAGACGGCGGCCGGCGAGGCGGCCGGGGCGAGCTCGCGGCTGTCGGTGACCTTCGAGTCCGAGGGCGGTGTCTTCGCCGACGTGGACCGGGCCATCGCCGAGCGGCGCAGGCTGTGGATCCGCTACTACTCGCCCGCCCGCGACGAGCTGACCGAGCGCGAGGTGGACCCGATCCGGCTGTTCGCGGTCGGCCACACCTACTTCGAGGGCTGGTGCAGGCTCTCGGAGGACCGCCGCACCTTCCGGCTGGACCGGGTCGCGGAGATCAAGCTGCTGGACGAGCCGTCCGACCCGCCGCCCATCGAGCCGCGCGACCTGTCGGCCGGACTGGTGCAGCCCGCGGGCGACGACCCCGAGGTGGTCGTGGAGGTGGGCCCCGGCGGGCGCTGGGTCGCCGAGTACTACCCGTACGACAGCGCCGAGGAACTGCCGGACGGCGGGCTGCGCGTCACCCTGCGCACCCCCGACCCCGGCTCGCTGCGCAGGCTGGCGCTGCGCCTGGGCCGCGACGGCCGCATCGTCTCGCCGTCGGCGCTGGCTGACAGCGCCCGGGACGCCGCGCAGCGGGCGCTCGCGGCCTACGGCGAGCGGTGAGGGGCGGCGCGCCATGACGCCCACCGTGCACGACGTGGTCTTCCGCGCGGCCTGCCCCGACTGCCGGGGCTGCTTCGAACTCGGCGCCGCCGCCCTGCGCCTGGCCATCGGGCGCACCGCCAGGACCACGTTCTACTCCTTCACCTGCCCCGACTGCGGTGCCGCGGTCCGCAAGCCGGCCGGGGAGCGCATCGTGGAACTGCTCACCGGCGGCGGGGTCCGCACGATGCGGCTGCACATCGGCTGATCCCGGGCGGCCCGCCCGCCCGGGATCAGCCGGCTCGCGTCCCGGTGGCCCGCGTCACCGGTCGCCCAGGGAGAGGCACTAGGCTCGCCGCATGCTCTGGCTCTTCGTCTGGACCGGTCTGGCGTTCTGCGGGATCGCGGTCCTCGGTGTCCTCGCGATCCGGGTCCACCTGGAGGTCCGCAGGCTCTCCGCGAGCATCGCCGCCGGTTCGCGGGCGATCGCGGGCGCGGCGGAGGAGTTCCAGCGCACCGCGGAGCCGCTGGCGGTCCGGGCGGGCGAGATCGCGCGCCGGTGACCGCCTACGGACGGTACCGGCCGGAGGGGTAGGCTGACGGCGCCGCCTCGGCCGCGGGTCGTCCCGGCCGTCCGGGGGCGGTGACGTGACGGTTCCCCGGGGATTGCCAGGGGTTCACCACAGCGCGTTACCATCGCTCCACCGAGACCCAAGCCGACGACGACGGCTGCCGCACGAGATGAGGACGTGGGTTGCTCAAGTCCGCCCGCAAGACGAAGGACCCCGAGGGGCGGATGCCGCTCGTGGACCACCTGCGTGAGCTGCGCAATCGCCTCGTGAAGTCGTTGCTGGCGGTGGGCGTGGTCACCGCGGTAGCGGCCTACTTCCAGAAGCGGCTGATCGAGTTCCTCGCCCACCCGCTGCTGAAGGCGGTGGGCTGTCACGGCCCCGCCTCCGAACTCCTCAGCGGCGCCCACCCGTGCGCCAACCTGACGGTGAGCGGCATCCTCGGCCCGTTCAGCATCGCCTTCAAGGTGGCGCTGATGGCCGGTGTGGTCTGCGCGGCGCCGGTCTGGCTCTACCAGTTGTGGGCCTTCATCGCCCCCGGCCTGCACGCCCACGAGAAGCGGTACGCGGTCTCGTTCGTCGGCGCGGGCGTGCCGTTGTTCGCCCTCGGCGGCTACTTCGCGTACACGATCCTGCCGACCTCGGCCTCGGTGCTGCTGCACCTGACCCCGGCCCACGTGACCAACCTCGTCCCGGTCGACGACTACATCGACCTGGTGACCCGGATGGTGGTCGTCTTCGGGCTCGCCTTCGAGCTGCCGCTGCTGCTGGTCCTGCTGAACTTCGGCGGCATCCTCAGCGGGCGCAGGATGCTGCGCTGGTGGCGCTGGATGGTCATGGGCATCACCATCTTCACCGCCATCGCCACGCCCACCACCGACCCGGTCGGCATGCTCGCGCTGGCCGTGCCGATCGTCGTGCTCTACTTCGTCGCCGTCGCGATCTCGCTCGTCCACGACCGCCGCAAGGAGAAGCGGGCCGACGACGGGCTGTCGCCGGACGAGGCCTCCGACCTGGACCTCACCCCCGAGGGCCTGCCCGCCGTCGAGCCGGTCGCGACGCCCTCCGCGCTGCCGGAGGCCGACCGCACGGACGGCTTCGACGACGCCACCTGATCGCGGGAACCGCCACCCGATCGCGGGAACAGCGCCACCCCGGTCGCGGGAACAGCGTCACCCGGTCGTGGGGACAGCGCGGAGCCGGGGCCCGGAAAAGATCACGCGGGCTGTCGGACCCGGCCGGTAGGCTCGTAGACACGATGACCGACGAGATCTCACCAGCCGAGCGCTACGCCGCCGCCCGGCGCCGCGCGGCCGAGCAGGCCACCGCCTTCGGCTCCTTCCGCGAGATGTACGACTTCGGCCTGGACCCGTTCCAGATCGAGGCCTGCCAGGAGATGGAGGCGGGCAAGGGCGTGCTGGTCGCGGCGCCCACCGGCTCCGGCAAGACCATCGTGGGCGAGTTCGCGGTCCACCTCGCGCTGCGCGAGGGCCGCAAGTGCTTCTACACCACGCCCATCAAGGCCCTGTCCAACCAGAAGTACGCGGACCTGGCCCGCCGCTACGGCCCCGAGCGGGTCGGCCTGCTCACCGGCGACAACAGCGTCAACTCCGAGGCGCCCGTGGTGGTGATGACCACCGAGGTGCTGCGCAACATGCTCTACGCGGGCTCGCAGACCCTCGACGGCCTCGGCTACGTCGTCATGGACGAGGTGCACTACCTCTCCGACCGCTTCCGCGGCGCGGTCTGGGAGGAGGTCATCATCCACCTGCCGGAGTCCGTCACCCTGGTGTCGCTGTCGGCCACGGTCTCCAACGCCGAGGAGTTCGGCGACTGGCTGGACACCGTGCGCGGCGACACCGCCGTGATCGTCTCCGAGCACCGCCCGGTCCCGCTGTGGCAGCACGTGCTGGCGGGACGGCGGATGTACGACCTGTTCGAGGAGAAGGACGGCGCGGGCCCCGGCGGACGCCTGGAGGTCAACCCCGACCTGGTGCGGCTCGCGCGGATGGAGAACACCCGCACCTTCAACCCGCGCGACCGCCGCCGCCGGGGCTACGAGGCGGACCGCGAGCGCGACCGCCGCCAGCGCAGCCGCATCTGGACGCCCGGCCGCCCCGAGGTCATCGAACGGCTGGACGCCGAGGGCCTGTTGCCCGCCATCACGTTCATCTTCAGCCGCGCGGCCTGCGAGGCGGCGGTCCAGCAGTGCCTGTACGCGGGACTGCGCCTCAACGACGAGGAGGCGCGGGCGAAGGTCCGCGCCATCGTGGAGGAGCGCACCGCCGCCATCCCCGACGAGGACCTCAACGTCCTGGGCTACTTCGAGTGGCTGGAGGGCCTGGAGCGCGGCATCGCCGCCCACCACGCGGGCATGCTGCCGACCTTCAAGGAGGTCGTGGAGGAACTCTTCGTGCGGGGCCTGGTCAAGGCGGTGTTCGCCACCGAGACCCTGGCGCTGGGCATCAACATGCCCGCGCGTTCGGTGGTGCTGGAGAAGCTCGTCAAGTGGAACGGCGAGACGCACGCCGACATCACCCCCGGCGAGTACACCCAGTTGACCGGCCGGGCGGGTCGCCGCGGCATCGACGTCGAGGGCCACGCCGTCGTGCTGTGGCAGCGCGGCATGGACCCGGGGGCTTTGGCGGGCCTCGCCGGGACGCGCACCTATCCGCTGCGCTCCTCCTTCAGGCCCTCGTACAACATGGCGGTCAACCTCGTCGGCCAGTTCGGTCGGCACCGCTCGCGGGAGCTGCTGGAGACCTCCTTCGCGCAGTTCCAGGCGGACCGCTCGGTGGTGGGCATCTCCCGCCAGGTGCAGCGCAACGAGGAGGGCCTGGCGGGCTACCGCGAGGGCATGACCTGCCACCTGGGCGACTTCGATGAGTACGCCCGGCTGCGCAGGGAGCTGAAGGACCGCGAGGCGGAGCTGTCGCGGCAGGGCGCCGCGCACCGCAGGGCGGCCGCCGCCGAGGCGCTGGAGAAGCTGCGTCCCGGCGACATCATCCACGTGCCCGCCGGACGCTTCGCGGGGCTGGCGCTGGTGCTGGATCCGGGCGTGCCCGCCGGACGCAGCCCGGGCCGCTCCCGGCAGCGCCCCGGCTACCACGACTTCGACGACAGTCCCCGCCCGCTGGTGCTCACCGCCGAACGCCAGGTCAAGCGGCTGGCGTCGACGGACTTCCCGGTGCCGGTGGAGGCGCTGGACCGGATGCGCATCCCCAAGTCGTTCAACGCGCGCAGCCCGCAGTCCCGGCGCGACCTGGCGTCCGCGATGCGCTCCAAGGCCGGTTCGGCGGGCATCCACGCGCCCCGGCGCCGCAAGGACCGCTCCGCGGCGGCCGACGACACCGAGATCGCACGGCTGCGCACCGAGATCCGGGCGCACCCGTGCCACGGCTGCGACGAGCGCGAGGACCACGCCCGCTGGGCCGAGCGCTACCACCGACTCCAGCGCGACACCCGGCAGTTGGAGCACCGCATCGAGGGACGCACCAACACCATCGCCCGCACCTTCGACCGCATCTGCGCGCTGCTGACCGAACTCGGCTATCTGGAGGGCGACACCGTCACCGGCGACGGGCGACGGCTGTCACGGCTGTACGGCGAGCTGGACCTGCTGGCCAGCGAGTGCCTGCGCGATCGTGTCTGGGAGGACCTGGGCCCGGCCGAACTGGCCGCCTGCGCCTCGGCGTTGGTCTACGAGGCCCGCGCGGCCGACGACGCGCTGCCGCCGAAGGTGCCCGGCGGCGCGGCGCGGGAGGCGCTGGCCGAGATGGTCCGCATCTGGTCGCGCCTGGACGACCTGGAGGAACGGCACAAGATCAACCAGACCGAGGGCGTCGGCCAGCGCGAGCCCGACCTCGGCTTCGCCTGGATCGCCCATCAGTGGGCCTCCGGCAAGGGGCTGGACGCGGTGCTGCGCGAGGCGGACATGCCGGCCGGTGACTTCGTGCGCTGGACCAAGCAACTGATCGACGTGCTGGGCCAGATCGCCGAGGCGCCGCCGCAGGACAGCACCGTGCGGCGCACGGCCCGCAAGGCGGTGGACGGGCTGCTGCGCGGGGTGGTCGCGTACTCCTCGCTGGGCTGAGGGGAGCGGGCGCGGGCGGGCGCCTCAGCCCCGGTCCGCCGGGACGGCCGCGCCGTCCAGCCGCAGGGCCAGCGCGGTCAGCTCGGGGGTGCGCAGGACGCGCCCAGGGCTGCCGGGCAGCAGTACGTGCAGGTGGTGCGTCCAGCGTGCCGGGATCGCGGCGAGGCCGTACACCGCGCCGGCCAGCCCGCCGGTGACCGCCGCCACGGTGTCGGTGTCGCCGCCCAGGTCGACCGCCGCGCCGAGCGCCGCCTCAAAGGAGGCGGTGCTGCGCAGCGCCCAGACGGCCGAGCCCAGGCAGGGCCACACGGCGCCGTTGAACTCGGTGGCCCGCGACGGATGCCAGTCGGGGCCGAGCACCCCGGCCCAGCGGTCGCGGTGCGCCGGATCGACGGCGTCGAGCGCGTCGGGCAGCGCGGCGCACGGGTCCCCGCCGTCCAGCGCGATCCGCAGCAACTCGTGGTAGAGCGCCGAGCCTTCCCACGCGGACGGGTCGCCGTGGGTGAGGGCGGCGAGCGCGCGGGCCGCCTCCATGGTGTCCTGCCGGCCCAGCGCCGCGTAGTAGACCGCCGAGGTGGTGGCCCGCATCAGGGCGCCGTTGCCCGCGGCGCGGCGGTGGGTGCCGTAGTACCGGGCCGCCGCCAGGTCCCACGGCTCGCCGGAGGTCAGCACGGCCTCCGTCTGGAGCCCGACGTCCTTGGGCTCGGCCGCGGCCCAGCGCTGGAAGCGGGCGAAGACGTCGGCCGGGTCGAAGCCGCCGCGCTCCAGCAGGGATTCGGCGACCAGCACGGCCATCTGCGTGTCGTCCGTCGCCTCGCCCGCCTCCCAGCCGCCGCCCGCGCACATCATCCCCACGCCGTCGGGAAACCGTGCCCGGTACGCCCCCGGCGGGCCGAACTCGAACGGTGCGCCCAGCGCGTCGCCGGTCGCGGATCCCACGACCGCCCCGGCCACCCGATCCTCACGTCGCATGCCGGCGACGCTATCGGTCCCTCCGTCCGGCGCCGCCGCCACGCGCCGCATCCGTGAGTGAGCGTCTGGCAAAACCACGAACGGCCGGGGTTCACGGTGAACCCCGGCCGTGGGCAGCCGGTATGACGGAGTGTCAGGGGGCGGCGTCGGATGGCGTCTCGTGCGGCCGGGTCAGGAAGCGGTGCCGCTCTCCTGCTCGGACTCCACCTGGCGGTTCCAGTCGGACTTCGACGCCTGCCAGCCGTCCTCGTCGGCGCCGGTGCGCCAGTAGCCCGAGACCGACAGCAGTTCGCGCTCGATCTGCCGCTCCACGCGCAGGTAGCGGCGCAGCTCCTTGACGAAGTTCGCCTCGCCGTGCACGAAGACCTGCGGGGTCCCGGCCGGGAACGGCAGCGCCCGCACGGCCCCCACCAGCGCCTCGCCGATGGGACGGGCGTCGCGGTGCAGCCAGGTGATGCGGACGCCGGACGGGGCCTGGAGCTTCTGTTCCTCCCGCTCGTCGGCGACCTCGACGAACACGTGCGCCACCGCGTCCTCGGGCAGCCGCTCGACCGCCGCGGCGATCGCGGGCAGCGCGCTCTCGTCGCCCGCGAGCAGGTGCCAGGCGGCCGTCGGGTCCGGGGCGTAGGCGCCTCCCGGGCCGCTGAACAGCAGCTCGTCGCCGGGCCGCGCGTTCGCCGCCCACGGGCCCGCGATGCCCTCGTCGCCGTGGTGCACGAAGTCGACGGTCAGCTCGCCGGCGTCCGGGTCCCAGTGCCGCACGGTGTAGGTGCGGGTGCGGGGCCACTGCTCGCGCGGCAGTTCCTCGCGGACGCGCCGCAGGTCGAACGGCTCCGGGAGGGTGGTGCCGTCCTGCGGGAAGATCAGCTTCACGTAGTGGTCGGTGTACGTGCCCGCGGTGAAGCCGTCGAGGCCGCCTCCGAGCACCACCCTGATCATGTGCGGGGTCAACCGCTCGGTGCGCAGGACGCTCGCCCGGAAGACCGGACGCGACCTGCGCTGCGGGGCCTCAGCCATACACGCTCCCTGATCACACGAAGTCTATGAGTTAGGTAAGCCTAACCTCATATCCCGCTCTGTGGAAGGGTTTTCCGGTCGTCATCGATATATCGGCGACGTATCAGATGTCTATCATACGTGTGCGTTGGCCAAAGCTTCGACGGTCCGGCGAAGCGAACTGCCCAGACCCCACCGGCTCGACAGCTCCTCCAACGCCGCCGGGTCGGCCGGCTCACCCGGCAGCGCCGGGTCGAACCGCGGCAGCGGCACGTCCCGGGCCACCCTGACCACCTTCGGCGCCACGGCCAGATAGGCGGTCGCCTCCAGCAGGCGCTTGCGCTGCGCCGGGGTCAGCCCGGAGGCCGGATCGGCTGCCGCGGCCTGGATCCCGGCCAGGTCGCCGTACTGCGCCAGCAGCTTCGACGCCGTCTTCTCGCCGATCCCCGGGACCCCGGGCAGCCCGTCGCTGGGGTCGCCGCGCAGTAGCGCCAGGTCGGCGTAGCCCGCGCCGTCCACGCCGTACTTCTCGCGCAGCGCCGCCTCGTCGGTGACGTTCAGCGTGCCGACGCCCTTGACCGGGTACAGCACCCGCACCCCGCGCGCGTCGTCCACCAGCTGGTAGAGGTCGCGATCGCCGGTGACGATGTCCACCGGCCCCTGGGCGCGCTCGGTGAGGGTGCCGATGACGTCGTCCGCCTCGTAGCCCGCGACGCCGACGCGGGCGACGCCCAGCGCGTCGAGCACCGCCTCGATCACCGGCACCTGCGGTGACAACGTGTCCGGCACCTCCTCCACGTCGGACCCCGCCGGGACCTCCTCGGCCACCCGGTGCGCCTTGTACGAGGGGATCAGGTCGACCCGCCACTGCGGCCGCCAGTCCGCGTCCATGCATGCCACCAGCTCGCCGGGAGCGTGGTCGTCGACGAGCCGGGTGATGAAGTCCAGCAGCCCGCGCACGGCGTTCACCGGCGTCCCGTCCGGCGCCTTCACGGACTCGGGGACCCCGAAGTAGGCCCGGAAGTAGAGGCTGGCGGTGTCGAGCAGCATCAGACGTGAGGTCATGCGGGCGATGATGCCCTACCGGGGGCGTGACCCGGAGGTGCCGCAGGGTGCGCCGCGCGGGCGGCTCGCCGGGTGTGGAGCCGTCCCGCGGGCCCCTGCCGTTCGTCCCGCAGCCCTCCGTTCATAAAAACGATCAAATCACCCTGTACTGCCCTCGATCGCTGTGACCCGGCCCACTCTTTGTTTGTCCCGTACAACCCCGGGCAGCGGCTCGTGCTGGAGCGGCCCGGATCTGTCGGGCCGCCTTCGTTCGATCCGAGAGGTACGTGTGTCCACCCTTCAAGCCGACCACTTGTTCAAGGTCTTCGGGAGACATCCCGAGGACGCGGTACGCGAGCTCCAGAGCGGAGCGGAGCGTGACGCGCTGCGCGACGGCGGGACGACCGCCGCCGTGATCGACGCGTCGTTCACCGTCGAGCCCGGCGAGATCTTCGTGGTCATGGGTCTCTCCGGTTCCGGCAAGTCCACGTTGCTGCGCATGCTCAACGGACTGCTGGAGCCGACCACCGGGCGTGTGCTCTTCGACGGCCAGGACCTGACCGCGCTCGACCCGCGCGAACTGCGCCGGGTCCGCTCCCGCGAGATCAGCATGGTCTTCCAGCACTTCGCCCTCTTCCCGCACCGCAGCGTGCTGGAGAACGCCGCGTACGGGCTCCAGGTCCAGGGCGTCGAGCGCGCCGAGCGGCTGCGCCGCGCCACCGAGGCGCTGCGGCTGGTCGGGCTCGACGGCTGGGAGAAGTCCTGGCCCGACGAGCTGTCCGGCGGCATGCAGCAGCGCGTCGGCCTGGCCAGGGCGCTGGCCACCGACGCCAAGCTGCTGCTGATGGACGAGTCGTTCAGCGCGCTGGACCCGCTGATCCGCCGCGACATGCAGGACCAGCTGCTGGAACTCCAGCGGACCCTGCGCAAGACCATCGTCTTCATCACCCACGACCTCAACGAGGCCATGCGGCTCGGCGACCGCATCGCCGTGATGCGCGACGGCCGGATCACCCAGATCGGCACCGCCGAGCAGATCGTCACCGAGCCCGCCAACGACTACGTGGCCTCGTTCGTCAAGGACGTCGACCGCTCCCGCGTGCTGACCGCCGCCTCCGCCATGGTGGAGCCGGAGCGCCCGGACGCGGGCGCGTGCGGCTGCGAGGCCGTCACCGCGGGCACCCCGCTGGCCGACCTGCTCGCGGTGAGCGCCCGGGTGCCGCACCCGGTCGCCGTACGCGACGAGGCCGGGGCGCTGCTCGGCGTCGTGCCCCGGCAGCGGCTGCTGACCCTGCTCGGCGACCACGAGGGCGGTCCGCTGCCCTGCGACGCCGCTTCCACGGACAAGGAGGTGGCCGGTGCCTAGGCTGCGTCTCGGTGACTGGGTGAACAACGCCGTCATCTTCCTCACCCACCACTTCGCCTGGCTCTTCGACGCCATCAGCAGCGTCGTGTCCGGCATGTACGACGGCGTCAACGCGGTGCTGTCGGCGCCCTCGCCGCTGCTGATGGCCGGGATCCTGGCCGTGCTGGCGTTCTGGCTGCGCGGACTGACCGCCGCGGTGCTGGCGTTCCTCGGGTTCGCGCTGGTGGACTCCGTGCAGCAGTGGGGTGCGGCGATGCAGTCGCTGTCCCTGGTGCTGGTCGCGACCGTGATCACCATCGTGATCGCCGTCCCCGTGGGCATCGCCGCCGCCCGCCGCAAGGGCGTTTCCGCCGCGGTGCGCCCGGTGCTGGACTTCATGCAGACGATGCCCGCGTTCGTCTACCTCATCCCCGGCATCATCTTCTTCGGCCTGGGCACCGTCCCCGGCGTCATCGCCACCATCGTCTTCGCCATGCCGCCCGGCGTGCGCATGACCGAGCTGGGCATCCGCCAGGTCGACGGCGAACTCGTCGAAGCCGCCGAGGCGTTCGGCACCACCCCGCGCGACACCCTGCTGCGCGTCCAGCTCCCGCTGGCCCTGCCGACCATCATGGCGGGCGTCAACCAGGTCATCATGCTTGCCCTGTCCATGGTCGTCATCGCGGGCATGGTCGGCGCCGGGGGCCTCGGCGCCCAGGTCTTCACCGCCATCAGCCAGGTCAACGTCGGCCTGGGCTTCGAAGGCGGCATCTGCGTCGTCATCCTGGCGATGTACCTGGACCGGATGACCGGCGCCCTCGGCAGCCGGGTCTCGCCGGTCGGCCGCCGCGCCCTGGCCAAGGCCGCCTCCGCGTCGCCGCGCACCTCGCAGGTGCTGCGCTACCGGCCCAGCACCGCCGTCGCCACCGTGGGCGTCGTCGTCCTCGCGCTGGTCGCCGGCGGCGTCGGGATCTGGGGCGGCAACGGCGACGGCGCCCCCAAGGTCTCCGCAGCCGACAACATCGGCAAGGGCAAGACGATCAACCTGGGCTACATCTCCTGGGACGAGGGCATCGCCTCCAGCTTCCTGTGGAAGGAGATCCTGGAGGAACGCGGCTACAAGGTGAACGCCAAGACCTACGACGTCGGCGCCCTGTACACCGGCATGGCCGACGGCAACGTCGACTTCCAGACCGACTCCTGGCTGCCCACCACGCACGCCCAGTACTGGAAGAAGTACGGCAAGGACCTCACCGACCTCGGCTCCTGGTACGGCCCGACCTCCGAGGAGATCTCGGTGCCGTCCTACGTCAAGGACGTCCACTCGCTGGCCGACCTCAAGGGCAAGGCGTCGGAGTTCAACGGCCAGATCATCGGCATCGAGCCGGGCGCGGGCGAGATGAGCATCATCAAGAACAAGGTGCTGCCCGCCTACGGCCTCGACAAGGAGTACACCCTCACCACCGGCTCCACGCCGGGCATGCTGGCCGAACTCCAGCGGGACTACGCGCAGAAGAAGCCGGTGGCCGTCGTGCTGTGGTCGCCGCACTGGGCGTACGACAAGTACAGCCTGACCAAGCTGAAGGACCCGATGGGCGCGTTCGGCACCGGCGACCACATCCACACGCTGGGGGCCAAGGACTTCCCGTCGAAGTTCCCCGCGGTCGCCGGATGGCTGAAGAACTTCCACATGAGCGAGAAGGACCTGACCAGCCTGGAGGCGTCCATCCAGGACGCGGGCCAGGGCAACGAGCAGCAGGGCGTGCGCGATTGGCTGAAGAAGCACCCCGGCCTGGTCGACCAGCTCGCCCCGGTCAAGGGCGCGGCGGCGAAGGCCGCTTCGGCCTGACGGTGTGAACGGCCGGCTGTCCTGTGGACACCGGTCCCGCCGCGAGGGGCGCGGCGCGGGACGACCCGCGCCGCGCCCCTCGGCGTTCCCGTCGGCGACGACCGGCGCCGTACGATCGAGGCGGCAACCGCATCGTGGACCGGGCAGCCGCATCGCGGTCCGCCGAGCCGAAGGAGCCCGACGTGCGCGTGGTCTCGCTGGTCCCGTCGCTCACCGAGGCGGTCGCCGTCACCGCGCCGGGACTGCTGGTCGGCGCCACCGACTGGTGCACCCACCCGGCAGACCTCGACGTCGTACGCGTCGGTGGCACCAAGAACCCCGACACCGCCCGCATCGCCGGCCTCGGACCCGATCTCGTGATCGCCAACGAGGAGGAGAACCGCGCCCCCGACCTCGCGGCGCTGCGGGACGCGGGCCTGCGGGTGATGGTCACCGAGGTCCGCGATCTCGACCAGGCGTTCAGCGAACTGCACCGGGTCCTGGTCGACGGCTGCCGCCTGCCCCGACCGGGCTGGCTCGACGACGCCGAACGCGCTTGGCGTGCGGTGGAGCCGCCGACCCGCCGGCTGCGCGCGGTCGTTCCCGTGTGGCGGCGCCCGTGGATGGTGCTGGGCCGCGACACCTTCGCGGGCGACCTGCTGGCGCGGCTCGGCGTGGACACCGTGTACGCCGCGCACCCCGAAAGGTATCCGCGCATCCCCATCGATGAACTGAACGACTGCGGGGCGCAGTTGGTGGTCCTGCCGGACGAGCCGTACCGCTTCGCGGCCGACGACGGGCCCGAGGCGTTCCCCGGGATACCCGCCGCGCTGGTGAGTGGCCGTCATCTCACCTGGTACGGGCCGTCGTTGACGCGGGCGCCCGCCGTGCTGGGGGAGGCGCTGCGGGGCTGAACGGCCTTGCGCCACCCCTCAACCGCCTTGTGCGCGAGGGGTCATGGACTCGCCGGGGGACGCTCCCCGGGGGAGATCCGGGCCAGGTTCTCGATCGCCGCGCTCAGCCAGACCTCGGCGTCGCCCACGTGCAGCATCGTCGGGCCGTCCGCGTGGTCGGCCGCCGCCGCGTGCAGCGCGACCGGCAGCGCCTCGGCGGACGGCCCGGACCGCCGCTCCGCCCGGGCGGCCCGCACGTGTGCCGCCTCCTCGCGGTAGGCGTCGGCGGTCGCCGCGGCCGACCGCAGCAGATGGTCCGCCGCGCGCGGTGACGCCGCCAGGGCGTCCGGCGGGCAGCGGCGCAGCAGCGCCTCCGTGCCGCGCACCAGGAACTGGCCCGCCAGCAGCGTCGCCTGCCAGTCCACGCGGGTCATCCGCGGATCGCGGCGCTCGCTCTGGTACTGGGCGAACGCCGCCTCCGCCAGCAGCATCCGGTGCCGCGCCCCGGGCAGCGCCGCGCGGTCGCCCTCACCGGGACCCGGCCGGGGCAGCGGGCGCCCGGTCAGCAGCGCTGCGGTGTCCTCGACCACCCGGGCCGTCGCGGTCAGCAACCCGGCCGCCGTACGGCACAGTTCGCCACTGCCGCCGCGCGGCCACGCGCACAGCCCGGCCATCGCGCCCACCAGCGCCCCGGCCAGCACGTCCTCCGCCCGCGCCTCCGCCAACCGCCAGTTCGCAGGCGCCAGTTGACCGAACGCCATCGCCACCACCACGGTGAACAGCCCCTGCCCCCAGCCCACCCCCAGCAGCGGACCCAGCACGAACGCGATCAGCATCACCACCGGCAGCGCGGCCACGTAGAAGACCGGACGGTGGCCGAAGCCCAGCAGCAGCGCGGCGGCGACCGCGGCGCCCACCAGCGTGCCGGTCAGCGCCGGACGCAGCGCGGTACGGGTGTCGGACGCCGATCCGCGCATCAGCGTGAGCGTCGCCAGCATCACCCAGAAGCCGTGCGACAGGTCCAGCGTCCCGGCCACCACGCGCGCCGCCGCCAGCGCGAGCGCGGTACGCACCGCGCTCTGGAACGGCACCGAGCGCGGCGTCAGGTGCAGCCGTGCCCGGTGCCACCACAGCTCCACCGGACCCCGGTCGGCGTACCACAGCGGGCCCGGCCGCTCGGCGGGCGGCGTGTCGTCCGGCGGCACCGGCGCGCCCCGGCACACCCGGGTGGTCAGCACCACGAAACGCACGACGATCGCCATGTCCAGCGCGACGCAGTTGATCCGCAGCCGTGTGGTGTCCGGCAGCCCGGTGCGGCGGGCGGCGGCACGTTCGCGTTCCGCGGTGAACGCGGCGATCGCCTCGTCCAGCGGCTCGGCCGGGGGCGCGGGCCCCGAACCGGCGAAGGCGTGGGCCGCCTGCCGCAGCGCGCGGGCCGTCGCGTCCTGGAGCCCGGTGACGCGCGGATCGGCCCCGTTCGCGCACTCCACCAGCCCCGGCAGCCGCTCGCAGCGCACGGCGGCGTACCGCAGGGCGGCGGCCGCCTGGCTGCGCGCCCGGTCGCGCACCCCGGGCGACGCGGGACGCAGCATGGGCGGCACGGTGCTGAACCGCAGCCGTTCCATCGCCTCCCGGGTGCGGCGCAGTGCCCGCTCGCCGCTGCCGGGGCCCGCCGCCGGGGAACCCGCCGCCACCGCGTCCACCGCGTCCGCCAGGTCACCCGCCGCCCGGGCGAGGCGGTCGGTGTAGGGGGAGGGCGGTGGATCGGGCCACAGGAGGAGTTCGCCCACGGCCAGCAGGCCGACGCCGATGGTGACGCCGGCCAGCCGCGAGGACAGCGAGCCGGGATCGTACGGCGGGAAGCACGGCAGGATGTAGAAGAGCTGGAGCCCGCTGCTCAGCCCCACCACGCGCGGGCCGCCCACGCCCGCGTACGAGACCACGAACCCCACCAGCAGCATCCCGCAGGCCGCCGCCCAGGTGCGCACCGCGAGCGCCGTCCCCGCCGCGATGAGGGCGTAGGCGACGGGCAGCACGCACACCAGGGTCGCCGCCCGGCGTCCCGGGCCTCCGCCGAGCTGCGACAGCGCGCCGAAGGCGACCGCGCCGAAGAGCGCGTAGACGGCCATGACCGGGTCGGACAGCCCGTAACGGCAGGCGTAGAAGCCGCCGACCGCGGCCGTGGTGGTGCGGACCGCGTGCCGCACGGTGACCAGTCCTGGGTCCCGTTCGCGCAGCCGCGCGACGACACCATGAGGCAGCCCGCGCACGCCCCGAGCGTAGGCCGCCCCGGTGGGCGCCGCGACCGCGCGGTCCGCGCGGCCGGTCCGGTCAGCCGCCGCAGAGGCCGAGCATGACGCTCTTGTCCGGGGCGGTCACCGGCAACTGGTACTTGAGCGCCACCTGGGCGAACCGCACCACGTACGCGCAGCGGATCGCCTTGCTCGGCGGCAGCCAGGACGCGGGACCCGAGTCGCCCTTGGCGGAGTTGGCGGGGCCGTCGACCGGCAGGAGGTTGAGGGGGTCGTTGGCGATCTGCTCCCGCTTCGCCTTGGTCCAATGGGCGGCGCCCATCTGCCAGTCGTAGGACAGCGGCATCACGTGGTCGATCTGGACGGTGGTGGCGTGTTGTTTGGTCCAGTCGATGACCTTTCCCGTGTACGGGTCGTCCAGCGTCATCGACGTCACCACGCAGTTCGACCCGGCCCGGAACGCCACGTCCTGGCCGTCCCGCTTCAGCACGTCGTCGCGGGTGTCGCAGCCGTTGTGGGCATAGGGGACACCATTGGCGGAGTCCATCCAGGCGTAGCCGAACTGCTCGCGCGAGTAGCCGGTCTTCGGGCCGCGGCCCTTCGTCGTCACCTTCGCGATCAGCGCCCGCGCGGCCGCCCGGTCGGCGCTCGACGTGAGGGGCGCGAGCCCCGGCTCGGTGCCGTCCGGGTCGGCCAGCGGGCTGGTGGCGTGACCGGTGGCGGCCGACGTCGCGGGCCCGGACCCCGCCGGGCCGTCCGCCGCGTCACCGCCGACCGCCCGGCACCCCGGGACCAGGGCCAGCGCCGCCACCACCGCCACCGGTATTCCGGCCCACCGACGCACACCGCCTGACGACGACCGCCCGCGCATGATCGTTTCCCCTCCCCGCCGCGGTCGTGACCGCGGCCCCTCCGTCCCCGTGACGGACTCCTACCCGCGCGCCGCCGCTTCCACCAACGCCCGCACCACCCGGGTGTCGTCGCCCACCTCCGGATGCCACTGCACGCCCAGCGCGAAGCCCGGCCCGGTCGACTCCAGCGCCTCCACGGTGCCGTCCTTGGCCGTCGCCGACGCCACCAGGCCCGCGCCCAGCCGGTCCACGGCCTGGTGGTGATGGCTCGCCACGTCCAGCGCATGGGGCAGCAGTTCACCGATCCGGGTGCCGGGGACGGTCTCGACCGCGTGGTCGGTGAAGACGCCGGGGCGGGGGTTGTGGCCGTCGTGGCCGACCGTCTCGGGCAGGTGCTGGGCGAGCGTGCCGCCCGCGGCGACGTTCATCAGCTGCATGCCCCGGCAGATGCCGAGCACCGGCAGTCCGCGCTCCAACGCCGCCCGCAGCAGGGCGAGTTCCCACGCGTCGCGTTCCGGGCAGGGCGTGCCGGTGCGCGGATGCGGCGCGGCGCCGTACAGCTCGGGGTCGAGGTCCTCGCCGCCCGCCAGCACCAGGCCGTCCAGCCGTTCCACCAGCAGGGCGGCCGCCTCCGGCGTCTCGTCCGGCGGCAGCATCACCGCGAGCCCTCCGGCGGCGCGCACGTACGAGGGGTAGAAGGCCGGCAGCAGCGCGGCGCGCATCGACCACGCGCCCCAGTGCGCCTCGGTGAAGTAGGTGCTGATCCCGATCAGCGGCTTGCTGTCCAACGCGTCGCCTCCCCATCCGGCGGTGCCACGCGACATCCGGCCCCACCACGGCTTCCCTGCCACGGCATCCGGCCCTGCCGCAGGTCAATGGTACGCAACCATACCTTTGGCCCGTTCGCGGGCGCGGCGGCCGGGCGGGGCGTCTGCGCGGCGCGGGTGCGCGGCGCGGGTGCGCGGCGCGGGTGCGCGGCGCGGGCGCGCGGGCCGGGAGCCGCCGGTCAGGTGAGGAAGCCGCGCAGCAGTGACGCCGTGCCCGCGCAGTGCTCGCGCATCATCTCGCGGGCCCCGTCGGTGTCGCCCTCCAGGATCGCGTCGAGCAGCGCCGCGTGCTGGTTCTGCGAGTGCTCCAGGTTGCGCACCAGCAGCGGGATGCGGTCCAGCAGGTCGTTGACGGTCGCCCGCACGCCCGCGTACGCGGCGGCCAGCGACGGCGACCCGGACAGCTCGGCCAGCGTCAGGTGCAACCGGGTGTCCAGCCTGCGGTACTCGCCCAGCGGCGCGTCGTTGGTCGCCGCCAGGCATATCTGGAGGCGGTCCTCCTCCTCGGCGGTCAGCTCCCGTGACGCGCACAGCTCCGCGGCGCCCACCTCCAGCACCTCGCGGAACCGCAGCACGTCGGCCACGTCGATCCGGGCGACCGCCCGGCGCAGCTCGTCGCGGCCCGCCGCGCCCGGGTCCGCGTCGGCCAGCGCGCCGGCCCGGTAGCGCACGAAGGTGCCGCCGTACCGTCCGCGCCTGCTCTCCACCAGGCCCTGGTCCTGGAGCACCTTCAGCACGTCCCGCAGCGTGACCCGGCTGATCCGCAGCCGTTCCGCCAACTCCCGCTCGGACGGCAGGCGTTCGCCGTAGGAGACCAGGCCGAGCCGCAGCACCTGGAGGATCTGCTCCAGCGCCTCCTCGAAACCGCTGCCCGCGCGCACCGGCCGCAGCACGGTGGACAGCCCCTCGTCGCCGCCCGGGAGGCGGTCGCCCCCGGCGTCCCGCGGCTCGCTCATCGATCTTCCTCCCGCGCCCTCTTCCCAACCAAAGGTCTCTGTGCATACCTTATAGCTCCCGGTCCACCGACAGGAGGCTCACCCCGTGGCAGACCGTACGCCGCCGCTGTCCGCAGATGAACTGCGCCGCCTGGTCGACTCCGGCGAGATCGACACCGTCGTGCTGGCCTTCACCGACATGCAGGGCCGCCTCCAGGGCAAGCGCTTCGCCGCGCGCTTCTTCCTCGACGACGTCCTCGACCACGGCACCGAGGGCTGCAACTACCTGCTCGCCGTCGACGCCGAGATGAACACCGTCGACGGCTACGCGATGTCCTCCTGGGAACGCGGCTACGGCGACTTCGCCATGCACCCGGACCTCTCCACCCTGCGCCGCACCCCGTGGAACCCCGGCACCGCCCTGGTCACCGCCGACCTCGCCTGGCACGACGGCACCCCGGTCGTCGCCTCCCCGCGGCAGATCCTGCGCCGCCAGCTCGACCGGCTCGCCGAACGCGGCTGGAGCGCGCACGTCGGCACCGAGCTGGAGTTCATGGTCTTCAACGACTCCTACGAGGACGCCTGGAGCCGCGGCTACCGGGCCATGAACCCCGCCAACCAGTACAACGTCGACTACTCCGTCCTCGGCACCGGCCGCGTCGAGCCGCTGCTGCGCCGCATCCGCAACGAGATGGCCGCGGCGGGCATGACGGTGGAGTCCGCCAAGGGCGAGTGCAACCTCGGCCAGCACGAGATCGCCTTCCGCTACGACGAGGCGCTCACCACCTGCGACCAGCACGTCATCTACAAGACCGGGGCCAAGGAGATCGCCGCCCAGTCCGGCAAGTCGCTCACCTTCATGGCCAAGTACGACGAGCGCGAGGGCAACTCCTGCCACATCCACCTGTCGTTGCGCGACGAGGCCGGACACCCGGTCTTCGCCGACCCCAGCGGCGAGGCGGGCATGTCGAAGACCATGCGGCACTTCCTCGCCGGACAGCTCGCCGCGCTGCGCGAGTTCACCCTGCTGTACGCGCCGAACATCAACTCCTACAAGCGCTACCGCCCCGGCTCCTTCGCGCCCACCGCCGTCGCCTGGGGGCCCGACAACCGCACCTGCGCCCTGCGCGTCGTCGGCCACGGCCACTCGCTGCGCTTCGAGAACCGCGTCCCCGGCGGCGACGTCAACCCCTACCTCGCCGTCGCCGGACTGATCGCGGCAGGGCTGCACGGCGTCGACGAGCGGCTGGACCTGGAGGCGGCCTGCACCGGCAACGCCTACCGCGCCGACGCCGCCCACGTGCCCGCCACCCTGCGCGAGGCCGCCGAGCTGTGGAGCGGCGGACCGCTCGCCCGGGCCGCCTTCGGCGACGAGGTGGTCGACCACTACGCCAACATGGCCCGCGTCGAGCAGGACGCGTACGACAGCGCCGTCACCGACTGGGAACGCTTCCGCTCCTTCGAACGCATGTGACGCGACCGACCGCAGGCGACGCGACGAGCCCGCCCCCGGAGCCGGGCAGTCCGCCGCCCGCCGTCCCCGGAGCCCCGCAGCCAAAGGAAACCCCCGTGCCCGACCAGCACCCCACGGAACACCTCGTACTCAACCCGGCGACCGAGGAGTTGATCGCCACCGTCCCCGCCACCTCGCCGCAGGAGGTGGACGCCGCCGTCGCCCGCGCCGTCCGCGCGCAAGCCGCCTGGGCCGCCACCGCCCCCGCCGACCGGGCCCGGCTGCTGCGCCGGTTCGCCGCGGTCGTGGACCAACACCGCGAGGAACTGGCCGCGTTGGAGGTCCGCGAGGCGGGCCACCCGATCGGCAACGCGCGCTGGGAGGCGGGCAACGTCCGCGACCTGCTGGAGTACGCGGCCGGGGGAGTGGAGCGCCTCAACGGCGCGCAGATCCCGGTGCCCGGCGGCCTGAACGTCACCTTCCACGAACCGCTGGGCGTCGTCGGCGTCATCGTGCCGTGGAACTTCCCCCTGCCCATCGCGGGCTGGGCCACCGCCCCCGCGCTCGCCGCAGGCAACGCCGTCGTGCTCAAGCCCGCCGAGACCACCCCGCTCACCGCCCTGCGGCTGGCCGAACTCGCCCTGGAATCCGGCCTGCCCGAGCACCTCTTCCAGGTGCTGCCCGGCGCGGGCCCGGTCGCGGGTGCGGCGCTGGTCGACCACCCGGACGTCGCCAAGATCGTCTTCACCGGGTCCACGACCGTCGGCAAGCAGGTCATGGCCCGCTGCGCCGCGCAGGTCAAGCGGGTCACGCTGGAACTCGGCGGCAAGAGCCCCAACATCGTCTTCGCCGACGCCGACATCGAGGCCGCCGCGCTGGCCGCGCCGATGGCGTTCCTCGACAACACCGGCCAGGACTGCTGCGCCCGCACCCGCATCCTGGTGCAGCGCTCCGTGTACGAGCGGTTCATGGAGCTGCTGGTGCCCGCCGTGCTGGGCGTGACCGTGGGGGACCCGGCCGACCCGGCGACCGCGGTGGGCCCGCTGATCTCCGCCGCCCAGCGCGAACGCGTGCGCTCCCACGTCCCCGAGGACGCCCCGGCCGCCATCCGCGGCGAGGTCCCGTCCGGCAAGGGCTTCTGGTACCCGGCGACCGTGCTCACCGGCCTCGCGCCGGACGCGCCCGCGGTCACCGAGGAGATCTTCGGGCCGGTGGCCGTGGTGCTGCCCTTCGAGGACGAGGCGGACGCCGTACGGCTGGCCAACGCCACCTCCTACGGGCTCGCCGGATCGCTGTGGACCCGCGACGTCGGCCGCGCGATCCGGGTCTCCCGCGCCGTCGCCGCGGGCAACCTGTCGGTCAACTCGCACAGCAGCGTGCGCTACTGGACCCCCTTCGGCGGCTTCAAGGGATCGGGCCTCGGCCGCGAACTGGGCCCCGACGCGCTGACCGCCTTCACCGAGACCAAGAACGTCTTCATCAGCACCGAGGAGAGCCGACCGTGACCGACCAGCACCCCACCCCCGTCTGCCGCCGCCTGCCCGGCCGTACCGCCGTCGTCACCGGCGCGGGCAGCGGCATCGGGCTGGCCACCGCGCGCCGCCTCGCCTCCGAGGGCGCCCACGTGGTGTGCGCGGACATCGACGAGACCGCGGGCAAGGCGGTGGCCGACGAGGTCGGCGGCCTGTTCGTCCGGGTCGACGTCACCGACGCCGAACAGGTCGAGGCGCTGTTCAAGACCGCGTACGACACCTACGGCTCGGTGGACGTCGCCTTCAACAACGCGGGCATCTCGCCGCCCGACGACGACTCCATCCTCACCACCGGCCTCGACGCCTGGCGCCGCGTCCAGGAGGTCAACCTCACCTCCGTCTACCTGTGCTGCAAGGCCGCGCTGCCCTACATGCAACGGCAGGGCAAGGGTTCCATCATCAACACCGCCTCGTTCGTCGCGGTGATGGGCGCCGCCACCTCGCAGATCTCCTACACCGCGTCCAAGGGCGGCGTGCTGGCGATGTCGCGGGAGCTGGGCGTGCAGTTCGCCCGCGAGGGCATCCGGGTCAACGCGCTGTGCCCGGGGCCGGTCAACACCCCGTTGCTGCGGGAGCTGTTCGCCAAGGACCCGGAGCGCGCGGCGCGCCGCCTGGTGCACATCCCGCTGGGCCGGTTCGCCGAGGCCGAGGAGATCGCCGCCGCGGTCGCCTTCCTGGCCAGCGACGACTCGTCGTTCATCACCGGCTCGGAGTTCCTGGTCGACGGCGGCATCGCGGGCGCCTACGTCACCCCGGTGTGATCCGCACCCCGGTGTGATCCGCGCCGGCCGCCCGCGAGCCGGGGCCGATGACCTGACGTCACGTCACATCACAGGAACGTCAGGCCCTCGCCCCGGTACGTGGGCACCGTCGCGGTCACCCGGTCGCCCTCGATCAGGTGCAACTGCGCGAACCTCTCGCACAGTTCGCCCGCCTTGGCGTGCCGGAACCACACCTTGTCGCCGATCAGCAGGTCGTCGGCGGCCGACCCCAGCAGCGGCGTCTGCACCTCGCCCGCGCCCTCCTGCGGGTCGTAGGCCAGCCCCCGCGGCAGGTACGGCTCCGGCAGCCGGTCGGGGCCCGCCGCACCGGAGGCCGGGTAGCCGCCGCCCAGCACGGTCACCACGCCCACCCCGGGCCGCCGCACCACCGGCTGGGCGAACAACGCCGCCGGACGCCCGCGGAACGAGGTGTAGTTGTCGAACAGCCTCGGCACGTACAGCCCGGACCCGGCCGCGATCTCGGTGACCGCGTCCTCCGCCGCCGTGTGCTGCACACTGCCGGTGCCGCCGCCGTTGACGAACTCCAGCTCCGGCGCCACCGCGCGCACCGCCCGCACCACCTCGGCCCGCCGGGCGGCCAGCTCCCGGCGGGAGACCGACTGCATCAGGCGCACCGCCCGGGACCGCAGCGGCTGCCCGACGACGTCGTCCCCCACCCCGGCGACGTGGCCCTCGTACGCCATCAGCCCCACCAGCCGGAACCCCGGACGGCGTGTCACCTCCCGTGCCAGCGCCGCGAGTTGGGCCGGTTCGCGCAACGGGGAGCGGCGCGCCCCGATGCGTACCCGCCCGCCCAGCAGCCGCAACGAGGTGTCCAACTCCAGGCAGACACGCACCTGTTGGCCGACCCCGTCGCGCGCGGCGTCGATCAGGTCCAGCTGCGCGACGTCGTCGACCATCACGGTCACCACGTCCGCGAGCTTCTGATCGCCTGTCAACTCCGTGTAGGCCGCGCGGTCCACCGAGGGGTACGCCAACAGCACGTCCTCGAACCCGGCCCGCGCGAGCCACAGGGATTCGGCCAAGGTGAACGACATGATCCCGGCGAACCCGTCGTGCGCCAGCACCCGTTCCAGCAGGGCACGGCAGCGCACGGACTTGCTCGCCACCCGGATCGGCTTGCCGTGCGCCCGGCGCACCAGATCCGCCGCGTTGGCGTCGAAGGCGTCCAGGTCCACGACCGCGAGCGGCGCGTCCAGATGGGCGGTGGCCCGGTCGTAGCGGGCCCGGTCGGCGGCGCGATCAGACATGCGGGCAGCTTGCACCGTGCCCGCCCGCCGGACAAGCCCCACGGCGACCCGGCACACGGGTCACGGCGGCGCGGGGGCGGCCGGACCGGCGTCCCGCGCGGCGCGGGAGGACGGCCGAACCGGTGTCACGGGCGGCGCGAGGCGGCCGGACCGGGCGCCGACCCACAGGCGCAACCCGTAGAGTTACCGCCAGCCGGTCCCGCCGCAGGTCCGGCGTCACGTACGCGTGGCCTGCACGCACCGGCCAGGAGGGGGCACCGGGTGGGAGCCGGAGTCGACAATGGCGCGCCGCGCCCCGCTCCGCCACCACGCCCGCCCCACCCGCCCGGCATCCCGCACGGCGCGCCACCCGCCTACGGCCCCCACCCCGGGCAGCCGTTCGCGCCGCCCGCGCCCTCGGCTCAGGGCATCGCCCGCCGGGCCGCGAACGCCGGGAAGGCGGCCAGGGCCGCCGTCGCCGCCGGGATCTGCCTGGTCCTGGGCGTGGGCCTGCTGACCGGAGCCCTCATCGGCCACTGGGTCGACAACCCGGCCGAGGCGCAGACCGGATCCGACGTCGCCGCCCGAGCCTTCACCGAGGCACGCTCCGCCTGGCACAGCGCCCCGGTCGACTCTCTCTTCCCGCCCACCGTGAAGGGCACCGACGCGGGTCCGGGCGGCGCCGACCGCACCTGGACCCGGGTCGGCGTTGCCCCCGACGGCGGCTGCGCTGGTGCCTTCGACCCGCCGCTCGCCACTGCGCTCGCGCCGCTGGGCTGCGCGCGGCTGCTGCGGGCCACGTACACCGACGCGACCTCCAGCGACGTCACCACCGTCGGCATCCTGGTCACCACCGCGGACCCCGCCGCCACCGCCGCGTTCAGCACCCACTGGACCGCCTCGCACCTCGGCGACCGCACCGACGCCCTGCCCAGGCCGGTCGCCTTCCCCGGCACGGACGCGGCGGGCTTCGGCGCCGCCCAGCGCGCCAGCTGGACGGTCAACGTCTCCGCCACGCTCCCGCTCGTCGTCTACGCGGTCAGCGGCTTCGCCGACGGCCGCAGCGTCGACGCGCCCCAGCCCGCCGCCGCGGCCACCGTGCGCGGCGCCACCACCGTCCCCGCGCAGTCCGGCCTGGGCGACGACGCGGCCGGCCTCGCGCAGGCGATCGCGGGCCGCTACGCCGCCGCCGTCCCCGACGCGCTCGACCCGGGCCCGACCCCGGCCGGACAGGGGGCACCGTGAGGCGCGGAACGCGACGGGCCCACGCGGTCGTCGCCGTGCTGCTGGCGTGCCTGGCGACGGCCCTGCTGCCCGGCGCGCCCGCCGCCCGGGCCGACTCGATACGCGACCAGCAGTGGCCGCTGACCACGCTGCGCGCGGCGCAGGCGTGGCGCACCAGCGAGGGCGAGGGTGTCACCGTCGCGGTGCTCGACACCGGCGTGGACGGCACCCACCCCGACCTCACCGGCCAGGTGCTGCCCGGCACCGACCTGGTCGGCTTCGGCGCGAAGCGCGGCGACTCCTCCTGGGCCCGGCACGGCACCGCGATGGCCGGGATCATCGCGGGCCACGGACACGGGCCCGGCGACAGCGAGGGCGTGATGGGGATCGCGCCGCGGGCGAAGATCCTCCCGGTGCGGGTGATCCTGGAGGACACCGACCCCAAGCGGCAGCAGGCCCGCGAGACGCGCGGCGGCGCCCTGGCCCAGGGCATCCGCTGGGCCGCCGACCACGGCGCCGACGTCATCAACCTCTCGCTCGGCGACGACAGCAAGACCGCCCACCCCGACGCGGCGGAGGACGACGCCATCCAGTACGCGCTGGACAAGGGCATCGTGGTCGTCGCCTCCGCGGGCAACAGCGGCCAGAGCGGCGACCCCGCCTCGTACCCGGCGGCCTACCCCGGCGTGATCGCGGCGACCGCCGTCGACCGCTACGGGCACCGCGCCGCCTTCTCCACCGAACGCTGGTACGCGACCGTGGGGGCGCCCGGCGTCGACGTGGTGATCGCCGACCCGGACCGCGACTACTACGAGGGCTGGGGCACCTCGGCGGCGTCGGCCTACGTCTCCGGCGTGGTCGCGCTGATCCGCTCCGCGTACCCCCGGCTGAGCCCCGGCCAGATCCGCACCCTGCTGGAGACGACGGCCACCGACGCTCCCTCCGGCGGGCGCGACGACGCGGTCGGCGCGGGGGTGGTCGACCCGGTGGCCGCACTGGCCGCCGCGGCCCGGCTGCGGCCCACCGCGCAGAAGCCCGCCGCCGCGGCCTACGCCCACCGCTACTTCGGCTCCGGCCCCGCGTCCGGCGCCCCCAGGACCGTGGCGGCGGGCACCTCGGGGCTGGCTCCGGCCGCCGCGATCGCGGGGCTGTGCCTGCTGGCGGTCGCCGGGGCGCTGCGGGTGTACGTCTGGCGGCTGCGCGGCTGAACGGCCCGCGCGCCGCTGCGGGTCCGGGCCGCCCGCGCGCCGGGCGGCGGGCCCGCGCCGATACCCTCGTGCCGTGGCTGACAAGAACATCCCGGACCCCGGCTTCGCGGACGACGACGGCAGCGCCGACCCCCGGCTGCGCGCCGCGCTGGAGGCGTACGCGCACGACCCCGCGGCCGAACCCGAGGTGCTCGCCGCACTGCCCGCCGCACGGCTCCTGGTGCCCGTCGTCGCGCTGCTGGGCGAGGTCGAGACCGGGCCCGACGGGCTCAGGCGCGAGAAGACCAGCGACATGGCGGTGCCGACCATCGAGGCGCCGGACGGCCGCCGCGCGCTGCCCGCGTTCACCTCGGTCGAGACGCTGGCCCGTTGGCGGGCCGACGCGCGGCCGGTCGCGGTGCCGTTCCGGCAGGCGCTGGCCGCGCTCGCGCACGAAGGGGCGGACACCCTGCTGATCGACATGGCGGGCCCGGCCCGCTACGTCCTGTCAGGCCCCGCGCTGCACTCGCTGGCCTCCGGCCGGGACCGGGTGGACCCGCTGACCGACCCGGACGTCGCCGAGGCGCTGCGCGAGACGCTGGCCGCCGAGCCCGAGGTGGTCCGCGCCCACCTCACCCCGCCGCGCGGCGGGGACGGCGCGCCGACGGACGGCACGCTCTGCCTGGTGCTGGCACCGGGCACCGAGGTGGTCGTCGTCGCCCAGCGGGTCGCCTCCGCACTGGCCGGGCACGACGCGTTGCGGGCACGGCTGGTGCGCGGCCTGGACCTCGCGCTGCTGCCGCCCGAGGCGCGGGTGCCGGGCGAGCCGTTGTTCGCGCGCTGACGCTCGCGCAAGCCGACAGCGGATGTCCGCACGCCGATGGCACTCAGCCGTGCGCCGACAGCGGTGAGGCCGTACGCCGACAGCGGTGAGGCCTGGCGCGGACAGCACGGAAAGCGGGCACGGACAGCACTGAGGGCGGGCGCCCGGCGCGCCCGCCCTCGTCGCCCGTCCCGTGGACGGGGTGCCGTCAGCCGAAGACCGGCCCGGTGTACTTCTCGCCCGGGCCCTGACCCGGCTCGTCCGGGACGACGGACGCCTCGCGGAACGCCAGCTGGAGCGACTTGAGCCCGTCGCGCAGCGGACCGGCGTGGTAGGAGCCGATCTCCGGGGCACCGGCGGTGACCAGCCCGGCCAGCGCGGTGATCAGCTTGCGCGCCTCGTCGAGGTCCTTGTGCTGACCGCCCTCCTCGGCCAGCCCCAGGTTCACCGCGGCGGCGCTCATCAGGTGCACCGCGACCGTGGTGATCACCTCGACCGCGGGCACCTCCGCGATGTCGCGGGTCATCGTGTCGAAGTCGGCGCCGGGCTGCTGCGCGGCGGGGCCGTCGGGGTGCGGGGTGGTGTCGCTCATGACGCACACGATAGGCCCCGTTCGGGCGATTACTGCCGCCGGTCAACGGCTGGTATGCTGGTGGATCGACCGGCCGGACACTCCTGTGCCCGGCCCGCAAGTGGAGCTCCAACTCCCACCTGACCGGCCCCCGGGCCGGCGGGTTCCGGTCAGACGGTGCGGCGTCGACGACGCCGTGATCGTCCGATGCGCCCCGCGGAATAAACGCGGCGGTGCTCCCGGTTGTGAGGAGCCCCGCCTGTGTCCCGTACGGGGCGTTTTTGGCGTCCGAGGTACGGGGTCGTAGGTACAAGAGACTCAAAGTCGCGCGCTGTCCGCCAGACGGCGCGTGGTGAAACCGAGGAGGCCCCATCAGCGCCGAGCCCCGCATCAACGACCGGATTCGCGTCCCCGAGGTGCGACTCGTCGGTCCCAGTGGCGAGCAGGTCGGCATCGTGCCGCTTGCCAAGGCCCTGGAGCTCGCACAGGAGTACGACCTCGACCTGGTCGAGGTGGCGGCCACCGCCCGCCCGCCCGTGTGCAAGCTCATGGACTACGGGAAGTTCAAGTACGAGTCGGCCATGAAGGCCCGTGAGGCGCGCAAGAACCAGGCGCACACGGTCATCAAGGAGATGAAGCTCCGGCCGAAGATCGACCCGCACGACTACGACACCAAGAAGGGTCACGTCGTCCGGTTCCTCAAGCAGGGCGACAAGGTCAAGATCACGATCATGTTCCGTGGTCGCGAGCAGTCCCGGCCCGAGCTGGGCTTCCGGCTGCTCCAGCGGCTCGCTGAGGACGTCCAGGACCTGGGCTTCGTCGAGTCCAACCCCAAGCAGGACGGCCGGAACATGATCATGGTTCTCGGTCCGCACAAGAAGAAGACCGAGGCGATGGCCGAGGCCCGCGAGGCGCAGGCCGCCCGCAAGGCCGGTCGCCAGCCGCAGCAGGACGAGTCGGAGCAGGATCAGGAGCAGGAGCACGAGCAGCAGGCTCAGGCTCCCGCCGACGCCGGCTGAGGCCCAGGCCGAGAGGAGCCCCGGAGCCCTGGTTCCGGGCAGGCGGTGCGATGACCCCTGCGGTCGTCGCGTCGCGGTAATGCAGAACTGACGCTCTCCGTCCGTCGTGACCGGCGGACGGGAGGGCCAGCGACGAGGAGACTACGGCGCCATGCCGAAGAACAAGACGCACAGCGGTGCGAGCAAGCGGTTCAAGCTCACCGGCTCCGGCAAGGTGCTGCGGGAGCGCGCCGGCAAGCGCCACCTGCTGGAGCACAAGCCGTCCACCAAGACCCGTGCCCTGACCGGCACCGTCGAGGCGGCCCCGGCGGACGCCAAGAAGATCAAGAAGCTTCTCGGCAAGTAACGGACGCGCCCTCCTGGCGGAGGCGTATCCCTCAGACCGGGACCAATCGTTTTCGGGCCGTGTGAGCACCCACCGCGGTCCCCAACAAGGAGTTACCAAGTGGCACGCGTCAAGCGGGCAGTGAACGCCCACAAGAAGCGCCGGGCAATCCTCGAGCAGGCCAGCGGCTACCGCGGGCAGCGCTCCCGCCTGTACCGCAAGGCGAAGGAGCAGGTCACCCACTCCCTCGTCTACAACTACAACGACCGCAAGAAGCGCAAGGGCGACTTCCGTCAGCTGTGGATCCAGCGCATCAACGCCGCTGCCCGCGCCAACGGCATCACCTACAACCGCTTCATCCAGGGTCTGAAGGCCGCCAACGTCGAGGTGGACCGCAAGATCCTCGCGGAGCTGGCCGTCAACGACGCCAACGCGTTCGCCGCCCTGGTCGAGGTGGCGCAGAAGGCCCTCCCCAGCGACGTGAACGCCCCGAAGGCCGCGTGACCCGCGCCCTTCGCCCGTAACATCGCGGGCCTTCCGGCCGGTTTCCGGAAAGCCCTCGGGACGTCGCGCAGGACCCAGGACCCGCAGGTGCACGCCTGCGGGTCCTCGGCTGTCCTGGGCCCCCTGTCGGCGACGGACCCCTCCCGCACCCCGGCCCGTACCGCCACCGCCCGCACCGACCACCGAAAGCGCGCGCACCGTGACCCCTGACCTCACCTCGCCCCGCAACCCCCGCGTCGCCGCCGCCAAACGCCTGGCCAGGCGCAGCACGCGCGGCAGGGAGCGGCGTTTCCTCGCCGAGGGCCCGCAGGCCGTCCGCGAGGCCGTCGGCCACCTCGTCGAGGTCTACGTGACGCCGGAGGCCGCCGAGCGGCACGCGGACGTCGTGCGGGCCGCCGACAGCGGAGGCGCGCGGGTGTTCACCGCGACCGACGAGGTGGTGGCCGAGGTCTGCGACACCGTCACCCCGCAGGGCATCGTCGGCGTCTGCCGCTTCCTCGACTCCCCGTTCGAGGAGATCCTGCGCGGCGCCCCCCGGCTCGTCGCGGTCCTGGCCAACGTCCGCGACCCGGGCAACGCCGGTACCGTGCTGCGCTGCGCGGACGCCGCGGGCGCCGACGCGGTCGTGCTCACCGACGCGTCGGTGGACCTCTACAACCCCAAGGCCGTGCGCGCCTCCGTCGGCAGCCTCTTCCACCTCCCGGTGGCCGTCGGCGTCCCCGTCGAGCAGGTCGCGAGCGGCCTGCGGGCGGCCGGGGTGCGGCTGCTCGCGGCGGACGGCGCGGGGGAGCGCGACCTCGACGGCGAGCTGGACGCGGGCACCATGGGCGGGCCCACCGCGTGGATCTTCGGCAACGAGGCGTGGGGGCTGCCCGAGGAGACCCGCGCGCTCGCCGACGAGGTGGTGCGCGTCCCCCTGCACGGGCGCGCGGAGAGCCTGAACCTCGCCACGGCCGCCGCGGTGTGCCTCTACGCGTCCGCCCGAGCACAGCGCGCACCCGGAGGGTGCCGCACGGTGGCCGCCGACCAGTAGGGTGTCGCCCCTGGGGCCCGGGAGGGGATGCGGGGATGGACGTGACGACTGGAGCCGGTCCTGCCGGTGATCCGCCCGCCGGTCCCGTGCGGCCCGCGCCCGGCGGCCTCGACCCCGACGACCTGCCCGACGGGCTGATGGTCGCCGACCACGCCGGGCGGGTGACCTGCTTCAACGCGGCCGCCGCCCGCATCACCGGGGTGCGCCCGGCCGACGCGCTGGGCGAGCGGTACGACCGCGTGCTGCCGCTGGAGGACCTCGAAGGCCGCGGCTGGTGGGCGCTGACCGACCCGTACCGGGGCCTGGCCGTGCGCACCGGGCAGCCGGAGCGCAACCTGCTGCTCCCCGGCGGGCGCGAGGTACTGGTCTCCGCCCGCTACGTGCGCGAGCGGCCCACCGGCCCTGTGGTGCGGCTGGTCGTCGCGGTGCGCGGTACCGAGTCGCGCCGCCGCACCGAACGCAGTCACGCCGAGCTGATCGCCACCGTCGCGCACGAACTGCGCTCCCCGCTCACCTCCGTCAAGGGCTTCACCGCGACGCTGCTGGCCAAGTGGGAGCGGTTCACCGACGACCAGAAGAAGCTGATGCTGCAGACCGTGGACGCGGACGCCAACCGCGTCACCCGGCTCATCGCCGAACTGCTGGACATCTCCCGCATCGACGTCGGCCGCCTGGAGGTGCGCCGCCAGCCGGTGGACGTGGCCGCCGCCGTCAAGCACCGCGTGGACGCCCACATCGCCGCGGGCACCCCGGCCGACCGCTTCCGCGTCCTGGTGGCCGACCCGCTGCCGTCGCTGTGGGCCGACCCCGACAAGCTCCAGCAGGTGCTGGTCAACCTGCTGGAAAACGCGGTGCGCCACGGCGCGGGAACCGTCACCATCGAAGTGGCACCCGCGCCACGACCGGGTGCGTCCGGCACATCCGACGCGGAGGGAACGGCCGTCACCGTGAGCGACGAGGGCCCCGGCATCCCCGAGGAGTCGATCGGCCGCGTCTTCACCCGCTTCTGGCGGGGGAACCGGCGCGGCGGCACCGGCCTGGGCCTGTACATCGTCAAGGGCATCGTCGAGGCCCACGGCGGCACGATCACCGCGGGCCGGGCGCCCGGTGGCGGCGCCCGGTTCCGATTCGTCCTGCCCGCCGCGACCCCGGCCTTCCTGGCCTGAGCGTCCCGGCGGGCGTCCACCTGCTGATCCACGCGCGGGGCGGCGGGCCGCGGCCCAGTAGAATCGGCCTTTGGCCCCCCGGGCCGTACGCGGTCCACGTGAGGGACCCCGCGCGCCAGCCCCAACCGGAAACACGGGAAGAGATGTCGGCACCCAACAAGTCGTACGACCCTGTCGAGGTCGAGGCGTTGAAACCGGAAGAGATCGAGCGGATGCGCGACGAGGCGGTCGCCGCCATCGCCGCCGCGAGCGACCTGGAGGCGCTGCGCGAGGTGAAGGTCGCCCACACCGGCGACCGCTCCCCGCTGGCACTGGCCAACCGGGAGATCGGGGCGCTGCCCCCGCACGCCAAGGCGGACGCGGGCAAGCGCGTCGGCCAGGCCCGCGGCGCGGTCAACAAGGCGCTCAAGGCCCGCCAGGAAGAGCTGGAGGCGGAGCGCGACGCGCGCGTGCTGGTCGAGGAGGCGGTGGACGTCACGCTGCCGTACGACCGCCGCCCGGCCGGCGCGCGCCACCCGATGACCGCGTTCGCCGACCGCATCGCGGACGTCTTCACCGCGCTCGGCTACCGCGTCGCCGAGGGCCCCGAGGTCGAGACCGAGTGGTTCAACTTCGACGCCCTGAACTTCCCGCCGGACCACCCGGCGCGCGAGATGCAGGACACCTTCTTCGTCGAGCGCGACGGCGTGGCCGAGTCCGGTGTCGTGCTGCGCACCCACACCTCCCCGGTGCAGATCCGCTCCCTGATCGGGCAGGAGCCGCCGGTCTACGTGATCTGCCCGGGCCGCGTCTACCGCACCGACGAGCTGGACGCCACGCACACCCCGGTCTTCACCCAGGTCGAGCTGCTCGCCGTCGACGAGGGCCTGACCATGGCCGACCTGAAGGGCACCCTGGACCACATGGTGCAGGCGCTGTTCGGCGAGGGCATGCGCACCCGGCTGCGGCCGAACTTCTTCCCCTTCACCGAGCCGTCCGCCGAGATGGACATGGTCTGCTACGTGTGCCGGGGCGAGTCGGTCGGCAACCCGGACCGCCCGTGCCGCACCTGCTCCTCCGAGGGCTGGATCGAGCTGGGCGGCTGCGGCATGGTCAACCCGCGGGTGCTCACCGCCTGCGGCGTGGACCCCGGGAAGTACAGCGGTTTCGCCTTCGGCTTCGGTATCGAGCGGATGCTGATGTTCCGCCACGACATCGAGGACATGCGAGACATCGTCGAGGGTGACGTGCGCTTCACCCTTCCGTTCGGGATGGAGATCTGATGCGGGCCCCGCTTTCCTGGCTGCGGGAGTACGTCGACCTGCCCGCCGGCACCACCGGCAGCGACGTGCAGGAGCGACTGGTCGCCGCCGGCCTCGAGGTCGAGAGGGTCGAGCGGCTCGGCGCCGGCCTCGTCGGCCCGCTGGTCGTCGGCGAGGTGCTGGCGATCGAGGAGCTGAGCGGCTTCAAGAAGCCCATCCGCTTCTGTCAGGTGGACGTCGGCAAGGCCAACGGCTCGGGCGAGCCGCAGAACATCGTGTGCGGCGCCACCAACTTCCGGGTCGGCGACAAGGTCGTCGTCATCCTGCCCGGCGGCGTGCTGCCCGGCGACTTCCGGATCTCGGCCCGCAAGACCTACGGCAAGACCTCCGAGGGCATGATCTGCTCGGCCCGCGAGCTGGGCATGGGCGACGACCACGACGGCATCATCGTGCTGCCGCCCGAGCACGAGGCCGGCACCGACGCGATCGAGCTGCTGGAACTGGTCGACGAGGTGCTGGACATCGCGGTCACCCCCGACCGCGGCTACTGCCTGTCGATGCGGGGGATCGCCCGGGAGACCGCGACCGCCTACGGGCTGCCGCTGCGCGACCCCGCGCTGCTGGACGTGCCCACGCCGAACGCCCACGGCTACCCGGTCGAGGTCGCCGACCCGATCGGCTGCACCCGCTTCACCGCCCGCACGGTGACCAACGTCAACCCTGACGCGGTCTCCCCGCTGTGGCTCCAGCGGCGCCTGCAGAAGGCGGGCATGCGGCCGATCTCGCTCGCCGTCGACATCACCAACTACGTGATGCTGGAGCTGGGCCAGCCGCTGCACGCCTACGACCGCTCCCGGGTGAAGGGGACGATCGGGGTGCGCCGCGCGGCGCGGGGCGAGAAGCTCACCACGCTGGACGGCACCCAGCGCACCCTGGACGCCGAGGACCTGGTGATCACCGACGACTCCGGTCCGATCGGGCTCGCCGGTGTGATGGGCGGCGCCCACACCGAGATCGACGACACCGGTGCCACCACCACCGAGATCGTCATCGAGGCCGCCCACTTCGACCCGGTCGCGGTCGCCCGCACCTCGCGGCGCCACAAGCTGTCCTCCGAGGCGGCCAAGCGCTTCGAGCGCGGCACCGACCCGCTGACCACCTCGGCCGCCGCGCAGCGCACGGTGGACCTGCTGGTGCTGCTGGCCGGCGGCACCGCGGAGGCCGGGGTCACCGAGGTGATCACGCCGTCCGCGCCGCACACCATCGCGATCCCCGCCGACCACCCGGACCGCGTCGCGGGCACCTCGTACGGCCGCGAGACCGTGGTGCGCCGCCTCCAGCAGGTCGGCTGCGACGTCTACGGCTCCGACGAGCTGGTCGTCACCGTCCCCAGCTGGCGGCCCGACCTGCGCGACCCCAACGACCTGGCGGAGGAGGTCATCCGGCTGGAGGGCTACGAGAACCTGCCCTCCACGCTGCCCAAGCCGCCGTCCGGGCACGGCCTGACCGAGGGCCAGCTGCTGCGCCGCCGGGTCGGCCGGGCGCTGGCCGCAGCGGGCTACGTCGAGGTGCAGGCCTACCCGTTCGTCGGCGAGGCGTCCTTCGACCAGCTGGCCCTGGACAAGGACGACCCGCGCCGCCGCACGGTGCGCCTGGTCAACCCGCTGTCCGACGAGGAGCCCGGGCTGCGCACCACGCTGCTGCCGGGACTGCTCGCCACGCTGCGCCGCAACGAGGGCCGGGGCGCGCACGACCTGGCCCTGTTCGAGACCGGCCTGGTCTTCCTGCCCACCGGCGACGAACCGCTGCCGCCGAAGCTGCCGGTGGACCGCCGTCCCACCGCCGAGGAGATCGCCGCCCTCGACGCCGCGCTGCCGCACCAGCCGCGTCACGTCGCCGTGGTGCTGGCCGGTTCCCGCGAGCCCGCCGGCTGGTGGGGCAAGGGGTACGGCGCGAGCTGGGCGGACGCCGTCGAGGCGGCCCGCACCGTGGCCCGCGAGGCCGACCTCGAACTGACCGTCCGCCAGGCGCAGTTCGCGCCCTGGCACCCCGGCCGCTGCGCCGCTCTCCACGTGGGTGATCAACTGGTCGGCCACGCGGGCGAGTTGCACCCGCGCGTCATCAAGGCGATGAGCCTTCCGGAGCGCACCAGCGCGATGGAGCTCGACCTCGACCTGGTGGAGCGCGCCAAGGGCGGTCCCTTGCGCGCGCCGCGTGTGTCCACCTTCCCGGTGGCCACCCAGGACGTCGCCCTGGTCATGGACGCGGGCGTGGCCGCGGCCGAGGTCGAGGCCGCGCTGCGCGACGGCGCGGGCGAACTCCTCGAATCGCTGCGGCTGTTCGACGTCTTCACCGGTGAGCAGATCGGCGAGGGCCGCAAGTCGCTGGCGTACGCGCTGCGCTTCCGCGCCCCCGACCGCACCCTGACCGCCGAGGAGGCGTCCGCCGCCCGTGACGCGGCGGTGGAACGCGCCGCCGAGCGCACGGGGGCCGTGCTGCGCGGGGTGTGACCCGGGGGCGGGTCTGCCGCTGAGTGCCGTGAGGGGGCGCGCCCGGAGTGATCCGAGCGCGCCCCCTCACACGTACTCGGGAACGGCGAGTCTCACCCTGGACGTGAGCCTGAGAGTTCCGTAGCTCGAACGAGTGAATTGCCTACCCAGGGTGGTGGTTTGCGCGCGCACGGTCGCGAGAATCGACCGGACGCGGCAAGGGGCTCGCAATCACCGACCATGGCCGCGGCCATGAGGGGGAGCCGTCGGATGACCCGGACCAGCACAGCGACCGCCGCGTGCGACGGTGCACGTCATGGCGCGGGCAGCGGGGCGGAAGGCGGTGCGCGGCGTGCGGCCCGGGCGGCGCTCGGAAGAGTGGCCCTGGCGCGCGCCCTGACCGGCGGCCGGGCGAGCCTGCGCCAGGCCCTGGTCCTCGTGCTGCCCGCCCTGTGGACCGGAGCCGTGGTGGCCCTGGAAGCCGTCGTGCCCGGCGGTCCCCGGCTCGTCCCCCTGCTCGCCGCCACCCCCGCGGTGGCCTGCGCGGGCAGCGGACGGCGCCGCTGCGTGCTGCTCGGCGGGGCCTGCGCGCTGCTGGGGCTGCTGCCCTTCTCCGGGCTCGGCAGAGCCGTCGACGGTCACCACGGTGCCGTGCTGGTGACGCGGGCGGGCACCGCGCTCGCCGTGCTGACGGTCATGGCCGCCGGCTGCCTGGTCTGCGGCCGGCGCACCCGGCTGGCCGACGAACTGGAACGCGTCCGGGAGGTCGCCGTCGCGGCCCAGCAGACGCTGGTGCGTCCGCTGCCGCACCGGATCGGCGGCTTCGGGGTGGCGGGTGCGTACCTGCCCGCGCAGGACGGCGCGCAGGTCGGCGGCGATCTGTATGACGTGCTCGCCACGCCGTACGGCGTCCGGGTCGTCCTCGGCGACGTGCGCGGACACGGACTGCCCGCGCTCGCCACGGTCGCGGCGCTGCTCGCCGGGTTCCGGGAGGCCGCCCACGAGGAACCCGGGCTCGACGGCGTGCTGCGGCGGCTGGAGCGCTCGATGGCCCGCCACCTGCGCGAGCGCGCCCAGGCGGACCACCCCGCCGCCGGTCGGCCGGGCGGCGGCGGACAGGCCGCGGTGGGCGAGGAGTTCGCCACCGTCCTGCTGCTCCAGGTACGCCGCGACGGCACCCTGACCGCCCTCAACTGCGGCCATCCCTGGCCGCATCGGGTGCGGGCGGCGCCGGGCAGGCCCGTGCGCGTCACGCCGCTGTCCTGCGCCCGGCCCATGGCGCCGCTGGGCGTACTCGACCCCGGCGCCCAGCGCCCGCGCGTCCAGCACGGCAAACTACGGCCCGGTGAGGCGCTGTTCCTGCACACCGACGGCGCGGAGGACGCCCGCGACGCGGCGGGGGAGTTCTTCGCGCTGCCCGCCGCGCTGGAGCACGCCGCCGGGAACGCGACCACCGGCGACGGCCCGCTCGCCCCCGAACGGCTCGTCGCGGCGGTGCGCGACGCGCTGCTGCGGCACGCGGGTGGCCGCCCGGCGGACGACGTCGCGCTGCTGGCGTTGCGCCGGGACCCCGCCCACGCGGACGGGCGCCCCGCGTCGCGTCCCACGGACGGCACGGCCGAACTCAGCTGTACGACCAGCCCTTGACGTAGGTGATGTCGAGCTGCGCCCACGAACCCGGCGCCGCGGAGGGCCCGTTGAGCGCGGACTCGTTCTGGATGATCCACGACATCGGCTGGTCCGGCACGCCCCGGGTGGAGCGCCCGACGACCTTCCCGTCGAGCAGGAACTCCACGCTGCCCGGGGTCCACACGATGTCGGTGGTGTGCCAGGAGGTCCACGTGGCGCCCGTCGTGTACTGGTCCTGCGCGCCGCCCGCCATGCCCTGGTGGTGCGCGTAGCCCCAGATGCGGCCGTCCCAGTCGCCCTCGGCGAAGTCGTCCTCGCAGTTGGGGCACGCGTTGTCGTCCTGCGGCCAGAGCATGTGCGCGCCCTTGAAGCCGGGCGCGGCCCTGGAGACGCGGAAGCGCTCCTCGAACTTGCCGTACGTGCGGTCCATCAGCTTCTTGGGCACCACGGCCGCCGAGTGCACCGGGCCGCCCGCCGCGGACCGCCAGAGCCTGATGTGCAGTTGGCCGTCGCCGTCGACCGGTGAGATCCACAGGTCACTCGCCGGGTCGTACGAGCCGTGCACCCGGTAGCCGTCCTCGCTCGCGGTGTCCGGCCACCCCGAGGGGTACGCCCACCAGTCGGCCCGCACGGAGGCCGGCAGGTCGGCGCAGTACGCCTGCGGGGTGTCCACGTCGTGCGCGCAGTCGGCGAAGTCGCCCTTCGGCACGGGGGTGTTGAAGTCGTCCTCGAACAGCAGGTGGAAGTGGGACGAGCCGGACGACGGCGCCGCCTCGCCGGATTCGGAGACCCTTGCCGTGGGAGCGGGAGGGGACTGGGCGGCGGTGCGGACCGGTGCGCATCCGCCCAGCAGTAGTCCGGCCGTCGACAGTAGGACCACGATGAGCCTTCGCACCGCACGCCTCCGTTCCCTCGGATCACACCAGCGTGACCGAAGGAACCCGTCCGGCACACGGGAACGCGGCACTTCACATGATCGGGCCGCCGCCTCCACCGCAGGAGACGGCGGCCCGTCGGCGCGTGCGGCTCAGACGTAGTCGTAGAAACCGTGGCCGGTCTTGCGGCCCAGGCGGCCCGCGTCGACCATGCGCTGGAGCAGCGGGGGAGCGGCGTACAGCGGCTCCTTGTACTCGTAGTACATCGAGTCCGCGATCGCGGCGACGGTGTCGAGACCGATCAGATCGGACAGCCTGAGCGGGCCCATCGGGTGGGCGCAGCCCATCTCCATGCCGTTGTCGATGTCCTCGCGGGTGGCGCTGCCCGCCTCGAACATCCGGATCGCGGAGAGCAGGTACGGCACCAGCAGCGCGTTCACCACGAAGCCGGAGCGGTCCTGGGCGCGGATGGCGTGCTTGCCCAGCACGTCGCCGACCAGCTTCTCGGCACGCAGCAGGGTCTGGTCGGAAGTGGTGAGCGCCGGGATCAGCTCCACCAGCTTCTGCACCGGGGCCGGGTTGAAGAAGTGGATGCCCAGCACGTGGTCGGGGCGCGAGGTGGCGACCGCGAGCTTCACCAGCGGGATGGACGAGGTGTTCGAGGCGAGGATGGCGTCCTGGCGGGTCACCACCTGGTCGAGCACCTGGAAGATCTCGGTCTTGACCTGCTCGTTCTCCACGACGGCCTCGATGACCAGGTCGCGGTCGGCGAACTCTCCGAGGTCGGTGGTGAAGGTCAGCCGGTCCAGCGTCGCGTCGCGCTCCGCCTCGGTGATCTTGCCGCGCTCCGCGGCCCGGCCCAGCGAGTTGGTCAGGCGGGTGCGGCCCAGCTCCAGCGCCTCGCCGGTGGTCTCCGCCACCCGTACGTCGAGGCCCGAGCGAGCGCACACCTCGGCGATGCCCGCCCCCATCTGCCCGCAGCCCACCACTCCGACGAAGCGGATGTCGCCCGCTCCCGACTCATCGCTCATCTGGCGCCTGGCCTCTTTCTTGCCCTCGGTCGTGTCCAAGCTCGCGCCGCCCCGGGTCGCGGGGTGGCATGCCGGCGGGTGGTCGCAGGGACCCGTAACCCACCCGGGCGACCCTACACCGGCTCCGGACCGGCCCCGATACGGCTGTGGACGGTGGTGAGCAGCAGGTCCTTCGCGGGCCCCGACACCCGCCACACCACCCGCCAGCGGTCCTCGCCGAGCACGGTGAACTCGCCCCGGTAGTGGTCGGCGGCACACGGATGCCCCACCACGCACGTCCCGGTGCGCAGGTCCAGGGGGTGGAAGAGACGGCCGTCGCTGAAGCGCACCAGCGCGGTGCCGTCGCCGGCCGGCTCGAAACGGTGCTCGCGGGTCGCGGGCCTGGTCACCCCGCTCCAGGTGAAGGAACCCTCCTCGACGTGACGCAGCGCGCCGTGCGGAGGCTCGGCGGTGAAGTCCGCCCGCCCGGTGAACCGGCCTTCGGCACCGCCGTCCAGGTCGCGCACGAGGCGCTCGACGTGCCAGGCCCCGGCGAGATACGCCAGCGTGTCGCGCACCGGGCAGCCGGGCCCGTGCGACCCCGTCCGCCCGTGCGACGACGGTACGGGTCCGAGTCGCGTCGTCTCGTCATGGGTGTCCACCGCGTCCGCCTCCCGGCCCGATGGTATCGGGGGCGGGCCAACGCCGGTGTGCTGGTCGTCTTTTCGCCGAGGCTTTGGGGTGCCGAGCTCGCGCTGAGGCTTCGGGGTGCGGAGCGAGGCGGTCAGCGCGCCGCGGTGGGCGCGTCGCCCGGCCGCACCACCGAGTCGGGACCCGGGGACATCACGCACTCGTGCCCGTCCTCGAACCTCACCCGGTACGGCGGCTCGCCCTCGGTGCCCATCACCTCCACGATCTCGCCGACCCGGTCGTGCTGGCCGACGATCCTGCCGTGCATCAGCAGCCTGTCGCCTTCGTGTGCGTTCATGTCGATGGCCTCCCGCCAGGAGGGGACGTGTCCGGGCCGCCGTACAGCAGTCTAGGCGGGACTGCCCGGTATGTCCCCGCCCGCGTCCCGGTCCCGGTCGGGGCCCGGCTCCAGCGGCGGCGTCGTGGGCGCGCAGTGCACCGAGCAGCGCGGCACGGCCTCGCGGGCCTCCGGTTCCGCGCCCGTACGGCTGAGGACGTCGGACGGCACGGCGTACCACGACACCAGCGCGCCCAGCACCATCAGCCCCGCGCAGACCAGCACCGCCGCCCCGAAGGCACGGTCCACCGACGCGGGCGAGCGGTACGCGGCGCCGGACAGGCCGACCGCCAGCGGCAGCGAGGCGACCGCGAGCAGCTGGGCGACGCGGGCGGCGGCGTTGTTGACCCCGCTGGCGATCCCCGCGTGCCGGTCCTCCACCGACGCCAGCACCGTCGCGGTCAGCGGGGCGACGAACGCGCTCATGCCCAGGCCCAGCACCACCACCGCGGGCAGCACGTCGAGCCAGTACGACCCGCCGGGGTGGACCCGGTGCAGCAGGGCCAGCCCGGCGGCGGCCACCAGCGGCCCCGCCGTCAGCAGCGGCCGGGGCCCGATCCGCTGGGCCAGGCCGCCGGCCGGCCCCGACAGCGCCATCATCAGGATCGTCACCGGCAGACTCGCCAGCCCCGCGCCCAGCGCGTCGTAGCCGAGGCCGTTCTGCAACTGGGTCGGCAGCAGGAAGAACACCCCGCCGATCGCCGCGTACAGGCACAGCGTCACCACGTTGACGGAGGCGAACACCTTCGAGCGGAAGACGGCGAGCGGCAGCATCGGATGGGCCGCGCGGCGCTCCCGTACGACGAACGCCACGCCCAGCAGCACCCCGGCGCACCCCGCCGCGACCACCATGGGCCCCGCGCCGCCCGGCGCGTCGATCAGCGCGTAGGTGATCCCGGCGAGCGCCAGCGCGGCCAGCGCCGCGCCGGAGACGTCGAACCGCCCGGACGCCTGCCAGTCGCGGCTCTCCGGCACCCAGCGCAGCGCCAGCGCCAGCACGCCCAGCGCCAGCGGCACGTTGAGGAAGAAGATCCACCGCCACCCCGGACCGTCCACCAGCCAGCCGCCCAGGAACGGGCCGACCGACGTGGCCACCCCGCCGAGCCCCGACCACAGCCCGACCGCCTTCGCGCGGTCGTCCGGATGGAACGAGCCCTGCACCAGCGCCAGCGACCCGGGCGTGAGCAGCGCGCCGCCCACCCCCTGCAACGCGCGCGCCCCGATCAGCGCCGCGTCGCCCGGCGCCAGCCCGCACAGCATCGAGGCGGCGGCGAACCAGACCGCCCCCACCAGGAACACCCGGCGCCGCCCGTAGCGGTCACCGAGGCCGCCGCCGAGCAGGATCAGCCCGGCGAGCGGCAGCATGTAGGCGTTGATCGTCCACTGCAACGCGGACAGCGGCACGTCGAAGTCGGCGCCGATACGCGGCAGCGCCACGTTGACCACCGTGCCGTCCAGCATCACCATGCCGGAGCCCAGCACGGCGCAGGCCAGCACCCCGCGCCCGGCCGGGGAGGCCAGCCGCAGTCCTCCGGCCCGCGCCCCGTCGTCCGTCGCCGTCCGGCTCACCCCTCCAGCGTGGCGCAGCGGACGGCTCGGCGCACCGCCGCATCACGCCACATCAGGCCGAAAACGTCACGTCAGCCACATCGGGTCGGCCGCGTCAGGTCAGTGGCCCGGGCCGCGCAGCCGCTCCAGTTCGCGGCGGTCGCGCTTGGTGGGGCGGCCCGCGCCGCGGTCGCGCACCGCCACGACGGCGACCTGCTCCGGCCGGGGCGGCGGCGGGCTGTTGTCCACGTAGCACTCGGCCGCCACCGGCGCGCCGACCCGCTTGGTGATGACCTTGGTGACCACGACGACCCGGTCGCGGCCCGCGTGCCGCAGGCGCACCTCGTCGCCGGGCCGCACCGGCTGCGCGGGCTTGGCCCGCTCACCGTTGACGCGCACGTGCCCGGCGCGGCACGCGGCGGCCGCCGCCGAACGCGTCTTGGTCAACCGGACCGACCAGACCCAGCTGTCGACGCGCACCGGCCCTTCGTGATCTGCCATACGTGCGACTTTACGGCGCGGCACCGACAACGCCGAAGACGCAGGCGCGACCTGCTGCGACGCGGACGCCTAGGCAACGCCGAGGGGACCGCCCCTGCCGGAGCGGTCCCCTCGGGCCGTGCGGTGTGCGGATCAGGCGAGGGTGGCCAGCGCCTGGTTGAGCGTGGCCGACGGGCGCATGACGGCCGCCGCCTTCTCCGGGTCGGGCTGGTAGTAGCCGCCGAGCTCGGCCGGCTTGCCCTGCACCGCGATCAGCTCGTCGACGATGGCCTTCTCCTGCTCGGCCAGCGTCCCGGCGAGCCCCGCGAACGCCTCGGCGAGCGCGGCGTCCTCGGTCTGCTTCGCCAGCTCCTGCGCCCAGTACAGGGCGAGGTAGAAGTGGCTGCCGCGGTTGTCGATGCCGCCGAGCCTGCGGCTGGGCGACTTGTTCTCGTTGAGGAAGGTGCCGGTGGCCCGGTCCAGGGTGTCGGCGAGGATCTGGGCGCGGGCGTTGCCGGTGGTCTTCGCCAGGTGCTCGAAGCTGACCGCCAGCGCCAGGAACTCGCCCAGGCTGTCCCAGCGCAGGTAGTTCTCCTTGACCAGCTGCTGCACGTGCTTGGGGGCCGAGCCGCCCGCGCCGGTCTCGAACAGGCCGCCGCCGTTCATCAGCGGCACGACCGACAGCATCTTGGCGCTGGTGCCCAGCTCCAGGATCGGGAACAGGTCGGTCAGGTAGTCGCGCAGCACGTTGCCGGTGACCGAGATGGTGTCCTCACCACGGCGGATGCGCTCCAGGGACAGCGCGATCGCCTTCTCCGGGGAGAGGATCTCGATCCGCAGGCCCTCGGTGTCGTGCTCCGGCAGGTACTGCTTCACCTTGGCGATCAGGCTGGCGTCGTGGGCGCGGTCCTCGTCCAGCCAGAAGACGGCCGGGTCGCCGGTGGCGCGGGCGCGGGTGACGGCGAGCTTGACCCAGTCGCGGACCGGCAGGTCCTTGGTCTGGCACATGCGGAAGATGTCGCCCGCCGAGACGGTCTGCTCCAGCACCGCGGTGCCGGAGGCGTCGACCACGCGGACGGTGCCGGTGACCGGGATCTCGAAGGTCTTGTCGTGGCTGCCGTACTCCTCGGCCTTCTGCGCCATCAGACCGACGTTCGGGACCGAGCCCATGGTCGCCGGGTCGTACGCGCCGTGGGCCCGGCAGTCGTCGATGACGACCTGGTAGATGCCCGCGTAGGAGCTGTCCGGGATCACCGCGAGGGTGTCGTGCTCCTGGCCGTCCGGGCCCCACATGTGGCCGGAGGTGCGGATCATGGCCGGCATCGAGGCGTCCACGATCACGTCACTGGGCACGTGCAGGTTGGTGATGCCGCGGTCGGAGTCGACCATCGCCAGCTCGGGGCCCTCGGCGAGCTCCGCCTCGAACGACGCCTTGATCTCCGCGCCCTCGGGCAGCGCCTCGACGCCCTTGAGGATGCCGCCCAGGCCGTCGTTGGGGGTCAGGCCGGCGGCGGCGAAGACCTCGCCGTACTTCGCGAACGTCTTCGGGAAGAAGGCGCGCACCACGTGGCCGAAGATGATCGGGTCGGAGACCTTCATCATCGTCGCCTTCAGGTGCACCGAGAACAGCACGCCCTCGGCCTTGGCCCGGGCCACCTGCGCGGTCAGGAACTCGCGCAGCGCCGCCACGCGCATCACGGAGGCGTCGACGACCTCGCCGTCGAGCACCGGTACCGACTCGCGCAGCACGGTCGTGGAGCCGTCGTCCCCGTGCAGCTCGATGCGCAGCGAACCGGCGCGCTCGACGATCGCCGACTTCTCGGTGGAGCGGAAGTCGTCGGCGGTCATGTGCGACACGTTGGTCTTCGACTCGGAGGTCCAGGCGCCCATGCGGTGCGGGTGCGCCTTGGCGTAGTTCTTCACCGAGGCGGGCGCGCGGCGGTCGGAGTTGCCCTCGCGCAGGACCGGGTTGACCGCGCTGCCCTTGACCTTGTCGTAGCGGGCGCGCACCTCGCGCTCTTCGTCGGTCTTCGGCTCGTCCGGGTAGTCCGGCAGCGCGTAGCCCTGCTGCTGCAGCTCCGCGACGGCGGCCTTCAGCTGCGGGATGGAGGCCGAGATGTTCGGCAGCTTGATGATGTTGGCCCCGGGCGTCTGCGCCAGCTCGCCCAGCTCGGCGAGGGCGTCGCCGATGCGCTGGCCCTCCTCCAGGTGCTCGGGGAAGCTCGCGATGATGCGCCCGGCCAGCGAGATGTCGCGGGTCTCGACATCGATTCCGGCCGTGGAGGCGTACGCCTGGATCACAGGCAGGAACGAGTACGTCGCCAAGGCCGGGGCCTCGTCGGTGTGCGTATAGATGATCGTCGAGTCAGTCACCGGTGCTCCGCTCTCCACGTCTGCAACATTGCTCGACATCAAGATATCTCCTGAGCGGCCCCATCCCGAAAGGGCCCTGCCCCGGCGACCCTCACCCCGCCGGCAGTGCCGCCCTCACCCGGCCGGCAGTGCCGCCCCCACACCCTCGTCACACCCCCGTGCTGCCGTCGATGCGCTCGCGCAGGAGGTCGGCGTGACCGACGTGGCGGGCGTACTCGGCGATCATGTGCGTGTAGATCCACCGCAGGCTCACCCGACCGGGGCCGAACGGCGAGGTGTCCTCCAGCGACCGCGCGGCGCAGTTGGCGCGGGACCGGGCTGTCTCCTCGCGCCACGTCGCGCACGCGGCGGTGAACGAGACCTCGTCGCTCAGCTCGAAGCCCCCGTCGTGGCCCTCCGCGCTGGACGACGGGCCGTAGAGGGACGGCGCGTCCTCCCCGGCGAGTATCCGGCGGAACCAGTTGCGCTCGACCTCCGACAGGTGCTGCACGAGGCCCTGGAGCGTCAGGGGCGAGGGCGCGACGGAAGCGGTGCGGGCCTGCTCGTCGGTGAGCCCCTCGCACTTCATCGCCAGCGTCTCGCGGTAGAAGTCCAGCCAGGCGGCGAGATTGGTCCGCTCGTCGCCGTCGAGCGGCGGCATCGCCCGTTCGTCGATCGTCATGGCCTCATCGTGCCAGCGGGGTCTGACAACGGCCCGGCTCCGCCCGCGCGGTCCCGTGCGATGCTGGGGGCATGGACCTGGACGACCTGGTGCGGCTGCGGCGGGCCCGGGACACGATGGACCGCGACTACGCCCGGCCCCTGGACGTCCCGGCGCTGGCGCGCGTCGCCCTTATGTCACCGGGGCACTTCTCCCGCAGCTTCCGCGCCGCCTTCGGCGAGACGCCGTACAGCTACCTCATGACCCGCCGCGTCGAGCGGGCGAAGGCACTGCTGCGGCGCGGTGACCTGAGCGTCACCGAGGTCTGCTTCGCGGTCGGGTGCACCTCGCTGGGGTCGTTCAGCACGCGCTTCAGCGAGCTCGTCGGCGTCAGCCCCAGCGCCTACCGGGCCCGGGGCCACGAGGCGGCCGCGGCGATCCCGTCCTGCGTCGCCAAGATCCTCACCCGACCGGTCAGGATCAAAGAAGCGGAATCCGCCGCCGCCTCGTAGCGTCGATGCCATGACCATCAAGCTCTCGACCTGTTTCATCGCCGTCGACGACCACGACAAGGCGCTCGCCTTCTACCGCGACGTCCTCGGCCTGGAAGTCCGCAACGACGTCGCCTACGAGGGGATGCGCTGGGTGACCGTCGGCTCGCCCGAGCAGCCCGACGTGGAGATCGTCCTCGAACCGCCGCTCGCCAACCCCAACGCCTCGCCCGCCGACAAGCAGGCGATGGCGGAACTGCTGGCCAAGGGCCTGTTGCGGGCCGTCATCTTCGCCACCGACGACGTCGACGCCACCTTCGAGCGCCTGCGGGCCTCCGGCGCCGAGGTGCTCCAGGAGCCCGTGGACCAGCACTACGGTGTGCGCGACTGCGCCTTCCGCGACCCGGCGGGCAACATGCTCCGCTTCAACCAGCCCCGCAAGCAGTAACCCGGCCCCGAAGAGCACAGGCCCGGCCCGTACCGTACTGACGCGACGTACGAGGCCGGGCCCGGCCTGACGCACGCCCGAAGCCCGGCGGACGCAGACGCGGACGGTCCGGCGGACGCAGGCGCGCACGGTCCGGCACACGCAGACGCACACGCGGATGGAGACGATGAGCATGGCCAGGACGCGGCAGACCACGCCCCCCGCGCCGCACGCCGCCGACAGCCACGAGGTGATCCGCGTGCACGGCGCGCGCGTGAACAACCTCAAGGACGTCCACGTCGAGATCCCCAAGCGCCGTCTGACGGTCTTCACCGGCGTCTCCGGCTCGGGCAAGAGCTCGCTGGTCTTCGGCACCATCGCCGCCGAGTCGCAGCGCCTGATCAACGAGACGTACAGCGCCTTCGTGCAGGGCTTCATGCCCACCATGGCGCGGCCCGAGGTCGACGTGCTCGAGGGCCTGACCACGGCCATCAGCGTCGACCAGCAGCGGCTGGGCGCCGACCCGCGCTCCACCGTCGGCACCGCCACCGACGCCAACGCCATGCTGCGCATCCTCTTCAGCCGTCTCGGCGACCCGCACATCGGCTCGCCCAACGCGTACGCCTTCAACGTCCCCTCGGTCCGGGCCAGCGGCGCGATCACCGTCGAACGCGGCAACCGCAAGGCGGTCAAGGCGACGTTCGAGCGCACCGGCGGCATGTGCCCGCGCTGCGAGGGCCGCGGCGCGGTCACCGACATCGACCTGACCCAGCTCTACGACGCCTCCAAGTCGCTGTCCGAGGGCGCCCTCACCATCCCCGGCTACACCGCGGGCGGCTGGAACTACCGGCTCTACGCCTCCTCCGGCTTCGTCGACCCGGACAAGCCGATCCGCAAGTACACCAAGAGGGAGCTGCACGACCTCCTGTACCGCGAGCCGGAGCGGATGAAGATCGAGGGCATCAACATGACCTACGAGGGCCTGGTGCTCCGGGTCCGCAAGTCGATGCTGTCGAAGGACAAGGAGGCGATGCAGCCGCACATCAGGGCGTTCGTGGAGCGCGCGGTCACCTTCACCGTGTGCCCCGAGTGCGAGGGCACCCGGCTCAGCGAGGCCGCCCGATCCTCGAAGATCGCCGGGCTCAGCATCGCCGACGCCTGCGCCCTGCAGATCAGCGACCTGGCGGTGTGGGTCCGCGGGCTCGACGAGCCGTCGGTCGCGCCGCTGCTGACCGCGCTGGGCGCCACCCTGGACTCGTTCACCGAGATCGGCCTCGGCTACCTGTCGCTGGAGCGGCCGTCGGGCACGCTGTCGGGCGGTGAGGCACAACGCGTCAAGATGATCCGCCACCTCGGCTCGTCGCTCACCGACACCACGTACGTCTTCGACGAGCCCACCATCGGCCTGCACCCGCACGACATCCAGCGCATGAACGACCTGCTGCTGCGGCTGCGGGACAAGGGCAACACCGTGCTGGTCGTGGAGCACAAGCCCGAGGTCGTCGCGATCGCCGACCACGTGGTGGACCTCGGCCCGGGCGCGGGGACGCGGGGCGGCACCGTCTGCTTCGAGGGCACCGTCGAGGCGCTGCGCGGCAGCGACACCGTCACCGGCCGCCACCTCGACGACCGCGCCGCCCTCAAGAAGACGGTGCGCGAGCCCACCGGCGTCCTGGAGATCCGCGGCGCCGACGCCAACAACCTGCGCGACGTCGACGTCGACGTCCCCCTCGGCGTGCTGTGCGTCGTCACCGGTGTCGCGGGCTCCGGCAAGAGTTCCCTGGTGCACGGCTCGCTGCCGCCCGGCGCGGACGTGGTGGCGATCGACCAGACGCCGATCAAGGGCTCGCGGCGCAGCAACCCGGCGACGTACACCGGGCTGCTGGAGCCGGTCCGCAAGGCGTTCGCCAAGGCCAACGGCGTCAAGCCCGCGCTGTTCAGCGCCAACTCCGAGGGCGCCTGCCCCACCTGCAACGGCGTCGGCGTGATCTACACCGACCTGGGGATGATGGCCGGCGTCGCCGCCCCGTGCGAGGACTGCGAGGGCAAGCGGTTCCAGGCGCAGGTCCTCGAATACGAGCTCGGCGGGCGGGACATCAGCGAGGTGCTGGCGATGCCGGTCGCCGAGGCCGAGCGGTTCTTCGCCGAGGGCGAGGCGCGCGTCCCGGCCGCCCACCGGATCCTGGAACGGCTCGTGGACGTCGGTCTGGGCTACCTCACCCTCGGCCAGCCGCTCACCACCCTGTCCGGCGGTGAGCGGCAGCGGCTGAGGCTGGCCACGCAGATGGCGGAGAAGGGCGGCGTCTACGTCCTCGACGAGCCGACCAGCGGTCTGCACCTGGCCGACGTGCAGCAGTTGCTCGGCCTGCTCGACCGCCTCGTCGACTCCGGCAAGTCGGTCGTCGTCATCGAGCACCACCAGGCCGTCATGGCCCACGCCGACTGGATCGTCGACCTCGGCCCCGGCGCGGGCCACGACGGCGGCCGGATCGTCTTCGAGGGCACGCCCGCCGACCTGGTCGCCGACCGCTCCACGCTGACCGGCGAGCACCTGGCGGCGTACGTCAATGCCTGACGTACCGTCAATTCGGTGCGCTCGTAGGCGAGTTCACCAGGGAAGCCGTCCCGAGGCGTCGAAGTAGCCCCCGGTGGGCCCGTCCTGGCCGACCTGGGCCATGCGCACGATGATCTCGGCGCCCTCCTCGACCGTCTGGATGCCGGTGTTGCCGTTCAGGTCGGTCTTGGTGAAGCCGGGCTCGACCGCGTTGATCCGCATCCCGGGGAACGCCTTCGCGTACTGGACGGTGACCATGTTGACCGCGGTCTTCGACGCCGGGTAGGCCACGCCCGGGTAGCCGGAGGCGTGGTTGTCGGGGTCGGAGACCCAGGTGAGCGAGGCCAGGCCGCTGCTGACGTTGACCACGACCGGCGAGGCGGACCGGCCCAGCAGCGGCAGGAAGGCGTGCAGTACGCGGACCGTGCCGAAGACGTTGGTCTCGAAGACCTCGCGCATGGTGTCGGCGGTCAGGTCGGCCGCGCCCTGGACCTCGTTGTGCGGGCCGCGCGCCTCGATGCCGGCGTTGTTGACCAGCACGTCGAGGCCGCCGTCCACCTCGATCGCGCGCACCGCCGCCTCGACGGAGGCGTCGTCGGTGACGTCCAGTCGCACGGCCCGGGCGCGCGGGCCCAGGCGCTCCGCCGCCTCGCGGCCGCGCTCGGCGTCCCTGCTGCCGACGTAGACGGTGTGGCCCGCGGCGATCAGGCGGCGGGCGGTCTCGTGGCCGAGGCCCTTGTTGGCTCCGGTGATCAGTGTCGTCGTCATGTCCCCACCCTCCCTCCGGTGTGCCCGGCGAGCCAGGAGTCCCGCCTTCCTGGGACCACTGGTACCAGGCGGATCGGCGCAGGGCGGGGGAGACTGGCCGCATGGCGACGGCGGACTTCGGCAAGGCGGTACGGCGCTGGCGCGACCGGGTGCCGCCCGAGGCGGCGGGACTGCCCGCGGGCGGACAGCGGCGCGCGGCCGGGCTGCGCCGCGAGGAACTGGCCCTGCTCGCCGGGATCTCGGTCGACTACGTCACCCGGCTCGAACAGGGCCGCGCGACGAACCCGTCGACGCAGGTGGTGGAGGCGCTGGCGCGGGCGCTGCGGCTGTCGGAGGAGGAACGCGCGCACCTGTTCCGGCTGGCCGGCCTCGCGCCGCCGGGACCGGAGACGGTGCCCGCGTTCGTCACCCCGAGCGTGCAGCGGTTGCTGGACCGGTTCACGGGGACACCGGTGGCCGTCTTCGACGCGTCCTGGACCCTGCTGGTCGCCAACGCGCCCTACGCGGCGCTGATGGGCGACCCGTCCGCCCGGCGCGGCAACGAACGCAACAGCGTGTGGCGGCACTTCCTCGGCCCCGGCCCCGGGGTGCGGCGCACGCCGCAGGCCGCGCGCGACCACGAGGCCGCACTCGTCGCCGACCTGCGTGAGGCCGCCGAACGCTACCCGGCCGACCGGCGGTTGCAGCGGCTGATCGGCGAACTGCGCGCCGGCAGCGAGCGGTTCGCCGACCTGTGGGCAACGGGGGCGGTGGGCCGCCACGAGGCGTCACGCAAGACCATCGACCACCCGTCGGTCGGCCCCGTCACCCTCGACTGCGACGTGCTGACCGTAGCCGGGAGCGACCTGCGCATCATGGTCTACACGGCGGAGGTCGGCACGCAGGACGCGGAGCGCCTGGCCCTCCTGACCGTCCTGGGCACCCAGGACCTGACCCATCACGAGGGCTGAAGTGGCCGGGCGAAACGAAGGTGGCGAAGGCCACCCAGGAACGTGACGACTTCAGGCGGGCAACGAACAGTTCGCCCGCGTCGTCCACGTCTCGGAGGTCGAAAACCAGCAGCTCCGCGCAGCCGCCGTCGAGCCGGACACCGTTCGCCCATTGCACCGCCCCACAACGTGATGTGCCGGTAACCGGCGGGACGGACAGGACCATCCCCTGGGCGCGGGCTTCCCAGGGGATGGCACGGGCAGTCAGCGGAACAGGCGGAAGAACCCGCGCACCTGCTCGACCAGCGAATCCGGCTGCTCCAGCGCGGCGAAGTGGCCACCATGCGGCAGCTCCTCGAACCAGCGCAGGTCGGTGAACCGCAGCTCGGCCTCCCGCCTCGACGGGCGGGTGATGTCGCGCGGGTAGACCGACAGCCCGGATGGCGCGGTCACCTTGTCCCGGAAGCCGGCGAAGCTCTCCCAGTACAGGCGCGCCGACGACGTGGCCGACGCGGTGAACCAGTAGACCGAGATCTCGTCGAGGATCGTCTGCCGCGACAGCGCGTCCTCGGGATGGCCGTCGTTGTCCGTCCACGCCCAGAACTTCTCGGCGATCCAGGCGGCCTGCCCCGCCGGGGAGTCGGTGAGGCCGTAACCGAGCGTCTGCGGCCGGGTCGCCTGGAGCGCCGAGTACCCGCGGCCGGTGCGCTGCATCTCCTTCTCGGCCTCGAGGTTCGCCAGTTCCGCGGGCGTCGGGTCGTCGAACGTGCCCGCTGCCACGGATCCCAGGTTCAGGTGCACGCCGGCGACCCGCTCGGGCGCCACCTCGCCCAGCACCGCGGACACCGCCGAACCCCAGTCACCGCCCTGCGCGCCGTACCGTTCGTAACCCAGCGAGACCATCAGCGTGTCCCAGGCGCGCGCGGTGCGAGTGACGCCCCACCCGGTCGTCGACGGCTTGTCACTCCAGCCGTACCCGGGCAACGACGGCGCGACCACGTGGAACGCGTCCGCCGGGTCACCGCCGTGCGCGCGCGGGTCGGTGAGCGGCCCGAGGACCTCCAGGAACTCGAGCACCGAACCCGGCCACCCGTGCGTGAGCACGAGCGGGAACGCGTCCGGCTCCGGCGAGCGGACGTGCAGGAAGTGGATGCCCAGCCCGTCGACCGTGTCGCGGTACTGCGGGAACACGTTCAGCCGCTCGGCGAACCCGAAGTCGTAGTCCTCGGCCCAGCTGCGGCAGAGCTCCCGCGCGTACGCCAGCGGCACACCCTGCGACCAGTCGTCCACCGGTTCGCGCTCGGGCCACCGTGTCCGTCGCAATCGTTCACGCAGGTCCGCGATCTCGGCATCGGTGACGCTGACCTCGAACGGCTCGGCGGACATGGCAAGGCTCCTTACTGGTCGAGGCATCATCGGATCGGATGCGGGCGGACCGTCATCGCGGGATCCCACGCGTGGCGTCGGGTTCGGGGCGACGGTCGGCGGCAGGGCGCGCGGTCAGGCTGACGACGAGTCCGGCCAGGGGGAGTGCCGCGAGCACGGCGAGGGCCACCGGCACCGGCACGATGCCGGACAGACCCGCGACCGTGGCCGGACCGATCCCGCCACCCAGGGCGTTCATGAAGTTGAGCAGGCCCTGCGCGGTGTCGCGGTCGTCCGCGGCGACCAGGTCCGGCGCGAGGCCCACCAGTACGGCTTGGGCGCCGGCGAACCCGCACACGGTCAACGCCGTGCCGACGACGATGGGGATCGGCCCGTTGAAGGCCGCGACCGCGAGCACGCCGACGACGGTGACTGCCGCAAGCCCGGCCGACACCTGCCAGCCGGTGAACCGGTCGGTCAAGGTGCCGACCAGCCGCCCGGCCAGCACCGAGCAGGCGGCGGCCGGGACCAGGATCACGCCGGCTTCCAGGGGGCCACCGCCCGTGGTCTGCTCGATCAGGGACGGGGCGCGGAACAGCACCCCGTAGTAGCCGGCGAAGACGGTCCCGCCGACGAGCCCGGTCGCCAGGAAGCCGCGGGCCGCGATCACCCGCCGGGGCACGAACCCGTCGGGCGTGCTTCGCACGCGCCACCACACCCCCACGGCGGCGAGCACCCCGGCGGCAGCCACGACGAGCGTGACCGGAGCGGGCAGGCCGACCGAGTGCGCCTGCAGCAACGTGATCAACGAACCGGCGAGTACCGACAGCACGGCCGCGCCGACGACATCGAGTCGCCCGGTCGACCCGTTTCGCTCGCCGCTACCGCTGCGCGTCAGCGCGCGCCTGCTCGGCAACGCGGCCAGCAGGAGGGGCAGCGCGAGGACCGGGATCGCGAGCACGGCACGCCATCCGAGCCATGCGGTCACCACCCCGCCCAGCAGTGTCCCGCACCCCGACGCCGTCGCGCTGGCCGCCGCGATGATTCCCAGGGCCTGGATCCGGTGCCGCCCGGGAAGGGCGGTGGCCGCGGCGAAGACGGCGATCACGGTCGCGCCCGCCCCGGCGCCGCCGATCAGTCGGCCGACGATCACGACGGACAGGGTCGGCCCGGCTCCGGCGAGCGCGGAGCCCGCGGCGAGCGCCACGACCCCGGCGACGAGGACCTGGAAGGGACTCCAGCGGGCCAGCAGCCGACCCGCGACCGGCATCGCGAGCGCGGAGGTCAGCGACCACGCGGCGAGAATCCACGCGGTGGCCCCGAACGGCACCGCGAGTGCGCGCCCGATGGCCGGCAGGGCCACCGACGGCGCTCCCAGCGCCACGTACATCGGCAGCACCAGCATTCCCAGCGTCAGCCCCAGCCGACGCCCGTCCGGGGCGTCGGTTCGCTCCGGTGTCGGGGCCCCTCCGGACGGGATCGTCTGCGGCGTCGTCCTCTGCCGAGTATGTTGTGACATGTAAAAGCTCCTTTGGGTGTGACATTAAGGAGCAGTGAGGAGATACGTCAAATGCGGGATGCGTGTTACAGCCCCTTGGCGGTCCAGGCGGCCGTCGACCTGGCCAACACCTTGAGGCCGGTCAAGGGGGAGGACGCGCTCGAGACCGTGGAGCAGCTCCGGGACTTCCTTGACGACCACCCCGCGGCTGAACCTCCGAGTCCGGCCGCGAACCGGGGGGCCGGTCCGCGGCGTCTCACCCGCGCCGACCTGGCGGAAGTCCGCGCGTTGCGCGAGACGGTGCGTGGGGTGCTCGAACGGGCGAACGCGGACGCGGTCGAAGCCGCGGCTCTGATCAACGACGGTCTGCGTCGCGGCCGCGCCACCCCGGTGCTGTGCCACGAGGGCGACCGCTGGTGGACCGAGGTGACCTCCGACACCGACCGCTGCTCGGCGCACCTTGCCGCGACCATGCTCAGCGCACTGGCCGCCGTGATCGCCACGCTCGGTCCCGCTCGTCTCGGCGTATGTGCCGGGCCGACCTGCCGGGCCACTTTCGTGGACCTCTCGCGCAACGGCTCGAAGCAGTACTGCACCCGAACCTGCGCACACCGGGCCAGCGTCGCGGCCTACCGGAGCCGGCACAGCCCGCGTTGAGCGCCGGCACCTGCCCCTGCCGGGCCGGCTCCGGGATTTCGTCCGAGCCCGCCTTCGGCGAACTCGTCCGGGGCTCCGAGGGCGTTCCTCGCGAGGCAATCCGCATCGCAGCGAAAGCCGCAGTGCGGGCCCGAGACCGCAAGACCTCCGTTCCGGTCGTCCGGCACGCAGCCCGAGCCCGGTGTCGGTCCGCCAAGGCGCGTGCTCTCCGCGCGTATCCCGAGCCGGACCGACTCCTGAAACGGCTCATCGGCAATTCGCGCTCTTCGACGCCGGGGTCCCGCACGTCGTTCGCCGCGGCTACTGAGTCGCAGCGGGGCCGACAGCCGTCGGAAGGGCCGATTGCAGATCGTCGTCACCCTGCCGAGGATCGGCCCCCGCAGGCAGTCATTGCATAAAAGTTCTGTGGAACGTATAGTCATGCCATCGATCGAGGAGGGATTCGATGGTGGTGCGGGCGGCTGTGGCCGGGGCCAGTGGGTACGCCGGGGGTGAGGTGCTGCGGCTGCTGCTCGGGCATCCGCGGGTGGAGGTCGGCGCGGTCACCGCGCACGCCAACGCCGGTGAGCGCCTCGGCGCACTGCAACCGCACCTGCTTCCGCTCGCCGACCGCGTCCTGGAGCCCACCTCGCCGGAGGCGCTCGCCGGGCACGACGTCGTCTTCCTCGCGCTGCCGCACGGCCAGTCCGCCGCCGTCGCCGAGCAACTGGGGGACGCCGCCCTCGTGATCGACTGCGGCGCCGACTTCCGGCTCAGGGACGCCGCCGACTGGGAGCGCTTCTACGGCTCGCCGCACGCCGGTACCTGGCCCTACGGCCTGCCCGAGCTGCCCGGTGGTCGCGCAGCGCTGACCGGGGCGCGGCGGATCGCGGTGCCGGGCTGCTATCCGACCGCGGTCTCCCTCGCCCTCTTCCCCGCCTACGCCGCCGGTCTCGTCGAACCCGAAGCCGTGGTGGTCGCCGCCTCCGGCACCTCCGGCGCGGGCAAGTCGCCCAAGCCGCACCTGCTGGGCAGCGAGGTCATGGGCTCGATGACCCCGTACGGCGTCGGCGGCGTCCACCGCCACACCCCGGAGATGGCCCAGAACCTCGGCGCCGTCGCCGGGCAGCCGGTCACCGTCTCGTTCACGCCGACGCTGGCGCCCATGCCGCGCGGCATCCTCGCCACGTGCAGCGCCAAGGCCCTGCCCGGCACCACGGCCGCGGCGGTGCGGGAGGCGTACGCGAAGGCGCTGGACGCGGAACCGTTCGTCCACCTGCTGCCCGAGGGCCGCTGGCCGTCCACCGCCGCGGTGTACGGCTCCAACGCGGCGCTGCTCCAGGTCGCGTACGACGAGACGGCCGGCCGCGTCATCGCCGTCAGCGCCATCGACAACCTCACCAAGGGCACCGCGGGCGGCGCGGTGCAGAGCATGAACGTCGCCCTCGGACTCCCCGAGGAGCTGGGACTGACCACGATTGGGGTGGCTCCGTGAGCGTCACGGCAGCGCAAGGGTTCACGGCGGCCGGGATCGCCGCCGGAATCAAGGAGAACGGCAACCCGGACCTGGCACTCGTCGTCAACAACGGCCCGCGTCTGCACGCCGCCGCCGTCTTCACCTCCAACCGCGTCAAGGCCGCTCCCGTGCTGTGGTCGCAGCAGGTGGCGCGCGGCGGCGCGGTGAGCGCGGTCGTCCTCAACTCCGGTGGTGCCAACGCCTGCACCGGCCCCGAGGGCTTCCAGGACACCCACGCCACCGCCGAGAAGGTCGCGGACGTGCTCGGCCACAGCGCTGGCGAGGTCGCGGTCTGCTCCACCGGACTGATCGGCGTGCGGTTGCCGATGGACAAGCTGCTGCCGGGAGTCGAGAAGGCCGCGGCCGAACTGTCCCCGTACGGCGGCGAGAAGGCCGCGATCGCCATCAAGACCACCGACACCACGCACAAGACCGCGGTCGTGCACGGCCAGGGCTGGGCGGTCGGCGGCATGGCCAAGGGCGCGGGCATGCTCGCCCCGGGACTTGCCACCATGCTGGTCGTCCTCACCACCGACGCCGACGTGGAGGCCGCAGGCCTCGACAAGGCGCTGCGCGACGCGACCCGCACCACGTTCGACCGGATCGACTCCGACGGCTGCATGTCGACCAACGACACCGTGCTGCTGATGGCCTCCGGGGCCTCCCAAGTCGCCCCGGAGTACGAGGAGTTCGCCGACGCCGTACGGGAGGTGTGCGCCGACCTCGCCCGGCAGCTGATCGGCGACGCGGAGGGCGCGTCCAAGGACATCCGCATCGAGGTGATCAACGCCGCGAGCGAGCAGGACGCGGTGGAGGTCGGCCGGTCCATCGCCCGCAACAACCTGCTCAAGTGCGCCGTGCACGGCGAGGACCCCAACTGGGGCCGGGTGCTGTCCGCCATCGGCACCACCGACGCCGCCTTCGAGCCCGACGGGCTCAACGTCGCCATCAACGGCGTGTGGGTCTGCCGCCGGGGCGCCGTCGGCGACGACCGCGAACTGGTCGACATGCGCTACCGCGAGGTGCGCATCACCGCCGACCTGGGCGCGGGCACCGACTCCGCCGTCATCTGGGCCAACGACCTGACCGCCGACTACGTCCACGAGAACAGCGCGTACTCCTCATGACCGACGCCGATCACACTCCGCGGCCCGAGCACACACCGCAGGCCGACCACACCCCGCAGCCCGACAGCGGCCACGTTCCCGAAGCGGCCGACGCCGACGGGCAGCCCGCCGCCCGCACACACAGCGCGCTGCCCAAGGCCCGCATCCTCATCGAGGCCCTGCCCTGGCTGACCCGCTTCCACGGGAAGACCGTCGTCATCAAGTTCGGCGGGAACGCCATGGTGGACGAGGAGTTGAAGGCCGCGTTCGCGCAGGACGTGGTCTTCCTGCGGCACGCCGGACTGCGCCCGGTCGTCGTGCACGGCGGCGGCCCGCAGATCACCGCGCACTTCGACAAGCTGGGCCTGGTCACCGAGTTCAAGGCCGGGCTGCGGGTGACCACGCCCGAGGCCATGGACGTCGTGCGGATGGTGCTCGCCGGGCAGGTGCAGCGCGAACTCGTCGGCCTGCTCAACCGCCACGGACCGCTCGCCGTCGGCCTGACCGGCGAGGACGCCCACACCATGACCGCCACCAAGCGGTACGCCGACGTCGACGGCGAACGCGTCGACCTCGGCCGGGTCGGCGAGATCACCGGCATCGACGCGGGCGCCATCCAGGCCCTGCTGGACGACGGCCGCATCCCGGTCGTCTCCTCCGTCGCCCGCAGCGCCGACGACGGCCACGTCTACAACGTCAACGCCGACACCGCCGCCGCCGCGCTCGCCGTGGCACTCGGCGCCGAGACGCTGATGGTGCTGACCGACGTCGAGGGCCTGTACGCGGACTGGCCGGCCAGTGACGACGTGATCAGCCAGCTCACCGCGAGCGAACTGGAGAAACTCCTGCCCGACCTGTCCAGCGGCATGGTGCCGAAGATGGAGGGCTGCCTGTACGCGGTGCGCGGCGGGGTGGGCACCGCCCGGGTGCTCGACGGGCGGGTGCAGCACGCGATCCTGCTGGAGATCTTCACCGACGAGGGCATCGGCACCATGGTCGTGCCGGACCCGGCACCCGAGGGGGACCAGGCATGACCGGCAACGCCGCGCTGACCGCCCGCTGGCAGGACGCGCTGATGGACAACTACGGCACGCCCAAGCTCGCGTTGGTACGCGGCGAGGGCGCCCGGGTGTGGGACGCCGACGGGAACGCGTACCTGGACTTCGTCGGTGGCATCGCCGTCAACGCCCTCGGCCACGCGCACCCGGCGGTCGTCGAGGCCGTCACCCGCCAGCTGGGCACGCTCGGCCACGTCTCCAACCTCTTCGTCGCCGAACCCCCGGTCCAACTCGCCGAGCGCCTACTCCAGTTGATGGGACGTCAGGGGCGTGTGCTGTTCTGCAACTCCGGCGCCGAGGCGATCGAGGCCGCGTTCAAGATCGGGCGCCGCACCGGCCGCACCCACAACGTCGCCACCGTCGGCGGATTCCACGGCCGCACCATGGGCGCCCTCGCCCTGACCGGCCAGCCCGCCAAGCAGGACCCGTTCCGTCCGTTGCCCGGCGAGGTCACCCACGTGCCGTACGGGGACGCCGACGCGTTGCGCGAAGTGGTCACCGAACACACCGCCGCCGTCTTCATCGAGCCGATCCAGGGCGAGAACGGCGTGGTCGTGCCGCCGGAGGACTATCTGCACGCCGCCCGGGAGATCACCCGGGCGACCGGCACCCTGCTGGTACTTGACGAGATCCAGACCGGCATCGGCCGCACCGGCCACTGGTTCGCCCACCAGGCCCAGAGCGTCGAGCCGGACGTCGTCACGCTCGCCAAGGGCCTCGGCGGCGGTCTGCCGATCGGCGCCACGCTGGCCTTCGGCCCCGCGGCCGAGCTGCTGACGCCCGGTCAGCACGGCACCACCTTCGGCGGCAACCCGGCGGTGTGCGCTGCGGCGCTCGCCGTACTCGACACCATCGAGGCGGACGGGCTGCTGGAGCGGGCCAAGCGCGCCGGGGAGCGACTGCGGCAGGGGATCGAGGGAATCGGGCATCCGCTCGTCGACCATGTGCGCGGTGCGGGCCTGCTGCTGGGTATCGTGCTCACCGAGCCCCTCGCGCCGCGGGTGCAACTGGCGGCTCAGGACGCCGGTCTCCTGGTGAACGCGTGCATGCCGGACACGGTACGGCTCGCTCCCGCGCTGATCCTCGGCGACGAGGAGGTCGAGGCGTTCACGCGGGCGCTGCCGGGCGTCCTCGACGCCGCTTACGGGGACCGACGAGCCGGAGACTGACGACGAGATGACCGAGGCGCAGGGCGGCCCAGCCGTACCGCAGACCCGCACCGCACGGCACCGCCGGATCGTGGACATCCTCGGCCGGCAGCCGGTGCGCTCGCAGAGCCAGCTGGCCAAGATGCTGGCCGACGACGGGCTGAACGTCACCCAGGCCACGCTCTCACGCGATCTCGACGAACTCGGCGCGGTCAAGATCCGCAACGCCGGCGGCGAGCTGATCTACGCGGTGCCCTCCGAGGGTGGCTTCCGCACGCCGATGGCGCCGCTGGGCGAGTCGGTGAAGGAGGAGCGGATGGCCCGGCTCGCCGGTGAGCTGCTGATCAGTGCCGAGGCCTCCGCCAACCTCGTCGTGCTGCGCACTCCGCCGGGCGCGGCCCAGTTCCTGGCCTCCGCGATCGACCAGGCAGAGGTGCACGACATCCTCGGCACCATCGCGGGCGACGACACGCTGCTGCTGATCAGCCGCGATCCGGCCGGCGGCCAGCCGCTCGCCGACCACCTGCTCCGCCTGGCCGAACGCGACCACGGCTGACACCGTACGACCACGGCCCGCGCCGGAAAGCAGGCGCGACACGCCCGCAACAGCCCCGCATGGATGAATGGCCATGCGGGGCTTTGATTTTCCATGCGGCATGCTGCATACTTATGCCAAGCACCGCATGGATGCTGTCGCCCGCACCCGCACGCCACCTCAGTGCGCCACCACAGTGAAGGAGAAAGCCGTGACAGAGCGCGTCGTACTCGCCTACTCCGGCGGCCTGGACACCTCCGTCTGCATCGGCTGGATCGCCGAGGAGACCGGCGCGGAGGTCGTCGCCGTCGCGGTCGACGTCGGCCAGGGTGGCGAGGACCTGGACATCATCCGCAAGCGGGCGCTCGCGTGCGGCGCGGTCGAGGCCGAGGTCGCGGACGCCAAGGACGAGTTCGCCGACGAGTACTGCCTCCCGGCGATCAAGGCCAACGCCCTGTACATGGACCGCTACCCGCTGGTCTCCGCGCTGTCCCGGCCGACGATCGTCAAGCACCTGGTGGCCGCCGCCCGCAAGCACGGCGCGGACACCGTGGCGCACGGCTGCACCGGCAAGGGCAACGACCAGGTGCGGTTCGAGGCGGGCATCTCCTCGCTCGCCCCGGACCTCAAGTGCATCGCGCCGGTGCGGGACTACGCGATGACCCGGGACAAGGCCATCGCGTTCGCCGAGAAGGCGGGCCTGCCGATCGCCACCACCAAGAAGTCCCCGTACTCCATCGACCAGAACGTCTTCGGCCGGGCCGTCGAGACCGGCTTCCTGGAGGACATCTGGAACGCGCCCATCGAGGACGTCTACGAGTACACCGAGAACCCGGCCACCCCGCGCGAGGCCGACGAGGTCGTCATCACCTTCCAGCAGGGCGTGCCGGTCGCCATCGACGGCAAGCAGGTCACCGTGCTGGAGGCGATCCAGCAGCTGAACGCGCGGGCCGGGGCCCAGGGTGTCGGACGGCTCGACATGGTCGAGGACCGGCTGGTCGGCATCAAGTCCCGTGAGGTCTACGAGGCTCCGGGCGCCATCGCCCTGATCACCGCCCACCAGGAGCTGGAGAACGTCACCGTCGAGCGCGAACTCGCCCGCTACAAGCGGCAGGTGGAGCAGCGCTGGGGCGAACTCGTCTACGACGGCCTGTGGTTCTCGCCGCTGAAGCGGGCGCTGGACGGCTTCGTCGACGAGGCCAACGAGCACGTCTCCGGCGACATCCGGATGACCCTGCACGGCGGCCGGGCGGTCGTCACCGGCCGGCGCTCGGGCGAGTCGCTCTACGACTTCAACCTCGCCACGTACGACACCGGCGACACCTTCGACCAGTCGCTGTCGAAGGGCTTCATCGAGCTGTTCGGCATGTCGTCGAAGATCGCCGCCAAGCGGGACCTGGCGCAGTGACCTCCGGCAACGACGACGTACGGCTGTGGGGCGGCCGGTTCGCGGACGGACCGGCCGAAGCCCTGGCGAAGCTCTCCGCCTCGGTGCACTTCGACTGGCGGCTCGCCCCCTACGACATCGCGGGCTCCCGCGCCCACGCCAGGGTCCTGGCCAAGGCCGGGCTGCTCACCGCCGACGAGCTGGAACGCATGCTCACCGGCCTCGACCGGCTGGAAGCGGACGTCGCGGACGGCACCTTCACGGGCACCGTCGCCGACGAGGACGTGCACACCGCGCTGGAACGCGGCCTGCTGGAACGGCTCGGCCCCGACCTCGGTGGCAAGCTGCGCGCCGGCCGCTCCCGCAACGACCAGGTCGCCACCCTGTTCCGGATGTACCTGCGCGACCACGCCCGGGTCGTCGGCGGCCTGCTCGCCGATCTGTCCGACGCGCTGGTCGGCCTCGCCGAGGCCCACCCGGACCTGGCGATGCCCGGCCGCACCCACCTCCAGCACGCGCAGCCGGTGCTCTTCGCCCACCACGTGCTCGCCCACGTCCAGGCGCTGTCCCGGGACGCCGAGCGGCTGCGGCAGTGGGACGAGCGCACGGCGGTCTCGCCGTACGGCTCGGGCGCGCTGGCCGGGTCCTCGCTGGGCCTCGACCCGGAGGCGGTCGCGGCCGACCTGGGCTTCGAGCGCGGCTCGGTCGGCAACTCGATCGACGGCACGGCCTCGCGCGACTTCGTCGCCGAGTTCGCGTTCATCACCGCCATGATCGGTGTGGACCTCTCCCGGATCGCGGAGGAGGTCATCATCTGGAACACGAAGGAGTTCTCCTTCGTGACCCTGCACGACGCCTTCTCCACCGGCTCGTCGATCATGCCGCAGAAGAAGAACCCGGACATCGCGGAGCTCGCGCGCGGCAAGTCCGGCCGCCTGATCGGCAACCTGACCGGGCTGCTGGCCACCCTCAAGGCGCTGCCGCTCGCGTACAACCGGGACCTCCAGGAGGACAAGGAGCCGGTCTTCGACTCCTGCGACCAGCTGGAGATCCTGCTCCCGGCGTTCACCGGCATGATGGCGACCCTCACCGTCAACCGCGAGCGCATGACCCAACTGGCCCCCGCGGGCTTCTCGTTGGCCACCGACATCGCCGAGTGGCTGGTCAAGCGCGGCGTGCCGTTCCGCGTCGCGCACGAGGTGGCGGGGGAGTGCGTCAAGGTCTGCGAGGCCGAGGGCATCGAGCTGGACGAGCTGACGGACCAGCAGTTCGCCGCGATCTCCGAGCACTTGACGCCCGAGGTGCGTGAAGTGCTCAACGTTCAGGGTGCGTTGGCGTCGCGTGACGGCCGGGGCGGTACGGCACCCTCGGCGGTCGCCGTTCAGCTGGCCGAGGTCAAGCGGGACGTCGCGACCCAGCACGAGTGGGCCGACGCCCGGCGCTGAGGCGAAGAGCCCGAGGAGTGGGAAGGTCCGGCCGGTCACGTGTCGTACGTGACCGGCCGGACGCGTTCGCGGGCCGACCCGCGCGGTGCCCCGTTGCGTGCGCCGCCGTCCCCTCGTTAGCCGACACGGCACTGATCGTCGGCATGAGACTGTCCTGAATATGATGAGACAGTGATGTCTCATGGGAGTTATCATCGTCTCATGAGCTTCGATCGTGAGCAGGTCCTGCGGGACGCGGCCGCGCTGCTGACCCGGCGCGCCACCGCGTCGCTGGACGAGATCGCCCGCGCCGCAGGCGTCAGCCGGGCCACCCTGCACCGGCACTTCCCCGGCCGGGAGGCGCTGGTGCGGGCGCTGGGCGCGCTCGGCGTCGCGCAGACCGAGGAGCGCCTCGACGCCGCACGCGTCGAGGAGGGCGACCCGGTCGAGGCGGTGCGCCGCCTGATCGAGGAGGCCATCCCGGTCTCCGGCTTCCTCGCCTTCCTCTACGGCGAGAACCAGCTCTACGACGACGCCGAGCTGAACGCGGGCTGGGCCCGCATCGACGAACGCGTCAGCGCGCTCTTCCACCGCGGCCAGGAACAGGGACTCTTCCGCTACGACCTCACCCCCGCCTGGCTCTGTGAGGCGCTCTACGCGCTGATCGCCGCCTCCGCGTGGTCGGTGCAGGACGGCAAGATGGCCCCGCGCGACTCCGCCCGGATGGTCGGCGACCTGCTGCTCGGCGGCATGCTGCGGGAGCGCTCATGACCTCCGGTGTGCTGCGCACCCCCGTCGTCGGGCCCGAGCGGCCGCACCCCGCCCGCTGGTGGGCGCTGGGCGTGCTCACCCTCGCGCTGCTGCTGGTCGCCGTCGACGCCACCGTGCTGGGCCTCGCCATGCCGTTCCTCAGCGAGGACCTGCGGCCCTCCTCCACCCAGCTGCTGTGGATCGGCGACGTCTACTCGTTCGTCATCGCCGGGCTCCTGGTGTCGATGGGCGGCCTCGGCGACCGCATCGGCCGTAAGAAGCTGCTGCTCACCGGGTCCGCGGCGTTCGGCGTGCTGTCGCTGCTCGCCGCGTACGCGACCAGCCCGGGCATGCTGATCGCGGCCCGCGCGCTGATGGGCGTCGCCGGGGCGACCCTGATGCCCTCCACGCTGGCGCTGATCCGCAACCTGTTCAGCGACGCGCGTGAGCGCAGCTTCGCCATCGGCGTGTGGGGTTCCGCCTCGATGGCGGGCGCCGCGGCCGGACCGGTCGTCGGCGGCTTCCTGCTGGAACACTTCTGGTGGGGTTCGGCGTTCCTGATCAACCTGCCGGTGATGGCGGTGCTCATCGTCTTCGGCGTCAAGGTGCTGCCCGAGTCCCGCAACCCGGCCCCCGGCCCCTGGGACACCGTCAGCGTGCTGCTGTCGCTGGCCGGCATGATCGGCGTGGTCTACGCGGTCAAGGAGACCGCGGCCTACGGCTTCGGCCCCGGCCACCTGGCGGCCGGTGTCGTGGGTCTGGGCTGCCTGGTGGCCTTCGTGCGGCGGCAGTTGACCATCGCGGCGCCGCTGCTGGACATGCGGCTCTTCCGCAACCGCGGCTTCTCCGCCTCCGTGCTGGCCGACCTGCTGACCGTGCTGGGGATGTCGGGCCTGATCTTCTTCCTGTCGCAGTACCTCCAGATGGTGCAGGGGCGCTCCCCGTTGCAGGCCGGGCTCGCCGAGATCCCCGCCGCCCTCGGCGCCGTCGTGACCGGCCTGATCGCGGGCAACGCGGCCCGGCGCTACTCCGTGCGCGCCGTCGTGGCGGGCGCCCTCGCCGTCATCGGCGCCGCGCTGGCCGCACTGGTGGCGGTCACCCCGGACACCGGCTATCCGGTGCTGGGCGCGGTCCTGCTGGTGGTCGGTGTCGGCGCCGGGTTCTCCTTCACCGTGACCGCCGACGTGATCCTCTCGTCCGTGCCGAAGGAGCACGCGGGCGCCGCCTCCGCCGTCTCAGAGACCGCGTACGAACTCGGCGCGGCGCTCGGCATCGCACTGCTGGGCTCGATCGTGACCGGCATGTACTCCGGCATCGCGATACCGCGAGGGGTGCCGGCGCACGCGGCCGGGCAGGCGCGGCAGTCGCTCGCCGACGCGCTGGACGCGGCGTCGGGGCTGCCGGGAGGCACCGCCGTCGCGCTGCGCGAGGCCGCCAGGACGGCGTTCACCGACGGACTGCGGACCGCTTCCGCGGTCGGCGCCGCCGTGCTGCTGGTGGCCGCCGTCTGGGCGTGGCGGATGCTGCGCGGCCAGCGCCTCGCGGACCACGCGCCGGGCGAGCACGGCTGAGGCGGGCGGTCACGAACGGGGCGGCGGGCCGACGGGTCGACCGGGCGACGGGTCAACCGGGCGGCGGGCGGTCGGGTGATTGGACGGGCGCGGGCGGTCGGCGGACGCGCGGCATCCGCCGCCCCCCGACCGCCCCGAGAGTCCCGCTACGCCGCCTTGCCGTGGTCGGCGGCCTTCGCGGCCTTCGCCTTCGTCGCGTAGACGTCCACGTACTCCTGGCCGCCCAGCCGCATCACGTGGCTCATCACCTCGTCGGTGACCGCCCGCAGCACGTAGCGGTCGCGGTCCATGCCGTCGTAGCGGGTGAAGTCCAGCGCGGGACCGAAGCGCACCGTCACCGGGCTGATGCGGGGCAGGCCGCTGCCGCCCGGCTGCACCCGGTCGGTGCCGATCATGGCGAACGGCACCACCGGCGCGCCGGTCATCAGCGTCAGGCGGGCGATGCCGGTGCGACCGCGGTACAGGCGGCCGTCGGGGGAGCGGGTGCCCTCCGGGTAGATGCCGAAGACCTTGCCCTCGTCCAGCACCCGCTTGCCGGTCATCAGCGCCGCGACGCCGCCGTGCCCGCCGTCCCGGTCCACCGGGATCATGCCGGCGGTGCCGAAGAACCACGCCATCAGCCGCCCCTTGAGCCCGCGCCCGGTGACGTACTCGTCCTTGCCGATGAAGTAGACCTGCCGCTTGACGATCAGGCTCAGGAAGAGGGAGTCGATGAACGTGACGTGGTTGCCCGCGAGGATCACCGGACCGCTCTCCGGGATGTTCTCCATGCCCTCGACCCGTGGGCGGAACAGGACGCGCATGAGCAGTCCGAGCAGCGCCTTGAGCAGGAAACGGGACAACGGAACCCTCCGTCGGTGATCGGCGGTACGGCGGCAGAGTGCAGCGTGCAGCGGGCGGAGCCGGGGCGAACCGGCGCGAAGGCCGATCCGGCCGTGCGGCCGGACTCACGTCGCCCCTGGTGGGGACGATACTCGCGGTTACCGGTGAGTTCCACGCCGGGTTCACCCAGTCGATACGCCGAGTTGACACACCGCCTTCCCGGCCTCTCGCGTGAACACCTCCTCGGCCCCTCGTACGGGTGAATCCCCGAGGAGGGGAAACCGGCCGCGGACGGCCGCGCGTTCCGATGGCATGAGGACTTGTGAGAACGCGTCCCCCGGTGCGGACGCGGACGTGGAAGAGGAAGCGCGGGCGGTCGCGGCCGGGGGCGGCGGCGCCCCGATCGGCCCTGGAGCGCTTGCCGGACTGCTCGCCGCCGAGGCCGCGGCCGAGGCGTGCGCCGCGGGCGTCGACCCCGCCGACCTGGAACAGGCCGTCTGGCTGCGGCTGTTGGACCGGGGCCCGGGACCACCGCCGGGCCCGGACTGGCTGCGCGCCGCCGTGCGGGCCGAGGTGCGCGGAGCGCGCCGGCGGGCGCTGCGCGAGGTGCCCTACGAGCCGGGCCACGGCCCCGACGCACCCTCGGCCGAAAACCACGTGCTCGACGCCGAGCGCCGCCTCGCGCTGCGGGCCGCCGTGGCACGGCTGCCGGGCCGCTGCCCTCGGCTGCTATCGGCGCTGTTGTCCCGGTCCGACCTCACTTACCGGGAAATATCCCGGGAGTTGGGAATCTCACAAGGCAGCCTCGGCCCGCTGCGCTCACGGTGCCTGGCATGCCTGCGAGTGATGCTCGGCGCCGAGGGTTGAAGCCGGGGGAGTACGGGGTAAGGAGCGGTAAACAGTCGGCGATCGGGCGCTCGTTCACGTCCGGACCCGGCGTGCCACGGGTCTTGTCCACCGCGCCCGCCGAGCCGGATGACTGTGCGATCATCGGCGCCACGGACGTCGGAACGACCTTCTCGCACCCGAGCGGGCCGCGCCGCCTTCCGATCACAGGGCAAACATCCCGGACGCGCACCCTCCACCCTCATGTGTCCGGGGACTCACAGGGGAGGCCTGCGCACATGGGCATGAGCGTGACCGTCTCTACGGCGACCGACGACGACGCCGAGAACATCCTCAAGCTTCAGTACCTCTGCTTCCAGCGCGAGGCCGAGATCTACGGCGACTACGGCATCGAGCCGCTGACCCAGACGCTCGACGCCCTGCGTGCCGAACTCGGCGAGGGCTGCGTGCTGGTCGCCCGGCTCGGCTCCGAGGTGGTCGGCTCGGTCCGGGGCAGCGTCGACGCGGACGGCACCGCGCGGATAGCCAAGCTCATCGTCCACCCGCGCATGCAGCGGCACGGCCTGGGCGGGCGGCTGCTCAGCGCCATCGAGGAGCGACTGGCCGCCGAGCGGGAGGCCAAGCGCTTCCGGCTGCTCACCGGCCACCGCAGCGAGGGCAACTTGCGGCTGTACCGCAGGCTCGGCTACGCGCAGACCGCCACCGAACAGATCAGCCGGCGCTTCAGCCAGGTGACCCTGGAGAAGGCCGCCGCGCAGGCGCCGACGTTCGCCGCGACTGCCTGATCGTCCCTCGACCGGGTCCGCGTCGACCGGCCTCGACCGGGCCCGCGTCGTGCCAGGGCCACGTCGTGGTGCGGCGTTGTGTCGGGGTCTGCCCCCGGCGCAACGCGTCAGGCCGTCTCGTCCTTGCCCGGGGCGGCCCGGCGCAGCCACAGGATGCCGGTCACCGGCAGCGCCAGGGGGATCAGCAGGTAGTCGACGCCGTAGTAGGACCAGACCGTCTGGTCGTGGAAGAGCGACGGCGTCACGATCGTCAGCGTGCCGACGATCAGCACGCCCGCGAGTTCCGCCGCGCAGCACACGATGCCGATCCGCCGCGCCGACTCCCCGCCGCGCACCAGCGTCACCAGGATGAACGCGTAGACGACGGCGGCGACCGCGGACAGCACGTAGGACAGCGGCGCGCGGTGGAACTGGGCGATCAGCTGGTAGATCGACCGCGACCCGGCGGCCACGGTGAACAGCCCGTAGAGGGAGACGATCAGTCGCCCAGGACCCTCGCCGATCTTGCGGCGCGGACGGGCCTGCGCGGACTCGGCGTCCGTCGTCGTGCCGTCGGTGTTCTTCCCGGCCGTGCCGGTGCCGGACGTCGTGCCGGTGTCAGCCATGGCCGCCTCCCCAGATGTCGAAGAGCCTGATTTCCAGGACGGCCAGCACCAGGCCGCCCGCCGTCACGATCGCCGAGCCCCAACGGGTGCGCTCCAGCAGCGACATGAAGCCCGCCGCCGGGACCGCGAGCGCGGCGCCCGCGAGGTAGGCGAGGAAGAGCGCGTCGCCGCCGTCCGCCTTGTGCCCGCCCGCCGTCTTCACGATGCCGACCACCAGCTGGGCCACCGCCAGTACGGAGACCACGGCCATGCCGACGAAGTGCCAGTCCTTGGTGGACTGGTCGCGGGCGGTGGCCAGACCGCACCACGCCGCGAGCAGCAGGGCGGTCACCGTCACCGCGACGGTAAGCGCACCGATCACCGGATCCTCCGGAGGGCGGGACGGACCGGGCGGCGCGGACCGGCCGGGCGGGCGTATGGGGGCATGCGGTGACTTTAGTACGGCGCCGTCACCGCTCCCGCCACGGGTCGACCCGCGACAGCCGCCACGCGCCGACCACAACTCCCGCCGCCGACCGATCACGGTTCTCCCCCGGGCCGACCACGATTCCCGCCGCTCTCGCCCGGGCCGACCACGATTCCCGCCGCAGAGGTCGAACCGCGACGCCGACGCGCGCGGACGTGACACCGCCCGGGCCGTCCCCGCCTCATCGCCGTCCGCATCCCGGACAGGGTGACCGGTATGTGGAACGGCGTCCCGGTGTCTGGTTTACTGGTGCGCATGACGACGACGAACCGCCGCACCCGCGCGACCGAGGCGATGACGCCCGGTGTTCGTCGTACGTGCCGAATGTGTGCGCTCTGAGGGCCCCCGCCTGAGCCTCGCGCCCCGAAGCGAGACCCGACGCGCGAACGGCAGTGACCGTTCCCCCGCAGCACCACGGACACCGCACACCATGAACCTCCCCGCGTACCAAGCGAATCCCGCGATCGGCCGTTGCCGGATCGCGCACCACCCGCAGCCGCCCGGCACCCGCTGCGTCTGAAGCTCTTCCCTCCCGCCGGCCCGGACCAGGGCCGCCCTCGGCATGCCTACATCCGTGTGCCGTTCCAGATTCCGAGATGAATGCCGTACGCGTCGGTGATCCCGGTCGCGTACTCGACAGTGACGGAAACCCCAGTGATCACCACCACGGGCCTGAGGAAGGTCTACCACTCGCGAGATCGCGAGAGCGTCGCCCTCGACGGCGTCGATCTGCACGTGCGTGAGGGCGAGGTGTTCGGCGTCGTCGGCCGCAGCGGCGCCGGCAAGTCCACGCTCATCCGCTGCGTCAACCTGCTGGAGCGGCCCACGTCGGGCACGGTCGAGGTGGCCGGCACCGACCTGACCGCGCTGGCCGGACGCTCCCGGCGCGCCAACCCCGCGCTGCGCGCCGCCCGCAGCCGGATCGGCATGGTCTTCCAGCACTTCAACCTGCTCGCCTCGCGCACAGTGCAGGACAACGTCGAACTCCCGCTGGAGATCCTCGGCGTCTCCGGGCGGGAACGCTCCCGCAAGGCGCGGGAGCTGCTCGACCTGGTCGGTCTCGCCGACAAGGCGAAGGCGTACCCGGCCCAGCTGTCCGGCGGCCAGAAGCAGCGCGTCGGCATCGCCCGCGCGCTGGCCGGAGACCCCAAGGTGCTGTTGTCGGACGAGGCCACCTCGGCGCTCGACCCGGAGACGACACGTTCCATCCTGCGGCTGCTGCGCGACCTCAACGAGCAGCTGGGACTGACCGTCCTGCTGATCACACACGAGATGGACGTGGTCAAGGCGGTCTGCGACTCGGCGGCGCTGATGCGGGCCGGACGGATCGTGGAGTCCGGCACGGTCGCGGAACTGCTGGGCACCCCCGGCTCGGAACTGGCCGACGAACTCTTCCCCGTCGGCGGCGAACCGTCGCGACCGGGCCGGACGGTGGTGGACCTCACCTTCCACGGCGAGGTGGCCACCCAGCCGGTGATCTCCCAGCTCGCGCGCACCTACAACATCGACATATCGATCCTGGGCGCGGCGATCGAGACCGTCGGCGGCCGTCAGATCGGCCGCATGCGCGTCGAACTCCCCGGCGCCTTCGAGGAGAACGTCGTCCCCATCGGCTTCCTGCGCGAGAAGGGCCTGCGGGTCGACGTCGCGGACCTGGCCACGCCGGACGCCGGCACCCCCGACACCGAGCCGCCGGCCGCCGAGCCCGACGTGGACGCCGCCCTGGTCGAGGAGGCCGCCAAGTGACCTGGAACGAACTCCAGCCCCTTCTGTGGCCCGCGTGTTGGGACACCGTCTACATGGTGCTGTGGTCCTCCGTGATCGCGGTCCTGGTCGGCCTGCCCGTCGGCGTGCTGCTCGTCCTGACCGACCGCGGCGGCCTGCTGGGCAACGCGGCCGTCAACAAGGTGCTCGGCGCGGTGGTGAACGTCGGCCGTTCGCTGCCGTTCATCATCCTCATGGTCGCGCTGATCCCGTTCACCCAGTTCGTGATCGGCACCAGCATCGGTTCCGAGGCGGCCGTCGTGCCGCTGGCCATCGGCGCGATCCCGTTCTTCGCCCGGCTGGTGGAGACGGCGGTGCGCGAGGTGGACCACGGCCTCGTCGAAGCCGTGCAGGCGATGGGCGGCGGCACCTGGACGGTCGTGCGCAAGGTGCTGCTCCCGGAGTCGCTGCCGTCGCTGGTGTCGGGGCTGACCACCACCGCGGTCGCCCTGGTCGGCTACTCGGCGATGGCCGGTGCGATCGGCGCCGGCGGCCTGGGCGACCTCGCCATCCGCTACGGCTACCAGCGCTTCGAGACCAACGTGATGCTCTACACCCTCGTGGTGCTGGTCGCGCTGGTCACCGCCATCCAACTGCTCGGCGACCTCACCGCCCGCGGCCTGGCGCACCGCGGCCGTTCGCAGGCCACTCCGAGGCTGCGGCTGCTGCGCCCCAAGGCGCCCACCGCGGGCACCGCCTCCTGAACCTCCCTTCCGATCCCCTCCCGTAACGCCCGTTACGGCGGTCGCACCCGCGACACCCGAGAAACAGCGAAAGGCACTTTTCGTGCGTAACGTCACCCGCATCACCGTCTCCGCCCTCGCGCTCGGCGCGCTCACCTTCTCCCTGAGCGCCTGCGCCTCCTCCTCCGACGGAGGCGGCGGCCAGAGCAAGAGCGCCGACGCGCCGCTCATCGTGGCCGCGAGCCCCACCCCGCACGCCCAGATCCTCGACTACGTCAAGGACCACCTGGCCGCCAAGGCCGGACTCAAGCTCCAGGTGAAGGTCTTCAGCGACTACGTGACGCCGAACACCGCCACCGAGAACGGCGACGTGGGCGCCAACTTCTTCCAGCACAAGCCGTACCTCGACGACTTCAACAAGAAGAACGGCACCCACATCGTGCCGGTCGTCGACGTCGAGCTGGAACCGCTGGGCCTGTACTCGCACAAGGCGAAGTCCCTGAAGGACCTCAAGGACGGCGCCACGATCGCGGTGCCGAACGACACCACCAACGAGGGCCGCGCCTTCAACCTGCTCCAGGCCAACGGGCTGCTCACCCTCAAGCCGGGCAGCGGCGACTCCGCGACCCCGTCCAGCGTGGCGAGCAACCCCAGGCACCTGAAGTTCAAGGAGCTGGAGGCCGCCGAGCTGCCGCGTTCGCTGGACGACGTGGACGCCGCGGTCATCAACGGCAACTACGCGCTCGGCGCGGGCCTGAACCCGGCGAAGAACGCGCTGGTGCTGGAGAAGGCGCAGGGCAACCCCTACGCCAACTTCCTCGCGGTCAAGGACGGCAACCAGAACGACCCGCGCGTGGTGAAGCTCGCGAAGCTGCTCAACTCGCCTCAGGTCAAGGAGTACATAGAGAAGACCTTCAAGGGCGCGGTCGTCCCCGCCTTCGGCAAGCCCGCGTAACCGGTCGGGCCACTCAGGGCCCCTCAGGACCAGTGGCCGCGGCGCCCCGTCCGGCGCCGCGGCCACTACCTCGTCCGGCACGTCACGTGGCTACGGGCGTCGACGCAGCCAGTACACGTCGGTGGTGTACGGCATCTCCAGCCGCTCCTCGCCGCGGGTGACGCCCTGCCGCCGGAGCAGGTCCACCGCCTGTGCCCGGACCTCCTCCTGCTCCCGCTCGCCCAGCACCACGATGTGACTGGAGGACATCATCCGTTCCACCACGTCGGCGACGGTCGTCACGTGGGGATTGGGGAAGTGGCTTTCGCCCTCCGCCGACCAGCCCGGCCGCCCGGTGAACGCCGCGCGCCAGCCGTCGTCCAGCGGGCTCGGCAGATCGCGCGGCGCGCAGCGGAAGTAGATCTCCTGGAACTCGGCCACCCACGGCACCGTCGTGTCGTACGTGTTCCACACCAGCCCCAGCGCGCCGCCGGGCCGCAGCAGCCGTTCCACCTCGGGCAGCGCCCGCTCGGCGTCGAACCAGTGCCACGACTGCGCGGCCACCACCGCGTCCGCGCAGCCGTCCGGCAGCCCGGTGGACTCCGCCGTGCCCGCCGTCACCGCCACCCCCGGCAGCAGCTCGGCCAGCCGCTCGCGCATCTCCGCCACCGGCTCCACCGCGGTCACCTCGGCACCGGTCAGGGCCAGCAGGCGGGTGAACTTCCCCGTGCCCGCGCCGAGATCGACGACCCGGCGTCCCGACTCCAACGGCAACGCGTCCGCGAGCCGGGCGAGGGCCGCCATGGGATAGGAAGGCCGCGATCGCTCGTAGCCGCCCGCGGACCGCGGGTAACCGATTCCTGCTGCGTGGTGGACCGTCACGCGGGCAGACGGTAGCAGGAGCCGATGACAACCGGCCGGTACGGGCGGGGGCCCGGACCGCCTCCGAACGGTGCGCGCACCAGCGCCGTCGTCCCCCGGGGCGGCCCACGGCCCGGTGTCCCCCGCGCTGCGCGCCCCCAGCCGGATGCTGCATGCTGTGCTTTTCACATGGCTCTGCACGAAGGGCCGGTCACACGGCTGCGCACACCAGCCCGTCGAGGAGCGGCGAATGACATCCACCTTCCCTGACATCTCGATCAGCACGGAACGCCTCAGTCTGCGTGCCTACGACGAGGAGGACATCCCGGCGCTGGCGGAGATGATGAGCGACGAGATGGTCACCGCCTGGAGCGACGCCCCCCACCCGTACACCGAGGCCGAGGCCCGTGCCTGGGTCACCGGGACCGCGCCCGCCGTCCGCGCCGACGGCAGCGGGATCGTCTTCGCGGTCAGCGAGTTCCTCACCCAACGCCTCGTCGGCACCGTGCGGTTGAGGAACACCGACTGGACCGTGCGCAGCACCGAGGTGCGCTACCTGACGGCGCACTGGGCCCGTGGCGAGGGCTACGCCAGCGAAGCGGTGCTCGCCACCGCCCAATGGCTCTTCCAGGACCAGAAGTTCGAGCGCCTGGAGATGCGCACCGCCGCAGACAACACCGCCGCCCAGCAGGTCGCCCAGAAGATCGGCTGCATCAGCGAGGGCGTGCTGCGCGGCGCGGGCCTGGTGCGCTGCTACGACGAGAACGGCGGATGGACCCGCGGCCGCACCGACCTCATCGTGTGGAGCCTGCTGCCCGAGGACCTCGACGGCATGTCCCTGCGCGGCGCCGACGAGGACGGCTTCGCCGCCTACCCCGACTGGCGCTGAGCCCCCTCCCGCGCCCGGCACCGACCGGCGGCCCCGGGATACTGTGTCCCCCCAGGTCGCGTGAGCGCCATTGGCCTGGAGTCGACGAGGACGGGCGAACCCCGCGGCGAAGGACGAGGATGGCTGACCGGGTCACGGTGATCGGGTGGGACGGCACACCGCCGACCGCGGCGGCACGGGCCGCGCTCAGGGCCGCCACGCTGGTGGCCGGCGCCCCCCACCATCTGGTGCTGCCCGACATCCCCGCCGCCGCCGAACGCGTCCGGCTCGGCAGCATCGACCTGGCCGCCCGGCGCATCGCCGCCCACCGCGGCACCGCCGTGGTCCTGGCCGACGGCGACCCCGGGTTCTTCGGCGTCGTCCGCGCGCTGCGCAAGCCCGAGCACGGCCTCGAGGTCGAGGTGGTGCCCGGCGTCTCCTCCGTCGCGCGGGCCTTCGCCCGGGCCGGGATGCCGTGGGACGACGCCCGCGTCGTCGTCGCCCACAGCCGCACCCTGCGCCGCGCGGTCAACGTGATCCGCGCCCACCCCAAGGTCGCCGTGCTCACCGCGCCAGGCGCCGGACCGGCCGAACTCGCGCTCCTGCTCGGTGGAGTGCACCGCACCTTCGTCATCTGCGAGGCGCTGGGCACGGAACGCGAGGAGGTCACCGTGCTGACCTCCGACAAGGTCGCCGACCACACCTGGCGCGACCCCAACGTCGTCCTGGTCATCGGCGGCCCCTCCGCCTCCGACACCGGCGGCTGGATCGCCGGACAGGACCCGCGCTACCCGGGACCGCTGCGCGGCTGGGGCCTGCCCGCCGACCGCTACGGGCACGGTCCCGGCGCCTCCTTCGGCTCGGCACGGCTGCGCGCCGTCCAGCTCGCCCGGCTCGGCCCGCGCACCGGCGACCTGCTGTGGGACATCGGCGCGGGCGCGGGCGAGCTCGCCGTGGAGGCCGCCCGGCTCGGCGCCGCGGTCATCGCCGTCGACCGGGACGCCGACGCCTGCGCCCTGATCACCGCCAACGCCCGCCGCTACGGCGTCGCCCCCCAGGTCGTCCACGGCACGGCACCGCAGGTGCTGGAGGACCTGCCCGAGCCGGACGTGGTACGCGTCGGGGGCGGCGGTGCCGCGGTGGTGGCCGCCTGCGCCGCGCGCCGCCCGGAGCGCATCGAGGCCTCCGCCACCACGCGGGACGAGGCGGAGGAGATCGGCCGGGTCCTGGCCGAGGGCGGCTACGCGGTCGAGCGCACCCTGTTGCAGTCCGTGGAACTCGACGACGCCTGGGCGGAACGCGAACGCGCCACCGACTTCCTGCTCAGCGGCGAACTGGCCCAGCGCTGAACCGGCCCGGCGGGGAACCGACCCACGGCTGAACCGGCCCGGGGGGCAACCGGCTCAGCCGTGAACCGGCTGCCCGCAATGCCGAACCAGCCGCCCGCGACGCCGAACCGGCCGCCCGGAAGGTCTCCTCCCGGCCCGGCCTGTCAACGCCCGCGCGACGTACGTCTGTTCGGATGAAACCGGGGGCTCGGCACACGATCGGGTGATCGCGCGGTAGGCTGGCGGACCGTCGTGCCGCGCGCTGGTGACCTCGCGATCCCCGCTGGGAGGTGGCGTGTTCTCGCTGGCGGCGGGCGCGGCGCCGGTGGGGGACGTGGCGCAGTCCACAGGCCCGGGAAGCCGAGTTGGGTGGCCACGGTGCGCGACCGGCCGGGACAATGAACGTCCCGGGGTGGTCGTGCCGCCTGCCACGCGTGCTCGTTCTTCCATCGAGCGGCCTTGCGCCGCAGCCGCCGGCGCATCACGGGGCTGGAAGGAGCGACACCGATGGGCGAGGGGCACGCATGACTGACACCGGCCCGGTCCCCGGCGAGGGACTGCCGGGGAACGCAGGCGCAGAAGCGGTTCAGCAGCCGCACGCCGACCTGTCCGCGCAACCGGCCGGCACCCCGGCCGCGGCAGCAGGGTCGGGGCACGGCTGGAGCACCGACGCGTTCCTGGCCCCCGCGACGCCCGTCTTCGACTACCTCGACCAGCCCGAAGGCGCCGAGCCGCCGGTGGCCGCCGAGGACGACGACCTGTTGCTGATGCCCGCTCCGCAAGGCTCCTGGGGCGACCCGCAGCCGGTCCCGCCGCAGCCGCCGATCCCGCAGCCGACGGCCCCCGAGCAGGCGCAGGCGCCGCAGCACGACGCGCCGACCGACACCCCGCAGGCCGTGGAACCGCAGGCCGTGGAACCGGAACAGGCCGCCGCGCAGGCGCCCGCTACGCCGGAAGTTGTCCCTCCGGAAGCCGTCCCGCCAGAGCCCGCCGCCGCGCAGGCCGGGAGCGGTGGCCCTCAGACGGCGCACGCGGAGCCCGCTCAGGCCGAGTTCGCTCAGGCCGAGGCCCCTCACGTCGATGCCGTCCAGGCCGAGGCCGCTCACGGCGAGGCGCTGACCGGGACGGTGCCGGGGGAGACCCCGGCCGCCGAGGCGACCGCGCCGCAGGAGTCCGCCGACGCCGACGCCGATTCCGGCCGCATCGAGCCGGGTTCGCTGGACCTGGGCCACACCGGGCCCGGCCAGCCCGAAGCCGTTGAGGCGTTGCCCGAACCGGTGACGACCGACGCGCGACAGCCCGTCCAGGGCGTCGAGCAGACGACCGCCGCGCCGGTTGCCGACACGGGTGACCAGCCTGCGGCCGATCCCGCTGTCGTCGCCGGGGCACCGGTCCAGGACGCGCAGGCCCAGGCCGCGCCGCCTGCCGAGCCCGTACCGCACCCCGAACCCGAGGAGAACGCGGCCACGGACGCCGCCGCTCCGGCACCCCGGGTGTCCGCGCCCGGTTCCGCCGCCGGTCAGACCACTCAGAACGGTCAGACCACTCAGAACGGCCAGAACGGCCCGGTGCGGCGCCCGTTGCACCTCGGTCCGCCCACCCCCGCCGCGCTGGGGTCCGACTCGTCGGGTGGTGTGTCGGTGCGTTCGCTCGCCGACCGGGGCCCCACGCCCCCGCCCGTCGCGCCCACCCCGGTGCGCGACTCGGTCCCCGGCGACCCGACCACGGGACCCGAGTACCTCGACGTGCCGGTGGACGAGACCGCCTCCATCCCCGCCCAGCAGAACGGCGAAGCTCCGGTGGCGGGCGGTCCCTGGGGCCCGACACCGGTCGTCGCCGCCACCGTGACGCCCGACGCGCCGGAGCAGCCGCAGGCCGCCCCCGCGACGCCCGAACCGCAGGCGGAGCCCGAGGCCCAGGCCGAGGCGGGTCCCGAGGTCCAGGCTGAGGCTCAGCCCGAGGCCCCGGCCGAGCCGGAAGCCGCGCCGCAGGCCGAACAGCCCGACGCGGAGCCCGTGGTGGAGCCGGTCGCCGTTCCGGTCGACGTCGCCGAGACCCCGCGTGGCGGTCCGGCCGACGAGCCCGGAGGCCTCGCCGACCTCGACCGCGATCCGGTGCGCGTGACGATCGTCCCCGAGCCGCGTGCTGCCGAGCCGCAGGCCGCGACACCGGCGGCACAGGCCGAGGCCGCCCCCGAGCCGTCCGTCGAGGCCGCTGCCGCCACATCCGAGCCGCAGGCCGAAGCCGTCGCCGTTCAGCCGGAGCAGGCCGAGACCCCGGCGGACGCCCCCGCGCCCGCCGCCCCCGCTGCTTCCGGCGACGCGACGTCCGTCGACACGCCGCAGGCCGCCGGACCGGAGCCGTCGCCGGAGATCCCGGCCGAGGACACCACCGCGGACGCCGACGGCGAAGCCCTTCACGACGGCGAAGCCCTTCACGACGGCGAAGCCCGACCCGAGGGCGGCAGTGAGGGCGAGGCCGTCGCCAGCCCCGCCGCCGCGGGCTACGACGACGCCGTGCGCGACGCCGTGCACAAGGTGATCCGGGAGCGCCGCGACATCCGCAACGGCTTCCGCCAGGACCCGATCCCGCACGAGGTGCTGCTGCGGGTGCTGGAGGCCGCGCACACCGCGCCCAGCGTCGGCCACTCCCAGCCGTGGGACTTCGTGGTCATCCGCTCGGACAAGACCCGCGAGAAGATGCACGAACTGGCGATGCGTCAGCGCGACGCGTACGCCAAGTCGCTGCCGAAGGCCCGGGCCAAGCAGTTCCGCGAGCTGAAGATCGAGGCGATCCTCGACACTCCGGTCAACATCGTGGTGACCGCCGACCCGACCCGCGGTGGCCGGCACACCCTCGGCCGCCACACCCAGCCGCAGATGGCCCCGTACAGCTCCGCGCTCGCCGTGGAGAACCTGTGGCTCGCCGCGCGCGCCGAAGGACTCGGCGTCGGCTGGGTCAGCTTCTTCGACGAGCGCGAGATGGTCCGCGAACTCGGCCTGCCCGACCACCTGGAGGTCGTCGCCTACCTGTGCGTGGGGTACGTGGACGAGTTCCCCGAGGATCCCGAGCTCGTCCAGGCGGGCTGGTCCAAGCGCCGTCCGCTGGCCTGGGTGGTGCACGAGGAGGAGTACGGCAACCGCGCCCTTCCCGGCGAGGACCCGCACGACCTGCTGGACGAGACGCTGCGCGGCATCCGCCCGCTGGACGCCAAGGCGCTCGGCGAGGCGTGGGAGCGGCAGAAGCGGATGACCAAGCCGTCCGGCGCGCTCGGCATGCTGGAGATCATCTCCGCGCAGCTGTGCGGCCTGTCCCGGCAGTGCCCGCCGCCGATCCCCGAGCCCGCCGCCGTCGCGATCTTCGCGGGCGACCACGGGGTGCACGCCCAGGGCGTCACCGCGTGGCCGCAGGAGGTCACCGGCCAGATGGTGGAGAACTTCCTGGCCGGGGGAGCGGTCTGCAACGCGTTCGCCAACCAGGTGGGCGCCGAGGTGTGCGTGATCGACGTCGGCGTCGCGACCGAACTGCCCACCACACCCGGCCTGTTGCCCCGCAAGGTGCGGCACGGCACCGGCGACTTCACCACCGGTCCCGCGATGACCCGCGAGGACGTGCTGCGGGCCATCGAGGTGGGCATCGAGACGGCCCGCGACCTGGTCGCCGCGGGCAACAAGGCACTGCTCACCGGTGAGATGGGCATCGCCAACACCACCGCGTCCGCCGCGCTGATCTCCGTCTACACCGGCGTCGACCCGGCCGAGGTCACCGGCCGCGGCACGGGCATCAACGACGAGATGCACGCCCGCAAGGTGGACGTGGTGCGCCGCGCCCTGGAGCTGCACAAGCCCGATCCCGCCGACCCCATCGGCGTCCTCGCGGCCATCGGCGGCCTGGAGCACGCGGCCATGGTCGGCCTGCTGCTCGGCGGCGCGTCGCTGCGCACCCCGGTCATCCTGGACGGCGTGAGCGCCGGAGCGGCCGCGCTGGTCGCCCGGGCCGTCGCGCCCGAGGCGCTGGCCGCCTGCATCGCGGGCCACCGCAGCGCGGAGCCCGGCCACATGGCCGCCCTCACCAAGCTGGGTCTGCGCCCGCTGGTCGACCTCGACCTGAGGCTGGGCGAGGGCACCGGCGCGCTGCTGGCGCTGCCGCTGGTGCAGAGCGCGGCACGGGTGATGCACGAGGTGGCCACGTTCGACTCGGCGGGCGTCACCGAGAAGGGCTGACCGGAGTCCGGAAGGACGGAACCGGGCCCGTACGACGGCGACCGCCCAGGTAGGGGCGGTCGCCGTGCGAGGTGCGTCACCGCGCGGCGCCCGTCGCACACCGTAAGGTTGTCACCACCGGCGGGGTGCCCCGCCCCGACCGCAGGCCGGCACGGGCCGGGCCGTCGCACCCGGCCGGTCTCCGGGCGCCGCGACGGCGCTGAGCCGTCGTCCCCCGCATCGCATGAGGAGCCGCACCGCCATGGACCGTAACGACGTGCCCGCCTATCCGGTCGGACTGCGCCTCGCCGGACGGCGGGTCGTCGTGCTCGGCGGCGGTCAGGTCGCGCAGCGCAGGCTTCCCTCCCTGGTGTCCGCGGGCGCCGACGTCGTGCTCATCTCGACCTCCGCCACCGCGTCCGTCGAGGCCATGATCGCCGCGGGAGAGGTGCGCTGGGAGCGCCGCCGTTACGCGTACGGGGACCTGGAGGGCGCCTGGTACGTGGTGGTCGCCACCGACGACCCCGAGGCCAACGCCGCCGCCTCCGCCGAGGCCGAGGAGCGCCGGGTGTGGTGCGTGCGCAGCGACGACGCCGACGCCGCCACCGCCTGGACCCCGGCGACCGGGCGCAGCGAGGGCGTGACCGTCGCGGTGCTCACCGGCAGCGACCCGCGCCGCTCGGCCGCGGTGCGGGACGCGGTGGTCGAGGGCCTGCGCGACGGTTCGCTGGCCGCGCCCAGGCGCCGGGCCCGTACGGTCGGCGTGGCGCTGGTCGGCGGCGGCCCCGGCGACCCGGACCTGATCACCGTGCGCGGCCGCAGGCTGCTCGCCGAGGCGGACGTGGTGGTCGCCGACCGCCTCGGGCCGCGTGACCTGCTGGACGAACTGCCGCCGCACGTCGAGGTGATCGACGCCGCCAAGATCCCGTACGGCCGCGCGATGGCGCAGGAGGCGATCAACGCGGCGCTGGTCGAGCACGCCAAGGCGGGCAAGGCGGTCGTCCGGCTCAAGGGCGGCGACCCGTTCGTCTTCGGGCGGGGCATGGAGGAGGCGCAGGCGCTGGCCGAGGCGGGCATCCCGTACACGGTGGTGCCCGGCATCTCCAGCTCGATCAGTGTGCCGGGAGCCGCGGGCATCCCGGTGACGCACCGCGGCGTGGCGCACGAGTTCACCGTGGTCAGCGGCCACGTCGCGCCGGACGACCCGCGCTCGCTGGTGGACTGGGCGGCGCTGGCGAGGCTGCGCGGCACGCTGGTGGTGCTGATGGGCGTGGAGAAGATCGGCGCCATCGCCGCCGCGCTGGTCGCGCACGGCCGGGACGCGGACACGCCGGTCGCCGTCGTGCAGGAGGGCACCACCGCGGCCCAGCGCAGGGTGGACGCCGTGCTCGGCACGGTCGGCGGGGTCGTGAAGGCCGAGGGGGTACGGCCCCCGGCGGTCATCGTCATCGGCGACGTGGTCACGGTGGGCGCGGACCGTGAGTGAGCCGATCACGATCGAGGACCCCGACGACCCGTGCCTGCACGACTACACGTCGCTGACCGACGTCGAACTGCGCCGTCGCAGGGAGCCCGCGGAGGGCCTGTTCATCGCCGAGGGCGAGAAGGTCATCCGCCGCGCGGGGCAGGCCGGTTACCGCATGCGGTCGATGCTGCTGTCGGCGAAGTGGCTCGACCCGTTGCGCGACGTCATCGAGGAGGCGTCCGCCCCGGTCTACGTGGTCAGCCCGGAGCTGGCAGAACGGGTCACCGGCTACCACGTGCACCGCGGGGCCCTGGCCTCGATGCAGCGCCGCCAACTGCCCACCGTCGCCGAGGCGTTGACGGACACCCGTCGCGTCGCCGTCTTCGAGGACCTGGTCGACCACGCGAACCTGGGCGCCGCCTTCCGCAACGCGGCCGCCCTGGGCGTGGACGCCGTCCTCCTCACGCCACGTTGCGCCGATCCCCTCTACCGGCGCGCGGTGAAGGTGTCGATGGGCGCCGTCTTCCACGTCCCCTGGACCCGGCTGGACTCGTGGCCGCAGGACGTCGAGCTGTTGCGTCGGCACGGCTTCGTGACGGCCGCGCTCTGCCTGGCGGAGAAGACGATCACGATCGACGAACTGGCCGCCCGCCGCCACGAGAAGCTGGCCCTGATGCTGGGCACCGAAGGTGACGGCCTGTCAAGTGACGCTCTACGGGCGGCCGATGAGTGGGTCCGGATCCCGATGGCCGCGGGAGTCGACTCCCTCAACGTCGCCGCGGCCTCGGCCGTCGCCTTCTACGCCACGAGGCGCTGAGACCGAAGCCGCAGGCCACGCGGGGCGCTACCACCGCTCAAGGGGGGTGCAGCGCACCCACGCCCCATGGGCGCGGGGACTCTAGTGTGGCTGGCATGGAACGCGAGAACGAACTCGGTGACTACCTGCGCGCCCGCCGTGCGGCGGTCGCCCCGGTGGACGCTGGTCTGCCCGACGACGGGTCCCGGCGGGTGCCGGGACTGCGGCGCGACGAGGTGGCGCTGCTGGCCGGGGTGAGCACGGACTACTACATCCGCCTGGAGCAGGGCCGCGAGCGGCACCCGTCCGAGCAGGTGCTGCGGGCGATCGCCGGGGCGCTGCGGCTGGACGACGCGGCGGCCACCCATCTCTTCCGGCTGGGCCGGCCCGTGTTCGGGGAGGCGGCCGTGACGACCGTGGCTCCGGAGTTGCTGAGGCTGATGGACGGCATGCGCGACGTGCCCGCCTTCGTGGTCGGGGCGGCGCAGGACGTGCTGGCGGCCAACGCGCTGGCGACGCGGCTGTACAGCGGGTTCGCCCGGTACGACAACCTGCTGCGGATGATCTTCCTCGATCCCTTCGCCCGCGAGTTCTACACCGACTGGGACCGGGCGGCGCGGATCGCGGTGGGCAACCTGCGGGCGTCCTCCTCGCGGTTCCCGCGGGAGGAGCGGATCGAGCGGGTCGTCGGCGAACTGAGCGTGCGCAGCCCCGCGTTCGCGGGCCTGTGGGCGCGCTACGAGGTCCGTCCCCGTACGCACGAGGACAAGCACTTCCGGCACCCGCGGGTGGGGGAGATCCGTCTGCACTTCGAGGCGCTCGCCGTCACCAGCGCCCCCGGACAGCACCTGTCCGTCTACAGCGCGGAACCCGGCAGCGCCGACGCCGACGCCCTCGTCCTGCTGGGTCGGCCGGCCGAGCGGGAAGCCACCGGTCCCGCGGAGGCAGCAGAACTCCAGGCCTGACCGCGTCTTCGTCGCCCACGCACCCCCTGTTCCCCTCGAAGAAAAGATGCCTGCCATGTTGCTGCCCTCCGACGAGTCGGGCCGAGGCCGCGCCGTCGTCCTGCTGCACGCCCGTCCCACCGACCGCACCATGTGGGACGCCCACCTTCCGCTGCTCGCCGACGCGGGCGTGCGGGCCATCGCCCTCGACCTGCCCGGCCACGGCGACGCGCTCGTGCCCGACGGCCGCGAGGTGGCCCCCTGGACGGACGTACTCGACACGCTCGACCACCTCGGCGCCGACCGCTTCGTCCTGGCCGGGAACTCCCTCGGCGCCCTGGTCGCGCTCCAGGTCGCCGTCACGGCACCCGAGCGGGTCGAGGGCCTGGTGCTCGTCGGCTACCGGCCCCACGACCTGCCCGCCTCCCCGCGTCTGCGAGCCGCCTGGGACGACGAGAGGACGGCGCTCGACGCCGGCGACCTGGACGCAGCCGTGACAACCGGCGTCGAGGCGTGGACCTCGGCCGGCGCGACCGGCGACGTACGCGCGCACGCGGCCCGTATGCTCCGAAGCCGGCTCACCGAGCAACTCGCCCACGGCGAGCCGTCACTGGCACCGGACCCGCTCGGCGAAGGAGCGGCGGCGCTGCGCACGCTGACGGTGCCCGCCCTGGTCGGTGTCGGCGAACACGACATGCCCGACTTCTTCGAGGGCGGCGAGGGAATCGCCCGCGACCTCGACGCGGGCGAGCCCGTGGTCATCCCCGCCGCGGGGCACCTCGCACCGCTGGAACAGCCCACCGCGTTCTGCGCCCTGCTCCTGGACTTCGTCCGCCGTCTGCCGGAGCGGTAGCGCGTCGGCGGGGGAGGCCGCACCGTACGGACGGCGCGGTGGCGCGGCGGCGCGGTGGCGCGGTGGCGCGGTGGCGCGGTGGCGCCCGGCGTGGGCGCCCGCCTCACCCCGCCGCGGGCAGGTCCACCAGGGTCGCCAGGCGGGTGCGGTGGTGGCCGGGGGTGCCCAGGGCGAGTTCGGAGGACTTGGCCCGCTTCAGGTGGAGGTGGGCGGGGTGCTCCCACGTCATGCCGATGCCCGCGTGCAGCTGGACACACTCCTCCGCGGCGTGGACCGCCGCCGTCGAGCAGTACGCCTGGGCGACGGCGACCGCCACCGGCGCGTCGGGGCTTCCGGTCGCCAGCGCGTCGGCCGCCGCCCGAGCCGCCGCCCGCGCCGAGACCACCTCCAGCCACACGTCGGCCAGCCGGTGCTTCAGCGCCTGGAACGAGCCCACGACCCGCCCGAACTGGCGCCGCTCGCCCAGGTAGCGCACCGTCTCGTCGAGGCACCACTGCGCGACGCCGACCTGCTCCGACGCCAGCAGCCCCGCCCCCGCCAGCAGCGCGCCCTCCAACGCGGCGGGGCCCGAGCCGGCCAGCCGGTGCGCCCTCGCGCCGTCCAGGGTCACGTCGGCGATCGGGCGGGTCAGATCCAGCGGGACCGCCGGAGCGACGCGCACCCCGGGCGTGTCGGACGCCAGCGCGTACAGCCCCGGGCCCTCGGGTCCGGTCGCCGGGATCAGCAGGACGTCGGCCACCGCCGCGTCCGCGACGCTGGTCACCGTGCCGGTCAGCACCCCGTCGGCGTCGGCCCGCACGGTCTGCGGGAACGACACGCCCGGCCCGTACGTCAACGGCACCGCCAGGGTTCCCACCGACGCGCCGGAGGCCAGGTCTTCCAGCAGCCGTGCGACCCGCTTGTCCTGCGGGTCGCACCCCAGCAGCGCGGTGGTCGCCAGCACCGCGCTGCCCAGGAACGGCACCGGAGCGACCGCCCCGCCCAGCTCCTCCAGCACGACCGCCGCCTCCCGCGCCGAAGCGCCCGCGCCGCCCAGCTTCTCCGGCACCAGCAGCCCGGCGAGACCCGAACCGGCGGCCAGCGTCCGCCACAGCCCGAGGTCGTACGGCTCGTCGCTCTCACAGCGCGCCAGCACCGCCGACGCCGGGCAGCGGTCGGTGAGCACGTCCCGCACCGTCGCGCGCAGATCGTCCTCGACGTCGGAGTAGAGCAGATCGGGGGTGGCGCTCATCGGGGCAGGTCCTTCCACGCGACGTCCTTGTCGATACGGGGTTCCGAGGGCAGGCCGAGCACCCGCTCGGCGACGATGTTGCGCAGGATCTCCGACGTGCCGCCCTCGATGGAGTTGCCCTTGGCCCGCAGATAGCGGTACCCGGCGTCGTGGCCGAAGAAGTCGACCGTCTCCGGGCGGGTCATCTCCCAGCCGTGGTAGCGCAGTCCCTCCTCGCCCAGCAGTTCCACCTCGAGACCGCTGACCGCCTGGTTGAGCCGGGCGAACGCCAGCTTCAGCCCCGACCCCTCGGGCCCGGGCGCGCCGACCGCGAGCTGCTGGCGGACGCGTTCCGCGGTGAGCCGGGCGACCTCGGAGTCCACCCACAACCGCAGCAGCCGGTCGTGCAGTCCGGGGGTGCGCAGCTCGGGGCGCTCGCGCCAGGTGGTGGCGGCCACTCCGATCATCCCGCCCTCGCGCGGCACCGCGCCGCCGCCGATCGCCACCCGCTCGTTCATCAACGTGGTCTGCGCGACCCGCCAGCCGTCGCCCTCGTCGCCGAGCCGGTGCGCGTCGGGGATCCGCACGTCGGTGAGGAAGACCTCGTTGAACTCCGCCTCACCGGTGATCTGCCGCAGCGGCCTGACCTCGACGCCGGGCGCGGTCATGTCGCAGACGAAGTACGTGATGCCGCGGTGCTTGGGCACGTCGGGGTCGGTACGGGCGATCAGGATGGCCCAGCGGGCGTTGTGGGCGTTGGACGTCCACACCTTCTGCCCGTCGACCGTCCACGCGTCGCCGTCCCGCACCGCGCGGGTGCGCAGTCCGGCCAGGTCGGAACCGGCACCCGGCTCGCTGAACAGCTGGCACCACACCTCCTCCCCGGTCCACAACGGCCGCAGGAAGCGCGCCTTCTGCTCCTCGGTGCCGAAGCGCAGGATGGTCGGCGCGGCCATGCCCAGGCCGATGCCGATCCGGCGCGGATCGTTGTCGGGCGCACCGGCCGCGGTCAGCTCCGCGTCCACCACGCTCTGCAGGGCGCGCGGCGCGCCGAGACCGCCGAGGCCCTCGGGGAAGTGCACCCAGGCCAGCCCCGCGTCGAACCGCGCCCGCAGGAAGGCCGCGCGGTCGGTCGTGGCCGGGTCGTGCTCCGCCAGGAACGCGCGGACCCGGCGCCGGACCTCCTCCGCGTCCAGCCCGCCCCGGCCGGTGGTGGCCGTCGTCTTCGTGGTCATACGCCGCGTCCTCCCAGACCCGCCGCGTGGGCGGGTCGTCCGTGAGCTAAGCAAGCGCTTGGTAAGCTACCGAACGCGACGGGAGTCCGCCAGCCCCTGAGGTGAGGTGGGTGCGGGGCGGAGGGGGCGACTCCTACGGAGCGTCGGACGGGCTCGCGGCGGCATCGACCGTGGCGTCGTCCGACGCGCTCGCGGTCGCGCCGGACGCGGTCGGGGTGCCCGCCGGTGCGTCGCCGGGCGCCTTCGCGTCCGTTCCGCCCGCCGTCCCACCCGCCGGGTCGCTCGACGTGCCGGAGGGCGTTGCGGCGTCCGTCGGCGAGGCCACCGGCGCGTGGGGGACACCCAGGCCGTGGCTCGGGCCCTGGCAGCCCTGCGCCGCCGCGATGCCCAGCGCCACCAGCAGGGTCACCGTGACGAAGACGATCAGCCGCTGGCGCAGCAGCCTGCGGTCGGGCCGACCGGGACGGCGCCCGGCGGGCGTGCGCGGCGCGGGCGTGCGCGCCGGAGCGCCGCGCTGGGCGGGAGGACGGCCCGGGGCGCGGCCCGCGGGCGTGCGTGCGGAGTGGCCGCGCGGGGGAGTGCGCAGCGACGGCGCCTCGCGTCCGGCCTCCGCCGGGCGACGTTCGGTGCGCTGGTGCGCGTACTCCTCGGCGCGGTGGCCGGTCGGGCGTTCGGGGTGCGGCCCGGCAGCCTTGCGCGGGGCGCCGCTGTCCAGGCCGCGCGCCTCGCGGGCGGCGATCTCGGAGAGGCGTTCCGCGAGCCGCGCCGCGCTCGGCCGGTCACCCGGCTCCTTGGCGAGACACGCGTAGACCAGCGGCGCCAGCGCGTCGGGCACGCCGCGCAGGTCCGGCTCCTCGTGCACCACCCGGTAGAGCATGACCTCGGAACTGCCCTGCCCGAAGGGCGAGTCGGCCGCCGCCGCGTAGGCCAGCGTGGCGCCGAAGGCGAAGACGTCGGTGGCCGGGGTGACCGCCGCACCGCGTACCTGCTCGGGCGCGAGGAAGCCGGGCGAGCCGACCGCGGTGCCGACGTGCGTCAGCGTGCTGGCCCCGGTCGCCCACGCGATGCCGAAGTCGATGATGCGCGGGCCCTTGGGCGACAGCAGGATGTTGGACGGCTTCAGGTCCCGGTGGACCACGCCCGCGTCGTGCACCGCGACCAGGCCCTCGGCCAGCGCCGCGCCGATCCCGGCCACCTCGGCGGCCGGCAGCGGGCCCTCGGCGCCCACCTTGTCGTAGAGCGAGGGGCCGGGCACGTACTGCGTGGCGAACCACGGCCGTTCGGTCTCCAGGTCCGCCGCGACCAGCCGCGCCGTGCAGCCGCCGCGGATGCGCCGCGCCGCGGACACCTCACGGGCGAACCGCTGCCGGAACTCCTGATCCTCCGCCAGCTCCGGCCGGATCACCTTCAACGCGACGCGCTGGCCGCGTTTGTCGGAGCCGAGGTAGACCACGCCCATGCCCCCGGCGCCGAGCCGCCGGTGCAGCCGGAACGAGCCGACGACACGCGGATCCTCGCGCCGGAGCCGCATCATCGTCATCTTTCTTCCCCTACCTCCGGTGGGGAGACCCGAATGTGCTGCCCGCCCGGTCCGTCTGACGAAGCACAGCTTACGGACTGACCGCCCCGGGTGCGGTCAGGCGCCGCCTGCGCCAACCGGCGGATTGTCAGTGGCCGGTGAGACGATCGACGGGTGGGAAGGTCCGCGGGCGGGGACCCCGACGGAGCCTGCCCACGTCACCAACGGACCGTCCACGAAGGGGGATTGACGGTATGAAAGGTGATCGCGTGGAGATAGTGGTCGACGCGGGCGACACCACCCGTACCTACGAGGTGGTGGCCACCCGTGCCGGGCGGCGGGTGGAGACGGCGGTGCGCCGCGGCGTGGTGGAGGTGAGCGAAGTCACCAGAAGTGGATCAGTGGTGCGGACCGCGCGTTTCATGGCGACGCGGGTGCTCGCCCTGGTCGAGCAGCCGGTCCCCAGGACCGACGCCGAGACGGAGGGGGACGCCGAGACGGCGGCGTAGCCGACCCGCTCGGGGAGCGTCCCGGCTTCCGGCGACGGTCGGCCGTGTCCCCCTGGGGGACCCTGAGAGGGGTCGGGGGCGTCTCCACCCAGGGGAGTATCCCGGCCCGTTCCGCCTCATCCTCGGGGAGGCCCGAGAAGGGGTACGACGGCATGACGCCCCGCACTTGCCGCGCGTCTAGTGTGGAGACAAGCGGCGGGCGGAGCACTCGTCCCCCGAGGTCAGACGCCCGCCGCCCCAAGTCGGAGACCACAGCGGGACACACGGGGAGAGCAGTCATGGCGGTGCACACGGCGGCACGGACGGTCAAGCGGGGACGCGACCTGAGGGCGGCCGTGTTCTCCGGCGGACGTCGGTCGGGGACCCGGCATCCGCTGGTGGCCGTCGCCATGGCGGTCCCCGTGGGGGTGCTGCTCGCGGTGTGCGGAGGCTGGCACGCGGTGGTCGTACAGGCGTCGTCCGTGGCCGGGTTGATGGGACGCTGAATTCGAGCGTCACAGGTCCGGGAGAGCGGCCCGGACCGGGGACAAACCGGTAACAGACCCCGTGGGGACGGGGGGCGTACGGACGGCACGGGGCCCGGACATCTGGAGGTGTCCGGGCCCCGAGACTTTTCCGTCTGCCCGTCTGCCCTGCCCACCTGCAAAGACCTCGACGAACGACGAAGGGCGACGCGTTCCGCGTGGTGTACGCGGCTCACGTCGCCCTTCGGCTGGTGGACGATACTGGGATTGAACCAGTGACCTCTTCCGTGTCAGGGAAGCGCTCTCCCGCTGAGCTAATCGTCCGGGACGCACACCCCGCGAGGGGCATGCTGCGTGCGCGATACTGGGATTGAACCAGTGACCTCTTCCGTGTCAGGGAAGCGCTCTCCCGCTGAGCTAATCGCGCGGGATGGTGCCGCAGGGACACCGCTGGGGGATCCTCGCGGATCCAGTGGACGATACTGGGATTGAACCAGTGACCTCTTCCGTGTCAGGGAAGCGCTCTCCCGCTGAGCTAATCGTCCGAGGTGGAGACGGGATTTGAACCCGTGTAGACGGCTTTGCAGGCCGTTGCCTCGCCTCTCGGCCACTCCACCAACGGGGATCACAGGACCCCCATCGAGCGGACGACGGGATTCGAACCCGCGACCCTCACCTTGGCAAGGTGATGCTCTACCAACTGAGCCACGTCCGCGTGTGCCGTGATCCAGGGCGCTCCCGCGTCCCGGCGACGTGTTGAACTCTAGCGGAATTCCGCGCCAGCTCAAATTCCGTTTCCGCAGCGTGCCGGGCGGTGTGAGGGGTCACCACCGGGTGGTCCGCGGCGGTAGCGTCGGGAACGGGACGCGGACGTCGCGGCGGACGCGTGCCGACGTCGTGGGACACCTGGTCATGAACGCGACGACGAACCGACTCCGGTGGAGGGCCGACCCTTGATGATCTGGGTGAACGGTGGACTGAGAGAAGAGGAGAGCGCGACCGTCTCCGTCCTCGACCACGGACTGACGGTGGGCGACGGCGTGTTCGAGACGGTGAAGTCAGTCGAGGGCGAGCCGTTCGCCCTCGACCGCCATGTCGCCAGACTCGCCCGCTCCGCCCGTGGCCTCGGCCTGCCCGAGCCGGACGCCGACGAGGTGCGGCGGGCGTGCCTGGCGGTGCTGGAGAGCAACCCGATGCCGCTGGGGCGGATGCGCGTCACGTACACCGGAGGCGTCTCCCCGCTCGGCTCGGAACGCGGCGACCACGGCACCACCCTCGTCGTCGCCGTCTCCGAGGCGCACCCCCGGCCGGACACCACCGCGGTCGTCACCGTCCCGTGGGTGCGCAACGAGCGTGGCGCGCTGAGCGGCCTGAAGACCACCTCGTACGGCGAGAACGTGCTCGCGCTCGCCCGGGCCCACGAGCACGGCGCGTCCGAGGCGCTGTTCGGCAACACCAGGGACCGGCTGTGCGAGGGCACCGGCTCCAACGTCTTCGTCGTGCTCGACGGTGAACTGCTCACCCCGCCCCTGGAGTCCGGCTGCCTGGCCGGCATCACCCGGCAACTGGTGATCGACTGGACCGGGGCGCGGGAGGCCGACCTCCCGCTGGACGCGCTGGAGCGCGCGCAGGAGGTCTTCCTGACCTCGACCCTGCGCGACGTGCAGGCCGTGCACCGGGTCGACGACCGCGAACTGGCGGGCGCGCCGGGCCCGGTGACCACCAAGGCCATGCGGGTCTTCGCCGAGCGCGCCGGGGCGGAGCCCAACCCGTGACCACCACCTTGCGCCCGGCCGGGCCGGAGTCGCGCGAGCCGGACGGGGGCAGGTCCCGCGACTTCACCGTGTGCGTCAACAGCCGCCCGGTCGGCTCGATCCGGCTGGCCACCGACCGCCGTCACGGTCCTCGTACCGGCCGCGTCGTACGGCTGGAGATCGACGAGCCGGACCGGCGGCGCGGCCGGGGGACCGTCGCCGCGCTCGCCGCGGAGGAGGTGCTGCGCGGCTGGGGATGCCGGCAGGTGGAGGCGAGCGTCCCGGCCGAGGCGCACGCCGCGCTGCGGCTGACGACCGTGCTCGGCTACACCGAACGCAACCGCGCCATGGTCAAGACGCTGGGCGAGGAACCGCCCCTGCCGCCGGGCGTGACCGTCCGCGCCATGGGCGCCGACGACTACGCCGTGTGGCAGGCCCGCACCCGGGACGAGTACGTCGACGACTGGGTCGCCCGTGGCCTGACCCGGCAGCGCGCGGCGGAGCTGGCCGACGCCGACTACGCCGAGACCCTCCCGGAGGGCCACCGCACTCCCGACACGGCGTTGCGCGTACTGGACGCGGACGGCGCCGACGTGGGCTGGCTGTGGGTGCGGCTGCGCGCGGCCCAGGGCCGGCCGGCCTGGGTCTACCTGGTCGAGGTCGCCGAGCCGCACCGCGGCCGGGGCCACGGCCGCACCCTGATGCTCACCGCCGAGCGCGAGTGCCTCGCCGCGGGCGTGCGGTCCCTGGGCCTCAACGTCTACACGGCCAACACCCCGGCGATACGGCTCTACGAGTCGCTGGGCTACCGCCCGACGTCGCACGAGATGACCAAGTCCCTGCTGTGACACCGCGGCGGCGCTCCCCGCGGCCCGGCCCCGGGCGGCCGGGGGAGCGCCTCCGGACGAATTCGCCGCCGCCAGTCGCGCAGCGCCTCCGGACGGTTCGCCGCCACCAGGCGAGCAGCGCCTCCGCACGGTTCGCCGCCGCTAGGCGCGCAGCGCCTCGTCGACGAGCTGCTCGACGCGTTCGCGCAGGCCCTCCTGGCCGTCGCCGCCGTCGAGCCGGATGCCGCCGACGACGTACGTGGGCGTGCCCGTGATCCCGATCGCCCGGCCCTCGGCCTGGTCGGCGTCGACGATCAGCAGGTGGCGGCCGTCGACCAGCGCGGTGTCGACCTCCTCCGCGTCCAGCCCGAGCTTCCCGGCGATCTCCGTCAGCAGCGGCTCGCCCCGCTCGCCCAGTTCCTCGGCCCGCGCCAGCACCGCCTCCAGGTACGGCCACCCCTGACCCTGCGCGAACGCCTCCTCCACGGCCTGGGCGGCGGCGTAGGCGTGGGCGTGCTTGTCGAGGGGGAAGTGGCGCAGCTGGATCTCCAGCGCGTCGCCGTAACGGGCGCGCAGCGCGCGCAGGTCGTCCAGCGAGGCACGGCAGTCGGTGCACTGCGCCTCGCACCAGTACTCGACGACGACCGGGGACGGGGTGGCTCGGTTCATGGCCCCAGTCTCTCAAGCCCCGGCGCGCCCCCGTCACGCCCGGACCGGCACCTGCGAAGGAGGCGCACCCGGAGATCTCCCTGAGGCTGCCGTGAGGGCGTGGCCCGGGCGGCTCCGGCGAGGCACGATGGAGGAGCAGGTACGTCCGTGCGATGGGAGACATCATGTCCGCAACCGGCACCAGGAGTGGTCGGCCGTGCTGACCGCGACCGTGTGCGTGGCCCTGTCCGGCGCGGGCCTCGCGGTGGCCCTGCTGACGGCCTGGCGGCGCCGCTTCCTGCGGGCCGTCCGCGTCGCCGCCGTGTCGTTGCTGCCGGTGGGGCTGTACCTGGCGGGGCTCATCACGATGTTCCGCAAGATCGGCGAGGCGGTCGGTGACTGGGCGGCCGGCCTGGTCCTCAAGCCGTCCGTCTGGCTCGGCTTCGCGGTGCTCGCGCTGGCCGTCCTGCTCTACCTGATCGCCCGCCTCGCCTCGGGCCGTTCGGGACGGCGTGCCGAACGCAAGGCGGCGGCCGGGACGGAGCCCGGGACCGCTGTCGCCCCCGCGGCGCAGCCGGGACCCCGGCAGGTGGAGCCGAAGAAGACGAAGGCGGGCAAGAACGCGTCGTCGGAGTTCGACGACATCGAGGCGATCCTGCGCAAGCACGGCATCTGAACGAACGGCCCCGGAACGATGCGGCGTCTCACTGAGTGAGACGCCGCATCCGCATGCCAGAAAACCACCCCTGCGGGTTCGCGTGTTGGTTGCGGGGGCGGGGGGTCGGCGCGCGATGATCGCGGCGATCGTCAGACCCCCAACTCCCGCCTGAGGCAACCGACTTGGGACATGCGGGCGCGTACTGTTGTGCGAGTCAGTCCCCCGTCGAGTGACCCATGACCTGTTGAGGCCACGCACCACATGAACGACGAGCCCCGCGGGTGCCTGTTCGCGCTCTCCCAGCCGCCCCTGATGTTCTTCCTCGGGTTCATCGGCACGCTGCTGCTCTTCGGCGCGTGTCTCGACCTCTTCGGATTCTGACCGCTCTTCCGGTTCCGGGTCGGGCGCACCTCAGCCCGTCGTCTCCCGTCTGCGGGCCCGGTAGGCGGCGACGTGCAGCCGGTTGCCGCAGGTGCGGCTGTCGCAGTAGCGGCGCGAGCGGTTGCGCGACAGGTCGACGAAGGCCCGGCCGCAGTCCGGCGCCGCGCACCGCCGCAGCCGGTCCCGTTCCCCCGCGACCAGCAGGAACGCCAGCGCCATCCCGCCGTCGGCGGCGAGGTGGTGGGCGAGCGAGGCGCCCGGGGCGAAGTAGTGAACGTGCCAGTCGTAGCCGTCGTGGTCGGTGAGCCGGGGGGTGGTCCCGGCCTCGGCGACCAGGGTGTTGATCAGGGCGCTCGCCGCGTGCCCGTCCTCGGCGGCGAAGACTCCGGCGAACCGTTCCCGCAGCGCGCGCACCGCCGCCAGGTCGTCCTCGGTGAGCGTTCCCACGTCGCTGAACCGGTGCCGGGCCACGAAGTCGCCGAGCGCCACGAGATCCGTCAGCCCGTCGTCGTCCTCGCCGTCCGGCGCGGTGTTGAGCAGGTCCACCAGGCTGTCGAGCGCCCACCGGGTGTCGTGGCTGATCAGCACGCTTGCGCTCCCTGGCGTCGAGGGTCGGCGGCGACCGGCACGACGACGGAATCCGCACCGGCTCGTCGCGTGACTCTAGCGCGCCTGCCGCGCCGGCCGGGAAAGCGCGCGAGCGCCGTGGCCCACCCCGGACGGGGTGGGCCACGGCGCTCGCGCCGAGCGTGCTGATCGGGCCGCGCCGTCCCCCCGAGTAAGGACGGCCGCGGATGACGGGCGGGGCTCAGCTCTCCGCGAGGATGTGCGACAGCTCCGTATCCAGGTCGAAGTGGCGGTGCTCGGTGCCCGGGGGCACCGCGGCGTCCGTCCGCTTCAGGAACGACTCCAGAGCCCGCGCCGGGGCCTCCAGGAGCGCTTCGCCCTCCGGTGAGCTGAGGGCGATGCAGACGACGCCCTGGCCGTGACTGCGCGATGGCCAGACACGAACGTCGCCGGTGCCGGTGGGGCGGTGCAGACCCTCGGCGAGCAGGTCGCGGGCGAACACCCATTCGACCGTCTCTTCGGCACCGGTGTGGAAGGTGGCGTGCACGGCGTAGGGATCGGCCGTGTCGTACCGCAGGCCCGCGGGCACGGGCAGTGAGGATTCGCTCGACACAACGAGGCGCAGGTGCAGCTCGCAGCTGACCGTGGTGTTCATAAGCGCCAGGGCCTTTCGCTCAGTGTGCGCTCGGGGATTCGCACGTCGGCGAAATCGACATGCCACCTGCGAGGACGTTGTAAACCCCTCTGACTGGTTTGTGAAGCTTCCGGTACTTCGTTCGGACCAGCTTCTGCCCGTGATCGTGGGCCGATGTGGTGATGGGGCCGAAACGGGAGGTTTGCGATGCGGTCACGGAGGGTGACTGTTCGATGTCCGTGTGCGGTGATCACGCGTGGCCGAGTGTGATCGTCGCCGGGTGCCGTCGCGCCCTCGTGGCCGACAGGGTCGGTGCGAGTGGTCAGGAGCCCCCGCTGACATGCGCTAATGTTGTCCCCGCACCCGGGCGATTAGCTCAGCGGAAGAGCGCTTCGTTCACACCGAAGAGGTCACTGGTTCGAACCCAGTATCGCCCACCGGGTCGAGGGCGGAGTGTGCTCGCGGAAAGCGCGGGCCGCTCCGCCCTCGGTGTTTCCCGGCTCGGCTTCGCCTCGCGGCGGGGGCTTCGCCACCCGCACCCCCGGCGTCTTCCGGGGTCGGCCGACCGGTGCCGCCCGGTCCCGGACGACGCGTCACACTGGGGCCATGGACTGGTGCCGGTATCGGTTCCGCAGCGTCTGGCGGCTCGCCGCCCCCGTCGAGACCGTGTACGCGGTCCTGGGGGACCCCGAGGGATACCCGCGCTGGTGGCCGCAGGTCCGATCGGTGGACCGGATCGACGACGTCTCCGGAACGGTGCGCTTCCGTTCACTGCTCCCGTACGACCTCGTGGTCGTCGTCCGCCAGGTCCTGCGCTCGCCCGACGACGCGGTCCTCCAGATCACGATGAGCGGCGACCTGGAGGGATGGGCCCGCTGGACGCTCACGCCGGACGGATCCGGGTGCCGGGCGCTGTACGAACAGCGGGTCGTCGTCCGCAAGCCCCTGATGCGCCGCCTCGCCCTGCCCGGCCGGCCGTTCTTCCTCGTCAACCACGCCGTGATGATGCGCAGCGGCCTCGGCGGCCTGCGCGCCGCGCTGGCGGGCCGCGCCCGGGACGCCGTTTGAACGCGGGGTCCCCGGCCCTGTATTGTTCACGTCGTCCGGGCGATTAGCTCAGCGGAAGAGTGCTTCGTTCACACCGAAGAGGTCACTGGTTCGAACCCAGTATCGCCCACCATAGCCAGACAATTGGAACCCGTTATCTTCCAGGGGCTGTCCGCCGGGACGGCCCCTGTTTGGTGCCTCGCAGCGTCTGTCTCCGGCTGGGGCGGGCGCTGTTGCCCCTGTGGGGGAGCGGGTACGGCGGCTTGGGCCGTGTGCAGGACGGTCATGGGCGCGCGGTCGGCTCGGGCCCACGCCTCGCTGGGAGAACTCGCTGGGAGAACAGGAGTGCCTGCGAGTGCTCGACGCCGTGCAGGCCGACTTCGCCTTGGCGGGCCGAGACGAGGGGTCACCGTACGTTTCCTATGTCGATGCCGTCGAGGTCGTGGCACAACGGGGCGCGTGCTACCTCGACTTGGGCATGACCGACGCGGCGATCACGGCGTTGGCCGAGGCTCTCGACCTCCTGCGCACCGGAGCGCCGGACCGAGCGCGTGACCGCGTGCGCTATCTGTCGCGGTTGGCGAAGTGCTACCTCTTGGACGGTGAGGCCGAGCGCGCTTGCCAGGTTGGGCACGGTGCCCTTGCACTCAGCCAGACGATCGGTTCGGCACGGATCACGGAGCGGCTCGGCGAACTGGATGCGGCTCTGGCGCCGTACGGACAGCTCACTTACGTACAGGAGTTAAAGGAGTTGTTCCGGCTGGTGACGGCGGACGCCACGTAGAAGTCACCAACCGAATGCTTCGCTACAACGGTCGGCGAAGTCGGTGAGACTCGCCAGCACGATGTGCCCTCGCGCCTCGCGCAATCGTGGCTCGCGGCGTCAATACCTAGCGGCGTCAATACCTAAGAGATCCCGCGAGAAGGGGCGCCGTCACGAGCGCCGCGATACCACCGCCCGGACCACCGGCATCTTTTGGTGATCGAACGATGATCGTTCGTGGCGACGGACCCGCGAGAGCGGTTTGCCGTCGGGGGCTGAGTCGGGGCTGAGTCGGGGCTGAGGAGTGCTCACGCTCTCGGCCCGAGAACTGACAGTTCGTTACTCGCTACCACTAGGCCCGCTGGTACGTCTGGCCGAAACGGTCGGAACCTGACAGGGCACACATGCCCCACGTCTCCGAATCCCGGACCGAGACATATTGCGTTAGAGCGCACTCCAACTCCTAGGTTCGGCGGCATGCGATACATCAAGCTCGGAACGACCGGACTGGAAGTCTCCGCCATCACCCTCGGTTGCATGAGCTTCGGCGAGCCGGGCCGGGGCGGGGAGCCCTGGTCACTGGGCGCGGACGCCAGCCGGGACATCATCAAGCAGGCCCTTGAGGGCGGCGTCAACTTCCTCGACACGGCCAATGGGTACAGCGCCGGAAGCAGCGAGGAGATCGTCGGCCAGGCGGTCAAGGACTTCACCCGGCGCGAGGAGGTCGTTCTCTCCACCAAGGTCTGGATGCGGATGCGCCCCGGCCCGAACGGCGCCGGGCTGTCCCGCAAGGCGATCTTCGGCGAGCTCGACGCCTCCCTGAAGCGACTGGGGACCGACTACATCGACCTCTACCAGATCCACCGCTGGGACTACGACACCCCGATCGAGGAAACCCTCGAGGCGCTGCACGACGCGGTCAAGTCCGGGAAGGTCCGCTACATCGGAGCCTCTTCCATGTACGCCTGGCAGTTCGCCAAGGCCCTGTACCTGGCTGACCTGAACGGCTGGACCCGGTTCGTGTCGATGCAGGACCACTACAACCTCATCCACCGGGAGGCAGAACGGGAGATGCTCCCGCTCTGCGCCGACCAGGGCATCGGCGTGATCCCGTGGAGCCCGCTGGCGCGGGGCAGGCTGACGCGGGCCGGGGACACCGCCACGGCGCGTGCCGAGACCGACGAGGGCGGCAAGATCCTCTACCGCGACGAGGACCAGGCAGTGGCCGAGCGCGTCCACGAGATCGCGGGCAAGCGGGGTCTGTCCCCGGCCCAGGTCGCCCTGGCCTGGGTCATGCGCAATCCGGCGGTGACCTCGCCCATCGTCGGGGTCACCAAGCCGGCCCAACTGGCCGACGCGGTCGCCGCGGTGGACGTCGAACTCGGCCAAGACGAGGCCGCCTACTTGGAGGAGCCCTACCAGCCGCACGAGGCCGCCTACCTGGAGGAGTCCTTCTACAAGCCGCACCCTGTGGCGGGCTCCCGGTAGTCCGGGCTACGCCGGGCCTTCGACGAGTCCCTGTCCTCGGCCTTCACAGCCCTGTGGTCGGTCCGGCGGTACTTGCGGGCGGTCGCGCGCAACTGCGTGATCCGCGCGCTGCCCGCCACCGCGGTCAGCAGCATGACCACGCGCAGCGGAACGTGTCCGTGGGCACCGAAGTAGCTGACGTCTCGTCGCGAATCGTCGCGAAGCTTTTCTTCGGCGGCTCGTACGAGAGAAGCACGCCGATCAATCGTGCTCGGCAACCACGAGGAGTACCCGACGCAACGAGGGGGGCCGCGGCCGGTGTCTTCGCAGGGCTGGAGCAGATCGTGTTGGACACCTACGACCGTGTCATGGGCCTCGACCTGGCCGACATCACCGTCGACGGGCAGATCACCGAAGCACCCTGCGGTGGCGAGGCCGCCGGGAACTCAGGGATTGACCGGGAAAACCCGGGGTCAAGCGGTCGCGGATGACCGACGGACGCAGGGATCCAACTGGGCTGTGTCGTGACCGGGGCCAACCGGCACGACTCCCCGACCTGGCTCGGCCGCGAGTGGCGGATCCAGCCCCAGGGCGTCGTGATCCCGATCAACCGCACTCGCGCTGGGCCGTCGGGCGTACCAACTCCTCGTACAGCCGCGGCTTCAACTCCACCCTGTCCTGCACGGAACGTCGAGCGGTCGTCATCAACGCACTGCTCGCGTTGATGACCGTGATCGTCGTGATCCGACGCCTCGTCCGCGAAGCCTGGGCCAGCCAACGCGGGAACACACGGCCAGCCCGCCGACCATGACGGCTTGTCCTCCACCCGCGGAGTCTCCAAGCCGCTACCCGCAGAATCTCTAAGCCGCTGCCCGCGGAATCTCTAAGCCGCTTCCGGGAGTTCGGGGCGCAGGGGCCAGGCCGGGTCGCAGCGTTCGGGGGAGCCGTTGCGGGCGAACCATGCCTGGAGGCCCCGGGCCTGCGCCGCGTGCCACAGGGCCTGCCGTACGTGGAGCTCGGCTGCGGGCATCGCGCCTATCCCGCGCTCCGCGTACCGCCGTCCCATCGCCCGTACGACGTGGAGCGAGGCGAGCGCGTCGGCGGCCGCGTCGTGCGCGTCGGTGAGCGACACCTCGTAGTGCGCGCACAGGTCGGTGAGCGTGCGACGGCCCTTGCGGTAGCGGTCCGCGTACTTGTCGAGCACCCGGGGGTCGAGCACGCACATCGCGGAACGCTCCAGATAGCCCGCGAGCGTCAGGCCCCGGTGCCGTTTCAACTCCCGGTCCAGCAGCGTCAGATCGAACGGCGCGTTCATCACCACCAGCGGCACCGCGCGTGCCGAGACCGCCGCCAGCGCCCGCGCCATCTCCTCCGTCGCGGGACCCGGCGGCGTTCCGTGCGCCCGCAAATGCGCGTCGGTCAGCCCGTGTATCGCTGTCGCCGCCTCGGGCACCGGCACTCCCGGGTCCACCAGCCAACGCCGCGCGCGCGGCGCGGAATCGGGGGTGTCCTGCACCACCAGCGCCGCCGACACGATGCGGTCGTGCTCGACGTCCACGCCCGTGGTCTCGGTGTCGAACGAGGCGAGGGGACCCTCGAACCAGCGTGCCATGACCGGCTCCCTGCTTGCTGTCCTTGGTGACGGTGATGCGTGCGGTGTCGAGTACGGGGGTGACGGGGCGTCAACGCCCCGCGTGGCCAAGCCCCGTCATGGCCTGCGGGTTGACGCCCCTGTCCCTTTCATACCCGTGACCCAGCGTCAGCGAACCGTGCCGGTTTGCGAATCCTCGCCGCCGGTGACAACACAGGTGACGGCCCGTTCGCACCAGGCGACGACCGCCGCCCCCCCAACTCGTCGCGGAGCGCGGCTCCGCAGCCCGGAAGGCACGGCCGGAGCCATGGCGCTCGCCCAGCCCGATCCGGCGCCGCTGACGGACGGGCCGCTCCAGGAACGGCCGGTACCACTGCGGGGCTCGATCGCCACCACCAGTTGCATGGAGACACTTCAGGTCGGCTATCTGCACGCGGTCGCCGCCGCCTCGGGGTGCTCGCTCGCCCAGCCGTTCCCGGACAACGGCATCGACTGGCACGTCAGTCACAGCTCGCGCGGCCACGAGGTGGACGACGAGGTGACCATCAAGGTGCAGCTGAAGTGCACCTACCAGGTGGCGCCGAACCCGCCCGGGCCGTTCTTCTCCTTCACCCTCGACAACGACCACCTCGTCAAGCTGGCCCGCACTCCGGTGTCGGTGCACAAGATCCTCGTCGTGATGCTGGTGCCGCGCCGTCAGGACCATTGGCTGCGGGTCGGCCACGACCGGATGGAACTGCGGCACTGCTGCTACTGGACCAACCTCGCCGGCCACCCCGTGACCGGCAGGCACAAGACCACCGTGCGGATCCCCACCGCGCGGGTCTTCGACGACCGGGCGCTGTGCGAGATCATGACGCGGGTCGGGGCGGGAGGAAGACCGTGATGCGACCGATCGACGACGAGCCCGGCGACCTCCAGCCCCCCGACGCCGAACGCGTCGACCCCGAGGTGCTCACCGCGCTGCTGCGGCGGCACGGCTGGGAGCGCCGCGGGCGGCAGGACGGCCCGTACACCCGCTGGACGCCGCCCGGGCACCCGTACGCCGCGGGGAGCGCCGCGGGCACGAGTGTGCTGGTGCCGGCCCGGGGCGGCTTCGGCGACTCCGCCGACCTGCTCGGCGAGGCGCTCACCGCGCTGGCCCGCTCCGGCGCGCCCTCCGCCCGCGAGGTGCTGCTCGCGCTGAGCGTGCCCGGCGACGAGGTCCGCTGGCGGCGCGACGTGCCGCGCACGGCGGGCGCGGTCCCGTGGACGGCCGCAGAACAACTGCGCCAGGCGGTGCGCGGCACGCTGCTCGCGGCGGCGCGGGCGGCCCGGGCCCCGTCCGGCTACTTCGGCGAGCGGCACGCCCGGCACGCCCACGCCTGCTTGGAACAGGTCCTCCTCGGCCCTGCCGCGAGCGGCCACCTGCTCACCGCCTACCTGCCCGCACCGGGCGCCCGAGCGGTCACCGTCACGTTGCTGCGCGCCCTGCAGGCCACCCGGGACGCCGTCGACTACCAGCGCACCACCGGCCGCTGGGACGCCTTCGACGCCGCCGTCGAACTCGGCGTCTGCCATGAACTCGTCGTGGCGCTGGCCCACTTGGTGCGCGAGAGCGAGGGCGCCGAGATCGCGCTCGCCTGGTCGCCCGCCGCCGGGACGCCGCCCGGCGTCGCCGCCCGCCCCGAACCGGTGGAGTTCTCCCCGGGCGACCTTCCCGCGCTGCACCGGGCCGCCTCCCGTTACGTACGCGCCGAGCCGCCGGTCCGGGTCACCGTGACCGGGACCGTGGTGCGGCTGCGCAGCGCCCGTCCGTCCGGCGGCGGGACGGTCAGGCTGCGGGTGCTGTCCGGCGCCGAGGTGCGCCAGGTGCGGGTCAGGCTGGACGAGGACGGCTACCGGGCCGCCGTCGAGGCCCACCTCGCCGGGCGGCCGGTGCGGCTGAGCGGGGCGCTGGAGAGCCGCGACGGCTTCCGCCGGCTCATCGGGGCCTCGGTCCCGGTCCCGGTCGACCTGGACGAGGCCGAACGCGACCGGCTGCTGAAGGCCTGGGACGAACCGGCGCGCGACGACGAGCGGGACGCGTAGCCCGCCGCGCGGCCACCTCGGCTAGCCCTGCCGCGCGGCCACCGCCGCACGGCCGTCGCTCCATGACCATCGCTTCGCGGCCACGGCCTCCGGCTCGGTACGATTCAGCGGGGCGGCGTCCGCTGCCGACCGTGGGACGTGAAGTCAGGAGAGACCGGTGTCAGACCTCCGTGTGATCATCAAACGCGATTCCGCGAGCCCGGAAGAGCGGCTGGTGACTACGGGGACCACGGCGGCCGAGCTGTTCGAGGGCGAGCGCTCCGTCGTCGCCGCCCGGGTCGCCGGGCAGCTGCGGGACCTCGCCCACGTCGTCGCGGACGGCGACGAGGTCGAGCCCGTCGACATCACCAGCGACGACGGCCTGAACATCCTGCGCCACTCCACCGCGCACGTCATGGCCCAGGCCGTGCAGGAGATCTTCCCCCAGGCCAAGCTCGGCATCGGCCCGCCCATCAAGGACGGCTTCTACTACGACTTCGACGTCGAGCAGCCCTTCCACCCCGACGACCTCAAGCGCGTCGAGAAGAAGATGCAGGAGATCGTCAAGCGCGGTCAGCGCTTCTCGCGCCGTCCGGTGAGCGACGAGGCGGCCCGCGAGGAGCTGGCCGGCGAGCCGTACAAGCTGGAGCTGATCGGCCTCAAGGGCTCCGCCGCCGACGCCGCCGAGGGTGCCTCCGCCGAGGTCGGCGCCGGTGAGCTGACGATCTACGACAACCTCGACGCCAAGACCGGCGACCTGTGCTGGAAGGACCTGTGCCGCGGTCCGCACCTGCCGACCACCCGGCTCATCCCCGCCTTCAAGCTGATGCGCTCGGCCGCCGCGTACTGGCGCGGCAGCGAGAAGAACAAGCAGCTCCAGCGGATCTACGGCACCGCGTGGCCGACCAAGGACGAGCTGAAGGCGCACCTGGACTTCCTCGCCGAGGCCGAGAAGCGCGACCACCGCAAGCTGGGCTCCGAGCTGGACCTGTTCTCCATCCCCGAGCAGATCGGCTCGGGCCTGGCGGTCTTCCACCCCAAGGGCGGCATCATCCGCCGGGTCATGGAGGACTACTCGCGCCGCCGCCACGAGGAGGAGGGCTACGAGTTCGTCTACACCCCGCACGCGACGAAGGGGAAGCTCTTCGAGACCTCGGGCCACCTGGACTGGTACGCCGACGGCATGTACCCGCCCATGCAGCTCGACGAGGGCGTGGACTACTACCTCAAGCCCATGAACTGCCCGATGCACAACCTGGTCTTCGACGCGCGCGGCCGTTCCTACCGTGAACTGCCGCTGCGTCTCTTCGAGTTCGGGACCGTGTACCGGTACGAGAAGTCGGGCGTCGTGCACGGCCTGACCCGTGCCCGGGGCTTCACCCAGGACGACGCGCACATCTACTGCACCCGCGAGCAGATGGCCGACGAGCTGGACAAGACCCTCACCTTCGTCCTCAACCTGCTGCGCGACTACGGCCTGGAGGACTTCTACCTGGAGCTGTCCACCAAGGACGAGACGAAGTACGTCGGCTCCGACGAGGTGTGGGAGGAGGCCACCGAGGTCCTGCGGCAGGCCGCGGAGAAGCAGGGGCTGCCGCTCGTGCCCGACCCGGGCGGCGCGGCCTTCTACGGCCCGAAGATCTCCGTGCAGACCAAGGACGCCATCGGCCGCACCTGGCAGATGTCGACGATCCAGCTCGACTTCAACCTGCCGGAGCGCTTCGACCTGGAGTACACCGCGGCCGACGGCTCCCGGCAGCGGCCGGTGATGATCCACCGGGCGCTGTTCGGCTCCATCGAGCGGTTCTTCGCGGTGCTGCTGGAGCACTACGCGGGCGCCTTCCCGGCGTGGCTCGCGCCCGTGCAGGCGGTCGGCATCCCGATCGGCGACGGGCACGTGCCGTACCTGGAGGACTTCGCGGCGAAGGCCCGGGCGAAGGGACTGCGGGTCGAGGTGGACTCCTCCTCGGACCGGATGCAGAAGAAGATCAGGAACGCGCAGAAGCAGAAGGTGCCGTTCATGGTCATCGCAGGCGACGAGGACATCGCGGACAACGCGGTCAGCTTCCGCTACCGGGACGGCTCGCAGAAGAACGGCATCCCGGTCGAGGACGCCCTCGCGGAGATCGCCGACGCCGTCGCGCGCCGCGTCCAGGTCTGACCCGCCTCGACGCCAGGACGGCCACGCCGGCCCCCGCAGCGCGGCTCAGTCGCGCTCCGGGGGCCGTTCCGCCTCCGAGATCTCGCGGAAGCGGCCGACCAGCCAGGACGAGAACGTGCCGACCACCGAGCCCAGCAGGCCCAGGCCGGTGACCATCAGGCCGACGCCGATCAGCCGTCCGCGAGCCGTCACCGGGAAGACGTCGCCGTAGCCGACCGCGGTCAGCGTCGAGCACGTGTACCAGACCGCGTCGCCGTAGGTGCGGATGTTCGCGCCCGTCCTGCCGTGCTCCACGTGGTAGACGGCGAGACTGCCCGCGAAGCCCAGCAGCAGCGTGGTCAGCCCGGCGTACGCCATCACCTGCGCCTCCAGTGCCAGCCGGCCGCCGTGCCCGGAGCGCTGCGCCCGGGTGTAGGTCTGCACCACCCGCAACGGACGCAGCAACGGCAGCACCAGCACCAGCAGATCGAGCCACCGCGTCACCACGAACCGCAGCCGCCGCGGGCTGAGCGCCAGCCGCACCAGGTAGTCCACCCCGAAGACGGCCCAGGTCACCCCCAGCACCGTCCACCACGAATCCCGCGCGTCCGGCGACAGGTCGTGGTCGAGCACCAGCACGGCGTACGCGGCGAGGAAGAGCATCGAGGCGGTCATCAGCGGCACCGAGGTGCGGCGCTCCCACTCGCGGATCCGGCGGTCGTCCATCGCCCCAGGATCCCGGCAGCCGCCCGGGCCCCGCCCCGACGACACGCCCGGGGCGTCCGAAGCCATATGCTGCACACCATGACGAGTGAGCCGGAGCAGCAGATCGGAGTGGGGACGCCGGACGCGTTCCAGCGCCTGTGGACCCCGCACCGCATGGCGTACATCCAGGGCGAGAACAAGCCCACCGGCCCCGACGCCGACGGTTGCCCGTTCTGTTCCCTCCCGGCCAAGTCCGACGAGGACGGCCTGATCATCGCGCGCGGCGCGTCGGTCTACGCGGTGCTCAACCTCTACCCGTACAACGGCGGCCACCTGATGGTGGTGCCGTACCGGCACGTCGCCGACTACACCGAGCTGGACGCGGCCGAGACCGCGGAGCTGGCCGAATTCACCAAGCGGGCGATGACGGCGCTGCGTTCGGCGTCCGGGGCGCACGGCTTCAACATCGGCATGAACCAGGGCTCGGTGGCCGGCGCGGGCATCGCCGCCCACCTGCACCAGCACGTGGTGCCGCGCTGGGGCGGTGACACCAACTTCATGCCGGTCGTCGGCCACACCAAGGTGCTGCCCCAACTCCTCGCCGACACCCGCGCGATGCTCGCCGGGCACTGGCCGCAGGAGGACTGAGCACCGCTGCCCGGCCGGCCGCCGCGCGAGAAGCGACGGCCGACCGGGGTCAGGTCAGGCGTCGTAGACGTCGGCCTTGCCGGGCTTGGCGTCCTGCACGGCGCCGCCCAGGACCAGCGAACGGCCCTCGAACCGCGTGGTGTCCACGCCGTTCTCCTTCAGCAGCCCGATCGTCGCGGCGTGCACCGCGCGCAGCACCGGGGTCGCCGTGCGCAGCGCGTCGTCCGCCATGAAGCGGTGCTGCCAGGGCTTGGCCGCCCAGGTGTGCCGCAGGCCGAACGGCTCGGGCAGGGTGAGCTTGCCGCCCAGGAAGTCCAGCACCGGCGGGAACCAGGTGAACGGCGCGCGGGCGGCCAGCCGGACCACCTCGCCCGAGTTCACCAGCGGCATGTGCACCGTGCGGGTCTCCCAGAACTTGACGCTCTTGGAGACCTCCCTGGTGTTCGGCGCGGGCTTGGACATGAACATCCCGTCGACCGGTCCCAGCGCGTGGCCGGTGACCTCGACGCGCAGCGTGCGGTGCAGCACCGTCACCGTGATCATCATCGTGATGACCAACTGCCCGTCCCACAGCACGAACTGCACGCCCAGGTAGTGCCGGTTGCCGCTGCCGAACTGCTGCTCGTTGCAGATGCGCTGGACCTCGAAGTCCTTGACCGTGAAGCCGTCGACGGTCTCACCGGTCGGCCGCGAGATGGCCTTGGCGCCCTCCCCGACCGGCGCCACGATCCAGTGCCGTATCGACGGCTTGGGGAAGCCCCCGGTGTGCAGCGGGCCGCGCTCCAGCTCGCGCAGCCGGTCGTGGATGGCGCGGATGACGTCCCAGGATCGGAACTGGTGGAAGTCCTTGCCGTCCGCGGGCAGCAGCTCCTCCGCCAACTGCCATATGCCCCAGCGCGATCCCATGCCCAGTATTCCCTTGGGGCCCGCGTAGAAGACCACGTTGCTGTTCTGCTCCGCGGCCAGCACCACCAGGGACTTGCGCAGCTCTTCGGCGCGCTTGTCGTTGGGGTTGCGCGGCACCGCCTCCGGGATCTTGGCGCCGGGCCCGGGACCGCCCAGCAGCGACCCCCAGCGGCCCCGCAGGTCGACGGCGGTGCGCTCGCAGATGCGCTTCGCCAGGTACCAGCCACCGATCGGGAAGAGCAGCACCACGCGCACGTACAGCCCCCAGAAGCCGCCCAGCGGCGGACGCCAGGCCAGCAGCACCGCGAGGCCCGCGACGACCACCAGCACCAGCGTGCCCAGTGTCCCGGCCCACGCACTGGAGCTCTTGCCGAGGGTGCGGCGCAGCTGGAACGCGGCGAGCCAGACCAGCACCCCGGGCAGGAAGAGCAGCCCGAAGACCGCCATCACCGCGGTGAGACGGATGTCGCGCTGCTGGCGGATGCGGTTGGCGGCCAGGCAGTGCTCCACGACCGTCTGCGGGTCCATGCCGAAGGACTGCACCGTCTCGCTGTGCGCGCCGCCGAGCATCCGCACCTGCACGGCGCGCGCGAAGGCCTCGCCGAGGTTGGGCTCGAACAGCGACAGCCGGGGCGGCTTGACGCCCGCCTCCGGGTTGGCGGCGAGCAGGCCGGCGACGGCGCTGTCGCGGTACGGCGCCGACGACAGGGCCTGTGTGGCGGCGGTCTGTCCGCTGTGCACGCCCATCAGCGGCACCTGCGCACCCGGGCTGAAGTCGAACTCCGTGCCGGAGAAAAGCGACACCGCCTGCCCCCACTCCCTCGCTCCGACCCGCGGTGCGCCGTCCGCGCCCGCGCCGCCCCGGACCGGCGGCCGTGCCAACCGGTCCGGGAACAAGCGTATCCGCACAGTGACCAGCGCGTCAGCGGCGCACGGGAACGCGGATCAGTGGGCCTGCTCCTCCTCCTGCCGCAATTTCGCGGCGAGTTGAGGCGGCATCGGCTCGTGCTGGGCGTAGGCGCGGGTGAACCGCCCGGTGCCGTGGGACAGCGACCGCAGGTCCACCGCGTAACGGCCGATCTCGGTCTCCGGGACCTGGGCGCGCACCAACGTGCGCCCCGGGCCCACCGGTTCGGTGCCCACCACCCGGCCGCGCCGTCCGGCCAGGTCGCTCATCACCGCGCCCACGTACTCGTCGGAGACCATCACCGTCAGGTCGAACACCGGCTCCAGCAGGTGGATCCGGGTCTCGGCCGCCGCCTCGCGCAGCGCCAGCGCGCCCGCGGTCTGGAACGCGGCGTCGGAGGAGTCGACCGAATGCGCCTTGCCGTCCAGCAGCGTGACCCTGATGTCCACCACCGGGTGACCGGTCGCCACGCCCTTGAGCGCCTGCGCCCGCACGCCCTTCTCCACCGAGGGGATGAACTGCCGGGGCACGGCGCCGCCGACCACCTTGTCGACGAACTCGATGCCCGAGCCCACCGGCAGCGGTTCCACCTCGATCTCGCAGATCGCGAACTGCCCGTGCCCGCCGGACTGTTTGACGTGCCGACCGCGTCCCGCCGCCCGCTCGCCGAACGTCTCGCGCAGCGACACCCGGTAGGGCACCGCGTCCACCTGGACCCCGTACCGGCCGCGCAGCCGCTCCAGCGCCACGTCCACGTGCGCCTCGCCCAGGCACCACAGCACCACCTGGTGGGTGTCCTGGTTCTGCTCCAGGCGCATCGTCGGGTCCTCGGCGACCAGCCGGGCCAGCCCCACCGACAGCTTGTCCTCGTCGGGCTTGCTGTGCGCCTCGATGGCCACCGGCAGCAGCGGCTCGGGCATCACCCAGGGCTCCATCAGCAGCGGGTCGTCCTTCGACGAGAGGGTGTCGCCGGTCTCCGCGCGGGTCAGCTTCGCCACGCACACCAGGTCGCCCGCGACGCCCCGGGGGACCGGCCGCTGGGTCTTGCCGAACGGCGACGACAGCGCGCCGACCCGCTCGTCCACGTCGTGGTCCTCGTGCCCGCGGTCCTCCAGGCCGTGCCCGGAGACGTGCACCGTCTCGTCGGGCCGCAGGGTGCCGGAGAAGACCCGCACCAGGCTCAGGCGCCCGACGTACGGGTCGGAGGAGGTCTTGACCACCTCGGCGGCCAGCGGGCCGTCCGGGTCGCACTCCAGCGGCGGCCTGGGGTTGCCCTTCGGCGTGGTCACCGCGGGCGCCTCGCGCTCCACCGGGGTCGGGAAGCCACCGGTGACCAGCTCCAGCAGCTCCAGCGTGCCGAGGCCCTGCGAGGCGTCCCCGGCCGGGGGAGCGGCGGCCAGCACCGGATGGAAGGTGCCGCGCGCCACGGCACGCTCCAGGTCGTCGATGAGCGTCTTGAAGTCGATCTCCTCGCCGCCGAGGTAGCGGTCCATGAGGGTCTCGTCCTCGCTCTCGGCGATGATGCCCTCGATCAGGCGGCCGCGCGCCTCGGCGATCAGCGGCAGGTGCTCCGGGTCCGGATCGCGCTCGGCCCGCTCGCCGCCGGAGTAGTCGTGGATCCGCTGCGAGAGCAGGCCGATCAGCCCGGCGACCGGGGTGTGCCCGTCGGGTGTCTCCTCGCCGTGCAGCGGCAGGTACAGCGGCAGCACCGCGTCCGGGTCGTCGCCGCCGAAGACCCGGCGGCAGATCTCGGTCATCTCGTCGAAGTCGGCGCGCGCGTTGTCCAGGTGGGTGACGACCACCGCCCGCGGCATGCCGACCGCCGCGCACTCGTCCCAGGCCATCCGGGTCGCGCCGTCCACGCCGTCCGCCGCCGAGACCACGAACAGCGCCGCGTCGGCGGCGCGCAGCCCGGCCCGCAGCTCGCCGACGAAGTCCGCGTAGCCGGGGGTGTCCAGCACGTTGATCTTGACGCCGTTCCACTCCACCGGAACGAGCGACAGCTGTACGGAGCGCTGCTGCCGGTGCTCGATGTCGTCGTAGTCGGAGACCGAGGCGCCGTCCTCGACCCGGCCGCAGCGCGTCAGCGCGCCGCACGTCCTGGCCAGGGCCTCCACCAGAGTCGTCTTGCCCGAACCACTGTGGCCGACCAGCACCACGTTCCGGATCTTCTCGGGCCGGTCGGCCGTCGGTACGCCTCCGGCGGCTCCCGCGTGCGGTTCTCGTTTGTCGCCCATCGCTTGCCTCCCGGTCACTGCGCGGTGACTGCCCCGGTGAGCGGGGCACTCGGGGATTTCTGGGATTGCGGGGATTGAGGATGTGGGCTGCGGGCGGTCAAGACGCCGGCCACGGGATCCGCGCTCGGCACCGGTCGACGCCCGCGGTCCTTCGACCTTCCCACGCCCGTCACGCTGCGTCCATACGTCGTACCCCCGGCGGCGGCCGTGGGCGCCCGGTGGGTGCCTGCGCCTGCGGCCCGTCCCGCGTGACTACGATGATGGGGCCGCCGGGGGCCGACAGGGGCCCGTCCGGCGCCCACTGACCTGTCGGGAAGGCCATGCTGAACAAGTACGCGCGTGCTTTCTTCACGCGTGTCCTCACCCCGTTCGCCGCTCTGCTGCTGCGCAGGGGCGTAAGCCCCGACGCGGTCACCCTCATCGGGACGGGCGGTGTGATGGCGGGGGCGCTGGCCTTCTACCCGCGCGGCGAGTTCTTCTGGGGCACCGTCGTCATCACGCTGTTCGTCTTCTCCGACCTGGTCGACGGCAACATGGCCCGTCAGCTGGGCCGCTCCAGCCGCTGGGGCGCCTTCCTGGACTCCACCCTGGACCGGGTGGCGGACGCCGCGATCTTCGGCGGCCTGGCGCTGTGGTACGCGGGCGGTGGCGACAACCTCACGCTCTGCGCGGTCACCATCTTCTGCCTGGCCAGCGGCCAGGTCGTGTCGTACACCAAGGCGCGCGGCGAGGCGATCGGGCTGCCGGTGAAGGTCAACGGCCTGGTCGAGCGCGCCGAACGGCTGGTGGTCTCGCTGGTCGCCTGCGGCTTCTCCGGGCTGCACAAGTTCGGCGTGCCGTACATCGAGTGGCTGCTGCCGATCGCGCTGTGGCTGGTGGCCGCGGGCAGCCTGGTGACCATCGTCCAGCGGGTGGTCACCGTACGCCGCGAGTCCGCGGAGGCCGACGCGGCCGACCGCGCGAGGGAGGGGAACCCGGCGTGAGGGAACGACTGAACGACGCGCTCTACGGAGCCGGCTGGGCGGCCGTCAAGCGGCTCCCGGAGCCGGCGGCCACCGCCCTGGGCCGGCGGATCGCCGACATCACCTGGAGGCGGCGCGGCAAGGGCGTGCTGCGGCTGGAGGCCAACCTCGCCCGGGTCGTCCCCGGCGCCCTCCCGGCGCGGCTGGCGAGGCTGTCCCAGGCGGGCATGCGCTCCTACCTGCGCTACTGGATGGAGTCCTTCCGGCTGCCGACCTGGAGCGACGAACGCATCCGCGACGGCTTCACCCCCGACGGCCTGGAGCACCTGGAGAAGGGCATGGCGGCCGGACGCGGCGTGGTGCTCGCGCTCCCGCACATGGCCAACTACGACCTGGCCGGTGCCTGGGTGACCCGCAAGCTCGGGGTGCCGTTCACCACCGTCGCCGAGCGCCTCAAGCCCGAGACGCTCTACGACCGCTTCGTCGCCTACCGCGAGGGCCTGGGCATGGAGGTGCTGCCGCACACCGGCGGCGCCGCCTTCGGCACCCTCGCCCGGCGGCTGCGCGGCGGCGGCCTGGTCTGCCTGGTCGCCGACCGCGACCTGTCCTCCTCCGGCGTCGAGGTGGAGTTCTTCGGCGAACGCACCCGGATGCCCGCCGGGCCCGCGCTGCTCGCCCAGCAGACCGGCGCGGTGCTGCTGCCGGTCACGCTCTGGTATGACGGCACGCCGATCATGCGCGGCCGTGTCCACCCGCCGGTCGAGGTGCCGGACGAGGGCACGCGGGCCGAGAAGACCTCCGCCATGATCCAGTCGCTCGCCGACGCCTTCGCCTCCGGCATCGCCGAGCACCCCGAGGACTGGCACATGCTGCAACGACTGTGGCTGGCCGACCTCGACCCGGCCAACCGCCCCGGATCGGAGGAGAGTTGAGGATCGGGATCGTCTGCCCGTACTCCTGGGACGTGCCCGGTGGCGTCCAGTTCCACATCCGCGACCTGGCCGAACACCTGATCCGCCGCGGCCACGAGGTCTCCGTGCTGGCCCCGGCCGACGACGACACCCCGCTGCCGGACTACGTGGTCTCGGCGGGCCGCGCGGTGCCCGTGCCGTACAACGGCTCGGTCGCCCGGCTCAACTTCGGCTTCCTGTCGGCCGCCCGGGTGCGCCGCTGGCTGCACGACGGCCGCTTCGACGTGATCCACATCCACGAACCCGCCTCGCCGTCGCTGGGCCTGCTGTCGTGCTGGGCCGCGCAGGGCCCGATCGTGGCCACGTTCCACACCTCCAACCCGCGCTCGCGCGCGATGATCGCCGCCTACCCGATCCTCCAGCCCGCGCTGGAGAAGATCAGCGCCCGCATCGCGGTCAGCGAGTACGCCCGGCGCACGCTGGTGGAACACCTCGGCGGCGACGCGGTCGTCATCCCCAACGGCGTCGACGTCGACTTCTTCGCCCGCGCCGAGCCCCGGCCCGAGTGGCGGGGCACCGACGAGGCGCCCACCATCGGCTTCATCGGCCGCATCGACGAACCGCGCAAGGGACTGCCGGTGGTGATGCGGGCCCTGCCCGGCATCCTCGCCAAGCGCCCCGGCACCCGGCTGCTGGTCGCCGGACGCGGTGACGAGGAGGAGGCGGTCGAGGCGCTGCCGGCCGCGCTGCGCGGCCAGGTGGAGTTCCTCGGCATGGTCAGCGACGAGGACAAGGCCAGGCTGCTGCGCTCGGTCGACCTCTACCTCGCGCCCAACACCGGCGGCGAGTCCTTCGGCATCATCCTGGTGGAGGCCATGTCCGCCGGAGCCCCGGTGCTCGCCAGCGACCTCGACGCGTTCCGGCAGGTGCTGGACGGCGGCGCGGCGGGGGAGCTGTTCCCGGTCGAGGACGCCGAGGCGCTCGCCGACGCCGCGCTGCGGCTGCTGGCCGACCCCGACCGGCGGGCCGCGCTCAGCACCACCGGCTCACGGCACGTGCGGCGCTTCGACTGGTCGTGCGTCGGCGCGGAGATCCTGTCGGTCTACGAGATGGTCACCGACGGCGCCGGCTCGGTCGCCACCGACGAACGCACCGGCCTGCGGGCCCGGTTGGGGCTGGCCCGCGACTGACGGGCGGCCCGACGGTGACGGGTCCGCCCGCCCGCGACGGTAGCCTTTCCGCCCGTGACCATGACTCTTCTGTGGATCGCGGTGGCGGTCGTCCTGCTCGGCGTCTACCTGAGCTGGACGGCTGGACGGCTGGACCGGCTGCACGCCCGGATGGACGCCGCTCGCGCCGCGCTCGACGCCCAACTGCTGCGCCGCGCCTCGGTGGCGCAGGAACTGGCGACCTCCGGCGTGCTGGACCCGGCCGCCTCCATGGTGCTCTACCAGAGCGCGCACGCCGCCCGGCAGGCCGAGGACGAGCAGCGCGAGGTCGCCGAGAGCGAACTGAGCCAGGCGCTGCGCGCGGTCTTCGCCGAGCCGGACGCCGTGACCGCGGTCCACGAGGCGCCCGGCGGCCCCGAGACGATCGGCGAACTCGGCCAGGCGGTGCGCCGGGTGCCGATGGCCCGCCGCTTCCACAACGACGCGGTGCGCGCGGCCCGGGTGGTGCGACGGCACCGGGTGGTGCGCTGGTTCCGGCTGGCCGGGCACGCGCCGTTCCCGCTCGCGTTCGAGATGGACGACGAGCCGCCGGCCGCGCTGGCCGCCGACGCGAGCCGCTGACCGGGCGGCGGTCCGGGCCACCGGTGGGGGCATCCGGTCGCCCCGGAGCGGTCCACCGGGTGCCGATTGGCCCTTGCCGGTCCTGCCGCGTTCACGGTTTTGTCACATGCGTAGCAGCGGCCCGGCCGAAGTGGACCGCACGGCGGGTCCGGCACCGGTCCGCCGAGCCCTACGATGGTCGTATCGCACTTATGTCCAACGAGTGAGGTCAAAACCGTGTCCACCACGCCCCTCAGCACCCCCGACGCCGCCTCCAGCGCAGCCCCCGAGACCGGCACCGCGCGCGTCAAGCGCGGCATGGCCGAGCAGCTCAAGGGCGGCGTGATCATGGACGTCGTCACGCCGGAGCAGGCGAAGATCGCCGAGGACGCAGGCGCCGTCGCGGTCATGGCCCTGGAGCGGGTGCCCGCCGACATCCGCAAGGACGGCGGCGTGGCCCGCATGTCCGACCCGGACATGATCGAGGGCATCATCAACGCCGTCTCCATCCCGGTGATGGCCAAGTCCCGGATCGGCCACTTCGTCGAGGCCCAGGTCCTCCAGGCGCTCGGCGTCGACTACATCGACGAGTCCGAGGTCCTCACCCCGGCCGACGAGGTCAACCACTCCGACAAGTGGTCCTTCACCACCCCCTTCGTCTGCGGTGCCACCAACCTCGGCGAGGCCCTGCGCCGCATCGCCGAAGGCGCGGCGATGATCCGCTCCAAGGGCGAGGCCGGCACCGGCAACGTCGTCGAGGCCGTGCGTCACCTGCGCCAGATCAAGGGCGAGATCGGCCGCCTGCGCGCGCTGGACAACCACGAGCTGTACGCCGCCGCCAAGGAGCTGCGCGCCCCGTACGAGCTGGTCAAGGAGGTCGCCGAGCTGGGCAAGCTGCCCGTCGTGCTGTTCTCCGCCGGTGGCGTGGCCACCCCGGCCGACGCCGCGCTGATGCGCCAGCTGGGCGCCGAGGGCGTCTTCGTCGGCTCCGGCATCTTCAAGTCGGGCGACCCGGCCAAGCGCGCCGAGGCCATCGTCAAGGCGACCACCTTCTACGACGACCCGAAGGTGATCGCGGACGCCTCCCGCGACCTCGGCGAGGCCATGGTCGGCATCAACTGCGACACCCTCCCGGAGACCGAGCGCTACGCCAACCGCGGCTGGTAGTCCGCGCCCGTCCCGACAGGACACCCCCGATGGGCAGGCCGGCCGGCCTGCCCATCGGCCGTACGACCGAAAGGCGACCCACCCCCGTGACCTCCCACCCCACCGTCGGCGTGCTCGCCCTCCAGGGCGACGTGCGCGAGCACCTGGCCGCGCTGCGCGCCGCGGGCGCCGAGGCCGTCACCGTCCGCCGCCCCGAGGAGCTGGCCGCGGTGGACGGCCTGGTCATCCCCGGCGGCGAGTCGACCACCATGTCCAAGCTGGCCGTCGCCTTCGGCCTGCTCCAGCCGCTGCGCGAGCGGGTGCGGGCCGGGATGCCCGCCTACGGCTCCTGCGCAGGCATGATCATGCTCGCCGACAAGATCCTGGACGGCCGCGACGACCAGGAGACCATCGGCGGCATCGACATGACCGTGCGCCGCAACGCCTTCGGACGGCAGAACGAGTCCTTCGAGGCCGCGGTCGCGATCACCGGTGTCGACGGCGGCCCGGTCGAGGGCGTCTTCATCCGCGCCCCCTGGGTCGAGTCCACCGGCGCGGGCGTCGAGACGCTGGCCACGCTCGGTGACGGTACGGTGGTCGCGGTGCGCCAGGGCCACCTGCTGGCCACCTCGTTCCATCCGGAACTCACCGGCGACCAGCGGGTGCACGCCCTGTTCGCCGAGATGGTGCGGGGGGCGTCCGCCGGATCCCGGTAGGATCACAGGTGTTGGTGAGCACGTGGGTCACGTGAAGACGCGAACAACACGTGAAGACGCGAAAAAGGAGACAGGCGGATGTCCGGCCACTCTAAATGGGCTACGACCAAGCACAAGAAGGCCGTGATCGACGCCAAGCGCGGCAAGCTCTTCGCGAAGCTGATCAAGAACATCGAGGTCGCGGCCCGCACCGGTGGTGCCGACCCGGACGGCAACCCCACCCTCTTCGACGCCATCCAGAAGGCCAAGAAGAGCTCGGTGCCCAACAAGAACATCGACAGCGCCGTCAAGCGCGGCGCCGGTCTCGAGGCGGGCGGCGCCGACTACGAGACGATCATGTACGAGGGCTACGGGCCCAACGGCGTGGCCGTCCTCATCGAGTGCCTCACCGACAACCGCAACCGTGCCGCCTCCGAGGTCCGCGTGGCGATGACCCGCAACGGCGGCTCGATGGCCGACCCGGGCTCGGTGTCGTACCTGTTCAACCGCAAGGGCGTGGTGATCGTCCCCAAGGGTGAGCTGGGCGAGGACGACGTGCTCGGCGCGGTCCTCGACGCGGGCGCCGAGGAGGTCAACGACCTCGGCGACACCTTCGAGGTGATCAGCGAGGCGACCGACCTGGTCCCGGTGCGCAAGGCGCTCCAGGACGCGGGCATCGACTACGACTCGGCCGACGCCAACTTCGTCCCCACCATGCAGGTCGAGCTGGACGAGGAGGGCGCGCGCAAGATCTTCAAGCTGATCGACGCCCTGGAGGACAGCGACGACGTGCAGAACGTCTTCGCCAACTTCGACGTCTCCGACGACGTCATGGAGAAGGTCGACGCCTGACGGCGGGTCAACTCCACATCGCGTGCGCCGACACGGGCCGGCCGGGACACTCCCCGGTCGGCCCGTGTCGCGTCTTTGTCAGTGCGACCCGATAACCTGCCGGAACGGATGTCCGAACGGCTCGGAAGGGGAGGGGAGCGGTGCGCGTTCTGGGCGTTGACCCCGGGCTGACCCGGTGCGGCGTCGGCGTCGTCGAGGGCGTCGCGGGCCGCCCCCTGCGCATGATCGGCGTGGGCGTGGTGCGCACCCCCGCCGACGCCGAGACCGCGCGGCGGCTGGTCGCCGTCGAGGAGGGCATCGAGCGCTGGCTGGACGAGTACCGCCCCGAATTCGTCGCCGTGGAGCGGGTGTTCAGCCAGCACAACGTGCGCACCGTGATGGGCACCGCGCAGGCCAGCGCTGTCGCCATGCTCTGCGCCGCGCGCCGCGGACTGCCCGTAGCGCTGCACACCCCCAGCGAGGTCAAGGCCGCCGTCACCGGCTCGGGACGCGCCGACAAGGCCCAGGTCGGCGCGATGGTCACCCGGCTGCTGCGGCTGGACGCCCCGCCCAAGCCGGCCGACGCCGCCGACGCCCTCGCCCTGGCCATCTGCCACATCTGGCGCGCCCCCGCCACCGACCGGCTCCAGCGGGCGGTCGCCGCCCAGCGCATCCGCACCACGAAAGGCAGCACCGCATGATCGCCTTCGTCTCCGGGCCCGTCGCCGCCCTCGCCCCCGGCAGCGCGGTCGTCGAGGTCGGCGGGGTCGGCCTGCTCCTGCAGTGCAGCCCCGGCACCATCGCCGGACTGCGGCTCGGCGAGCCCACCCGGCTGGCCACCTCCCTGGTCGTGCGCGAGGACTCGCTCACCCTCTACGGTTTCGCCGACGACGACGAGCGCCAGGTCTTCGAACTGCTCCAGACCGCCAGCGGCGTCGGCCCGCGGCTCGCCCAGGCCATGCTCGCCGTGCACACCCCCGACGCGCTGCGGCTCGCCGTCGCCCAGGGCGACGAGAAGGCGCTCACCGCGGTGCCGGGCATCGGCAAGAAGGGAGCCCAGCGGCTGCTGCTCGAACTGAAGGACCGGCTCGGCGCACCGCTCGGCACCGGTTCCGCCGCCCGCCCGGCCGCCGCGAGCGTCCCCGCCTCCTGGCGCGAGCAGCTGCACGCGGCCCTCACCGGCCTCGGCTATCAGCCCAAGGACGCCGAGGAGGCGGTCGACGCCGTCGCCCCGCAGGCCGAGGCGGGCGGCGAGCCCAACGTGGGCGCCCTGCTGCGCGCCGCCCTCCAGAGCCTCAACCGCTCCCGCTGACCGGCACCCCTCGACCGCTCCCGCCGACCCGCGCGCCCCGACCCGTGAGGCACCCACCCGTGAACCCGTACGACTCCCCGTACGACCCCGCGTACGACGACGAGTCCGCCGAGACCGCCGCCGACCGGCTCGTCGGCTCCGCCGCCGACGGTGAGGACCAGGCCGTCGAAGCCGCCCTGCGGCCCAAGGAACTCGCCGAGTTCGTCGGCCAGGAGCGGGTCCGCGAACAGCTCGACCTGGTACTGAAGGCCGCTCGCCAGCGCGGTGCCACCGCCGACCACGTGCTGCTGTCCGGCGCCCCCGGCCTGGGCAAGACCACGCTGTCGATGATCATCGCGGCCGAGATGGGCGCCCCGATCCGCATCACCTCCGGCCCCGCCATCCAGCACGCCGGCGATCTCGCCGCGATCCTCTCCTCGCTCCAGGAGGGCGAGGTGCTCTTCCTCGACGAGATCCACCGGATGTCCCGGCCCGCCGAGGAGATGCTCTACATGGCGATGGAGGACTTCCGCGTCGACGTGATCGTCGGCAAGGGCCCCGGCGCCACCGCGATCCCGCTGGAGCTGCCGCCGTTCACCCTGGTCGGGGCCACCACCAGGGCGGGACTGCTGCCGCCGCCGCTGCGCGACCGGTTCGGCTTCACCGGACACATGGAGTTCTACGCGCCCGCCGAGCTGGAGCGCGTCGTCCACCGCTCCGCCGGGCTGCTCGACGTCGACGTCGACACCGACGGTGCCGCCGAGATCGCCGGACGCTCCCGCGGCACCCCCCGCATCGCCAACCGTCTGCTGCGCCGGGTGCGCGACTACGCGCAGGTCAAGGCGGACGGCGTGATCACCCGTGAGGTGGCCGCCTCGGCGCTGGACGTCTACGAGGTCGACCGGCGCGGTCTCGACCGGCTGGACCGTGCGGTGCTCGACGCGCTGTTGCGGCTGTTCGGCGGCGGGCCGGTGGGGCTGTCGACGCTCGCGGTGGCGGTGGGGGAGGAGCGCGAGACGGTGGAGGAGGTGGCCGAGCCGTTCCTGGTGCGCGAGGGACTGCTGGCGCGCACTCCGCGTGGCCGGGTCGCCACACCCGCCGCCTGGGCGCACCTCGGTCTCGTACCACCGCAAAACGTCGGGAATCCGCCCCAGCAAGGGCTGTTCGGCCCCTGACGGCGCGGGGACTCGCCGCTCACGGAACCTGAGTGCCATGCTGGGCGTTGTTCCCAGGGCGCGGGTTCGCCTAGACTCCGCCGATGCCCTCAGTAACGGGCGGCACAGCACCTCGCACACACCGCTCGTCCCACCCGTAGACCAGGCCGCACCCCCGTGGCCACGCGAAGGAAACCCCCCAGGCCGTGAACATCGCCACGATCCTCCCTTTCATCCTGATCATCGGCGTCATGCTGCTGATGACCCGCTCGGCCAAGAACAAGCAGCGCCAGGCGGCCCAGATGCGCGACCAGATGCAGCCAGGCTCCGGCGTGCGGACCATCGGCGGCATCATCGCCCTCGTCAAGGAGGTGCGTGACACCACCGTCCTGCTCGAGGTCGCGCCCGGTGTCCACTCGATCTTCGCCAAGAACGCCATCGGCGCCGTTCTCAGCGAGGAGGAGTACGACCGCCTGGTCAACAACGACGTCCCGCTCACCTTCGAGGACGCGCCCGCCGAGGGCGCGACCGAGGACCACGCGGACGCCGCCGACGCCAAGGTCGACCTCGGCAAGACCGAGGCCGCGGGCCCGGACGACGCCGACAGCGTGCCGCACGGCACCGACGCGGACGCCGCCGGGAACGTGACGGACGTCAAGGACGGCGAGAAGAAGTAACACCCTGCCCGGGCGGCGTCGACCGCCGGGGCCAGGAGCTCGACCGCGCCCCGCGCCGCACCACCCACGCGACGCGGGGCACATCCGGAACGTCCTCACAACACATTCGTGGCCGCACCCGTGCGCCGTCGGCGGCGCGGGAACGGTTGGACAGGGAGAAACGAGAAGGTGGCAGCACCCAAGAAGGGACGCAGGTCCCCGGGCGCGGACGGACACCCGGGCCGCGCGCTGGCGATCATCCTGATCGCGCTGGTCGCGCTCACCGGGACGATGTTCCTCTCCGGCGCGAAGACCCCGCGTCTGGGCATCGACCTCGCGGGCGGCACCGAGATCACGTTGACGGCCAAGAACACCCCGGGCCAGCCCAACGCGATCAACCCGACCAACATGAAGACCGCCGCCGACATCATGAACAAGCGGGTCAACGGTCTGGGTGTCTCCGAGGCGACCGCGCAGACGCAGGGCAACAAGAACATCGTCGTCGACATCCCCAAGGGCACCAACACCGCGCAGGCGGAGAAGCTGGTCGGCACCACCGCCCAGCTCTACTTCCGCCCGGTGATCACCGAGGCGGCCAACACCCCGGCGTCCACCCCGACGCCCACGCCGTCCGGCAGCCCCTCCGGGAAGACCACGCCGTCGTCCAAGCCCAGCGCGAGCACCGGCTCCAAGGCCACCGGCTCCACCGCCCCGAAGCCGAACCCCAGCTCCACCACGCAGGGCCGCGCGGTCACCGACGCCCTCAAGGCGTCCGGCGCCGCCAGCCCGAAGACGACCCCGTCCACCGCGCCCAGCCCGTCGCCGAGTGCCTCCTCCGGCGGCCTCGACCTGTCCGCCCCGGCCGCGCTCCAGAAGCAGTTCGCCGCGCTGGACTGCAAGAACAAGAAGCAGGCCTCCGAGGCAGGCGCCGCCGCCAAGCCGACCGACAAGATGATCGCGTGCAGCCAGGACGGCTCCACCAAGTACATCCTCGGCGCCTCCGCGGTCGCGGGTAAGGACGTCTCCAGCGCCAAGTCGGTCTACGACACGCAGACCGGCGCCGGCTGGATCGTCACCCTCGGCTTCAACTCCAAGGGCAACAGCGAGTTCGCCAAGGTCACCGGCGAGCTGGCGCAGCAGCAGGCCCCGAACAACGAGTTCGCGATCGTCCTGGACAACCAGGTCGTCTCCTCGCCGTCCGTCAGCTCCGCCATCACCGGCGGCCAGGCGCAGATCTCCGGCAGCTTCACCCAGCAGAGCTCCGAGGACCTCGCCAACGTGCTGTCCTACGGCGCGCTGCCGCTGTCCTTCACCACCTCCACCGTCACCACGGTCTCCCCGCAGCTCGGCGGAGAACAGCTGCACGGCGGTCTGATCGCGGGCGCCTTCGGCCTCGCGCTGGTGGTGCTCTACCTGCTGGCGTACTACCGGGGCCTGAGCTTCGTCGCGGTGCTCAGCCTCGTGGTCTCCGCCGCGCTGACCTACTCGATCATGTCGCTGCTCGGCCCGGCCATCGGCTTCGCGCTGAGCCTGCCCGCGGTCTGCGGCGCCATCGTCGCCATCGGCATCACGGCCGACTCGTTCATCGTGTACTTCGAACGCGTACGGGACGAGCTGCGGCACGGACGCAGTCTCGGACCGGCCGTGCAGCGGGCCTGGCCGCGCGCCCGGCGCACCATCCTGGTCTCCGACTTCGTCTCCTTCCTGGCCGCCGCCGTGCTCTACATCTGCTCGGTCGGCGACGTGAAGGGCTTCGCGTTCACCCTGGGCCTGACCACCGTCCTCGACGTCGTCGTGGTCTACCTGTTCACCAAGCCGCTGCTGACGATCCTGGCCCGGCGCCCGTTCTACCGGGACGGCCACCGCTGGTCCGGGCTCGATCCGGAGAGCGTGGGCTTCAACGCCCCGCTGCGCCGCGTCCGCCGTCCGGCTCGTACCGATGTCAAGGAGGCCTGATGTCCCGGCTCGGTAGCCTCAGTCACCGGCTGCACCGCGGCGAGCTGTCGCTCGACGTCGTCGGCAAGCGCCGCGTCTGGTACGGCGTCTCGATCCTGATCACGATCGTCGCCGTCGTGGGCCTGGCCGTCAACGGCCTCAACAAGGGCATCGACTTCTCCGGCGGCGCGGTCTTCACCACGCCCAAGGTCTCGGTCTCCACGACCCAGGCGGAGAACGACACCAAGGCCCTGCTGTCAGGACCGCACGACGTCATCGCGCAGAAGCTCGGCACCGGCGGCATGCGCATCCAGGTCAGCGGCATCGACAACGACACCGCGATGAGCGTGCGCGGCGGCATCGCCAAGGACCTCGGCGTCGCCCCCGACTCCATCTCGCCGCAGGTCGTCGGCCCGAGCTGGGGCCAGCAGGTCTCCCAGAAGGCCGAACTGGGCCTGGTCATCTTCATGGTCCTGGTCGTCATCTACCTGGCGATCGCCTTCGAGTGGCGGATGGCCGTCGCGGCCCTGATCGCGCTCATCCACGACCTGACGATCACCGTCGGCGTCTACGCCATCGTCGGCTTCGAGGTGACGCCCGGTACGGTCATCGGTCTGCTGACCATCCTCGGCTACTCGCTCTACGACACCGTCGTGGTCTTCGACGGCCTGAAGGAGACCACCAAGGGCATCACGAGCCAGACCCGGTACACCTACACCGAGCTGGCCAACCGCAGCCTTAACATGACGCTGGTGCGCTCCATCAACACCTCCGTCGTGGCGCTGCTGCCGGTCGCCGCGCTGCTGTTCATCGGCGGCGGCCTGCTCGGCGCGGGCATGCTCAACGACATCGCGCTCGCGCTGTTCGTCGGCCTGACCGCCGGTGCCTACTCCTCGATCTTCATCGCCACCCCGCTGGTCACCTCCTTCAAGGAGGCCACCCCGGAGATGAAGGCGCTGGCCAAGCGGGTCAGGGCCAAGCGTGCCAAGGCCGAGCGCGAGGGTGTCGACCTCGACGCCCAGGACGCGGAGCGCGAGCAGGCCGAGGACGGCGACGACGAGCCGGCCGGTGCCGGCGCGGGTTCCGGCTCCGGTATCGGCGGCCAGCGACGACAGCAGCCCTCGTCCCGCAACCGCGGCCGCGGCCGCCCGTCCGGCAAGCGCCGCTGAGCCAGGGGAGACCACGATGACCACGGCCGACCTGGCCGGGGCCGACCTGCGCGGCCTCCTGCTCAGCCGGATCCGCGACGTGCCCGACTACCCGCAGCCGGGCGTGGTGTTCAAGGACATCACCCCGCTGCTCGCCGACCCGGCCGCCTTCGGCGCGCTCACCGGCGCGCTGGCCGAGCTGTGCGTACGCCACCGGGCCGACAAGGTCGTCGGCCTGGAGGCCCGCGGCTTCATCCTGGCCGCCCCCGCGGCGGCCAGGGCCGGTCTCGGCTTCGTCCCGGTCCGCAAGGCGGGCAAGCTCCCCGGCGTCACCCATCGGCAGGCCTACGAGCTGGAGTACGGCACCGCCGAGATCGAGGTGCTCGGCGACGCCTTCGTACCCGGCGAGCGGGTCCTCGTCATCGACGACGTGCTGGCCACCGGCGGCACCGCCGAAGCCTCGCTGGAGCTGATCCGGCGGGCGGGCGCCGAGGTCGCCGGGCTCGCGGTGCTCATGGAGCTGGGCTTCCTGGGCGGCCGCGCCCGGCTGGCCCCGGCGCTCGACGGCGCCCCGCTGGAGGCCCTGGTCGCCGTCTGACGGGCGCAAGGCTCCCCACAGGGCATGAACGGCCACGAGAGCGGGTCCCGGGAACAACCGGGGCCCGCTCCCGCGTTCGCCGGGGACACGTCCGCCCGCGCGCACGCCGGGGGAGCGGTCGGCGCACCGGCCGCACGCGGCAGGGGGCGGCACATCGATACCATGGGAGTCCGGACCCGTACCGCGGCCCGGTCCCGCTTGAGGAGTGCCCTTGCCTGACGAGGCCCAGCCGCTCGCCGCCGGGGGCGGGAAAGACACCACCTCGCCCGCCCCGGCGCCCTCCGCTGCGCCCGGGGACGCCGGCGCCGCCCGTCCGCCCGCCGAGCCCCACCCGGTGCGGCCCGCGGCCGGCAACCTCGCCCCGTCGCGTTCCGCGGGCTCCTCCAGCCGCGTACGAGCCCGCCTCGCCCGCCTCGGCGTCCAGCGGCAGAGCCCGTACAACCCGGTGCTGGAGCCGTTGCTGCGGATCGTGCGGAGCAACGACCCGAAGATCGACACCGCGGGCCTGCGGCAGATCGAACGCGCCTACCAGGTCGCCGAGCGCTGGCACCGCGGCCAGAAGCGCAAGAGCGGCGACCCGTACATCACGCACCCGCTCGCGGTCACCACCATCCTCGCCGAGCTGGGCATGGACCCGGCGACCCTGATGGCGGGTCTGCTGCACGACACCGTCGAGGACACCGAATACGGCCTGGACACCCTGCGCCGCGACTTCGGCGAGCAGGTCGCGCTGCTGGTCGACGGCGTCACCAAGCTGGACAAGGTCAAGTTCGGCGAGGCGGCGCAGGCCGAGACCGTGCGCAAGATGGTCGTGGCGATGGCCAAGGACCCGCGCGTCCTGGTCATCAAGCTCGCCGACCGCCTGCACAACATGCGCACCATGCGCTACCTCAAGCGGGAGAAGCAGGAGAAGAAGGCCCGCGAGACGCTGGAGATCTACGCCCCGCTGGCGCACCGGCTGGGCATGAACACCATCAAGTGGGAACTGGAGGACCTCGCCTTCGCGATCCTCTACCCCAAGATGTACGACGAGATCGTCCGCCTGGTCGCCGAGCGCGCGCCCAAGCGCGACGAGTACCTCGCCGTCGTCACCGACCAGGTGCAGCAGGACCTGCGGTCGGCCCGCATCAAGGCCACCGTCACCGGCCGCCCCAAGCACTACTACAGCGTCTACCAGAAGATGATCGTGCGGGGCCGCGACTTCGCCGAGATCTACGACCTGGTGGGCATCCGGGTCCTGGTCGACACCGTCCGCGACTGCTACGCGGCGCTGGGCACCATCCACGCGCGGTGGAACCCGGTGCCGGGGCGGTTCAAGGACTACATCGCGATGCCCAAGTTCAACATGTACCAGTCGCTGCACACGACGGTCATCGGGCCTTCCGGCAAGCCGGTCGAGCTGCAGATCCGCACCTTCGACATGCACCGTCGCGCCGAGTACGGCATCGCCGCGCACTGGAAGTACAAGCAGGAGGCCGTCGCAGGCGCCTCCAAGGTGCGCACCGACAGCCCGAAGTCCGCCAAGGCCGACGACGCGGTCAACGACATGGCGTGGCTGCGGCAGCTGCTGGACTGGCAGAAGGAGACCGAGGACCCCGGCGAGTTCCTGGAGTCGCTGCGCTTCGACCTGTCCCGCAACGAGGTCTTCGTCTTCACGCCCAAGGGCGACGTCATAGCGCTGCCCGCCGGCGCCACCCCGGTCGACTTCGCGTACGCCGTCCACACCGAGGTCGGCCACCGCACCATCGGCGCCCGCGTCAACGGCCGCCTCGTGCCGCTGGAGTCGACCCTCGACAACGGCGACCTGGTCGAGGTCTTCACCTCCAAGGCGCAGGGGGCCGCGCCGTCCCGCGACTGGCTGAGCTTCGTCAAGTCGCCGCGGGCCCGCAACAAGATCCGCGCCTGGTTCTCCAAGGAACGCCGCGAGGAGGCCATCGAGCAGGGCAAGGAAGCCATCGCCCGCGCGATGCGCAAGCAGAACCTGCCCATCCAGCGGGTGCTGACCGGCGACTCGCTGGTCACCCTCGCGCACGAGATGCGCTACCCCGACATATCGGCGCTCTACGCGGCGATCGGCGAGGGGCACATCACCGCGCAGTCGGTCGTGCAGAAGCTGGTCGAGGCGCTCGGCGGCGAGGAGGGCGCGACCGAGGACATCGCCGAGGTCACCACTCCGTCCCGCAGCCGCGGCAAGCGCCGTGCCAACGCGGACCCCGGCGTCATCGTCAAGGGCGAGCGCGACGTGTGGGTCAAGCTGTCGCGGTGCTGCACGCCGGTGCCGGGCGATCCGATCATCGGCTTCGTCACCCGCGGCAACGGGGTCTCCGTCCACCGCGCGGACTGCGTCAACGTCGACTCCCTGTCGCAGCAGCCCGAACGCATCATCGAGGTCGAGTGGGCGCCGACCCAGTCCTCGGTCTTCCTGGTCGCCATCCAGGTCGAGGCGCTGGACCGCTCCCGGCTGCTGTCGGACGTGACCCGGGTCCTGTCCGACCAGCACGTCAACATCCTGTCGGCGGCCGTCCAGACCTCCCGCGACCGGGTCGCGACGTCCCGCTTCACCTTCGAGATGGGCGACCCGAAGCACCTGGGCCACGTCCTGAAGGCGGTACGCGGGGTCGAGGGCGTCTACGACGTGTACAGGGTGACGTCGGGCCGGGCGCGGTAGCCGCCTTCCGCCTGCGGCTTCCCTTCTGCCGCCGCGACGGGGAGAAGCGAAACGGCGTGGACCGGCGGTGCCCGGCCGTCAGCAGCCCTTCAGCAGGTTGATGACGGCTCGGCACCGCCGCTCCACGCCGTACTGGCTGATCACCGTCGCGGCGGGAAGAACACAACCGCCGCTCCGGAAGGAACCGGAATCGTCAGCCGCCGAACTCGTGGAGGCCCTTCAGGGCCTGGTCCAGGAGGGCCTGACGGCCCTCCAGCTCGCGTTCCAGCTTGTCCGCCTTCGCGGAGTTGCCCGCCGCGCGGGCCGTGTCCACCTGGCCCCTGAGCTTGTCCACCGCCGCCTGGAGCTGACCGGTGAGACCCTCCGCGCGCGCCCGCGCCTCAGGGTTCGTGCGGCGCCACTCCGACTCCTCCGCGTCCTGGATCGCCCGCTCGACCGCGTGCATCCGCGCTTCGATCCTGGGGCGCGCGTCCCGCGGGACGTGACCGATCGCCTCCCAGCGCTCGTTGAGCGAGCGGAACGCCGCGCGCGCCGCCTTCAGGTCGGTCACCGGAAGCAGCTTCTCGGCCTCGATGGCCAGCTCCTCCTTGCGGGTCAGGTTCTCCCGCTGCTCGGAGTCGCGTTCTGCGAACACCTCCGCGCGGGCGGCGAAGAAGACGTCCTGGGCGCCGCGGAAGCGGTTCCACAGCTCGTCCTCGGCCTCGCGCTGGGCGCGGCCCGCCGCCTTCCAGTCGGACATCAGCTCGCGGTAGCGGGCTGCGGTCGGACCCCACTCGGTGGAACCGGAGAGCGACTCGGCCTCCTGGGCCAGCTTCTCCTTGATCCGCCGGGCGTCCTCGCGCTGCGCGTCCAGCGAGGCGAAGTGCGCCTTGCGCCGCTTGGAGAAGACCGAACGGGCATGGCTGAAGCGGTGCCACAGCTCGTCGTCGGACTTGCGGTCGAGCCGCGGCAGGCCCTTCCAGGTGTCCACCAGCGCCCGCAGCCGCTCGCCCGCCGCGCGCCACTGCTCGCTGACCGACAGCTCCTCGGCCTCGGCGACCAGCTGCTCCTTGGCGGTCTTCGCCTCGTCGTTCGCCTTCGCCTTGGCCACCTTGCGCTGCTCACGGCGCGAGTCGACCTCCCCGACGAGCCCGTCGAGCCGCTTGACCAGGGCGTCCAGGTCACCGACGGCGTGCGCCTCGGTCACTGTCGAGCGCAGGTGCTCGATGGCGGTGTTGGCGTCCTTGGCCGACAGATCGGTGGTACGCACCCGGCGTTCGAGGAGGCCGATCTCGACGACGAGTCCGTCGTACTTGCGCTTGAAATACGCGAGCGCCTCGTCGGGAGAGCCCGCCTGCCACGAGCCGACGACTCGCTCACCGTCGGCCGTCCGCACGTACACGGTCCCCGTCTCGTCGACGCGTCCCCATGGGTCGCTGCTCACAGCGCCTCCTCCACGTGATGCCCGGCCGTCGCCGGCGCTTCGGGCATCGTCCACAGTTCTCTCCGGCCGGGGCCCGCCCGGCCGCTCCGACGTGCTGTTTTGTTGCTCCTGATCGAGCCGGGCGGCAGCCGTCGGCGCGGGCGCCCTGTACAACGCAAACATAGGCGACCGGCGCCCCGGCTGTCCGCATCCCCGGGAGGCGAATATCGCCGGGGCGGCCTCAGTCCTTGCTGACCGTCGCCTTGTCGATCACCACGGTCGCGTTGGGCGCGGTGTTGCCGTTGGCGTCGGCCGGAGCGCTGCCCGCGGCGGCGATCTTCTGCAGCACCTTCATGCCAGCCGGGCTGATGGTGCCGAACGGGGTGTAGCTGGGCGCGAGCGGGCTCGCCTTGTAGACCAGGAAGAACTGGCTGCCGCCGGTGTGCGGCTGGCCGGTGTTGGCCATCGCCACGGTGCCCGCCGGGTACGTCACCGTGCCGTCGGAGCCCTTCTTGCCGAACGCGCTCAGGTTCTCGTCCGGGATGGTGTAGCCGGGGCCGCCCTGGCCGGTGCCGGTCGGGTCGCCGCACTGGAGCACGAAGATGCCGGAGGTGGTGAGCCGGTGGCACTTGGTGTGGTCGAAGAAGTGCTGGTCGGCGAGGAACTTGAAGGAGTTGACGGTGTGCGGCGCCTTGGCGGCGTCCAGCTTCATGGAGATGTCGCCGCAGGTCGTCGACAGGTCCATGGTGTACGCGGAGCCGGTGGAGATGTTCATCGACGGCTCGGTCTTCCACTGCTTCTTGCCCGGCGAGCCCGCCGCCGCCTTGCCGCAGGGGTCCTTCGCCCGGGACGCCGTGGAGGCCGACGGGGAGGAGCCGGCCGAGGTCGACTTGTCGCCGCCGAGCCCGGTGGACGCCCACACCGCGCCGCTCGCGGCCAGCACCACGGCCACCACCGAGGCGATGACCAGGTTGCGCCGCCGTGACCTGGACCGCTGCTGCGCCCTGCGCTGCTGCTGGCGCTCGAACTTCTGGCGGGCGAGCTGGCGCCGCCGCTGATCCTTGCTGACCACTTCAGCCCTCTCCCGATGCCGATCTCGTTGCCCGAGGTGCCCGCGGGTGACCGGTTCTCCCGCGGACCGTTGACGATGCTGCGTGAATGCTGCCATCCGTCACTGTGCGCCGGTGACGATACGGGTTCGCGTGAGCACCGTCGCCGCCGGTAGGCTCGTCGTCCGCGGGAACCCGCCACGGACCGCAGGTCGCCGGAGGGCTCGCCGCGTACGAGACAGTTCGCAGCCGAGTGAAGGACGATCGTGCTCATTGCCGGGTTCCCGGCCGGGGCCTGGGGGACCAACTGCTACGTGGTCGCCCCCGCCGCCGGTGAGGAATGCGTGATCATCGACCCGGGGCACGAAGCCGCCCCGGGCGTCGAGGAACTGCTCGCCAAGCACCGGCTCAAGCCGGTCGCCGCGATTCTCACGCACGGCCACATCGACCACGTCGCCTCGGTCGTCCCGGTCTGCGGGGCCCATGACATACCGGCCTGGATCCACCCCGAGGACCGCTACATGATGAGCGACCCGGCCAGGTCGCTGGGCCGCTCGATCGGGCAGCAGCTGCTGGGCGAGCTGACCGTGGGCGAGCCGGACGACGTCCGCGAGCTGTCGGACGGCGCCACGCTGGCGCTCGCCGGTCTGGAGTTCACCGTGGCGCACGCGCCCGGCCATACCAAGGGGTCGGTGACCTTCCGGCTGCCCGACACGTCCGAGATTCCCTCGGTGTTCTTCTCGGGCGACCTGCTGTTCGCCGGCTCCATCGGACGCACCGACCTGCCCGGCGGTTCGCACGCCGAGATCCTCGAGTCGCTGGCCCGCGTGTGCCTGCCGCTCGACGACTCGACCGTGGTGCTGTCCGGCCACGGCCCCCAGACCACCATCGGCCGCGAGCGCGCCACCAACCCGTTCCTGGGTGAGGTGGCCCGCGGCCACGGAGCCGAACCGGCTCCGCGACGAGGAATGTGACGACGTCATCGAAGTGAACACCTTCTCCGCCCCCAAGGGCACCTACGACCTGATCCCGCCGGACTCCGCCGCGTTCCTCGCGGTGCGTGAGGCGATCGCCGCGCCGCTCAGGCGCGCCGGCTACGGCTATGTGGAGACGCCCGGCTTCGAGCAGGTCGAGCTGTTCTCCCGAGGTGTCGGCGAGTCCACCGACATCGTGACCAAGGAGATGTACACCCTCACCACCAAGGGCGGTGACGAGCTGGCGCTGCGCCCCGAGGGCACCGCCTCCGTCCTGCGCGCCGCCCTCCAGGCCAACCTGCACAAGCAGGGCAACCTGCCGGTGAAGCTGTGGTACTCCGGCTCGTACTACCGCTACGAGCGCCCGCAGGCCGGCCGCTACCGCCACTTCTCGCAGGTCGGCGCCGAGGCGCTGGGCACCGAGGACCCGGCGCTCGACGCCGAGCTGATCATCCTCGCGGTGGACGCGTACCAGTCGCTGGGCCTGCGCAACTTCCGCCTGCTGCTCAACTCCCTCGGCGACAAGGAGTGCCGTCCGGTCTACCGTGCCGCCCTCCAGGAGTTCCTGCGCGGCCTCGACCTGGACGAGGAGACCCGCCGCCGCATCGACATCAACCCGCTGCGGGTGCTCGACGACAAGCGCGAGGCGGTGCAGAAGCAGCTGGTCGGCGCGCCGATGATGCGCGACCACCTGTGCGAGGCGTGCCGCGCCTACCACGACCAGGTGCGCGAGCTGCTGACCGAGGCGGGCGTGCTGTTCGAGGACGACCCCAAGCTGGTGCGCGGCCTCGACTACTACACCCGCACCACCTTCGAGTTCGTCCACGACGGCCTCGGTTCGCAGTCCGCGGTCGGCGGCGGCGGCCGCTACGACGGCCTGTCGGAGATGATCGGCGGCCCGGCGCTGCCCTCGGTCGGCTGGGCGCTGGGCGTCGACCGCACGGTGCTGGCCCTGAGGGCGGAGGGCGTCGAGCTCGAACTGCCCGCCCCCACCCAGGTGTTCGCGGTGCCGCTGGGCGAGCAGGCGCGGCGCGCGCTGTTCGCGGTCGTCACCGAGCTGCGCCGGGAGGGCGTCGCGGCCGACTTCGCGTTCGGCGGCAAGGGCCTGAAGAACGCGATGAAATCGGCCAACCGCTCCGGCGCCCGCTACGCGATCGTGGCGGGGGAGCGGGACCTGGACGAGGGCCACGTCCAGCTGAAGGACCTGGAGAGCGGCGAGCAGACCCCGGTCCCGCTGACCGCGGTCGCCGCGACCCTGCGGGAACGCCTGGGCTGAGCGGTGCCGCGGCCGGATCCGGTCGCGTTCCCCACGGCCCCGGACACCGCGTGCGCGGTCCGGGGCCGTGCGGGCAGGATGGCGGTATGGACTCGATCCTGACCCGGCCGGAGCGCCCCGCCGACCACGAGGCGGTCCGAGCCGTCAACCTGAGTGCCTTCCCGTCCCCCGTCGAGGCGGATCTCGTCGACGCGTTGCGCCGTGACGCCTGCTGGCTGCCCGGGCTGTCCTGGGTGGCCGAGGCGCCCGACGGCCAGGTCGCCGGGCACGCCCTGCTGACCCGGCTGCGCGTCGAGGGCACGGGCACCGAGGGCGACGCGCTCGCCCTGGCCCCGGTCGCCGTCTCCCCGTCGTGGCAGCGGCAGGGGTATGGAACGGCACTGGTCAGAGCGGTGCTGGCGGCGGCGGACGCGACCGGTGAACGGCTGGTGGTGGTGCTGGGCGACCCTCGCTACTACCGGCGCTTCGGCTTCGCCCCGGCGTCGCTGCACGGGGTGAGCGGGCCGTACGAGGTGCCGGACGCGGTGTTCCAGGCGCTGCCGCTCGGCGGCTACGACGGCGGGCCGCGCGGCGAGGCGGTCTACGCGACGCCGTTCCGGGACCTGTGATCTTCGCCGGTCCGCGGTATGCGGCCGGGACGGCTGGTGCACAATGATGCCCCGGCGCCTACCGTTCGCACGCGGCGCCGTGCAGTCTGGTAGTGGGCGGACCGGTGGTGGACGCACCTCACCGGGGCGCGATCCCTTGGACACGGCGACAGAAGGCGACATGACGACATCGGCGCTCGAAGAGACCCGTAGCGAGGAACGGCACGACGAGCCGGAGCTCATCGGCGGGGGCCGGGCGTTCGGTGTCCTGCTGGTGGTGTGCGGCGTGCTGGGCCTGCTCGCCGCCTGGTACATCACGCTGGACGAGTTCCAGCTGTACAAGAACCCCAACTTCGTGCCCGGGTGCAGCATCAACCCGATCATCTCCTGCGGCAACATCATGAAGAGCCACCAGGCGAAGGTCTTCGGCTTCCCCAACCCGATGATCGGCCTGGTCGCCTACCCGGTGCTCATCTGCGTGGGCATGGCGGTGCTCGCCAGGGCCCGGTTCCGCCGCTGGTTCTGGCTCGGCCTGCAGGCCGGCACGCTCTTCGGCGTCGGGTTCGTCACCTGGCTCCAGTACGAGTCGCTGTACTCGATCGGCTCGCTGTGCCCCTGGTGCATGATGGCCTGGGTCGGCACCATCGCCGCCTTCTGGTACACCCTCGCGCACAACGTGAAGAACCGCGTGATCCCGGTGCCCGCGGGCGTCAAGCAGGTGGTGGAGGAGTTCCACTGGGCGGTCCCGATCCTGTGGTACGGGGTCCTGGTGATGCTCATCCTGACCCGCTGGTGGTCGTACTGGCGCACCCTGCTCTGAGCGCCTGCGCGTTGCCAGTTCTGAGCGCCTGCGCCGTTGTCAGTGCCGTGTCCTAGGCTCCTTGTCGTGGAACCCGACCTGTTCACCGCCGCCGCCGAGGACCGCCAGGCCAAGGAGCCCGGAGCCAGCCCGCTCCCGGTGCGCATGCGCCCGCGCACCCTGGACGAGGTGGTGGGCCAGCAACACCTGCTCGGCGCGGGCTCGCCGCTGCGCAGGCTCGTCGGCGAGGGCGCGGGCGGCCCCGCGGGGCCCGCCTCGGTCATCCTGTGGGGGCCGCCGGGGACCGGCAAGACCACCCTCGCCTACGTGGTCAGCCACGCCACCAACCGCCGCTTCGTCGAGCTGTCGGCGATCACGGCGGGCGTCAAGGAGGTCCGCGCGGTCATCGACAGCGCCCGCCGCGAGTCGGGCGGGTACGGCCGTGAGACGCTGCTGTTCCTGGACGAGATCCACCGTTTCAGCAAGGCCCAGCAGGACTCCCTGCTGCCCGCCGTGGAGAACCGCTGGGTCACCCTGATCGCCGCCACCACCGAGAACCCGTACTTCTCGATCATCTCCCCGCTGCTGTCCCGCTCGCTGCTGCTGACCCTCGAAGCCCTCACCGACGAGGACATCCGCGGGCTGCTGCACCGCGCGCTGAGCGACGCGCGCGGGCTGGACGGCGCGGTCACCCTCCCCGAGGACGCCGAGGCGCACCTGCTGCGCATCGCGGGCGGTGACGCGCGGCGCGCCCTGACCGCCCTGGAGGCGGGCGCCGGATCGGCCCTGGCGCGCGGCGAGGACGAGATCACGCTGCCGGTGCTGGAGGCGGCCGTCGACCGGGCGGCGGTGAAGTACGACCGCGCGGGCGACCAGCACTACGACGTGGCCAGCGCCCTGATCAAGTCGATCCGCGGCTCCGACGTGGACGCCGCGCTGCACTACCTGGCCCGGATGATCGAGGCCGGTGAGGACCCCCGCTTCATCGCCCGCAGGCTGATGATCTCCGCCAGCGAGGACATCGGGCTGGCCGACCCGCAGGCGCTCCAGACGGCCGTCGCCGCCGCGCAGGCGGTCGCGATGATCGGCTTCCCCGAGGCCCGCATCACGCTGTCCCAGGCGACCATCGCGCTGGCGCTCGCGCCGAAGTCCAACGCGGCCTACCTGGCGATCGACGCGGCCCTGTCGGACGTGCGCAAGGGGCTGGCGGGGCCGGTCCCGGCGCACCTGCGCGACAGCCACTACAAGGGCGCGACCAAGCTGGGCCACGGCGAGGGCTACGCCTACCCGCACGACCTGCCCGGTGCCATCGCCGCCCAGCAGTACGCCCCCGACGAGGTGCACGGCAAGCGGTACTACGAGCCCACCCGCTACGGCGCCGAGGCCCGCTACGCGGACGTGCTGGACCGGGTCAGGGAGCGCCTGACGGGGGAGTGAGCGCCTGACGGTGGAGTGAGCGCGAGGCGTCGCGGCCGGGACGGACGCCCCGCCGCGACGCCCGGCATTCTCAGGCCGGCAGCTGCTCGCGGTACTGCTCCAGCGCGGGCGCCGTCTTGGTCGCCGCGAACTCCAGGACGCGGTACTCGGCCACGCCTCCCTCGTGGAACGGGTCGGTGGCCACCAGGGCCTCGATGGCCGCGCGGTCGGGGGCGACGGCGAGCAGCACGCCGCCGTCCCGGGGGTTCTTGCGGCCGGAGGCGAGCAGCACTCCGGCCGCGTACTGCTCTTCCAGCCAGGCGACGTGCCGCTCCAGCAGCGCGTCGACGCGGTCCAGGGGCGCGGTGTAGGTCAGTTCGACGACAAACATGATCGGGAGCCTACGCGTCGGGCCCGTCCTGCCGTGCCGCGTGGGCGGCGTCGAACAGGGCGTGCATCGACCGGCGCAGGTCGTCGATCCCCGCCACCGGCACCGGGAACTCGAAGCGGGCGTCGAAGCCGCCGCCGCGCCCGGCGAAGCGCATCCGCAGGCCGTAGCGGTCCAGTGCCAGTGGCACCGCGTCATCGGCCGCCGGGCAGCGCCCGGTGCCGTCGTCGACCAGCGCGCACAGCCAGGACAGCTGGTCGTCGTGGGCGGAGGCGAGGTGCTGGAGGAGCTCCGCCTCGTGGACGGCGAGCGGATCGGGGCGGGCGGCGGCGAATTCGTCGGGCTCGACATGCTCGGCACCCCACAGGTCGTCCACCGAGCCCTCGCCGATCTCCAGCCGCAGCCAGCCGGGCCGGGTGCGGTCGCGCGCCTTGGTCAGCCACCCCGCGACCCAGGCCCGCCCGCGGATGCGGTGCGGCACCGCGACCGGGGCGACGTCGGTGATTTCCAGCACAGCGGTGAGCTCGTCGTCCTCGGCGTGGGTGGCCGCCCGTACCGCCGGGGAATCCGGCGGAAACAGCAGCAGGACGTCGCCCTCGGCCTCCACGACGCGCTCGACCGGCATCATCAGATGCTGTTCCGCCAGGTCAAGTCCGGGAATGACCAGCACGGCGGAGGCGTTACCCTCGACTAGAGTTCGCGCGCGTTCCGCGGCCGTCGGCCTGCTGGGCGCGTATTCCTCTTCGGGACGCGGCTGACCGTGCTCCTCGCGTTCCTCACCCACCGCGCCGGTGGCGGTGTGGTCCGCGCTGGGCATGGGGTTCCCGGGTCGAAACATGCGATCTCCTCCGCTAAGGTAAGCCTCACCTAACTTACATGGAGGTCTGGAGAACGTGAACCAGTCGCGTCCCAAGGTCAAGAAGTCCCGCGCGCTCGGCATCGCGCTGACCCCGAAGGCTGTCAAGTACTTCGAGGCCCGCCCGTACCCGCCCGGCGAGCACGGTCGCGGCCGCAAGCAGAACAGTGACTACAAGGTCCGTCTGCTGGAGAAGCAGCGTCTGCGCGCCCAGTACGACATCAGCGAGACGCAGATGCGCCGTGCCTACGACCGCGCTCGGAAGGTCGAAGGCAAGACCGGCGATGCGCTGATCATCGAGCTTGAGCGCCGTCTGGACGCGCTCGTCCTGCGGTCCGGCCTGGCCCGCACCATCTACCAGGCCCGGCAGATGGTCGTCCACGGTCACATCGAGGTCAACGGCCGCAAGGTCGACCGCCCGTCCTTCCGGGTCCGCCCGGACGACGTGGTGCAGGTCCGCGAGCGCTCCCGCGCCAAGACCCCGTTCCAGGTCGCCAAGGCCGGCGGCTGGGCGGGAGAGGGCGAGACCCCGAAGTACCTCCAGGTCAACCTGGACGCCCTGGCGTTCCGCCTGGACCGCGACCCCAACCGCCGCGAGATCCCGGTGATCTGCGACGAGCAGCTCGTCGTCGAGTACTACGCCCGCTGACGTCCTCCCGGACCGTCCCCGGCACCTCCCCGCAGCGCCGCGCCGTCGAGTACGCGCGGCGCTGCGGCGTTTCCCGCCCGCGCGTCACCCCCGAACTCGGTACGAGCACCGGCCCCGGGCGCGATAGGGTCGGAACCCTGCCGCCCGCGCCCGCGTGTCCCGTGGCCCCCGGGTCCGGACCGGTGTACGCGAGCGGCCCGCCGACCGTCGTGAACTTCGAGGAGCCCGCAGTGTCCGGTGGAGAGGTGGCCGGCCTCATCGTGGCCGTCTTCTGGGCCATCCTGGTGTCGTTCCTGGCCGTGGTGCTGGTCCGGCTCGCGCAGACCCTGCGGCAGGCCACCGAGCTGGTCGCCGGCGTCACCGAGCAGGCCGTGCCGCTGCTCGGCGAGGCCACCGCGGCGGTGCGCGCCGCGCACACCCAGCTCGACCGCGTCGACACCATCACCGCCGATGTCCAGGAGGTCACGGCCAACGCCTCCGCGCTGTCCACCACCGTCGCCTCCACCTTCGGCGGCCCGCTGGTCAAGGTCGCCGCGTTCGGCTACGGCGTGCGCCGCGCCGTCGGCCTGCAGGCGCAGGACCGCAAGGACGCCAAGGCCGACCGGCGCGCCAGGGCCCGCGCCGCGCGCCGTACGGTGATCGTGGGCGCCGCGCTGCCGGGCGCCCGCCGCCGCACTCGAGGGAAGGGCTGATCCCCGATGTTCCGCCGCTTGTTCTGGTTCGTCGCCGGTGTCTCGACCGGTGTGTGGGCCACCACCAAGGTCAACCGGGCGGTGCGCCGCCTCAGCCCCGACAGCCTCGCGGCCACCGCCGCCGACCGGGCGCTCGAACTCGGCGGCCGGGCGCGGCAGTTCGCGATCGACGTGCGCGCCGGAATGACCGAGCGCGAAGCCGAACTCGGCGGCATCCTGGGTGTGGACGACCAGCCCGGGCCGGAGCCCGCACCGCACCGGGCCGTGCTGCCCGTCAACCGCCCGCAGATCACCTACCGGGGCCACGTGCGTTCACGGGTCCACCCGCAGGATCACCAGCAGAAAGAAGGCCACTGATGGAGTCGGCAGAAATCCGCAGGCGCTGGCTGCGCTTCTTCGAGGAGCGCGGGCACACGGTCGTGCCGTCCGCGTCCCTGATCGCGGACGACCCGACGCTGCTGCTGGTCCCCGCGGGCATGGTGCCGTTCAAGCCCTACTTCCTCGGTGAGGTCAAGCCGCCCTTCCCGCGCGCCACGAGCGTGCAGAAGTGCGTGCGCACCCCGGACATCGAAGAGGTCGGCAAGACCACCCGGCACGGCACGTTCTTCCAGATGTGCGGCAACTTCTCGTTCGGCGACTACTTCAAGGAAGGCGCCGTCAAGTTCGCCTGGGAGCTGCTCACCCTGCCCCAGGACCAGGGCGGCTACGGCCTGGAGCCCGAGAAGCTGTGGATCACCGTCTACCAGGACGACGACGAGGCCGAGACCCTCTGGCGTGACGTCGTCGGCGTCCCGGCCGAGCGCATCCAGCGGCTGGGCAAGAAGGACAACTTCTGGTCCATGGGCGTCCCCGGACCCTGCGGCCCCTGCTCGGAGATCAACTACGACCGCGGTCCGGAGTTCGGCGCCGAGGGCGGCCCGGCCGTCAACGACGAGCGCTACGTGGAGATCTGGAACCTGGTCTTCATGCAGTACGAGCGCGGCCCGGGCTTCGGCAAGGACGACTTCGAGATCCTCGGCGACCTGCCCGCCAAGAACATCGACACCGGTCTCGGCCTGGAACGCCTGGCGATGATCCTCCAGGGCGTCCACAACATGTACGAGACCGACACCCTGCGCGTCGTCATCGACAAGGCCACCGAGTTGACCGGTGTCGCCTACGGCGCCGACCGCGGCTCCGACGTGTCGCTGCGCGTGGTCGCCGACCACCTGCGCACCTCCGTGATGCTCATCGGCGACGGCGTCACCCCCGGCAACGAGGGCCGTGGCTACGTGCTGCGCCGCATCATGCGCCGCGCCATCCGCAACATGCGGCTGCTCGGCTCCACCCAGCCGGTCGTCGGCGACCTGGTGGACGTCGTCGTCCGCACCATGGGCGAGCAGTACCCGGAGCTGGTCGAGGACCGCAAGCGCATCGAGACCGTCGCGCTCGCCGAGGAGGCCGCCTTCCTCAAGACCCTCAAGGCCGGCACCAACATCCTCGACACCGCCGTCACCGAGACCAGGGCCGCGGGCTCCGCCGTCCTGCCCGGCGAGAAGGCGTTCCTGCTCCACGACACCTGGGGCTTCCCCATCGACCTCACCCTGGAGATGGCCTCCGAGCAGGGCCTGTCCGTGGACGAGGAGGGCTTCCGCCGCCTGATGAAGGAGCAGCGGGAGCGCGCCAAGGCCGACGCCAAGGCCAAGAAGCAGGGCCACGCCGACCTGTCCGCCTACCGCGAGGTCGCCGACACCTCCGGCACCACCGTCTTCACCGGCTACACCGAGAACAACGGTGAGGCCACCGTGGTCGGCCTGCTGGTCGACGGCGTGCCCTCGCCCGCCGCCACCGAGGGCGACGAGGTCGAGGTCGTCCTCGACCGCACCCCGTTCTACGCCGAGGGCGGCGGCCAGCTCGCCGACACCGGCCGCATCCGCACCGACAGCGGCGCCGTGGTCGAGGTCCGCGACGTCCAGCAGCCGGTGCCGGGCGTCAGCGTGCACAAGGGCGTCGTCCAGGTCGGCGAGATCGCCCTGGGCTCCGCCGCGCACGCCGCCATCGACCTGGTGCGCCGCCGGGCCATCGCCCGCGCCCACTCCGCCACCCACCTCACCCACCAGGCGCTGCGCGACGCCCTCGGGCCGACCGCCGCGCAGGCCGGTTCCGAGAACTCCCCGGGCCGCTTCCGCTTCGACTTCGGTTCGCCCGCCGCCGTCCCCGGCACGGTGCTGACCGACGTCGAGCAGAAGATCAACGAGGTCCTCGCCCGCGAACTCGACGTCACCGCCGAGGTGATGAGCATGGCCGACGCCAAGAAGCAGGGCGCCATCGCCGAGTTCGGCGAGAAGTACGGCGAGCGGGTGCGCGTCGTCACCATCGGCGACTTCTCCAAGGAGCTGTGCGGCGGCACCCACGTCCACAACACCGCGCAGCTGGGCCTGGTCAAGCTGCTCGGCGAGTCGTCCATCGGCTCCGGCGTGCGCCGCGTCGAGGCCCTGGTCGGCGTGGACGCCTACAGGTTCCTGGCCCGCGAGCACACCCTCGTCTCGCAGCTGACCGACCTGGTCAAGGGCCGCCCCGAGGAACTGCCCGACAAGATCTCCGGCGTGCTGACCAAGCTGCGCGACGCCGAGAAGGAGATCGAGCGCTTCCGTGCCGAGAAGGTGCTCGCCGCCGCCGGTGGTCTCGCCGAGGGCGCCGAGGACGTCAAGGGCGTCGCCCTGGTCACCGGCAGCGTCCCGGAGGGCACCGGCGCCGACGACCTGCGCAAGCTCGTCCTGGACGTGCGCCAGCGCGTCGGGGGCGGCCGCCCGGCCGTGGTCGCCCTGTTCACGGTGGCGAACGGCCGCCCGCTCACCGTCATCGCCACCAACGAGGCCGCCCGCGAACGCGGCATCAAGGCCGGTGAGTTGGTCCGCACCGCAGCCAAGACCCTCGGTGGCGGTGGCGGCGGCAAGGACGACGTGGCCCAGGGCGGCGGCAGCAACCCGGCCGCGGTCGCCGAGGCCGTCGAGGCCGTGCGCCGTCTCGTCGCCGAGAAGGCCTGACGGGAGTAACGATGCGACGCGGCAGACGGATCGCGGTGGACGTCGGGGACGCCCGCATCGGGGTCGCCAGCTGCGACCCCGACGGGGTGCTGGCCACCCCGGTGGAGACCGTCCCCGGCAAGGACGCCCCGGCGGCCCGTCGCCGCATCGCGGCCATCGTCGACGAGTACGAACCGATCGAGGTCGTCGTCGGCCTGCCCCGTTCGCTGAACGGTGGCGAGGGCCCGGCGGCGGCCAAGGTCCGTACCTTCGCGGCCGATGTGGCGAAACTCATCCAGCCGGTCCCGGTCCGCCTGGTCGACGAGCGGATGTCCACCGTGACAGCCGCCCAGGGCATGCGCGCCTCGGGCGTGAAGTCCCGCAAGGGCAGGGCGTTCATCGACCAGGCGGCGGCCGTGGTCATCCTCCAGAGCGCCCTGGAAACCGAACGCGTGTCGGGAGATCCCCCCGGCGAGAGCGTCCGGGCCGCCACCTGATCGCGGTACGGTGACGTTCCGCGCCGGACGACCGGGTCACCACCCGCCCCGACCGGACGCGGACACGTATCGCCCCGCGTACTCAGGAGAGCCATGACCGACTACGGGCAGGGCCACGGTTCGCAGCCGTGGCATCCCGAACCATGGCACCCGGACGATCCGCTCTACGGCGACCCGGGCTGGGAGCACCAGCAGGACCCCGCCTGGGACGCCTACGGGCAGCAGGGCTACCCGCCCGAGTCGTATCCGCAGCAGCAGTACCAGCCGCAGTACGCGGAGCAGCAGTACCCCCAGCAGCAGTGGGACGGCGGCCAGCAGTACCCCGCGGGGCAGCAGTACCCGGCCTCGCAGCAGTACGCCACTGCCCCGCAGGCCTACGGCTGGGACCCGCAAGTCCCCTACCCGGACGGCCAGTACGGGCAGTACGGCACGACCGTCGGCCCGCCCGCCGACCCGTACGGCAACCAGCCGCCGCCCGGCCACTACGACCAGAACGCCGCGTTCACCCGGCCCGAGCAGTCACAACAGGCCCAGCAGACACAGCAGTTCCCGCAAGTAGAGCAGTTCCCGCAGGCCCAGCAGTTCCAGCAGACGCAGCCGTTCCCGCAGGTCCAGCCGCAGACCCGGACGGCCCCGCCGCCCGCCGCGGACACCACGGCCGAGTGGAACCCGTTCGACGAGGGCGCCGACGAGCCGGAGACCCATCCGTTCTTCACCGGTGGCTCGCTCGGCACCGACAAGCCCCGCAAGCGCCGCGACACCGACCTCGCCGGCCTCGCCGACGCCGACGACGACTTCGAAGACGACCGGGCCGCTGACGAGGACGACGACGCGCTGCCCCGGCGGGGCAGACGCGGCGAGAAGAAACGTCCCAAACGACGCAGCGGCTGCGCCTGCCTGGTCGCCCTGATCGCCATCGGCGGCCTGCTCTCCGGCGGCGGCTACCTCGGGTACCGGTACTACGAGGGCCACTTCGCCGCCCCGCCGGACTACGCGGGCCAGGGCAGCGGCACCGTCCAGGTGCAGGTCCCCGAGCACGCGACGCTCGCCCAGATCGGCAACATCCTCAAGACCGAGGGCGTGGTGCGCAGCGTGGACGCCTTCACCAAGGCCGCCGCCGCCAACCCGCAGGGCTCCAGCATCCAGGGCGGCATCTACGAACTGCGCAAGCAGATGTCGGCCGCCGCCGCCGTCACGATGATGCTCGACCCCAGCGCCCAGAGCGCCCTGATCATTCCCGAGGGCTGGCGCGCCACCCAGGTCTACGACGCCCTCGACAAGCGGCTCGGGCTCGCCGCCGGCAGCACCGCCACCGCCGCGAAGAACACCGACCTGGGCCTGCCCTCCTACGTGCAGGACGGCAACCCCGAGGGCTTCCTGTACCCGACCCGCTACAGCGTCGGCAAGGGCGGCAAGCCCGGCGACGTCCTCAAGCAGATGGTCCAGCAGGCCGAGTCGCAGTACGCGGCCGACAACCTCCAGGCGCAGGCCGCCAAGGTCGGCAAGTCCCCGTACCAGGTCATCGTGATCGCGAGCCTGATCCAGGCCGAGGCCCAGCAGCAGGGCGACTTCGGCAAGGTCTCCCGGGTCATCTACAACCGGCTCCAGCAGAACATGGCGCTGGGCTTCGACTCCACGATCAACTACGCCAAGGGCCGCTCGACCCTGAACACCACCACGGCCGACACCCAGTTCCAGTCCCCGTACAACACCTACCTGCACAAGGGACTGCCGCCCGGCCCGATCGACAACCCCGGCCAGGAGGCGATCCAGGCCGCGCTGAACCCGGCCCCCGGCGACTGGCTGTACTTCGTGACGGTCAAGCCCGGCGACACCCGGTTCACCGACAGCGCCACGGTGCAGGCGCAGAACGTCCAGGCCTTCAACGAGTACCAGCGGGAGCACGGCGGCTGATGCGCGACCCCCTCGTCACCGGCGGACCGGACAGCGGTCCCGCCCCGATCACCCACCGGGCCGCGGTCCTCGGCTCACCCATCGCGCACTCCCTCTCCCCGGTGCTGCACCGTGCCGCCTACGCGGCACTCGGCCTGACCGGCTGGGACTACGGGCGCCACGAGGTCGACGAGGCCGCGCTGCCCGCGTTCCTCGAACGGATCGCGAAGGACCAGGAGGCAGGCGGGGCGCGCTGGGCCGGGCTGTCGCTGACCATGCCGCTCAAGCGCGCGGTCATCCCGCTGCTGGACGGGATCAGCGCGACCGCCTCCGGCGTGGAGGCCGTCAACACCGTCGTGTTCGGCCCCGACGGCCGCCGCACCGGCGAGAACACCGACATCCCCGGCCTGGTCGCCGCGCTGCGCGAACGCGGTGTGGAACGCGTCGGGACCGCGGCCGTCCTGGGCGCCGGGGCCACCGCCTCCTCGGCACTCGCCGCGCTGGCCGCGATGGGCGCCGAGCGGGTCACCGCCTACGTGCGCGGGCCCGCCCGGGCGGCCGAGATGCGCGGCTGGGGCGAGCGGCTGGGCGTTCCCGTCGTCACCGCCGACTGGGCCTCGGCCGCCGACGCCCTGGCCGAGCCGCTGGTCGTCTCCACGACCCCGGCCGGTGCCACCGACCACCTCGCGGCCGCCGTCCCGGCCCGGCCCGGCGCGTTGTTCGACGTGCTCTACGAGCCGTGGCCGACCCCGCTCGCGGCCGCCTGGTCGGCGCGCGGGGGCGTGCTGCTGGGCGGGCTCGACCTGCTCGTCCACCAGGCGGTGCTCCAGGTCGAGCTGATGACCGGCCGGGCGCAGGCGCCACTGGCCGCGATGCGCGCCGCCGGTGAGGCCGCGCTCGCCGCCCGCTGACCAGGGGGCTTGGCGTTCGGGACGGTCTCGCGTTCCGTCCCGCCGGCTGGACGGATGCCCGTCCCGCGGCCCGCACGTGGGAGGATCGGGGCGAGAACTTCCGACGGGCGCAGGAGAGAGGAAGCACCGTTGAGCAGGTTGCGCTGGCTGACGGCGGGGGAGTCGCACGGTCCGGCCCTGGTGGCCACATTGGAGGGGCTGCCCGCCGGTGTGCCGGTCACCACGGACATGGTGGCCGACGCCCTCGCGCGGCGGCGGCTGGGCTACGGTCGCGGCGCGCGGATGAAGTTCGAGCGCGACGAGGTCACCTTCCTCGGCGGCGTGCGGCACGGCCTCAGCCTCGGCAGCCCCGTCGCGATCATGGTCGGCAACACCGAGTGGCCCAAGTGGGAACAGGTGATGGCCGCCGACCCGGTCGACCCGGCGCAGCTCGCCGAACTCGCCCGCAACGCGCCCCTGACCCGCCCCCGGCCCGGTCACGCGGACCTGGCGGGCATGCAGAAGTACGGCTTCGACGAGGCGCGCCCGATCCTGGAGCGGGCCTCGGCACGCGAGACCGCGGCCCGGGTGGCGCTCGGCGCCGTCGCCCAGTCGTACCTGAAGGAGACCGCCGGCATCGAGATCGTCTCCCACGTGGTCGAACTCGCCGCCGCCAAGGCGCCCTACGGCGTCTACCCCAAGCCCTCCGACGTGGAGAAGCTCGACGCCGACCCGGTGCGCTGCCTGGACGAGGCCGCGAGCGAGGCGATGGTGGCCGAGATCGACCAGGCCCACAAGGACGGCGACACCCTCGGCGGAGTCGTCGAGGTGCTCGCGTACGGCGTGCCCGTGGGCCTCGGCTCCCATGTGCACTGGGACCGCAGGCTCGACGCCCGCCTGGCCGCCGCCCTGATGGGCATCCAGGCCATCAAGGGCGTCGAGGTCGGCGACGGCTTCGAGCTGGCCCGCGTCCCCGGGTCGAAGGCCCACGACGAGATCCTGGCCACCCCCGAGGGCATCCGGCGCTCCTCCGGCCGCTCCGGCGGCACCGAGGGCGGACTGTCCACCGGCGAACTGCTGCGGGTGCGCGCCGCGATGAAGCCGATCGCCACCGTGCCGCGCGCCCTGGCCACCGTGGACGTCTCCACCGGCGAGCCCGCGCAGGCCCACCACCAGCGCTCCGACGTGTGCGCGGTCCCGGCCGCCGGGATCGTCGCCGAGGCGATGGTCGCGCTGGTCCTGGCCGACGCGGTCGCGGAGAAGTTCGGCGGCGACAGCGTGGCCGAGACCCGGCGCAACGTCACCGGCTACCTCGACCACCTGGCGATCCGGTGACCGCCGGGCACCGCGCGGGCCCCCTGGTCGTCCTGGTCGGGCCGCCCGGCGCGGGCAAGTCCACGGTGGGCCGGGCGCTGGCCGGACGGCTCGGCCGCGCCTTCCGCGACACCGACGCCGACATCGAGACCGGCACCGGCCGCTCGATCCCGGACATCTTCGTGGAGGACGGCGAGGAGCACTTCCGCGCCCTGGAACGCGACGCGGTGCGCGCCGCCCTCGCGGACCACGACGGCGTGCTGGCGCTCGGCGGCGGCGCGGTGATGGACGACGGCACCCGCGCGGCGCTCGCCGGACTGCCGGTGGTCTTCCTCGACGTGGCCCTCGCCGACGCGGTGCGCCGGGTCGGCCTGGACACCCCGCGCCCGCTGCTGGCGGTCAACCCCAGGGCCCGCTGGCGGGAGTTGATGGAGTTGCGCCGCCCGCTGTACACCGAGGTGGCACGGGCGGTGGTCACCACGGACGGGCGCACCCCGGCACAGGTCGCCGACGAGGTCATGGACGTACTGGAGCTGAAGAACGCATGACAGAGCAAGAGCCGCGAGAGCCCGTCCGCATCCGGGTCGGCGGCACCGCGGGCACCGCGCCGTACGACGTCCTGATCGGCCGTCAACTCCTTGATGAGCTGCCCGGGTTGATCGGCCCCGACGCCAAGCGGGTCGCCGTACTGCACCCCGAGGCGCTCTCCGCCACCGGCGAGGCCATCCGCGAGGACCTCGCGGCGCAGGGCTACGAGGCGATCGCCGTGCAGCTGCCCAACGCCGAGGAGGCCAAGTCCGCGGAGGTCGCCGCGTACTGCTGGAGCGTGCTGGGGCAGACCGGCTTCACCCGCACCGACGTGATCGTCGGCATCGGCGGCGGCGCCACCACCGACCTGGCCGGGTTCGTCGCCGCCACCTGGCTGCGCGGCGTGCGCTGGATCGCGGTGCCGACCACCGTGCTGGGCATGGTCGACGCGGCGGTGGGCGGCAAGACGGGGATCAACACCGCCGAGGGCAAGAACCTCGTCGGCGCCTTCCACCCCCCGGCGGGCGTGCTGTGCGACCTGGCGAGCCTGGAGTCGCTGCCGGTGCACGACTACGTCAGCGGACTCGCCGAGGTCATCAAGGCGGGCTTCATCGCCGACCCGGTCATCCTCGACCTGATCGAGGCCGACCCGCAGGCCGCCCGCACGCCGGCGGGCCCGTACACCGCCGAGCTGATCGAGCGCTCGGTGCGGGTCAAGGCCGACGTGGTCTCGCAGGACCTCAAGGAGTCCGGTCTGCGGGAGATCCTCAACTACGGCCACACCCTCGCGCACGCCATCGAGAAGAACGAGCGCTACAGCTGGCGGCACGGCGCCGCGGTCTCCGTCGGCATGGTCTTCGCCGCCGAACTCGGCCGTCTCGCGGGCCGTCTCGACGACGCGACCGCCGACCGGCACCGCGCGGTGCTGGAGTCGGTCGGACTGCCGCTGACCTACCGGGGCGACCAGTGGCCCAAGCTGCTGGAGACCATGAAGGTCGACAAGAAGTCCCGCGGCGACCGGCTGCGCTTCATCGTGCTGGCCGGGCTCGGCAAGCCGGTCGTCCTGGAGGCCCCGGACCCGGCGGTGCTGCTCGCCGCGTACGCGGAGGTCGCGAAGTGACCCGCCGCGTCCTGGTGCTCAACGGCCCCAACCTCGGCCGCCTCGGCAGCCGCGAGCCCGAGGTCTACGGGTCGACCTCGTACGCGGGCCTGGTCGAGGCGTGCACCACGCTCGGCGAGGAACTCGGCTTCGAGGTCGAGGTCAGGGAGACCAACGACGAGGGCACCCTGATCGGCTGGCTGCACGAGGCCGCCGACGGCCGGATCCCCGTCGTCCTCAACCCCGGCGCGTTCACGCACTACTCGTACGGCATGCGGGACGCCGCGGCCCAGCGCACCGCGCCGCTGATCGAGGTGCACATCTCCAACCCGTACACCCGCGAGGAGTTCCGGCACACCTCCGTCGTCGCGGCGGTGGCCAGCGGGACCGTCGCGGGCTTCGGCATCGGCTCCTACCGGCTGGCGCTGCGCGCGCTGGCCGAGGAGCCGGCCGGCTGACGCCGCCACACCGCCCCCGGCCGTTCACACAACACCGGCCGGGGACGGTACGGTTCGGTGTCGACGGGCTGTCACCGGCACGTCAGTGACACCGAACGACCGGCGTACGACCGGCAGACGACCGGCGTGCGACCGGTAGGGACGGAGCCGAGATGCAGCATGCCGCGGGGGTGCCGCAGTCACCGCCTCACGGCGCCCCGCAGCCCGCCGCAGCAGGATGGGCGCCTTCTGCCGCCGGTCCCGGGGGCCCGCCCGTGCCCCCGGCCCCCGGCACGTATCCCGCTCCGGGCCCGCAGCTGCCCCCGCAGGCCGCCGTCCCGCCGCCGCCCGCGGTCACCGGGCACTTCCCGATGCCGCCCGGCGCCCCGGTGCCCGCTCCCGCCCCGGCGCCGCCGCAGCCCACCGCGCCGCCGGCCCCGGTCGCCGTGCTGCTGATCGGCCCGGCCGGTGCGGGCAAGACGACGGTGGCCCGGCACTGGGCCGACCACCGCGGCGTGCCGACCGCCCACATCAGCCTGGACGACGTGCGCGAATGGGTGCGCTCCGGCTTCGCCGACCCGCAGTCGGGGTGGAACGACCACTCCGAGGCGCAGTACCGGCTGGCCCGCCGCACCTGCGGCTTCTCCGCCCGCAATTTCCTGGCCAACGGGATCTCCTGCATCATCGACGACGCCGTCTTCCCCGACCGTCCGGTGGTGGGCCTCGGCGGCTGGAAGCGGCACGTCGGCCCCGGACTGCTTCCGGTGGTCCTGCTGCCCGGCCTGGAGATCGTCCTCGCCCGCAACGCCGAGCGCTCCGGCAACCGGAGGCTGACCGACGAGGAGGTGGCCCGCATCCACGGCCGCATGGCGGGCTGGTACGGCTCGGGCCTGCCGATCATCGACAACTCCCACCTCGACGTCTCCGCCACCGCGCAGGCGCTCGACCAGGTCGTCGCCCGCACCCTCGCCGGAGCCCGCTAGCCCCGCCCGGCCGCGCCGCCCCCGTCCCCGCGGCGCGCGGTGGCCGGTACGCGACCCGTCCGGACCCGCCCGGAGGTAGGCGCCGGGCCGCCGACGTAGGCTCGGCACATGTCCGAGGTGCACGCTTCCCGCCGGACGCGTCTGCGCGAGCGCTGCGCGGCCTCCGGGACCGCCGCCGCGCTGGTCACCCGGCCCGCCAACATCCGCTACCTGGCCGGCTGGGCCCCACCGGGAGCCGCGTTGCTGCTCACCCCCCGCCAGGACGTGCTGGTCCACCCGCGCCCCGGCACCGTCGAGCCCGGCGAGGGCACACCGCCCGGCGACCTGCGCCGGGTCGTGGTGGAGTGCGTGGACGGCGACACGGCGGTGGCCGCCGCCGACCTGGTGGGCGAGCTGGGCGCGGACGGCCTCGCCGTCGAGGAGCACCACCTCACCGTCGCCCGGCACCGCGCGATCTCCTCGGTGACCCCCGGCATCCGCCTCGCCGACCTCGGCCAGGCGGTGGAGCAGCTGCGGCTGATCAAGGACGACGACGAGATCGCCTGCCTGCGGATCGCCGCCGAGATCACCGACCAGGCCCTCGGCGAGCTGCTGGAGTCCATCCTCGTCGGCCGCACCGAGCGCCACCTCGCCCTGGAGCTGGAGCGCCGTCTGGCCGACCACGGCGCCGACGGCCCGGCGTTCCCCACCTGTGTCGGCACCGGACCGAACTCCGGCGCCGCTCGCCACGTGCCGACCGACCGCAGGGTCGAGGAGGGCGACTTCCTCAGCGTCTGCCTGGGCGCCTGCTACCGCGGCTACCGCTGCGAGGTCGGCCGCACGTTCGTCATCGGCACCGCGCCCGCCGCCTGGCAGATCGAGCTGTACGACCTGGTCTTCGAGGCGCAGCGGGCCGGGCGGGAGGCGCTGGCCCCCGGTGTGGCCTGCCGCGACGTGGACCGGGCGGCCCGGCAGGTGCTGGAGCGGGCGGGGCACGCGGAGGCGGCCCAGGCGTGCACCGGACACGGCGTGGGCCTCGAAATCGGTGAGGACCCGCGTCTGACCCCGTCGGCCATGGGTAAACTGGACGCTTGTGTGCCGGTCACCGTCGAGCCGGGGGTCCACTTCCCGGGCCGGGGCGGAGTCAGGATCGACGACACACTCGTCGTGCGTCCCTCGGCGGACGGCGGGCCCGAGCTACTCACCATCACGACCAAGGAGCTGCTCGCGCTGTGAGCGGCGGACGCCGTACGCGGTAGCGTGTCTCCTTCGGTCCGATGCAGCACTTTCTCAGGAGATTCCGCAACCGTGGCATCCACGAACGACCTCAAGAACGGCATGGTGCTCAAGCTCGACGGTGACCAGCTGTGGTCCGTCGTCGAGTTCCAGCACGTCAAGCCCGGCAAGGGCCCGGCCTTCGTCCGTACGAAGCTCAAGAACGTGCTCTCCGGGAAGGTCGTCGACAAGACCTTCAACGCGGGCGTGAAGGTCGAGTCGGCCACCGTCGACAAGCGCGGCATGCAGTTCTCGTACATGGACGGCGAGTACTTCGTCTTCATGGACATGGACACCTACGACCAGATCCACGTCGACCGCAAGTCCGTCGGCGACGCCGCCAACTTCCTGCTGGAAGGCTTCGAGGCCGTCGTGGCGACGCACGAGGGCTCGGTCCTGTACGTCGAGCTCCCGGCCGCCGTCGAGCTGACCATCCAGCACACGGAACCGGGCCTGCAGGGCGACCGCTCCACCGGTGGCAGCAAGCCCGCCACCCTGGAGACCGGCTACGAGATCCAGGTGCCGCTGTTCATCACCACCGGTGAGAAGATCAAGGTCGACACCCGCACGGGTGACTACCTCGGCCGGGTGAACAGCTAACCGTGGCCGCTCGTACCAAGGCCCGCAAGCGTGCCTTCCAGATCCTCTTCGAGGCGGACCAGCGCGGTGCCAAGCCGGTGACCGTCATGGCGGACTGGATCCGGCTCGGGCGGACCGACGACCGGCAGCCGCCGGTGACCGAGTACACGATGCGCCTGGTCGAGGGCTACGAGGCCCACGCCGCCCGGGTCGACGAGCTGATCTCCACCTACGCGGTCGGCTGGACCCTGGACCGGATGCCGGTCGTGGACCGCAACGTGCTGCGGCTGGGCACCTACGAGCTGGTCTGGGAGGACGAGATCCCGGACGCCGTCGTGCTCGACGAGGCCGTGCAGCTCGTCAAGGAGTTCTCCACCGACGAGTCGCCCGCCTTCGTCAACGGCCTGCTGGCCCGTCTGAAGGACCTCAAGCCCACCCTGGCCCGCTCGGACCGCCAGGACGGCGCGCAGGCTCCCGAGGGCGCCTGAGGGCCCTCCAGGACCGCGCGGACGCGGCCGGGTGCACGTCACCCGGCCGCGTCCTGCTGTTCCGGCCTCCGCGGCCGGGAGACGACCAAGGGGTGGGCCCCGGAGCGATGTGCTCCGGGGCCCACCCCTTGCGGCGTCATATGCCCGTGTGCCGCCTGAGCTGGGACGTTTCTGCGCCGCAGCGTCGAAGGCTGGCCCGGTCCGCTCGGATCAGACCTCGTCGTGCTGGACCGCGCGGCGCGCGTCGGCGTCCAGGACGCCCCAGCCGATGAGCTGCTCGGTGAGGACCGAGGGCGACTGGTCGTAGATCACGGCGAGGGTGCGCAGGTCGTCCTGGCGGATCGACAGCACCTTGCCGTTGTAGTCGCCGCGCTGGCTCTGGATCGTCGCCGCGTAACGCTGCAACGGCCCGGCCTTCTCCGACGGCACCTGGGAGAGCCGCTCGAGGTCGAGGACGAGCTTCGGCGGCGGCTCGGCGGCGCCACCGGGCGCGGTACCGGGCAGCAGCTCCTGCACGGGGACACCGTAGAAGTCCGCCAGCTCGGCGAGCCGCTGCACGGTCACCGCGCGGTCGCCACGCTCGTAACTGCCGACGACGACCGCCTTCCAGCGGCCCTGGGACTTCTCCTCGACACCGTGGAGGGAGAGACCCTGCTGCGTGCGGATGGCCCGGAGCTTGGCTCCGAGCTGTTTGGCGTAATCGCTGGACATAAGGCTCCCCGGATGGACACGTGGTAACTCACTGTGAGGTTACGCAGCGTAATTTGGCTTCGTCAAGCCGAACGGGCCACGCAAGGCCCCCGGCGGCCCCTCCGACCAGGCCTGGTACGGTGGAGCGCGTAACCCAGACGTCCTTTAAGGCCCGTCCAGTGAGGCGGGGAAGGAGGTCACCGACCCATGGTCGAAGACCGTAACGTTTCGGCGCGTCCCGTCCTGGAGGCGCCGGACATCGCGCGGGTCCTCACCCGCATCGCCCACGAGATCGTCGAACGCGCCAAGGGCGCCGACGACGTGGTGCTCCTCGGCATCCCCACCCGCGGCGTCTTCCTCGCCCGCAGGCTCGCCGACAAGCTGGCCGGCATCACCGGCCGCCAGACCCCGGTCGGCTCGCTCGACATCACGATGTACCGCGACGACCTGCGCCTGAAGCCCGCCCGCGCCCTGGAGCGCACCGAGATCCCCGGCGACGGGATCGACGGCCGCCTGGTGGTCCTCGTCGACGACGTGCTCTTCTCCGGCCGCACCATCCGCGCCGCGCTCGACGCCCTGGGCGACATCGGCCGCCCCCGCGCGGTCCAGCTGGCCGTGCTGGTCGACCGCGGCCACCGCGAGCTGCCCATCCGCGCCGACTACGTCGGCAAGAACCTCCCCACCTCGCTGCGCGAGACCGTCAAGGTCCAACTGGCCGAGAACGACGGCCGGGACGCCGTGCTGCTCGGCGCACGGGACGAATAGGGCCCGTCCGCCCGCGGGTCCGCTCACCCCTGCGCGCCCGCGACCAGCCGCTCCCTGCCACCGCTTCGTACCCATCCGGAGTCATATCTGATGAAGCGTCACCTCATCTCGGCCGCCGACCTCACCCGTGACGACGCCCTGCTGGTCCTCGACACCGCCGAGGAGATGGCCCGGGTCGCCGACCGGCCGATCAAGAAACTCCCCACCCTGCGCGGCCGCACGGTCGTCAACCTCTTCTTCGAGGACTCGACCCGCACCCGCATCTCGTTCGAGGCCGCCGCGAAGCGGCTGTCCGCGGACGTGATCAACTTCTCCGCCAAGGGCTCCTCGGTCTCCAAGGGCGAGTCCCTCAAGGACACCGCGCTCACCCTGGAGGCGATGGGCGCCGACGCCGTCGTGATCCGCCACCACGCCTCCGGCGCCCCGCACCGCCTCGCCACCTCCGGCTGGATCGGCGGCTCGGTGGTCAACGCGGGCGACGGCACCCACGAACACCCCACCCAGGCCCTGCTGGACGCCTTCACCATGCGCCGCCACCTGGCCGGCGCCCCCGACGGCGGCCCGACCTTCCACCGCGGCCCCGGCGACGGCACCGGGCGCGACCTCGAAGGCCGCCGCATCACCATCGTCGGCGACGTCCTGCACAGCCGCGTCGCCCGCTCCAACGTCGCGCTGCTGGGCACCCTGGGCGCCCACGTCACCCTCGTCGCGCCGCCCACCCTGCTGCCGATCGGGGTCGAGTCCTGGCCCTGCGAGGTGAGTTACGACCTCGACGCGGTGCTCGCCAAGTCCGACGCCGTGATGATGCTGCGGGTGCAGAGCGAGCGGATGAACGCCGCCTTCTTCCCCACCGAGCGCGAGTACGCCCGCCGCTACGGCCTGGACGGCGCCCGGATGGCCGCCCTGCCCGAGCACGCCATCGTGATGCACCCCGGCCCGATGAACCGCGGCATGGAGATCACCGCCGAGGTCGCCGACTCCGGCCGCTGCACCGTCGTCGAGCAGGTCGCCAACGGCGTCAGCGTCCGCATGGCCGTGCTCTACCTGCTGCTGGGCGGCAACGAGCCCGCCGTCGCCACCGCCACCCCCCGCACCGAGGAGACCAAGCAAGCATGAGTACCACCCTGATCCGCGGCGCGAAGCTCCTCGGCGGTGAGCCGACGGACGTCCTGATCGACGGGGAGACCGTCGCCGCCGTCGGCGCCGGCCTGACCGCCCCCGAGGGCTCGACGGTGGTCGAGGCCGAGGGCCTGGTCGCGCTGCCGGGCCTGGTCGACCTCCACACCCACCTGCGCGAGCCGGGCCGCGAGGACTCCGAGACCGTGCTGACCGGCACCCGCGCCGCCGCCGTCGGCGGCTACACCGCCGTGCACGCCATGGCCAACACCTTCCCCGTCGCCGACACCGCCGGCGTCGTCGAGCAGGTCTGGCGGCTCGGCCGCGAGTCCGGCTACTGCGACGTGCAGCCGGTCGGCGCCGTCACCGTCGGCCTGGAGGGAAACAAGCTCGCCGAACTGGGCGCCATGGCCGAGTCCGCCGCCGCCGTACGGGTCTTCTCCGACGACGGCAAGTGCGTGGACGACGCGGTCATCATGCGCCGCGCCCTGGAGTACGTGAAGGCCTTCGACGGCGTCGTCGCCCAGCACGCCCAGGAGCCCCGGCTGACCGAGGGCGCCCAGATGAACGAGGGCGCGGTCTCCGGCGAACTGGGCCTGCGCGGCTGGCCCGCGGTCGCCGAGGAGTCGATCATCGCCCGCGACGTGTTGCTCGCCGCGCACGTCGGCTCCCGCGTGCACATCTGCCACCTGTCGACCGCAGGCTCGGTGGAGATCGTGCGCTGGGCCAAGTCCAAGGGCTGGAACGTCACCGCCGAGGTCACCCCGCACCACCTGCTGCTCACCGACGAACTGGTGCGCACCTACAACCCGGTCTACAAGGTCAACCCGCCGCTGCGCACCGAGGCCGACGTGATGGCGCTGCGCGAGGCGCTGGCCGACGGCACCATCGACTGCGTCGCCACCGACCACGCCCCGCACCCGCACGAGGACAAGGACTGCGAGTGGGGCGCCGCCGCCATGGGCATGGTGGGCCTGGAGACCGCGCTGGCCGTGGTGCAGCACACCATGGTCGACACCGGCCTGCTGGACTGGGCGGGCGTCGCCGACCGCATGTCGCTGCGCCCGGCCGCCATCGGCCGCCTCGCCGGTCACGGCCGTCCCGTCGCGGCGGGCGAGCCCGCCAACCTGACGCTGGTCGATCCGGCATACCGTGGGGTGGTGAACCCCGCCGGCTTCGCCTCCCGCAGCCGCAACACCCCGTACGAGGGTCTCGAGCTGCCGGGCCGGGTGACCGCCACCTTCCTGCGGGGCAAGGCGACGGTCATGGACGGGAAGCTCACGTGAACGCAACCACACTGCTGCTGGCCGAGGCGAAGCACTCGGCGAAGATCACCGACCTGAGCGGACGGCTGGAATGGCTCGCCGTCTTCGTCGTGCTGGTCGCGCTCGTCTACTGGCTGATGTGGCGGGCCTGGCGCAAGCGCGCCGCCCGCCAGTCCGACCTGCCGGAGCTGCCCGCGATCCCGGCCGACCCGGGCACGCCCGTCGCCGAGCTGTCCGGCCGCTACCACGCCAGCACCACCGCCGGTGACTGGCTGGACCGGATCGCCGCCCGGGGCCTGGGCACCCGCAGCCTGGTCGACCTGACCCTGACCGAACAGGGCGTGGTGGTACGCCGTCCGGCCGCCACCGACTTCTTCATCCCGTCCGCCGCACTGCGCGGCGCCCGCCTCGACAAGGGCATCGCGGGCAAGGTGGTCCCCGAGGGCGGCCTGCTGGTCATCACCTGGAGCCACGGCGACCGAGTGATCGACTCCGGCTTCCGCTCCGAACACCCCGCCGAGCACCCCGCGTGGGTCGAGGCCGTCAACAACCTGAACACCACGAGGGAAGGCGCACGATGACCACCTCCACCAGGGGGGACCGCACCCCCGCCGTACTCGTCCTGGAGGACGGCCGCGCCTTCCGCGGCCGCGCCTACGGGGCGGTGGGGGAGACCTTCGGCGAAGCGGTGTTCTCCACCGGCATGACCGGCTACCAGGAGACCCTGACCGACCCCTCCTACCACCGCCAGGTCGTCGTGATGACCGCGCCGCACGTCGGCAACACCGGCGTCAACGACGAGGACCCGGAGTCGAAGCGCATCTGGGTCTCCGGCTACGTGGTCCGCGACCCCGCCCGGGTGCCGTCCAACTGGCGTTCGGTGCGCACCCTCGACGAGGAGCTGGCCGCCCAGGGCGTCGTCGGCATCCAGGGCGTCGACACCCGCGCCCTCACCCGCCACCTGCGCGAGCGCGGCGCCATGCGCGTCGGGATCTTCTCCGGCGACGCGGTCGCCGACGACGCGGCCCTGCTGGAGCGGGTCCGCCAGGCCCCCGAGATGACCGGCGCCGACCTGTCGCGCGAGGTCGCCACCGCCGAGGCGTACGTCGTCCCGGCGATCGGCGAGAAGAAGTACACCGTGGCCGCCCTCGACCTCGGCATCAAGGGCATGACCCCGCACCGCATGGCCGAGCGCGGCATCGAGGTGCACGTCCTGCCCGCCACCGCGACCGCCGAGGACGTCTACGCGGTCGCCCCGGACGGCGTCTTCCTGTCCAACGGCCCCGGCGACCCGGCCACCGCCGACCTGACCGTCATCCAGGCGGTGCTGGAGCGCGGCACCCCGCTGTTCGGCATCTGCTTCGGCAACCAGCTGCTGGGCCGCGCCCTGGGCTTCGGCACGTACAAGCTCAAGTACGGCCACCGCGGCATCAACCAGCCGGTGCAGGACCGCTCCACCGGCAAGGTCGAGGTCACCGCCCACAACCACGGCTTCGCCGTCGACGCGCCGCTCGACCGGGTCAGCGACACGCCCTACGGCCGCGCCGAGGTCTCCCACGTCTGCCTCAACGACGACGTGGTCGAGGGGCTGCGGCTGCTCGACAAGCCCGCGTTCAGCGTCCAGTACCACCCCGAGGCGGCGGCGGGCCCGCATGACGCGGCCTACCTCTTCGACCGCTTCGTGACCCTGATGGAGGGCCAGCGTGCCTAAGCGCACCGACATCCAGTCCGTTCTGGTCATCGGCTCCGGCCCGATCGTCATCGGCCAGGCGGCCGAGTTCGACTACTCCGGCACCCAGGCCTGCCGGGTGCTCAAGGCCGAGGGCCTGCGGGTCATCCTGGTCAACTCCAACCCGGCCACGATCATGACCGACCCGGAGATCGCCGACGCCACCTACGTCGAGCCGATCACCCCGGAGTTCGTCGAGAAGATCATCGCCAAGGAGCGTCCGGACGCCCTGCTGCCGACCCTCGGCGGCCAGACCGCGCTCAACACCGCGATCTCCCTGCACGAGTCCGGCGTCCTGGAGACGTACGGTGTCGAGCTGATCGGCGCCCGCCCCGAGGCCATCCACAAGGGCGAGGACCGCGACCAGTTCAAGACCGTCGTCGAGGCGGTCCGCGCCAAGATCGGCCACGGCGAGTCGGCCCGCAGCGTCATCTGCCACTCCATGGAGGACGTCCTCGCGGGCGTCGACACCCTCGGCGGCTACCCGGTCGTGGTGCGCCCGTCGTTCACCATGGGCGGCGCGGGCTCCGGCTTCGCGCACGACGAGGAGGAACTGCGCCGCATCGCGGGCCAGGGCCTGACGCTCTCGCCCACCACCGAGGTGCTCCTGGAGGAGTCCATCCTCGGCTGGAAGGAGTACGAGCTGGAGCTGATGCGCGACAAGCACGACAACGTCGTGGTCGTCTGCTCCATCGAGAACTTCGACCCGATGGGCGTGCACACCGGCGACTCCATCACCGTCGCCCCGGCGATGACGCTGACCGACCGCGAGTACCAGATCCTGCGCGACATCGGCATCGCCGTCATCCGCGAGGTCGGCGTGGACACCGGCGGCTGCAACATCCAGTTCGCCGTCAACCCCGCCGACGGCCGGGTCATCGTCATCGAGATGAACCCCCGCGTCTCGCGCTCCTCGGCGCTGGCGTCCAAGGCCACCGGCTTCCCGATCGCCAAGATCGCGGCCCGCCTCGCCGTCGGCTACACGCTGGACGAGATCCCCAACGACATCACCGAGCAGACCCCGGCCTCCTTCGAGCCGACGCTCGACTACGTGGTCGTGAAGGTCCCGCGCTTCGCCTTCGAGAAGTTCCCGGCCGCCGACGCCTCCCTCACCACCACCATGAAGTCGGTGGGCGAGGCGATGGCCATCGGCCGCAACTTCACCGAGGCACTGAACAAGGCGCTGCGCTCGCTGGAGAAGAAGGGCTCGCAGTTCGCCTTCACCGGCGCGCCCGGCGACAAGGGCGCCCTGCTGGAGGCCGCCCGGGTGCCCACCGACGGCCGGATCAACACCGTCATGCAGGCCATCCGCGCGGGCGCGACGGCGCAGGAGGTCTTCGAGGCCACCGCCATCGACCCGTGGTTCGTCGACCAGCTCTTCCTGATCAAGGAGATCGCCGACGAGCTGGCCGCCGCCCCCGAGCTGGACCCCGAACTGCTCGCCGAGGCCAAGCGGCACGGCTTCTCCGACGCCCAGATCGCCGGAATCCGCGAGCTGCGCGAGGACGTCGTGCGCGAGGTGCGGCACGCGCTGGGCATCCGCCCGGTCTACAAGACGGTCGACACCTGCGCCGCCGAGTTCGCCGCCCGCACCCCGTACTTCTACTCGTCCTACGACGAGGAGTCCGAGGTCGCGCCGCGGACCAAGCCCGCCGTGATCATCCTCGGCTCCGGGCCCAACCGCATCGGCCAGGGCATCGAGTTCGACTACTCCTGCGTGCACGCCTCCTTCGCGCTGTCGGCCGCGGGCTACGAGACCGTCATGGTCAACTGCAACCCGGAGACCGTCTCCACCGACTACGACACCTCCGACCGGCTCTACTTCGAGCCGCTCACCCTGGAGGACGTGCTGGAGATCGTGCACGCCGAGGCACAGGCCGGCCCGATCGCGGGCGTCGTCGTCCAGCTCGGCGGCCAGACCCCGCTGGGCCTGGCGCAGGCCCTGAAGGACAACGGCGTGCCCGTCGTCGGCACCTCGCCCGAGGCGATCCACCTCGCCGAGGACCGCGGCGCCTTCGGCCGGGTGCTCGCCGAGGCCGGCCTGCCCGCGCCCAAGCACGGCACCGCCACCACCTTCGGCGAGGCGAAGGCCATCGCCGACGAGATCGGCTACCCGGTGCTGGTGCGCCCCTCCTACGTGCTGGGCGGACGCGGCATGGAGATCGTCTACGACGAGACCCGCCTCGCCTCCTACATCGCGGAGTCCACCGAGATCAGCGCGGACCGCCCGGTGCTGGTCGACCGCTTCCTCGACGACGCGATCGAGATCGACGTGGACGCGCTCTACGACGGCACCGAGCTGTACCTCGGCGGCGTGATGGAGCACATCGAGGAGGCCGGCATCCACTCCGGCGACTCCGCCTGCGCCCTGCCCCCGATGACGCTCGGCGGCTACGACGTCAAGCGGCTGCGCGCCTCGACGGAGGCCATCGCCAAGGGCGTCGGGGTACGCGGGCTGATCAACATCCAGTTCGCACTGGCCGGCGACATCCTCTACGTGCTGGAGGCCAACCCGCGCGCCTCGCGCACCGTGCCGTTCACCTCCAAGGCGACCGCGGTGCCGCTGGCCAAGGCCGCCGCCCGCATCTCGCTCGGCGCCACCGTCGCCGAACTGCGCGCCGAGGGCCTGCTGCCCGCGAACGGCGACGGCGGCACGCTGCCGCTGGACGCGCCGATCTCGGTCAAGGAGGCCGTGCTGCCCTGGAGCCGCTTCCGGGACGCCTCCGGGCGCGGGGTGGACACCATCCTCGGCCCCGAGATGCGCTCCACCGGCGAGGTCATGGGCATCGACTCGGTCTTCGGCACCGCCTACGCCAAGTCGCAGGCCGCCGCCTACGGCGCGCTGCCGACCAAGGGCCGGGCGTTCGTCTCGGTCGCCAACCGGGACAAGCGGGCGATGATCTTCCCGGCCCGGGCGCTGGCCGCCCACGGCTTCGAGCTGCTGGCCACCTCCGGTACCGCCGAGGTGCTCAAGCGCAACGGCATCGAGGCCACCGTGGTCCGCAAGCAGAGCGAGGGCCCCGGCCCGAACGGCGAGCCGACCATCGTCCAGCTCATCCACGACGGCCGGGTCGACCTGATCGTCAACACCCCCTACGGCACCGGCGGCCGCCTCGACGGCTACGACATCCGTACCGCCGCCGTCGCCCGCGGCGTGCCGTGCCTGACCACCGTGCAGGCGCTCGCCGCCGCGGTGCAGGGCATCGACGCGCTGGGCCGGGGCGACATCGGCGTCAGGTCGCTCCAGGAACACGCCGAGCACCTGATCGCGGCCCGGGAGGCGTGACGCGACGCGAGGGGGACACCGAAGCGGTGTCCCCTCCGCGTGAGCCCGGCGGCCCGCCGCGCCGCCCCCGCCGCCCGGCTCGCCCCTCGCCCGTCCCGCCTTGGCCGCACCCTGCCGTGGAGAGTCCCTTATGTACCAGTTGTTCTTCCGTCTGATCTTCCGCCGCATGGACCCCGAGAAGGCCCACCACCTCGCGTTCCGCTGGATCCGGCTGGCCGCTCGCGTCCCCGTGCTGCGCACGTACGTCGCCGCCGTCCTCGCCCCGCGCGACGTACGCCTGCGCACCGAGGCGTTCGGGTTGCGCATGCACGGCCCGTTCGGGCTCGCGGCCGGGTTCGACAAGAACGCGGTCGCCATCGACGGCATGGCGATGCTCGGCTTCGACCACGTCGAGATCGGCACCGTCACCGCGCACCCCCAGCCCGGCAACCCGCGCAAGCGCCTCTTCCGCCTGGTCGCCGACCGCGCCCTGATCAACCGCATGGGCTTCAACAACGACGGCTCGGCCACCGTCGCCGCCCGCCTCGCGGAGCGCCGGGCGGCCTTCAAGGCCGTCGTCGGCGTCAACATCGGCAAGACCAAGGTCGTCCCCGAGGCGGAAGCCGTCGGCGACTACGTGACCTCGACCGAGCGACTGGCCGCCCACGCCGACTACCTGGTCGTCAACGTCAGCTCACCCAACACCCCGGGCCTGCGCGACCTCCAGGCCGTCGACCACCTGCGCCCGCTGCTGACCGCCGTCCGCGAGGCCGCCGACCGCACCGTGACCTCCCGCCGCGTCCCGCTGCTGGTCAAGATCGCGCCGGACCTCGCCGACGAGGACGTCGACGCGGTCGCCGACCTCGCCGTCGCACTCGGCCTGGACGGCATCATCGCCACCAACACCACCATCGCCCGCGAGGGCCTGGGCCTCACGAGCGCTCCCGCGCTCGTCGCGGAGACCGGCGGCCTGTCCGGCGCCCCCCTCAAGGCCCGCTCCCTCGACGTCCTGCGGCGGCTGTACGCCCGGGTCGGCGACCGCGTCACGCTGGTCGGCGTCGGCGGCGTCACCACCGCCGACGACGCCTGGGAGCGCATCCTCGCCGGGGCCACCCTCGTCCAGGGCTACAGCGCCTTCATCTACGAGGGCCCCTTCTGGTGCCGCGCCATCCACCGGGGCCTCGCCGAGCGCCTCGCCGCGAGCCCCCACGCCACCCTCGCCGACGCCGTCGGCGCGGACGTCCGCAAGGAGAACGCATCGTGACGACGGAGAGCTTCGGTGCCCGGCTGCGCCGCGCCATGGACACCCGCGGGCCGCTGTGCGTCGGCATCGACCCGCACGCCTCCCTGCTGGCCGCCTGGGGCCTGGACGACACCCCCGACGGCCTCGAACGCTTCTCGCTGACCGCCGTCGAGGCGCTGGCCGGTCGGATCGCGGTGCTCAAGCCGCAGTCCGCGTTCTACGAGCGGTTCGGCTCGCGCGGCATCGCCGTGCTGGAGCGCACGGTCGCCGAGGCCCGCGCGGCCGGCGCCCTGGTGCTGATGGACGCCAAGCGCGGCGACATCGGCTCCACCATGGCCGCGTACGCCGCGACCTACCTGGACCCGGCGAGCCCGCTGTTCTCCGACGCGGTCACCGTCAGCCCCTACCTCGGCTACGGGTCGCTGCGCCCGGCCGTCGAGGCGGCCCGGGAGTCCGGCTGCGGGATCTTCGCGCTGGCGCTCACCTCCAACCCGGAGGGCGCCGAGGTCCAGCACGCCCTGCGCCCGGACGGCACCACGGTCGCGGGATCCGTCCTGGGCCACCTGCGCGCCGAGAACGCGGGGGAGCGGCCGATGGGCTCGTTCGGCGCGGTGGTCGGCGCGACCCTGGGCGACACGATCGCCGCGGCGGGCATCGACCTCGACACCGGCGGGCCGCTGCTCGCCCCCGGCATCGGGGCGCAGGGCGCGACCCCGGCCGATCTGCCGGTGGTCTTCGGCGCCGCGCTGCCCAACGTGCTGCCGAGCGTCAGCCGCGACGTCCTGCGCCACGGCCCTGACGTCACGGCGCTGACGGCCGCCGCGGCCCGGATCGTGGAGGACGTCCGGGCGGTCGTCGAGGCCTGACCGGCCGCGACTGGCGTCACTTATGTCCGAAAAGTGACCTCAGATCGTCAGGGAATCGAGTCTGACCAGGACTTTTCGTCTGTTCTCGCTGACGGGAGCGGGTTCGCCCGCTAGTCTCCGACAGGAGAACGCACGTAAGCGCGTTGCTCGTTGCTCTGCGAGTGCGGAGCAACTAGGTTCCACACCGGTCAGTATCCGACAGTTCTACATCCGAGGTGACGTAGGCGTGGCTCTTCCGCCCCTTACCCCTGAACAGCGCGCTGCCGCGCTCGAGAAGGCCGCCGCGGCTCGCCGGGAGCGCGCCGAGGTCAAGAATCGTCTCAAGCACTCCGGCGCCTCCCTCCACGAGGTCATCAAGTCGGGCCAGGAGAATGAGGTCATCGGCAAGATGAAGGTCTCCGCCCTGCTGGAGTCCCTGCCGGGCGTCGGCAAGGTCCGCGCCAAGCAGATCATGGAGCGGCTCGGGATCTCCGAGAGCCGCCGCGTGCGCGGTCTCGGTTCCAACCAGATCGCCTCCCTGGAGCGGGAGTTCGGCGGCGGCGCCGCCTGACGGCCGTCGCCGTTTTCCGCCTGGGCGGAGAACCGGGATAATCGCTCCATGGCTGCACACTCCCGGGGGACGTCCCCCGTACCCCCGGACGTACGTCCGCGGCTGACCGTGCTCTCCGGCCCCTCCGGGGTCGGCAAGAGCACGGTCGTCGCTCATCTGCGCACCGTTCATCCGGAGATCTGGCTGTCGGTCTCCGCGACCACCCGCAAGCCCCGGCCGGGCGAGCGGGACGGCGTGCAGTACCACTTCGTCGACGACGACGTCTTCGACAAGCTGATCGCCAACGGTGAGTTGCTGGAGTGGGCCGAGTTCGCGGGCAACCGCTACGGCACCCCCCGGCAGGCGGTGGCCGACCACCTCGCGCAGGGTGTGCCGGTGCTGCTGGAGATCGACCTGCAGGGCGCCCGGCTGGTCCGCCAGTCGATGCCCGAGGCCCGGCTGGTCTTCCTCGCGCCGCCCAGCTGGGACGAGCTGGTGCGCCGGCTCACAGGCCGCGGCACCGAGTCGCCCGAGGTGATCGAACGGCGTCTGACGGTGGCCCGTACCGAACTGGCCGCCGAGTCGGAGTTCGACACCACCCTGGTCAACACCTCCGTCGAGGACGTGGCGCGTGAGCTGCTAGCCTTGATGGTGGACAGCTGACGGAACCGCGTTCCGCGTTTCCCGCGGCAGTCCAGTCAACCCCAGCAGCGAAAGGCAGAGCGTGTCCTCTTCCATCACCACGCCCGAGGGCATCATCAACCCGCCGATCGACGAGCTGCTCGAGGCCACCGACTCGAAGTACAGCCTCGTGATCTACGCGGCCAAGCGCGCGCGGCAGATCAACGCCTACTACTCCCAGCTCGGCGAAGGCCTGCTGGAGTACGTCGGCCCGCTCGTGGACACCCACGTGCACGAGAAGCCGCTGTCGATCGCGCTGCGCGAGATCAACGCGGGCCTGCTGACCTCCGAGGCCGTCGAGTCGGCCCAGTAAATCGGCCCAGTAAATCCGCGCGGTAATCAGCCCGTCAGGGCGACGCGGACGGCGCTTCGCGCGCACGCGAAGGCATCACCACCACGGGCCCGGCGGCCACCACCGCCGGGCCCGTGGTGTGTCATGGAACGGTACGGTCCCGCCGGATCACACCGGCGACGCGACAGTGACGCGACAGTGGGGAGAGGCGATGGACAGGCCGAAGGTCGTCCTGGGGGTGAGCGGCGGCATTGCCGCGTACAAGGCGTGCGAGCTGCTGCGGCGGCTGACCGAGTCCGGTCACGACGTGCGCGTGGTGCCCACCGCCTCCGCCCTGCGCTTCGTCGGCGAGCCCACCTGGTCGGCGCTGTCCGGCAACCCCGTCTCCCCGCAGGTGTGGGACGACGTCCACGAGGTGCCGCACGTGCGGATCGGGCAGGCCGCCGACCTGGTCGTCGTCGCCCCCGCCACCGCCGACACCCTGGCCCGCGCCGCCCACGGCCTCGCCGACGACCTGCTGACCAACACGCTGCTCACCGCACGCTGTCCGGTCGTCTTCGCGCCCGCCATGCACACCGAGATGTGGGAGAACCCCGCCACCCGGGAGAACGTCGCCACCCTGCGCCGCCGTGGCGCGGTCGTCATCGAGCCCGCGGTGGGCCGCCTGACCGGCGTCGACACCGGCAAGGGGCGGCTGCCCGACCCCGCCGAGATCTTCGAGGTCTGCCGCCGCGTGCTGGCCCGGGGTGCCGAGGGCGGGAGCGCCGACCTCGCCGGGCGGCACGTCGTGGTCAGCGCGGGCGGCACCCGCGAACCGCTGGACCCGGTGCGCTTCCTCGGCAACCGCTCCTCCGGCAAGCAGGGCTACGCCCTCGCCCGGACCGCCGTCGCCCGGGGCGCCCGGGTCACGCTGGTGGCCGCCAACACCGACCTGGCCGACCCGGCGGGCGCCGACGTGGTCCGCGTGGGCACCGCCGTCCAGCTGCGCGAGGCGGTGCTCAAGGCCGCCTCGGACGCGGACGCCGTGGTCATGGCCGCCGCGGTGGCCGACTTCCGGCCCGCCACCTACGCCGCCGGCAAGATCAAGAAGCGGGAGGGCCAGGAGCCCGCCCCCGTCGAGCTGGTCCGCAACCCCGACGTGCTGGCCGAGCTGGCCGCCGACCGCCCCCATGCCGGGCAGGTCGTCGTGGGCTTCGCGGCCGAGACCGACGACGTGCTCGCCAACGGCCGCGCCAAGCTCGCCCGCAAGGGCTGCGACCTGCTGGTCGTCAACGAGGTGGGGGAGCGCAGGACCTTCGGCTCGGAGGAGAACGAGGCCGTGGTGCTCGCCGCCGACGGCACCGAGACGCCCGTGCCGTACGGACCCAAGGAAGCCCTGGCCGACGTGGTGTGGGACCTGGTTGCCCGGCGCTGGTGACCGTTCGGCCGGGGGTGCGGCACGGACCGGAGACATGCGCCGCACGCGGCGCGTGATCGCGCATCGGGTACGGGGCGCGATCACGCATCGGTGCGGCACACCGTCGCCGAATGAGTGCGGCGTGCCGTCGCGCATCGGGTGCGGCGCGCCGTCGCGATCGGGTGCGGCATGCGGCACGCCTGACCGGGCGAATACCCCCGTTTCCGTACGGTGAAAGGCGTATCGTCGTAGTGTTCGAGCGGGAGACGCAGGTCATCGGGTCCATGGAGCCATCCACGGACCGAGACGCGGTGTCCGTCCGCTCGACACGACCGTTAAACTGGCCGTGGTCCGACGGGCGCAGCCCCGCATGCGGACTTCTCCTATCAGCCAGCAGCCGCTGCAACCCCAGGGAGCGATGTGTCTCGCCGCCTGTTCACCTCGGAGTCCGTGACCGAGGGTCACCCCGACAAGATCGCTGACCAGATCAGCGACACCATTCTCGACGCGCTCCTGAAGGAGGACCCGACCTCCCGGGTCGCCGTGGAGACGCTGATCACGACCGGTCTTGTGCACGTCGCCGGAGAGGTGACGACCAAGGGCTACGCCGACGTGGCGACCCTGGTCCGCAACACCATCCTCGGGATCGGGTACGACAGCTCCAAGAAGGGCTTCGACGGCGCCTCCTGTGGTGTGTCGGTGTCCATCGGTTCGCAGTCCCCCGACATCGCGCAGGGTGTCGACACGGCGTACGAGTCCCGGGTCGAGGGCGATGAGGACGAGCTGGACCGGCAGGGCGCGGGCGACCAGGGCCTGATGTTCGGCTACGCGTGCGACGAGACGCCCGAGTTCATGCCGCTGCCGATCACGCTGGCGCACCGGCTGTCCAAGCGGCTCACCGACGTCCGCAAGAACGGCACGATCCCCTACCTGCGTCCCGACGGCAAGACCCAGGTCACCATCGAGTACGACGGCGACAAGGCGGTCCGCCTCGACACCGTGGTCGTCTCCTCGCAGCACGCCTCCGACATCGACCTGGACTCCCTGCTGGCCCCGGACATCCGCGAGTTCGTGGTGGAGCCGGAGCTGAAGGCGCTGCTGGACGAGGGCATCAAGATCGACACCGACGGCTACCGGCTGCTGGTCAACCCGACCGGCCGCTTCGAGATCGGCGGCCCGATGGGCGACGCCGGCCTCACCGGCCGCAAGATCATCATCGACACCTACGGTGGCATGGCCCGCCACGGCGGTGGCGCCTTCTCCGGCAAGGACCCGTCCAAGGTCGACCGTTCGGCCGCCTACGCGATGCGCTGGGTCGCCAAGAACGTGGTCGCCGCGGGCCTCGCCTCCCGCTGCGAGGTGCAGGTCGCGTACGCGATCGGCAAGGCCGAGCCGGTCGGCCTGTTCGTGGAGACCTTCGGCACCGCCAAGGCGGACGTCGAGAAGATCGAGCAGGCCATCTCCCAGGTCTTCGACCTGCGCCCGGCCGCCATCATCCGCGACCTGGACCTGCTGCGCCCGATCTACGCCCAGACCTCCGCGTACGGCCACTTCGGCCGCGAACTCCCCGACTTCACCTGGGAGCGCACCGACCGCGTCGACGCCCTGCGCGCGGCAGCGGGGCTGTAGGGGGCGCGCCCGCACCACGCACCACCTTCCGGGGCCCGGACGGCGACCAGCCGTCCGGGCCCCGGGCGTTCCCCGGAACGGCTCCCCACGCGCCCGTTACTGTCCGACCCCTCTGGTAGGAATGGCGTTGTGAGCAGCGAGGACGACGAAGCGCCGGGTGCCCCGGGGGCGGGGGCCGGGGGGGAGCAGCTCGCGCTCATCCGGGAAGAGGTGCGCAAGGCCAAGCAGCCGCGGGCCAAGCCGCGCAGCTGGCGGGGGGTGGCGCTGGCGCCTGAGCTGCCGGTGGCCCGGGTGCTGGTCGACAAGGGGCTGCTCCACCTCGACCAGTACTTCGACTACGCCGTGCCCGAGGCGATGGACGAGCAGGCGCAGCCGGGCGTGCGGGTGCGGGTGCGGTTCGGGGCGCGGGTGGTCAAGGGGCGCCGGGAGGGCGGTGAGCTGCACGACGGCTTCGTGATCGAGCGGTTGCCGTCCAGCGACTACCCGGGCCCGCTCGCCCCGCTCGCCCAAGTGCTGTCCCCTGAGCCGGTGTTGGGGACCGCGCTGCTGCGGCTGTGCCGGGCGGTGGCCGACCGCTACGCCGGGGCGCTCGCCGACGTCGTGCAACTGGCGGTGCCACCGCGCCGGGTCCGGCCGGAGAACGCGGCGCCCGGCGAGCCGCCGCCCGTTCCCGCGCCGCCCGCGCCCGGCGGCTGGACGCGGTACCCCACCGGCCCCGGCTACCTGGAGGCCCTGGCCGGGGGCGGGTCGCCGCGCGCGGTGTGGACCGCGCTGCCCGGGCCGGGCTGGCCCGACGAGCTGGCCCGCGCGATGGCCGCCACCCTCGCATCGGGCCGTGGCGCGCTCGCCGTGCTGCCGGATGGCCGGGCGGTCGCCCGGGCCGACGCCGCCCTGACCGCGTTGCTGGGGGAGGGCCACCACGTCGTGCTCACCGCGGACAGCGGCCCCGAGGAGCGCTACCGCCGCTGGCTCGCCGTCAACCGCGGCACCGTGCGCGCCGTCGTCGGCACCCGCGCCGCCGTCTTCGCCCCCGTCCGCGACCTCGGACTCGCCGCGCTGTGGGACGACGGCGACTCCAGCCACGCCGAACCGCACGCCCCGCAGCCGCACGCCCGTGACGTGCTGCTGCTGCGCGCCGCCGACGAGGGCGCCGGATTCCTGCTCGGCGGCCACGCGATGACCGTCGAGGGCGCCCAACTGCTGGAGCGCCGCTGGGCCGCGCCCCTGACCGCCGACCGTGAACGGGTCCGCGAGGCCGCGCCGTTGATCCGGACGGTGGGCGACGGCGACCAGGCACGGGACGCCGCCGCGCGCGCGGCCCGGCTGCCGTCGCTGGCCTGGCAGGTCACCCGCGACGCCCTCCAGCACGGGCCGGTGCTGGTGCAGGTGCCCCGGCGCGGCTACGTGCCCCGGCTGGCCTGCGAGCGCTGCCGGGAACCCGCGCGCTGCGCGCACTGCGCCGGACCGCTGGAGCTGGCGGACGCGCCGCGCGAGGGCGGCGGCACGTTGCACTGCGGCTGGTGCGGCAGGCCCGAGGCGGCCTGGAACTGCGGGAGTTGCGGCGGTACGCGGCTGCGCGCGCAGGTGGTCGGCGCCCGGCGCACCGCCGACGAACTCGGCCGCGCCTTCCCCGCCGTCCCGGTGCGCACCTCCGGGCGGGACGCGGTCCTCACCCGGGTGCCGGACCGGCCCGCCCTGGTGATCTCCACGCCGGGCGCCGAACCGGTGGCGGACGGCCCCGGATACGCGGCGGCGCTGCTGCTCGACGGCTGGGCGCTGCTGGGCCGTCCCGACCTGCGGGCCGGTGAGGAGGCGCTGCGCCGCTGGCTGCTGGCCTCCGCGCTCGTCCGGCCCGGGCACGAAGGCGGCACCGTGGTGGCGCTCGCCGAGCCCACGCTGCGGCCGGTGCAGGCCCTGGTGCGCTGGGACCCGGCCGGGCACGCGGCGCGCGAACTCGCCGACCGGGCCGAGCTGGGCTTCCCCCCGGTCTCCCGGATGGCCTCGCTGACCGGGCTCCCCGCCGCGGTGGCGGACCTGCTGGAGACCGCGGAACTGCCGGACGACACGGACGTGTTGGGCCCGGTGCCGCTGCCCGAGGCGCCGCCCGGCAGGCCCCGGCGGGCCGGCGACCCGCCGCCGGGGGAGCGGTGGGACCGGGTACTGCTGCGGGTGCGCCCGGGCAACGGGGGCGCGCTGGCGGCGGCGCTGAAGACGGCCCAGATCGCGCGCACGGCCCGCCGGCAGACGGATCCGGTGCGGGTACGGATCGACCCGCCCGACATCGGGTGACGCGGCGGACGCGCGGTTGTCAGCGGTTGTCAGCAGTTGTCGGTGGTTGTCATCGGGGGGCGCGCACCCGGCGCTCGCGTCCGCTCCGGCGCCCGACCTGTCGGCGTGGCGGGCGGCGGTGCGGAACGCGGCGCGTGCGGGGGTGGATCGTTCGGGCGCGGGCCGGACCCGGTCCTGTCAGCCGTCGTGCGGCCTGTCGGCTCGCGTCAGCCGTTGCGCGGCCCCGGCAGCGCCCCGGGGAAGGCGTCGTCGCGCACTCCCGGCGCGGGCTGCGGTCCCATCGGCATCGTGCGGGCCGCCGGGACCGTGCCGCGCGGCGCCTCCTCCTGCGCCCCCGGCGCGGTGGCCCGGCGCGTCCCGTAACGCCGGTGCACCGCCTGCTTCGTCACACCGAGGGCGGAGCCCACCGCGTCCCACGAGAAGCCGAGCGACCGGTCGAAGTCGACGGCGGCGGTCACCAGGGTCTCGACGCTGTCCCGCAGTTCCTGGGCCAGGCGGACGGTCGGCGCGGGGGCGCGCCCGTAGACGACGAATCCCGCGGCAGGCCCGCTGCGCCTGGGGCGATACACATTGCCCAGTTGCGCGGTGAGGGTACGCAGTGCGTCCACCTGCCGGCGGACCCGCTCGATGTCCCGCACCAGCAGGTGCAGGCTGGCCCGTGCCTGGGCGTCGTGGGTTGCGTGGTCGGCCATGAACAAGCCTCTCGAACCGGCGATGCTGTGAGTGTGTACGGAAACCTGAGGGTCCAGGAGACGACGGGCCGCCGGGCGACCCGTCCGGTCAATCTCTCTTGACCAACGCGCCAGCCGCCCGTGGGGTCACGCACCAGGGGCGTACCGGGGCGGCCAGGAGGCGCGCACGGCTTCGTACGCCCCCGGGACGAGCCGGTCGTGACCGGTGGGCGGGGAACGCGCTGTTCGAGCCCCTGGACGGCTCGCCCGCGCCCCTGGACACGCCGGGCGGGACATAGACTTGGGCCGATTCTCCGTTCCCTCGTTCCTCCGTTCCTTCCGTGCCGTCGCCCGTCGACAGGAGTCCGCCCGTGTCCGTCCTGCCGATCCGGCTGTTCGGCGATCCGGTGCTGCGCATGAAGGCCCAGCCGGTGACCGTCTTCGACAAGGAACTGCGCACCCTCGTCAAGGACCTCACCGACACCATGGTCGACGCCCCCGGCGCCGGTCTCGCCGCGCCCCAACTCGGGGTGTCGCTGAGGGTGTTCACCTACCGGGTCAACGGCGAGCTGGGCCACCTGGTCAACCCGGACCTCACCCTCACCGACGAGGAGCAGGACGGCCCCGAGGGCTGCCTGTCGCTGCCGGGCCTGCGCTACGACTGCAAGCGCGCCCACGGCGTGGTCGCCCGGGGCTTCACCATGTACGGCGACCCGGTCGTCGTCGAGGGCACCGAACTGCTGGCCCGCTGCGTCCAGCACGAGACCGACCACCTCGACGGCATCATCTTCATCGACCGCCTCGACCCCGAGCAGCGCGAGGCCGCGCTGCGGGCGATACGCGAGGCGGAATGGGCGGGCGAGGCACCGCTCCAGGTCAAGGACTCCCCGCACAGCACCTTCGGACGAGCCCTGTGAGACCGCTGGTCGCCGCCCCAGCTCCCCGCCCGGTTCCCTGACCGTCCGACCTGCCGACCCCCGCCGACTGCCCGGCTCGCCAATCCACCGTTCCCGAAAGGCATCCCACCCACGATGAGGCTCGTCTTCGCCGGTACCCCCGAGGTCGCCGTTCCCGCCCTGGACGCGCTGCTGGCGTCCGACCGGCACGAGGTCGCCGCGGTGGTCACCCGGCCCGACGCGCCCGCCGGGCGGGGCCGCAGGCTGGTGGCGAGTCCGGTGGCCCAGCGGGCCGAGGAGGCCGGGATCGAGGTGCTCAAGCCGGGCCGCCCGAAGGAGGAGGACTTCCTCGCCCGGCTGCGCGAGATCGCCCCGGACTGCTGCCCGGTCGTCGCCTACGGCGCCCTGCTGCCCAAGGCGGCGCTGGAGATCCCCGCGCGCGGCTGGGTCAACCTGCACTTCTCGCTGCTGCCCGCCTGGCGCGGCGCGGCCCCCGTTCAGCACGCGGTGCTGGCCGGTGACGAGGTGACCGGCGCGGCGACCTTCCTCATCGAACAGGACCTGGACTCCGGCCCGGTCTACGGGGTCACCACCGAGACGGTGCGTCCCCGCGACACCAGCGGCGACCTGCTGGAACGGCTCTCGCACAGCGGCGCGGGACTCCTGGTGGCCACGATGGACGGCATCGAGGACGGCAGCCTGGTCGCCCGCCCCCAGCCCGCCGACGGCATCACCCTCGCCCCGAAGATCACGGTGGACGACGCCCGGGTCGACTGGGAGGCCCCCGCGCTGCGCGTCGACCGGGTGGTGCGCGGCTGCACCCCGGCGCCCGGTGCCTGGACGCTGTTGCACGGCGAACGCCTCAAGCTCGCCCCCGTCACCCTCGCCGCCGACCGGGCGGACCTGGGCCTCGCCCCCGGTGAGCTGGCCGTGGGCAAGAACGCGGTGCACGTCGGCACCGGCTCGCACCCCGTCGAGCTGACCGAAGTCCAGCCGCAGGGCAAGAAGCGCATGCGCGCGGCGGACTGGGCCCGCGGGGTCCGGCTGGCCTCCGGTGATCGCCTGGGGGAGTGACGCCGTACGCTGGTGGCGCAGGGCGGCCGCACGACGCGAGGCGGCTCGCGCCACCGCCGATCCTCTTCCGGAGCACCTTTCCTTGAACGACCACCCCCGCCGCCGTCCGCAGGCCAGGCCGCACGGCACGCCGCAGCGCAAGCCCTACCGCAAGCCCGCGCCCGACCCGGTCCGCAAGCTCGCCTACGACGCGCTGCGCGCGGTGGACGAGCGGGACGCGTACGCCAACCTCGTGCTGCCCGCGCTGCTGCGGGACGCCGAGCGCGCCGGGGACTTCGACCGCCGGGACGCGGCGCTCGCCACCGAACTCGTCTACGGCACCCTGCGCCGCCAGGGCACCTACGACGCGGTGATCGCCTCCTGCGTCGACCGTCCGCTGGGCGAGGTCGACCCGCCGGTCCTCGACGTGCTGACCCTCGGCGCGCACCAGTTGCTGGGCACCCGCATCCCGCCGCACGCCGCGGTCTCCGCCACCGTCGAGCTGGCCCGCGCGGTCGTCGGCGACGGGCGCTCCCGCTTCGTCAACGCGGTGCTGCGCAAGATCGCCGCCGATGACCTCGACGGCTGGCTGGACCGGGTGGCGCCGCCGTACGACGAGGACCCCGAGGAACACCTCGCGGTCGTCCACTCGCACCCCCGCTGGGTGGTCTCCGCGCTGTGGGACGCGCTCGGCGGCGGCAGGCAGGGCATCGAGGACCTGCTCGCGGCCGACAACGAGCGCCCCGAGGTGACGCTCGTGGCCCGTCCAGGACGCTGCGCCCCCGCCGAACTCGCCGCCGAGGTGGGCGAGGAGGCGGAGCCGGGCCGCTGGTCGCCGTACGCGCTGCGGATGGCGGACGGCGGCGACCCGGCCGCGCTGGAGGCGGTACGCGACGGCCGCGCCGGAGTCCAGGACGAGGGCAGTCAGCTGGTCGCCCTCGCGCTGGCCGGCGCGCCGCTGGAGGGCCCCGACCGGCTCTGGCTGGACGGCTGCGCCGGTCCCGGTGGCAAGGCGGCGCTGCTCGCGGCGCTGGCGGCGCAGCGCGGCGCGGCCCTGGTCGCCGCCGAGAAGCAGCCGCACCGCGCCCGGCTGGTCGCCCGCGCGCTGGACGGCAACCCGGGCCCGTACCAGGTCGTCACCGCCGACGGCACGCGTCCGGCCTGGCGGGAGGGCGCGTTCGACCGGGTGCTGGTGGACGTGCCGTGCACCGGGCTCGGCGCGCTGCGGCGCAGGCCCGAGGCGCGCTGGCGGCGGCGCCCGCAGGACGTGCCGGGGTTCGCGCCGCTCCAGCGGGAGCTGCTGCGTTCCGCGCTGCGGTCGGTCCGCGTCGGCGGGGTGGTCGGCTACGCGACCTGCTCGCCGCACCCGGCCGAGACCCGGGCCGTGGTGGACGACGTGCTGGCCCGGCCCGGCGCGGACATCACCGCCGAGTTCCTCGACGCCCGCCCCACGATGGACGGCGTGCCGGAGCTGGGTGACGGCCCGGACGTGCAGTTGTGGCCGCATCTGCACGGCACCGACGCGATGTACCTGGCGCTGCTGCGGCGCACCGCGTGACCGGCGGGGGCGGCGCCCATCCCGCCGCCCCCGTTTCCTCGGCGGGGCGTTCGACCCGCCATACTGGGCGCATGCGCGCGCAGATCAACCCGAGCATCCTGTCCGCCGACTTCGCCCGGCTCGCCGAGGAGGCGGAGGCCGTCTCCGGGGCCGACTGGCTCCACGTCGACGTGATGGACAACCACTTCGTGCCCAACCTGACGCTCGGCGTGCCCGTCGTGGAGTCGCTGCGCAAGGCCACCGGCACCCCGCTCGACTGCCACCTGATGATCGAGGACCCGGACCGCTGGGCCCCGCAATACGTGGAGGCGGGCGCCGGATCCGTCACCTTCCACGCCGAGGCGGCGGCCGCGCCGGTGAAGCTGGCCCGGGAGATCCGCGCGAAGGGCGCGCGTGCGGCGATGGCCCTGCGCCCGGCCACCCCGATCGAGCCGTACGAGGACCTGCTGCCGGAGCTCGACATGCTTCTGGTGATGACGGTCGAGCCGGGCTTCGGCGGCCAGTCCTTCCTCGACATCATGCTCCCCAAGATCCGCCGCACCCGGCAGCTGATCGCCAAGCACGGACTGGACCTGTGGCTCCAGGTGGACGGCGGCGTCTCGCAGTCCACCATCGAGCGCTGCGCCGAGGCCGGGGCGGACGTCTTCGTGGCCGGATCCGCCGTCTACGGAGCCGGTGATCCGGCCGAGGCGGTGCGCGGGCTGCGCGCCCAGGCGGAGTCCGCGGCGGCCTCGGCCCCCTGGGCCTGCGGTCACTGAACCCTCGCTGAACAGCGGACGGCGCACGGGGGCACAGCCGGGTAAGCGGGCTCGCGGGCCCGAGCCGGGGAGGCGCCGTTCCCGTATGTTGAGGAGGGCGGCGGAGCGAAAGACCGGGAAGTAGTCATCGTCGTACCGGTCAGGACGCCGCGTAATCTGCAAGAATGAGCGTGTTGGCAATCAGATGAGCCCCCTGTGCCCGCAGGGGGACCCCCAGGGGAGGGTGACGTGACCACTGGCCGCTCACCGGTCCGCATGGGCCCCGCCGAGATGGTGCAGGCGGCAGCGATGGCCCGCCGGTTCTATCTGGAAGGCAAGTCCAAGATCCAGATCGCCGAGGAGTTCGGCGTCAGCCGCTTCAAGGTGGCCCGGGTCCTGGAATCGGCGCTGGAGCGTGATCTGGTCCGCATCGAGATCCGCGTCCCCGCCGAACTCGACGCCGAGCGTTCCGACGCGCTGCGCGCCCGCTACGGGCTGAGACACGCCGTCGTGGTGGAGTCCCCCGCCGACCAGGACCAGGACTCCCCGGACCCGGAGAACCTCGGCGCGGTCGCCGCCGGACTGCTCGGCGAGCTGGTCACCGAGGGCGACGTGCTGGGGCTGGCCTGGGGCCGTTCCATCATCACCATGGCGAACGCGCTGGACCGCCTCCCGCCGTGCACCGTCGTGCAGTTGACCGGCGTGTACGACGCCGGGACCGCGGAACGCGGCTCGGTCGAGGCGGTGCGCCGGGCCGCCGCCGTCTCCGGCGGGGAGGCACACCCGTTGTACGCGCCGATGGTGCTGCCCGACGCGGCGACCGCCGCCGCGCTGCGCCAGCAGACCGGGATCGCCGCGGCCATGGGCTACTTCGACAAGGTCACCGTCGCGGTGGTCTCCATCGGCTCGTGGGAACCGCGGGTCTCGACGGTGTACGACGCGCTGTCCGACGCCGAGCGCAAGCACTACGCGGACCTGGGCGTGGCCGCCGAGATGTCCTCCCACCTCTTCGACGCCGAGGGCCGCCGCGTCGGCCGCGACCTGCGCGAGCGCTGCATCACCGTGGACGCCGACCGGCTGCGCGCGGTGCCCGAGGTGGTCGCCATCGCGGGTGGCATCCGCAAGGCCAACGCGGTCGGCGCGGTGCTGCGCTCCGGCCTGGTCACCAGCCTGGTCACCGACACCGCGGCCGCCGACCACCTGCTCGACCAGCAGTCCCCGGGCTCCCGTCCGGCCCTGGACCGCGCGGACCCGGGCGAGGCCTAGGACCCCGTGCCGACCTGACAGGGCTTCAAAAGGCTTGCCGCGTGAGGTGGTTGACGGGGCGTCAGTCAGTTTGCCGGCGGGTGCACCGGCCGTCAGTCCGCGATGCCCGGGGCTCCCCACACCGGGAACCAGCGGCTCAGGTCGTCCTCCACCCGCAGGTCGTTGGCGACCATCGCCTTGATCTGCAACTCCAGCGCGTTGTCCCGCTTCTCGCCCGGGCGTGGCGCGAACGGGTAGAACGTGCCGCGCTTGTAGAGGTAGACCAGCGCCAGCGACTGCCCCTCGGCGTTGCGGAATCCCACCAGCGAACACAGCAACTGCGGGCCGAAGCCGCCGTCCTGGAGGATGGTGTTGACCGCGTGCAGGTCGTTGACGAGGCCCGCCACGTCGTCCGGGGTGTGCCGGGAGAGCAGCCAGGTGTAGTGGTAGTCGTCCTGGTGGAACTCCACCGGGATCCCGCCGGTCTCCACGTCCGCGTCCAGCAGCCCCTGCACCTCCTCCCGGGCCTGGGCGAAGGCGCCGCCCTCGACGGCCGCGAAACACACCGAGCCCTCACCGGTGGGCTGGAACCCGGCGGCGGCCTGGAGGGTCACCGCGGCCGAGGGCAGTCCGAAGAGCTGGTCGAGGTCGGGACGTACCGGCTTGCTGCGACCGAGCAGGGTGTCGAGGAATCCCACGGGCGGTAGCTCCTTGGCGAACGAGGGGGACGGCGAGACGGGGAAGGGCGGGAGGGACCGCGGAAGCGGCGGGGCGGTCGGCCGCCGGGCGAAGGCGCCCAGGGCGCCGGTGCCACGACGACGCCGGCACGCCCCGGCCCGGGTACCCCAGGACCCGGGCCGCGAGGCGGTGGACCGGGGCTCAGGCCTCGTTCAGTTCGGTGGAGATCCGGCCCAGCTGCTCCAGGCGCTGCTCCAGCGTCGGGTGGGTGGACAGCAGGTTGGACAGGCTCTCCTTGGAGGCGATGGCCGGCGCGAAGTAGAAGGCGTTGAACGGCTCCGCCTTGCGCAGGTCCTCCGTCGGGATGCGGGCCATCGTGCCGCTCACCTTGGTCAGCGCCGAGGCCAGCGCGGACGGGCGGCCGGTCAGCTGGGCGGCCGAGCGGTCGGCGGACAGCTCGCGGTACCGCGACAGCATCCGGGTCAGCAGGAAGCTGATCGCGTAGACCACCGCGCTGACCAGTGGGATCAGCAGGGCGACGATGGCCGCGTTCTGGTTGTTGCCCCGGGAGCGGAAGCCGCCCCACAGACCGATGCGGGTGATGATCCCGGCCAGCACGCCGAGGAACGAGGCGATCGTCATGACCGCGACGTCCTTGTGCGCCACGTGGGACAGCTCGTGGGCGAGCACGCCCTCCAGCTCCTCCGGCTCCAGCCGGCGCAGCAGGCCGGTGGTGGCGCAGACGATGGCCTTGTCGGCGTTGCGGCCGGTGGCGAAGGCGTTGGGCACGTCGCTGTCGGCGACCGCGACCCGCGGCTTGGGCATGTCGGCCAGCGCGCAGAGCCGGTCGACGACGCCGTGCAGCTGCGGGAACTCCTCAGGAGTGACCTCCCGGGCGCCCATGCTGAACGCGGCGATCTTGTCGCTGAACCAGAACTGCGCGATGAACAGGCCGCCCGCGATGATCAGGATGATCGGCCAGGCGCCGCGCAGCAGCGCGAGGAGCGCGCCCACGAAGACCACGTAGAGCAGGCCGATGAGAAACATGGTGACGACCATGCGACTGGACAGCCCCCGGTCCGGGGCAAAGCGCGTGCGGTTCATATCCCCTCCCGGGGTCCGAGGGCCCGGCCGGTCACGTCTGGCCGGAGGACGCCTGCTTCGATTGTCTCTCCGTCGTGACCGTACAAGCCCCGAGCGGCCCCAGGACACTGCCCGGAACCGCGTCCCGGAACACTGTCTCGGATCATGCCCCAACAACGTTCCGGCGATCCGGGAGGTTCCTCCAAGCAGGGATTTCCCCCCTCCCGTGCAAAAATGAAGTACGTGCGCTTTCTCAATGATGCTCAGCCCCCGTACGACCTGACCTACGACGACGTCTTCATGGTCCCCAGCCGTTCCGCGGTGGGGTCCCGGCAGGCGGTGGACCTGTCGTCGCCGGACGGTACGGGCACCACCATTCCGCTCGTCGTCGCCAACATGACCGCGATCGCCGGGCGGAGGATGGCCGAGACGGTGGCCCGCCGCGGCGGCCTGGTCGTCATCCCGCAGGACATCCCCATCGAGGTGGTGACCGAGGTCATCTCCTGGGTGAAGCAGCGCCACCTGGTGCTGGACACCCCCATCGTGCTCGCCCCGAACAACACCGTCGCCGACGCCATCGCGCTGCTGCCCAAGCGGGCGCACGGCGCGGGCGTGGTGGTGGCCGACGGCCGCCCGGTCGGCGTGGTCACCGAGACGGACCTGTCCGGGGTGGACCGCTTCACCCAGCTCGGCGAGATCATGTCCAGGGACCTGCTCCTGCTGGACGCGGACATCGACCCGCGCGAGGCGTTCAACCGCCTGGAGGACGCCCACCGCAAGCTCGCCCCCGCGGTGGACGCCGACGGCCGCCTGGTCGGCATCCTCACCCGCAAGGCCGCCCTGCGCGCCACCCTGTACTCCCCGGCCGTCGACGCCGACGGCCGCCTGCGCGTCGCCGCCGCGGTCGGCATCAACGGCGACGTCGCGGGCAAGGCCAAGCAGCTGCTCGACGCGGGCGTGGACACGCTCGTCATCGACACCGCGCACGGCCACCAGGAGTCGATGATCTCCGCCATCAGGGCGGTGCGCGGCCTCGACCCGCGGGTGCCGATCGTGGCGGGCAACATCGTGGCCGCCGAGGGCGTGCGCGACCTGATCGAGGCGGGCGCCGACATCATCAAGGTGGGCGTCGGCCCCGGCGCGATGTGCACCACCCGGATGATGACCGGCGTGGGCCGCCCGCAGTTCTCCGCGGTGCTGGAGTGCGCCGCCGAGGCACGCAAGTACGGCAAGCACGTGTGGGCGGACGGCGGCGTGCGCCATCCGCGCGACGTGGCGATGGCGCTGGCCGCGGGCGCGTCCAACGTGATGATCGGCTCGTGGTTCGCCGGCACCTACGAGTCGCCCGGCGACCTCCAGCAGGACGCCAACGGGCGGCTGTACAAGGAGAGCTTCGGCATGGCCTCGGCCCGCGCCGTGCGCAACCGCACCAGCGACGAGTCCGGATACGACCGGGCCCGCAAGGCGCTGTTCGAGGAGGGCATCTCCACCTCGCGGATGTTCCTCGACCCGGCCCGCCCGGGGGTGGAGGACCTGATCGACTCGATCATCGCGGGCGTGCGCAGCTCCTGCACCTACGCGGGCGCCGGATCGCTGGCCGAGTTCCACGAGCGGTCCGTGGTCGGCGTGCAGAGCGCCTCCGGCTATGCCGAGGGCAAGCCGCTGCACAGCAGCTGGTCGTAAGGCAGCAGAGGGTGTCCGCCCTCTGAGACGCAGGCCACAACCTCATACGGGCAGGGAACCGCAGGTACCGTTTAGCATAGGTACCTGCGGTTCCGCATGAGTATGCAGACCGCGTCCGCATCCCGATGGAGGTCAGTGGTGAATACCGGCACGCGGCCGGCGAAGCAGGCGACGGCACCCGCCGCACCGGCCCGCGCGGGCCTGGGCGCCGCGCTGGCCCGCCGCAAGCCCGTCGAGCGGCTGGTCGCCGAGGGCGGCACCGGCACCGGTGGCACGCTGCGGCGCTCGCTGGGCATGTGGCAGCTCACCATGATCAGCATCGGCGCCACCCTCGGCACCGGCATCTTCGTGGTGCTCGGCGAGGCGGTCCCCAAGGCCGGGCCCGCCGTCGTGATCTCCTTCGTCATCGCGGGCTTCACCGCGCTGTTCTCCGCCCTGTCCTACGCGGAACTGGCCGGCACCATCCCGGTCGCCGGATCCTCCTACTCCTACGCGTACGCCACCCTCGGCGAGCTGGTCGCCTGGATCTGCGGCTGGTGCCTGATCCTGGAGTACGGCGTCTCGGTCGCCGCGGTCGCGGTCGGCTGGGGCCAGTACCTCAACGAACTGCTGCACGGCACCCTCGGCGTCACCCTGCCCGCCGCGCTGTCCGCCCCGCCGGGCGGCGGCGGCATCGTCAACGTCCCCGCGCTGCTGGTCGTGCTGCTCGCCATGGGCTTCCTGCTCGGCGGCGCCAAGGAGAGCGCCCGGGCCAACACCGTCATGGTCGCGGTGAAGATCGTCTCCCTGCTGCTGTTCTGCGCGGTCGCCTTCACCGGCATCAAGTCCGGCAACTACGCGCCCTTCATGCCGCTGGGCGTCGGCGGGGTCAGCGCGGCGGGCGCCACCCTGTTCTTCTCCTACATCGGCTTCGACGCCGCCTCCACGGCCGGTGAGGAGGCGAAGAACCCGCAGCGCGACCTGCCGCGCGCCATCATGCTCTCGCTGCTGATCGTCACCGTGCTGTACTGCCTGGTCGCGCTCGTCGCGGTCGGCGCGATGCCGTGGAAGGCGTTCGGCGACGTCGACGCCACGCTCTCCACGATCATGCAGCAGGTCACGGGACAGGGCTTCTGGGCCGTGCTGCTGGCCCTCGGTGCGGTCGTCGCGATCGCCAGCGTCGTGCTGACCGTGCTGTACGGGCAGACCCGCATCCTGTTCGCGATGTCCCGCGACGGCCTGATGCCCAAGGTCTTCTCCACCGTCCACGCCCGCACCGGCGTGCCGCGCGCCAACACCGTGATCGTCTCGCTGTTCTGCGGGGTGCTGGCCGCCGTCGTGCCGCTCGGCCAGCTCGCCGACGCGACCAGCATCGGCACTCTGTTCGCGTTCGCGCTGGTCAACCTCGCCGTGCTGGTGCTGCGCCGCAGGCGGCCTGAGCTGAAGCGGTCGTTCCGCACGCCGTTCAGCCCGGTCACGCCGCTGATCGGCTTCGGGCTGTGCCTGTGGATGATGACGAGCCTGGAGTTCACCACCTGGATGGTGTTCTGCGGATGGATGGCCGTGGGCCTCGTGATCTACTTCGCCTACGGGCTGCGCCGCTCCCGGCTCGCCCGCCCCGAACCGGAGAAGTGAACCGCCCGCCGTGTCCCTGAACGATCTCGACGAACGCATCGTGCACGCCCTCGCCGAGGACGCCCGCCGCTCCTACGCGGACATCGGCGCCGAGGTCGGGCTGTCCGCCCCCGCCGTCAAACGCCGCGTCGACCGGCTGCTGGCCACCGGCGCGATCACCGGCTTCACCGTCCGCGTCGACCCCGCCGCGCTCGGCTGGGAGACGGAGGCGTTCGTCGAGATCTACTGCCGCCACAAGACCTCGCCCGAGGCGATCAAGCGCGGCCTGGAGCGCTACCCGGAGGTGGCGGCCGCGTCCACGGTGACCGGCGAGGCCGACGCCGTGGTGCAGATCTACGCCGAGGACGTGCGGCACTTCGAACGCGTCCTGGAACGGATCGCGGGCGAGCCCTTCGTCGAGCGCACCAAGTCCGTCCTGGTCCTGTCCCCGCTGCTGCGCAGGTACGGCGCGGGCGCGCCCGCGTAACCGCTTCGTCGGGCTGTCGACAGCTCGCGTTCCGCCCGCGCGCAACGAATCGCCGCTCCAGTGGGTGAAGACGCAACGAATCGCCCGTCCACGCGCAACGGGACGGCCTTGTTGGCGTCCGGTGCGCGCCCGTACCGTCGTATCGATCCCGCTCCACCGACCGGCATTCGACATGACGAGGTTCCATGACGCCGCCGCTGCGCATCGCGCTGTACCAGGGCCCCGCGGGCGTTCCGGCGTCCGCCGCCGACAGCCTCGCCGCGCTGGACGACGCCGCCCGCCGTGCCGCCGCCGGGGGAGCCGGACTGCTGGTCACCGCCGAGATGTACCTCACCGGCTACGCGATCGGCGACGCGGTGGCCGACCGCGCCGAGACCGCCGACGGCCCCTCCGCCCACCGGGTCCGCGAGATCGCCGCCGCGCACCGGATCGCCATCGCCCACGGCTACCCCGAGCGCGCGGGCGACGCGGTCTTCAACTCGGTGCGGCTGACCGGCCCGGACGGTGCCGTCCTCGCCGACTACCGCAAGACCCACCTGTTCGGCGACTTCGAGGCCGCCCACTTCACCGCGGGCGACACCGCCGTCGTCCAGGCCGACCTCGGCGGGCTCATCGTGGGCCTGCTGATCTGCTACGACGTCGAGTTCCCCGAGACCGTGCGGGCGCACGCGCTGGCCGGCACCGACCTGCTGGTCGTGCCCACCGCCCTGATGCGTCCCTTCGAGTTCGTCCCCCAGACCCTCGTCCCGGCCCGCGCGTACGAAAGCCAGCTGTACGTGGCCTACGCCAACCGCTGCGGCGCCGAGGGCGAGTTCCACTTCACCGGGCTCAGCTGCCTCGCCGGTCCCGATGGCGTCGTACGGGCGCGTGCCGGGACCGGGGAGGACCTGGTCCTCGCCGACGTCGACCCGGCCCTGCTCGCCGCCTCCCGCGAGGAACTGCCCTACCTGCTCGACCGCCGCCCGGAGCTGTACGGGCCGCTCACCTGAGCCCCTGGCCGGAGTCCCGCCGCCCGGTCCCGGTCCGCCGCCGCGCCTTCACGTACCGCCCGCTCCAAGGAGAACCACGCCCATGACCTCCACCGTGCCCACCGCCGTCCACGACGAGCAGGAGCAGCCCGTGGCCCGGCCGGTCACCATGTTCGGCCCGGACTTCCCCTACGCCTACGACGACTACCTGGCCCACCCGGCCGGGCTCGGCTCCGTCCCGGCGACCGAGCACGGCACCGAGGTGGCGGTCATCGGCGGCGGCCTGTCCGGCATCGTCGCCGCGTACGAGCTGATGAAGATGGGCCTCAAGCCCGTCGTCTACGAGGCCGACCGGATCGGCGGACGGCTGCGCACCGAGGGCTTCGACGGCTGCGACGAGAGCCTGACCGCCGAGATGGGCGCGATGCGCTTCCCGCCGTGCTCGACCGCGTTCCAGCACTACGTGGACCGGGTGGGCCTGACCACCAAGGCGTTCCCCAACCCGCTGGCGCCCGAGACCCCCTCGACGGTCGTCGACCTCAAGGGCGAGTCGCACTACGCCCGCACCCTGGACGACCTGCCCGCGGTCTACCACCAGGTGATGGACGCCTGGAACGCCTGCCTGGAGGACGGCGCCCGCTTCTCCGAGATGCAGCGCGCCATCCGTGAGCGCGACGTGGCCACGATCCGCGAGATCTGGGCGGAGCTGGTCGACCGGCTCGACAACCAGACCTTCTACGGCTTCCTGTGCGACTCCCCGTCCTTCAAGAGCTTCCGCCACCGGGAGATCTTCGGCCAGGTCGGCTTCGGCACCGGCGGCTGGGACACCGACTTCCCCAACTCCATCCTGGAGATCCTGCGCGTCGTCTACACCGGCGCGGACGACGACCACCGCGGCATCGTCGGCGGCAGCCAGCAACTGCCGCTGCGGCTGTGGGAGGAGGAACCCGCCAAGCTGGTGCACTGGGCGCCCGGCACCTCGCTCGCCTCGCTGCACGGCGGCACCCCGCGCCCGGCGGTGACCCGGCTGCACCGCACCGCGGGCAACCGCACCACCGTCACCGACGCCTCCGGCGACATCCGCTCGTACAAGGCGGTCGTGTTCACCGCGCAGAGCTGGATGCTGCTGTCGAAGATCGACTGCGACGACGCGCTCTTCCCGATCGACCACTGGACGGCCATCGAGCGCACCCACTACATGGAGTCCTCCAAGCTCTTCGTGCCCGTGGACCGGCCGTTCTGGCTGGACCCGGACCCGGAGACCGGGCGCGACACCATGAGCATGACGCTCACCGACCGCATGACCCGCGGCACCTACCTGCTGGACGACGGCCCGGACAAGCCCGCCGTGATCTGCCTGTCGTACACGTGGTGCGACGACAGCCTCAAGTGGCTGCCGCTGAGCCCCAACGAGCGGCTGGAGGTCATGCTCAAGTCGCTCGGCGAGATCTATCCCAAGGTCGACATCCGCAAGCACGTCATCGGCAACCCGGTCACCATCTCCTGGGAGGACGAGCCCTACTTCATGGGCGCGTTCAAGGCCAATCTGCCGGGCCACTACCGCTACCAGCGGCGGCTGTTCACCCACTTCATGCAGGACCGGCTGCCGCAGGACAAGCGCGGCATCTTCCTCGCCGGCGACGACATCTCCTGGACCGCGGGCTGGGCCGAGGGCGCCGTGCAGACCGCGCTCAACGCCGTGTGGGGCGTCATGCACCACCTCGGCGGCGCCACCGACCCGTCCAACCCCGGCCCCGGCGACGTCTACGACGAGATCGCCCCGGTCGAACTCCCGGAGGACTGACGGGAGATCGGATACGGCAGCCGCCCGGGGACGACCGGCCCCCGGTCCGGTCCGTACGGCAACGGGGTCAGCAGGCAGCGGCCCACCAGGCCCACGCCCGCGTCCAGACGCCGCGCGAACTCCTCGTACACCACGGGGAGTTCGCGCAGCCGCCACAGCAGGCCCGCCGTCGACCAGGCCGCGTCCCTGGCCCGCTCCAGGCTCCACGAGCCCAGCAGATGGGTCAGCGGATCGGCCAGCTCCAGCAGGTCAGGCCCCGGCATCAGCTCCTCGCGGACCCGCTCCTCGATCGCCTCCAGCACGTCGCCGACCCGCTCGAAGTCGGTCTCCAGCGCGGGCGGTTCGACCCCGAGCGCCACGCAGGTGTCCAGCACCGCGAGCGGCAGGTCGTGCCCCACGTGGGCGTTGATCCCGGCCAGCGCGAACTGCGTCGGGCGGACGTCGCGGTGGTGGCGCAGCCGGAACAGCGGGCGCCAGCAGTCGGGCGGACGGCTCCCGGCCTCCTCCGCCTCGACGGCCAGCAGATAGCGCGCCGCGAACCGGGCGCCAAGCTCGGCGGTGCGGCCCGGGTGCGGGAAGAAGCCGCTTCCCAGGCGCCCGTTCAGCTCGCGCGTCACCGACAGGTACACCGCGTTGAACACCGCGACCCCGTCGTGCGGGGGTAGTCGCGCCGACAGCGCGGTCATCCGCGCCACCACGGCGTCCACGGAAGTCATGGCGCAAGACTGGCAGCGCCGGGGTACCCCGCCACGACGACGCGACGCCGCGTCCCCACAACGAGCGATCCGCGCCGGACGATCCGCGATCCGCGCCGGACGACGAGCGATCCGCGCCGGGCCCGACGCGGGGCCGTCAGCCCTCGGCCGGGCCCTCGTCGTACCCGGACGTGCCCTCGTCCAGCAGTGGTTCGCCGACGGGCCGCTTCATGTGGGCCGGGGCCAGGAGCCGCAGGCCGTGGTAGCCGACGAGGACGACGATCGTGCCCAGCGCGATGCCGCTCAGCTCGAAGTCGCCGCTGATGCGCAGGCCCACCCCGCCGATGCCGATGATGACGCCCGCCGCGACCGGCACCAGGTGCAGCGGATTGCGCAGGTCCACCCGGTTGTGCGTCCAGATCTGCGCGCCCAGCAGGCCGATCATGCCGTAGAGGATCACCGTGATGCCGCCGAGCACGCCGCCGGGGACCGCCGCGACGATCGCGCCGAACTTCGGGCACAGGCCGAACAGCAGGGCGAAGCACGCGGCCGCCCAGTAGGCGGCGGTGGAGTAGACGCGGGTCGCCGCCATCACCCCGATGTTCTCGGAGTACGTCGTGGTCGCGGGGCCCCCGAACGAGGTGGAGAGCACCGTCGCCGCGCCGTCCGCCGCGATCGCCGTGCCCAGGCTGTCGTCCAGCGGATCGCCGGTCATCTCGCCGACGGCCTTGACGTGGCCCGCGTTCTCCGCGATGAGCGCGATCACCACCGGCAGCGCCACCAGCACCGCCGACCAGTGGAAGGCGGGCCCGTGCAGCGGCGGCAGCCCGACCCAGTGCGCCCTGCCCACGCCCGACAGGTCCAGCCGCCAGTGGGACGTCACGTGGCCCGAGCCGTCCACCGAGTGGATGCGGCCGAAGACGCGGTCGAAGAGCCAGGAGATCGCGTAGCCGAAGACCAGCCCGAGGAAGATCGCGATACGCGACCAGAAGCCGCGCAGCCCGATGATGGCCAGCGCGGTCACCAGCATGGTCAGCAGCGCCGTCCACTGGTCCTGCGGCCAGTACGTGGTCGCCGTCACCGGCGCCAGGTTGAAGCCGATCAGCATGACCACCGCGCCGGTCACCACCGGGGGCATCACCGCGTGGACGACCCGGGCGCCGAACCGCCGCACCGCGAGACCCGCCGCGAACAGCACCGCTCCGACCACCAGGATCGCGCCGGTCACCGCCGCCGTGCCGCCGCCCTGGGCGCGGATGACCGCCGCCACCCCGACGAACGACAGGCTGGAGCCGAGGTAGCTGGGCACCCGGCCGCGCGTCGCCAGCAGGAAGATCATCGTCGCGACGCCCGACATCATGATCGCCAGGTTCGGGTTGAGTCCCATCAGGACCGGCGCCACGAACGACGCCCCGAACATCGCCACCACGTGCTGGGCGCCCAGGCCCACCGTGCGGGGCCAGCTCAGCCGCTCGTCGGGTCTGACGACCGCGCCGGGGGCGGGGGTGCGCCCGTCGCCGTGGAGGGTCCAGCGCACGCCCAGGCCCATTCGTGGTGCTCCGTGTCCTTCGTCGGTCGGTGTCGGCGGCCCTCCCGCGGGGACGATCCGGATCTTCGCGGGATGAACCGCCCGACATCGTAGTTCGGCGCTCCGCGACGGCCGTCGACCGGCCCGCGCCTCGCGGGCCCGGCGCGCCGCGCTGGAGTCCGGCCGGGGCGCGCCGGGACAAGCGCCGAAACATCCTGACTTGTCGTGCTCATGTGACCCAGGCCACAAGGGTCCGGCCGCATGGGTTGCGCCGTCCGTGGCAGACTGAAGACGTACCAGTGACGTTTGGCGCACTCCGGGGTCGGTGAAAGTCCGAACCGGCGGTTACAGTCCGCGACCCGTCCGCTGCCAGCGGCCGGTTGACCAGGTGAAATTCCTGGACCGACGGTTAAAGTCCGGATGGGAGGCAGTGCGCGGCGGGACCTCACGGGTACGCCGCCCCGAGCGGTCGTCGCCACCGGCTCCCCGCCGTACGCGACGTTCCTCGGCCGTCCCGGCGTTCCCCGTGCGAAGCGTCCCGTGGCATTCCCCTATCGCCCCGGAGTCCGTGCCCGAAGAGGCAGGAGGACCCGGTGGCCACCCCCGAGGAAACCGACGCGATGCGGCGCGCGATCGCGCTCGCCGCCCGCGGCCTCGGCTCCACCAGCCCCAACCCGGTCGTCGGCTGCGTCGTCCTCGACGTCAACGGCCGGGTCGTCGGCGAGGGATGGCACCGCCGGGCCGGGGGACCGCACGCCGAGATCCACGCGCTGCGCGAGGCGGGCGAGCGGGCCCGCGGCGGCACCGCCGTCGTCACCCTGGAGCCCTGCAACCACACCGGCCGCACCGGCCCGTGCGCCCAGGCGCTCGTCGACGCCGGGATCGCCCGCGTCGTGCACGCCGTCAGTGACCCCAACCCCTCGGCCGCGGGCGGCGCCGCCACCCTGCGCGCCGCCGGGATCGACACCGAAAGCGGGCTGCTCGAGGCCGAGTCCGCGCGCGGCAACGAGGCGTGGCTGACCGCGATCCGCCTCGGCCGCCCCTTCGTGCACTGGAAGTACGCCGCCACGCTGGACGGCAGGAGCGCCGCCGCCGACGGCACCAGCCGCTGGATCACCTCGGGACCGGCCCGCGCCGACGTCCACCGGCTGCGCGCCGAGTCCGACGCCGTGCTCGTCGGCTCCGGCACCCTGCGCGCCGACGACCCGCAGCTCGCCGTACGCGGCCTGGACGGCGACGTCACCCAGCCGCTGCGCGTCGTCCTCGACACCCACGCCACCGTCGCGCCCGCCGCCCGCGTGCTGGACGACGCCGCGCCCACCCTGATCGCGGTCGCCGACGACACCGACGCCGACCACCTGAAGGGACGGGCCGACGTCGTACGGCTGCCCAGAGCCGCGAGCGGACGCGGGCTGGACGTGCCCGCGCTGCTGGCCGCGCTGTACGAACGCGGCGTGCGCTCGGTGCTGCTGGAAGGCGGCCCCACCCTCGCCGGTGCCTTCGTCGCGGCGGACGCCGTCGACAAGGTCACCGGCTATCTCGCCCCCGCCCTGCTCGGCGCGGGACCCGCGGTCCTCGCCGACGCCGGAATCACCACCATCGCGCGGGCGTTGCGGCTCGACGTGGCCGCCACCGCCACGCTCGGCCCCGATCTGCGCGTCACCGCGTATCCCCGCCGCACTGAGGAGAACTGAGTGTTCACCGGAATCGTCGAAGAGCTGGGTGAGGTCACCGCCGTCGAGAACCTCGGTGACTCCTGCCGGTTCACCCTGCGCGGCCCGCTGGTGACCGAGGACGCCGAGCACGGCGACTCGATCGCCGTCAACGGGGTCTGCCTCACCGTGGTCGACACCGCCGACGGCGCCTTCACCGCCGACGTGATGGCCGAGACCCTCAAGCGCTCCAGCCTCGGCGCGCTGGACGTCGGCACCCGGGTCAACCTGGAGCGGCCGATGGCGCTCGGCGGCAGGCTCGGCGGCCACCTCGTCCAGGGCCACGTGGACGGCACCGGCACCGTGCTGGAGCGCGTCCCCGGCGAGCACTGGGAGATCGTCAAGGTCGGCCTGCCGCAGGAGCTTTCGCGGTACGTGGTCGAGAAGGGCTCCATCACGGTCGACGGCATCAGCCTCACCGTCGTGGACGCCGCCGACGACTACTTCACCGTCAGCCTCATCCCGACCACCCTCGCGCTCACCACCCTCGGCATCAAGCAGCCCGGCGACCCGGTCAACCTGGAGGTCGACGTGCTCGCCAAGTACGTCGAGCGGCTGCTCGGCGACCGCGCGCCCGGCGCCGGAGCGCCCGCCCCGCTGACCCCCGGGACGGAGGCCGGGCGGTGAGTTCCCTCGACTCGCTCAACAGCGTCGCGTTCTCCGTCTTCGGCGAACACGTCAAGTGGGCCGACATGACCGGCAACCTGCTGGGCCTGGCCGGGCTCGCGCTCGGCTGGCGCCGCGCGCTGCTGGCCTGGCCGGTCCAACTCCTGTCCGGCGCCGTGCTGGTGATCGCCTACTGGTCGGCCCACCTGACCGGCGGCGTCGGCAAACAGCTGCTCGTCGTCGTGGTCGCCGCCTGGGGCTGGATCCAGTGGCGCCGCGGCCGGCGCGAGTCCGGACAGGTCGAGGTGCGCTTCGCCACCTGGCGCGAACGCGGCTGGCTGGTCGGCGGCACGGCGGTCGGCACCCTCGCCGTCGTCGGGCTGTTCACCCTCTTCCCGTCGCTGTCGTGGAATCCCTGGCCGGACGCGTACATCTTCGTCGGCACCCTCGCCGCGATGGTCGCCATGGCCCGCGGCTGGGTCGAGTTCTGGTTCGCCTGGCTCGCCGTCGACCTGGTCGGCGTGCCGCTCGCCTGGAGCAGCGACCTGAAGTTCTCCGCCCTGGTCTACGTCATCTACTTCGTCCTGGTCCTGCTCGGCCTGCGGGCCTGGTGGCTGCGGACCCGAACCTCCCGCCCGGACGCGGGAGCCCTGGAAGGAGCGCCGGCATGACGACCGCGCCGACCTGGTACGACCCCGAGGACTCAAGGGGCGACGGCACCCCGCTGCTCGACTCCGTGGAGCAGGCCGTCGCCGACATCGCCGCCGGCCGCCCGGTCGTCGTGGTGGACGACGAGAACCGGGAGAACGAGGGCGACCTGATCTTCGCCGCCGAACTCGCCACCCCCGAACTGGTCGCCTTCATGATGACCGAGTGCCGCGGCCTGATCTGCGCCCCGATGGAGGCCGACACGCTGGAGCGGCTCGACCTGCCGCAGATGGTCGCCCGCAACACCGAGTCGATGACCACCGCCTTCACCGTCAGCGTCGACGCCGCCCCCGCGCGTGGCACCAGCACCGGCATCTCCGCCGCCGACCGCGCGCTGACCCTGCGGATGCTCGCCGACCCGGCGAGCGCCCCCGGCGACTTCGTGCGCCCCGGCCACGTCTTCCCGCTGCGCGCCCGCCCCGGCGGTGTCCTCACCCGCAACGGGCACACCGAGGCCGGTGTCGACCTCGCCCGGCTCGCCGGACTGCGCCCGGCCGCCGCGATCTGCGAGATCGCCAACGAGGACGGCACCATGGCGCGGCTGCCCGAACTCGTCCCGTTCGCCCGCAAGCACGGCCTGACGATCATCTCCATCGAGGACCTGATCGCCTACCGCGAGACCAGCGAGCCGACGGTGCGCCGCGAGGCCGTCACCCGGCTGCCCACCGCCTTCGGCGACTTCCGCGCCTACGGCTACCGCAGCACGGTGGACGGCGTGGAGCACATCGCGCTCGCCACCGGGGACATCGGCGACGGCGAGGACGTGCTGGTGCGGGTGCACTCCGAGTGCCTGACCGGCGACGTCTTCGGCTCGCTGCGCTGCGACTGCGGCCCGCAGTTGCAGGCGTCGCTGGAACGCGTGGCCACCGAGGGCCGCGGTGTGGTGATCTACCTGCGCGGGCACGAGGGCCGCGGCATCGGCCTGCTGCACAAGCTGCGCGCGTACGAACTCCAGGAACGCGGGCGCGACACGCTCGACGCCAACCTGGAACTCGGCCTGCCCGCCGACTCGCGCGACTACGGCGCAGGGGCGCGCATCCTCGCCGACCTCGGGGTGCGCTCGGTGCGGCTGATGACCAACAACCCCGACAAGGTGGACGCCCTGGTCCGGCACGGACTGCGGGTGGAGGGCCGCGAGCCGATGCCGGTCCAGGCCGGTGAGCACAACCTGCGCTACCTGCGCACCAAGCGGGACCGCATGGGCCACGACCTGCCCTGGCTGGACGGCGGCCCCACGGGCGCCTGCGGCAACCAGTGACCGGTACGACAGACTGCACCGACCACCACCAGCACCAACGCGAAGCACCGACGACAGCACCGAAGCACCGAAGCACCGAGGAGAGACGTGAGCGGTAAGGGCGCCCCCGAGTTGACCGTGAAGAGCTGCAGTGACCTGCGGGTCGCGGTGATCGCCGCGCAGTGGCACCAGCAGGTCATGGACGGCCTGGTCGACGGCGCGCTGCGGGCGCTGCGCGAACTGGGCATCGACGAGCCGACCCTGCTGCGGGTGCCGGGCAGCTTCGAACTACCGGTCGTCGCCAAGGCGCTGGCCTCCCGCGGCTACGAGGCCATCGTCGCCCTCGGCGTGGTCATCCGCGGCGGCACCCCGCACTTCGACTACGTCTGCCAGGGCGTCACCGCGGGGCTCACCCAGGTCTCGGTGGAGACCGGGGTGCCCGTCGGCTTCGGCGTGCTGACCTGCGACACCGAGGCGCAGGCGCTGGAGCGTGCCGGGCTGCCCGGCTCGTCGGAGGACAAGGGCCACGAGGCGGTCACCGCGGCGCTCGCCACGGCGGCGATCCTGCGGTCCGTGTCCGAGCCCTGGCGCTGAGCGCGGCGGTCCGAGCACGTAGAGTAGGACCACCATGGCGAACAAGACATTCGAGCAGCTCTTCGCCGAGCTGAAGGACAAGGCCGCCTCGGGCGACTCCGCCACCTCCCGCACCGCGGAGCTGGTGGGCAAGGGCGTCCATGCCATCGGCAAGAAGGTGGTCGAGGAGGCCGCCGAGGTGTGGATGGCCGCCGAGTACGAGGGCGCCGACGCCACCGCCGAGGAGATCTCCCAACTCCTGTACCACGTTCAGGTGATGATGGTCGCGCGGGGGATCTCCCTCGACGACGTATACGCTCACCTGTGACCGTCCGTAGTGCGTCCGTACGTTCCGTGATCAACGAGTCGTAAAGGAAACCGCTCCATGCTGCGCATCGCCGTCCCCAACAAGGGTTCACTGTCCGAGCCTGCGTCGGCGATGCTGCATGAGGCCGGCTACCGGCAGCGCAAGGACCGCCGCGAACTGGTCCTGGTCGACTCCGACAACCAGGTGGAGTTCTTCTTCCTGCGCCCCAGGGACATCGCCGTCTACGTCGGCTCCGGCCGTCTCGACATCGGCATCACCGGCCGCGACCTGCTGCTGGACTCCGGGGCGCAGGCGGAGGAGATCCTCCAACTGGGCTTCGCCGCCTCCACGTTCCGCTACGCCACCCGGCCGGGGACGGCCACCGGCGTCAAGGAGTTCGGCGGCATGACGATCGCCACCTCCTTCGCCGGGCTGGTGGAGAAGCACCTCGCCGACAACGGCGTGGACGCCTCCGTGGTCCACCTCGACGGCGCCGTCGAGACCGCGATCCAGCTCGGCGTCGCCGAGGTCATCGCGGACGTCGTGGAGACCGGCACCACCCTGCGCAACGCGGGCCTGGAGATCATCGGCGAGCCGATCCTGGAGTCCGAGGCGGTCGTCATCCGCCGTGTCGGCGCGCCCCAGGACGAGCCGAAGGTCCAGCAGTTCCTGCGCCGCATGCAGGGCGTCCTGGTCGCCCGGCGCTACGTGATGATGGACTACGACATCCGCGCCGAGAAGGTCGAGAAGGCCGTGGCGCTCACCCCGGGCCTGGAGTCGCCCACCATCTCCCCGCTGCACCACGAGGGCTGGGTCGCCGTGCGCTCCATGGTCCCGTCCCGCGAGGCCCAGCGGATCATGGACGACCTCTACGAGCTGGGCGCCCGTGCCATCCTGACCACCGGCATCCACGCCTGCCGCCTGTGACCCCGGGCGGCCCCGGCGTCGTGCCGGGGCCGCCACCGGCCCGCGCCCGTCCCGTTCCACCCGCCCTCCGAACTCCTGCGAAGCGCCCACCATGACCTCCGCCGCGTCCCGTACCGGGAAGACCGCCGACATGCCCGCACCCGACGAACCGACCGCGCTGCCGGTGACCTTCCGCCCGGTGCGCACCCGGGTGGTGCTGCTCACGGTGGGCAGCGTCATGCTGATCACCTTCGCCACCGTCGCGCTGGCCATGCCCGCGCCCTGGGCCGCGGCGGACCGGGCCACCATGATCGGCACCGGGCTGATCATCTTCGCCGTGCTGGCGCTGCTCAGCCGCCCGAAGGTGGTCGCCACCCGGGACGGCGTCACGGTGGTGAACCTCACCACGGTGCGCCGGCTGGCGTGGGCTGAGGTGCTGCGCGTCAACCTGCGGGCCGGTGACCCGTGGGTCTACCTCGACCTCGCCGACGGCACCAGCCTGGCGGCGATGGGCATCCAGCCCGGTATCGCCCGCCAGCAGGCGGTCAGCGACGCGCGCAGGCTGCGCGCACTCGCCGACGCGCTGGGCACCGGTCCCGCGGACGCCGCGTAACCGGTCCGCCACCGCGGGTGGAATCCGGCGCGGCGGCGGCCCGTCGTGACTCCCGCCGCAGGGCATGGCTTGACTACTCTGGAAGAGCGAGGCGCCGGTGCGCCCGCCCCCGCCGTGTACGAGCCGCGCCCCGAGCGCGGCTCGCGGGGAACCGGAACGATCCGAGGAGTGACACTTTTCCGGCGATGGACGAATCGTCCTGTAGTACCTGCGCCGCCCCCGACCGAAGCGCCCCGCGCGCGGTGGTGGCGGCATGAGTTCCCTTCTGCTGCTCGGCGCGGCACTCCTGCTCATCCTGGCCAACGGCTTCTTCGTCGCCGCCGAGTTCGGTCTGGTGACCGTCGACCGGCCCGAGGCCGAACGGGCCGCCGCGGCCGGTGACCGCCGGGCCCGCGGCGTCGTCGCCGCCCTGCGCCGGCTCTCCTTCCAGCTCTCCGGCTCCCAGCTGGGCATCACCATCACCTCGCTGGTGGTCGGCATGCTCGCCGAGCCGGCCCTCTCCCACCTGCTCACCGGCCCGCTCACCGCCATCGGCCTGGGCGAGGCCGCGTCCGGCGTCGCCGTGGTGCTCGGCATGGTCCTGGCCTCCAGCGTGCAGATGGTCATCGGCGAGCTGGTGCCCAAGAACTGGGCGGTCTCCCGGCCGCTGGCGGTCGCCCGCATGGTGGCCGGACCGCAGCGCGCCTTCAGCCGCCTGTTCCGCCCGGTCATCGAACTGCTCAACGCCTCCGCCAACCGCCTGGTCCGCGCGCTGGGCGTGGAGCCCACCGACGAACTGGCTTCCGCCCGCACCCCGGGCGAGCTGGTCTCGCTGGCCCGGCACTCCGCCCTGGCCGGAGCCATCGAGCAGGACACCGCGGACCTGTTCGTGCGCACCGCGGGCCTGGGCGAGCTGACCGCGCAGTCGGTGATGACCGCCCGCGTCAAGGTCAGCGCCCTGGAGGACACCACCACCGCGGCCGACGTGCTCAATTTGACCCGGGCCACCGGCCTGTCCCGCTTCCCGGTCTACCGCGAGCGGCTCGACGAGGTGGTCGGCATGGTCCACCTCAAAGATGCGCTGTCGGTGCCCAAGCACCTGCGTGACCGCACCCCGGTGGGCCGGATCGCGGTGGCGCCGCTCCTGGTCCCCGAGACGCTGCCGGTGCAGCCGCTGCTGGAGCAGCTGCGCAGCGAGCAGCCGATCGCCGTGGTCGTGGACGAGTACGGCGGCACGGCGGGGGTGGTCACCCTGGAGGACATCGTCGAGGAACTCGTCGGCGAGGTCCGCGACGAGCACGACGACGCCGACGCCGACACGCCCGAGCTGGCCCAGGCACCGGCGCAGGACGGCCACCCGGCGTGGGACGCCGACGGTGCCTGTCGCACCGACATCCTGGCCAGGATCGGCCTGGAGGCACCGGAAGGCCCGTACGAGACGGTGGCCGGGCTCGTCGCCGACCTGCTGGGACGCATCCCGCAGGCCGGTGACGTGACCGAGCTGCCCGGCTGGCGGATCGAGGTGCTGGAGGTCGGCCACCACCGGGCCGAACGCATCCGGCTGACGCGCGTGGGCGCGGGGCGCGAGGAGCGGTCATGACGAGTGTGCTGCAACTGTTCTTCGCGGCGCTGCTGGTCCTCGGCAACGGCTTCTTCGTCGGCGCCGAGTTCGCCATGGTCTCGGTGCGCCGCAGCCAGATCGAACCGCTCGCCGCGGACCAGCGCCGGGCCCGCACCGTGCTGCACGGCCTGGAGAACCTGCCGCGGATGATGGCCGCCGCGCAGTTCGGCGTGACCGTCTGCTCGCTGACCCTCGGTGCCGTCGCCGAGCCGACCGTCTCCCGTCTGCTGGAGCCGGTCTTCTCCGCGCTGCGCGTGCCCGGCGAGCTGGTCCACCCGATCGGCTACGTCGTCGCGCTCGCCGTGGTGATCTTCTTCCACCTGGTGGTCGGAGAGCTGGTGCCGAAGAACCTCGCGATGGCCTCCCCGGAGAAGGCGGCGCTGTGGCTGGGCCCCGGCCTGGTCGGCTGCGCCCGCGTCTTCCGGCCGGTCATCGTGGTGCTGAGCGCCTGCGCCCGGCTGGTGCTGCGGATCTTCCGGGTCGAGCCGAGGGACGAGATCGAGGCCGTCTACACCAGCGAGCAGCTCACCTACCTGGTGGAGGACTCCGGGCAGGCGGGCCTGCTCGACCGGGCCGAGCAGGAGCGCCTGTCCGACGCGCTGGAGCTGGGCAGCCGCCCGGTCACCGACGTGCTGCTGCGCCCCGGCGAACTGGTCACCGTCGGCCCCGAGGTCACCCCGCACCAGGTCGAGGAGCTGACCGTCTCCACCGGCTACTCCCGCTTCCCGGTCGCCGGGCCCGACGGGGGCTTCCTGGGCTACCTGCACGTCAAGGACGTCCTGGAACCGGCCGAGAACGACGAGGGCGACCGGCCGGTGCCGCGCAGGCTGTGGCGCCCGATGACCACGCTCAAGGCCGAGCTGCCGCTGGACGACGCGCTCACCGCGATGCGCCGGGCCGCCTCCCATCTGGCGGCGGTCGCCGACGCGGACGGTGAGGTGCTGGGCCTGGTCGCGCTGGAGGACGTGCTGGAGATGCTGGTCGGGGAGGTGCGCGACCCCGCCCACCGGGACGCCGCGGGCCACGCCGCGCCCGGCCCCCGCTCCGGCGCCCAGTCGCGGGCGCTGGCGGGCTGACCCCGCCGGGGACCGGAGCGGACCGGGGCGACCGTCACTGCGGCGGCTGCCCCGGACCGCGGCCGGAGAGCACCTCACCGTAGGCCTGCATCAGGTCCGCCAGCCGCAGGGTGGACAGGTCCTCGCGGGTCGGGGCGCCGGTGTACGCCGACAGCCTCAGGTCGCGGTAGGCGCAGCTCTTCTCGTACAGCGTCCGCAGGAAGCGGCCGTTGCCCAGCTCGTCTATCCACTCCTGGGCGACGACGTGTCCGCTGATGCTGCGCAGCTCCTCCAGCGCCTCCTCGTCCCAGTGGTCGCCGCCGTCGGCCGCCAGTACCTCGCCGATGCGGGTCAGTTCCAGCGGGCGGTAGCTGGGGAAGTCCACCCGGGTGGTGAACCGCGAGCCGAGCCCCGGGTTGGCCGCCAGCAGCCGGTCCATGCCCTCCGGGTACCCGGCGAGGATCACCACCAGGCGGTCCCGGTTGTCCTCGGCCCGTTTGAGCAGCACCTGCAACGCCTCGTCGCCGTACGCGTCGCCCTTGCCGTAGCCGGAGTTGGACAGGCTGTACGCCTCGTCGACGAAGAGCACGCCGCCCAGCGCCGAGTCGATCAGCTCGTTGGCCTTCACCGCGGTCTGGCCCAGGAACTCGCCCACCAGATCGGCGCGTTGGGCCTCCACCAGGTGGTCGCCGCCGAGCAGCCCGAGCGCGTAGAAGACCCGGCCGAGGATGCGGGCGACCGTGGTCTTGCCGGTGCCGGACGGGCCGGAGAAGACGAAGTGCCGCTTCGGCGGCTGCACCGGTAGGCCCTGGCCGGCTCGCAACCGGGCCATCCTCAGCTGCGCCGACAACGCCTTGACCTGCCGTTTCACCGGCTCCAGCCCCACCATCCGCTCCAGCTCGGCCAGCGCGTCGGCCAGCAGCGCGGGATCGGCGGTGCCCAGCGGCACGCCCGGCGGCGTGATGGGGGAGACCGGCAGCAGTGCCTTGCGCCGCGCTCCGGCGTCGTCCACCGGCGCCGACCCGGTCACCGCACCGCCCGGGCCCCCCGCCGCGTCCCCGCCCTCGCCCGCCGTCTCGCCGGGCCCGCCCGGCCCGCCGATCTCGCCGGGGGAGTCGCACGGCGCGCCGGGGTCGGTGTCCGGCAGGCCGTCCGGGGCGGTCTGCCCGTAGCCGGGCAGGGAGATCGCGGCCAGGTCCTGCGACTCGTGCAGCCCGTCCTCGGCCTCCGTGATCGCGGCCAGCCGCGCGGCGGTGTCCATGAACGCCGGGTCCACCCGGTGCACCGCCCGGTACAGCGGCAGGGCGGCCGCGGTGCGTCCGGTGCCCTCGTAGGCGCGGGCCAGCCAGTACCGCAGCTCCTTGCGCTGCGGCTGCTCGCTGCGGCAGCGCATCAGCGCGGTGGCCAGCAGGGGTTCCGCCTGCCCGCACATCTCCAGCCGCACCCGGGCCATCCCGCCGAACAGCCCCGCCTCTATGCCGAGCACCGGGTCCTCCAGCAGCGGTTCCGCGTGGCGTATCAGCTGCTCCCAGTCCTTGACCAGGTACGCGCGACACGCGTGCAGGAAGCGCACCTGCGGATCGGTGTCCACCGGGGGACAGTCCGCCAGCGCCCGGTCGAGGTCGGCCACGTGCCGGCCGTCCAGCCAGTGCGAGGCGTGCGCCAGCAGCAGGTCGCGCGGGGTCTCCAGCACCGGCTGCACCCACCACCCCAGCCAGTACCAGGAGTTGAGGGCGCGCAGATAGCGGCGCCGCTGCTCGCCGAAGCGGTCCCGGTGCCGGTACATCCGCAGCAGCGCCGTCGAGGTGTCGGCGCGCAGCGCGTGCAGCCCGAGCCAGGCGTCGGCCATGCCCGGGTCCAGCCGCACCGCCGCCCGGAACTCCTCCTCCGCCTGCGCGTACGCGCCGACCGTGTAGGCGTCCACGCCGCGCAGCCACGCCAGGTCGGCGGGGGCGCCGGAGCCAGCCCCGCCCTGCGGGGGTACCGCCTCAGTGCCGAAGTCCATCAGGTCCCCCACTACCGTGCCCCCGGTGGCCTGCCGCCGCGCTCCGGCCGGGGCCGAACAGCGGCTCTCCGTACGGAAGTTGGCGCCGGAGCGACCGCCGTGACAACCTGCCGCGCTCCCTTGGGCATCGTACCTGCGGTGTTGGCGCCTGGGAGGGGGAGGCGCACCGCCCGGCGGCGGAACGGGCCAGGAACCGGCCTGTGCACCGGCTTCCGCGACATCGTGACGGAGGGTGAGGACCGCCGGAGGGCGTTATCCGGCGAAACGGAAATACCCGTCCGCCCGGAACAGGACGAAGCCCCCGGTCACGGGGGAACAACCGGGGGCTTCGTGCTCGGGGCGATCCGTGACGGACCGCGCATTGAGAACGTAAGTCCTGTACGCCCCCCAGGTCAAGCCACGTTGAGCCACTGGCCGGGAGTGAATCGTGTCCGGCGGCACACCGGCTGCGCGCCGTCACGGTACGTGAGGCACCGGGCTGCTCAGCGCGGGCCCATCGGCCCCGAGAGCACCTGGTGACCGCCGGGTACCTGCCGCACCACCTCGTCGGCGAACGGGCGTGTCGGATCGGCCGCGAAGTGTTCGGTCTCCGCCCGCATCCAGCCGTCCCAGAACTCCCGCAGCGCCGGACCGTCGCGGTGCCGGCCGCGCGCCCAGGCCGACTCGGGGGCCATCTCCATCCACAGCGTCCTGGCCAGGAACGGCCGGAGCGCGGCCCGTCCGGCCCCCACGCCCTCGACGATCACCACCGGGGCGCACGGCACCGGGCGGCCCGGGCCGAAGCGGCGCGCCGTCCAGTCGTAGACCGGGCAGACGGCGTCCGCGCCGCGCGACAACGGCTCCAGCACCCGTTCGCGCAGCGACCGCGTCCAGCCGAACGGTTCGTCGTGGGTGGCGAGGTCGTCGAGGTGGACCACGGGAGCACCGCCGAGGGCGCCGGACAGCCGTGCGGCGAACGTGGACTTCCCCGAGCCCGCGTGCCCGTCGACGGCGACCAGCCGCACCGGGCCGCAGGACGGGGCGAGGGCGCGCAGCCCGGCGGCGTAGGCGGGCAGCGGGGTGGGCGCCTCGGGGGAGGCGTCCTTCGTGGTCCGGTCCATCGCGCTCCAGCCTACGGTGCGTGCGCACGAATCCGGCCATCGGACGCGGAGCCCCCGGGCCGCCCCCTGCGCGTCGCGGCGGCTCGTGCGTGCCCGGCGCCCGCGGCGGCACCGGGCGTCTAACGTGATCGTCGTGACTGACACCCCGGGCTCCCCAGCCGCCACCGACCTCTACCCCGCCGACCGGATCGAGCGGGCCCGCCGGGCCGCCGCCGAGGCCGGGCTCGACGCGCTGCTCGTCTCACCCAGCGCCGACCTGCGCTATCTGACCGGATACCACGCCCATCCGCTGGAGCGCCTGACCTGCCTGGTGATCCCGGCCGACGGCGACCCGCTGCTGGTGGTGCCCGCGCTGGAGAAGCCCGCGGCCGAGGCCTCCCCGGCCGGCGACCTCGACCTGGAGGTCATCGGCTGGGCGGAGACCGACGACCCGTACGCGGTGGTCGCCGAGCGGCTGCCGAGGAACGTGAAGCGGATCGCCGTCGACAACCACATGTGGGCCGAGAAGCTGCTGGCCTTCCGGGCCGCCATGCCGGACGCCGAACAGTCCCTCGCCGGTGAGGTGCTGCGGGAGCTGCGGATGCGCAAGGGCCCCGCAGAGGTGGAGGCGCTGCGCCGGGCCGGGGCGGCGATCGACCGGGTGCACCGCAGGATCGGCGAGTGGCTCAAGCCCGGTCGCACCGAACGCGACGTGGCCCGCGACATCGCCGACGCCATCCTCCAGGCCGGCCACGCCACCTGCGACTTCGTCATCGTCGGATCGGGGCCCAACGGCGCCAGCCCGCACCACGAGGTCTCCGACCGGGTGATCCGCCCGGGTGACCCGGTGGTGGTCGACATCGGCGGCACCACGCCGGAGGGGTACTGCTCGGACTCCACCCGCACCTACGCGGTCGGCGAGCCGCACTCCGACTTCCGCGAGCTGTACGCCGTACTGCGACGGGCCCAGCAGGCGCAGACCGAGGCGGTACGGCCCGGGATCACCGCGCAGGAACTGGACGCGGTCGGCCGCGACATCATCGAGGACGCGGGCTTCGGCGACCACTTCATCCACCGCACCGGCCACGGCATCGGCCTGGAGACGCACGAGGAGCCGTACATCGTGGCGGGCAGCGACCTCGCGCTGGAACCCGGCATGGCCTTCTCCATCGAGCCCGGCATCTACCTGCCCGGCAGGTTCGGCGCCCGTATCGAGGACATCGCGGTCTGCACGGCCGACGGCGGCGAACGGCTCAACGTCACCGGGCGCGACCTGGTGGTGCTGCCCGGCTGAGCCATGCCAGTGGTCTGCGCCAATGAACATCGCCGGGCCGCGTGGGAACGGTTCCGAACGGCGGGCGCAGGGGCGATAGTTGCCGCAAGGCGGCGCGTCGGCCGCACGACGACGAAGGAGACGGGGCCCAGCCATGACGAGACCCGCGCCGCGCCGCACCGTTCTGGCCGCCGCCTTCGCCGCCGCCGCGACCGCCGCCGTGGCCGTCCCGGCGCGGGCGGCCGCGGCCACCGGCCCGGACCGGGCGGCGACCGCGCCCGGAACCGCCGGGGAGGCGGCACCCGTGGACTACCACGCCTGGACCTCGTACACCGACTGGCGCTGCGGCGCCGGACGCGGAACGACCGTGCGCGCCGGATCCCGCCCCGGCGTCGCCGTCGACCGCCCGGCCGGGACGACCTCGTACACCGACCCGCACACCGGGACCACCGCCGAGTGGGAGTACGCGGTGTGGACCTCGCCGGAACGCGGGCTCCCGCACCCGGCCACCGAACTCGTCGCGTCCTGGAACGCGGACACTCCGGCCGGCACCTGGATCCAGGTCGAACTGGGCGGCACCTACAGCGACGGCACCGCGACCCCGTGGTACGTGATGGGCCGCTGGGCGGCGGGCGACGGCGACATCAGGCGCACCTCCGTGGACGGCCAGGGCGACGGACGCAGCGCGATCTCCACCGACACCTTCGCCGTCGACAAGCCCGCGAGCGGCCTGCGGCTGGCCGCGTACCGGCTGCGCCTGACGCTGTACCGCAAGCCCGGCACCCGGCTCACCCCGGTGGTGTGGCGGCTCGGCGCGATGGCCTCCGACATCCCCGACCGCTTCACCGTCCCGGCGTCCACCCCCCGGCTGGCGCTCGGCAAGCGGCTGCCGGTGCCGTGCTACTCGCAGGACATCCACAAGGGCCAGTACCCGCAGTACGACAACGGCGGCGAGGCGTGGTGCAGCCCGACCTCCTCGCAGATGGCCCTGGAGTACTGGGGCCGCAAGCCCACCCCGGCCGGCCTCGCCTGGGTCGACCCCTCCTACGCCGACCCCCAGGTCGACCAGGCCGCCCGCTACACCTACGACTACCAGTACCAGGGCTGCGGCAACTGGCCGTTCAACGCGGCCTACGCGGCGAGCTACCGCGACATGAACGCCGTCATCACCCGGCTGCGCTCCCTGAACGACGTGGAACGGCTGATCGCCGCGGACATCCCGGTGATAACGTCCCAGTCCTTCCTGGCCTCGGAACTCGACGGCTCCGGCTACAGCACGGCGGGCCACCTGATGTGCGTCGCGGGATTCACCACGACCGGCGACGTGGTGGTCAACGACCCCGCCAGCCCCGACGACGCGGCGGTCCGCCACGTCTACCAGCGACGGCAGTTCGAGAACATCTGGCTGCGCACCAAGCGCTACCTGGCGAACGGCCAGGTGGGGAGCGGGTCGGGCGGGGTGGTGTACCTGTACTGGCCGACCGACGCCTCACCGGCCCAGCGCGACGCGCTGCGAGACGTGGGGGTGTGCTGACCGGGCGGTGACGAAGGCGGTCCCGACGACCTCGCGGTGGCGCTCGCTGCGGACGAGGCATGCTGGCCGCCGTGCTCTGCGGTGTCTGGCTGGCCTATGGGGAGCGTGCCGCGTTCCAGCTCGGCCGGGCGGTCGCCGTCCGGCTGTTCTCACCGCTCGTGCTGCTGCTCGCCAACGCCATCGTCTCCAGGGGGCCGCCGCGGGCGGCGGTCGTGCTGCCCGCCTGACGTCCCTCCTCGCTTTCCGGT
>NZ_JAINVZ010000029.1 GCF_019890615.1 Streptantibioticus parmotrematis | reverse complement strand
CTGGTGAGTGGTGCCGAAACCGCGGCCGTCCGTCTGCTGGGAGCCGGCGCTCCGGCCCTGCTGGATACCGCGGCGGAGGTTGGTCAGCCGGCCGCGCACGTCGTCGGGGGCGCGCGAGACCTGGGGACCGGTGTGCTCGCTCTGCTGGGCCGTGCCGGGGACGAGGTTCGCCCGCGGCACCCGGCGCGGCAGACCGGACGGGGTCACGCCGCCCGCGGCCGGTTCACGGACCTGCTCGGCGCGGCGCCACCGCTCGTCGTTGGGGGAGACCCGCCACTCGCCGGTGTCGCCGGGACCGCGCTGCGGCGCGGGCGCCTGCGCGTCCTGGTCGCCGCCGGAGCGCTCCGGCGGCCGCGGGGGCACCGGCCGCTGCGGAGCGGGCTGCGGCGATCCGGGCGGCGTCGACCCGTTGCGGGGCGACCCGGTGTGGGGCGATCCGGGCTGCGGCGGAGCGGACTGCTGCGGGGCGCGCTGCGGCAGCGGGGGCTGCGCCGCGGGCTGCCGGGGCTCACGGTGGGACGGCGCCTGCGGACCGCCGAAGGCCTGCGCGTCGCCACCGGCCGGACCGTCCTGGTAGCCGGACGGCGCGGTGCGCTCGGCCTGCTGACGGAACCAGTCCGACTCCAGCGACTCGAAGATCGGCGAGCGGCCGTCACCCGGGGAGGTCGCGGGCGGCAGCGCCATCGGCTCGGCGGCGGGCGGCAGTTGGGGCTCGGGCCGCCGGCCCGCGGGGCGCTGCGGAGCCTGCTGCGGCTGCGGCACCTGCGGCGGCCGGGGGGCCTGCGGAGGCTGCTGCCGGTGGTCCCGGCGCGGCGGGACCTGCGGGACGTCGCCCGCGCCGATGGCCGGGAACTGGGCGGTCGAGGCCGCGTCCTGGTCGCCGAGCGAGCCGATCGCCGGGAACTGCGCGGTGGACGAGGCGTCGTCGTACGCCGGGGCGGGACGGCGCTCCTCACGCGGGAGCTGCGGCGGCAGGCCCTGCCGCGGGCCACCCTGCTGCGGGCCGCCCTGCCGCGGGCCCTGGGGGCTCTGCGGACCCTGCGGGCCGCGCGGACCGGGCTGCTGGGGCTCGCGGCGCGGCGGCGTCTGGCGGCCGCGCGGGCCGAAGACGTCGGAGCCGGAGCCCGCGTGCTGCGGCGCGCGGAACTCACCGGTCGGCGCGTCGCCGGGATAGCCCGCCGGGCCCACGCCCTGCGGGGCGTCGGGAGCCTGCGGGGCGCTGGGGCCCTGCGGCGCGTTCGGGGCCTGCGGCAGCGGGAACTCACCGGTGGAGCCGGGCCCGAAGGCGCCGCCTCCGAAGCCGTCGAACCCGCCGTCCTGACGCGGTGCCCGCGGTGCCTCCTGCTGGGGCTGCCGGGGCTGCCGGGGCGCGTGGAACTCCGCGGTCGTCGCGTTGTCGCGTCCGGTGCCGTGGTAGTCGGGGCGCTCGTAGCCCTCGGGGGCGTCCAGGCCGAGGACGTCGTCGTGGCCGCGCGGGACGTCCGCGCCCGCCCGGTCGTCCGCCTGCGCCCAACTCGGCGCGGGACGCTCGCCGGAGGCCGGCTGCGGCGCGCGCGGCGCGGTGTTCGGGCCCTGCCGAGTGGGCAGGCCCGCGCCGCGCTGCTGCTGGCCGGGGATCGGGGCACCGAAGGCGTTGGTGCCGCCGCCCGCGGCGGGGGCACCCGGGGCGCCGGGACCGTTGCCGCCGGGGCCGGAGTCGTGGTTGCCGGTGAGCGCGGGACGCTGCGCGGCGCCGGGCACCTGGCCGCGCTGCGGGGCGCGGCCGATGGGCTGGCCCACCCCGCTGCCGTTGCCGCCGGGGGCCGCGGCCCGCTTGCCCTGTCCCTGCCCCTGGCCCTGCTGGCCGGGCGCGGGCTTGGCGCCGCCCTGGGTGAGGTCGACGGGGAGCATGACCAGCGCGGTGGTGCCGCCGGAGTCCGACGGGCGCAGCTGGATGCGGATGCCGTGCCGCAGGGACAGGCGGCCGACCACGAACAGGCCCATGCGGCGGGAGACGGAGACGTCCACCGTCGGCGGGTTGGCCAGCCGCTCGTTGATGTCGGACAGGTCCTCCGGCGACAGGCCGATGCCGGTGTCGTGGATCTCGACCAGCACGCGGCCGTCGGGCAGCGCGTGGCCGGTGACCCGCACCTTGGTCTGCGGGGAGGAGAACGAGGTCGCGTTCTCCAGCAGCTCGGCGAGCAGGTGGACGAGGTCGTTGACGACGCGGCCGGCGACCTCGGTCGGCGGGACCGCGGTCAGCTCGATGCGTTCGTACTGCTCCACCTCGGAGGCCGCGGCGCGCAGCACGTCGACCAGCGGGACCGGCCGGGTCCACCGGCGGCCCGGCTCCTCACCGGCGAGGACCAGCAGGTTCTCACCGTTGCGGCGCATGCGGGTCGCGAGGTGGTCGAGCTTGAAGAGGTTGGACAGCTGGTCCGGGTCGGCCTCGCGGGACTCCAGCTCGGAGATGAGCGACAGCTGACGCTGGATCAGGCCCTGGCTGCGGCGCGAGAGGTTGGTGAACATCGCGTTGACGTTCCCTCGCAGCAGCGCCTGCTCGGCGGCGAGGCGGACCGCCTCGCGGTGCACGTCGTCGAACGCGCGGGCCACCCGGCCGATCTCGTCGCGGGTGTTGATGCCGATCTCCTCGACCGAGGTGTCGACGTCCTGCGGGTCGGACTCCGACAGCTGCTTGACCAGGTCCGGCAGGCGCTTCTGGGAGACCTCCTGCGCGGTGTCCTGGAGCCGCCGCAGCGAGCGGATCATCGAACGGGCCACCACGAACGCGCCGACCAGCGACACACCGAGGACCAGCAGGATCAGCGCACCGGACAGCAGGGCCTCCTGCTGCGCCGAGGTCCGCAGGGTCAGCGCCTGCTGCGACATCTGGTCGAGGAGTTCGGCCTCGATGCGGGACATCTCCTGCATCTTGGTGTCGTCCTCGTCGTACCAGTCGAGGTAGGACTTGGGCTGCTGGGTGATGCCGTCCGGGGTCTGAAGGACCCGCTCGCGGTACTGGTCGGCCTGGGTGATGACGGTGTTGCCGCCGTCGAGGGCCTTCATCAGGTCCGCCGAGCCGTTGCCGTACGTCTCGATGAACCGCTTGATCTCGGAGTCCTCGCTGTCCGAGGCACTCTGCGCGTAGAGCCGGTCGGAGGTGGACAGCGTGGGGCCGGAGGGGTTGGCGAGCGCGGCGCTGATCACCGCGCGCTGTATGGACTCGTACTCCTTGGCGGAGGTGAAGGCCGCGAGCGCGCGGGTGCTGCGGATCATGTCCGAGTTGCTGGTCGCCTGCGCCATGTCCTGGGAGAGCGACAGCAGCGAGGTGATCAGCTGGTCGTAGCCGGAGACCGTCTGCGAGATGTACTGCGTGTGGTTGTACGCGTTGTCGCGGATCTGCTTGAGGGTCTGCAGCTGACGCGTGATGTCGATGACGGTGCTGCGGACGCCGACCAGCGACGGGTCGTTGCTGTTGATGTTGTCGGTGGCCTTCTGGAAGGCCGTGACCTCGCGGTCGGTCTCCTCGCGGGAGGCGACCACCGCGTCGTCCGTGACGTGGCCGGAGGTGATCGGGCCCGCGGAGGAGTCGCGTTCGTCCTGCAGGGCGTCGGCGAGCTTGGTCGCGCTGCCGGTCATCTCGGTCAGCAGCTTCATGTGGTCCAGCTGGCTGACGTTCTCCAGCGAGCTCTGGATGCGCAGCGCGCCCAGCGTGGTGGCCGCGACGACGGGCAGCGCCAGCAGCGAGACCAGACGGGTGCGGATGCTCCAGTTGCGCATCGCCAGCCGGGACGAGGCGTGCTTGCCGTGTTCCTTGCCGGTGACGGGCGGTTCGACGTCACCGGCGGCGACGCCCTTGGCGGACGGGTCCTTGAGGCTCTTGGCGCCCTTGCCGGACTTGCCGCCCTTGGCGTCGGCCGGGCCGGACGGCTTGGCGGCGCGTGGAGCGGCGGGACCGCCGTCCGCGGCCGCACCGGCCTTGGCGGCCTGCTGACCGGCCGGGGCCGAGTGGCCCGCGTCGTCGGCGGGGTTCCGCGGCTCGGGGCCACGGTCGGCTCCGCCGCGCGGCTCCGGGTCTCCCGCGGCGCCGCCATCCCTCTTGAAACGTCCCTGCACTAGCGTCGCAACCTCTGGACCAGGCGTCCCCCGCGCGGGCGGCGGACGGTGTCGAGTCTGTGGGGGCTCGCGCGGGTCCCCCGGGGGGTAACGGTCGACCGGCGGATGCCCGAGCACCGCCGCTCGACGCGTCTGCGCGCCCCCTGCGTGCCGGTCTTCAGTCGCGGCGGTCCGTGGAATTCCAGCACAGGCGCGGAAGTCCAACAAGGTCCGTAGACCACCCTGTGACAAGGGTTACGCAGTGCTGTTGCGGAATCACCGCATGTCGAGGAGGAGGTCGCCGATATCGGACTTATCCAGGCGAGCCCGGTGCGCGCTCCGGCTGTCCCGGTCGCGCCGTTCGGCGGCGAAACACGGTGATGGGTCCTCAATGTCCCTTTCTCGCACGGAGGTTGACGGGGTGATTTGTCGCGAATATGGGGGTGTTCGTGAGCAATATCACAGGGTGATCGTTGCCTGCGTCACGGAAAGCGCCCGACACCGCCGCCTAGCCTGATCCTTTGCAGAGCCCGAAGACAGCCCCCGGGCACCCGAGCTGACAACACCACACGAGGCCGGCACACCGATGAAGACGACCCTGCTGACGCGTCCCATAGCCAACCCCCGCCGGACCACCCTCGCGCACCTGAAGGACGCCGACGAGCGCCCGCAGGTCGCGGCGGTCGTGGCGGACGCCGAGAGCGCGCAGAGCACCGAGCGCGTGGTGGAACTGCCCAAGCAGACCGCCAACCCGCGCCGCACCGTCCTGGACAAGCTGCCCGCCGCCTGAGGCACCCCGGGTCCGGCCCCCCGCCCGACGCGTCCGGGGCCGGGCCCACCTGCGCGATAGCCTGGAGCGTCAGTCTCCAGCCACCGCAGTGAGGGGCAGCAGCTTCCCGTGCGCATCGCCAGGTTCTCCATCGACGGCAATGTCGCCTTCGGCGTGGTCGAGGGCGAAGGGACCGCTCCCGACGGTCTCGTCCTCGACATCATCAAGGGCATCCCGTTCGCCGAGTTCGAACGCTCCGGCACCAAGGTCCCGCTGGACAAGGTGCGGCTGCTGCCGCCGGTGCTGCCCAGCAAGGTCGTGGCGATCGGCCGCAACTACGCGGAGCACGCCGCCGAACTCGGCCACGAGGTCCCCGACGTGCCGTTCGCCTTCTTCAAGCCCTCGACCTCGGTCGTGGGCCCCGGCGACCGGATCCCGTACCCCTCGTTCACCGCGGAGCTGCACCACGAGGCGGAACTCGCCGTGGTGATCGGCCGGATGTGCCGCGAGGTGCCGCGCGAGCGGGCCCACGAGGTGATCCTCGGCTACACCTGCGCCAACGACCTCACCGCCCGCGACGTGCAGCGCGCCGAGAAGCAGTGGGCCCGCGCCAAGGGGTTCGACGGCGCCTGCCCGATCGGCCCCTGGGTGGAGACCGCCATCGACCTCGCGCAGGCCGGCGACCTGGCCATCACCTGCGAGGTCAACGGCGAGCTGCGGCAGGCCGGCCGGACCGGCCAGATGATCCACGGCATCGCCGACCTGATCGTCAACGTCACCGAGGCCATGACCCTGCTGCCCGGCGACGTCATCCTCACCGGCACCCCGGCCGGGGTCGGCCCGCTCGACCCCGGCGACGAGGTCGCCGTCTCCATCGAAGGCATCGGCACTCTCACCAACAAGGTGATCAAGCGTGGCTAGCGCACCCTCCGCGTCCGACGTACGCGTCCGTTTCTGTCCCTCCCCGACCGGCAACCCGCACGTGGGCCTGGTCCGCACCGCCCTGTTCAACTGGGCGTTCGCCCGGCACCACAAGGGCACCCTGGTCTTCCGCATCGAGGACACCGACGCCGCCCGCGACTCGGAGGAGTCGTACCAGCAGCTGCTGGACTCGCTGCGCTGGCTGGGCCTGGACTGGGACGAGGGCCCCGAGGTCGGCGGCCCGCACGGCCCGTACCGGCAGTCCCAGCGGATGGACCTCTACCGGGACGCGGCCCGCAGGCTCCAGGAGGCCGGCCACGCCTACGAGTGCTTCTGCACCACCGCCGAACTCGACGAGCGCCGCGAGGCCGCCCGCGCGGCCGGCCGCCCCTCCGGCTACGACGGCCACTGCCGCGACCTGAGCGCCGAGCAGATCGAGGCGTACCGCCGCGAGGGCCGCGAGCCCATCGTGCGCTTCCGGATGCCCGACCACCCGATCACCTTCACCGACCTGGTCCGCGGTGAGCTGACCTTCACCCCGGAGAACGTGCCGGACTACGGCATCGTCCGGGCCAACGGCGCGCCGCTCTACACCCTGGTCAACCCGATCGACGACGCGCTGATGGAGATCACCCACGTCCTGCGCGGCGAGGACCTGCTCTCCTCCACCCCCCGGCAGATCGCGCTGTACGCGGCGCTGGCCGAGATCGGCGTGGGCAACGGCACGACCCCGCACTTCGGCCATCTGCCCTACGTCATGGGCGAGGGCAACAAGAAGCTCTCCAAGCGCGACCCGCAGGCCTCGCTCAACCTCTACCGCGAGCGCGGCTTCCTGCCGCAGGGCCTGCTCAACTACCTGTCCCTGCTGGGCTGGTCGCTCGCCGCCGACCGCGACATCTTCACCCTCGACGAGATGGTCGCGGCGTTCGACATCGACGACGTCAACCCCAACCCGGCGCGCTTCGACCTGAAGAAGTGCGAGCACATCAACGCCGAGCACCTGCGTCTGCTGGACGTCGCGGCGTTCATCGACGCGTGCGAGCCGTGGCTGCGCGCCCCGTTCGCGCCGTGGCGCCCCGAGGCGTTCGACCGGGCGAAGTTCGAGGCGATCGCCCCGCACGCGCAGACCCGGCTGACGGTGCTGTCCGACATCACCGCCAACGTCGACTTCCTCTTCCTCGACGAGCCGGTGGACGACGAGGCGTCCTGGGCGAAGGCGATGAAGGAGGGCTCCGACGCGCTGCTGCGCACGGCCCGCGCCAAGCTCGCCGACGCGGAGTGGAACGCGGAGGAGCTCAAGTCCGCGGTCCTGGCGGCCGGTGAGGAGCACGGCCTGAAGCTCGGCAAGGCCCAGGCCCCGGTCCGGGTCGCCGTCACCGGCCGCACGGTCGGCCTCCCGCTCTTCGAGTCCCTGGAGATCCTCGGCCGAGACCGCACGCTCGCTCGTATCGACGCGGCATTGGCCAAGCTGACGGCCTGACGGCCTGGCACGACCTACGAGGCGGTGGGCGGGCCCTTGGGGCTCCACCCGCCGCCTCACGCGTTTGGGGTACGGCGGAGCTGAACCCGCCGGGCGGACGCGCTCCGGGCAGCGGGATGGCTGTCGGAGAGGAGGCCCTGACCATGGCCGTTGCGGATGACCGATCGCAGATGCTGGTCGAGGAGTTCGAGGAAATCGCCGCCGCGGCCGACGGCCTGGGCGTCCGGCTGGAGTTGCTCCGTCTGCCGGAGCCGGTCGGCATCGTCCTGGAGACGGAACCGCTGTCGCAGTGGACGCGCTGAGGGTTACGTGTCCCGCATCGGCTCTGACCGCCCGCCGACGCCAGGTACAGGTCTCCGGAATCGCTTGTCACCCCGTTGTCTCCGGCAAGGGTTTCGTCAACGAAAGTTGTTGCCGGAGACAAGGGTGAGACAAGCATTCTTGAGGGGGCGGTCCCGGGAGGGCCGTGGCTAGCTCAGGTGGCGGGTGAAGAAGCGGGCGCCGTCGTCCACCTCGAACCACGGGGTGCCCGCGTGCCCGCCCAGATTGGCGTGCAGTGTCTTCTCCCTGCTGTTGAAGGCGTCGAACAACTCCAGGGCCCGCCCCCGGTCGTTCCCCTCGTCGTCCCACTGCATCAGGAACAGCAGCGGAACGCCGACTCGCCGGGCTTCCTCGCGCAGCGCGCCCGGCACGAAGCCCCCGGCGAAGAAGGCGGCGGCGCAGACGCGCGGCTCGACCACTGCCAGCCGGATGCCGATGGCGGTCATGCCCGAGTAGCCGACCGGGGCGCCGATCCCGGGCAGCGAGAGCAGGGCGTCGAGGGTGAGCCGCCATTCCGGGACGGCCTTGTCGACCAGCGGGACGATGAAGCCGTCCACGATGTCGTCGACCGGCTCGCCCGCCCGCATCGCCCGGCGGAGGTCCGCGCGGGACCGCTCGTCGGCGGCGGAACGCGGCCGTTCACCGTGCCCGGGGGCGTCGATAGCGGCCACGGCGAACCCGTACGCCGCCGCGTAGTGCCGGGCCCGGGCCACCAGCCGGGCTTCCCGCTTGTGCAGGCCGCCGTTGTGGCCCATGAGGATCAGCGGGGCGGAGGCGGATCCGGGCGTCCACAGGAGGCCGGGGACCTCACCGAGGGTGAACTCGCGTTCCAGAACGCCGTCGTCCAGGCGTCGTTCGGAGGTGAATCGCATGGTCGTGTGTGTCCTTCGGGAGTGCGCTTGAACGGCGCTCCCGGACGACCTATCGCCCGACCGTGGCCCCGGAGGGGAGCACCCATGTCGATACTGCGTTCACGGGTACCACCTCCTCGTTCTTGTGCACGGCCTCCGGCAAGGTAGCAGCGGTGCGGTGCTTCGCCAACCAGTTTTCGGCACGCGTCAGAGGCGCCGGGCGAAGGCGATGAAGGCGGCCCAGGTGTCGCGGTCGACGGTCAGTGTGCCGCCGTTGGGGTCCTTGGAGTCGCGGATGTGGACGGCGGCGGGGGTACGGGCGACTTCGACGCAGTTGGCGCCGCCGTCACCGCTGTAGCTGCTCGTAGCCCACTGCACGGCGACCTCCACGCAGTCGCCGCCGGCGCCGCCGCTGTGGGTGCTTTTGAACCAGGTGAGCGTTGGTGTGTCGGGCATGCCCCGACGCTACGGCCACCCTGGAGGGTGGCCGTAGGCGATTACGCGTCAGAGGTGCCGGGCGAACGTGACGAACGCGGCCCATGCGTCATGGTCGACGGTGAGCGTGCCACCGCTGGGGTCCTTGGAGTCCCGGATGTGGACGACGGTGGGCGAGGCCGCCACCTCAATGCAGTCGCCGCCTTCTCCACCACTGTGGGTGCTCTTGAACCAGGTGAGCGGGTGGCTGTCGAAGTCGTCTATCTTCATAGCTCTCCTTGCAGCAACTTCTCGATGTGTTGCATTGAGGCGTCGGGACACAACGCCTGTGCTCGCAGGATTCCATAGCGCACGCTGAAGCCGCGTACCGTTTCGCGATCGGTGATCACCCGGCCATTGCCCTGACTCTCCACGTACCCGACAGGTTCTCCGCCCTCGGGGGTCATGAGGGTGAACGGGCCGTCGACTCCTGCGTGATCGGTAACCCGGGTAGGCATCACCTGGATCTCGACGTTCGGGTTGTCACCTGTGAGCATGAGGTGCTCCAGCTGCCCCCGCAGAACACGCACGCCGCCGAACGGCCGATGAAGGATCACTTCCTCCAGGACGAAGCTCAGGCATGGCGCGGGTTTGCGACTGAACAGCGCGTGGCGGGCCAGGCGAGCCGTGACCATCTGGTCGATCTCAGCGTGCGTTCTGCGGGGGCGCCGCACGGTGAACATCGCCCTCGCATACTCGTCCGTCTGCAACATCCCCGGCATGACCAGCGACGCGTACTGATGGAACTCGACCGCCTCCTCCTCGATCCGTGCCGCGTCCCGGAAGAACGCGGGGTACCGCGCGTGCCCTATCTCCTTCTTGCGGGCGGTCAACACCCCGCCCGCTCCCAGCAGTTCGTCCGCCCGGTCGATCGTCTGCGGGCGGGCGATCCGTCTGCCCTGCTCGATCGACGCGATCTGCGCCTCGCCGTAGCCGAGTTGCTCACCCAGTTCCGCCTGAGTGAGGCCCGCCCGCTCGCGGAAGATCTTGAACTGGCGGCCGAACGACCGCACCAACTCGTCGGCGGGGTCCTCGTTCCGCCCGCCCTGTCCAGGAATCTGGGGCATCGGTCGCCTCCTCAACGCCACCCCGACAAGCCCGTACCCCGACCCCTACGGCAACGCTCTGTACCGGGGTCGTTACTGGTCACCGTAGCGACGGCTGGCCACTCTCAACGCCATGTGCAGCGAAAATCCATCCATCGTGGCCCCATCCCGGCAGCCCCGACAGCCCACCTGCGCGCGGGAGTTCGCGATGTCGTTCACCGCCACCGACCGGGGTGCGCGGCTCGCCCGGCGGCTGGTCACCCGGCGCCTGGACGCCTGGGGCTACCCGCGCGGTACGGAGGCGTCCGACGCCGTGACCCTGATCGCCGCCGAGCTGACCGCCAACGCCGTCCGCCACGGCCACGTCCCCGGGCGGGAGTTCCGTCTGGTCCTGGGGCTGTGCGGGCCCGACCCGGTCACCCTGCGGGTGGAGGTCTCCGACGCCCGGGGCGATCGCCTGCCGCCGGAGCAGGCGTCCGTTGCCGCGCCGGACGCCGAGTCCGGCCGCGGTCTATGGCTGGTCGCGTCGCTCGCCGCGCGCTGGGCCGTCGTCCCGCGCACCGACGCCCCCGGCAAGACGGTCTGGGCCGAGGTGGACGTGTGACGACTCGGGAGGCCGCCTGCTAGTGACTAGTAGGTGTCTTGCCCCCAAGTAAGCGCTTTGCTCCCGACCGGAACTCGACTTCCCCCCACCGGTGATCGCCCGCGGCGCCGACCCCCTCGACGCCGGCCGCGCCGACGCACACCCCCCCTTCGCGTGACGGCCACGTCACCGGCCGTGCCGGACCCAGGGGTGCGGGATTCGGTTTTGGTGCCACGGCCCGCATCCGGTAATGTTCTTTCTGCGCCGCCCGGGCGGGCCGAAAGGCCGGAACCGAGGGGCGCAAGCCGAGCGAAGGCCCCTCTGGGGGGTTGAGTTCCGGTGGGCTATGGTGTAATTGGCAGCACGACTGATTCTGGTTCAGTTAGTCTAGGTTCGAGTCCTGGTAGCCCAGCAGGTCGAAAGATATCGATCAAGCCCCCGTTGTGTAGCGGCCTAGCACGCTGCCCTCTCAAGGCAGTAGCGCCGGTTCGAATCCGGTCGGGGGTACTGATCCTGACACCGTCACCATCCAGGTCGCACCTGGAGGCGATGGGTCACGGATCGCCAAGGGCCCCCGTTGTGTAGCGGCCTAGCACGCTGCCCTCTCAAGGCAGTAGCGCCGGTTCGAATCCGGTCGGGGGTACTTGATCGCGTGAGCCCTTCGCTTCGGCGGAGGGCTTCTTCGCGTTCCAGGGGGCGGGCCGACGCCCCGGCCGCCGTGACCCGTCTCACAGGCCGCACCGTCTCACAGGCCGTACCGCCGCGCGGACTCCTCCTCCTGTGCCAGCCGCCGCAGGCTCAGCAGCACCGGCTCGTAGAGCACCGCCGCCGCCACGGCCGCCTCGACCTTCTCCACCGGCGTCGGGTACTCCTCCAGCATGTCCAGGTCCAGCGCCGCGGTACGGCCCATCTGCTCCGCGTACGGCGCCAGGTGCGCGGCGTCGCACGGGTACCCGAGCCGGGCCAGCGTCGCCAGCGCGGCGACCAGCGTGCGGTAGGCGGGGGACAGGTTGCCGATCTCCCGTGACGTGGACCACCCCAGGTCCGCCAGGAGCCGGTCCACCTCGCGCGCTGCGGCCACCGCGTCGGGATCGTCCGGTTCGGGCCGCACGCCCTGCGGCAGCGCCCACAGCGCGGCGCCCAGCCGGATCGTCTGCCCGAGGCTGTCGTCGTCCACGGCCGCCAGCACCTCCCGCGCGGCGGCCACCGGCACCTTGCCGACCTGGATCAGGGCCCGCACCAGTCGCAGCCTCCGCAGGTGCGCCTCGCCGTACTCGGCCTGCGTGGCGCTGACCCGCTCGCCGGGCGGCAGCAGGCCCTCCCGCAGGTAGTACTTGATCGTCGCGGTGGGTACGCCACTGCGCCCGCTCAGTTCCGCCAGTCGCACGCTCTCGCGTCCTTCCTCGGGCCTCGGGCCTTGTGCCCTGACTTGGAGAGTGCCACTATCCCATCACTGGGCAGCGGGCGCCGTCTCCCGGCGTCCGCGCGTCGAACGGGGGGCCCTCATGCCGGAAACGCCGATCACGCCGACCGGAGCGAACGCGCCGACCGCGAAGGACGGACCGACCGCGAAGGCCGAGCTGTCCAGGCCGGACGAGCCGTTCACGCGCGGCAAGCCCATACCCGGCCGCACCACCGCCGCCGCGGAAGGCGACCTCGTCGTCTTCCTGATCGGCATGCGGATCAACCACTTCCGGGCCCCCCACCACTGGCTGCGGGTCCTCGTCGCCATGCCGCGCATGCTGCGGGAGCTGCGGCGCAGGCCGGACAGCGGGCTCCTGGGATACCAGCTGCTCACCGGCTCGCCGCGCACGTACTACGTCGTCCAGTACTGGGCGTCGAAGGAGCAGCTGCTGCGCTACGCCTCCGACCTCACCGGCCTGCACCGTCCCGCGTGGACGATGGTCAACCGCTACGCGCGCAAGAAGGCGCTGCACGTGGGCATCTGGCACGAGACGTACGTGGTGCCCGCCGGCAACTACGAGTCGATCTACGGCGACATGCCCCCGTACGGCCTGGGCGCGGCCACCGGGGTCCGCCCGCTGCGGGAAGGCGTCGGCGCACAGTCCCGCCTGGACGGGCACCGCTGAGGGAGCGGGGGGCGGCCCGCCCGCCCTCAGCCCCCGTTGCGCCGCAGTGCCTCCGACAGCCGCGTCGCCGCGTCTATCACCGCCTGCGCGTGCATCCGGCCCGGGTGACGGGTCAGGCGCTCGATCGGGCCGGAGACGGAGACCGCCGCGACCACGCGGTTGGACGGCCCGCGCACCGGTGCGGAGACCGAGGCCACGCCCGGCTCGCGTTCGCCGATGGACTGCGCCCAGCCGCGCCGCCGCACGCCGGACAGCGCGGTCGCGGTGAAGCGCGCGCCCTGAAGTCCCCGGTGCAGCCGCTCCGGCTCCTCCCAGGCCATCAGTACCTGCGCCGCCGAGCCCGCCTTCATGGGCAGCGTCGAGCCGACCGGCACGGTGTCCCGCAGTCCGGACAGCCGTTCCGCCGCGGCCACGCAGATGCGCATGTCGCCCTGGCGGCGATACAGCTGCGCGCTCTCGCCGGTCACGTCCCGTAGGTGGGTGAGCACGGGGCCCGCGGTGGCGAGCAGCCGGTCCTCGCCCGCGGCGGCCGACAGTTCCGCCAGCCGCGGTCCGAGGATGAAACGGCCCTGCATGTCGCGGGCCACCATGCGGTGGTGTTCGAGTGCGACGGCGAGCCGGTGGGCGGTCGGGCGGGCGAGACCGGTGGAGGCGACCAGCCCGGCCAGGGTGGCCGGACCGGACTCCAGTGCGCTCAGCACCGCGGCCGCCTTGTCGAGAACGCCGACGCCGCTAGAGTTGTCCATGCAACGATACTTACGTCTCACAGTGTGAAACGCAAGTTCAATTTTCTCCAGAAGCCGTCACGCTGGAGGACAACGCCGGATCGGCGTCCGCGAGTGGCCGCACACCACGGGGACCGGACGCCGCCGTACTCGGACGAGTTGGCCGGCGACGAAGCCGGCCGGAGGGAAAGCGATGGGACGGACACTCGCGGAGAAGGTCTGGGACGACCACGTCGTCAGGCGCGCCGAAGGCGAGCCGGATCTGCTCTACATCGATCTGCACCTGCTGCACGAGGTCACCAGCCCGCAGGCCTTCGACGGGCTCCGCCTGTCCGGCCGCACCGTGCGCCGCACGGACCTCACCATCGCCACCGAGGACCACAACACCCCGACCCTCGACATCGACAAGCCGATCGCCGACCCGGTCTCGCGCACCCAGCTGGAGACCCTGCGCAAGAACTGCGCGGAGTTCGGCGTACGGCTGCACCCGCTGGGCGACGTCGAGCAGGGCGTCGTGCACGTCGTCGGGCCGCAGTTGGGCCTGACCCAGCCGGGCACCACGGTGGTCTGCGGCGACAGCCACACCTCCACGCACGGCGCGTTCGGCGCGCTGGCCTTCGGCATCGGCACCAGCCAGGTGGAACACGTGCTGGCCACCCAGACGCTGCCCATGGCGCCGTTCCGCACCATGGCCGTCACGGTGGACGGCGAACTGCCCGACGGCGTCTCCGCCAAGGACCTGATCCTCGCCGTCATCGCGAGGATCGGCACCGGCGGCGGCCAGGGCCACGTCATCGAGTACCGCGGCTCCGCCGTCGAGAAGCTGTCGATGGAAGCGCGGATGACCGTGTGCAACATGTCGATCGAGGCGGGCGCGCGGGCCGGCATGATCGCGCCGGACGAGACCACGTTCGCGTATCTCAAGGACCGTCCGCACGCGCCCGAGGGCGCCGACTGGGACGCGGCCGTCGCGTACTGGCGGACGCTGCGCACCGACGAGGACGCGGTCTTCGACCGTGAGGTGCGCATCGACGCGAGCGAGCTGTCGCCGTTCGTCACCTGGGGCACCAACCCCGGCCAGGGCGCGCCGCTGGGCGCCTCGGTGCCGGACCCGGCCTCGTTCGACGACGCGGGCGAACGGCTGGCTGCCGAGAAGGCGCTGGAGTACATGGGCCTGACCGCAGGCACCCCGCTGCGCGAGGTCGCCGTGGACACCGTCTTCGTCGGCTCGTGCACCAACGGCCGCATCGAGGACCTGCGCAACGCCGCCGCCGTCGTCGAGGGCCGCCAGGTCGCCGACGGGGTGCGGATGCTGGTGGTCCCCGGCTCGGTGCGGGTCGCGCTGCAGGCCGTCGAGGAGGGCCTGGACAAGGTGTTCACCGCCGCGGGAGCCGAATGGCGGCACGCGGGTTGCTCGATGTGCCTGGGTATGAATCCCGACCAACTCGCCCCCGGCGAGCGTTCGGCGTCCACCTCCAACCGCAACTTCGAGGGACGGCAGGGCAAGGGCGGCCGCACCCACCTGGTCTCGCCCCAGGTCGCCGCCGCCACCGCGGTGCTGGGCCATCTGGCCTCACCGGCCGACCTGTCCGACGTCCGCACCCCCGTGGAGGCCTGAGCACCATGGAAGCGTTCACCACCCACACCGGACGTGCGGTGCCGCTGCGCCGCGGCAACGTCGACACCGACCAGATCATCCCGGCGCACTGGCTCAAGAAGGTGACCCGCAACGGGTTCGAGGACGGGCTGTTCGAGGCCTGGCGCAAGGACCCGCAGTTCGTGCTGAACCAGCCCGAACGCCAGGGCGCCACCGTGCTGGTCGCGGGCCCCGACTTCGGCACCGGCTCCTCCCGCGAGCACGCCGTGTGGGCGCTGCAGAACTACGGTTTCGCCACCGTCCTGTCGTCGCGGTTCGCCGACATCTTCCGCGGCAACTCGCTCAAGAACGGCCTGCTGACCGTCGTGCTCCCGCAGGACGTCATCGAGGCGCTGTGGAAGCTCACCGAGGCCGACCCGACCGCCGAGATCACCGTCGACCTGGTCGCCCGCGAGGTGCGCGCCGAAGGGGTGACGGCGTCCTTCGAGTTGGACGACAACGCCCGCTGGCGCCTGCTGGAGGGGCTGGACGACATCAGCCTCACCCTGCGCCACGAGGAGGAGATCGCCGCGTACGAGGCGGAGCGCCCCTCGTACAAACCGCGCACCGTGGAGGTCTGAGCCTCCTCGGGCCCGATCCGAGCCCGATCCGCGCCCGATCAGGGCCTGATCGCCGTCCGGCCGGACCCGATCCGCGGCCTCGCACCGACCACTTCAGGCCATCACCGAACGCGCCTCCCGCCCCGCGTGGCGGGGGGCGCGTTCGGCGTGTTCGGGCCCCCGCGGACTAGAGTTGCTCCCTGCGGAGGTGACAACTCGCCTCAGATGGCACAATTGGCGCATGGATGGTGACGGCCAACTCGACCTGTACGCGAGGGTGGCCGCACGTCTCAAACAGGCGCATGCCCGCGTCGGCGCGGCGCAGCTGCCGGACGACGTACGGGTGGCGCTCAGCCGCAAGTTGCTCGTCATCACGGCCGCCGCGAAGCACGACGCGGCAGGCGCCGCGGAGCGGTTGGAGCGCTTCATGAGGGACTTCGACCAGGGCCGCTTCCCCGGCCAGGGAACTGACCAGTAGCCGAGTCCGTTGCGGCACAAGGGTGATTCGCCCGTTTCGTATTTGATTTGCGGTATATATCTCCCTAACGTGCGAAAAAGCTTGACTGCTTGGACACACTTTTTCGTTCCAGCAAAGTTTCCGAAGGGGAAGACGTGAACAAGGCGCAGCTCGTAGAAGCGATTGCCGACAAGGTCGGCGGGCGGCAGCAGGCCGCGGAAGCGGTGGACGCCGTGCTGGACGCCATCGTCCGCGCGGTCGTCGCTGGTGAGCGGGTCTCCGTCACCGGTTTCGGCTCGTTCGAGAAGGTGGACCGGCCCGCCCGTTACGCCCGCAACCCGCAGACCGGCGAGCGGGTCCGGGTCAAGAAGACCTCGGTGCCCCGGTTCCGCGCGGGCCAGGGCTTCAAGGACCTGGTCAGCGGCAGCAAGAAGCTCCCGCGCGGCGGCGAGGTCTCGGTGAAGAAGGCGCCCAAGGGCAGCCTGAGCGGCGGTTCTTCCACCCGCACCACCGCCAAGGCCGCGGCGAAGAAGGCCACCGCCAAGAAGACCACGGCGAAGCGCACCGCCGCGAAGAAGACGACGGCGAAGAAGACCACGGCCGCCGCCAAGAAGACCACGGCGAAGAAGACCACCGCCAAGAAGACGACCGCCAAGAAGGCCGCGGCGAAGAAGGCCACGGCGAAGAAGGCGACCGCCAAGAAGACCGCGCCGGCGAAGAAGGCCACCGCCAAGAAGGCCCCCGGCAAGCGAGCCAGCGCCCGCAAGACCACCGCGAAGCGCACCGCGCGGAAGTGACACCCGCGGGCGGCCGTACGCCGACGCGGGCCGCCCACCCACCGCGACGGGCCGGACTCCCCTTGGGAGCCCGGCCCGCGCTGCGTTCCGGGGCGCTTTCCGCGTCGTCCGGCGGGGCCCTTCAGCCCTGCTCGGGGTCCGGGAAGGTCTGGAGGGTCACGAAGACCACCCGGCGGGCCTCGCCCTCGCCCTCGGTGCGGATGCGCACCCGCTGGCCCACCCGCAGCAGCCGCAGGCCCCCCGCGTCGAACGCCGCCGCGTCGAACGGCAGCGGGGTCCCGTCGTCCAGCAGCACGCTGCCGCAGCGCGTGTCCGGATCGTAGGTGTACGAAGTCGCCTGCATGCCCCGCAGCCTACCGGCGGCCCGGCGCGCCCCGCCTTCCGTCGGCCCCCGCCCGACCGGTGCGCTCCGGTCCATTTACCGCCTCCGGTAATCACGAAGAAGCCCGCGCGGGTATTACCGCCGAATTCACCGAACAGGTCCGCTTCACCGAACAGGTCCGCGAAATCACCGGGCAAAGCGCGAACGCCCTCACTCCGCCATCAGCAGGCCCGCCACCGCCGCGGCCGTACGCGGGCCGACCCCCAGCGACAGCGCGACCCGCAGGTCCTCACCGGTGTCCACGTCGCGGCGTACCGAATCGACCCCGAGCAGCGCGATCTCCCGCGCCCCCGAAGCCCGGTGCCGGGCCCGGGAGGCGCCGCCGAACGCCGGGGCCAGCGCGGCCCCCGGCAGGGCCGTCAGCAGCGTGGTGCCGACGCCCGCCGCGTCCGCCAGGAACGCCCGCGGCCCGTCCGGCGCGTGCCCGGGCACCCCTTCCTGCGCCGCGTCCGCCAGGACCAGGGCGAGTTCGTCGGGGCGCAGCGCGGGCAGGTCCGCGTTGAGCGCGGCCACCGGTGCCCACGGGTCCTCCTCGCGCACCGCCCGCTCGCCGTGCGCCAGCGCCGCGTTGAGCCCCGAAGGCGCACCGGGCACCACCCGGGCCCCCAGCGCCGCCAGCTCGCGGGCGGCCAGCGGGTCGTCGGTCACCACCGCGACCGCCCGCACCGCCGGACAGGCCAGCGCCGCGGCCACGGTGTCCAGCGCGAACGCCAGGGCCAGCCGCGGCCGCACCGCCTCGTCGGCGGTGTCCGCGAGCCGGCTCTTGGCCGCGCCGAGCCGCTTGACCGGCACCACGACATCCCACACCCTCACGCTGCGCACCGGCTCATTCTGCCCGCAGCCGCTGGTCCGCGCCGTGCGGCAGGGGGTTACGGTGTCGGTACGCGCCGGGCCGGTCCTGCTCGACACCAGCGCTGGGCCGGGGCCACACTTGTGCGGCTGTCCGATTGCCGGGGGCGCCCCGGCGCCGCGTCGAGACAGCGCCAATCGAGGAGGATGTCCTGGTGTCCCGCCGCAGAATCGGCTTCGTCTACCGCTTGGCCGCCGTCATCGCGAAGCCCTTCCTGATCGCCGTGATCAACCGGGACTGGCGCGGTGTGGAGAACATTCCGGCCGAGGGCGGATTCATCACGGCCGTCAATCACAACTCCCACCTCGACCCGTTCTGCTACGCGCATTTCCAGTACAACACCGGCCGCGTCCCGCGATTCCTGGCGAAGGCGCCGCTGTTCAAGCCGCCGGTCGTGGGCTGGTTCATGCGCGGCACCGGGCAGATCCCGGTCTACCGCGCCACCACCGACGCGGCCCAGGCCTTCCGCGCCGCCGTCGCCGCGGTCAACGACGGGGAGTGCGTCGCGTTCTACCCCGAGGGCACCCTCACCCGCGACCCCGACGGATGGCCGATGACCGGCAAGACCGGCGTCGCCCGCGTCGCGCTGCTGACCAAGGCACCGGTGATCCCGGTCGCGCAGTGGGGCGCCAACGAACTGCTGCCGCCGTACAGCACGCGCCCGCGGCTCTTCCCGCGCAAGACGCACCAGGTGCTGGTGGGCAAGCCGGTGGACCTGGACCGCTTCTACGACCGGGAGCCGACCGCCGAACTGCTGCGGCAGGCCACCGACGCCATCATGGCCGACATCGCCGTACTGCTCGGCGAACTGCGCGGCGAGACGGCCCCCGCCGAACGTTTCGACCCGCGCCGCCACAGGAAGACGGCGAAGGCCAAGGGCGGCAAGTCCGGCGCGAGCGCCGTCGACGACGCGGACGACGCGGCCGAGTAGGCCCGTACGCGGGGGCGCGGGCAGCAGGGGACAACCGGAGCGAAGGCAAGGGATCAGCAAGTGACGACGCGCTGCGCGGTGTACGGAACGGGCTCGTGGGGGACGCCGTTCGCGATGATCCTGGCGGACGCCGGCTGCGAGGTGACCCTGTGGGGCCGCCGCGCCGCCGTGGTGGACGCCATCAACACCACCCGCACCAACCCCGACTACATGCCGGGCGTCGAACTGCCCGCGACCGTCACCGCCACCACCGACCCCGCGCGGGCCGCCCGCGACGCCGAGTTCGTCTTCCTCGCCGTACCGTCGCAGACGCTGCGCCGCAACCTCACCGAGTGGGCGCCGGTGCTGCCGTCCGACGCGGTGCTGGTCAGCCTGATGAAGGGCATCGAACTCGGCACCGCCAAGCGGATGAGCGAGGTCATCGAGGAGGTCGCCGAAGCCGGTCCCGAACGCGTCGCGGTGCTGTCCGGCCCCAACCTCTCGCCGGAGATCGCCGCCCGGCAGCCCGCCGCCGCGGTCGTCGCCTGCCGTGACGAGGACGTCGCCCGCCGCCTGCAGGCCGCCTGCCACACCGCGTACTTCCGCCCGTACACCAACACCGACGTGGTGGGCTGCGAACTCGGCGGCGCGGTCAAGAACGTCATCGCGCTCGCCGTCGGCATCGCGGACGGCATGGGCCTGGGCGACAACGCGAAGGCGTCGCTGATCACCCGCGGCCTCGCCGAGACCACCCGGCTGGGCCTGGCGATGGGCGCCGACGCGCACACCTTCGCCGGGCTCGCCGGCATGGGCGACCTGGTCGCCACCTGCTCCTCGCCGCTGTCGCGCAACCACCGCTTCGGCATCAACCTCGGCCGCGGCATGACGCTCCAGGAGACCGTCGCCGTCACCAACCAGACCGCCGAGGGCGTCAAGTCCTGCGAATCCGTGCTGGATCTGGCCCGCAGGCACGGAGTGGAGGTGCCGATCACCGAGACGGTCGTCGGCATCGTGCACGAGGGAACGCCGCCGCTGGTCGCCCTCAAGGAGCTGATGGCGCGCTCCGCGAAGGCCGAACGCCGCTGACGGCGCTACGGTGGGCCGCACGGCCGGTTTTTCCCCGAACCCGTGGCCATGCGTCGGCGATGGCCCGGGAACCACCAGGTAGGGTCTCAGCGACATGAGCAACGTGCCTACTGACCAGAACCCCGAGCACCGCAAGCCCCGGGTCGCCGTCGTCTTCGGCGGCCGCAGCTCCGAGCACGGCATCTCCGTGCTCACCGCGGGCGCGGTGCTGCGCGCGATCGACCGTTCCCGGTACGACGTGCTGCCCATCGGCATCACCACGGACGGCCGTTGGGCGCTGACCGCCGACGACGCCGACCGCATGGCCATCGCCGACCGGGCCCTGCCCAGCGTCGAGCAGATCGCCGAGTCGGCGGAGGGCTCGGTGCTGCTGTCCGTCGAGCCGGCCAGCCGCGAGGTCGTCCTCGCCGAACCCGGCTCGGTGCCCAAGGCGCTCGGCGACGTCGACGTCGTCTTCCCCGTGCTGCACGGCCCGTACGGCGAGGACGGCACGTTGCAGGGCCTGCTGGAGCTGTCCGGCGTGCCCTACGTCGGCTCCGGCGTGCTGTCCTCCGCGGTCGGCATGGACAAGGAGTACATGAAGCGCGTCTTCACCTCCTTCGGCCTGCCGGTCGGCCCGTACGAGGTGATCCGGCCGCGCGAGTGGGAACGCGACCAGGCCGCGGTGCGCGAGCGCGTCGTGAACTTCGCCGCCGACCACGGCTGGCCGCTGTTCGTCAAGCCCGCCCGGGCCGGCTCGTCCATCGGCATCTCCAAGGTCGACGACCTCGGCGGCCTGGACGAGGCGATCGAGGAGGCCCGCAGGCACGACCCGAAGGTGCTGGTCGAGGCGCTGCTGACCGGGCGCGAGATCGAGTGCGGCGTGCTGGAGTTCGAGGACGGGCCGCGCGCCAGCCTGCCGGCCTGGATCCCGCCCGTCACCGACCACCACTTCTACGACTTCGAGGCCAAGTACATCGACTCGGCCGAGGGCGTCGTGCCCGCCCCGCTCACCGAGCGGGAGACCGCCGAGGTGCGGCGGCTCGCGGTGGCGGCGTTCGAGGCGGCGTCCTGCGAGGGCCTGGTGCGCGCGGACTTCTTCCTCACCGACGAGGGCGAGTTCGTGATCAACGAGATCAACACCATGCCGGGCTTCACGCCGATCTCGATGTACCCGCGGATGTGGCAGGAGACCGGGGTGAGTTACCCGGAGCTGGTCGACCTGCTGCTCCAGGCGGCGCTGCGACGCTCCACCGGGCTGCGCTAGCCGGTACCGGCCGAGGCGCCGGGCTCTCGCGGCCCGGCGTCAGACCCCGGTCGGAACGGTGCGGCTGATCGCGTTCGCCAGGTCGGTGAGCGCGCTCATGTCGCCGTAGGGGCCCGCGTACTTCTCCGGGATGGTCACCTCGACGTACGCCTTGCGCAGCGTCGTGGTGCAGCGGACACTGCCGTCCGACTGCTTCTGCGGCAGCCAGTCCACGCCGTCGATCTGCGCCGCGTCCGCGGTCGGGTCGTAGTGCGGGGTGCCGGGGGTGAGGACCGTGGGCTGCGGGACGCCGCAGCGCAGGGCGATCGCCGGGTCGCCCCAGGCGGCGGTGAGGTCGGAGGCCGGCTGCGTCGTGTGCCGGGACTGGCCGTCGACCTTGGCGGGCAGGGCGGCGTGCAGGGCACGGCAGAGCGTCGCCACGTCGGGGGAGGGGCTCGGCACGGCGACCGCGTACGGGGAGCCGCCGGAGGAACAGGCGGCCGCCGCCAGAAGGCAGGCGGCGGCCGACAGCAGACGCAGGGAGCGGGACCTCGGAAGCGGCCGGAGGGCGGAAGAACTCACCGGCCGAGCATAGGCGGAGCTAGAGATGGACCACCGGACAGGTCAGGGTACGGGTGATCCCGTCCACCTGCTGGACCTTGGCGACCACCATGTGGCCGAGTTCGTCCACCGTGTCGGCCTGGGCGCGCACGATCACGTCGTACGGGCCCGTCACGTCCTCCGCCTGGATGACACCGGGAAGCTTGGAGATCACCTCCGCAACCGACGAGGCCTTGCCGACCTCGGTCTGGATCAGGATGTACGCCTGTACCACGGAACCTCCAGGGCGGCTACGAGGATCATGTGGAAGGGACGGCAACCGTACCGCGTCGCGGCGTGGTGCGGGGAGACCCGCGCGGTCGGATCGGCGTGCCGGGTGCCCGCGGCGGGCGCCGTATTGACGAGCTTTGACCATCGTGACGGACGTGGTGCGGCCCCAGCGGGCCGCCGGGCGAAGGGGACTGCGTTGCCGGCGTTGACTGAGGAGCGGGTCGGATGAGGGGCACCGTGGGCGAGCTGGGGGAGTTCGGTCTCATCAGGGAGTTGACCTCCCGGCTCACCACCACCGAGGCGGTCCGGCTGGGGCCCGGCGACGACGCGGCCGTGGTCGCCGCGCCCGACCGCCGGGTGGTCGCCAGCACCGACGTGCTGCTGGAGGGCCGCCACTTCCGGCGCGACTGGTCCACCGCGTACGACGTCGGGCGCAAGGCGGCGGCGCAGAACCTCGCCGACATCGCCGCGATGGGCGCGGTGCCGACCGCGCTGCTGCTCGGCCTGGTCGTCCCGGCGAGCCTCGCGGCGACCTGGCCGGTGGAGCTGATGGACGGCATCCGCGACGAGTGCCAGGTCGCCGGGGCCGCGGTGGTCGGCGGCGACGTGGTGGGCGGCGACGCGATCACCGTGGCCATCACCGCGCTCGGCGACCTGGGCGGACGCGAGGCCGTCACCCGCTCCGGCGCCCGCCCCGGCGACGTCGTCGCGGTGACCGGCTGGCTGGGCTGGTCGGCCGCCGGGTACGCGGTGCTGTCCCGCGGATTCCGCAGCCCGCGCGCGTTCGTCGAGGCGCACCGCAGGCCGGAACCGCCGTACCACGCGGGCCCCGCCGCGGCCGACCTCGGGGCGACGGCGATGACCGACGTCAGCGACGGCCTGGTGGCCGACCTCGGGCACATCGCGGCGGCCAGCGGTGTCCACATCGACCTGCGCTCCGCCGACGTCGACGTGCCCGCCCAGATGCACGACATCGGCCAGGCGGTCGGCGTGGACCCGCTGCACTGGGTGCTGACCGGGGGAGAGGACCACGCGATCGTGGCCACGTTCCCGCCCGACACCAAGCTCCCGGCCCGCTGGCGGGTCATCGGCGCCGTCTCGCCGACCTCCGGCCCGCCCCTGGTGACGGTGGACGGCGCGCCCTGGGACGAGGCGGGCGGCTGGGACCACTTCACGCACGGCTGAGACACTTCACGCAGGGCTGAGGCAGTCCACGTACGGCTGAGGTACTTCACGCACGGCTGAGGCGCGGCGGCCTCCCGCCGGGCGCGGCCGGATCTTCACCGGGCGTCGACCGGGCGTCGACCGGGCGGTCACCCGGCACCGGTTAGGTTGGCCCGCATGAGCATTCCGCCGCGCGTGCTGACCGTCGCCGGATCCGATTCCGGTGGCGGCGCGGGCATCCAGGCCGACCTGAAGACCCTGCTGGCCCTCGGGGCGCACGGCATGAGCGTGATCACCGCCGTCACCGCGCAGAACTCACTGGGCGTACGCGGTGTGTGGGAGCTGCCCGCCGAGGCGGTGACCGCGCAGTTCCGCGCCGTCGCCGACGACATCGGCCTGGACGCGGTCAAGACCGGCATGCTGTCCTCGCCGGACCTGGTGCGCACCGTCGCCGGACTCCTCGACGACCTCGGCGTCCCCGTGGTCGTCGACCCGGTCGGCGTCTCCAAGCACGGTGACACGCTGCTCGCGGCCGAGGCGCTGGACGCGGTGCGGACCCTGCTGCTGCCCACCGCCACCGTGGCCACCCCCAACCTCGACGAGGTCGAGCAGCTGACCGGGGTGCGGGTGACCGGCGAGTCCGGGATGCGCGCGGCGGCCGAGGCGGTGCTGGCGTACGGGCCGCGCTGGGTGCTGGTCAAGGGCGGCCACCTGCCCGGTACGGGCAGCGCGGCCGACCTGCTCTGCGACGGCACCGAGGAGCACTGGTTCCGGGCCGTCCGCCACGACAACCGGCACACCCACGGCACCGGCTGCACGCTGGCGAGCGCCGTCGCCGCGGAACTCGCCAGGGGTCGCGCCGTCCCGGAGGCGGTCGGCCGCGCCAAGGCGTACGTCACCGGCGCCATCGCGGGCGGGTTCGCGCTGGGCGGGGGCATCGGCCCGGTCGACCACGGCTGGCGGAACCGCTGACCGGAGCCTTCCGGCCCCCGCGGGCACGACGAAAGGCCGGTCCACCCCAGAGGGCGGACCGGCCTTTCGAACAGCCGCAGGCTGCGCTACGACGACGTGTCGGACGTCAACGCGTCGACTAGCGCGCGACCTTGCCGGCCTTGATGCACGAGGTGCAGACATTGAGGCGCTTCGGCGTCCGACCGACCACAGCACGCACCGTCTGGATGTTGGGGTTCCAACGACGGCGGGTACGGCGGTGCGAGTGCGAGATGTTGTTGCCGAAGCCCGGCCCCTTGCCGCAGACGTCGCAGTTGGCAGCCACGGGTATCTCCAAAGACTTCAGATGCACGTACGGTGAGATCCCAAGCCGGGCCGAGGGCCGGGCCGAGGGGAATGGCCCGACTGGTGCCGGGCAACCGGAGCAGCATACAACGCCTGCTCCCGTACAACGAAACTACCATGGTCACGGCTCCGCCCGCCCCGGGCTGCCGGCCCCCGGGCCCGCCGCACTAAGGTCACGGCGAGATCTTCCGTCCACAGGTCCACGGGCCCACAGGCCTACAGGTCCACGGTCAGCGAGCCGCAGGAGGAACCCGGTGCCGCACACGCTCGACGCCGCCGCGGTCCGCGACTGGTGCCGCACGGCGCTGCGGGCGCTGGGCCGGGCCCGCGAGGAGATCGACGCGATCAACGTCTACCCGGTCGCGGACGGCGACACCGGCACCAACCTCTACCTGACCATGGAGTCCGCCGCGCAGTCGGTGGACGCCGTGCTCGACGGCCACGCCGCCTCCGGCGGGCTGCCGGAGGCGACCGAGGCGGTGCGGGCGATGGCGCACGGCGCGCTGATCGGCGCCCGAGGCAACTCCGGGACGATCCTGGCCCAGCTGCTGCGCGGGATGAGCGAGGCCCTGGCGGAACGCGCCGACGCCGAGGGCCTGCGCACCGCGCTCGGCCTCGCCGCGGCCTCCGCCTACCAGGCCGTCGCCCACCCCGTCGAGGGCACGATGCTCACCGTGGCCTCCGCCGCCGCCCGCGCCGCCCGGGAACGCGACGGCGACGCCCTCGCCCCGGTCGCCGCCGCCGCCCACGCGGGCGCCCGCGACGCCCTCGCCCTCACCCCGGCCCAGCTGGGCGTGCTGGGCCGGGCCGGGGTGGTGGACGCCGGGGGGCGCGGGCTGGTCACCGTGCTGGAGGCGCTGGAGCGCACGCTGCGCGGCGACGCCGCCGAGCAGGACGGGGGCCGCACCGCGCAGCGCACGGTGCCCCCGGTCCCGTACGGCTGCGGAACGCGCGGCATCGGCGACCCGCACGTGGTGCCGGGCGGGCCCGCCTTCGAGGTGATCTACCTGCTGGAGGCCGCCGACGACGCGGTGACCGCGTTGCGCGCCCGGCTGGACCGGATCGGCGACTCCCTCGTCGTGGTCGGCGGCGGCGGGCTGTGGAACGTCCACGTCCACACCGACGACGCGGGGGCCGCCGTCGAGGCGGGCGTCGAGGCGGGCCGTCCGCACCGCATCCGGGTCACCCACTTCGGGGACGTCCAGCGGCTGCGGGAGAACGCGGCGGCGGAACCGGGCCCGGAGCCGGCCGGCCGCGCCGTGGTGGCCGTCGTCGAGGGCGAGGGACTGGCCGGGCTCTGCCTCCAGGCGGGCGCGACCGTCGTCGCCGTACGGCCGGACGAGCCGTTGGCCAGCGGGGACATCGCGGAGGCGGTCCGGCGCGGCGGCGCCGACGAGGTGGTGCTGCTGCCCAACGACGACGCGCTGCGCGACATCGTGGGCGCCGCCGCCCAGCGGGCCCGCGCCGAGGGACTGCGGGTCGCCCTCGTCCCGACGCGTTCGGTGGTCCAGGGCATGGCGGCGCTCGCGGTCCACCAGCCCAGCCGCCGCTTCGACGAGGACGTGGTCGCGATGACGGCCGCCGCGGGCGCGACGAGGTACGCGGAACTGGCGGTCGCCGCGCACGAGTCGTGGACGATGGCGGGCGTCTGCCAGGCCGGCGACGTGCTGGGCCTGATCGACGGCGACGTGGCGGTGATCGGCGGCAACCTGGTGGAGACCGGCACGATCGTGCTGGACCGGATGCTCGCGGCGGGCGGCGAACTGGTCACCCTGGTGCTGGGCGAGGGCGCCCCGCCGGACCTGGCGGACCGCCTCCAGGCCCACGTCCGCGAGAGCCACCTCGCGGTGGACACCGTCGTCTACGCGGGCGGCGGGCGCGGCCGTCCGCTGGTCATCGGCGTGGAGTAGGGCGGCTCACCGGGGGGAGCGGGACGGCTCACCGAGGGGGGGCGGGACGGCTCACCGAGGGGGGCGGGACGGCCCACCAGAGGGGGTGGGGCAGCTCACCGGAGAGGGCGGGACGGCCGGTCAGCGGCCCGTTGTCCGAGGCGTGCGCCAAGATGGACAGCGTGTCCGCCCTGCGAGAGCCCCTGCGCAAGGTGGTCGGCGACCGCACCGCGAAGGTCCTGGCCGACCACCTCGACCTGCACACCGTCGGTGACCTCCTGCACCACTACCCGCGCCGCTACGCCGAACGCGGCGAGCTGACCCGGCTGGCCGACCTGCCGCTGGACGAGCACGTCACCGTCGTCGCGCGGGTGGCCAAGGCGGAGAAGAAGACCTACAACCACGGGCGCGGGGTGCGTCTTGAGGTCCAGGTCACCGACGGCAGCGGCACGCTGACCCTGGTGTTCTTCAACAAGGCGGCCCACTTCCACCACACCAAGCTGGTCCCGGGCAGCCGCGGGATGTTCGCCGGCAAGGTCACCGTCTTCAACCGCGCCCGCCAACTCGCCCACCCCGACTACCAGTTGCTGGACGACGAGAGCGGGCAGGACGCCAGGGACGCGGTGGACGCGTTCGCCGGGAAGCTGCTGCCGCTGTACCCGGCGTGCAAGCAGATCGCCTCCTGGCAGATCGCCCAGTGCGCGCAGACCGTGCTGGACTCCATCGACTGGACGGACGTCGCCGACCCGCTGCCGGAGCGGCTGCGCGAGCGGCGCGCCCTCGCCGCGCTGCCCGAGGCGATCGAGAAGGTGCACCGGCCCGCCACCAAGGCGGACATCGCCGCCGCCCGCGACCGCCTGAAGTGGGACGAGGCGTTCGTCCTCCAGGTCGCGCTGGCCCGCCGCCGGGCCGCCGACGCGAGCCTGCCGGCGGTCGCCCGGGTGCCGCGCGCGGACGGGCTGCTGGCCGCGTTCGACGCCGAGCTGCCGTTCACCCTGACCGACGGTCAGCGCACGGTCAGCGGCGAGATCTTCGCCGACCTCGCCACCGAGCACCCCATGCACCGGCTGCTCCAGGGCGAGGTGGGCTCCGGCAAGACGCTGGTGGCGCTGCGGGCGATGCTCGCCGTCGTCGACAGCGGGGGACAGGCCGCGTTGCTGGCGCCCACCGAGGTGCTGGCCCAGCAGCACCACCGGTCGATCACCGAGATGATGGGTGAGCTGGCGGATCGATGGGGTCTGCGCGAAGCGCAGTCCGACAAGGGCGGTGGTGGGCGACGGGCGGGCATGCTCGGTGGGTCCGACCTGGGCACGAAGGTCGTGCTGCTCACCGGCTCGATGGGCGCCGCCGCCCGCCGCGCCGCGCTGCTGGACCTGGTCACCGGCGAGGCGGGGATCGTCATCGGCACCCACGCGCTGATCGAAGACAAGGTCGCCTTCCACGACCTCGGCCTGGTCGTCGTGGACGAGCAGCACCGCTTCGGCGTCGAACAGCGCGACGCGCTGCGCGGCAAGGGCAAGCAGCCGCCGCACCTGCTGGTGATGACCGCCACCCCCATTCCGCGCACCGTCGCCATGACCGTCTTCGGCGACCTGGAGACCTCGGTGCTCGACCAGCTGCCCGCGGGACGCTCGCCGATCGCCAGCCACGTGGTGCCCGCCAAGGACAAACCACACTTCCTCAGCCGCGCCTGGGAACGGGTGCGCGAGGAGGCCGAGGGCGGCCACCAGGCGTACGTGGTCTGCCCGCGCATCGGCGACGAGGAGGAGGCGGAGGGCGCCAAGGGGGCGAAGGGCGCGCGGAAGAAGGCCGACGCGGACGGCCCGGACGCCCCGGACGACGCCGAACGCCGTCCCGCGCTCGCCGTGCTGGAGGTCGCCGAGCAGCTGGCCGAGGGGCCGCTGAAGGGCCTGCGGGTCGAGGCGCTGCACGGCCGCATGGCGCCGGACGCCAAGGACGACGTGATGCGCCGCTTCTCCGCGGGCGAGGTGGACGTGCTGGTGGCGACCACGGTCATCGAGGTCGGGGTGAACGTGCCCAACGCCACCGTGATGGTGATCATGGACGCCGACCGGTTCGGCGTCTCGCAACTGCACCAGCTGCGCGGCCGCGTCGGCCGGGGCTCCGCGCCGGGGCTGTGCCTGCTGGTCACCGAGGCCCCCGAGGCGAGCCCCGCCCGCCCCCGGCTGAACGCGGTCGCGGCGACCCTCGACGGCTTCGAGCTGTCCCGCGTCGACCTGGAGCAGCGCCGGGAGGGCGACGTGCTGGGCCAGGCCCAGTCCGGCACCCGCTCCAGCCTGCGGATGCTCGCCGTCATCGACGACGTCGAGGTCATCGAGGCGGCCCGCGAGGAGGCCGCCGCGCTGGTCGCCGAGGACCCCGAGCTGGCGGCCCACCCGGACCTGCTCACCGCGCTGGACGCGCTGCTCGACGCCTCACGCGAGGGCTACCTCGAAAAGGGCTGAGGGCCGCTGCCCGGAGGCGGGCCGACGGTGGCCTGAGCGGCATGAAGCCCCGCCCGCGGCACGGTTCCTGACGGCCCGTCATTGTCAGACCCCCCTGGGAGAATGAAAGCAGTTCGGCCGATCCGTCGAAGGATGGGCCGAGTTGGACCATTGGGGGCTGAAATCATGGCGTTCCGTCATCTCAACGAACTGCCACTGGGCGAGCGGGTCTTCCGGATCGAACTCGCCAGTGACGACGACACCACGGTGACCCTGGGACTGGCCGGCTGGAGCGAGGCCGACCCGGACACCCCGCTCGCGTCCGGTGAACTGCGACTGCCCCTGCGGGACGTGGCATCGCTGCGCATCGCCCTCAACCGCGCCCTGCGGGCGCTGGCCCTGGTGGCCGACGTCGCCGAGCCGATTCCCGACCGGGACGTGCTGCGGGAGCTGTTCCCCGGCCACGGCGCGCCCTGGATACCCCAGCACGAGGAGGAACTCGTCCGCAGGTTCCACGACGGCGAGACCATCGCCCGCGTCGCCGCCCGCTTCGGCCGTACCCCGGACTCCCTGCGCACCAAGCTGCGCGAGCTGGGGCACGACCCGCGCCGCCCGGAGCACTGCCCGCCGGACGGCTGCCTGTCCTGGTCCCGTTACGCGTCGGCCGCCGTCGTCGGTGCCGTCGGCGCGGTGGGGGAGGGGAACGCCGAATGACCATGGCCCACGCACACAGCGGCGACGACGACAACTGGCACAACGGCTTCGCGCCCGCGAGACGTGACGGCTTCGCGCCCGCGGGGCACGGCGGCCGCGCGCCCGCGCGGGTCGAGCCGTTCGCGGCCGGGTGATGTACTGGTGGAACGGCGCCCGACCGGCGCCGTTCCACCGCCCACCCGACCCTTGAGGACGTGACGACGACGTGACCCGCGTGATCGCCGGAGCGGCCGGAGGACGGCGGCTCGCCGTGCCGCCGGGGCTCGGCACCCGGCCCACCTCGGACCGGGCGCGTGAAGGGCTCTTCTCCAGCTGGGAGTCGCTGCGCGGCACGCTGGACGGCGCCCGCGTGCTCGACCTGTACGGCGGCTCCGGCGCGGTCGGCCTCGAAGCGCTCTCCCGGGGCGCGGCCCACGTGCTGCTCGCCGAGGCGGACGCCCGCGCCGCCCGGGTGATCCGCGACAACGTGCGCGCCCTCGGGCTGCCCGGCGCCGAGGTGCGCCCCGGCAGGGCCGAGAAGCTGGTCGCGGGACCGCCGCCGGGCGAACCGTACGACCTGGTCTTCCTCGACCCCCCGTACGCCGTCACCGACGACGAACTGCGCGAGATCCTGCTCACACTCACCGCCGGGGGCTGGCTCGCGCCGGACGCCGTCGCCACCGTGGAGAGGAGCACCCGGGGCGGTGAGTTCCGCTGGCCCGGGGGGTTCGAGGGGCTGCGGGCCCGCCGCTACGGAGAAGGCACGCTTTGGTACGGTCGCGCCGCCGCCGGTGATCACGCCGGCGGCGCCGGCACGCCCGCGTCATGAACGCACCGGAGAGCGAGGAACCACTGTTGCGCCGCGCCGTCTGTCCGGGGTCCTTCGACCCCATCACCAACGGACACCTCGACATCATCGCCCGCGCGTCCCGCCTGTACGACCAGGTCTACGTCGCCGTGATGATCAACAAGTCGAAGCAGGGCCTGTTCGCCGTCGACGAGCGGATCGCGCTGATCGAGGAGGTCACCGCGGGGTTCGGCAACGTGGTGGTGGAGTCCTTCCACGGACTGCTGGTCGACTTCTGCAAGCAGCGCGACATCCCCGCCATCGTCAAGGGCCTGCGGGCGGTCAGCGATTTCGACTACGAGCTCCAGATGGCCCAGATGAACAACGGGCTGTCCGGCGTCGAGACGCTCTTCGTACCGACCAACCCCACCTACTCCTTCCTCTCCTCCAGCCTGGTCAAGGAGGTCGCCCAGTGGGGCGGCGACGTCTCCCACCTGGTGCCCGAGCCGGTGCTGACGGCGCTGCGCGCCAAGCTGGCCCGGGACTGACCACGCCCACCGCCGCCCGGCACCCGGCTTCCGCGGGGCTGACGTCGCGTCAGTCACTGTGCCGGGTGCGCCGGGTGGTCGTAGCATCTGCTTGACCCGTACGGCGACCGCCGGTCCGCGGGGTCCGGCCGAGGAGAGACTGACAGCACCATGGACGTGCAGAAGAAGCTCGACGAGATCGTCGCGGCCGTCGAAGGCGCGCGCTCCATGCCGATGTCCGCCTCCTGCGTGGTCAACCGCGCCGAACTGGTGGCCCGGCTCTCCGAGCTCCGCGATGCGCTGCCCGACTCGCTCTCCCAGGCCCAGGCGCTGCTGGGCGACCGCGACCAGATGGTGGCCGAGGCGCGCGCCGAGGCCGAGCGGATCATCGAGTCCGCCCACCAGCACCGCGGTTCGCTGGTCTCCGACACCGAGGTCGCCCGGCAGTCCCAGGAGGAGGCCGACCGCATCCTCGCCGAGGCCCGCCGCGAGGCCGAGGAGATCCGCGCGGAGTCCGACGAGTACGTCGACAGCAAGCTCGCCAACTTCGAGGTGGTCCTCACCAAGACCCTCGGCTCGGTCGACCGCGGCCGCGAGAAGCTGCTCGGCCGCGACCCGGGCGCCCCGCAGGACGACGTGGACGACGAGGCCCCCGAGCGCAGCGCCGACCCCGAGGAGCTGCGCCGCCGCGCCGACGCCTACGTGGACGCCAAGCTCGGCGCCTTCGAGGCGGTGCTCGCCAAGACGCTGGAGGCGGTCGGCCGGGGCCGCCAGAAGCTCACCGGCCACCGCGCGATCGACGACCTGGGCGCGCACCTGGCCGCCCAGGACGCGGCCGAGGGCGGCGCGGCCCACCAGAGCGACGCGGAGTACCTCGCCGGGCTCGCCGGAGTCCCGTTCGTCAGCGAAGACCAAGCCGCCCAAGCCGCCCAGGCCGTCCAGGTCCCGCAGGCCGACCCCGGTACCGGTTACGGCTACCCGGAGCAGCCCCAGCAGCAGCCGTACGACCCGGCCGCGGCGTACCCGGCGGCGGCCGCCGCCCAGCCCGGCGCGGAGTACGGCTACCAGCAGGACGGCTGGACCCAGCAGCAGCCCGGCTACGACGGCTACGGCTACCCGCAGCAGCCCCAGCAGCAGCCCGAGTACGGCACCGAGTACGCCGACCCGGCCGCGTACGGCTGGCAGGAGCAGCCGCAGGGCTACGACCAGCCGCACGTACCGCACCAGCAGTCCCCGTACGAGCAGCAGGCGCACCAGCCCCACGACCACCAGCCCCACGACCACCAAGCGCACCAGGGCCACCAGGCGCCGCAGCCGGCCGGGCTGGACGAGACGAGCTTCTTCGACACCGGAATGATCGACCTGGACCGGCTGCGGGAGCTGGAACAGGGCCGCTGACCGGCCCGGAGCCGGGCGAGGTCGGGGGACGAGTTGGGCCAGCGGCGCGCGTCCAGTATCCTGACACCTCCGGCCTGTGAACACGTGCCGGTTTTCGGCTGCCCGCTTTAACCCGGGCCCGCGCCGGACGGCACGCACACGTCGTACGGCAAAGCACCAAGGAAAGCAGGAAGCCATCAACGCCCGCCTCGACCACCGCGACCCGCTCGTGTTCGACACGCGTGAGCTGGGTCGTCGTCCTGGCGCGATGAAGAAGGTCTCCCGCACGGCACCCGCACCGGCCGACCTCGGTCTCGCCGGGGTGATCGGAGTCCCGCAGGGGGCGCCGGTCGAGCTCGACCTGCGGCTGGAGTCCGTCATGGAGGGTGTGCTCGTCACCGGCACCGTCCATGCGCCGGTCACGGGCGAGTGCGTAAGGTGTCTGGAGCCGATCGAGCGCGAGCTCGACACCGACTTCCAGGAGCTGTACTCCTACCCCGACGCCGGTGAGCGGTTCGGCGGCGAGTCCGCCGAGGCCGACGGCGACGACGAGGAGGAGACGCTCTTCCTCGAGGACGACCTGTTCGCCCTCGAACCCGTGCTGCGTGACGCGGTGGTGCTCGCACTGCCGTTGCAGCCGGTGTGCCGGGAGGACTGCCCGGGTCTGTGCTCCGAGTGCGGAGCGCGGCTCGCGGACGACCCCGACCACCACCACGACGCCGCCGACATCCGTTGGGCGGCATTGCAGGGACTCGCCGACACCCTCCAGGACGGCGAGAAGGACAACGCACCCCGCGCGAGCGGGGATGACCCACAGGAGAAGTAGCCGTGGCTGTTCCGAAGCGGAAGATGTCGCGCAGCAACACGCGCCACCGCCGTTCGCAGTGGAAGGCTGCGCCCGTGAGCCTGGTGGCGTGCGAGCGCTGCCACGAGCCGAAGCTCCAGCACATCGCGTGCCCGAGCTGCGGCACCTACAACAAGCGTCAGGTGCTTGAGGTCTGATCGGCGGGTGACAGGCTCCATGTCAGACGCCAAGTCGTCGGCAGACGCCGGTAAGGCAGCCTCGTCCCACACGCTCCTGGAAGGGCGGCTCGGGTACACACTCGAACCCGCCCTTCTGGTGCGTGCGCTGACGCACCGCTCGTTCGCGTACGAGAACGGCGGGCTGCCCACCAACGAACGGCTGGAGTTCCTCGGGGACTCCGTGCTCGGTCTGGTGGTCACCGACACGCTCTACCGCGCCCACCCCGACCTGCCCGAAGGCCAGCTGGCCAAGTTGCGGGCCGCGGTGGTCAACTCGCGTGCCCTCGCCGAGGTCGCCCGCGGTCTCGAACTGGGCAGCTTCGTCCGCCTGGGCCGGGGCGAGGAGGGTACCGGCGGCCGTAACAAGGCGTCGATCCTCGCCGACACCCTCGAAGCGGTCATCGGCGCGGTCTACCTCGACCAGGGCCTGGACGCCGCCTCCGAGCTGGTGCACCGGCTGTTCGACCCCCTGATCGAGAAGTCCTCCAACCTCGGAGCGGGCCTGGACTGGAAGACCAGCCTCCAGGAACTCACCGCGACCGAAGGGCTCGGCGTGCCCGAGTACCTGGTCACCGAGGCGGGACCGGACCACGAGAAGACCTTCACGGCTGCCGCCCGCGTCGGTGGTGTCACGTACGGCACCGGCACCGGCCGCAGCAAGAAGGAAGCCGAGCAGCAGGCCGCCGAGTCCGCCTGGCGGGAGATCCGCGCCAAGCAGGAGGAGACGGCCAAGCAGGCAGAGACGGCCAAGCAGCAGGAGGAGACGGCCGAGCAGGAGGCCGAGGCCGCCCAGGCCGGCACCGCGGAGTCCGCGGCGCCGTAACGGCCCGCGCACGTCCGCGTCCGCCGCGTCCTGTGAGCACCGGTACGCAAGCCCGCTTCCGTACCGGCTCCCGTCCGCATCCGTACGGCACCGGGCCCGCCCCCACCCGCTGGGGGCGGGCCCGAGCCGGATCACCGCCGGAGGAAGGTCATGCCGGAGCTGCCCGAGGTCGAGGTGGTCCGCCGCGGTCTGGCCCGCTGGGTCAGCGGCCGCACGGTCGCCGACGTCGAGGTCCGGCACGTCCGCGCGGTGCGTCGGCACACCGAGGGCGCGGAGGACTTCGCCGCCCGGCTGCGCGGTGCGGTGATCGGCGACGCGCACCGCCGCGGCAAGTACCTGTGGCTGCCGCTGGACGACGGCGGCTCGCTGCTGGGCCACCTCGGCATGAGCGGCCAGCTCCTCGTCCAGCCGCCGACCGCGCCCGACGAGAAGCACCTGCGCGTCCGGCTGCGCTTCGCCGACGACGTCGCCACCGAACTGCGCTTCGTCGACCAGCGGACCTTCGGCGGCCTGTCGGTGCACCCCCGCGTCCCGGACGGCCCGGACGCCGCCCTCGGCCTGCCGCTGCCGCTCGCCCACATCGCGGCGGACCCGATGGAGGCCGCGTTCGACGAGGACGCCTTCTACGACGCGTTGCGCCGCCGCCGCACCACCGTCAAGCGCGCCCTGCTCGACCAGTCGCTGATCAGCGGCGTCGGCAACATCTACGCCGACGAGGCCCTCTGGCGCGCCCGGCTGCACTACGACCGTCCCACCGCCACGCTGACCCGGCCGCGTACCGCCGAACTCGTCGGCCACATCCGGGACGTGATGATGGCCGCCCTCGACGTGGGCGGCACCAGCTTCGACAGCCTCTACGTCAACGTCAACGGCGAGTCCGGCTACTTCGACCGCTCGCTGGACGCCTACGGGCGCGAGGACGAGCCCTGCCGCCGCTGCGGCACCCCGATCCGCCGCCGGCCGTGGATGAACCGCTCCAGCTACTTCTGCCCGCGCTGTCAGCGCCCGCCGCGCGCGTCATAGGCCTCGCGCGCCGCCAGCACCTCGGGCATCCGCCCCTCCACCAGGTCGAACAGCTCCCGCAGCCGCCTCGCCACGTCATGCCCCAGCGGGGTCAGGCAGTAGTCGACGCGGGGCGGATTCGTCTCCTGCGACCTGCGGTTGACCAGACCGTCGCGCTCCAGCGCGTGCAGCGTCTGGGACAGCATCTTCTCGCTCACGCCGTCGACCCGGCGCCGCAACTCGTTGAAGCGCACCGTGCTGTCGCTGATCGCGCTCAGGGTGAGGCTTCCCCAGCGCCCGGTGACGTGTTCCAGCGTCCCGCGGGAGGGACAGTCGCGGGCGAAGACGTCGTACGGCGAGCAGGTGTCCTCGGCGGAGGAGGCTTGGGCGGAGGTGCCCTGGTCGGAGGCGTGCGGGGTGGCGGGGGCGGTGGCGTCCATGGGGTCAGCGTACTCCGACGCAGTGCTAACTGTTGGGTTGCGCTTTCTTTTTGAAAGTGCTCTGATGTGGGAGCGGCGCCGCCAGGCAGCGCGCCGCGAGCACCCCCCCGCCACCCGGCCTTCCGAGGAGAACCCGTGACCACCCCTGCCGCCACGCCCGCCGCCCCCGTTGTCGCCATCGCCTACCACTCCGGCTTCGGCCACACCGCCGTCCTCGCCGAGGCGGTCCGCGACGGCGCCGCTGCCGAGGGCGCCGCCGTCCACCTCGTCGACGTCGACGGCATCACCGACGAGGGCTGGGCGCTGCTGGACGCGGCCGACGCCATCGTCTTCGGCTCGCCGACCTACATGGGCACCGCCTCCGGCGCCTTCCACGTCTTCGCCGAGGCCACCTCCAAGCGCTGGTACGGGCGGGCCTGGCAGGACAAGCTGGCGGCGGGCTTCACCAACTCCGGCTCCAAGAGCGGCGACAAGCTGCACACCCTCCAGTACTTCACCGTGCTCGCCGCGCAGCACGGCATGCACTGGGTGAACCTGGGGCTGCTCCCCGGCTGGAACGCCTCCACCGCCTCCGAGAACGACCTCAACCGCCTGGGCTTCTTCCTCGGCGCGGGCGCCCAGACCAACAGCGACGAGGGCCCGGAGGGCGTGCACAAGGCGGACGTCGCCACCGCCGAGCACCTCGGGCGCCGCGTCGCGGGGACCGCCAAGCGCTACGCGCCTGCCGCGGCGGCCTGACGGCGGGTCGGGGTCGGAGGCGTGACGGCGGCTTCGGGGTGGCGGTTGCCGAAACGGCAACCTTGATCGCCTTCCGGGGCCGCCACACCGCATGATCAAGGTGTTTCGCGGCCACCCGGGAACCCGAGGAGATGCCATGCCCCAGCCCGCCCCGTCCGCAGACCCGCGCCACCGCGTCGACGCCGCGCGCCACCGCACCGTCGACGCGCCCGCCGGGCGGCTGCACCTGGTCGAGCAGGGCACCGGGCCGCTGGTCCTGCTCGTCCACGGCTTCCCCGAGACGTGGTACTCGTGGCGCAGGCAACTCCCGGCCCTCGCCGCGGCGGGGTACCGCGCGGTGGCGCTCGACGTGCGCGGCTACGGCCGCTCCTCCAAGCCGTCCGCGATCGAGGCGTACCGGATGCGGGCCCTCGCGCAGGACAACGTCGCCGTGGTGCGCGCGTTGGGCGAGGAGACGGCGGTGATCGTCGGGCACGACTGGGGTGCGAACATCGCGGCCGTCTCCGCCCTGCTCCACCCCGAGGTCTTCTCCGCGGTGGGCCTGCTGAGCGTGCCCTACGCCCCGCCCGGCGGCCCCCGCCCGAGCGATGTCTTCGCGCGGACGGGCGGGGACCAGGAGTTCTACGTCTCCTACTTCCAGGAGCCGGGCCGGGCCGAGGCCGAGATCGAGCCGGACGTCCGGGGCTGGCTCGCCGGCTTCTACGCGGCCCTGTCCGGCGACACCATGCCGGCGCGGGACGAGCCCGACCCGCACTTCGTCAGCCGCGGCGGCACCCTGCGCGACCGGTTCCCCCGGGACCGGCGCCCGTCATGGCTCACCGAAGCCGATCTCGACACCTACGCCGGGGAGTTCGAGCGCACCGGCCTGACCGGGGCGCTCAACCGCTATCGGAACATGGACCGCGACTGGGAGGACCTCGCCGACCTCGACGGCGCCCCGCTCACCCAGCCGTCGCTGTTCATCGGCGGCACCCTGGACGCCTCCACCACGTGGATGGCCGACGCCGTCGACGCCTACCCGGCCACCCTCCCCGCCCTGGTCTCCTCCCACCTCCTGGACGGCTGCGGCCACTGGCTCCAGCAGGAGCGCCCGGAGGAGATCAACAAGCTGCTGACCGACTGGCTCGCGGTGGTGTCCCGGCCCACGCCCCAGCGGTAGCGACAGCGACCGCCGCCGAGCGGAGATCGCCCCGGAGCGGACGAGGATCCCGGTGAAGCGGACTCAGAAGCCGAAGTCCTGCGTCCACCACGGGCCGTCGGGGCCGTAGTACACGCCGATCCCGATGGAGTGGTAGTCGCAGCTGAGGATGTTGGCCCGGTGGCCGGGGCTGTGCATCCAGGCGGTCATCACCGCCTGGGCGTCGGCCTGGCCGCGGGCTATGTTCTCGCCCGCGAGGTTGCCGATCCCCAGCGCCTTCGCCCGGTCCCACGGGGACTTGCCGTCCGGGTCGGTGTGGTCGAAGAACCCCCGGGTGCCCATCTCGGTGCTGAAGCCCTGCGCCAGCGCGGTCAGCTTCGGGTCGGCGGTCAGCGGCTTGCACCCGGCCGTGGCCCGCGCCTGGTTGACCAGGGCCAGCACCTCGCCCGCCGCCACAGCGGAGGCACTCTGCGCGCTGGGCGTCGCCGTCGCCACCGGGGTGACCGGCCCCGACGCGCTGCCCGAGGGGGTCGTGGCACCGCTCGCGCCGCCGGATCCGGACGGCGGCACGGTGACCGTCGGGCCCGGCCGGGTCGCCGTGCCGCCCGGGGTCGCGGTCGGCGAGACCACGGGCGCGGGCGCCGCGCTGCCGCCCCGGGAGCCGCTGAGGGCATGGCCGCCGGGCGCGGTCGAGCCGCCGCCCGTCGTGGAACCACCGCCGTCCGGGCCGCCCAGCAGCGACGTGGGCGTGCCGTCCGCCTGGGTGAGCCCGCCCGACGTGTCGTCACCGCCGCCGAGGACACGACCGCCGCCCGGCAGGCCCGAAGGGGTCGGCAGCAGTCCGGTGGCCACCGCCACGGCACCCACCGCCACGGCCGCGGAGGCGCCCAACAGCCCGGTGCGCGCCGGGTGTTGCCGACGCCGGTGACCGCCGTGGCCGTTCGGGGCGGCGGCCGGGGCGGACGGAGCGGGCGGATCGAGTCGGTGGCGGCCCATGCGCACGGCCCTCACTTCCGGGTGTCGGCGTCCCGCAATCACCCGAACGGGTGAACGCAGTTGCGGCGCGACTGTACCGAACCGGCGCCGTGACGGAAGTGAGGCGTGCGCAATTGACGGGATACGGTGATCTCATGAACGGCTCTGCCCGCACAGGTCACCAGGATGATCCGGACGCCTCCGGCGGGCCCGTACGGCTGACCGCCTGGGTGCGCGGGCGGGTGCAGGGCGTCGGCTTCCGCTGGTGGACGCGCGCCCGCGCGCTGGAGATCGGCGGCCTGACCGGCTTCGCGTCCAATCTCGACGACGGCCGCGTCCAGGTCGTCGCCGAGGGCCCGCACGACGCCTGCGAGCGCCTGCTGACCTCGCTGCGCGAGGGGGGCACTCCCGGGCGGGTGGACGGCGTGACGGAGATGTGGGGTACGCCACGTGGCGGCTACGAGGGCTTCGCCGAACGCTGACCCGTGGACGGCGGCGTTGAAGGCCCCGCGCGTCGTGCCGTACGTCATCCATGACGTAGGGGCGCCGTCCGCGTGAGGGGTGCGCAGGTGGCGCGACCTGCCGTGACGGGCGCCGGTGACAGCTTCCTGCAGAACCTTGCCAAACGGCCCCCGCCGTGCCAGGCTGCGGCAGCAAGGATGATCTCCGAGCCCCCGCGGGTGCCTCCGCGGCGCGTCGCGCGCCGCGTGTCGTGACGGCACGCCGGACGAGTGGGGCGTGATCGTGTTGACCGTCAAACCATTTGGTGAGACGCTGGAAGCCCCGCGCACCTTAGCTGTTCGGCCGTCCGAGAAGCAACGGCAGCGGCGAAAACGGCGGGTGCGGCAGCCCCCTCACGACCCACACCGCACAGGTCGGTCACTCAGCGTGGAGGACCATTCATCATGGCAAAGGCGCTTCTCGGTTACGTCGGCGGCCCCGACCCGCGACTCCTCGCCGAGATGCGACGGCTTCAGCAGCGCGTTCAGGACCTGGAGTCCGAGCTCGTACGGATCCAGGCCGAGAACGACGCGCTGGCCTCGTCGCGCGAAGAGTCGCTGCTCGACAGCATCGACGTATCCCAGGCGGAGCCTGCTCTCGCTTGATCCGGTCCATGCCCCTCGGGCCGGATCAACCACGTCAGCACCGCAGATGATTCTGCAAAGGGACGCTTCGGCGTCCCTTCGTCGTTTCCCGGGACTTCTCGTCGTTTCCCAGGACTTCCCGGGACGCCTCGCCCGTCGTCTCCAGGACTCTCTCGCGCCCGGCGCCCGCCGTTACCGCTGAAGTCGTGCCCCCGTCGTGCGCCCCCGTTTCCCGGGCGGTCGCCAGGTCTTCGCCGACACGTGCGCCCGCCTTCTACCGTCTGATGTGCCCTGCGCCCTCCCCGGCGAAACCGTGGCCGAACTGTAGAGTCCGACTGCCCGGCAACGCGGAGGAGGACAGGTCGGCGTGCACCTCAAGAGCCTGACCCTGCGAGGCTTCAAGTCCTTCGCCTCGGCCACCACCCTGCGTTTCGAACCGGGCATCACCTGCGTCGTCGGCCCGAACGGCTCCGGCAAGTCCAACGTCGTGGACGGCCTGTCGTGGGTGATGGGGGAGCAGGGCGCCAAGAGCCTGCGCGGCGGCAAGATGGAGGACGTCATCTTCGCGGGCACCACCGGCCGCCCGCCGCTGGGCCGCGCCGAGGTCTCCCTCACCATCGACAACGCCGACGGCGCCCTGCCCATCGACTACGCCGAGGTCACCATCACGCGGACGATGTTCCGCAACGGCGGCAGCGAGTACCAGATCAACGGCGACACCTGCCGCCTGCTGGACATCCAGGAACTGCTGTCCGACTCCGGCATCGGCCGCGAGATGCACGTGATCGTCGGTCAGGGCCAGCTGGACTCGGTGTTGCACGCCGACCCGATGGGCCGCCGGGCCTTCATCGAGGAGGCGGCGGGCGTCCTGAAGCACCGCAAGCGCAAGGAGAAGGCCCTGCGCAAGCTGGACGCGATGCAGGCCAACCTCGCCCGGGTGAGCGACCTGACCGCCGAACTGCGCCGCCAGCTCAAGCCGCTGGGCCGGCAGGCCGCCGTCGCCCGGCGCGCCGCCGTCATCCAGGCCGACCTGCGCGACGCCCGCCTGCGGCTGCTCGCCGACGACCTGGTGACGCTGCGCGAGGCGCTGCGGGCCGAAGTCGCCGACGAGGCCGCCCTCAAGGAACGCAAGGACGCCGCGGAGGCCGCGGTCGACGCCGCCGCCCGGCGCGAGGCCCAACTGGAGCAGCAGGTACGGGAGATCGGCCCGCGCCTCGCCGCCGCCCAGCAGACCTGGTACGGCCTGTCGCAGCTGGCCGAACGCGTGCGCGGCACGATCGGCCTGGCCGAGCAGCGGATCCGGCACGCCACCGGCCAGCGCACCGAGGAGCGGCACGGCCGTGACCCGGAGGACCTGGAACGCGAGGCGGCACGGGTGCGCGAGCAGGAGGCCGAGCTGACCGCCGCCCTGGAGGTCGCCCGCTACGCGCTGGAGGACACCGTCGCGCACCGCGCGGAGCTGGAACGCGCCCTGGCCGCCGAGGAAACGCGCCTGAAGGCCGCCGCCCGCGCCATCGCCGACCGCCGCGAGCTGCTCGCCCGGCTGCACGGCCAGGTCAACGCCGCCCGCAGCCGAGCCGGTGCGGCCGAGGCGGAGATCGGCCGCCTCACCGCGGCCCGTGACGAGGCGGCGGAACGCGCGGTGAGCGCGCAGGAGGAGTACGAGGGCCTGAAGTGCGAGGTGGACGGCGCCGAGGCGGTCGACACCGAGCTGGAGGCGGCGTACGAGACGGCCCGGCGGGAGCTGGCCGACGCTGAGGAAGCCTTGGCCACGGCCCGCGACGCGGCGACCGTCGCCGAACGCGAACGCGCCGCGCTCGCCGCCCGGCACGAGGCGCTGGCGCTCGGCCTGCGCCGCAAGGACGGCGGCGCCGCCCTGCTGGCCGCCGCCGGACGCCTGACCGGACTGCTCGGCCCGGCCGCCGAACTGCTGACCGTGACCCCGGGCCACGAGGCCGCGATCGCCGCCGCCCTGGGCGCCGCGGCCGACGCGGTGGCGGTGGCCACGCCGTCCGCCGCTGCCGAGGCGCTGCGGCTGCTGCGGGCGGACGACGCGGGCCGGGCCGCGCTGCTGGTCGGCAGCGGCGAGGGGGAGTTCGTCCCGGCCCGGGCGGCGGCCGCTTCCGCGAGGGAGGGTTCGGCGACGGACGATTCCACGACAGGCAATGCCTCGGCAGGCGATGCCACGACCGGGACGTCCGCGACGGCGGAGGGCGCTCGCGCCGAAGCGCCCGCAACGCCCGTCACGCCCGCCCCTCGCGCGCCGGAACTCCGCGCGCCGGAACCCCGCACGGCCCCCGTCGGCCTTCCCCACCAGAGCCCGGCGGCCCCGGACGCGTCCGCCGCCGTTCCCGCCGCCGAACTCGTCACCGGGCCGCCGCGGTTGCTGTCCGCGGTGCGCCGTCTGCTGCGCGACACCGTGGTGGTCGCCGACCTCGCCGCCGCCGAGGAGCTGATCGAGCGGCGCCCGCAGGCCGTCGCGGTGACCGCCGAGGGCGACCTGCTCGCGGCGCACTTCGCGCACGGCGGCTCGGCGGGCGCGCCCAGCCTGCTGGAGACCCAGGCCGCCGTGGACGAGGCCGCCGCGGGCCTGGAGCGCCTCGCGGCCCGGTGCGCGGGGCTGGCCGAGGCGCAGGCCGCCGCCAAGGAGCGCCGCGCGTCGGCCGCCCGGCAGGCCGACGACCTCGCGGCGCGGCGCCGTACCGCGGACAAGGAGCGGTCGGCCGTCGCCCAGCAGCTCGGCAGGCTCGGCGGCCAGGCCCGCGCCGCCGCGGGCGAGGCCGAGCGCACCGCGGCCGCCGTCGTACGCGCCGAGGAGGCGCTGTCGCGGGCGAGCGGCGAACTGGCGGAGCTGGCCGGGCGGTTGAGCGAGGCCGAGGAGGTGCCCGCCGAGCAGGAGCCGGACACCGCCGCGCGCGACCGGCTCGCCGCCGACGGCGCCAACGCTCGCCAGACCGAGATGGAGGCGCGGCTGCAACTGCGTACCCACGAGGAGCGGGTGAAGGCTCTGGCCGGGCGCGCCGACTCGCTGGACCGCGCGGCCCGCGCCGAGCGCGAGAACCGGGCCCGCGCCGAGCGCCGCAAGGCCCGGCTGGCGCACGAGGCCCGCGTCGACTCGGCTGTGGCGTCCGGCGCCCGCGGCCTGCTGGAGTACGTGACGGTCTCGCTGGAGCGCGCCGAGCGGGAACGCGCCGCGGCCGAGCGCGCCAAGGCGGAGCGCGAGGCCGCGCTCGCCGCCGAACGGGACGCGGCCCGCGGCTGGAAGTCCGAACTGGACAAGCTGACCGACTCGGTGCACCGGGGCGAGGTGCTGGGCGCGGAGAAGCGGCTGCGCGTCGAGCAGTTGGAGGCCAAGGCGCTGGAGGAGCACGGCATGGAGCCGGCCGGCCTGATCGCCGAGTACGGCCCCGACCAGCCCGTGCCGGCCCCGCATCCCGCCGAGGGCGAGCAGCCGCACGCCGAAGCGGAGGCGCCGCGTGCCGACGCGGAGGGGGAGGCGCCGCGGGCCGAAACGACGGAGGAGGCGCCGCCGACGCGGCCCTACGTGCGCGCCGAACAGGAGAAGCGCCTGAAGGCCGCCGAGCGCGCCTACGCGCAGCTGGGCAAGGTCAACCCGCTGGCGCTGGAGGAGTTCGCGGCCCTGGAGGAGCGGCACAAGTTCCTCACCGAGCAGTTGGAGGACCTGAAGAAGACCCGCGCCGACCTGCTCCAGGTCGTCAAGGAGGTCGACGAGCGGGTCGAGCAGGTCTTCACCGCCGCGTACCACGACACGGCGCGGGAGTTCGAGGGCGTCTTCTCGCGTTTGTTCCCGGGGGGCGAGGGCAGGCTGGTGCTCACGGATCCGGACGACATGCTGGCCACCGGCGTGGAGGTCGAGGCGCGGCCTCCGGGCAAGAAGGTCAAGCGGCTGTCGCTGCTGTCGGGTGGCGAGCGCTCGCTGACCGCGGTGGCGCTACTGGTGTCGATCTTCAAGGCCCGGCCGAGCCCGTTCTACGTGATGGACGAGGTCGAGGCGGCGCTTGACGACACCAACCTGCAACGACTGATCGGGATCATGCGCGAGCTCCAGGAGAGTTCGCAGCTGATCGTGATCACCCACCAGAAGCGGACGATGGAGGTCGCCGATGCCCTGTACGGCGTATCGATGCAGGGTGACGGTGTCTCGAAGGTGATCAGCCAACGGCTGCGGGAGAGCGGCAAACGCTCCGCCTGACCCGGTCCCTCACCGCGGTCGCGTCCGCCCGATGGCTGACGCGATCTTCAATATGTGAACGATGCGTGACGTGTCCTGTGTCCAAACAGACACCTGACCCCCTATTGACTTCGGAACTTGAACGCATAGCCTCTGAAACGTCGTTTTAACCTTCGACGGATGGTCGAGTGGTGACGGTCGGTGGATCGCCTGACACTCGAGATCCAGGCCCCCACACCGCAGGGCTCACCGACGAGCCCCAGGAGTTCACCTTGACCAGCACACGACCAGGCGTGACGCCGGGTGGCCCGCAGGCCGCCTCCGACCACCTCGGGCACGTCGTCTTCATCACGGCGGCGGCCGCCATGGGCGGTTTCCTGTTCGGCTACGACAGCTCCGTCATCAACGGCGCCGTGGTCGGCATCCAGGGCAAGTTCGGCATCAGCCACAGCCTGCTCGCGCAGGTCGTCGCCGCCGCGCTGCTCGGCTGCGCGGTGGGCGCCGCGCTGGCCGGACGGGTCGCCGACCGCATCGGCCGCATCCGGGTGATGCGGATCGCCGCCGTGCTCTTCACCGTCAGCGCGGTCGGCTCCGCGCTGCCGTTCGCCGTGTGGGACCTGACCATGTGGCGGGTCATCGGCGGCTTCGGCATCGGCATGGCCTCGGTGATCGGCCCCGCCTACATCGCGGAGGTCGCGCCGCCCGCCTACCGTGGCAGGCTCGGCTCGTTCCAGCAGGCCGCGATCGTCGTCGGCATCGCCATCTCGCAGCTCGTCAACTACGGCATCCTGCAGATGGCCAACGGTAACCAGCGCGGCAAGCTCGGCGGCCTGGAGGCCTGGCAGTGGATGCTGGGCGTCATGGTCGTGCCGGCCGTCCTGTACGGCCTGCTGTCCTTCGCCATCCCCGAGTCGCCGCGCTTCCTGCTGTCGGTCGGCCGGGACGACGCCGCCAAGAAGGTGCTCAGCGAGGTCGAGGGCACCGGCACCGACCTCGACGCCCGCGCCGAGGAGATCCGGCACGCGATGCGCCGGGAGCACAAGTCCACCTTCCGCGACCTGCTCGGCGGCCGGGGCGGCTTCCTGCCGATCGTGTGGATCGGCATCGGGCTGTCGGCCTTTCAGCAGCTGGTCGGCATCAACGTGATCTTCTACTACTCGTCGTCGCTGTGGCAGTCGGTCGGCATCGACCCGACGAGTTCGTTCCTGTACTCCTTCACCACGTCGATCGTGAACGTGATCGGCACGGTGATCGCGATGCTCTTCGTGGACAAGATCGGCCGCAAGCCGCTGTCGATCATCGGTTCCGTCGGCATGACGATCTCGCTGGCGCTGGCCGCCTGGGCGTTCTCGTTCAAGACCGGCCACGGCAGCAACATCCACCTGCCCAACACCCAGGGCACGGTGGCCCTGGTCGCCGCGCACAGCTTCGTGCTGTTCTTCGCGCTGTCGTGGGGTGTCGTGGTGTGGGTGCTGCTCGGCGAGATGTTCCCCAACAAGATCCGCGCCGCCGCGCTGGGCGTCGCCGCCTCCGCGCAGTGGATCGCCAACTGGGTGATCACCGTCAGCTTCCCGACGCTGTCCGACTGGAACCTGTCCGGCGCGTACGTCATCTACTCGTGCTTCGCGCTGCTGTCGATCCCCTTCGTCGTCTTCCTGGTCAAGGAGACGAAGGGCAAGTCCCTGGAGGAGATGGGCTAACACCCCGCCGCCCCCTCCTCCAGCCCGCTGCCCCGGCCCGGCCGCCGTCCCCGGCCCCGAGCCGGGGCAGCTCATCGCCGTCACGAGGGCACGGAAAACGGCGCGGCCCCGGGGCCGCGCCGTTCGTCCTTCCTTCCGCCGGGCCTCAGACCGTGGCCGCGGCCTCGGTCGCCTCGGCCGGCTCGGTGTCCGGGGTACGGGACGGGCGCCGCCGGGGCAGCACGCCGTACAGCACCGCGGAGACCACGATGGTCACCGCCCAGCCCAGGCCGTTGCGGCCGGGCCAGCTGGACGCCAGCGGGCCGGAGAACCAGGAGACCGAGGTGAAGCACAGGCCGAACGCCAGCCCGGCCGCCCACGCGGTCATCGCCTGCCAGGCGAAGCCGCCCTTGTACCAGTAGGCGCTGGAGCGGGAGGTGTCCATCAGCGCCTTCGCGTCGTACGACGTGCGGTGCAGCATGTCCACGCCGAACACGCCGATCCACGCCGAGAACGAGACCGCCAGCAGTGTCAGGAACGAGATGAACGAGCTGATGAAGCTGGTCGCCACGATCATCAGCAGCGAACCGAAGACCAGGCTGATCACGGCGTTCACGCTGACCGCCGCGGCGCGCGGGATGCGGAAGCCCAGGGTCTGCGCGGTGAAACCGGCCGAGTACATCGACATGCTGTTGATCAGCAGCATGCCGATCAGCGCGATCAGCAGGTACGGCACCGAGATCCAGGTCGGCAGCAGCTTGCCGATGAACGAGACCGGGTCGGTGGCCGACGCCAGGTCCGGCGTGCCGACCGCCATCACCGCGCCCATCAGCACCAGCGGGACCACCACGATCCCGGCGCCGCCGACGGTGTTGCCGACGATGCCCTTGTCGGACGCCCGGCGCGGCAGGTAGCGGGCGAAGTCGGCGCCGGAGGGGGCCCAGCTGATGCCGCCCGCCGCTATCGTGCCGACGCCCGCGATCAGCGCGGCGGTACTGCCGCCCGGTCGCGAGAAGACCTGCGACCAGTGGGTGTGCCCGATCAGGTAGACCAGCACCGCGACGCTGAACGCGCCGAACAGGTACGCCGACCACTTGTTGCACAGCAGCAGCACGACGCGGCCCATGCCGGAGACGGTGAAGGTGCAGCCGACGAAGAACAGCAGCGTGACGACGATCAGCACGGTGTTGCTCTTGATCCCGAACAGCAGGTTCAGGATGGTCAGCACCGCGTACGCGCCGGTGACCGCGTTGATCGTCTCCCAGCCCCAGCGGGCGATCCAGGTGACCGCGCCGGGGAAGAGGTTGCCGCGCTGGCCGAAGACCGCCCGCGACAGCGTCATGCCGGGGGCGCCGCCGCGCTTGCCCGCGATGGCCAGGAAGCCCACGATGCCGTAGCTGACGACCGGGGCGAGGATCGCGACCAGCAGCACCTGGTAGAAGTCCAGGCCGTTGGAGACCACCAGGCCCGCGCCCATGGTGAGCAGCAGCACGCTGATGTTCGCGGCGACCCAGGTCGGGAAGAGTTCACGGACACGGCCGCGTCGCTCGCTGTCGGGAACGGGCTCGATGCCCCGGGTCTCTATGGCGCTGCTCGCCTCGCCGGCGCGCGTCTGGTCCATGGCGGAGGTACTCCGGAGGAAGGGGAAGGCGGTGGAACCGCGGAGCGGAACAAGGCTGCCGCACGTGATCTACGCGCGTCACGGCCCCAGGATCATATGCGCCTGAACAAAACGTCAACCGTGATCTTTGTCCCATTATGCCGGATCTCCCGCCGTCACCACGAGGCCCGGCCCGGCGACCCGGCCGCCCGCCGCGCCGCCTTCGCGTGACGCGGCCGGGCCGTGGCCGATACTGGAGGGCGTTATGGAAACCGTCATCCTTGCTGTAGTCATCGCCCTGGTCGCGGTCGGCGCGCTCAGCGGCCTCGTGATCGGCAGCCGCCGTAAGAAGCAGCTGCCGCCCGCGCCGCCGCCGTCGGCAGAACCGAGGATCACCGCCCCTCCGGCCGAGCCCCACGTCGGCGAGGACGCGGAGACCCCACGTGACGAACCTCGCAGGACCATCGAGGAGGTGGGCCTGCCCGAGGCCCCGGTGGTCACCCTGCCGCCGGAGGCAGAGGAACCCGAGGCCGCCGCCGCGCCGCCGGCCGTCGAGGTCCCCGAGCCCGCCGCGGGCCGCCTGGTGCGGCTGCGCTCCCGGCTGTCGCGGTCGCAGAACACCCTCGGCAAGGGCCTGCTGGCCCTGCTGTCGCGGGAGCACCTCGACGAGGACACCTGGGAGGAGATCGAGGACACCCTCCTGACCGCCGACGTCGGCGTCGCCCCCACCCAGGAGCTCGTCGAGCGGCTGCGCACCCGCGTGCGCGTCCTGGGCACCCGCACCCCGGCCGAACTGCGCACCCTGCTGCGCGAGGAGCTGCTGACGCTGGTCGGCACCGACCTCGACCGCGTTCTGCACACCGAGAGCGTGACCGACAACCCGGCCGTGCTGATGGTCGTCGGCGTCAACGGCACCGGCAAGACCACCACCACCGGCAAGCTCGCCCGCGTCCTGGTCGCGGACGGGCGCAGCGTGGTGCTGGGCGCGGCGGACACCTTCCGGGCCGCCGCCGCCGACCAGTTGCAGACCTGGGGCGAGCGCGTCGGCGCCCGCACCGTGCGCGGTCCCGAGGCCGGCGACCCGGCGTCGGTGGCGTTCGACGCGGTGAAGGAAGGCATCGCCGAGGGCGCGGACGTCGTGCTCATCGACACCGCGGGCCGCCTGCACACCAAGACCGGCCTGATGGACGAGCTGGGCAAGGTCAAGCGGGTCGTGGAGAAGCACGGCCCGGTCGACGAGGTGATCCTCGTCCTGGACGCCACCACCGGGCAGAACGGCCTGGTCCAGGCCCGCGTCTTCGCCGAGGTGGTCGACATCACCGGCATCGCCCTGACCAAGCTGGACGGCACCGCCAAGGGCGGCATCGTCGTGGCGGTCCAGCGCGAACTGGGCGTCCCGGTCAAGCTGGTCGGCCTGGGCGAGGGCCCGGACGACCTGGCGCCGTTCGAGCCGGAGGCGTTCGTCGACGCACTGATCGGCGACTGAGACGCTCCAGGAAGACTCAGGAACGTGTAAGGGGTGCTCACGCATGGTGAGCACCCCTTACACGTTCTTTTACGCGCTCAGGAGTACGCGCTCAGGAGCGCACGAGCAGTCCGTGGCGGTGGCACACGTACGCCAGTGTCCCGAGCAGCAAGCGGGCCTCCGGGGGCTGCCGGTCCGGGGAGGGCGGACGCAGCCAGCGCACCGGGCCGAGCCCGCCGAGGTCGGAGGGCGGCGCGGTCACGTAGTCGCCCCGCCCCAGGCAGCGCAGGTCGAGACCGGTGTCGTCCCAGCCCATCCGGTACAGCAGGCTGGGCAGCGCGGCCGCGGCGCCCGGCGCCACGAAGAACTGCGCCCGGCCGGTCGGGGTGGCCAGCACGGGACCGAGCCGCAGGCCCATCCGCTCCAGCCGGACCATGGCCTGGCAGCCCGCCTCCTCGGCCACGTCCAGCGCGTCGAAGGAGCGCCCGGCGGGCAGCAGCACCGCGGCGCCCGGCGTCTCGTCCCACGCCTCGGCGACCCGGGCCGGCGACAGGCCCGCCGAGATCTCGGAGGCGAAGCGCAGCGGGTGCGCGCCCGGCGCGGTGCAGCGGGGGTCGCCACAGCTGCACTCGCCGCGCACCGCGCGGGCGCCGGGGGCCACCATCCAGCCGTACCGCCCGGTGTACTCCGCGACCGTGGCGCGCACCGAGGTACGGGTACGGCGGCGGGTGCCGGGCGCGATGTCCCGGATCTCCCGGAAACTGCCGATCGTGAAGCCCATGTCACCTCCAACACTCCTAAGGGGCCGTTGGTTACGTAATCGGCCGGTAACTCCTGAGAGCTGACGGGTCGTCGGGGGCCGGGACCGACGACGGGGTGGCGCACCGTCGCACCCCGGGTCGCGCGTTCCTCGCCGCGCGCCGCCCGACGACCCCATCCGCCCCGGCCCGGTCACCACGTGTCAAGTGAATCGCGCGCGACCGCGGAAGAGTTCATTCGCAGGGGTGGCGAATGGTGGCGTTTCCGCATCCGCCCTCGCCGGACGGGTGATCGAGGGGTTACTTTCGGTTCACCGGCCCTCGGGGCCGGTACGCCCGCCGGGTATGCCAACGGCACTCCCCGCACACGTATTCGGCAACCAGGGTTGACGGACGGTGCGACAGGAGCGCCAACCGGCGGCATGCTGAGGGCGGTTGACGGGGCGGCACAGCACGGGGACCAACGGCACGGGGACCAGAACAGGGAGGCGTTCCGGGTGGGCGGCACCGACGACACCAGCGGCGGCACGAACGGCGGCGCGGGCGGAGGCAGCGAGAAGCAGGCCAACGCCAAGCTCGGCTCGTGGTTCGTGCGCAGCGGCTGGTCGAAGGGCGAGCTGGCCCGGCAGGTCAACCGCAGGGCCCGGCAGATCGGCGCCACCCACGTGTGCACCGACACCTCCCGGGTGCGCCGCTGGCTGGACGGCGAACAGCCCCGCGAGCCCATCCCGCGCATCCTGTCCGAGCTGTTCTCCGAGCGCTTCGGCGCGGTGGTCGCCATCGAGGAACTGGGCCTGCGCACCGCCCACCAGCCGCCCGCCACCTCCGGCGTCGACCTGCCGTGGGCGGCGCCGCAGACCGTCGAGATGATCAGCGAGTTCTCCCGCAGCGACCTGATGCTGGGCCGCCGCGGCTTCCTCGGCGCCTCCCTCGCGCTGTCGGCCGGACCCGCCCTCGTGGAACCGATGCAGCGCTGGCTGGTGCCCGCCCCCGGCGGCGCGCCGCAGGGTCCCCTCGCCGCGGTCCCGGCCGCCCGGGGTTCCCGGCCCACCCGGCTGTCCGGACCGGAGCTGGACCTGCTGGAGAGCACCACGGTGATGTTCCGCCAGTGGGACGCGCAGTGCGGCGGCGGGCTGCGGCGCAAGGCGGTCGTCGGCCAACTCCACGAGGTCACCGACCTGTTGCAGGAGCCGCACCCGGCGCCGGTCGCCAAGCGCCTGTTCCGCGTCACCGCCGAACTCGCCGAACTCGCCGGGTGGATGAGCTACGACGTGGGCCTCCAGCCCACCGCGCAGAAGTACTTCGTGCTCGCGCTGCACGCCGCCAAGGAAGCCGGCGACCGTCCGCTCGGCGCCTACGTGCTGTCCAACATGAGCCGCCAGATGATCCACGTCGGCCGCCCCGACGACGCGCTGGAGCTCATCCACCTCGCGCAGTACGGCAGTCGTGACTCGGCCACCGCCACCACCCAGGCGATGCTGCACGCGATGGAGGCGCGTGCCTACGCCAGTCTCGGGCAGGTCAACAAGTGCCACCGCGCGGTGCGGATGGCCGAGGACGCCTTCAGCGACTCGCTGCCCACCGAGGACCCGGACTGGATCCGCTTCTTCTCCGAGGCCGAGCTGAACGCGGAGAACGCCCACTCCTACCGCGACCTCGCCTACGTCGCCGGGCGCAGCCCCACGTACGCCTCGCTCGCCGCCCCGGTGATGAACCGGGCCGTGGAACTGTTCGCCGCCGACTCCGAGCACCAGCGCTCCTACGCCCTCAACCTGGTCGGCATGGCCAGCGTCCACCTGCTCAAGGCCGAGCCCGAGCAGGCGTCCGACCTGGCCGGACGGGCCATCGACGTCGCCAAGAAGGTCCGCTCCGAGCGGGTCAACACCCGCATCCGCAAGACCGCCGACGCGGCGCTGCGCGACTACGGCACGGTCGCCGAGGTCGTCTCGCTGCGCGACCGGCTCCGCACCGAACTGCCCGACGACGCCCAGGCGGCGGCCCGTACGGCCGTCTGAGCCCCGGCCCGCCCGCACCACTTGTCCGCCCGCACCGCTTGTCCGCCCACCCCGCGCTCCGGCCGCGGTGCCCTGCCGATCACACCCGAACAGGCTCTCCCACGCCACGTTCGACGCAGGGCCCCGCGGCCGGTCCTTCACGCCGCCGCTCACGCCGCGCGTACGCCACTCCTTCACGCCACGCGCCCGGCTCGTCCCGCTGTGTGCCGGACCGTACCGGCACACCCGGTGGCGTGCGGCGGTTCACCTCGCCGTAACACGGCGGTCGCCTTCGTCACGCCGGTGAAACACCGTGCTGCGACGCAGGAAACCCGGCTGCGTCAGTCTCGTGGCGAAAACCGGCCCATCAGCTCCACCCCCTCGCGGGCCGTCCGACGACGAGGAGACGCCGATGCCAGCAGGCATCATGACGACGCTTGCCGCCGACAAGCCCGTCCTTGACACGGGCCACACCGCGTTCATGCTGATCAGCGCCGCCCTGGTGCTGGTGATGACCCCCGGCCTCGCCTTCTTCTACGGCGGCATGGTGCGGGTCAAGAGCGTGCTCAACATGCTGATGATGAGCTTCGTCTCGATCGCCGTCATCACGATCCTGTGGGTGCTCTACGGCTTCACCGAGGCCTTCGGCACCGACCACGGCGGCGTCATCGGCGGCACCGACTGGCTGGGCCTGCGCCACATAGGGATCACCGAGCTGTGGCCCGGCTACGGCATCCCGATCTACGTCTTCGCCGCCTTCCAGCTGATGTTCGCGATCATCACCCCGGCGCTGATCTCCGGCGCCCTCGCGGACCGGGTGAAGTTCTCCGCCTGGACGCTCTACATCGCGCTGTGGGCGACGCTCGTGTACTTCCCCGTCGCCCACTGGGTCTGGGGCGCGGGCGGCTGGCTGCTGAAGTTCGGCGTCATCGACTTCGCGGGCGGCACGGCCGTCCACATCAACGCCGGCGCCGCCGCGCTCGGCGCGATCCTGGTGATCCGCAAGCGGGTCGGCTTCGGCAAGGACCCGATGCGGCCGCACAACCTGCCGCTGGTCATGCTCGGCGCGGGCCTGCTGTGGTTCGGCTGGTTCGGCTTCAACGCGGGCTCCTGGCTCGCCGCGGACGGCGTCGCGGGCGCCGCGTTCGTCAACACCCAGGTCGCCACGGCCGCCGCCATGCTCGGCTGGCTCGGCTACGAGAAGATCCGGCACGGCTCGTGCACCACGCTGGGCGCCGCCTCCGGCGCGGTCGCGGGCCTGGTCGCCATCACCCCGGCCTGCGGGTCGATCTCCCCGCTCGGCTCGATCGGCCTGGGTATCGTCACCGGCGTGATCTGCGCCTGGGCGGTGGGACTGAAGTTCAAGCTGGGCTTCGACGACTCCCTCGACGTGGTCGGCGTCCACATGGTCGGCGGCATCGTCGGCTCGCTGTCGATCGGCCTGCTGGCCACCGGCGGCGTCGGCCAGACCGCCAAGGGCCTGTTCTACGGCGGCGGCTTCGCCCAGCTCGGCAAGCAGTGCGTCGGCGTGGTCTGCGTACTGGCCTACTCGCTCGTCGTCTCCGCGATCCTCGCCAAGGTCCTCGACCTGGTGATGGGCTTCACCGTGAACGAGGACGACGAGGTGTCCGGCATCGACTCCGCCGAACACGCCGAGACCGGCTACGACTTCGCGGGCGTCGGCTCCGCCGCCCGCCTGCTGCCGACGCTCACCGGCGCGGCCACCGCCGCCGCCTCCCGCCAGGACGACGACAAGCGGCCCGCCGGACCGGGCGGGCCCAAGGCCTCGAAGGTTGACGCATGAAGCTCATCACCGCGGTCATCAAGCCGCACCGGCTGGACGAGGTCAAGGACGCGCTGCGGGACTTCGGCGTCGCCGGCCTGACCGTCACCGAGGCCAGCGGCTACGGCCGCCAGCGCGGCCACACCGAGGTCTACCGGGGCGCGGAGTACACCGTCGACCTGGTGCCGAAGATCCGCATAGAGGTCCTGGTGGAGGACGCGGACGCCGACCAGCTGATGGACGTGGTGGTCAAGGCCGCCAGGACCGGGAAGATCGGCGACGGGAAGGTGTGGAGCGTGCCCGTCGAGACGGCGGTACGGGTCCGCACCGGCGAACGCGGGCCGGACGCGCTGTGAGGCCGGAGTCCTTTGTGAGCCCGGACGCGCTGTGAGCCCGGACGCGCCGTGAGCCTGGGCGCGTTGTGAGAAGGCCCGGCGCCGACCGCGGTGGCATGGAAGCGCTACGCGATCGCGCCGGGCCCGCGCGTCACGCAGAACCCTGAAGTCCGCCGCACGGGAGCCGCGTTGGGAGACCGGATGACCGAACACACCGAGACAGCGGCCCCCTCGTCCGCGCCCTCCGGCGCGGCGGGATCCGGCTACGCGGCGGACCGGCTGGCCCTGCTCGCCGAGGACGCCCGGCCCGGTCCGTCGCGCCGCCGCGAGCTGGCCGCCCTCACCGACGCGTGGCTCGCCAGGCTCTTCACCCCCGCCGTCCCCGGCACCGCGCTGGTCGCGGTCGGCGGCTACGGGCGTGGCGAGCTGTCCCCGCGCAGCGACCTCGACCTGCTCCTGCTGCACGACGGCTCGGCCTCCGCCGCCGAGGTCGCCGCCCTCGCGGACCGCGTCTGGTACCCCGTGTGGGACCTCGGGCTCGACCTCGACCACTCGGTGCGCACCCTCGCCGAGGCCCGCGCCACCGCCCGCGACGACCTGAAGGCGCAACTCGGCCTGCTCGACGCCCGCCACCTCGCGGGCGACGACGCGCTGACCGCCTCGCTGCGCACCGCCGTGCTCGCCGACTGGCGCGAGCAGGCGCCGCGCAGGCTGCCCGAGTTGCACGAGATGTGCGTCGAACGGGCCGCACGGCAGGGCGAGTTGGCGCACCTGCTGGAGCCCGACCTGAAGGAGGCGCACGGCGGCCTGCGGGACGCCACCGTGCTGCGCGCGGTCGCCGCCTCCTGGATCGCCGACGCGCCCCGCCAGGGCCTGGACTCCGCCCGCACCCGGCTGCTGGACGCCCGCGACGCCCTCCACCTGGTCACCGGCCGTGCCACCGACCGCCTCACACTCCAGGAACACGACCAGGTCGCCGCCCGCCTCGGCCTGCTGGACGCCGACACCCTGCTGCGCGAGCTGTACGAGGCCGCCCGCACCGTCGCGTACGCCAGCGACGTCACTTGGCGCACCGTGGAGCGGGTCCTGCGTTCGCGCACCCGACGCCCGCGCCGCCTCGGGCTGCTGGGCCGCGGGCGCGGCGAGCCGGCCGCCGTGGAGCGCGTGCCGCTGGCCGAGGGGGTCGTGGAGCAGGACGGCGAAGCCGTGCTGGCCCGCGCCGCCCGTCCGGAACGCGACCCGGTGCTGCCGCTGCGGGCCGCTGCCGCCGCCGCGCAGGCCGGGCTGCCGCTGTCGCCGCACGCGGTGCGCGCGCTGGCCGCCGCGCCGCCGCTGCCCGAGCCGTGGCCCGCCGAGGCGCGCGAGGCGCTGGTGACGCTGCTGGGTGCCGGGCAGGCCACCGTCGCGGTGTGGGAGGCGCTGGAGGCGGAGGACCTGGTGACCCGGCTGCTGCCGGACTGGGAACGGGTGCGGTGCCGCCCGCAGCGCAACGCGGTGCACCGCTTCACCGTCGACCGCCACCTGGTGGAGACCGCCGTGCGGGCCTGCGAGCTGACCCGCCGGGTCGGCCGCCCCGACCTGCTGCTGGTCGGCGCCCTGCTGCACGACATCGGCAAGGGCTGGCCGGGCGACCACTCGGTGGCCGGAGAGGTCATCGCCCGCGACGTCGCCTCCCGTCTCGGCTTCGGCCGCGCGGACGCCGACACGCTCGCGCTGCTGGTCCGCCAACACCTGCTGCTCGTCGAGACCGCCACCCGCCGCGACCTGGACGACCCCGCCACCGTCGCCTCCGTCGCCGAGGCGGTCGGCTCGCGCGGGACGCTCGACCTGCTGCACGCGCTCACCGAGGCCGACGCGCTCGCCACCGGCCCCGCCGCCTGGAGCACCTGGCGGGCCCGGCTCGTCGCCGACCTGGCCGGGCGGGTCGCGGACGCCCTGGACGGCCGGACCGCGTCCGGCCCGCAACCGCAGGAGTCCGCCACCGACGCGTTCACCGCCGACCAGGAACGCCTCGCCGTGGAGGCCGCGCGCACCGGCGGCCCGGTGCTGACCCTGCGCTCCGAGGGCGCCTCCAGGGCCGACGAGGCGGGCGGTGCCCCCGACGAGTCCGCCGACCCCGGCACCGAGCCGGTCGGCGCCGAACTGCTGCTCGCGGTGCCGGACCGCCCCGGTCTGCTGCCCGCCGCGGCCGGACTGCTGGCGCTGCACCGGCTGACGGTGCGCGGCGCCGACCTGCGCACGTGCGACCCGGTCGGCGCGGGGCCGGTGACGCTGCTGAGCTGGCGGGTCGCGGCGGAGTACGGCGCGCTGCCGGACGCCGCCCGGCTGCGCGCCGACTTCGTCCGCGCGCTGGACGGCTCGCTGGACATCGACTCCCGGCTGGCCGAACGCGAGGCGGCCTACCCGCGGCGGCGTGGGGTGCCGTCGCCGCCACCCCGGGTCACGGTGGCGCCGGACACCTCGCGGCTGGCCACCGTGATCGAGGTCCGCGCCCACGACGCCCCCGGGCTGCTGTACCGCATCGGCCACGCGCTGGAGGCGGCCCGCGACGTCGCCGTGCGCGCCGCCCGGGTCAGCACGCTCGGGGCCGACGCCGTGGACGTCTTCTACCTCGTCGGCCCGGACGGCGTCCCGCTGGGCCGGGACCGCGCGGCCGAGGTGGCGCGGGCGGTGGAGAAGGCGCTGGCCTGAGCCCGTACGGATTCCCTTTTCGCGTCGCCTTTCCCGATTCTCCGCGGAATTCGCGGTGCCGCGTCGGAAGGGGAACGCGAAATCACCGCCCGGCTGACAGGAATACCGGGCGGTGATTTCGTTCGAGAGGTAGTCGTGCGGTGCCGTGCGGTGGTCCCTGCGCCGTCACGGCCCCGCGTCCCGCCGTCGCCCCGTAAGGGCGGCGGTCAGCGCACCCGCAGTACGGCGGTGGTCGAGCGCACCACCTTGGTGCCCTTCACCACGAACAGCCCGGTGCCCCGCGCGCCGCTGTGACGCATGTGCTTCCAGTGCCGGTTGGCGCAGTGCCGGTGGTGCCTGCCGTGGTCCCCGCGGTGGCTGACCGGCGCCGGGTGGTGGCATGTCTCGGCGGCGCTGGCCGTGGCGGCGGTGCCCGAGACCACCGCGAGGGAGGCGACCGCGGTGACCAGTCCGCGCTTGAGGGCGAGCTTCATCGTCGTCATTCCTTTCCGCGCCGGGCTTTCCGGCACGAAGCGGATGTCTGTCCCGCGGTCGCCGTCCGATAACCACCCGCCGGACCCCGGGGAGCGGAATTCGGTGAGGGCGCGAAATGCGCTGTCCGGGTGGCTGCCAATGATCGTTAAGTGAATTCTCATCCCGCTCATCGGAAATCCTCATTCACCGTCATGCGGAAGGCGGTCGGCAGCCGTCCCGGGCGGAGTACGCCCTTATGGCGCCCCTACCGGGCCGCCGGTCGCGGCCGGTCGCCCGACTTCACCCGGACGGCTCCCGCGCGCGTGCCCGTACCGCCGTGCAGACCGGACCCGGACCGGCCGGATACCCTGGGGGACGACCGATGCCCGCCCCCGACACGAGGATCCGCGACCGCCGTGTTCGACACTCTTTCCGACCGCCTCGCAGCGACGTTCAAGAACCTGAGGGGCAAGGGCCGCCTGTCCGAGGCGGACATCGACGCCACGGCGCGTGAGATCCGCATCGCGCTGCTGGAGGCGGACGTCGCGCTGCCCGCGGTGCGGGCGTTCATCAAGCAGGTCAAGGAGCGGGCGCTCGGCGCCGAGGTCTCCCAGGCACTCAACCCCGCCCAGCAGGTCATCAAGATCGTCAACGAGGAGCTGATCGGCATCCTCGGCGGCGAGACCCGCCGCCTGCGGTTCGCCAAGAACCCGCCGACCGTGATCATGCTCGCCGGTCTCCAGGGCGCGGGCAAGACCACGCTGGCCGGAAAGCTCGGCAGCTGGCTGAAGGGCCAGGGCCACGCGCCGCTGCTGGTCGCCTGCGACCTCCAGCGCCCCAACGCGGTCAACCAGCTGTCCGTCGTCGCCGAACGCGCGGGCGTCGCGGTCTACGCCCCCGAGCCGGGCAACGGCGTGGGCGACCCGGTCAAGGTCGCCGAGGACTCCGTCGAGTACGCCCGCTCCAAGCAGTACGACGTGGTCATCGTCGACACCGCCGGCCGCCTGGGCATCGACCAGGAGCTGATGCGGCAGGCCGCCGACATCCGCGACGCGGTCCGCCCCGACGAGATCCTCTTCGTCGTCGACGCCATGATCGGCCAGGACGCGGTCAACACCGCGCAGGCCTTCCTCGACGGCGTCGGCTTCGACGGCGTGGTCCTGTCCAAGCTCGACGGCGACGCGCGAGGCGGCGCCGCGCTGTCGGTGGCGCACGTCACCGGCAAGCAGATCATGTTCGCCTCCAACGGCGAGAAGCTGGACGACTTCGACGCGTTCCACCCGGACCGCATGGCGTCCCGCATCCTCGGCATGGGCGACATGCTCACCCTGATCGAGAAGGCCGAGCAGACCTTCTCGCAGGCCGAGGCCGAGAAGATGGCCTCCAAGCTGGCGTCGAGCAAGGGCAAGGACTTCACCCTCGACGACTTCCTGTCGCAGATGGAGCAGGTCCGCAAGATGGGCTCGATCTCCAAGCTGCTCGGGATGCTCCCCGGCATGGGCCAGATCAAGGACCAGATCAACAACCTCGACGAGCGGGACGTGGACCGCACCGCCGCGATCATCAAGTCGATGACCCCCGGCGAGCGCCAGGACCCGACGATCATCAACGGCTCGCGCCGGGCCCGCATCGCGCGCGGCTCCGGCGTCGAGGTCGGCGCGGTCAAGAACCTCGTCGAGCGGTTCTTCGAGGCCCGCAAGATGATGTCGCGGATGGCGCAGGGCGGCGGGATGCCCGGCATGCCCGGCATCCCGGGCATGGGGGGCGGCGGCGCCCGCAAGAAGAAGCAGGTCAAGCAGGCCAAGGGCAAGCAGCGCAGCGGCAACCCGCAGAAGCGCCGCGCCGAGGAGGCCGCCGCGGCGGCCCGCCGCGAGCAGCAGGCCGGCGGCGCCTTCGACCTCCCCGCCGGCGACGACGGCCAGAACTTCGAACTCCCCGACGAGTTCAAGAAGTTCATGGGCTGACCCGGCCTGTGACCGCCGACAGCCCGAGAACGAGCCCCGCCCGCGACGAGTCCCCGGCGAGGGTCCACGTCCGCCCGCCGCGGCCCTCCGACGCGCCCGCGTACGCCGAGGCCGTGCTGCGCTCCGCCGACCACATCGGCGCGTGGAACCCCGTCGAGCCGGACGGCCTGCCGGACCTGCTGCGCCGGCAGGGGCCCGCGATGCGCAGCTTCCTGGTGATCGACGACGAGACCGGCGGCATCGTCGGCAAGTGCAACGTCACCAACATCGTGCGCGCCCGCTTCCGCAACGGCGTCCTCGGCTACGACTCCTACCTGCCGTTCGCGGGCACCGGCCGGATGACCGAGGGGATGCGGCTGGTCGTGGACCGCTGCTTCCAGGACATGCCCGACGGGCTGGCACTGCACCGGCTGGAGATCAACGTCCAGCCGGGCAACGACCGGTCCATCGCCCTGGCGAAACGGCTGGGCTTCCGGCACGAGGGGTTCTCCCCGCGCATGCTCTACCTCAAGGGCGCCTGGCGCGACCACGAGCGGTTCGCACTGACCGTCGAGGAGTGGCCCGGGGCCTGAGCGCGAGCGGTCCGGACGGAGCCCGAGGCGGGGCCCGTACGGCGCCCGGCGCGTCCCGCGCGGTCCGGGACGCCCCGGCGTCCCGCGCGACTGTCGGTGTCATTACGTATGGTCGAGCCATGACCAACGCCGTACCGCCCCGCCAGGACCCGGAGCAGCCGTGGCGCTCCGAGGGCGCCCCGCCGCCCCGGCCACCCCGGCGTCCGCGGCGCGGCATCGGCGTGTGGGGCGGCATGATCGTCGCCGCGCTCGCGGTGTTCCTGATCACGGACCTGCTCCTGTCGGTCTTCGGCGGCAGCAGCACGCGATCGGTGCCGTACACCGAGTTCAGCAAGGAGCTGTCGGCGGGCAACGTCACCAAGATCTACGCCAAGGGCGACGCGATCCAGGGCGAGCTGCGCAAGCCCGCCCGGGTCCCCGGCGGCAGCGGCACCTACCGCGAGTTCAGCACGCTGCGCCCGTCCTTCGCGGACGACCCCGTCTGGTCCGAGCTGACCAAGCACGACGTCACCGTCACCGCGGAGCCGGTGGTCCAGCAGCGCAGCTTCCTCGCCAACCTGCTGATCTCGCTCGCCCCGATGCTGGTGCTGGTCGCCTTGTGGGTGCTGATCGCCCGCAGGATGAGCGGCGCGCTGTCCGGCGGGCTCGGCGGCCTCGGCCGCAAGGCGCCGCCCAAGCCGGTGGTGCCCGGCGAGGACAGCAAACGCACCACGTTCGAGGACGTGGCCGGCATCGACGAGGTCGAGGCGGAGCTCAGCGAGGTCGTCGACTTCCTCAAGCGCCCCGACGCCTACCGCAGGCTCGGCGCCCGCATGCCGCGCGGCGTGCTGCTGTCGGGCCCGCCGGGCACCGGCAAGACGCTGCTGGCCAGAGCGGTGGCGGGCGAGGCGGACGTGCCGTTCTTCTCCGCCTCGGCGTCGGAGTTCATCGAAATGATCGTCGGCGTCGGCGCGGGCCGGGTGCGCGAGCTGTTCGCCGAGGCCCGCAAGGACGCGCCGTCGATCATCTTCATCGACGAGATCGACACCATCGGACGGGCCCGCGGCAGCGGCGGCGGCCTCGGCGGCCACGACGAGCGCGAGCAGACCCTCAACCAGATCCTCACCGAGATGGACGGCTTCTCCGGCTCCGAGGGCGTCGTCGTGATCGCCGCCACCAACCGCGCCGACGTCCTGGACCCGGCGCTCACCCGCCCCGGCCGCTTCGACCGCACCGTCTCCGTCAGCCCGCCCGACCGCGGCGGCCGCGAGGCGATCCTGCGCATCCACACCCGCGAGGTGCCGCTCGCCCCCGACGTCGACCTCGCCCGGGTCGCCCGCACCACTCCCGGCATGACCGGCGCGGAGCTGGCCAACCTCACCAACGAGGCCGCCCTGCTCGCCGTCAAGCGCGACCGCGACGACGTGGGGCCCGGCGAGCTGTCCGACGCGCTGGAGAAGGTCCAGCTCGGCGCGGAACGCCCGCTGGTGATGCCGGAGGAGGAGCGCCGCCGCACCGCCTACCACGAGAGCGGCCACGCTCTGCTGGGCATGCTCCAGCCGGGCGCCGACCCGGTCCGCAAGGTCACCATCGTGCCGCGCGGCCGCGCCCTGGGCGTCACCCTGTCCACGCCCGACGCCGACCGCTACGCGTACACCGAGCCGTACCTGCGCGGCCGGGTCATCGGGGCGCTGGGCGGGATGGCCGCCGAGCAGACCGTCTTCGGCGTCGTCACCACCGGCGCGGAGAGCGACCTGGAGCAGGTCACCAACATCGTGCGCGGCATGGTCGGCCGGTGGGGGATGAGCGAGCGCATAGGCCGGCTGACCGCGCTGCCGCAGGACGCCCAGCAGGCGTACGGCCTGTCGGCGGCCCCCGCGACACTCGACGCGGTCGACGCCGAGATGCGCCGGATCGTCGACGAGTGCTACGAGGAGGCGGGCCGCCTGCTCACCGCCCACCGCCCCCAACTCGACGCGCTGGCCGAGGCGTTGCTGGAACGCGAGACGCTGGACGAGAGCGAGGCGTACCGCACGGCGGGCATACCCCGGCTGACGAAGCCGGAGGGCTGACCGCCCGCGCCGCGAGCCGGACGTCGACGTCGCGCACGTCAACGGCCGCCGCGCGCCGTCACGTTCGGGCGATGACGTACCGCAGCACGTTCTCCATCCGCACCGTGCCGTCCTGCGCGAGGAACGGGTGGAGCGCCTCGGTCAGTTCCTTCTCGGTCTGCACGCGGTCCGTCGCCGCGATCGCCGCGTCGAACAGGCCGCTGGCGAGCAGACCGCGCACCGCGCTGTCGAGGTCGGCGTAGCCGAACGGGCACCGCACCCGGCCCCCGCCGTCCGGCCGCAGGCCCGCCGCCCGGCACAGTCCCTCCAGGTCGTCGCGCCCGGCCGCGTCGGCCGCCGCGCCCAGCACCCCGGCTGTCGCGCAGCGCTCCGGCGGCCCCCACCCGGCGACCACGACCGCCGCGCCCCGCCGGGCCAGCCGCGCCGCCGCCGTCAGCTCCGCGACCCTCCCGGCGGCCGGGGCGAACGGGTCGAAGGCGGTCACCACGGTGAACGCGGACGCGGCCGGGTCCGCCGCGGCGCCCGCCCCGCCCCGCGCCAGCCGCGCCGCCGCGTGCGCCGGCAGCCGGTCACGCGCCAGCGCCAGCCGCCACTCGTCCCGGTCCACCCCGGTCACCGCGGCGCCCCTGGCCGCCGCCAGCAGCAGCGCGAGCCCGGCGCCGCACCCCAGCGCCAGCAGCCGGGTCGCCGCGCCCACGTCCAGCCGCTCGTACACCGCCTCGTACAGCGGCACCAGCATCCTCTCCTGGATCTCCGCCCAGTCCCTCGCGCGTCCGGCGTCCTCGTCGGCCTGCGCCGTGGGTCCGCCGACCCAACCGGGCCTGCCGGGTACCAGCGTGGGTGTCATCGAACCGCCTCACTCCGCTCCGTGCGGGTTGTGTGACCCCCCGCAACCAGACAACCCGGCAACCGACCGGTAGTCCAGAGTCCGTACGGGTGGGGTTCGGCGAGCCGCCGGTGACCTGGCGGGACCCGGCGGATTCACACCCGGTGCCCGGTGCCCCGTACGATCGGCGCCATGGCAAAGGCTCCCGTGCTCACCCCGCAGGCGGACGACTTCCCGCGCTGGTACCAGGACCTGATCAACAAGGCCGAACTGGCCGACAACGGCCCGGTGCGCGGCACGATGGTGATCCGCCCGTACGGCTACGGCCTGTGGGAGCGCATGCAGCAGGAGATGGACGCGCGCATCAAGGACGCGGGCGCCGCCAACGCCTACTTCCCGCTGTTCATCCCGCAGTCGTACCTGACCCGGGAGGCCGAGCACGTCGAGGGCTTCGCCCCGGAGCTGGCGGTCGTCACGCACGGCGGCGGCAAGGACCTCGAAGAGCCCGTGGTGGTCCGGCCCACCTCCGAGACCATCATCAACGAGTACTTCTCCAAGTGGGTGCAGAGCTACCGCGACCTGCCCCTGCTGATCAACCAGTGGGCCAACGTGGTGCGTTGGGAGATGCGCCCGCGCGTCTTCCTGCGCACCACCGAGTTCCTCTGGCAGGAGGGCCACACCGCGCACGCCACGTACGAGGACGCCCGCGACTACGCCGCTCGCATCCATCGGGACGTCTACGGCGACTTCATGACCGACGTGCTGGCGATCGACGTGGTGCTCGGCCGCAAGACCGCCAAGGAGCGGTTCGCGGGCGCCATCAACACCCTCACCCTCGAATCGATGATGGGTGACGGCAAGGCTCTCCAGATGGGCACCAGCCACGAGTTGGGCCAGAACTTCGCCAAGGCCTTCCACACCCAGTACCTGTCGAAGGACGGCGAGCAGGAGCTGGTCTGGCAGACCTCCTGGGGCTCCTCCACCCGCATGGTCGGCGGCCTGATCATGTCGCACGGCGACGACAACGGCCTGCGGGTGCCGCCGCGGCTGGCGTCCGTCCAGGTCGTCGTGCTCGCCATCAAGGGTGACGACGCGGTGCTCGCCGCGGTCCGCGAGATCGGCGACCGCCTCAAGGCCGCGGGCCTGCGCGTCCAGGTCGACGACCGCACCGACACCCCGTTCGGCCGCCGTGCCGTCGACTGGGAGCTCAAGGGCGTCCCGGTCCGCGTCGAGGTCGGCCCGCGCGACCTGGAGAACGGCACCGCGATGCTCGCCCGCCGCATCCCCGGCGGAAAGGAGCCGGTGGCGGTCGGCGAACTGGCCGAGCTGCTGCCGAAGGTGCTGGAGGAGGACCAGGCGCTGCTGCTCACCCAGTCCCGCGAGCGCCGCGAGTCGCGTACGGCGGACGTGCGCACCATCGCGGAGGCGGCCGAGGCGGCGGCGACCGGCTGGGCGCGCATCCCGTGGTCCGACCTCGGCCCCGAGGGCGAGGCCGAACTCGCCGAGCAGGGTGTCACCGTGCGCTGCCTGGTCGCCGAGGACGGGTCGGTGCCGGAGGCGGACGACGCACCCGGTAACGTCGCGATCGTCGCGCGGGCGTACTGAGGCGCGCGGGGCGCGACCCGAGGACCGGGGCAGGCGCGGCCGAAGGCCCGGGCGCCGGTGCGTGAGGGAGTGCGGAGAGGGCGTGCGCGTCCGGCGGTACGCCCCATCTTGTTGACGCTTGCACAGCTTGTCCACAGACATCCGCACCCGCCCTCAGTCGGATGCATGAGCCCGAACTGACGAGTACGTGCAAATTATTTGGGATGCCCTGGAATCGGAACACCAGGGCACCTCCCCTCGTTGTCACGACGTGAGCACGACACCACCTGTCCTCGCCGCCGAGCTGGCAGCCGCGTGGGCCGACATTCAGCGGCACCACCCCGACCTGCCGGATCTGGCCGCCCCCGAGTCCCTGATCGGAGAGTCCTCGTCCGCCTGCGGCACCGAACTCTCCTTCGAACGGCTGCTGCACGAGGCCGTGCACGGCATCGCCGCCGCCCGCGGCGTCCGTGACACCTCACGTGCCGGCCGCTATCACAACCGCCGCTTCCTGGCGATCGCCGACGAGCTGGGCCTCGACCACTCCGAGGAACCGCATCCCAGCAGTGGATTCTCGCTCGTCGTCCTGCGCCCGGACACCAGAAGGAGGTACCGGCCGACCATCGAACGACTCCAGCGCGCGCTCAAGGCGCACGTCGTCGCCACCACCGCCGACACCACCCGCACCTTCCGCGGACCAGCCGCCCGGCACGGCTCGTCCGGTGGAGGGGTGAGGGTCAAGGCGGTCTGCGACTGCGGGCGCAACGTCCGGGTCGTCCCCTCGGTGCTGGAACAGGCGCCGATCATGTGCGGCAAGTGCGGCCAGCCCTTCCGCATCCCGGAGGTGGTCGGCGCGGCGTGAAGGCGTGACCGCGAGGCGGTCGGCTCCGCTTGACAGTCGCATCGGGGGCATGACAGTCGGGTGCGGGGCCGGCCGTCCCGTATGGCAGAATGGTCAGCTGAGCACTCGGCAGCCGTGCAGGACCCCTCTCTCCTTCGGCTGACGCGTCCGTCGGGCAACCGGCTCCCACAACCCCACGTGGTGGCCAGGCGTGCCCAACCACGTCAACACCAGGAGAACCCACTCCCGTGGCAGTCAAGATCAAGCTGAAGCGTCTGGGCAAGATCCGTTCGCCTCACTACCGCATCGTCATCGCCGACTCCCGTACCCGCCGTGACGGCCGGGCCATCGAGGAGATCGGTCTGTACCACCCGGTGCAGAACCCCTCGCGCATCGAGGTCGACGCCGAGCGCGTCGCCTACTGGCTGGGTGTCGGCGCGCAGCCGACCGAGCCGGTGCTCGCCATCCTGAAGAAGACCGGCGACTGGCAGAAGTTCAAGGGCGAGCCCGCCCCGGCGCCGCTGCTCCAGCCGGAGCCCAAGGCCGACAAGCGCGCCCTGTTCGAGGCCGCCGCCAAGGAGTCCGCCGACGAGCCCAAGGGCGAGGCGATCACCCCCAAGGCGAAGAAGGCCGACAAGAAGGCTGACGACGCTGCCGAGGCCGCGGCCCCGGCCGAGTCCACCGAGGCCTGAGCATGCTCGACGAGGCTCTTGAGCACCTCGTGAAGGGCATTGTCGACAACCCCGACGACGTGCACGTCGCCGAGCGCACGTTGCGTCGCGGGCGCGTGCTGGAGGTCCGGGTCCACCCCGACGACCTCGGCAAGGTGATCGGCCGCAACGGCCGCACCGCCCGCGCGCTGCGCACCGTCGTCGGCGCCCTCGGCGGGCGCGGCATCCGCGTCGACCTCGTCGACGTGGATCAGGTCCGCTGAGCAGTACGACCGACCGGCGCGGGCCGGGAGCGGCTCCGGCCGCCCCCGGCCCGCGCTTGTTCGACCGCCACCGCCACCGCCGGGACGGCCGCCCGCTCCGGCGGCCGGGTGAGCGGGGGACCGGAAGCCAGACCGAAAGGCAGCGAGGAACGTGCAGCTGGTAGTCGGCCGGATCGGCCGCGCCCACGGGATCAGGGGCGAAGTCACGGTCGAGGTGCGCACCGACGAGCCCGAGCTGCGGCTCGGCCCGGGCGCCGTGCTGGCCACCGACCCGCCCGCGACCGGACCGCTGACCATCGAGACCGGCCGGGTGCACAGCGGACGCCTGCTGCTGCGCTTCGCGGGCGTCGCCGACCGCACCGCGGCCGAGGCGCTGCGCAACACCCTGCTGATCGCGGAGGTGGACCCCGAGGAGACCCCCGAGGACCCCGAGGAGTTCTACGACCATCAGCTGATCGACCTGGACGTGGTGACGACCGACGGCACCGAGATCGGGCGGATCAGCGAGATCTCGCACCTGCCCTACCAGGACCTGCTGATCGTCCGGCGGCCGGACGGCGCCGAGATCATGGTCCCGTTCGTCTCCGACATCGTTCCGGAGATCGACCTGGAGGCCCAGCGCGCGGTCATCGACCCGCCCCCCGGTCTCATCGACGACTCCGCCGCCGAGGTCGCGGCCCCCGGCGCGGCGAAGGACTCCGCCGAGGCCGAGTCGGTCGAGGACGGCAGCGCCGCCGAGGACGACTCGGTCGAGCACGGCAGCGACGCCGAGGCCCACGAGAACGGCAGCAGCGGCACGGACGCGTCCGCGCCCGGCGACGGCGCCTGACCGCAGCCGAGAACGGACCGCCTCAGCCATGCGCATCGACGTCGTCACCATCTTCCCCGAGTACCTCGAACCGCTGAACGTCTCCCTCGTCGGCAAGGCCAGGGTCCGCGGCACGCTGGACGTGCGCGTGCACGACCTGCGCGAGTGGACCCACGACCGGCACAACACCGTCGACGACACCCCGTACGGCGGCGGGCCCGGCATGGTCATGAAGCCCGACGTGTGGGGTGAGGCGCTGGACGCGGTCGCCGCCTCGGGTGAGGGCGAGGGCGCCCCGGCGCTCGTGGTGCCCACCCCCAGCGGCCGCTCGTTCACCCAGGAACTCGCCGTGGAGCTGGCGGCCAAGCCCTGGCTGGTCTTCGCGCCCGCCCGCTACGAGGGCATCGACCGCCGCGTCATCGACGACTACGCGACGCGCTGGGAGGTCCACGAGGTCTCCATCGGCGACTACGTGCTGGCCGGCGGCGAGGCCGCGGTGCTGGTGATCACCGAGGCGGTCGCCCGGCTGCTGCCCGGTGTGCTCGGCAACGCGGAGTCCCACCGCGACGACTCCTTCGCCCCCGGCGCCATGGCCGACCTGCTGGAGGGCCCCGTCTACACCAAGCCGCCGGTCTGGCGGGAGCGCGGCATCCCCGAGGTGCTGCTCAGCGGCCACCACGGCCGGATCGCCCGCTGGCGGCGGGACGAGGCGTTCCGCCGCACCGCGGCCCACCGGCCCGACCTGATCGAGCGCTGCGACCCGGCCGCGTTCGACAAGCACGACCGCGCGCTGCTCGCGGAACTCGGCTGGGAGCCCGGCCCGGACGGGCGATTTGGGCGAGCGGCCGGGGCCGTGGAAGAATAGGCCGTTGCCGTACGCCCGCCGAGCGCCCCTGCCACAGGGGGAACGACGCCAGGCCGGCCGGACCGGCATCACCGAACCCGTACCAACGTACCGTCGATGACCTGTGGCATCGGCGAGGAAAGCAGACGAACATGTCTCACGTGCTCGACGTAGTCGACGCCGCCTCCAAGCGCGAGGACGTCCCGGCCTTCCGCCCGGGCGACACCGTCAACGTCCACGTCCGCGTCATCGAGGGCAACCGCTCCCGCGTCCAGCAGTTCAAGGGCGTCGTCATCCGCCGCCAGGGCTCCGGCGTCCGCGAGACCTTCACGGTCCGCAAGGTCAGCTTCAGCGTCGGCGTGGAGCGCACCTTCCCGGTCCACACCCCGATCGTCGAGAAGATCGAGGTCGTGACCCGCGGTGACGTCCGTCGCGCCAAGCTCTACTACCTGCGCGAGCTGCGCGGCAAGGCCGCCAAGATCAAGGAGAAGCGCGAGAACTGAGTCTCGCCCTTCCGGTTCCGCGCCCGGCCCCCAGCGGCCTGAACCGCGGACTCGTGCCAGGTGGCACAGGGTGTACGGATAGGCTCTGCGCCCGATGGACACCGAAGCACAGGACACAGTGGAGCGCGATCGCCCACCGGCCGACGAAGGCCGGGCCGGGTGGTCGCGCTCCGCTGTTCGCCCCGGTCGCGGCGGCCGGTTCCGGCGGCGGGCCGGCCGGTGGTGGCGGGGCCTGAGCCTGTGGCAGGAGGTGGCCGTCCTGGCCGTGATCTGCTGCACGGTGCTCGCGCTGGTCAGCGCCTTCCTGGTGCAGCCCTTCCTGATCCCCAGCGGCTCCATGGAGAACACCCTGAAGGTCGGCGACCGCGTACTGGTCGACAAACTGGCGTACCGCTTCGGCCACCAGCCGCAGCGCGGCGACGTGATCGTCTTCGACGGCGCCGGATCGTTCACCCAGGACGACGCGTCGGGCAACCCCGTCAGCCGGGCCGTCAACGAGGTCGGCAGCCTGCTGGGCCTGGCCCAGCCCGACGGCTCGGTCTTCGTCAAGCGGGTCATCGGCGTCGGCGGTGACCGCGTGACCTGCTGCGACAAGCAGGGCCGCCTCCTGGTCAACGGCCACCCGGTCGACGAGGACTACCTCCACCCCGGGGACGCGCCGTCCAAGGAGCGGTTCGACATCATCGTGCCGCCCGGAAGGCTGTGGGTGATGGGCGACCACCGCGCCGACTCCAGCGATTCGCGCGACCACCTCGGCGATCCCGGCGGCGGCACGGTCCCGGTGGACGAGGTGATCGGCCGCGCCGAGTGGATCGCCTGGCCGCCCAGCAGGGCCCGTTCGCTCGGCCGCCCCGCGACGTTCGACTCCGTACCGCCGGCGCGACCCGCGCGACCCGCCGTAGGGGGCGCGCGTGGGTAGCCGCGGCAGACCCCGCTACGGCCAGCACCGCGGCCCCGAGCACGACCCGGGCCCCGGCGGCGGCGGTCGGACCCGCGCCCGGAACGATTCTGCGGACGGCCACGGCACGGAGCACGCGGGGGCAGGCGGATACCCGGGGACGAGCGGTTACCCGAGGACGGGCGGCTCCGCGGGGACGGGCGACGCCGCGGAGCCCGACGGCGAGCGCGCACGGCCCGGACGCGCGGAGCGGCGCCGCACCGTACGCCGGATCAAGCGGCGGCGGCGCAGGTCCGCCGCGCGCGAGGTGCCCATCCTGATCGGCGTGGCGCTGCTGATCGCGCTGGTGCTCAAGACCTTCCTGGTGCAGGCCTTCGTCATCCCGTCCGGCTCGATGGAGGACACCATCCGGGTCGGCGACCGCGTGCTGGTCGACAAGCTGACCCCGTGGTTCGGCGCCAAGCCGCAACGCGGTGACGTCGTGGTCTTCCAGGACCCGGGCCACTGGCTGGACGGCGAGCCCAAGCCCAAGCCCGCGCCGGAGGGCGTCCGGCAGATCAAGGACTTCTTCAGCTTCATCGGCCTGCTGCCGTCCTCCGACGAGCAGGACCTGATCAAGCGGGTCATCGCGGTCGGCGGCGACACCGTCAAGTGCTGCGACGTCCAGGGCCGCATCACGGTCAACGGACAGCCGCTCACCGAACCGTACGTGGCCCCGGGCAACCCGCCGTCGATGATCAAGTTCGACGTGAAGGTCCCCGCCGGACGGCTGTGGGTGATGGGCGACCACCGCAGCAACTCCGCCGACTCGCGTTACCACATGAACGAGGACGGAGGGGGTACGGTCCCCGAGGACCTCGTGGTGGGCCGCGCGGTGGTGATCGCCTGGCCGGTCTCGCACTGGCGCAGACTGGAGGTTCCGAGCACGTTCTCCTCGGTGCCTCCTCCGGATGCCGACGGGGCCGCGGCTCTCGGCAAGGCCAATAATCGGCAAGATTTGATCCAACTCCCGACTCCTGCGGAACTCCCGCTCGTTATGGGATTGGTTGGCGTGTCCCGTATGCGGGACAGGCTGTGGCGCGGAGTGAGGAGTGGAAGTGGGGGACCTGGTGGTCGGCGCACGGTCCGGACCCGGCGAGCCCGAAGGGCAGGGCTCATCGGTCGGCGCGGTCGAGGAAGAGGCGGCGGTGGATCTCGGCAAGTCCCCTGACGAGGGCGGCGTCCCCGGGCCCGGCGGCCCGGCGGACGAGTCCGGATCCGGCGGGTCCCGGCACGGTGGCGGCAGCGGCGGCGGTTCCGGCAAGGGCGCGCAGGCCAAGCCGCGCTCCTTCTGGAAGGAACTGCCGATCCTGATCGTCATCGCCCTCGTACTGGCGTTGATCATCAAGACGTTCCTGGTCCAGGCGTTCTCCATCCCGTCGGACTCCATGCAGAACACCCTCCAGCAGGGTGACCGCGTGCTGGTCGACAAGCTGACCCCGTGGTTCGGCGACAAGCCGTCGCGCGGCGAGGTCGTCGTCTTCCACGACCCGGGCGGCTGGCTGGAGGGCACCCCCTCCACGGCCAGCAGCAACCCGGTGATCCGCGGCTTCCAGGACGTGTTGAGCTTCATCGGCCTGATGCCGTCCGCCAACGAGAAGGACCTGATCAAGCGGGTCATCGCGGTCGGCGGCGACACGGTCGAGTGCAAGGGCACCGGCCCGGTCTACGTCAACGGCAAGCCGCTGAACGAGCCGTACATCTACCCGGGCAACACCCCGTGCAGTGACAAGCCGTTCGGCCCGATCAAGATCCAGCCCAACCACATCTGGGTGATGGGCGACCACCGCCAGGACTCGCTGGACTCCCGCTACCACCAGGACCTGAAGGGCGGCGGCCAGGTGGACGACAACCAGGTCGTCGGCCGCGCCATCGTGATCGCCTGGCCGATCAACCGCTGGGCCACCCTGCCGATCCCGTCCACCTTCAACCAGCCGGGCATCAACACGGCGATGGGCCTCGCGCCCAGCGCCGCCGGGCTCGCGGGCGCGGTGCCGCTGGTGCTGTGGCGCCGCAAGCGGCTGGTGGTGAAGGCGCGGAAGGCGTCGGCGACGGAGACGTCGTCGGAGGGCTGAGGCGTCGTCGGAAGTCTGAGGCGTCCGGAGGCCTAAGGCGTTTGAGGCCTGAGGGTCCGAGGTCGTCGGAGATCTGAGGGCTTCGGCCCTGGGGCCTGGGATCTGGGGGCTTGAGGGCTCCGGCCCTGCGGGTGATCGCGGCGGATCGCGGCTGAACGGAATCGTCCGTTTCTGTCGGGTCCGTCGCGATCACCGCTGATCAAGGCCGCTCAAAAAGGCGGCAACGACTGCTGACGGTGTCGGTACCGCCGGGTAGGGTGCCGCCCATGAGCAGCAGCGCGACTCGCGGTAACAGCGGCCAGGGCCGCCTGGGCAACATCCTGTCCGGCGTGGCGGTCGCCCTCGGGTGCGTGCTGTTCCTGGGCGGTTTCGCCTGGGCCGCGGTCGTCTACCGGCCGTACACCGTGCCGACCGACTCCATGCAGCCCACCGTGAACCCCGGCGACCGGGTGCTGGCCCAGCGGATCGACGGCGACCAGGCGCACCGCGGTGACGTGGTCGTCTTCGAGGACCTCGCCTGGGGCGACGTGCCGATGGTCAAGCGGGTCGTGGGCGTGGGCGGCGACAAGGTGGCCTGCTGCGACAAGCAGGGCCGCCTGACGGTGGACGGCAAGCCGATCTCCGAGCCGTATCTGGAGAGCCCCGACAAGCCCGCCTCGCCGGTCGGCTTCAGCGTGACGGTGCCGCACGGGCAGCTGTTCATGCTCGGGGACAACCGCGCCGTCTCCGACGACTCCCGCGCCCACCTGGGCACCGACAGCGGATCGGTGCCGACCGGCTCGGTCATGGGCCGGGTCGACGGCACGATATGGCCGCTGAGCCGCCTGCGCGCCCTGGACCGCCCCTCCGGCTTCGCCGCCCTGCCCGGCGGCATCTCGCAGCCCGGGCCGATCACCCTGATCCTGTACGCGGTGATAGTCGGCGTCGTCCTGATCTTCGGCGGCGCGGCGTACGGACCGATCGCCCGCCTGCGCGGCAGACGACGCGGCGGCGCGCCGGTGGCGGCGAGGGCGTGAACGGGGATTCTTCCGGGGCGTCGGTTTCCGGGGCGGCGGCTTTCGGGGCGTCGGTTTCCGGGGCGGCGGCTTTCGGGGCGTCGGCTTCCGGAGCGGCGGGCGAGGGGGGATCGGCTTCCGGGGGCGGGCGGCGCCGGGCGGCCCGCGTCATCCTGCTCGGCCGCGACGACCGGATCCTCCTGCTGCACGGCTACGAGCCCGCCGACCCCGCGGTGACCTGGTGGTTCACCCCGGGCGGCGGGGTGGAGGCGGGCGAGAGCCTGGAAACCGCAGCGCTGCGCGAGGTGGCGGAGGAGACTGGAATCACCGCGGTACGGCTCGGTCCCGTACTGTGGCAGCGGTCCTGCGCCTTCGACTTCGACGGACGCCGCTGGGAGCAGGACGAGTGGTACTTCCTGGCCCGGACCGACGCCGTCGAGGTGGACACCGCGGGCCAGACCGACCTGGAACGGCGCAGCGTACGGGGGCTGCGCTGGTGGACCTGCGGGGAACTGCTCGCCACGCGTGAGACGGTGTATCCGACCAGGCTCGCCGGGCTGCTGCGTAGGCTGCTCGACGAGGGACCCCCGGGGTCGCCGCTGGTGCTGGAGACCGAGGTCGACCGACCCGCGACGACCGGCGGCGACGACCGCGGGGGAACGTACGGCTGAAGGGGATGCCATGAGCGCCGAGGACCTCGAGAAGTACGAGACCGAGATGGAGCTGAAGCTCTACCGGGAGTACCGCGATGTCGTCGGCTTGTTCAAATACGTGATCGAGACCGAGCGGCGCTTCTACCTCACCAACGACTACGAGATGCAGGTGCACTCGGTCCAGGGCGAGGTGTTCTTCGAGGTCTCGATGGCGGACGCCTGGGTGTGGGACATGTACCGCCCGGCGCGTTTCGTGAAGCAGGTCCGGGTCCTCACCTTCAAGGACGTGAACATCGAGGAGCTCAACAAGAGCGACCTCGACCTGCCGTCCGACGACTCCGGCTTCAACGGGTAGCAGTCGGCTGGCGGCGATGGGCAGCAGCCGTCCGGCACCGGTCGTGGTGAGCGCCGAAGTCCACCCGCCCGGGTGAGCGAGTTATCCACAACCGCACCGGCGTCCACGGATTCTGACCAAGATCATCCGCGCGCCTCCGTGACCGGCACAGTCGGTCGCGGAGGTGTTCCGCATGAACGCAAAGACCGCCCTGGGCCGCTACGGCGAAGACCTGGCCGCCCGGGAACTGACCGCCACCGGCCTGACCGTCCTGGCCCGCAACTGGCGCTGCCGCGACGGCGAGATCGACATCGTCGCGGCCGACGGCGACGCGCTGGTCGTCTGCGAGGTCAAGGCCCGCAGATCCGGGCACTACCAGCACCCCATGGCCGCCGTCACCCCGCGCAAGGCCGCCCGCCTGCGCCATCTCGCCGAGTGCTGGCTGGCCCGGCACGACACCATGCCGCCGGGCGGGGTCCGCATCGACCTGGTCGGCGTCCTGCTGCCGGACCGCGGTGCCGCCCGCGTCGAGCACGTGCGGGGGGTGGCCTGAGATGGGATTCGCCCGCACCTGCTCGGTCGCCCTGATCGGCACCGAGGGCGTGGTCGTCGAGATCCAGGCCGACCTGGAGCCCGGGGTCGCCGCCTTCACCCTCGTCGGCCTGCCCGACAAGAGCCTGTCCGAGAGCCGCGACCGCGTCCGCGCCGCCGTCGT
>NZ_JAINVZ010000028.1 GCF_019890615.1 Streptantibioticus parmotrematis | reverse complement strand
GGCACAACTCAGCAGGAGCACGACATAGAGGAACAACACGTCGAATCGCTTCTTCTACGCTCGTGGCGCGCCGGGGCGCGGGCCGGTCGGGTGGGTGGAGTGGTCCGCCGTCGAGGACGAGGACGGAGCCGACGACGAGGAAGGGGCCGAAGGGGACGAAGGGGCCGAAGGGGCCGGCGAACCGGTGGGGACGGCGTCCCGGGCGGAGCGGCGGTCGCGGGCGACCAGGGCCTGGCGGACGAGTTCCAGGCCGCGGGTGACCGAGCCCGCCTCGTCGTGGTTGACGGGGTAGAGCACGGTGCGCCGGTCGCCGCCCGCCAGCCGTTCGGCGAGCCCGGCCAGTGCCCGCAGCGGGCGGACCACCACGATGTGCAGCCAGGCCAGGCAGGCGACGCCCACGCTGAGGCCGAGCAGCCCGGCCAGCATGGTGTTCCACTGCACCTGGAACGCGGTCAGCTTCAGCGAGGCGGCCGGCTTCGAGGAGACCACCCGCCAGCTCAGGCCCGCCGCCGGGCCCGTGGTGGCCAGCGGCGCGGCGGCGGCCACCGCGGAGTCACCGGTGGGCGCCGGGCCCTTGTCGAGCACGGCGGAGGTCGCCGAGCCCGCGGTGCCGACCGCCGCCTGGGTGCCGGCGGCGAGCCGGTCGAGGCGGGAGTCGGGCAGCGCCTGGAAGGCGGTGAAGCCCACGTTGGCGGCGAGCACCTTGTAGCGCTGGTCGGTGAGCCAGACGCTGCCCAGGGCGGGCCGCGACAGGGTGCCGTCGAGCGCGTGCACGTCGATCTCGCCGAAGAGCACGACCGGGGCGCGGTCGCCGCCGGGCGCGTTCTTCGCCGCCGGGATCTGCGCGTAGGCGGCGATGGACGGGATACGGCCCGAGGTGTTCACCGTGGTGATGCCGCTGCCGGTCGGGGTGTGCACGATGGTGCGCAGCGGCGTCTGGCCGACCCGCTGGACGATCGCGCCCGCGCTGTCGATGACGTACAGCGAGCGGTACTGGCTGTGCTGGGAGAGCGCGTGCCGCAGGACGGTCGCGTCCGCGTCGCCGTCCCGGCCCGACAACTGCCGGGCCACCGAGGCCAGGTCCGTGTAGCGCTGGTCCAGCGAGTCGCGCACCCGGTCGGCCGCGGCCTCGGTGCGGGCCTGCTGGTCGGCGATCACGTCGGCCGGGATCGCGGTGCGCGGGTCGGCGCGGTTGACGAGGAACAGCAGCGGCAGCGACCAGGCGGCGACCAGCACCACGCACAGCACGACGACCGCGCGGGTGGCGGGGCCGCGGCGGGCGGCGGGCGGTCGCGGCTCGGCCTCGCCCAGCAGCTGGCGGCGCAGCGACTCCAGCGCGCCGCCGATCCGGGCCGGTTCGCCGAACGCGGGCACCGGCACCGGCCGCAGCAGTTCGTCGCCGGTGGCCTCCGGGTCGTCGCTGACGCCCCGGCCGAGCCGTGCGGCGGACAGGTGCAGCCGCAGCAGCGGCCGCTGCATGGTGACCGTCAGCACCCCGGTGACCAGCAGCGCGATCAACACCAGCGTGCCGGCGGCGATCAGTCCCGAGCCGGTGTGGTCGGCCCCGGCCGGGGTGAGCGGCACCGGGCGGGCGGTCAGCACGGTCAGGCCCAGCTGCGCGGTGTCGCCCTTGCCGCCGGCCGGCGCGACCGAGGCCCAGCCCGCGACCGTGCGGGAGGAGCCCTGGGTGGCGCCCAGCATGCTGCCGAACGCCTCGGAGGCGTGCGGGGCGGCGTTGGCCGCGTTGGCGGCGGCCTCCGGCAGCGCGCGGTCGGCGTCGGGCAGGTCGGTGGCGGAGGTGTCGGTCGCGAAGCCCGCGGGGGCGGTGGTGGTCTGCGCGGCGGCGGTGCCCATCAGCACCTGGCCGTCGCGGTCGACCAGCCGCACGGTGCGCCCGTCGCCGTGCACCGGGGGAGCGCTGACCGGGCCGGAGACGACCAGCAGCCAGTGGTGCGGGTTCTTCGCCGCGCTCTGCCCGGTGGTGTCCTGGCCCTGGTCCTGGTTGCCCGGGTCGTTGAGCGCGCCGGCGGGCAGCGTGACGCGCGCGAAGTACAGCAGGCGGGGCGTGGCGCCGCCGGAGACCAGGCGGGGCGCGATCGGGCCGCCGGCGCTCTGCTCGTCCTGCGCCACCACGTCGACGCCGGTCAGCGGCACCGCCTCACCGGTGGACGCCAGCCGGGTGCCGTCGCGCGGGTCGAGCAGCGCGGCGCCGGGCTCCGACTTGCCGACGGTCACCAGGGACTTCAGGGCGGCGGCCGGAGTGGTGCGGGAGGTCACGGCGTAGGCGTCGGCCGCGTCCCGTACCTGCTGGGCCTGCGCGTCGACGGCCGAGCGCACCGAGTCCGCGGCGTCGGCGGCGACCTGCGCCTCGGCGTCCCGGGACGCCTGCTGGACGGCCTGGCCGTGGCCGAGTCCGAGGGTCAGGGCGGTGATGGCGGCGACGGCCAGCAGGAGCGCCAACAGGGCCGCGATGGGCGGCCGGACGCCGCCCAGCAGAGGCATGTCGGCGCGGCGGCGGGTGCGGTGGCGGCGGGCCGCGCGGTCAGCCGGTTGCAGGACGGGATCCTCTCGCTCAGGTGACGACGCGGCAGATGCGGTCAACGGCTACACACGATACGTCCGAGTCGATCACATAATGATCACATAATTATCCCGATGAGTGTTGGCCATAGAACAAGCGGACAGTAAAGGTAGCTTGCGTGAGTGAACTTACCCTCGGTCACAAACGTCTTAGGGGGTCTCGAAAGGCGATTACGCGTCAGTCCCGTTAGCATCCAAAGGCGTACGGAAGCATCCGAAACGGGCCTGCCGACAAACCCGGTCGAAAGGGCCCGACGAGAGGGAGACCGCCGTGCCCGGCACCGACCTCGCCGCCCTGGCCGCCGACGCCTACATCTACGGCTTTCCGCTGGTCTACGACCTGTCGGTGGTCGAGCGTTCCACCACCGCCGGCATGGGCCCGCTGCCACCCGCTCCGTTCAACACCTTCGCCCACTCCACCCGGTTCGCCGATCCTGGCGCGAAGTTCGTCTCCGTGAGCAACGACACTCTCCACTCCGTCGCCCAGCTCGACCTGTCCGCCGGGCCGCTGCTGCTGCGCGTCCCCGACACCGGCGGGCGGTACCACGTCCTGCAGTTCGTCGACGCCTGGAGCAACACCTTCGCCTACGTCGGCCGCCGCGCCACCGGGACCGCCGCCGCCACCTGGCTGATCGAGCCGCCCGGCTGGAGCGGACACACCTTCAGCGGCGTGCCGGTCATCTCCTCGCCGACCGCCGTCGCCACCATCGTCGGCCGCTTCGCCTGCGCCGGTCCCGACGACCCCGGGCACTCCGAGGACGTCAGCCGGGTCGCCGGACTCCAGGAACGGCTGACGCTGCGTCCGCTGGAGCCGGACGGCACCGCCCCCTCCGGCCTGCCGCTCCCCGACCCCGAGGTCTCCGGGCCCTTGCGCTTCTTCGAGCGACTGCGGGTCTGGATGGCCGCGTTCCCGCCCGCCGCGCCCGAGGTGGCGTACCAGGAGGCGTTCCTGCCGCTCGGGCTGCTGACCACCACCGGCCCGTCCCCGTACCGCGATCCCGAACCGGAACTGCTGCGCGCGCTGGAGAAGGGCGCCGCGGCCGGCAAGGAGCGCATCGAGGCGGCCAGCGGCCCCGGCCACGGCGTGCAGGGCCACGGCGACCCGGCCTACGACGAACTGGACTACGAGGACGCCGACGACTACCCGGACCCGGGCGCCCGGGCGGCGTTCACGGTGCCGGGCGACGGACCGGGAGCGGGCGGCGCGGGCGCCGTCGGGACGGAGACCGCGGCGGTGACGGGCGATCCGGAGGGCGTGGCCGCCGGGGTCGCGGCCGTGGTGGACGCGGCACGGGCCGCCGTACGCGGCTGGGAGATGACCCTCCACCTGTCCGACTACAACCTGGACCACTTCGGCCCCGGCACGATCGACTCGCCGCTGTGGCGCATCCCCGACCGGGCCGCCGCCCACCTCACCCGCGCGGTCGCCGCCCGCACCGCGCTGTGGGGCAACCACGCCTACGAGGCCGCCCACGCCCACACCTTCACCGACGCCACCGGCGCCCGGCTCACCGGCGAGCGCGCCTACGTGCTGCGGTTCGACAGCCCGCCGCCGGTCAAGGCGTTCTGGTCGGTGACGATGTACGACGCGGAGGAGTACCTGCTGGTGTCCAACCCGATCGGGCGGTACGCGATCGGCGACCGCACGCCGGGACTGCGCTACGGGGACGACGGGTCGCTCACGATCTCGCTGCGGCACGACGCACCGGACGACCCCGCCGAGCGGGCGAACTGGCTGCCCACGCCCGCGGGGCCGTTCCGCCCGGTGCTGCGCCTGTACGAGCCGTGCGACGAGGTGCTGGACGACACCTGGCGCCCGCCGCCCATCGTGCCGGTGACGTGAGCGGCATCCGTCATACGCCGTGTGAGCAGTAAGCGGCGGGCGGGGGCGTCACGCGTCAGAGGTCGGGCGGGACGCGTCAGGGCATCGGCTGCTCGTTCTTGACCGGGCCGGGCTCGGTGGTGCGGCCGGGGGCGGCGCCGGGGTGCTCCAGGGCGTCACGGCGCTCCGCGGTGCCCTCCCGCGCGGTGCGGTCGTCGGCGGACGGCTGGGCGGGCTCCTTGCCCTCCTCGCGCAGCGCCTTCGTCTCGGACTTCAGGATGCGCAGCGACTTGCCGAGACCGCGGGCGGCGTCGGGCAGCTTCTTGTAGCCGAAGAGCAACACGAACACCACTACGACCAGGATGACGTGCCACGGTTCGAGCCCGTTCCTGAACATTGCGCAGCCTCGCTCTCACCAGAGGTGATCTTGCTCTTCCGTTTGATGGCTCTGCCTCGGAGTATCACCCGTTCGGGGCTCGATCCGGAAGCGCTGGAGGGAAAACCCCCGGAAAACGTCGCCCGGCCACCAGAAGTGGGCACCCGTCCGGGTGAACGCCGTCACACCCGGGGAACCCTTCCCCCAGGGCGGGGCGTTCCCCTCACACAACCGACGTTTCGGAGGCACGGCATGGCTGGTTTTCTGGACCGGGCGAAGGAAGCCGCTCAGCGGGGCCTGGACGTGGGCAAGGAGAAGGTGGAGGAGGTCCAGAACGCCAGGACCGGCCAGGACCTCCTGCGCAAGCTGGGCGCCGCCTACTACGCCGAGCAGCGCGGCTCCGGCGGCCACGAGGCGGTGGCCAGCGCCCTGACCGCCCTGGAGAGCCACATCAGCGCCCACGGCGACGCGTTCCTGCACGGCGGCCCGCAGACCTGGGGGAGCGGCACGGGCGGCGGCACGGGAGCCTGACCGCCCGCGGCCTGAGGGGGCTCGGGGGCCCGGGGCTCGCGGGCCCCATGGCCCCATGGCCCCGCGGCCTCAGACCGTCACGACGAGCCGTTGGCCGGGGCGCGGCGGGCGCGGCGGATCTCCAGCGCCACGGGGATCAGCGAGACCACGACGACCAGCGCCACGATCGGCAGCAGGTAGTGGTCGATGTTGGGGATGGTCGACCCCAGCACGTGTCCGGCCACGGTCACGCCCAGGCTCCACAGCAGCCCGCCGAGCACCTGCCAGCCGGTGAAGGTCCGCACCGGCACGCCGAGCACCCCGGCCATCGGGTTGAGCACCGTGCGCACCAGCGGGATGAACCGGGCCAGCACGACCGCCTTGCCGTACCCGTATCGCTCCAGCATCTCCGCGGAGCGCTCGACCGCCTGGTGCAGCTTCGGGTTCTTGTACTTCGCCAGCAGCGCCGGGCCGCCGCGGCGCCCGATGACGTAGCCGGTCTGGGCGCCCAGCAGCGCCCCGCAGCCCGCCGCCACCAGCACCCACGCCAGCGACAGGTGGATCACCGCGGTCGCGCTGGTGGTGGTGAACAGACCCGCGGTGAACAGCAGCGAGTCGCCGGGCAGGAAGCAGCCCACCAGCAGCCCCGTCTCGGCGAAGAGCACCACGAAGATGCCGAAGGTGCCGAAGGACGACAGCAGTGAGGTGGGGTCCAGCAGGTTGACGGCGAGCTGCGACCCGTGGGTCATGGCGTACATGTGCGTCCCTCTACGGCGGATGGGTGACGACGGCCTGGCCTCGGCCGGGCGCGGGCCCGGGATGTCTACGGGAGTGTAGACGTACGGGTCGTCCCGCCCGTCGTACCACGGCCTCGGCCGGTCCCCGCCTCAAGGCCCTTCGATCGTCCCATGGCCGAGGCGGCCCAGCAGGTCGCGCAGCAGCCGCTCGTCGTCGCGGGTGAGGCCGGAGACGAAGTGCGCCAGCACGCCGTCGCGGTCCCCGCCCTTGGCCAGCTCCGAGTGCATCCGGCGGGCCGCGAGCGCGGCCTCGTCCTCCACCACCGGGGTGTACGCGTAGGCCCGCCCGGCGCGGCTCCTGGCGACGGTGCCCTTTTCGTGCAGCCTGGCCAGGATCGTCGCGACCGTCGTGCGGGCCAGCGCCCCGTCCAGCCTGCGCTGCACCTGCGGCGGGGTCAGCGGGGTGTGCGCGGCCCACAGCGCCGCGAGGACGGCGGACTCCAGCTCACCGGCCGGGCGGCGTCCGGTGTCCGTCACGGGAAGCGCCCCCTCCGGCGTCGTCTACAGTTGGCTGACAGTCTACGAGTCTGTAGACGGAACGACACGCACGCGTAACCTTCGGCACGGCCGCACGCCGCGCGTGTCCGCCCGTTCCGTACGCCGGACCCAGCGCCCGTCGCCGTCGATTACCGGAGGAAGTCAGCCCGTGCTCGCACCGTCCGTCGCCGCCGATGTGGTCCACAGCGCTCCCGGGGTCCGTGACCTCGCCTTCGACGGGGCCACGATCGACGGTGGCCTGCTGACGACCATCACCGGCTGGGCGCACAGCGCTCCGCCGTGGTTCGACGACCTCGTCAAGTACTGGTCGGCGTACGGGATCGTGATCTTCGCGGTCTACCTGGGGATCGCGTGGTGGTCGGCGCGGCAGCACACGCCGCTGACGATGGCGCGGGTGCTGGTGACGCCGGTGACGGTGGTGCTGGTCTATGTCGTCAACGACCTGATCAAGTCGGTGGTGCAGGAGGTACGGCCGTGCCGGCAGCTTCCGCACCTGTACCACCTGGAGGCGTGCCAGGCGCCCACCGACTGGGCGTTCCCCAGCAACCACACCGTCGTCGCCTTCTCCGCGGCGACCGCGTTCGTCATCATCGACCGCAGGCTGGGGTACGTGGCCGTGCTGACCGCGATCGCCATGGGCGCGTCCCGGATGTGGGTCGGGGCGCACTACCCGCACGACGTGGCGGCCGGTGTCGTGGTCGGCGTCGCACTCGCGATCCCGCTCACGCTGGCCGGCGGCCGCTTCGGCGAGGCAGCGGTGGAACGGGCCCGCCTGGGCCGCCTCAAGCCCGTCCTGACCGGCCCCCAGGGCCGCCGCAGGGCCCGAGTGAACGCGTAAGCGCCCCGAAGGGGCGCGGGAACCGGCGCCTGTCCGACCGCGCGAGCTTCATAAGGGGCGCGGGGAGCGGTGCCTTTCTGACCGCGTGAGCTGGAAAAGGGGCGCGGGGAACTGCGCGCTCGGCCCCCACCGGCCGGTGGTCGGGGGACGACCGTAGTTCCCACGGCGGGTGGCCGTCTGCTGCTCCGTCGTGGCTGGTCGCGCAGTTCCCCGCGCCCCTGACGGGGCGTCTGTGGCCGTCACCGGCCGGTGGTCGGTGGACGACCGTGGGCCGGTGGGTGGCCGTCTCCCCGCGCCCCTGACGGGGACCTCACAGCTCCAGCGTCACCCCGTACTGCCTCAACCAACCGTCCAGCGCCAGGACGACCTCCGTCGCGGAGCGGGCGCCCTCGCCCTCCGTCGCGACCGCCGCGCGCGCGGCGGTCGCGTTGAGCAGGGGCCGGACCGGCGCGTCCCGGTCCGCCAGCAGGCCGTCCAGCTCGCCGCGGAGCGCCTCCGTGTAACGGGGGTCCTGCGTGCTGGGATACGGGCTCTTGACCCGCTGGGCGACCGACTCCGGCAGGACGTCCCGCGCCGCCGCCCGCAGCAGCGACTTCTCGCGGCCGTCGAACGTCTTCATGGCCCAGGGGGTGTTGAAGACGTACTGGACCAGCCGGTGATCGCAGAACGGCACGCGGACCTCCAGCCCGACCGCCATGCTGGTGCGGTCCTTGCGATCGAGCAGCACCTGCACGAAGCGCGTCAGGTGCAGGTAGCAGACCTCCCGCATCCGCCGCTCGAGACCGGTGTCGCCGTCCCGGTACGGCACCTCCGCCAGCGCCTCGCGGTAGCGGGCGTCGCGGTAGCCGGGCAGATCGATCTTGGCCAGCAGTCCGGCGTCCAGCAGGCTCTCGCGGGTGCCGGCCCCCGTACCGGCGAAGCTGTCGATGCCCATCGAGGTCAGCCAGGGGAAGGTGTCGGCCTCGACCGCCTCCCGGTCGTGGAACCACCGGTAGCCGCCGAAGACCTCGTCCGCCGACTCACCCGAGAGCGCCACCGTCGACTGCGCCCGGATCTCCTTGAACAGCAGGTACAGCGACGTGTCGCCCTCGCCGAGGCCGACCGGCAGGTCCCGCGCGGTCAGTACGGCGTCCCGGTGGCGCCGGTCCATCAGCGTCGCGGTGTCCAGCACGATGTCCCGGTGGTCGGAGCCCACGTGCTCGGCGAGCGCGTGGGCGTACGGCCCGTCGGGCGTGGAGCGCAGGGCGTCGGCCTTGAAGTTCTCGGTCTGGCCGACGAAGTCCACCGAGAAGGAGCGCACCGGCCCGGTGCCCGCCGCGTCCAGCCCGCGCCCGGCCAGCGCGGTGATGACGGAGGAGTCCAGGCCGCCGGAGAGCAGGGTGCACAGGGGCACGTCGGCGATCAGCTGACGGGCCACGATGTCGTCGAGCAGCCCGCGTACGGTGGCGATCGTGGTGTCGAGGTCGTCGGTGTGGTCGGCGGCCTCCAGCGCCCAGTAGCGGCGCACCGTCAGGCCCTCGCGCCTGACCCGCACGAGGTGGCCGGGCCGGACCTCCTTCATGCCCTTGTAGACGGCGTGCTCGGGCGTCTTGACGAAGGCGACCAGCTCGGCGAGGCCTTCCGCGTCGACGACCGGGCGCACCGAGGGGTGGGCGAGGATCGCCTTGGGCTCGGAACCGAACAGCACGCCGTCGGGCGTCGGGTGGTAGAAGAGCGGCTTGATGCCCATCCGGTCGCGCACCAGCAGCAGTTGCTCCTCGCGCGGGTCCCACAGCGCGAAGGCGTACATGCCGTTGAGGCGTTCGGTGAAGTCCTCGCCCCACTCCAGGTAGGCGTGCAGGGCCACCTCGGTGTCGCTGCTGGTACGGAAGGCGTGGCCGCGGGAGATCAGTTCGTCACGTAGTTCGCGGTAGTTGTAGATCTCGCCGCTGTAGGTGGTGACCAGCAGGGTGCGGCCGTCGTGCTCGACGGCCATCGGCTGCTTGCCGCCCTCGATGTCGATCACCGCGAGCCTGCGGTGCCCGAGGGCCGCGTGGGTGTCCAGCCAGACACCGGACGCGTCCGGGCCCCGGCAGGCCATCGTCTGCATCATCGCGTCCAGCGTCGCGCGGTGCTGGGTGAGGTCCGTGTCGTAGGAGATCCATCCGGTGATGCCGCACATGGCGGTAGCGCCTCCTCCGGTCGGGTTCGCCCCGGCAGGCCGGGACGTGCGGGTGCCCCCGTTCGGATACGTTCCGTCACGTGTTCGTCACACGGACGGAACGAGCCGGGGATGACGGTACGCCGGACTCGTTGTAGGGGCCATCTGTTGCCTTGGGCAACGTAGGGATCCGGCCACTCGTCCCGGCCGCGCGCCGTCCGCCCACTGGCCCATCCCGGCCACTCGGGCCCTTCCGGCCACCCCTGCCACCGGATGCGCGGCGACCGCCCACCCACCACGATGGAGGGCGACCCGATACCCTCGGACCCCGCATGCGCCGGGACCGCAGAACCGCTGCCAGGAGGCCCGCCGGTGGGGACCGATTCCTCGCTCCCGCTGAACGGCCCGTTGCTGCGCCGGCTGCTGGAGGGCACCACCGCCGGGATCGGCGTGCTCGACACCGAGCTGCGCTACCTGTACGTCAACCCCGCCCTGGCCCGCATGAACGGCGTGCCCGCCGAAGCCCACCTCGGACGGACCATCGGCGAGATCCTGCCCGCGCTGGACGCCCGCGAGGACGTGCTGCGCGAGGTGCTCGCCGACGGGCGGCCCCGCGAGACCACCTCCAGCGGCCACACCCGCGCCGCCTCCGGCCTGGACCGCCGCTACTGGCACGGCGCCTACCACCGGCTGGAGGAGGACGGCGCGGTCGTCGGCATCGTCGGCATCGTGCTGGAGGTCAGCGCCTCCCGCCAGGAACAGCACGACCTGGAACGCTCCCGGGCACGCCTCGCCCTGCTGGACACCGCCGTGACCCGGATCGGCACCACCCTCGACATCGACACCACCTGCGCCGAACTGGCCGATTTCCTGGTGCCCGACCTCGCCGACGCCGCCTCGGTGGAGATCCTGCCGCCGGACGCCACCACGGTCGTGGAGCATCCCGGGGGCATGCTGCGGCTGCGCAGGGCCGCGCTGGCCGCCCTGCCGACGCTGCGCGAGGCGGCCGAGCGGCTCGGCAGGCCCGGCAGCGACGTCCAGTACCAGCGGACCTCGCAGATCCGCCGCAGCCTGGAGACCGGGCAGGCGCGGATCCTCAACCTGCCCACCGACGCCCAGCTCGCCGTGGCGGCCCCGGACAGCGACCGGGTCGCCGCGTACCGGGCGATGGGCATGCACTCCGCCCTCGTCGTCCCGCTGACCGCGCGCGGCGAGACGGTCGGCACCGTCACCATGGTCCGGGTCGGCGACTCGCCCGCGTTCGGCAACGAGGACCTGATCATCGCCCAGGACCTCGCCGGACGGGCCGCCATCAGCCTCGACAACGCCCGCCGCTACACCCGCGAGCACGGCATCGCCCTGGAACTCCAGCGGGCCCTGCTGTCCGAGCCCACCCACCCGCACCCGGGCGTCGAGGTCGCCTCCCGCTACCTGCCGGCCGGACGCAGCGCGCTGGTCGGCGGCGACTGGTACGACACCATCCGGCTGCCGTTCGGGCGCACCCTGCTGGCGATGGGCGACGTCATGGGGCACGGGGTGGAGGCGGCGGTGGACATGAGCAACTACCGCTCCATGCTGCGCGTCGTCGGTGCCGCGGACCTGCCGCCGCACCGGGTGCTGCGGCAGCTCGACACCATGATCGCCGGATCCGGGGAGGGACGGCCCGCGACCTGCCTGCTCGCGCTGGCCGACCCCGCCCGCGGCAGGATCTCCTACTCCAGCGCCGGTCACCTGCCGCCCGCCGTCCTCGGCTCCGACGGCGACACCCGGCTGCTGACGGTGCCGCCGGGACCGCCGCTGGGCACCGGGGTCGGCGGCTACGAACTGGTCACCTCGGCCTGGCGGCCCGGCAGCGTGCTGCTGCTCTACACCGACGGGCTCGTCGAGCGGCGCGGGGAGGACATCGACGCCTCCCTGGCCCGCCTCGGCCGCCTCCGCCTCGACGTCGACGGCCCCCTGGACGCGCTCCTCGACACGGTCATCGACCGCCTGGTCACCACGGAGGCCCCCGACGACGTGGCGGTCCTGGCGGCCCGCGTCCGATCACGGAGGGGTTCTGTGACCACGTGAGCTGGAAAAAGGGGCGCGGGGAACTGCGCGCTCGGCCACGACGGGCCGGTGGCCGGGGGACGACCGTAGGCCCTACGGCGAGTGGCCACCCTCGGACCTAGACAAAGAGTTGCACCTCACGCGACGTGAGGCCGCACCGTGGTTCACGCCGCCAGAGCGGCAACGAGAAGCGAAACGAAACGACCCGGGGGAGCCATGGGTTACTCGGTGGGACAGGTCGCCGGATTCGCCGGCGTCACGGTGCGCACCCTGCACCACTACGACGCGATCGGACTGCTGTGTCCCAGCGGCCGTGCCGCCGGAGGCCACCGGCGCTACGACGACACGGACCTCGACCGGTTGCAGCGCGTGCTGTTCTACCGCGAACTCGGCTTCCCCCTCGACGAGATCGCGGCCCTGCTCGACGACCCCGACATCGACCCGATGGACCACCTGCGCCGACGGCACGAGGTGCTCACCGGGCGGATCGAGGCGTTGCGACGGATGGCCGAAGCGGTCGAACGAGCGATGGAGGCAAGGAAAATGGGCATCAACCTGACGCCTGAGGAGAAGTTCGAGGTCTTCGGCGACCACGACCCCGACGCGCACGAGCGGGAGGCGGCCGAGCGCTGGGGCGAGACGGACGCGTGGAAGGAGTCGCGGCGCAGGACCGCGTCGTTCACCAAGGAGGACTGGCTGCGCGTCAAGAACGAGGCGGACGCGATCAACGCGGAGTTCGTCGCGTTGCTGGACGCGGGAGCGGAGCCGGACGGCGAGGCCGCGACGGCCGTGGCCGAACACCACCGGCAGCACCTGCGCGCCAACTTCTACGACTGCTCGTACGCGATGCACTGCTCGCTGGCGGAGATGTACGTGGCGGACCCGCGCTTCACGGCGGCGTACGACGAGGCGCTGAGGCCTGGCCTGGCGGCCTACATCCGAAAGGCGATCCTGGCGAACGCGGCAGGAAGGACCGTCTGAGTCTGGATTCTGTGTCCGCGTGAGCCGGAAAAAGGGGCGCGGGGAACTGCGCGCTCAGCCACGACGGGTCGGTGGGCCCGGGGACGACCGTAGGCCCCCGGACGGTGGCTATGCGCAGGTTCGCTGTGGCTGGCCGCGCAGTTCCCCGCGCCCCTAGCGGGGCGCGGGCTGACGACCGCGTCAGTCCGTCAGGGGCGCGGGGAACTGCGCGACCAGCCCCCACCGGCCGGTGGTCCGGAGACGACCGTGGGCCCCACGGCGAGTGGCTCTCCGCGCCCCGGCAGGGCGACTCACGTCTCCCGGGTCACCACGACCGCCGTGCCGTAGGCGCAGACCTCCGTGCCGACGTCGGCCGCCTCCGTGACGTCGAACCGCATCATCAGGACCGCGTTGCCGCCACGCGCTCGCGCCTGCTCGATGAGCCGTTCCATCGCCTGGTTGCGGGTCTCCACCAGCGTCTTGGTCAGGCCCCGCAGCTCGCCGCCGATCATGGACTTCAGCCCCGCGCCGATCTGGCTGCCCAGGTGCCGGGAGCGGACGGTGAGGCCGAAGACCTCGCCGATCACCTTCTCCACCCGGTAGCCGGGCACGTCGTTCGTCGTCACGACCAGAATGTCGGACTGCGGGCCCTGCCCGCCGCCGTAGTCATCGATGCTCATGGGTAGAGCGTGCCCGCTGGGGCAGGGGTGACGCATCCCGAGGACGGCCCACCGGAACGGCGCGGCGATCACGTCCGTTCATACTTGTCAGGAGAGTCCCTCCACCGACTACCGACCGCAGCCCACGACCAGGAGCCCGCCACCGTGACGACCCTCGCCCTGGGCCCGGCGTGGCTCAGCCCCGACCAGCTCATCCAGACCTTCGGGCCGATCGGGATCATGGTCGTGGTCTTCGCCGAGTCGGGGCTGCTGATCGGCTTCTTCCTGCCGGGCGACTCGCTGCTGTTCACCGCGGGCATGCTGGTCGCGGGCGACAAGTACCTGCACACCCCGCTGTGGCTGCTGTGCGCGCTCATCGCGGTCGCCGCGGTCCTGGGCGACCAGGCCGGGTACCTGTTCGGCCGCAAGGTCGGGCCGACCCTGTTCAGCAGACCCGACTCGCGGCTGTTCAAGCAGGAGAACGTGGAGAAGGCGCACGCCTTCTTCGAGCACCACGGCCCCAAGTCGATCCTGCTGGCCCGCTTCGTGCCGATCGTGCGTACGTTCACCCCGATCGTCGCGGGCGTCAGCCGGATGAACTACCGCACGTTCTTCGTCTTCAACCTGATCGGCGGCACCGCCTGGGGCGCGGGCGTCACCGTGCTCGGCTACTTCCTGGGGCAGGTCGCCTTCGTGCGCGACCACATCGAGGGCATCTTCGTGGTCATCGTCCTGGTGTCGGTGGTGCCGATCGGCATCGAGTACCTCAGGGCCCGCCGCCACGCCCCCGCCGCTACGGCCTCCGCACCCACGACCGCCCCCGTCACGCCTGACGCCACGGCTCCCGGTGCCTCGCGCGCCGACGTGCCCGGGCCGCGCCGGGGGACCGCCGCACCGCAGCGCGGGCGTCACCGCGCCGTCAAGCGATGACGACGCCCGCGAGCCCCGGGAACCCCGGCAACGAGGACGGCAAGCCGGATTCGGACGAGGCGCACTCCGCGTTCACCCCGCCGCTCGGCGTCCCGCTGCCGCCCGCGCCGGAACCGGAGGGCTCGGCCTTCTCCCCGCCGTCGGGCACGACCCCGCCCCCGGCGTCCGGCACCGGCCCCGGGACGCCCTCGGGCAGCACGACCGGTTCGCACGCCTTCGCCGCCTTCACCCCGCCCGAGGGCATCCCCATGGTCCGGCTGGCCAGTGACGCGCCCTGGCAGGACCGGATGCGGGCGATGCTGAAGATGCCGGTCGCCGAGCGGCCCGCTCCGGAGGCCCTCGCCAAGGCCGAGGCGGAGGGCCCGGCCGTGCCCCGCGTGCTCGACCTGACGCTGCGTATCGGCGAACTGCTGCTGGCCGGGGGCGAGGGCGCCGAGGACGTCGAGGCGGCGATGTTCGCCGTCGGCCACGCCTACGGGCTCGACCGCGTCGAGCCGACGGTGACCTTCACCCTGCTGTCGGTCACCCACCAGCCGTCGCTGGTCGACGACCCCGTGACGGTCAGCCGCACGGTCCGCCGCCGCGGCACCGACTACACGCGTCTGGCGGCCGTCGTCCGGCTCATCGACGACATCAGCGCGCACGAGGTGACCCTGGAGGAGGCCTACCGCACCCTCGCCGAGATCCGCCGCAACCGGCACCCGTACCCGGGCTGGCTGCTGACCGCCGCCGCGGGCATCCTGGCGGGCGCCGCGAGCCAGCTGGTCGGCGGCGGGCCGACGGTCTTCGCCGCCGCCGCGATCGGCGCGATGCTCGGCGACCGGCTGGCCTGGCTGTGCGCGGGCCGCGGGCTGCCGGAGTTCTACCAGTTCGTGTCCGCCGCGATGCCCGCCGCGCTGATGGGCGTCCTGCTCAACCTCGGCGGCACCAACCTGCCCGGCGGCGGCCACCTCCAGGCCTCCGCCGTGATCACCGGTGGGCTGTACGCGCTGATCCCGGGCCGCGCGCTGGTCGCCGGCGTCCAGGACGGCCTGACCGGCTTCTACATCACCGCCTCCGCCCGCCTGCTGGAAGTGATGTACCTGATCGTCGGCATCGTCTTCGGCGTCACGATCGTGCTGTACGTGGGCGTGAAACTGCACGTCAGACTCAACCCGGAAGAAGCGCTGCGCACCTACGACAACCCCATCGTGCAGCTGGTCGCCGCGATGGTGCTGACGCTGGCGTTCGCCGTGATGCTCCAGTGCGAACGCGCCGTGCTGCCGGTCGTCACCCTCAACGGCGGCATCGCCTGGGTCGTCTACGGCACCCTCAGCCATCAGGCCAGGCTCTCCCCGATCGCGGCCACCGCGGTCGCCGCCGGGATGGTCGGCGTCTTCGGCCAGCTGCTCGCCCGCTACGAGCACGCCTCGGCCCTGCCCTACGTCACCGCCGCCATCGGCCCGTTGCTGCCGGGCAGCGCGACCTACTTCGGGCTGCTCGCCTTCACCCAGGGCCGCCAAGACCTCGGCGTCGCCTCACTGGCCAAGGCGGTCGCCCTGGCGCTGGCCATCGCCATCGGCGTCAACCTCGGCGGCGAGCTGCTGCGGATGATGGTCAAGGTCCCGATCGGCGGCCAGGCCCGCCGCGCGGCCAAGCGCACCCGCGGCTTCTGACCCGTACGAACGCGGTGAAGCGCCGCCGGGAACGCGAGGACCCCGGACCGCACGGTCCGGGGTCCTCGTCGTCACCTCGGGGCGTCACGCCACCGGGGCGCACGGCTCAGTGGCCGCCCGCCGCCTCCAGACGCTTTATGGACGCCTCCACCTCGGCCTCGGCCTCGGCGCGGCCCACCCAGTCGGCACCCTCGACCGACTTGCCCGGCTCCAGGTCCTTGTAGACCTCGAAGAAGTGCTGGATCTCCAGGCGGTCGAACTCGCTGACGTGGTGGATGTCCCGCAGGTGCTCCATGCGCGGGTCGGAGGCCGGGACGCACAGCAGCTTGTCGTCGCCGCCCGCCTCGTCGGTCATCCGGAACATGCCGATGGCGCGGCACTTGATCAGGCAGCCCGGGAACGTCGGCTCGTCCAGCAGGACCAGCGCGTCCAGCGGGTCGCCGTCCTCGCCCAGCGTGTTCTCCACGAAGCCGTAGTCGGCCGGGTAGCTGGTGGACGTGAAGAGCCTGCGGTCCAGGCGGATACGACCGGTCTCGTGGTCCACCTCGTACTTGTTGCGCGAACCCTTCGGGATCTCGATCGTGACGTCGAACTCCAAGACTCCTCCATCGACAGCGATGATCAGCACATACTTCGGGTGATTAAGTGTCCCTCACGCAGGTGTGTGCTGGCGAAAGGGGCTGGTCGGGGTGGAGAAGACCGAGGCCAGAGCGGTCCGCAGGCTCGTGGTGACGGCCGCGGGGGCGGGCCTGGCGATGGCGCTCGCGTCGGTCGCCGCCGCGGGCCCCTGGCAGTCCGGACAGCGCACCGCCGAACGTCGCGCCGCCGACCGCCGCGACGGCATACGCCGCCCCGGCCCGCCGCCGGGACTCGCCCTGCCCTCCGCCGCCGCCCCGCCGGTGCTCACCGGACTCGACGCCGGTACCGCGTCCTCCGCTTCCGACGCCGCCACGTCCGCCGCCTCGGGACCCGACGTCCCCGCGCCCACCACCCAGGGCCTGGCCGACGCGATAGGCCCGCTCTTCGACGACCCCGCCCTCGGCCGTACACGCACCGGCGCCGTCCTCGACGCGGGCACCGGACAGCTGTTGTACGGGCACGACCAGGACACCGCGTCCGCCCCCGCCTCCACCACCAAGATCGCCACCGCCACCGCCGCGCTGGAGGCCCTCGGCCCCGGCCACCGCATCGCCACCCGGGTCCTGCCCGGCGCGGGACCGGGCACCATCGTGCTGGTCGGCGGCGGCGACCCCACGCTGACCGCGAGCCCCACCCCGCCCGGCGCCGACCCCGACGCCACCCCGGCCTCCCTCGTCACCCTCGCCGCCGACACCGCGAAGGCACTGCGGGCCCGCCGCACCACCGAGGTCACGCTCACCTACGACACCTCGCTCTACACCGGCCCGGTCCTGCACCCCATCGGCGTCAACGACAACATCGCCCCGGTCACCGCGCTGATGGCCGACGAGGGCAGGACCGACCCCGCCTCCACCGAGGACGCCCCCCGGCAGGCCGACCCCGCCGCCTGCGCCGCGCAGACCTTCGCGACGCTGCTGGGACGCGACGGGATCACCGTCCGCGGCCAGGTGAAGCCGGGCACCGCGCCCGCCGGGACGCACGCGCCGCTCGCGCAGGTGCTGTCGATGCCGCTGTCCGCGCTGGTCGAACGCATGCTGACCGACAGCGACAACGACATCGCCGAGGCACTCGCCCGCCAGGCCGCCCTCGGCACCGAAACCCCCGTCAGCTTCACCGGGGGAGCGCAGGCGGTCCGCGAGCAGCTGACCCGGCTGCACGCGCCGCTGACCGGCACCGCGTTCAACGACGGCAGCGGCCTGGACCGCGCCGACCGGCTCACCCCCGACCTCCTCGCCCACCTGCTGCTCGACGCCGCGAGCCCGGCCCACCCCGAACTGCGGTCCGTCCTGAGCGGCCTGCCGGTCGCCGGGTTCACCGGCACGCTGGCCGACCGCTTCCAGTCCGGCGAGGACGACACCGCCGCGGCCGGCGGCCCGCCCTCCTCCGCGGCCGGGCTGGTGCGCGCCAAGACCGGCACCCTCACCGGCGTCAACACCCTCGCCGGAACCGTGGTGGACGGCGACGGACGGCTGCTGGTCTTCGCCTTCATGACCTCCGGCACCACCGACCCGGACGCCGCCCAGGGCGCGCTGGACCGGCTCGCCTCCGCGGTCACCGGCTGCGGCTGCCGCTGAAGCGGCGCCCGCGCGGACGCACCCCGGGGAAAACCCTGAAACCGGCGCCGGGCCGTCCAAACCCGCGCCACTCCACGTACGGTGAAGCCATGACGAGCATCGGTGGGTCCGCAACTCCTGGGATGGTCGACTGGAACCTCGCGGTGGCGACCGCCACCCGGCTCGCGCGGCCCGGCCCCGACGTCAGCCGGGAGGAGGCCCGCGCGGTGGTGACCGAACTGCGCGCGCACGCCAAGTCCTCCGAGGAACACGTCCGCGCCTTCACGAGGATGTACGGCCCCGGCGGTTCGGCCGAGGACGGCCCGGCGGACAACGGGACGCCCGTGCTGGTGGTGGACCGGGCGGGCTGGATCAAGGCCAACGTCGCCGGGTTCCGCGAGATCCTCAAGCCGCTGCTGGAGAAGATGGCCGCCCGCCGCTCGGCCGTGCCCGGCGGCGCCGTGCTGAGCACCGTCGGCGGCAAGGTCACCGGCGTCGAGGTGGGCGCCCTGCTGTCGTTCATGTCCTCCCGGGTGCTCGGCCAGTACGAGACGTTCGCCCCGGCCACCCGCGACCTGCCCGCCGGGCCCGCCGCCCCCGCGCCCGGCGAGCGCCGCACCGGACGCCTGCTGCTCGTCGCGCCGAACATCGTGCACGTCGAGCGCGAACTCGACGTCGACCCGCACGACTTCAGGCTGTGGGTGTGCCTGCACGAGGAGACCCACCGCACCCAGTTCACCGCCGTGCCGTGGCTGCGCGACCACATCGAGGCGGAGATCCAGGAGTTCCTCGCCCAGACCGACGTCGACCCGGCCACCCTGCTCGAACGCGTGCGGCAGGCCGCTCAGTCGGTGGTCGGCGGCGGCTCCCGGGCCGAGCAGGACGGCGAGGGCACCGAAGCCGCGGCGGGCGGCGAGGGCCGCGGGAACCTGAGCATGCTGGAGATCGTGCAGACCCCCGCCCAGCGCGAGATCCTCGCCCGGCTGACCGCCGTCATGTCGCTGCTGGAGGGCCACGCCGACTACGTGATGGACGGGGTCGGCCCGGCGGTCGTGCCGTCGGTCGCCGAGATCCGGGAGAAGTTCTCCAAGCGCCGGGCCTCCGGCGCCGGCCGCCTCGACCAGGCGCTGCGCAAGCTGCTCGGCCTCGACGCCAAGCTGCGCCAGTACCGCGACGGCGAGCGCTTCGTGCGCTCGGTCGTCGACGAGGTCGGCATGGACGGCTTCAACCGCGTGTGGACCTCGCCCAACACCCTTCCGACCAAGGCGGAGATCGCCAAACCGGCGGACTGGATCGCGAGGGTGCACCGCCACGGGGACGCGTGAGCCCGGAGCGCCCCAGCTTTCACCCGTCCGAGGGACCATGGCCGATGGGTAGGCGTGCGATGCTCGGGTACAGGCTGACATCTGTCACCATCTAGCTACGCTCCGTCATCGCACCCTATCGCCTCCCGCTCGTCCCCGTGGAGGAACTGGGTCTCCAGGAGGGATTTGGACATGGGTCCCCACCCCGCGGTCGCCGCGATACGCCTGGCGGTCCGCCGCGTACTGCACGACGTACTGCACGACGCGCTCACCGAAGACCTGGCCGCCGACGCCTCCGCCACCCCGGCCGGCCGGCCCCGCACCTCCCTGCCCGACACCGTCCCCTGCGGCGGCCCCGTCCAGCCGGTCCGGGGCGCGGGACTCCCCGGCGGGCGCCGCGAGAGCGCCCTGCGCGCCGGTGCGGGCGCCGGCGCCGCGGCCGCCGTCCGGCAGGCCGCCGCCCTCGACCGCTCCGCCGCCCCCGACGCCCTCCTGCGCGACCCGCGGCCCGCCCCCCTCGTCCTCGCCGCGTGCAGCGGAGGCGCCGACTCCATGGCGCTCGCCTCCGCCCTGGCCTTCGAGGCCCGCAAGCTGGGCGTGCGGGCCGGTGCCGTCACCGTCGACCACGGCCTGCAGGCCGGCTCCGGCGCCCGCGCGCTCGACGTCGCCGCCCGCCTGCGCGACCTGGGCCTCGACCCGGTCGAGGCGGTCGGCGTCACCGTGGGCCGCCAGGGAGGCCCCGAGGCCGCCGCCCGCGACGCCCGTTACGCCGCCCTGGAGCGCACCGCCCGCGACCTCGGCGCCACCGCCGTCCTGCTCGGCCACACCCGGGACGACCAGGCGGAAACCGTTCTCCTCGGCCTCGCCCGCGGCTCCGGCACCCGCTCGCTGTCCGGCATGGCCGCCGTCTCGGGACCCGGCGGCCGCTACCGGCGCCCCTTCCTGCTGCTGGACCGCGACACCACCCGCAAGGCCTGCCTGGTGCAGGGCATCGACGTATGGGAGGACCCGCACAACGCCGACCCCGCCTACACCCGGGCCCGGGTGCGGCACGAGGCGCTGCCGGTGCTGGAGAAGTCGCTCGGCCGCGGGGTGGTCGCCTCGCTGGCCCGCACCGCCCAGCTCTTCCGCGACGACGCCGACGCCCTCGACCAGTGGGCCGCCTCCGCCGGGCGGGACGCGGCGGTCGACGGTGACCCGGACGGCGCGCTCGCCGTCGACCGGCTGACCCCGCTGCCCGCCGCGGTGCGCCGCCGGGTGCTGCGGTCGGCCGCGGTGGGCGCGGGCAGCCCCGCGGGATCGCTGTTCGCACGGCACGTGGAGGAAACCGACCGCCTGGTCACCGACTGGCGTGGTCAGGGCCCCATCAACCTGCCCGGGGGCGTCGAGGCCCGCCGGTCGGATGGCAGACTGGTCTTCCGGCGCGCAACCGCAGCCGAATGACTGATCGACGTTCCGAGCCGGCAGGCCTTGCAGGAAGTAGCGCGGGTGAACGAGAAGGACATGGGCACCGACCTGGAGAAGGTGCTCCTCAGCAAGGAAGAGATCGACGCCAAGCTCGCCGAGCTGGCGGCTGAGATCGACCGGGACTACCAGGGCAAGGACCTGCTGATCGTCGGCGTCCTCAAGGGCGCCGTCATGGTCATGGCGGACCTGGCCCGGGCGCTGTCCACCCCGGTGACCATGGACTGGATGGCGGTCTCCTCGTACGGGGCGGGCACCAAGTCCTCCGGCGTGGTCCGCATCCTCAAGGACCTGGACACCGACATCGCGGGCCGTGACGTCCTGATCGTCGAGGACATCATCGACTCCGGTCTGACCCTGTCCTGGCTGCTGTCCAACCTCAGCTCCCGCGGCCCTGCCTCGCTCCAGGTCTGCACCCTGCTGCGCAAGCCGGAGGCGGCCAAGGTCGCCATCGACGTGAAGTACGTCGGCTATGACATCCCCAACGAATTCGTCGTCGGCTACGGGCTGGACTACGCGGAGAAGTACCGCAACCTCCCCTTCGTCGGCACCCTCGCTCCGCACGTCTACGGCGGCTGACCGGCGGCTGACACCGCGGGTCGAACGGCGGGCCGCCATTCGGATGCCCCTGATGGAACCGAACGCGGTTTCTCGCCGTTGGAGCAAGGGAAGAGGGGTTTGTTAACGGTCCTCGGCAGCTTGGAGTGACAATGCTGAGGTACCGTCCGAAGGTCGGGTCATACACCTAGCTAGCGCACGGCGGCCGAAAAGTGGCCGTGGTGCTCTCACTGTGGCAGGAGGGACGGGGCGTCGCCGCCCCGCATGGATGGACGTCAAACGCTACTTCCGTGGGCCGGTCATGTGGATCGTGCTGGCCGTCCTCGCCGTGGTCGTCTTGATGCAGGTCGTCGGTTCCTCGGGCGGCTACAAGACAGTGGACACCGGCCAGGTCGTCGCCGCGATCGACTCGGGCCAGGCCCAGTCGGCCAAGATCACCACCGGCGATTCGCAGACCATCCAGGTCCAGCTGAAGTCGGGCGCGAAGGTCGACGGCAAGGACCTGGGCAGCAAGATCCAGGCCAGTTACGCGACCTCGCAGCAGGCGACCGAGGTCATCAACAAGCTCCAGACGCAGATCAGCGACCACCAGCGCGGCGGCACCCAGCTGTCCGACGGCTACACCGTGTCGCCGTCGAAGCAGAACCCGTTCGTCGGCATCCTGCTGTCGCTGCTGCCGTTCGTGCTGATCGTCGTGGTCTTCCTGTTCCTGATGAACCAGATGCAGGGTGGCGGCTCCCGGGTCATGAACTTCGGGAAGTCCAAGGCCAAGCTGATCACCAAGGACACCCCGAAGACCACGTTCACCGACGTCGCCGGAGCGGACGAGGCGGTCGAGGAGCTCCAGGAGATCAAGGAGTTCCTCCAGGAGCCCGCCAAGTTCCAGGCCGTCGGCGCCAAGATCCCCAAGGGCGTGCTGCTCTACGGCCCGCCCGGCACCGGCAAGACGCTGCTGGCCCGCGCCGTCGCGGGTGAGGCGGGCGTGCCGTTCTACTCGATCTCCGGTTCCGACTTCGTCGAGATGTTCGTTGGCGTCGGCGCCTCCCGGGTCCGCGACCTGTTCGAGCAGGCCAAGGCGAACGCCCCGGCCATCGTCTTCGTCGACGAGATCGACGCCGTCGGCCGGCACCGCGGCGCGGGCCTCGGCGGCGGCCACGACGAGCGCGAGCAGACGCTCAACCAGCTGCTCGTCGAGATGGACGGCTTCGACGTCAAGGGCGGCGTCATCCTGATCGCCGCGACCAACCGGCCGGACATCCTCGACCCGGCGCTGCTGCGCCCGGGCCGTTTCGACCGCCAGATCGCCGTGGACCGTCCCGACCTCCAGGGCCGCCTGGAGATCCTCAAGGTCCACCAGAAGGGCAAGCCGGTCGCCCCGGACGTCGACCTGCAGGCCGTCGCCCGCCGCACCCCCGGCTTCACCGGCGCCGACCTGGCCAACGTGCTCAACGAGGCCGCCCTGCTGACCGCCCGCAGCAGCGAGAAGCTGATCGACAACGGCTTCCTGGACGAGGCGATCGACCGCGTGGTCGCGGGTCCGCAGAAGCGCACCCGGATCATGTCGGAGAAGGAGAAGAAGATCACCGCGTACCACGAGGGCGGTCACGCCCTGGTCGCGGCGGCCTCTCCGAACAGCGACCCGGTGCACAAGATCACCATCCTGTCGCGCGGCCGGGCCCTGGGCTACACCATGGTCCTGCCCGACGAGGACAAGTACTCCACGACGCGCAACGAGATGCTCGACCAGCTCGCGTACATGCTGGGCGGGCGCGCCGCCGAGGAACTGGTCTTCCACGACCCGACCACGGGTGCGGCCAACGACATCGAGAAGGCGACCGCGACCGCCCGCGCGATGGTCACGCAGTACGGCATGACCGAGCGGCTTGGCGCGATCAAGTTCGGCCAGGACAACTCCGAGCCGTTCCTCGGCCGTGAGATGGCTCACCAGCGCGACTACTCGGAAGAGGTCGCGGGTCTGGTCGACGAAGAGGTCAAGAAGCTCATCGAGACCGCGCACAACGAGGCGTGGGAGATCCTGGTCGAGAACCGCGACGTCCTCGACAACCTCGTTCTGGCCCTCCTGGAGAAGGAGACGCTGAACAAGGAGGAGATCGCCGAGGTCTTCAAGCCGGTCGTCAAGCGCCCGCCGCGTCCGGCCTGGACCGGCTCCTCACGGCGGACCCCCTCGACCCGTCCGGCGGTGCTCTCCCCGCGGGAGCTGGCCCTGACCAACGGTGCGACGACCGCCAACGGCGCCACCCCGCCGTCGGTCTCCACGGTCAAGAAGCCGGCCGACACGGTCGAGCTGCCGGAGGACTCGGGCAACGGCGACAGCTGACGCCCGGGCGGACCGGCTCCGGCCCGGGTCCGCCCCCGGAATGAACGCCGCGTCCCCCAGGGTTCTAGCCTGGGGGACGCGGCTTTTTCGCACGTGCGCGCGCACGCTGTCAAGGAACGAGGCTCATATGACCGACCCGGTGACGCTGAACGGCGTCGGCCCTGCCGGCGAGTTCGACGAGAAGCGGGCCGAGAACGCGGTCCGGGAACTGCTCATCGCGGTGGGCGAGGACCCCGACCGCGAGGGCCTGCGCGACACCCCCGGCCGGGTGGCCCGCGCCTACAAGGAGATCTTCGCGGGCCTGTGGCAGTCCCCCGAGGACGTCCTGACCACCACCTTCGACCTCGGTCACGACGAGATGGTGCTGGTGAAGGACATCGAGGTGCTGTCGAGCTGTGAGCACCACCTGGTCCCCTTCGTGGGAATGGCTCACGTCGGGTACATCCCGTCCCAGGACGGCAAGATCACGGGCCTGTCCAAGCTGGCTCGCCTCGTAGACGTCTTCGCCCGGCGCCCTCAGGTGCAGGAGAGGCTGACCACGCAGATAGCCGACTCCCTGATGCGGATACTGGAGCCGCGCGGTGTGATCGTCGTCCTGGAGTGCGAGCACATGTGCATGTCCATGCGCGGAGTGCGCAAGCCCGGCGCCAAGACCATCACCTCGGCGGTGCGCGGTCAGCTGCGCCACCCCGCAACCCGCGCGGAGGCGATGAGCCTGATCATGGCCAGATAGCACCAACTGTCAGTGCTGCCTCGTAACGTCCCTTCTGGTGTACTCGGTCTCAGGCAAGGGGCGAACCGATGACGGGAGTGCCAGGCAGGCAGGTCGTCAACGTGGTGGGTGGCCGCAAGAGGGCGCGGGACGTCAAACCGGGAGATCACTTGTGGAGCCTGGTGGACGGTAGGACAGTCGAGACCACTGTCCTGTCCGTCCACTCGCGGGCATCACGCCGTCATGTGGAGGTCGTGACCGGGCGAGCCGCCTTCCAGCTGGGAGAGGGCCACAGCCTGGCGTCGAACGAGGGCTGGGTCCCCGTAGGGAGGACGACGGGAACGCTGGTCGAGGGGACCCAGGCACGGAAGCTGTGCCGGACACGCCTCGACCCCGTCCCCGGTTACGACTTGGGCTATCTGGTGGGAGCAACGTGCGCGGACGGTACCGTGCGCGGCAACTATGTGTCGCTCGTCGTCAACGACCGAGGCTTCGCCGCGCGGTTCGCCGAATGCCTGACGTCCTCGACGGGACTGCCGGCGTCGCTGGAGCCGGTATCGCGACCATCGGGGTACCTCGGACGGGACGTACCAGGCTTCCGGGTCCGCGTGGTGTCCTCCTACCTCGCTGATCTGCTGCGTCAATACGTGGGCGGGGACGCCCACCACCTGCGCCAGCGCTTTCCACGCGTGGTCCTGCGTGACCAGGACACCCTCACCGGCTTCCTGGACGGGTACATCGATGGTGACGGGTGCCGGTCCAAGCAGTGGCGGGGGCGGGTCGTCGTCAGCGCCAACGTGCCGTTCCTGGCGGAACTGGCCACGGTCATCGGGGCCCGGTTCACTCCGCGCACGAACGAACGTTCCTCACACTTATGCGTGTCGGACCGCTGGACCGAACGCGGGTCCTTCCACCCCGAACCGCACCCACTGCATCTGGTGGAGTCCGAGTGGACCCGGGTGACGCAGGTCCGCCCAGTGGTCGCCGAGGGCCGCAAGCCCTACACGCTCTACGCCTTCACTCTGGCCCCGCATGAGTCGTTCCTGGTGAACGGACACTTGGTCGGGACGGCTTGATGCGGACACCACCGCGGCCAGGAAGACATCGCCTTCCTGGCCGCTTCGTGCCACGAACGGGTCGCCGCCCCGGTCGGGGCCGGGGTCACTGCGACAGGTGCTTGCTCAGCTGGTCGAGGGCGGCCGGCAGCTCCCGGTTCCACGTGCTGAAGTTGTGGCCGCCGCTGGGCAGGATGATCGACGCGACCTGCATCGGCTCCTTGACCGCCTTGATGAACGCCTGCGTCGCCTTGTAGTTGCCCTCGCCCTTGCGGCTGGTCGTCACCAGGGCCCACACGTCGGGGGACGGCTTGTGCTTCAGCCACCACATCATGTCGCTCTCGTCCTTCAGCTGCGCGCTGCCGCCGAACAGGTCGCCGGTCGTCGGGTCGTCGTGCGTGCTGTAGTAGCCGGACAGCGAGACCGACGCGGAGAACGCCTCCGGGTGCTGCATCGACATCTTGACCGCGCAGTACCCGCCGGTGGAGTCGCCCATGATGCCCCAGTTCTGCGCGGTGTGGCCGACCCGGTAGTTGGCCGAGATGGCCTGGCGCAGGTCCTGGGTGAAGAAGGTCTCGACCTGCGGGCCGTGCGGGACGTCCATGCACTCCGTGTCACGCGGCGGCACCACGGTGGGCCGCAGCATCACCAGGATCGTGGGCTGCATCTGCCCCTTCTGGATGTGCTCGGTCGCCGTCTGCGGGTACTTCATCCGGGTGATCAGCGACTCGGCGGTGCCCGGGTAGCCGGTCAGTATGACCGCGGCCGGGAAGTCCTGCTTGCTGAAGCCCGGCTGGAAGTACTGCGGGGGCAGGTAGACGTAGGCCGGGGTGACGATGCCGGTCTTGGCCCCCTTGATCTCCACCTTGTCGATCCGCCCGGCCCGCGCGGGCACGCCGCCCCCCGGCACCCCGACCGGCTCGTGCCCCTGCATCTGGAGGCCCAGCTTGCCCGGGGTGCCGCCGGAGGAGTAGTCCACGACCTGCCCGGGGGCCTGGTCGGTGCCGAGCAGGTCGGCGAAGGAGGAGTAGAAACCGAAGTAGGAGTTGATCCCCAGGCCCAGTGCCGCCAGGATCGACAACTGACCGCCCACCAGCAGCCCGACCCGCCCGGCCACGGGCCGCACGCCGCTGCGCGACAGCCGGGGCCACAGCCAGATCGTGGCGCAGAACATGGCCACCGCGATGACGGCGACCAGGACCAGGAGTTTCTTGCTGGTGAGACCCATGAGGCGCTTTCCGTTCGGTGGTTCGGCCGTTCCGGCTCCGGGAGTGGAACCCCGGGGGCCGCGTTCACGTCCTAGAGGGCGCCTGACGCAGCGCGTGGGCGTTCAAGGGCAGAAAGATCCGCTTATCGGGGCTGGGAGACCGATGTCTGCACAGAAAGATGCCGAATGCCTCAATGGGGTTCCGTCAGAGGACGGCATCGATGACTGAGGCGTCTGCCACACGGAAGCGCCGGGTGGTCCTCGTACCCGGGTCGAAAGCACCCGCTCTGGTGGGTACGGTGTGCGCCCTGATCGGGCTGCTGAACCTGGCCAACGGCATCATTCCGCGGTTCCGGCACAGCCGTATCCACACCTGGGCGGGATATCTGCCGGGCACGGTGAGCAGCATCGCGGCCGCCGCGTCGATCATCGTTGGCCTCCTGCTGCTGATGCTCGCCCACGGCCTCAAGCGCCGCAAGCGACGTGCCTGGACGGCCGCGGTGGTCCTGCTTCCGGCGGGTGTGGCCGCGGAAGCGCTGCACCACCACGTGTCGCCGGTGGACGTCGTGCTCTCGATCGGACTGTTCGTCACGTTGCTGACCCATCGGGAGCAGTTCGCGGCGCTCTCCGATCCTCGTACCCGTTGGCGCGCGATCTACAACTTCGTGGTGCTCAGCGTCGTCTGTTTTGGTATCGGATTGCTGATCGTCAGTTCCCACCCGAAGTCGGAAATGGGCGATCCCGGTTTCCTCGACCGGTGCCAGACGGTCTTCTACGGGCTCTTCGGCCTCGGCGGTCCGGTGCACTACGCCTCGGACCGCACCGCGGACCTGGTCGGCTACTCGCTCGGCGGCCTCGGCTTCCTCATCCTGTTCACCACCGCGTACCTGGTGCTGCGCCCCGAGCACCCGACCGCGGTGCTCGGCGCGGAGGACGAGGAGCGGCTGCGGGCGCTGCTGTCCAAGCACGGGCGGCGCGACTCGCTGGGCCACTTCGCGCTGCGCCGCGACAAGTCCGTGATCTTCTCCGCCACCGGCAAGGCGGCCATCTCCTACCGCGTCATCTCCGGCGTCATGCTCGCCAGCGGCGACCCGATCGGCGACGTCGAGGCCTGGCCCGGCGCCATCGAGCGGTTCATGGAGGAGTCCAGGGCACACGCCTGGATCCCGGCGGTCGTCGGGTGCAGCGAGACCGGCGGCGAGGTGTGGACCCGCGAGACCGGCCTCGACGCGCTGGAGCTGGGCGACGAGGCGATCGTGGAGACCGAGTCGTTCTCGCTGTCCGGCCGGGCGATGCGCAACGTGCGGCAGATGGTCAAGCGCGTCGAACGCAACGGCTACACCTGCCGGATGCGCAGGGTGAGCGAGCTGACCGAGGAGGAGCGGGCCCGGGTCCGCTCGGCGGCGGCCGACTGGCGCGGCACGGACACCGAGCGCGGCTTCTCGATGGCGCTGGGCCGCTTCGGCGACCCGGAGGACGGCGACTGCGTGGTCGTCACCGCGCACAAGACCGAGGAGAACGACTCCTCGCCGCACGGCGACCTCAAGGCCGTGCTGCACTTCGTGCCGTGGGGCAAGGACGGCATCTCGCTGGAGCTGATGCGCCGCGACCGCTCGGCCGACGCCGGGATGAACGAGCTGCTGATCGTGCACGCGCTCAGCAACGCGCCGGAGATGGGCATCGCGCGGGTGTCGCTGAACTTCGCGATGTTCCGCTCGGCGCTGGCCCGCGGCGAGCGGATCGGCGCCGGCCCGGTGCTGCGCTTCTGGCGCGGCCTGCTGGTCTTCCTCTCCCGCTGGTTCCAGATCGAGTCGCTGTACAAGTTCAACGCGAAGTTCCAGCCCGTCTGGGAGCCGCGGTTCATGGTCTTCCCCAACAACCGCGACCTGCCCCGGATCGGCTTCGCGGTGATGCAGGCGGAGGCCTTCATCACCCTGGAGCTGCCCGCCCGGGTGCGTCGCTGGATCCCCGGGGTCAGCCGGGAGCCGCGCCAACGGGAGTGCGCGCATCCGCAGGACAAGCGAGTGACCCCGCTCGGCCGTAACGCCGCCTGACCGACGCACGGGCCGTGAGGCCGCCTGACCGACGCACGACGCCGTGAGGCCGCCTGACCGCCCGCGCCCCGCCGCGCACCGCCTACGCTTTGGGTATGAGTACGTTGCGAGGCCGGGTGGCGGGTCTGCCCGATTGGGACCGCTGCGCGGTGATGGGCGTGGTGAACGTCACGCCCGACTCGTTCAGCGACGGCGGGCTGTGGTTCGACCCGGAGCGTGCCGTCAAGCACGGCCTGGACCTGATCGCCGCCGGCGCCGACCTGGTCGACGTCGGCGGCGAGTCCACCCGCCCCGGCGCCCGCAGGGTCGACGAGCCGGAGGAGCTGCGCCGGGTGATCCCGGTGGTGCGCGAGCTGGCCGCGGCCGGTGCGGTGGTCAGCGTGGACACCATGCGCGCGTCGGTGGCGGAGCGGGCCGTCGAGGCGGGCGCCCGCCTGGTCAACGACGTCAGCGGCGGCCTGGCCGACCCGGCGATGCTCTCCGTGGCGGCGGACGCCCGCGTCCCGTTCGTGGTCATGCACTGGCGCGGCGCGAGCATCGACATGAACTCCCGCGCGCTCTACGGCGACGTGGTGGCCGAGGTCGTCGACGAGCTGCGGGAGCGGCTGGACGCGGTGGTCGCGGCGGGCGTCGACCCGGAGCGCGTGGTGATCGACCCGGGCCTGGGCTTCGCCAAGGACGCCGGTCACGACCTGGCGCTCGTCGCGCACCTCGACCGGCTGCGCGCGCTGGGCCGCCCGCTGCTGGTGGCCGCCTCCCGCAAGCGGTTTCTCGGCCGGGTGCTGGCCGGTGGTGAGGGCGATCCGCCGCCCGCGCGGGAGCGGGACGCGGCGACCGCGGCGGTCTCCGCGATCGCGGCCCGCGAGGGCGCCTGGGCGGTGCGGGTGCACCAGGTCCGGCCGACCGCCGACGCGGTGCGGGTGGCCCGGGCCGTCGAGGCGGCGACGTGACGGCGGCCGACGCGGGCGGTGCGGGCGGTGCGGACGACGGCGCCGAGCGGGCCGACCACGAGGCGGTCGAGCGCGCCAACCAGGCGTTCTACGACGCCGTGGAGGCCGGTGACCTGGAGGTCCTCGGCGAGCTGCTGCTCGACGGGGAGCAGGGCGAGTCGGTCAGCGTGGTGCACCCGGGCTGGCCGGTGCTGCGCGGCCGCGGCCACGTGCTGCGCTCGTACGCGCTGATCATGGCGAACACCGACTACATGCAGTTCTTCCTGACCGACGTGGAGATCGCGATGGCCGACGGCACCGCGATCGTGACGTGCAGCGAGAACATCCTCAGCGGCGGCCCCGCGCAGGAGGACGGGTCGGCCGGGGAACTGGTCGGCGGTCTGGTCGTGGCCACGAATGTGTTCCGCCGCACACCCGAGGGCTGGCGGCTGTGGTCCCACCATGGATCGCCTGTGCTGTCCGACGGCCCCGACGAGGAGGACGAGGGGACCGGTACCGCCGGGGGGTACCCGCAGGGACCGGACGAGTCCGCCTGAGCCGCCCGGCGCATGACGGGCCGTCAGCCGGGCCAACGCCGTGCACACGATCGAGCCAAGAATCCGGCCGGAGGGGAGTGCGGCCCCGGCACGCAGGGTAGGGGCGCGTCCACCGGGGGACCCCCGTGGGAACGGGCTGTCGGTGGCCGAAGGTAGATTCGGCTCGTAGCTTTCGCAGGGCGGCCCTCCATACGGAGGCGGGACGGCGCCCGTACGTCTCGACCAGCAGGAGGATGTCTCGTGGATCGCGTCGCGCTGCGCGGCCTGAAGGCCCGTGGACACCACGGGGTCTTCCCCCGGGAGCGGGAGGAGGGCCAGACCTTCCTGGTCGACCTCGTGCTCGGCCTCGACACCACCGAGGCCGCCGCCGGGGACGACCTGACCCGGACCGTCCACTACGGCATCGTGGCCGAGCAGGTCGCCGCCGTCGTGGCGGGTGAGCCGGTCAACCTGATCGAGACGCTCGCCCAGCGCATCGCCGACCAGTGCTTCACGCACGAGGTGGTGCGGGAGGTCGAGGTGACCGTGCACAAGCCGGACGCCCCGATCACCGTCCCGTTCGACGACGTGTCCATCACCATCCTCAGGAGGCGCCCGTGAGTTCCGACCCGACCGTGCAGCCGGTCCCCGCCTCCGTCGAGGAGCGGGTCGACGCGGCCGACAGCACGCTGAGCAACCCCAAATGGGCCGTGGTCTCCATCGGCGGCAACCTCGGCAACCGGCTGGAGACCCTCCAGGGCGCGGTGGACGCGCTCGCGGACACCCCGGGCCTGCGGGTCAAGGCCGTCTCGCCGGTGTACGAGACCGAGCCGTGGGGCGTCGAGCCCGGCACCCAGCCGAACTACCTCAACGCGATCGTGCTGCTGAAGACGACGCTTCCGCCGTCGTCCCTGCTGGAGCGCGCCCACGCCATCGAGGAGGCGTTCTACCGGGTGCGCGACGAGCGCTGGGGCCCGCGCACCATCGACGTGGACATCGTCGCGTACCAGGACGTGGTCAGCGAGGACCCGGAGCTCACGCTGCCGCACCCGCGTGCGCACGAACGCGCCTTCGTCCTCGTACCGTGGCACGACGTGGACCCGCAGGCTCAGCTGCCGGGCCGCGGTCCGGTCACCGAGCTGCTGGCGGGGCTGGACGCATCCGACGTACGGGAGCGCGAGGACGTGGAACTCCGGCTCCCGGAGTAGACGTTGCCGCTTCGGCGGCGACGTGTGGAGGAGACTTCGTGAAGCAGCTGCGGTTCCGGGTGCTCATCGGGCTGTTCGTGGTGGCCGGCGTGCTGGCCTGGGCGGGGGCCCGGCTGTGGAACGCGGTCGGCGTGCTGCCCGGCGTGCCGGTCGCCGCGCCCATCGTGCTGGCGCTGATCGCGGTCGTCATCCTCGGCACGGCGCTGAGCCTGCGAGCCCGGCTGCGCGCCCAGCGCGACCGCGAGCCCGACGCCAAGGGCGTCGACCCGCTGGTGGCCGCCCGCGCGGTCGTCTTCGGCCAGGCGAGCGCCCTGGTCGCGGCGCTGGTCGCGGGCGTCTACGGCGGGGTGTGCGTCTACCTGATCGCCTCCCAGCTGTCCGTCCCCGCCCGCCGCGACCAGGCGGTCTACGCGGGCTTCGCGGTGGTCGCGGGCGCGGCGGTGGTGGTCGCGGCGGTCTTCATGGAACGCGTCTGCAAGCTCCCGGACGACGAGGACCAGGGCCCGGACAACGCGACGAAGGCGTAGCGGGGGAGAGCGACGAAGGCGTGAAGGGGGCCGGAGGCCCGGCGGGGCTCACGAGCCCGCGACCGACTCCAGCTGCTCCACCCCGGACACCGACCTGCGCAGCGCCTCGTGCAGCCCCGCCGGGGTCAGGACGCCGCGGAAGCGCTCGTCGTCGTCGAGGACCGCGACCCAGCCCGCGTCGTGCTGGAGCATCACGCTGAACGCCTGCTTCAGCGACGCGCCCAGCGGCAGCCACGCCTCCATCCGGCGGGCGTGGTCGCGTACCGCCGCGCCGTCCGCCAGCGCCTCGCGGGCCACCCAGCCGTGCAGCGCGCCGCCCGCGTCCAGCACGACCGCCCACCGCGCGTCCTGCGCCGCCAGCCGCTCGGCCGCCGCCTCCACCGCGTCGTCCAGCCGCACCACCGGCGGCTGCTCCAGGTCGTCCTGGCCGATCGCGGTCACCGACAGCCGCTTGAGCCCGCGGTCGGACCCGACGAAGTCGGCGACGTACGGCGACGCGGGGGCGCCCAGCACGGTGGCCGGGGTGTCGAACTGCTCGACGCGCCCGGCGCCGTAGACCGCCATGCGGTCGCCGAGCCGCACGGCCTCCTCGATGTCGTGGGTGACGAACAGCACCGTCTTGCGGACCTGCCGCTGAAGCCGGAGGAACTCGCTCTGGAGGTGTTCGCGCACCACCGGGTCGACCGCGCCGAACGGCTCGTCCATCAGCAGCACCGGCGGGTCCGCGGCGAGCGCCCGGGCCACGCCGACGCGCTGGCGCTGGCCGCCGGAGAGCTGGTCGGGGTAGCGGTCGCCGTGCACGGCCGGGTCGAGGCCGACGAGGTCCAGCAGCTCCGCCGCCCGCTCGCGGGCCTTCCGTCGCGACCAGCCCAGCAGCTGCGGCACGGTAGCGGTGTTCTCCAGCACGGTCTTGTGCGGGAACAGGCCGACCTGCTGGATGACGTAGCCGATGCGGCGGCGCAGCTTCACCGGGTCGACACCGGCGATGTCCTCGCCGTCGACCAGGATGCGGCCCTCGGTCGGGTCGATCAGCCGGTTGACCATCTTCATCGTGGTCGTCTTGCCGCAGCCGGACGGGCCGACGAGCGTGACCAGCTCGCCCTCGGCGACCTCGAACGACAGGTCGTCCACGGCCGTGGTGCCGTCCGGGTAGCGCTTGGTGACGTGCTCGAAGCGGATCATGCGCCCTCGTTGCTCGCGGTCTGCGGGAGCCCCCGACCGTAGGTCTGCGGGTGCCTCGACCGTACCCTGCCGCCCGGATGTGAAGGCCGTGTTGCCGGGATGTGGCGGTCCGGGCCGGTTGTCAGTGGCCCGGGTTAGGCTCGCGGAGCACTTGGAGAGACGGGAAACGGACGAGACGGGGGAGGTGCGCGATGGCGGCTGACAACTGCCTGGTGGCCAACGACTGGATCTGCGGTGAGTACGTGCGCACCCGCGCGCACGACCTGACCGCCGCGACGCTCCAGCACCTGTGGATCACCGGGGTCTCGGTGGCGCTCGCGCTGGTGGTGGCCTTCCCGCTGGCGCTGGTCGCGCGGCGGTGGAAACCGGTCGCCGGGCCCGTGCTGGGCTTCACCACCGTGCTCTACACGATCCCCTCGCTCGCGATGTACTCACTGCTGCTGCCGGTCTTCGGGATCTCCGCCTCGGTGGTGGTGACCGGCCTGGTGCTCTACTCGCTGACCATCCTGGTGCGCAACATCCTCGCCGGACTCCAGGCGGTGCCGGAGGACGCCAGGGAGGCGGCGCGCGGCATGGGCTACGGGCCGCTGCGGCTGCTGCTGCGGGTCGAACTGCCGCTGGCGCTGCCCACGGTGATGGCGGGCCTGCGCATCGCCACCGTCTCCGCGATCTCGCTCACCACGGTGGGCGCCATCGTCGGCTACGGCGGCCTGGGCAACCTCATCTACGACGGCATGAACACCCTGTTCAAGGCCGAGGTGCTGACCGCCTCGGCGATCTGCGTGGCGCTCGCGATCGCCGCCGACCTGCTGCTGCTCGGCGTGCAGCGGCTGCTGACGCCCTGGACGCGCACGCGGCGCACGGCCCGCTCCGCCCGGCCGTCCCGGGCCCGTACCGGAGAGGCGGCGGCCTGATGGACGCGATCGGCCAGGCGTGGACCTGGCTCACCACCGGCGCCAGCTGGTCCGGCGCCGACGGCATCTGGCACCGGCTGGGCGAGCACGTCTACCTCACCGTCGTGTGCCTGGCGATCAGCTGCGTGCTGGCCCTGCCGGTCGCCCTGGTCCTGGGCCACCTGCGGCGCGGCGGCACGCTGGCGATCAACCTGTCCAACGTCGGCCGCGCGGTGCCCACCTTCGCGGTGCTGGTGCTGCTGGTGCTCAGCCCGCTGGGGCGGTACGGGCAGTGGCCGACGGTGATCGCGCTGGTGCTGTTCGCCGTGCCGCCGCTGCTGACCAACGCCTACGTCGGCATGACCGAGGTCGACCGCGACGTCGTGGAGTCGGCGCGCGGGACGGGCATGACCGGCGGCCAGATACTGCTGCGGGTCGAACTGCCGCTGGCCTTCCCGCTGATCATGACCGGGGTGCGCACCGCCGCCGTGCAGATCGTCGCCACCGCCACCCTCGCCGCGCTGCCGGGCGGCGGCGGTCTGGGCCGGCTGATCACCGCGGGCTTCGCCCAGCAGCACACCTACCAGGTGGTGGGGGGCGCGGTGCTGGTCGCGGCGCTGGCGCTGCTGGTCGAGGCGGTCTTCGCGGGCGCGGCACGGCTCGGCGACCCGCTGCGCCACCAGCGCCGCTCGCGCCGCAAAGAAGTCAATTCCCGTGGACTGTCGAAGAGATGGGTGACCGAATGAACAAGGGCCTGGGCGGCGTGCGTGCCGTGGGCGCGGTGTCGGTGGCGGCGATCCTGGCCGCCTCGCTGTCCGCGTGCGGCGGCAAGTCGCTGGAGGACAAGGGCGGTTCCGCCTCGGCCTCCGGAGGCAGCAAGGGATCGCTGGTCATAGGATCCGCCGGATTCACCGAGAGCGAAGTGCTGGCGCAGTTGTACGCGAAGCTGCTGTCGAACGCCGGTTACTCCACCTCGGTCAAGACGGTGCAGAACCGCGAGCTTTATGAACCGGCTCTGGAGAAGGGCCAGATCGACGTCGTTCCGGAGTACGCGGCGACCCTCGCGGAATTCCTCAACCAGAAGGTGAACGGCGCCTCCGCGCGTCCCGTCGCCTCTCCCGACGTGACCTCCACGGTGGCCGCGCTGACGAAACTCGCCACCCCGCGCGGCCTGAAGGTGCTGCCCGCCGGCCAGGCGGTGGACCAGAACGCGTTCGCGGTCTCCCAGTCGTTCGCCACCCAGCACCACCTCAAGACCCTTTCCGACCTGGGCAAGTCGGGCGTGAAGGTGAAGCTGGCGGCCGGTGACGAGTGCCCGGACCGCCCGTACTGCGAGCCGGGCCTGAAGAAGACCTACGGCATCGACGTCACCGGCATCGACCCCAAGGGCGTCGGCACCCCGCAGTCCAAGCAGGCGGTCAAGGACGGCACCGACCAGCTGGTGCTGACCACCACCACCGACGCGACGCTGGACCAGTTCGGCCTGGTGCTGCTCACCGACGACAAGCACCTGCAGAACGCCGACTACGTGCTGCCGGTGGTCAACGCGGCGCACGCCGGGTCCGCGGGCGTCGCCGACGCGCTGGACAAGCTGACGAAGGTGCTCACCACCGCCGACCTGACCCAGCTGGACAAGCAGGTCGACGCGGACCGGGAGAAGCCCTCCGACGTCGCCGACGCCTATCTGAAGTCGAAGGGCCTGCTCAGCAGCTGAGCCATCGGGAGAACCGAGCGACCGGGAGAGCCGAGTGACCGGGAGCTGAGGGATCGGGAGCGGGGCCCGGCAAGATCGTTCTTGTTGGGCGGAATGTGTTTGCGTGAATGCCCTGCGTGTATATCGGGCCCCGCAATCCCCTATGTGACACAACAGGTGGTGCGAAATCGGGCCGTCGGCTCCCGCCCGCTGCTTTTCCACGCTAAGTTTCAAGCCATGCCCCGTGGACGACACCGCCATTCACCGCCACTGCACCGGCTTCTTCCCCCTTTGACGGTCGCCGGGTCCGCCTCGGTCGTCGCCGTCGGCGCCTGGTTCAGTCCCACCGGTGACGACGGCGTGGTGCTGCGCGTGCTGGTCGCGGCGGCGGCCGCCGCCGCGTGCGCCGGGGCGGTCCTGCTGCGGCAGTGGGACCGTTCCGCCGGCAAGCGGGTCGCCGACCTGGAGGCCGCCCGGGTGCGCGACGAGTGGCACACCGACGAGCGCATAGCCGAGCTGGAGAGCGACGTCGAGGAGTCCCGCGAGCTGCGCCACCGCCTGGAGCGCGAACTGCGCGCCAAGCGGGCCGAGGTGGGCCGCCTGCGCGGGGAGCACGCCGCGCTGCTGCGCCGGTACGCGACCGCCGAGAGCGAGCGGGCCCGCGCGCTGGAGAGCCGTCGCCGCCTCGCCATCGAGGCCGCCGCCGCGCCGAAGGCGATCGACGCGCCGGCCACCGTGGCGGTCGGCCCGGACGCCTACCGCAGGGCCGCCGAGGCGCTGCGCGACTTCGGCCGCAACGCCGCCCGCCAGAAGGCCGACGCCACCGTCGAGGAGGCCCGCCACCGCGAGCCCGCCGACACCGGCGACGACCGGCTCGTCCCGGCGACCGCCACGACCACCGCCACCGCCGTCCTGCCGTACGCGCAGCCCAAGCGCCCGGTGGGCAGGCCGCAGGGCGGCTTCGACTTCTTCGGCGTCCACAAGACGCCCGCCGCCGACGACCTGGCGGACGTGGTCGGCGACGAGGCCGTCGCCCTCAGCAGGAGCGCCGAGCGGGAGCCGGGCCCGGCGCGGGACGCCGAGGACGCGGCGGTCATCGACCTGACCGCGCACGACGAGACCGAGCAGATCGACGTGACGGTGCTGCGGGCCCACTCGTAGCCCCCGTACCCACATGACAGGAGGGGCGCGGCCACCGTGGCCGCGCCCCTCCTGTCACGTCATGTCCGTTGCCGGGAAGCCTACTTGTCGATGTCGCCGACGACGAAGAACAGCGAGCCGAGGATCGCCACCATGTCGGCGACCAGGGTGCCCGGCAGCAGTTCGGTGAGCGCCTGGATGTTGTTGTACGACGCCGAGCGCAGCTTGAGCCGGTAGGGGGTCTTGTCGCCCTTGGAGACCAGGTAGTAGCCGTTGATCCCGAGCGGGTTCTCGGTCCAGGCGTACGTGGTGCCCTCGGGGGCCTTCAGCACCTTCGGCAGCCGCTGGTTGATCGGGCCTGGCGGCAGCTGCGTGAGGCGGTCCAAGCAGGCGTCGGCCAGCGCCAGGGAGTTGTGGGTCTGCTCCAGCAGGCATTCGAACCGCGCCAGGCAGTCCCCGTCGGTCCGGGTGACCACCTTCAGCACGTCGCCCAGTTCGCCGTAGGCGAGGTACGGCTCGTCGCGGCGCAGGTCGAAGTCGACGCCGCAGGCGCGGGCGATCGGCCCGGACACCCCGTAGGCGTGCACGGCCGCCGGGGTCAGGACGCCGACGCCGCGGGTGCGGCCGCGGAAGATCTCGTTGCCGAGCACCAGCCGGTCGTAGACGTCCATCCGGGAGCGCACGTCGGCCACCGCCTGCCGGGCGCGGCCGAGCCAGCCGGCCGGCAGGTCCTCCTTGAGGCCGCCGACCCGGTTGAACATGTAGTGCATCCGGCCGCCGGAGATCTCCTCCATCACGTTCTGCAGTTCCTCGCGCTCCCGGAACGCGTGGAAGACCGGGGTGATGCCGCCGAGTTCCAGCGGGTAGGAGCCGAGGAACATCAGGTGGTTGAGCACCCGGTTCAGCTCGGCGAGCAGGGTGCGGGTCCACACCGCGCGCTCGGGGACCTCCATGCCGAGCATCCGCTCGACGGCCAGCACCACGCCGAGTTCGTTGGAGAAGGCGGACAGCCAGTCGTGCCGGTTGGCCAGCATGATGATCTGCCGGTAGTCGCGGGCCTCGAAGAGCTTCTCCGCGCCCCGGTGCATGTAGCCGATGACCGGCTCGGCCTCGCGGATCCGCTCGCCGTCCAGGACCAGGCGCAGGCGCAGCACGCCGTGCGTGGAGGGGTGCTGCGGGCCGATGTTGAGCACCATGTCGGTGCCCTCGGCGGCTCCACCGATGCCGACCGTCGTCTCCGTCATGCCCCCAGTCTCTCAGCCCCCGGAGCCTGCCTCCGGTCCCGGTGCCCCTGGTCGGGGGACGTCCAGCGCGGGCGGCAGTGCGACGCGTACCGGCTGGGCGAGCCAGGTGAACGCGCCGAGCCCGCCGGGGGCGGTCAGCTCGGCCGCCTCGCCCGCCGCGGCCAGCGCCCGCACGTAGCCCGCCGGGTCGCGGGAGGCCAGTTCCAGCGGCGGCCTGGCCCCGCTCACCCCCAGCGCCCGCAGCGCGTCACGCTGGGTGAGCAGGGCCGCGCCGGGGCCCCGGCAGGCGTCCAGGGCGACGTGGGAGGTCAGGTCGCACGAGCCGTCCGGCACAGGCCGCACCTCGCGCCCGCCGCGGAAGCCGGTCAGGGTGCCCAGCGGCGGGCGGGCGCCGCGTTCGTGCGCGTAGTCCACCGCGACGGCGAGCCCCTCGGCCAGTGAACCGGCCGCAGCGGTCCAGGCGAGGTCGCGCGGCAGCCCGATCTCGGCGCGCGCCCCCGGTTCACCGGCGATCGGCCACCAGCGCTCCAGCCACCGCGCGTCCGCGCCGTCCACCACCGCGCCCGGCCGCTCGGTGCCGTCGTCGCGCACCTCCACGTAGCGCGGCACCCCGTCCTCCCCGGTCTCGGCGACGTCGACCGGCACGTTGTCCAGCCACTCGTTGGCGAACAGCAGCCCGCGCGGGCCTTCCGGGATCCGGTCGCTCCAGCGCACCCGTGCGTCGAGACCGGCGGGACGCGGGGCGCGCTCGACCGCGTAGGGGACGAGCCGGGCGGCCAGCGCCTTCGGCACCTGCTTGAGCACCCCGGTGGTCAGCTCGCCGCGTCCGGCGCCCACGTCGACCAGGGCCAGCTCGTCGGGGTGGCCGAGGGCCGCGTCCACCTGCTCCAGCAGCCGCGCGACCGCGCCCGCGAACAGCGGCGAGGCGTGCACCGAGGTCCGGAAGTGCCCGGCGGGGCCGGGCCCGTCAGGAGTCACGAAGAAGCCACCGGGCCCGTACAGCGCCCGCTCGGTGGCCTCCCGCCACCCGCACCACCGCGTCGTCACCGCTCCACCGTAGGCGGCGCGACCGCGTGGCCGAGCCGCCGCCCCCGGCGCGGGCGCGGTGCACCCGGAGTCCACCTTGGGGAGTACGCGCCCCGCGCAGGATCGCTCTACCGGCTGACCCCCGCACACAGAACACGTGCCTACGCTGGGTGACGTGCAGCGCCTCTACGACTTCCTCCGCAGACACCCGACCGGGGTCGACTCCTTCTGGGCCGTCCTCCTGCTCGGTATGTCGGCGTTGCAGGTCGTCGCGGAGAGCACGCACCCGTACCGCATGCGGCTGGCGATGGCCGGGATATCGGGGCTGCTGTGCCTGGTGTGGGCGCTGCGCCGGCGCTACCCGGAGAAGATGCTGCTGCTCGCGATCGCGGCGGGCGTCGCCCAGCTGGCGCTCGACACCCAGGTGGTAGTCGCCGACTTCGCGATGCTGATGATCGTCTACACGGTGGCGTCCTGCGGTGCTCGCTGGGCCTCGCGGGTCGCCCTGGTCGGCGCGCTGAGCGCGGCCACGCTGGCCGACTGGCGCTGGCCGTCCGGCGTCGACAGCAGCGGCAACCGGATCGTCAGCGTGGTCTTCCTGACCGTGCCGTTCGCGCTGGCCTGGGTGATCGGCGACAGCGTGCGCACCCGCAGGGCGTACTACGCGCAGCTGGAGGAACGCGCCGAGCGGCTGCACCGCGAGCGGGAGGCGCAGGCCAAGGCCGCGGTGGCCGCGGAGCGCGCCCGGATAGCGCGTGAGCTGCACGACGTGGTCGCGCACAACGTGTCGGTGATGGTGGTGCAGGCGGACGGCGCGGCCTACGTGCTGGACTCCTCGCCGGACCAGGCCAAGCAGGCGCTCGGCACGATCTCGCAGACCGGCCGCCTGGCGCTGGCCGAGATGCGCCGCCTGCTCGGGCTGCTGCGCGCCTCCGACGACAGCGGCGGCGAGTACGTGCCGCAGCCCGGCGTCGACCAGCTCGGCGACCTCATCGAGCAGGTGCGCGGCGCGGGCCTGCCGGTGGACTTCGCGGTGGCCGGCCGCCCGCGCCCGCTGTCCTCCGGCGTCGAGCTGACCGCGTACCGCATCGTGCAGGAGGCGCTGACCAACACCCGCAAGCACGGCGGCCCCGACGTCAGCGCCACCGTGCAGCTGACCTACGGCGACGCCGAACTGCGGATGCTCATCGAGGACGACGGCCGCGGCGCCCAGCGCGAGCACTACGAGGACGGCGCGGGCGGGGCGGACGGCCTCGGCCAGGGCCTGATCGGCATGCGGGAGCGGATCGCCATGGTCGGCGGCACGATCGACACCGGCCCGAGGCCGGGCGGCGGCTTCCGGATCGCCGCGGCCCTGCCCCTGAAGCCGGCCCGCTGACCCGGCCCGGCCCACCCCCGCGAGACCCTCGGCACGACCCCCGTAACCCTGCCGTACGCTCCCGAGACTCGGCCGTACGTCCCCCGAGACCCGACGAATGATGAGGCCCCCATGGCGATCCGCGTGATGCTCGTCGACGACCAGGTGCTGCTGCGCACCGGTTTCCGCATGGTGCTCCAGGCGCAGCCCGACATGGAGGTCGTCGCCGAGGCCGGGGACGGCGGGGAGGCGATCGAGGTGCTGCGCACGGCCGAGGTCGACGTGGTGCTGATGGACGTGCGCATGCCGAAGATGGACGGCGTCGAGGCGACCCGGCGCATCTGCGGCGGCGAGCAGGAACGCGACGGCGGGCCCCGGGTCCTGATCCTGACCACCTTCGACCTCGACGAGTACGCCTTCGCCGCGCTCAAGGCCGGGGCCAGCGGCTTCATGCTGAAGGACGTGCCGCCCGCCGAACTGCTGACCGCGATCCGCGCGGTGCACAGCGGCGACGCGGTGGTCGCCCCCTCCACCACCCGCCGCCTGCTGGACCGCTTCGCGCCGCTGCTGCCGCACACCACGCAGCCCACCAGCCCGCAGCTGGGGCGGCTGACCGAGCGCGAGCGCGAGGTGCTGCTGCTGGTCGCCCAGGGGCTGTCCAACGGCGAGATCGCCCAGCGCCTGGTGCTGTCCGAGGCCACCGTCAAGACCCACGTGGGCCGCATCCTGACCAAGCTCGAACTGCGCGACCGGGTGCAGGCGGTGGTGCTGGCGTACGAGACGGGCCTGGTCCGCGCGGGCGGCGCGGCGTAGCCACCCCAGCCGCCACCCCGTAGCCGCCGCACCGACCGCGAGGCCGCCGACCGCAAGGCGCCGCACCGACCGCGACGCCGCCGAACGTTAGGCCACCGCCCCGACCGCGAGCCCGCCACGCCTCGGCCCTCCTGCGTCCGCGACCCTTCGCGTAGCATTGACGAGAATGCGTCCGGTACCCGTGTGAGGACTGGAACGGAAGGCGACCGAAGCGTGAACGCATCGCACACTCCCGGGCCCAGGTCCGGTGGGGTCGAGGACCGCCCGGCCCGGCTCACCGTCGGCGTGGTTGGCGCCGGACGGGTGGGACCCGCCCTCGCCGCCGCGCTGCGGCTGGCCGGACACCGCCCGGTGGCCGTCTCCGGGGTCTCCGACGCCTCCCGGCGCCGCGCCGCCGCCCTGCTGCCGGACGTGCCGCTGGTCGAGCCCGCCCAGGTGCTGGCCCGCGCCGACCTGGTGCTGCTGACCGTGCCCGACGACGCGCTGTCCGCCCTCGTGACCGGGCTCGCCGAGACCGGCGCGGTACGGCCCGGGCAACTGCTGGCGCACACCTCCGGGCGGTACGGGGCCGCCGTGCTCGACCCCGCGCGCCGCGCCGGGGCGCTGCCGCTGGCCCTGCACCCGGCGATGACCTTCACCGGCACCACCGTCGACGTCCAGCGCCTGGAGGGCTGCTCGTTCGGGGTGACCGCGCCGGAGGAACTGCGGCTGGCCGCCGAGGCCCTGGTGGTCGAGATGGGCGGCGAGCCGGAGTGGATCGCCGAGGAGAACCGCCCGCTGTACCACGCGGCGCTCGCCATCGGCTCCAACCATCTGGTCACCCTCGTCGCCCAGGCCCGCGAACTGCTCCAGGCGGCGGGCGTCGCGCACCCGGGACGGATGCTCGGCCCGCTGCTCGGCGCCGCCCTCGACAACGCGCTGCGCTCCGGCGACCAGGCGCTCACCGGCCCGGTGGCGCGCGGCGACGCCGGCACCGTCGCCGCCCACCTCGACCAGCTGCGGGCGCACTCGCCGCAGACGGTGGCCAGTTACGTCGCGATGGCCCGGGCCACCGCCGACCGCGCCCTGGTCAACGGGATGCTCAAGCCGGAACTCGCCGAACCCCTGCTGGACGCGCTCGCCGACCGGCCGGACGACCAAGGAGCCCGATGACCGTGAAGCTGCTGCGCACCGCGGACGGGCTGCGCGCCCCGCACCGCGGGCGGCGTGCCGTGGTGATGACCATGGGCGCGCTGCACGAGGGCCACGCCACGCTGATCCGCACCGCCCGCGACCACGTCGGCGCGGACGGCCAGGTCGTGGTCACCGTCTTCGTCAACCCCTTGCAGTTCGGCCCGGGCGAGGACCTCGACCGCTACCCGCGCACCCTCGACGCGGACGTCGGGACGGCCGCCGCGGCCGGCGCCGACATCGTGCTGGCGCCGTCCGTCGAGGAGGTCTACCCGGGCGGCGAACCGCGGGTGCGGATCGCGGCCGGGCCGATGGGCGAGCGCTACGAGGGCGCCGCCCGCCCCGGGCACTTCGACGGCATGCTCACCGTCGTCGCCAAGCTGCTCCACCTCACCGCCCCCGACGTCGCGTTCTACGGCCGCAAGGACGCCCAGCAACTCGCCCTGATCCAGCGGATGGCGGCCGACCTGAACTTCGGCGTGGAGATCGTCGGCGTGCCCACCGTGCGCGAGCCGGACGGCCTGGCCCTCTCCAGCCGCAACCGCTACCTGACCGCCCGGGACCGCGAGACCGCGCTGACGCTGTCGCGCGCCCTGTTCGCCGGCCGCGACGCGCTGGACGCCGGGCCCGACGCCGTACGGGAGGCGGCCCGCGCCGTGCTGGAGAAGGCGGACGGGATCGACCTGGACTACCTCGCGCTGGTGGACCCCGCCGACTTCACCGAGGCGGGACCGGCGCACACTGGCCCGGCCGTCCTCGCGGTGGCCGCCCGGGTCGGCACCACCCGGCTGATCGACAACCTGCCCCTGGAGTTCGGGCCCCCGCAGTCCGGGCCCGCGGAGTTTGGAGCGTTCCGATGAGCGACATACGTCTGCTGGCCCCCGCGCCCGGCTGGGCGATCGACGCGGACGTGGTCGTCGTCGGCTCCGGCGTCGCCGGGCTGACCACCGCGCTGCGCTGCGCCGCGGGCGGCGCCCGGGTCACCGTGGTCACCAAGGCTCGCCTCGACGACGGCTCGACCCGCTGGGCGCAGGGCGGCATCGCCGCGGCGCTCGGGGACGGCGACACCCCCGCGCAGCACCTGGACGACACGCTGGTGGCGGGCGCCGGGGTGTGCGACGAGAGCGCGGTACGGCTGCTGGTCACCGAGGGCCCCGACGCGGTACGGCGGCTGATCGCCTCCGGCGCCCGCTTCGACACCTCCGAGTCGAACGGCGAGATCCTGCTGACCCGGGAGGGCGGCCACCACCGCAGCCGCATCGTCCACGCGGGCGGCGACGCCACCGGCGCCGAGGTCTCCCGCGCGCTGGTCGAGGCGGTGCGCACCGCGGGCATCGAGACGGTCGAGAACGCCCTCGTGCTGGACCTGCTCACCGACAGGGGCGGCCGCACCGCGGGCGTGACGCTGCACGTGATGGGCGAGGGGCGGCGCGACGGCGTCGGCGCGGTGCGGGCCCCGGCGGTCGTGCTGGCCACCGGCGGCATGGGCCAGGTCTTCTCGGCCACCACCAACCCGGCGGTCTCCACCGGCGACGGCGTGGCGCTGGCGCTGCGGGCCGGCGCCGAGGTCAGCGACCTGGAGTTCGTCCAGTTCCACCCGACGGTGCTGTGGCTGGGCCCGCAGGCCGAGGGCCAGCAGCCGCTGGTCTCCGAGGCGGTCCGCGGCGAGGGCGCCCACCTGGTCGACGCCGACGGCGTCCGCTTCATGCTGGGGCAGCACGAGCTGGCGGAGCTGGCCCCGCGCGACATCGTGGCCAAGGCGATCACCCGCCGGATGCAGGAGCACGGCACCGATCACATGTACCTGGACGCCCGGCACTTCGGCGCCGAGATGTGGGCCAGGCGCTTCCCGACCATCCTGGCCGCCTGCCGGGCCAACGGCATCGACCCGGTGAGCGAGCCCATCCCGGTCGCCCCGGCCGCCCACTACGCCTCCGGCGGCGTCCGCACCGACCTGCGCGGCCGCACCACCGTGCCGGGACTGTACGCGTGCGGCGAGGTGGCCTGCACGGGCGTCCACGGCGCCAACCGGCTCGCCTCCAACTCCCTGCTGGAGGGCCTGGTCTTCGCCGAGCGCATCGCCGACGACGTCCTCACCCGCGAGCGCCCCGCGCCGGGCGCCCCGGTCCTGCCCGGGCCGTCCCGGGCGCCGCTGCTGGAGCACGGCGCGCGCTACGAGATCCAGCGCGTCATGACGGCGGGCGCGGGCGTGCTGCGCAGCGCGGAGAGCCTGGCGGGCGCCGCCGCCGCGCTGGAACGCGTCCACACGCGGGCCGTCGAGGACCTGGCCCGCGACGAGAAGACCGCGGAGCCCTGCGTGGAGACCTGGGAGGCCACCAACCTCAGCCTGGTCGCCCGCGTCCTGGTCGCCGCCGCGGCCCGCCGGGAGGAGACCCGCGGCTGCCACTGGCGCGAGGACCACCCGGAGCGCGACGATGCCGCCTGGGCCCGGCACCTCGTCGTGACCCTCGCCCCGGACGGCACGCCCGCCGTCCGTACCACCCCCAGCACGGACTTCCCGCCCGTCGAGACCCCGGAGCACTCCGCATGAGCACCCCCGACCTGCCCCTGATCCAGATCGGCCGCCCCGGTGAGGGCGCGGGCGGCGGCTGCGGTGACGGCTGCGGCTGCGGGGGCGACGACGCGTACGCGCTCGACCCGCTGGAGTGCGGCCTCGACCCGGACCTCGCGCAGCTGCTCGCCGACGCCGGGCTCGACCCGGTGCAGGTCGAGGACATCGCGCACATGGCCATCGAGGAGGACCTCGACGACGGCGTGGACGTCACCACGGTGGCGACCATCCCCGAGGACGCCGTCGCGGTGGGCGACTTCACGGTCCGTCAGCCCGGCGTGGTGGCGGGCCTGCGGATCGCCGAGGCCGTCCTGTCGGTGGTGTGCACCGACGAGTTCGAGGTCGAACGGCACGTGGAGGACGGCGACCGGGTCGAGGCGGGCCAGGTGCTGCTGAGCGTGCGCACCCGCACCCGTGACCTGCTCACCGCCGAGCGCAGCGCGCTGAACCTGCTGTGCCGCCTGTCCGGCATCGCCACCGCCACCCGCGCCTGGGCCGACGCGCTGGAGGGCACCAGGACCCGGGTGCGCGACACCCGCAAGACGACGCCTGGCCTGCGCGCCCTGGAGAAGTACGCGGTGCGCTGCGGCGGCGGCGTCAACCACCGCATGTCGCTGTCGGACGCGGCGCTGGTCAAGGACAACCACGTGGTCGCGGCGGGCGGCGTGGCGCAGGCCTTCCGCGCGGTGCGCGAGGAGTTCCCCGACCTGGCGATCGAGGTCGAGGTGGACACGTTGCACCAGGTGCGCGAGGTGCTGGACGCGGGCGCCGACCTGATCCTGCTGGACAACTTCACCCCCGCCGAGACCGAGGAGGCGGTGGCGATCGTCGCCGGGCGGGCCGCGCTGGAGTCCTCCGGCCGCCTCACTCTGGACGTCGCCCGCGCCTACGCGGAGACCGGCGTCGACTACCTGGCGGTCGGCGGGCTCACCCACTCCTCGCCGATCCTCGACATCGGCCTGGACCTGCGCGAGCAGGCCGCCGACGGCACCGCGGACGCGGAGGGCTGAGCGGCATGCTCCTGACCATCGACGTCGGCAACACCCACACCGTGCTCGGCCTGTTCGACGGCGACGAGATCGTCGAGCACTGGCGGATCTCCACCGACGCCCGGCGCACCGCCGACGAACTCGCGGTGCTGTTGCAGGGGTTGATGGGCAGGCACCCGCTGCTCGGCGACGACCTGGGCGACGGCATCGACGGCATCTCGATCTGCTCGACGGTGCCGTCGGTCCTGCACGAACTGCGCGAGGTGACCCGGCGCTACTACGGCGACGTGCCGTCGGTGCTGGTGGAGCCGGGCGTCAAGACCGGCGTGCCGATCCTGGCGGACAACCCCAAGGAGGTCGGCGCCGACCGCATCATCAACGCGCTCGCCGCCGTCCACCTGTACGGCGGCCCGTGCATCGTCGTCGACTTCGGCACCGCGACCACCTTCGACGCGGTCTCGGCGCGCGGCGAGTACCTGGGCGGCGCGATCGCCCCCGGCATCGAGATCTCGGTGGAGGCGCTGGGGGTACGCGGCGCGCAACTGCGCAAGATCGAGCTGGCCCGGCCGCGCAGCGTCGTCGGCAAGAACACGGTCGAGGCCATGCAGTCCGGCATCCTCTACGGCTTCGCGGGCCAGGTGGACGGCATCGGCGAGCGGATGGCCAGGGAACTGGCCGACGACCCCGACGACGTCACGGTCATCGCCACCGGAGGGCTCGCCCCGCTGGTGCTGGGCGAGTCGTCGATCATCGACGAGCACGAGCCCTGGCTGACCCTGATCGGCCTGCGGCTGGTGTACGAGCGGAACGTCTCGACGGGCTGAACGCCTCGACGGGCCGAGGGACGCGCCCGGGCGGACGCGCGCTCCCCGGGCGCGCCCGGCCGGACGCGCACACCGGACGGGCGCGGACACGCCGGGCGGCTGGTCGCGTCGGCGCGTCGTGGGGCGCGCGGCGACGGCGACCCGCCGGGTGAACGCAATCCGCAACATTTGTCCGTTTAGTACGTAAAGTCGGCGCATGCCCACGCCACACGGGACCCGAGGCGGCATGGCGTTCAGCGCGGACGAACTGCGCGTCCTGCGGCGCGCCCTCGCCGACGCCCTCCGCACCGCAGCGACCACCACGACGGCCGCGGACCGCCGCGCCCCGGACGCCATCGCGTTCCCGGCGCCCGCGCGCGACGCCGCCGCGCCGTTCCCGCCGTTCCCGCCGATTCCGGCGCCCGCCCGTGAGCCCGGAACGGCCCGGGAGTACCGCCGGCTGGCCGCCGCGCTGGACGAGGCGGTGCACGAGGGGGCGCGCCTGCGGGCGTTCCTCCTCGCCGACCTCGCCCTCTACCGCGACGCGCTGCCCGGCACCGCCGCCGACTATCTGGAGCGGCTGGCCGAGGCGCTGGACGCCGGTTACCTGCCCGCCCAGGACGACCTGGACGCGTTGCGCTCGCTGGAGCGACTGCCGTGCGGCGAGGCGGAGGCCTACCGCAGGGACGGACTGCGGCGCCGCTGCGAGGAGCTGACGGGCCGTCCCCGGAGCGTGCCGCTCGGCGAGGGCCGGCCGGCCGACCGCGCCCGGCTGTCGACGGTGCCGGGCGGGCGGGTCGTCAGGCCGGCCGGACCCGGTGCGCTCGACGTCCTGATCCCCGTCCCGGCGTCCGGCGCGACGGCCCGCGGCGCCCGCGCGGGCGATCCCGCGCCGCCCGGGCCCGCCCCGGAGCCGGAGCCCGACCCGGACCGGCGGGTGCCGACCCCCGCCGAGCTGTGGCCGCCCCGCCGCCGGGGCGCGCCGGAGCCCGGCGAGAGGACGGCGCGCCACGCCGTCGGCCGCTGAGTCGTATCGGCCACGCCCCCGCGGCGGAATTGCTCACAGAATTCGCACAACATTCCTGGCCCGGGCCGCTTCCCGTACCGCACTCCGCTCGACGCACCACCTGGGCGCGGGGCGGGAAACCGGCGTGGCTACTCTGGAAGTCGCGCAAAGGCGCCTCCGGAGAACGCTCCGGGGAACCCGGAGAAGGAGTGAGCGAACCGTGGAGTACGTCTCGGCGCTGGTACCGCCCCTGGTGATGGCGGTCGCGTTCACGGCCCTCGTCGTCACGATCATCAAGCACCAGGGCGGCGCCAACAAGTCCCGTGAGGACGCGGCCGTCGACAGCATGCTGGCGCGCGCGGAAGCCGCCAAGGAGACCGCCGAGCAGTAGACGGACGCGGGGTGGACAGAGGGCGGACCGGGGATCGCGATCGGCCGCCCGGGTGATCCTCGGCGGTGTCCTTCCGTGGAACCACCCTTAACGCTCCGCACCGAAAAAAGCCGCATCCGTGACATTTGCCTCTACAATTCAGGTGTGCCACGGCCATTGGGAGATCTCGAAGACGCGGTCATGACCAGGGTGTGGCAGTGGAACCGCCCGGTCACGGTCCGCGAAGTCCTCGAAGACCTACAGCAGGAACGGTCCATCGCCTACACGACGGTGATGACCGTAATGGACAACCTGCATCAGAAGGGCTGGCTGCGCCGCGAACACGAAGGGCGCGCCTATCGCTATGAGGCCGTTTCCACGCGTCCCGCCTACGCGGCCGCACTGATGCACGAAGCCTGGGCCGCGAGCGACAACCCCGCCGCGGCCCTTGTGCAGTTCTTCAGCATGATGTCCCCGGAACAACGTGAAGCCTTGCGGGACGCTTCGCGCATCGTGCAGCCCGAAGCGCCGCCCGACGGTACCGACGCGCCCGGACAGGGCACCGGTTCCGGCGCCCCACCCGCCGAACCCGGGGAAGGCGGCGGGCGATAGCGTCCGGCTATGTCGTCAGCCGCGCCGGGGTCCTCCCTCTCCAAAGTGCTCACCGTCCGCCGCGCCAGGACCAGTGATGTCCCCGCGGTCCGCGCCTTGCTGGACGGCTATGTGCGCGACCGCATCCTGCTCGGCAAGCCCACCGTCACCCTTTACGAGGACATCCAGGAGTTCTGGGTCGCCGAACGCGACGAGGACGCCGAGGTCGTCGGATGCGGCGCGCTGCACGTGATGTGGGAGGACCTCGCCGAGGTGCGCACCCTTGCCGTCCGGCCGGATCTGCACGGCAAAGGCGTGGGACACCTGGTGCTGGGCAAGCTGTTGCAGACGGCACGTTGGCTCGGCGTACGGCGAATTTTCTGTCTCACCTTCGAAGTCGACTTCTTCGCGAAGCACGGCTTCGTGGAGATCGGTGAGACTCCGGTGGACACGGATGTCTACAGCGAGCTGCTGCGTTCCTATGACGAGGGTGTCGCCGAGTTCCTCGACCTCGAACGAGTGAAGCCGAACACCTTGGGCAACAGCCGCATGCTCTTGCATCTGTGATCGGTTATGTCCGAATCGCGCCATGCGCACGTCCTACTCACACAACCATGCCGGGACTGGTTCCGCCCAAGGGTTTGAGTTTTCCGGGGAAAAGCGGTTTGCTTTTACCCGTACTCCTTTATCCCGGGGCCTCCCCGGACCATATCGATGAAAGGGAAGCCCGTGGCGCAGAAGGTCCAGGTTCTTCTCGTTGACGACATCACCGGCGGCGAGGCCGACGAGACCGTGACGTTCGCCCTCGACGGCGCGACGTACGAGATCGACCTCACTACGGAGAACGCGGACAAGCTGCGCGGTCTGCTCGCCGATTACGTGGACGCCGGCCGCAAGACCGGTGGCCGTGCCTCGCGCGGCCGGGCGCGTGCCTCGCGTGCCGCCGGCGGCAGCGGTTCCGGCCCGGACACCGCCAAGATCCGCGCCTGGGCCAAGGAGAACGGCTACGAGGTCAACGACCGCGGCCGCGTCCCCGCCACCATCCGCGAGGCGTACGAGAAGGCGCACGCCTGACCGGTCCGGTGGCCCGACCACCGCGCCTGAGCAGCCGTCAGGAGCCGGGCCCGGTGGCACTCGGTGGCCACCGCCCCGACCAGCGACGCGAGATCCACGGGACGCCTGTCCCCGTTGTCGACGTTCTCGACGTTGTCGGTGTTCTCAGCGTTCTCAGCGTTCTTGCTTTCCCCGTCGTCCTTCGCGCCGGTGCCGACGCCGACACTCGTGCCGACGCGCAGGGACGGCAGCGTGGGTTCCACTTCGTGCCCCGGCACGGGAGGCCGTAGCCAGTACGCCTCCCGTGCCGCACGCGTGCCCGCGGCCGGCACCGCCCGCGGGCCCCACGGCGCGGGCCGCGGCGCCGGAATCCGGTCACCCGCTCCCCGTACCGCCAGGTCCAGCGGGATGCCGCTCCACTCCAGCCAGTCGAGCAGCCCGGGCAGCTCCGCCCCGGAGCCCGCGGCCACCAGCAGCAGCGCCCGGCCGCCCAGCGCCGCCGCGGGACCGGTGCGCGCGAATCGCCGCAGCACCGCGAGCCCGGCCGCCAGCGGCACGTCCAGCACGTCGAACCGCACGCCGGTGAGCAACCCCGGCGCGTCGTCCGTACCACCGGTCGGCCAGCCCAGCTCGCTCGCGTACCACTCGCGGATGCCCGCCCGCTCACGGGTGCGTGTGACGCCCATGCCCGGAGCAACTGCCGGACGCCGCAAGGGTTACGCACGGTTCCCTCGGAATCGCCCCCGGTGACCGCGATCGGGGCGCGACCGGCCCTGATCCGGCGCGAGGTTGTTCGCTGGTAGCAGACAGCAAGGGTGCGCGCCGCATGGATTGTCAGGGTGAGCGGGTAAGAAAGTCCTAGTGGGATGGGGCGACCGGAAGGCCGGAGAGGTGGGCGTTCGCCACGGGCGTACGGGATAACGGTTCATCCGCCTGGCCTGCGGGAACATCGTCTCGCACCATCGGGTTGGAGGCGTTGTCGGCTGTGCGGGGCGGAACTGACCGCATGGGTGTCGACGGTTGAAGTGAGCTGTCCCGCTCGCCGGGACTAGCATGCGGAAGGACAGGGAGGGGACCGGCCCCGATCTGCCTGACCGCTCTGAGGAGCGATTAACGATGTTCGAGAGGTTCACCGACCGCGCGCGGCGGGTTGTCGTCCTGGCTCAGGAAGAAGCCCGGATGCTCAACCACAACTACATCGGCACCGAGCACATCCTCCTGGGTCTGATCCACGAGGGTGAGGGTGTCGCCGCTAAGGCCCTGGAGAGCCTCGGCATTTCGCTTGAGGCGGTCCGCCAGCAAGTGGAGGAGATCATCGGCCAGGGCCAGCAGGCCCCGTCCGGCCACATCCCCTTCACGCCCCGTGCGAAGAAGGTCCTGGAGCTGTCGCTCCGCGAGGCCCTCCAGCTCGGCCACAACTACATCGGTACGGAGCACATCCTGCTCGGCCTGATCCGCGAGGGCGAGGGCGTCGCCGCCCAGGTCCTGGTCAAGCTGGGCGCCGACCTGAACCGGGTCCGGCAGCAGGTCATCCAGCTGCTCTCCGGCTACCAGGGCGGCAAGGAGTCGGCCACGGCCGGCGGCCCCGCCGAGGGCACGCCGTCCACCTCGCTGGTCCTCGACCAGTTCGGCCGCAACCTCACCCAGGCTGCTCGTGAGTCCAAGCTCGACCCGGTCATCGGGCGCGAGAAGGAGATCGAGCGGGTCATGCAGGTGCTGTCCCGCCGTACCAAGAACAACCCCGTCCTCATCGGCGAGCCCGGCGTCGGCAAGACCGCCGTCGTGGAAGGCCTGGCCCAGGCCATCGTCAAGGGCGAGGTCCCCGAGACGCTGAAGGACAAGCAGCTCTACACGCTGGACCTCGGCGCCCTGGTCGCGGGCTCGCGCTACCGCGGTGACTTCGAGGAGCGCCTGAAGAAGGTGCTCAAGGAGATCCGCACCCGCGGCGACATCATCCTGTTCATCGACGAGCTGCACACCCTGGTGGGCGCGGGTGCCGCCGAGGGCGCGATCGACGCCGCCAGCATCCTCAAGCCGATGCTGGCCCGCGGCGAACTGCAGACCATCGGTGCCACGACGCTCGACGAGTACCGCAAGTACCTGGAGAAGGACGCGGCCCTGGAGCGCCGCTTCCAGCCCATCCAGGTCGCCGAGCCGTCGCTGCCGCACACCATCGAGATCCTCAAGGGCCTGCGCGACCGCTACGAGGCGCACCACCGCGTCTCGATCACGGACGCCGCCCTGGTCGCGGCCGCCACCCTGGCCGACCGCTACATCTCCGACCGCTTCCTGCCGGACAAGGCGATCGACCTGATCGACGAGGCCGGCTCCCGGATGCGCATCCGCCGGATGACCGCTCCGCCGGACCTGCGCGAGTTCGACGAGAAGATCGCCGACGTGCGCCGGGAGAAGGAGTCGGCCATCGACTCCCAGGACTTCGAGAAGGCAGCCTCCCTGCGTGACAAGGAGAAGCAGCTGCTGTCGGCGAAGGCCAAGCGGGAGAAGGAGTGGAAGGCCGGCGACATGGACGTCGTCGCCGAGGTGGACGAGGAGCTGATCGCCGAGGTCCTGGCGACGGCCACCGGCATCCCGGTCTTCAAGCTCACCGAGGAGGAGTCCTCGCGCCTGCTGCGCATGGAGGACGAGCTCCACAAGCGCGTCATCGGCCAGAAGGACGCCATCAAGGCGCTCTCCCAGGCCATCCGCCGCACCCGTGCGGGGCTGAAGGACCCCAAGCGTCCCGGTGGCTCGTTCATCTTCGCCGGCCCGTCCGGTGTCGGTAAGACCGAGCTGTCCAAGACGCTGGCGGAGTTCCTCTTCGGCGACGAGGACGCGCTGATCCAGCTCGACATGTCGGAGTTCAGCGAGAAGCACACCGTCTCGCGGCTCTTCGGCTCGCCCCCCGGCTACGTGGGGTACGAGGAGGGCGGCCAGCTCACCGAGAAGGTGCGCCGCAAGCCGTTCTCGGTCGTGCTCTTCGACGAGGTCGAGAAGGCCCACCCGGACATCTTCAACTCGCTGTTGCAGATCCTGGAGGACGGTCGCCTGACCGACTCCCAGGGCCGGGTCGTGGACTTCAAGAACACGGTGATCATCATGACCACCAACCTCGGCACCCGGGATATCTCCAAGGGCTTCAACCTCGGCTTCGCCGCCGCGGGTGACGTCCAGGCGGGCTACGACCGGATGAAGGCGAAGGTCGGCGAGGAGCTCAAGCAGCACTTCCGGCCGGAGTTCCTCAACCGTGTCGACGACATCGTGGTCTTCCACCAGCTCAGCGAGGACGACATCATCCAGATCGTCGACCTGATGGTCGCGAAGGTGGACGAGCGCCTCAAGGACCGCGACATGGGCATCGAGCTCAGCCAGGACGCCAAGTCGCTCCTGGCGAAGAAGGGCTACGACCCGATCCTGGGCGCCCGGCCGCTGCGCCGGACGATCCAGCGCGAGATCGAGGACGCGCTGTCGGAGAAGATCCTCTTCAGCGAGCTGCGCCCCGGTCACATCGTGGTCGTCGGCACGGAGGGCGAAGGCGAGAGCAAGACCTTCACCTTCCGCGGCGAGGAGAAGGTCACCGTCGCCGACGCGCCGCCCATCGAGGCGGCCGGCAGCGGCGGCACCGGCCCGAACCTGTCGAAGGACGCGTAAGCGGATCGCTCACCACATCCGCTGAGGGGCTGCCCCCGGCCACCGTTTCCCACGGTCGCCGGGGGCAGCCCCTTCTCCACGCCCGCATGCCCGCATCCCCCTCAAGCGCGGGCGTACGAGACCTCGCGCAGCACCCGCCCCAGCGTCGCCGGGCTCAGCGGCCCGTCGTCGGAGCGGGCGGCCACGAAGCCGTCGGGCCGCACCAGCAGCGCGCCGTCCTCCGGCAGCCCCACCAGCGCCGCCCAGGCGCCCTCGGGGTCGCGCAGCGGCGCGTCGGCGTCGGCAGGGCCGCCGACGCGCCGCACGGCCAGGGGGAGGTCCTTGGCGGCCCGGTCCCAGGCGGTGGAGCCGGTCAGCAGGGTCCAGCCGCGGCCGAACAGGTCCAGCGTGGAGAGCGTCCGGCCGTCGGCCGCCTGAAGCGGGACGTGCGGGAACCGGGTCCCGCTCTGGCCGGTGAGCGCCTCGACCGGGAGCTGTTCGCGGCCGTCCGGGGTGTGGCGGTAGCGCGTCATCACCGCGTCGGTGTCCAGGTGCCGGGCGAGGACGTCCGCGTTGTCTTTGGTGGGGACGCCGTAGCGGGTGAGGAATTCGGTGCGTAGCCTGGCCTGCTCCACGGCGAGCACGGCACGGGGGCGGCGCTCCGGCCGGTAGGTGTCGAGCAGCTCCTCGCGGGAGCGGCCCTCCAGCACGGCGGCGAGCTTCCAGGCGAGGTTGTGGGCGTCGGCGATGCCGGTGTTGGCGCCGAACCCGCCCCAGGGTGCGTGCCGGTGCGCGGCGTCCCCGGCGAGGAAGATCCGGCCACGCCGGTACTCGTCGGCGACCGCAGTACCGGTGTCCCAGGCGCCGCGGGCCAGCAGCTCGATGCCCAGGCCGTCGGCGAACGGGCCGATCGCGGCGCGGATCAGGTCGAGGCAGCGCGCGTCGGGGTAGTCGGCGGGGGTCTCGGCGGCCGGGTCGTACTCCAGGTGGAAGGTCCACTCGTCGGTGTTGTTCTTGGCGGCGAAGAGCCCGGCGACGCGTTCGTTCCGTATCTCGCACTGGCTGAACGTGGCGTCCCGGACCAGCTCGGTCAGGTCGGCGCGGAAGAAGAGGTTGAGGTAGTGGTGGGTGGGCGGCTGCCGGGTGGAGGCGATGCCCAGCGCGGTGCGCACGCCGCTCGCCGCGCCGTCGGCGGCGATCAGGTAGTCGGCGCGCAGCGTCTCGGTGCGGCCGCTCGCCCGGTCGGTCAGCGTCGCCCCGACGTGGTCGGCGTGCTGGGCGAACGCGGTCAGTTCGGTGCCGAAGCGCAGGTCGGCGCCGCGTTCGCGGGCGATGTCGCGCAGCACCGGCTCCAGCACCACCTGCGGGCAGAAGCAGAAGTGCGACGGGCTCGCCGACTGCCCGAGCGGTCCGCCGCCGCGGTCGGGCCGGCCGAGTCCCATCTCCAGCGGTGCGGAGTCGCCGAGGGTGCGTCCGGTCCTGGCGCCGCCGAACCGCCCCATCCGCAGCGCCGTGGCGCCCGCGGCCTGCACGCGGTCCTCGACGCCGAGCTGGCGGAAGATCTCCACCGAGCGGGTGTGCAGGCCGCGCGAGCGGGGCAGCGGGGACGGTTCGGCGGCCCGTTCCACCAGCACGTGGTCGATTCCGTGGTGATGCAGGCAGAGCGAGGCCGACAGCCCGACGAGGCCGCCGCCGACGACGAGTACGGATGGCATGGCAACTCCCTGGTGATCCCGGTCGGCACCGCCCGGCGCGGCGTCGATTCTTACACTCGACTATAAAAATATCGTCCAGGGTAAAAATCCTCCGACGGTAGGATCTGCCGCGATGCAGGCTGCGACGAGCGGAGGAGGCGGACGGCCCATGGCGGGCGGCGAGCGCGGGACGGGACTGCGGGAGCGCAAGAAGCGCGAGACCCGGGAGCGGATCGCGAACGCGGCGATGGAGCTGTTCGTGGAGCGCGGCTTCGACCGGACCACGGTGGCCGAGGTCGCGGCGGCCGCCGACGTCTCGGTGAAGACCGTCTTCAACTACTTCCCCGCCAAGGAGGACCTGTTCTTCGACCGGGACGAGGAGGTCGAACGGCTCTGGCTGGACGCGGTCCGCGACCGCGCGCCCGGTGAGCCGCCGCTCGCGGGGCTGCGCCGCCGGGTGCTGGCCCGCAACGGCGACCGCCCCACCGGGCCCGGCGTGGCGTTCCGCCGGGTGATGATGGGCAGCCTGCACCTCCAGGCCAGGGGCCAGCAGATGTGGACGCGGCACGAGACGGCGATCGCGCAGGGCCTGGCCGAATTGTGGGGCCTTCCCGAGGGGGACCCCACGGCGCTGGTCGTCGCCCACCAGGTGCTGTCGCTGCACCCGCTGGCGCTGCGCCTGACCGAGGAATGGGCGGCGGCCGGAATGCCCGCCCAGGAGATCGACGCCAGGGTGCGGCGGCTGATCGACCGCGGTTTCGACCTGATCGAATCGGGTCTCGCGGCGACGGGCTGACGAGCCGACCGGCTGCCGGACCGAATTCGTCCCGGATTCAACGAGGAGAATTCCTCCGCGGAATGCCCGGATCTTATGAGTGGAAAGCGAATATTGCCCGATTTACGGGTGGGAGTACGGCCTTCCCTCGCGGCCCGCGAATAGCCCGCCGCGCGGCCGGAGGGAAATGCCTCCCCTCACGCGTTCGCGCCGTTTTCCAGGACGTCGTCCGCTTCCGGATCGTCCGCCTCCGGCAGCCGCAGTTCCGCGATGGCGCCGCCGCCCTCCTCCTCGGACGCGTTGTCGAACGAGAGCGTCGCGCCCAGCACCCTGGCCTGGCCCGCCGCGATCGTCAGGCCCAGGCCGTGACCGCTGCCGGCCCGTGAGCTGTTGCCGGTGCGGAACCGGCTCGGCCCCTCCCGCAGCAGCACCTCGGGGAAGCCGGGACCGTGGTCGCGCACCCGGATGACCGCGCCGTCCACCGTGACCTCGACCGGGCCCCTGCCGTGCCGCTCGGCGTTGGCCAGCAGGTTGCCGAGGATGCGCTCCAGACGCCGTGCGTCGGTCTGCGCCCAGGCGTCCCGTACGACCTCGACGCGGGCCTCGGGCGCGAGCCGGGCGACCCGGCGGCGCACGAACTCCGGCAGGGCGACCTCCTGGAGCTCGGCGCGCTCCTCCGCGCCGTCCAGCCGCGCCACCTCCAGCACGTCCTCCACCAGGGTGCGCAACGCCTGCGCCCGGTCGCGCACCAGCTCCGAGGGGCGGCCGGGCGGCAGCAGTTCGGCAGCGGTGACCAGGCCGGTGACGGGGGTGCGCAGTTCGTGGGCGATGTCGGCGGTGACCCGGCGCTCGGCCTCCAGCCGGTCCTGGAGCGCGTCGGCCATCGCGTCGACCGCCCGGGCCAGCTCGTCGGTCTCGTCGCGCACCCGGCGCCCGATGGAGTCCCGTACGCGCACGTGGGTGTCGCCGTCGGCCACCCGGCGGGCGGCCAGCGCCGCCTTGCGCAGCCGCCGCGACAACTGCCCGCCGACCAGCACGCTGAGCGCGGAACCGGCCAGCACCACCGCCACGCAGCCCGCGACCAGCACACCGTCGACGCTCTCCAGGATCGAGGTGGGGTCGGTGAAGCGGCTGTTGATGCTGAGGATGTGGTTGCCGGGCAGCGGGGTGGAGGCCCAGATGATCGGCTCGCCCGCGGTGTCCTGCACGTCGGTGGCGCGCTGGCCCTTGGCGGCGGTCACCCGCAGCCCGGCCGGCAGCTTCGGGTCGTCGAGGCGGGCGTGGAAGGTCAGCTGGTGGTTGGACTCGTACATCTTCGCCGCGATCTGCAGGCGGGTGTCCTGAAGGTCGCGGGCGTTGTTGAGCATGCTGACGCGGGCGGCGTTGTGCACCACGAGCGCCATCGCCAGCGCGACGAGCGCCGAGACCACGGCGATCGCCGCCGTCAGCTTCCAGCGCAGGCCGGGCCAGCGCAGCCCGGGCCGGTTGAACTCGGACACCGCGGATCAGGCCCTGAGCTTGTATCCGAAACCGCGCACGGTCTCTATGCGGTCCTGCCCGATCTTGGTCCGCAGCCGCTGCACGTGGACGTCGACGACGCGGGTGTCGCCGCCCCACTCGTAGTCCCACACGCTGGTCAGCAGGCGGTCGCGGGAGAGCACCGAGCCCGGCGCGGTGGAGAACTCCAGCAGCAGCCGCATCTCGGTCGGGGTCAGCGCCACAGGTTCGCCGTCCCGTCGTACCTCCATGCCGTCGGTGTCGATCTCCAGGTCACCGAAGCGCAACGGGCCGCTGTCGTCGCAGGCCGCCGCCTCGGGACCGCCGCCGCCCGCAGCGTGCCCGAAGCGGCGCAGCACCGCGCGGATCCTGGCGACCAGCACGGCGGAGTCGAACGGCTTGGTCACGTAGTCGTCGGCGCCCGCCTCCAGGCCCAGCACCACGTCGATGGAGTCGGCCCGCGCGGACAGCATGATCACCGGCACCGTGGACTCGTCACGGATGCGGCGGCACAGGCTCACCCCGTCGAGCCCGGGCACCATCACGTCGAGCAGCGCGATGTCGGGCTTGGCGGCCCGGAACGACTCCAGCCCGACGATCCCGTCCGGCACCGCGGTCACCTTGAAGCCGTCGCGCTCCAGGGTGAGCTGCGTCGCCTCGCGGATGACGTCGTCGTCCTCCACGAACAGGACATGCGTCTCAGCCATTCGCCTTGTTTCCATAGTCGCTGTGGGTGCGGGAGGTCTCGGTGAAGCGGTCCCCGGACCAGTGGTAGGTGATCACGTCCTCGCCGGACGGGCAGCACACCGAGTCGCCGGGGCTGTAGACCTGGCGGGTCAGCTCCAGGTCGCTCTTGTCGATGTCGATGTAGACCGGCGGCTGCTCGTCACCGAAGACGTCGGTGTACCGGCCATTCTCCATACGGTAGACGTAACTACCCAATCCGACCCCATCGCCGCAGCTGGAGACGTTTATCACCACATCGGGCACGGAATTGCCGGTCAGGTTCCCGTAGCTGGTGTCGATGGGGTACTCGTCGCCGCCGCAGGGCTTGAGGTCGGACTTGATCTCGGCGCCCACCTTGGGGTCCTTGCGCAGCAGCGTGACCGGGTCGATCTTGTCCACGCCGGTCGCCTTGGGGGGCGGTGGCGAGGTGTTCACCGCCGAGGTCGCCGCGGTCCCCTCGACGCGGACGCCGCCGCTCTCGGCACAGCCGGTCACCAGGACCAGCGGCACGAGCGCGGCGGCGAAGAACGCGCATCTCGCGGGGTCTATGCGGCGCACGCGTCCTCCCTCAGCTCCTGCCGTGCTCCGTGGCCCGCGCCGTAGCCGCAGGCGTTCCGCTCCAGTTCCTCGCGCAGCCGGGCCAGGGCGCGGTGCAGGGTGCTCTTCACCGTGCCCGTGGACATGCCCAGCGCCAGGGCGGTCTCCTCGGTGCTCATCTGCTCCCAGTGTCGCAGGACGACGACCTGGCGCTGCTTGGGCGCGAGGGCGGCCAGCGCGGCGAGCAGCATCGCACGGTCGGCGTGCTGCTCGGTACCGTCGTCGACGCTCGCGTCCGGCAGGTTCTCGGTGGGCACCTCGTCCAGCTTGCGCGAGCGCCACCACTCGGTACGGGTGTTGATCATGACGCGGCGCATGTACGCGTCGGCCAGGCCCTTGTCGGCTATCCGGTCCCAGCGCGGGAACGTGCGGCACAGCGCGGTCTGCACCAGGTCCTGCGCGTCGACCGGGTCCGGTACCAGGCGGCGTGCGCTGCGCAGCAGGGAGTCCTGCCGCGTCCGCACGTACTCCTCGAAGTCCAGCGTCCTGCCGTCCGTCGCAGTGCCAGTCGCCATGACCGCCTCCATCCGTCCCGTTCGTCACACAGCCGTGGTCGCCCCTGGCCGCGCTCGCTCCTGTGATCCGCCGACTGGTCAGGCCGACGCACAGGACGCTAGGGAGGGGCTGTTGCGGAATGACGCGCGCCGACCGCACAGGAGGCTCACAGCAACCCGTCGATTGTGTAACAGAGGGAACCCGGGGGCCCGGATGTCACTCCAGGGGGAGCCGGTAGACACCCTGCGCGACCGGCTCCACCAGGCCGTCCGCCACCAGGCCGTCCAACGCCCGTGCGCGTTGTACCGGTTCGTCCCAGACCGCGTCCATTTGTTCCTGTGTAACGGGTCCGGTGGCCTCGCGCAGCACTGCGAGCAGCATGCCGCGCACCTGGCGGTCGGTGCCCGCGTAGGTCTGGCCGCGCCGCGGCGGCCCGTCGTGCGCCGGGAACCCGGCCAGCCGCCACGCGCAGCGCGCCGCCACCGGGCAGCGCCCGCAGTCCGGCGTGCGGGCGGTGCACACCAGCGCCCCCAGTTCCATCGTGGCCGCCGCCCAGCGCGCCGCGGTCGCCTCGTCGTCCGGCAACAGCCGCTGCGCCAGGCGGCGTTCGGCGGCGGTCGTGGCGTTCGGCGGGTACTGGACGCCGGTCACCACGCGGGCCAGGACCCGGCGCACGTTGGTGTCGAGCACCGCGTGCCGCCGTCCGTACGCGAACGACGCCACCGCCGCCGCGGTGTACTCGCCGACCCCCGGCAGCGCCAGCAACGCGGCGTGGTCGTCCGGGACTTCGCCGCCGTGCCGCTCGGTGATCGCGGTCGCGGCGGCGTGCAGGCGCAGGGCGCGGCGCGGGTAGCCGAGCCGCCCCCAGGCGCGCACGGCCTCGCCCGGCGGCTCGGCGGCCAGGTCGGCGGGGCGGGGCCAGCGCTTGAGCCACTGCTCGTAGACCGGCAGCACCCGGCTGACCGGGGTCTGCTGGAGCATGAACTCGCTGACCATCACCCCCCACGGCCCCGCCTCGGGCCGCCGCCACGGCAGGTCGCGGGCGTGCGCGGCGAACCAGGCGTTGACCGGGGTGTGCAGGGTGGCGGCGTCGGCGGCCGGGGCGCTCGGCGCGGCATCCGTGGCCGGGGGCGGGGTGGGGGTGGTCGCAGTCATGGCACCACCGATCCTGGCACGTCCGGCGCGGCGACGCCGGAACGGGGCACAACGGGACGCCAACGGGCCCGGTCGGGGACCGTGTTGGACGGCCGGGTGACCACGGACGAGGCGGCGGTGTGACCGTGGACGAGGCGGCCGTGTGACCGCGGGCGGGTGCGCGGGATGATGATCGTGAAAAGAGTGCGTTCGTGCGGCGGGTGGTGCACGGACGCGTCGCCGATCTCCCATAGAGTTTGCGCGTGGGCAACGTGCGCAATCCGGTGGGCCCCCTGCCGTCCTCCATCTACTGGCGGCGGCGGGCGGTTGTGCTCTGCCTGTTCGCGGCCCTCGTCGCGCTCGTCGTGTGGGCGCTGACCTCCGGCGGCGGTTCCTCCGGGAACCACACCGGTGCCCAGGGGCCCGGCGGCCACGGCCGCACCCCGCTGCCCTCGATCACCCCGGGCCCGTCCACCAGCCAGACCGGGATCACCACGGAACCGGGCGGGCGCACCGGTGGAACGGACTCCGGAGGCGCCGGTTCCGGTGGCGGGTCGGGCTCCGGCGGCGACGACGGGACGGGTGCCGCGGGCGGTTCGGGCTCCGCGGGCGGCTCCGGGTCCGGCGGGTCGAGCGGCTCCGGCTCCGAGGGCGGCACCTCCGGCGGCGCGCTGGCGGCCGGGACGACGCTCGCGGACTGCGGGGGTTCGCAGGTGCGGCTCTCGGTGCGCAGCGAGAAGCCGTCCTACGCGGCGGGTGAGCGGCCGCGCTTCGTGCTGACGGCGGTCAACTCGGGCGGTGGCGCCTGCAAGGTGAACTTCTCCGCCGTCTCCGCCGTGGTCACCGTCACCGACTCCTCCGGTCACCACGTCTGGGCGTCCGACGACTGCCCGGCGAGCCGGTCCGCGTACCTCGTGGCCGTCCCCGCGCACGGCACCGCCACCTACGACGTCGACTGGAACCGCGCCGAGACCGCCCCGCAGTGCGCGACGCCGTCCGCTCAGTCGGCGGGCTCCGGCACGTACCGGGTCGAGGTCGCGGCGAGCGGACTGGGCACCGCGGAGACGGACTTCACGCTCTCCTGATCGCGTTCGCAGAGGCGTCCGCCCCGCGCGGCGCTCTCAGACGTACCGCTCCAGGATGGACGACTCCGCCAGCCGGGACAGCCCCTCGCGCACGGAACGGGCCCGTGCCTCGCCGACGCCCTCCACCATCTGAAGATCGTCCACGCTCGCCGCGAGCAGCTTCTGCAGCCCGCCGAAGTGCTCGACCAGCCGCTCGATGACGGTGTTCGGCAGCCGCGGCACCTTCGCCAGCAGCCGGTAGCCGCGCGGGCTGACCGCGCCGTCCAGCGACTCGGGCGAACCGGTGTAACCCAACGCCCGTGCCACCGTGGTCAGTTCGATCAGCTCGCTCTGCGGCAACGCGTCCAGCTCGGCCAGCGCGTCGCCCACCGAACGGGTGCGCTTCGCGGTCGGCTCGGGCACGTAGTCCCGTACCACCAGCTCCCGTTCCGGCTCCACGCCCGCGATCAGCTCGTCCAGCTGGAGCGAGAGCAGCCGCCCGTCGGTGCCCAACTCGACCACGTACTCGGCGATCTCGGTGGCGATCCGGCGCACCATCTCCAGCCGCTGCGCGACCGCCGTCACGTCGCGGACCGTCACCAGGTCCTCGATCTCCAGCGCGGACAGCGTGCCCGCCACCTCGTCCAGCCGCAGCTTGTAGCGCTCCAGCGTGGCGAGCGCCTGGTTGGCGCGGGACAGGATCGCGGCGGAGTCCTCCAGCACGCGGCGCTGGCCCCCGACGTACAGCGCGATCAGCCGCATCGACTGACTGACCGACACCACGGGGAAGTTGACCTGCTTGCTGACCCGGTCGGCGGTGCGGTGCCGGGTGCCGGTCTCCTCGGTGGGGATCGTCGAGTCGGGCACCAACTGCACGCCGGCGCGCAGGATCTTGGTGATGTCCTTGTCGAGGATGAGCGCGCCGTCCAGCTTGCACAGCTCGCGCAGCCGGGTCGCGGTGAACTCCACGTCCAGCACGAAGCCGCCGGTGCACAGCGACTCGACGGTCTTGTCCATGCCCAGGACGATCAGCCCGCCGGTGTTGCCGCGCACTACGCGCTCCAGGCCGTCCCGCAGCTCCGTACCCGGTGCCACCGCGCTCAACGAGGACCGCATCAGGCCGTCGCCGCCGGAAGATCCTGCCCGGTCGTTGGCTGCCACTGCACTCCTCCGGTCGTACGGATTCCGGTCGCACGGATGCCCGGCGCACGGGCGAGACCGGGGCAAAGTCTACCGGGGGGCGCACGAGGGGCGCGGGCTTCACCCCCACCGGGCATGGTCCGGGGGAGCGGGAGGGGTGACGGGGCCGGTGCTGTGTGCGCGGCCCGGGGGCCGCGCCCCTTGCACGGACCCTCGCGGGTGACGGGCGGGCGTGGCACGCCGAGGCGTCCCCGGGGGTTCCGGTGCCGGGCGGGGTGTCGGATGACGGTACGGGTGGGCGGGTGGGACGACCCCCTCAGCCGCGTCGCGGCAAGACCCGCAGCGCTTCCCCCACGTCCGCGACCTCCGTGACCTTCATGCCCGCGGGGACCTTCCCCGGGTCCTGCGGCACCAGCGCGTGCGTGAAGCCCAGCCGGGCCGCCTCCGCCAGCCGCCGCTGCACGCCGGTCACCCGGCGCACCTCGCCGGCGAGTCCGACCTCCCCGATCGCCACCAGGTTCTTCGGCAGCGGCGTGTCGCTCGCCGCGCTGGCCAGCGCCAGCGCCACCGCGAGGTCCGCGGCCGGTTCCGACAGCCGTACACCGCCGACCGTCGCGCTGTAGATGTCGCACTTGCCGATCTGGTGGATGCGCCCGCGCTGCTCCAGCACCGCCAGCATCATCGACACCCGGGAGGTCTCCAGGCCCGAGGTGGTCCGCCGCGGCGAGGGGATCTGCGAGGCCACGGTGAGCGCCTGCACCTCGGCGACCAGCGGCCTGCGCCCCTCCAGCGTGACCGTCAGGCAGGTGCCCGGCACCGGCTCGTCGCGCCGGGTCAGGAAGAGCCCGCTGGGGTCGGCCAGGCCCGTGATCCCCTCGTCGTGCAACTCGAAGCAGCCGACCTCGTCGGTGGCCCCGTAGCGGTTCTTCACCCCGCGGATCAGCCGCAGCCGCGCGTGCCGGTCGCCCTCGAAGTGCAGGACGACGTCGACCAGGTGCTCCAGCAGCCGCGGGCCCGCGATCGCGCCGTCCTTGGTGACGTGGCCGACCAGGATGGTGGACATCCCGCGCTCCTTCGACGCCCGGATCAGCGCCCCGGCCACCTCCCGCACCTGTGCCATCCCGCCCGGCGCCCCGTCGATCTCCGGCGACGCCACCGTCTGCACCGAGTCCAGCACCAGCAGCGCGGGCTTGACGTCGTCCAAGTGCCCCAGCACGGCCGACAGATCGGTCTCCGCGGCCAGGTAGAGGTGGTCGTTGATCGCGCCGATGCGGTCGGCACGCAGCCGCACCTGACCGGCCGACTCCTCGCCGGTGACGTAGAGCGTGCGCGCCGACTCGCCCGCCGCCTTGGCCGCCACGTCCAGCAGCAGCGTGGACTTGCCGACGCCCGGCTCGCCGGCGAGCAGCACGACCGCGCCGGGCACCAGGCCGCCGCCCAGCACCCGGTCCAGCTCGGGCACGCCCGTGCCGCGCGCGGTGGCCCGGCGGCCGTCGACCTGCCCGATGGGCCGCGCGGGCGCGGTGACCCGGCCCGGCGCGGTGGTGCGGACGGCGGGCGCGCCGCCGTACTCCTCGACCGTGCCCCACGCCTGGCACTCGCCGCACCGGCCCAGCCACTTGACGGTGGTCCAGCCGCACTCGGTGCAGCGGTAGGACGGTCGGTCCTTCGAAGCGGTACGCGTACGGGCAGCCATGGGTGTCACCGTAGCGGCGGGGTACGACAGCGCCCCGCCGTCCGGCGGCGGATCACGGCGGAACGCGGCCGATGACGGCGGACGACGGCGGCTGACGGCGGACGAGCGGTGCGGCGGTGTCCGCGCTTCGGTGCGCCCCCGCTGCACCCGGTTCCCCTCGTCGCCCACACGAATCGCTCAACTGTCCCCTTTAGTGGGTGAAGTCCACCCGAAAGCGTTAAAGCTCTCCTCCAGGGGTAGGAGGGGGCGCGCCTGCCGCCTACCGTCGGCCAGTGATGAGCAGGTCTGAGCACTCCCCGTCGCACCACCACATCACCGGCGCACACCGGGCGGTCTCGCGTGTGCCCCGGCGCACGACCGCGGGCGCGCTCCCCGACCATCCGCCCGCGCAGGACGAGCCGTACCTCGACGGTCTGTTCACCTACTGCCTGTCCGTGCTGTGCGAGCACGACGCGGCCGTCGCCGCGCTCGGTGACACCCTCGCCGTCGCCGAACGCACCCGCGGCAGGCTGCGCGACCCGCGCCTGCGCCGCGCCTGGCTGTACGCGCTCGCCCGCTGGGCCTGCCTGCGCCGCCTCCCCCGCCGCCGTCCCGCGACGCGGCCGGACCCGTCGGAACCGGACCCGTACGGCGAGACGGCGTCCCGGCACCGCGCCGAACTGGCCGCGCTGGCCTGGCCGGAGGCCGCCGGCACCACCCCCGAGCAGCGCGAGGCCATCGAACTCGCGGTACGCCACCAGCTCACCGAAGCCGAGATCGCCGCCGTCCTGGGCACCGACCCGGACCGCGCCCGCTCCCTGGTCTCCCGCGCCGCCTGCGAGATCGAACGCACCCGCACCGCGCTGGCGGTCGCCGAACTCGGCCACTGCCCCTCGGTCGCCAGGATCGCCGGGGACACCCGCGTCCTGCTGGGCAACGCCCTGCGCAGCGACCTGGTCCGCCACGTCGACGAGTGCCCGGTCTGCCGCCACACCGCGGAACGCGCCGACGCGGCGGGCCCGTGGCCCGGCACCGCCACCCCGGCGGTCCTCGGCATCGTCGAGGCACCGCGCCAGGCCGCGTACGCCGCGATGCTGCGCTCCCAGCGGGCGATCCGCGCCGGCGTGCGCGACCCGCGCGGCGGCGCCGCCCTCGTGCCGCACTTCGACCGCAGGGGCTTCCCGCTGGACGACAAGGAGCGGGCCGCCCGGCGCGCCCTGATCCGGCACCGCGCGGTCACCACGACCGTGGTCGCCGCCGTGGTGGCCGCGCCCGCGCTCACCCTGTGGGCCGCCTACCGGCACGCGCCGCAGACCGGCGAGGGACAGGAGGCCAACCCGGTCTCGGCCACCGAGTCCGACGGCAAGGACGACTTCGGCCGCGACCGCACCGGCGGTTCCGCCGCCGCCCCCGGCCGTGCCGCCCCGAGCGCGTCGCCGTCGCGTTCGGCGAGCGGGACGCCCTCGCCCTCGCGGGCCTCCGCCTCGCCCTCGGCCCGGGCGGGCACGCCGACGCAGGCCGGGCCGGGCTGGATCACGGTGGCCGCGCAGCCGCAGGGCGACGACACCGTCATCACGGTCACCGACGAGGGCGGCTCGCCGGTGCGCTGGACGGCCACGACCCACGCCTCCTGGCTCCAGCTCAGCGAGACCGCGGGCGAACTGGGCCCGGGGCAGAGCGTCACCATCACGGTCGCCGTCGACCACGACAGCGAACCGGCGGGCGCCTGGCGCGGCCGCGTCGTCTTCGAGCCGTCCGGTTCCGCCGTGGTCATCGAGGGTCAGGGGGCGACCCCGCCCCCCACCGGCACGCCCACGCCGACGCCCACCCCGACCCCGACGGCCACTCCGGTGCCGTCGGCGTCGTGAGCGGGAAGCGTCACGCGGTGGGCGGCACCGGGTCCGCCGGGTGCGGCGCCATCGGCAGTTGCGCGGCGAGCCGGGCCTCGCACAGCTCCACCAGCCGCTCGTACGCGGCCGGGCCCATCAGCTCGACCAGCTCGGGCCGGTAGGAGACGTAGACCGGATCGCTCGCGCCGTGCGCGGACAGGGCGTTCGTGCACCACCAGTGCAGGTCGTGGCCGCCGGGGCCCCAGCCGCGCCGGTCGTACTCGCCGATGGAGACCACCAGCACCCGGGTGTCGTCCGGCCGGTCCACCCAGTCGAAGGTGCGCCGGATCGGCAGCTGCCAGCACACGTCCGGCTTGGTCTCCAGCGGCTCGCGGCCCTCCCGCAGCGCCAGGGTGTGCAGCGCGCAGCCCGAGCCGGCCGGGAAGCCGGGCCGGTTGAGGAAGACGCAGGCGCCGTCGACCCGGCGGGTCTGCCGGTCGCCGTCCTCGTTGACCTCCGCCCAGCCGTCCGGGCCGGTCCCGGTCGCGTGGTACTGCCACAGCTCGGGGGTGAGCCGCGCCGCGTGCTTGGCCACCCGCTCCTCGTCCTCCTCGTCGGAGAAGTGCGCGCCGAGCGTGCAGCAGCCGTCACTGGCCCGGCCCGCCTCGATGCCCTGGCAGCCACGGCCGAACACACAGTTCCAGCGCGAGGTCAGCCAGGTCAGATCGCAGCGGAAGACCTGTTCGTCGTCGGCCGGATCGGGAAACTCCACCCACGCCCGCGCGAAGTCGAGCCCGACCTCGTCGGCCACCGTCTCGCGGTACTTCTTCTTGGACTTCGCCTTTGCCGCATTTGCCACGCAGCCCAGGGTAGGTCCTGGGTGCCGCCATGGCGGGGCACGGATCGCGCTAGCGTCTTCGCCATGCGACTCGGAGTGCTCGACGTGGGATCCAACACCGTTCACCTGCTGGTGGTGGACGCTCACCCGGGCGCGCGCCCGCTGCCCGCCTACTCGCACAAGGCGGAGCTGCGGCTGGCCGAACTGCTCGACGCGGACGGCGCGATCCGCGAGGACGGCGTGGAGCGGCTGGTCGCCCACATCGCCGAGGCCCGCCAGGTCGCCGAGGACAAGGGCGTCGAGGAGGTCCTGCCGTTCGCGACCTCCGCGATACGCGAGGCGCCCAACGGCGAACGGGTGCTGGCCCGCGTCGCCGACGAGACCGGCACCACACTGACCGTGCTGTCGGGCGAGGACGAGGCCCGGCTGACCTTCCTGGCCGCCCGCCGCTGGTTCGGCTGGTCGGCGGGCCGGCTGCTGGTGCTGGACATCGGCGGCGGCTCGCTGGAGGTCGCCTACGGGATGGACGAGGACCCGGACGCGGCGATCTCACTGCCGCTGGGCGCGGGCCGCCTCACCGCGTCCGCCCTGCCCGGCGACCCGCCGGGCCCCGAGGACGTACGGGCGCTGCGCAAGCACGTACGAGCCGAAATCGCCCGCACGGTGGCGGAGTTCGCCCGCCTGGGCACGCCCGACCACGTCGTCGGCACGTCGAAGACCTTCAAGCAGCTGGCCCGCATCGCGGGCGCGGCGCGCTCGGCGGAGGGCGTGTACGTACCGCGCCACCTGGGCCGGTCGGCGCTGGAGCAGTGGGTGCCGAGGCTGGCCGGCATGACCACGAGGGAACGCGCGACGCTGCCCGGCGTCTCCCCGGGCCGCGCGGGACAGCTGCTGGCGGGGGCGCTGGTGGCGGAGGCGGCGATGGATCTGCTCGGCGTGGACGAACTGGAGATCTGCCCGTGGGCGCTGCGGGAGGGGGTCATCCTGCGGCGGCTGGACCATATGGCGTGAGCGGGCCTTTCCACGGAGTGTTCCTTCTGCGCCGCTGCGCGGCTTGAGGGGGCGGAGGCGGGGGCCATCGGTGCTGCGCACCTGCCTGTGATGCCCGGGCGCTGCGCGACCGGGAGGGGGCAAGGGTTCCCGGATTAGTTGTCTCACCGTTGTCTCCGACAAGTATCTAGCGGTGACAACTCGTTGCCGGAGACAAGGGTGAGACAACTAATCCAGGAACCGTCCTCGCCTTCGGACTCCGTAGGCCGGACCCGGGCGCGAAGCGATCGGGTGTCGAAGGCAGGTGCGCAGCACCGTGGGCACCCCGCCTCCGCCCCCTCAAGCCGCGCAGCGGCGCAGACGTGACACTTCGCATCCGAGGCGCGCAGCGCAGAAGTGACACTCCGCACAAGACCCCGCCCGCCACGCCCCCAGGGCCGAAATCGCGTGACGTCCCCGCCGCCCCCGCACCCCAGGGCCGTACGCTGTTGCCCGTGACCGACCCAGGAGACGACCCCCAGGCGTACGGCGTGCCCCGCGGGCGCGCCGTGTCCGTGCCGGAGGCCAAGGTCGCGCTGTCCACCGCCTCGGTCTACCCGGAGTCCACCGCGACCGCCTTCGAGATCGCCGCGCGTCTCGGCTACGACGGCGTCGAGGTCATGGTGTGGACCGACCCCGTCAGCCAGGACGTGGAGGCGCTGCGCCGCCTGTCCGACTACCACGGCGTTCCCGTCCTCGCGGTGCACGCCCCCTGCCTGCTGATCACCCAGCGGGTGTGGTCCACCGACCCGTGGACCAAGCTCCAGCGCGCCCGCAGCGCCGCCGAGCGCCTCGGCGCCTCGACCGTCGTGGTCCACCCGCCGTTCCGCTGGCAGCGCAGCTACGCCCGCGACTTCGTGCGCGGCGTGTGGCGGATGGCGGACGAGACCGACGTGCGGTTCGCGGTGGAGAACATGTACCCGTGGCGCTACCGCGACCGCGAGATGCTCGCCTACGCGCCCGACTGGGACCCCACCACCGAGGACTTCCGCCACTTCACCGTCGACCTGTCGCACACCGCCACCGCGCGCAACGACGCGTTGGAGATGGTCGGCCGCATGGGCGACCGCCTCGCCCACGTCCACCTCGCCGACGGCAACGGGTCGGCCAAGGACGAACACCTGGTGCCGGGCCGCGGTACGCAGCCGTGCGCCGCGCTGCTCGAACGGCTGGCCGCCTCCGGGTTCACCGGGCACGTGGTGGTCGAGGTCAACACCCGCCGTTCGCTGTCCGCCGCCGAACGCGAGGCCGACCTCGCCGAGGCGCTCGCCTTCACCCGGCTCCACCTGGCCTCCGCCGCCCGGGTCGGCCGCCGCTGACCGAGGACTGAACGCCGCGTCCGCCATTCGGACAGCGCGTCCAGATCTTGGGCGCCGGGCGTACCCTCGGAAGGATCTGGACCACGCCGCGAAGCGTGGCGGGACGTCGAAGGAGTGGAGCAACCGTGCCCGAGCTGAGGTCACGTACGGTCACCCACGGCCGCAACATGGCGGGAGCGCGCGCCCTTCTGCGCGCCGCCGGAGTCGAGCGCGAGGACTTCGGCAAGCCGATCATCGCGGTCGCCAACAGCTTCACCGAGTTCGTACCCGGCCACACCCACCTCCAGCCCGTCGGCCGCATCGTCTCCGAGGCGGTCAAGCGCGCCGGCGGCATCCCGCGCGAGTTCAACACCATCGCCGTCGACGACGGCATCGCCATGGGCCACGGCGGCATGCTCTACAGCCTGCCGTCCCGCGACCTGATCGCCGACTCCGTCGAGTACATGGTCGAGGCGCACTGCGCCGACGCGCTGGTCTGCATCTCCAACTGCGACAAGATCACGCCCGGCATGCTGATGGCCGCGCTGCGCCTGAACATCCCCACCGTCTTCGTCTCCGGCGGCCCGATGGAGGCCGGCAAGGCGGTCCTGGTGGACGGCACCGTGCGCACCGGCCTCGACCTGATCTCCGCCATGTCCGACGCGGTCTCGGAGACCGTCAGCGACGAGGACCTCGCCCGCGTCGAGGAGGCCGCCTGCCCGACCTGCGGCTCCTGTTCCGGCATGTTCACCGCCAACTCGATGAACTGCCTGGTCGAGGCGCTCGGCCTGGCCCTGCCCGGCAACGGCTCGGTGCTCGCCACCCACACCGCCCGCAAGGCCCTCTACGAGGACGCCGGCCGCACGGTCGTGGAGATCACCAAGCGCTACTACGAGCAGGACGACGCCACCGTCCTGCCGCGCGCGACCGCCAACCGTGCCGCGTTCGAGAACGCCATGGCCATGGACATCGCCATGGGCGGCTCGACCAACACCATCCTCCACCTGCTGGCCGCCGCCCGTGAGGCCGCACTCGACTTCACGATGGACGACATCGACCAGCTCTCGCGCGGCGTGCCCTGCCTGAGCAAGGTCGCGCCGTCCAGCGCGTACCACATGGAGGACGTGCACCGCGCCGGTGGCATCCCCGCCATCCTCGGCGAACTGCACCGCGCCGGCCTGCTCAACGAGGACGTGCACGCGGTGCACTCCGCCTCGCTCGCCGACTGGCTCAAGCAGTGGGACGTGCGCGGCGGCTCCCCGTCACCGCAGGCCGTGGAGATGTTCCACGCCGCGCCCGGCTGCGTGCGGTCGGCCACCGCGTTCTCCCAGTCCGAGCGCTGGGAGTCGCTCGACACCGACGCCGAGCACGGCTGCGTCCGCGACCTGGCACACGCCTACTCGGCCGACGGCGGTCTCGCCGTGCTCAAGGGCAACCTCGCCGTCGACGGCTGCGTGGTGAAGACCGCGGGCGTCGACGAGTCGATCCTGGTCTTCGAGGGCCCGGCCGTGGTCGTGGAGTCCCAGGAGCAGGCCGTCGAGGCGATCCTCGGCAAGCGCGTCTCCGAGGGCGACGTCGTCGTCGTCCGCTACGAGGGCCCCAAGGGCGGCCCCGGTATGCAGGAGATGCTCTACCCGACCGCGTTCCTCAAGGGCCGCGGCCTCGGCAAGGCCTGTGCGCTGATCACCGACGGCCGCTTCTCCGGCGGCACCTCGGGCCTGTCCATCGGCCACGTCTCCCCGGAGGCGGCGGCGGGCGGCACCATCGCGCTGGTCCGCGACGGCGACCGGGTGCGCATCGACATCCCCGCCCGCACCATCGAGGTCCTCGTCCCGCAGGAGGAACTGGACGCCCGGCGCGCGGCCCTCGGCGGCGTCTACGCGCCCAAGGACCGCGACCGCAAGGTCTCCGCCGCGCTGCGCGCCTACGCGGCGATGGCCACCAGCGCCGACAAGGGGGCCGTGCGCGACGTCGACGCGCTCGGGTGACAATCGCGGGGTGAGCGAGACACCACCACAGCCCGACGAAGCCCAGCCCACCGGCGCCCCTGCCCCGGAACCCCTGCGGTTCTTCAGCACGACCTGGGTCGACCACGACGGCGGCTACGCGGCGCGGCGCGCCGGTCTCGGGACCGGCGCGCTGGTCGCCGCCGCGGTCGGCGCGTTCCTGATCCGCTTCGCGTACCAGGGCTTCGACGACGCGAACGTCGGCGGCTTCGTCGAGCTGCTGTTCGTCGTCGCCGTCGCCGTCTGCACCGCGCTGGCCTTCGGCCACACCTGGAGCGGCTTCCAGCGCAGGTCGCAGTCGAGCCGGGCGGACAGCAGGGGCCTGCTGTTCATCGGCTTCATCGGCACCCTGATCGCCTACGCCCTGCGCTGCCTGACCGAGGCCCCCGGCGAGGGCCTGCACCGCGCCGAGTACGAGGCCGCCCGCACCGCGTACGAACGCAAGGCCAAGGCCCGGCGCGCGAGCGGCAAGCGCAAGCGCAAGTAGCGCGCCGCCCCGCCCCGCCCTGCGCCGGGCCGGGCCGGGCTCAGGTGCCGTTGAGGTACGCCAGCACCGCCAGCACCCGGCGGTTGTCGTCGTCCGAGGCGGCCAGGCCCAGCTTGGTGAAGATGCTCGTGGTGTGCTTGCCCACCGCCCCCTCGCTGATGAACAACCGCTGCGCCACCGCCGCGTTGGAGCGCCCCTCCGCCATCAGCTCCAGCACCTCCCGCTCGCGCGGCGTCAGCGCCGCCAGCGGCTCGTCCCGCGAGTTGCTGGCCATCAGCTTCGCGATCACGTCCGGGTCCATCGCGGTGCCGCCCGCCGCCACCCGCCGCACCGCGTCGGTGAACTGCTCCGCGTTGAACACCCGGTCCTTGAGCAGATAGCCCACCCCGCCGCTGCCGTCCGCCAGCAACTCGCGGGCGTACAACTGCTCCACGTGCTGCGACAGCACCAGCACCGGCAGCCCCGGCACCTGGCGGCGCGCCGCCAGCGCCGCCTGCAACCCCTCGTCGGTGAAGGTCGGTGGCAGCCGGACGTCCACCACCGCGACGTCCGGCCGCAAGTCCACCAGCGCCCGCTGCAACTCCGGCCCGCTCTCCACCGCCGCCGCGATCTCGAAGCCATGGGCCTCCAGCAGCCGGATCAGGCCTTCCCTCAGCAGGTAGAGGTCCTCCGCGAGGACAATGCGCACGGCAACTCCAGGGTCACGATGGTCGGGCCGCCCTGCGGACTGCTCAGGGCGAGTACGCCGTCGAACGTACCGAGCCGCCGCTCGATCCCGCGCAGCCCGGTGCCGGAGCCCGACCGGTGGTCCGCGCCGCCCTGCCCGTCGTCGGTCACCTGGACCCGCAGCGCGTCGCCGGTGTGGTGCAGGTCGATCCAGACCCGGCCGGCCCCCGAGTGCCGGGCCGCGTTGGTCAGCAGCTCGCTCACCGCGAAGTACACCGCCGACTCCACCGGAGGCTCGGCCCGCCCCGGCAGGTCCTCCACCACCTCCACCGTCAGCGGGCTGTCCAGCGCCAGCGCCCTGATCGCGTCCGCCAGACCACGTTCCGCCAGCACCGGCGGATGGATGCCGCGCACCAGACCGCGCAGCTCCTGCAACGCGTTCGCCGACGCCTCGCGCGACTGCGCCAGCAACTCCCTGGCCGCCTCCGGGTCGGTCTCCATCAACTGCTCGACCGCACCCAGGTTCAGGCCCATGGCCACCAGCCGCGCCTGGACCCCGTCGTGCAGGTCGCGCTCGATGCGGCGCAGCTCCGCCGCCTGCGTGTCCACCGCGTCCGCGCGGGTCTCGGTCAGCCGCTGCACCCGCTGCTCCAGCGCCGCGTTGCGCGGCGGCTCCAGCAGCGCCACCGACCAGCGCCGGTACGCGGTCAGGGACCCCGGCGCGATCAGCCAGCCGCCGACGAACAACGCCGCCAGCATCACGTGATTCAACTCGCCGCTCACCCACAACTGGCCCAGCGAACCGTCCAGCAGGCACAGCGTCGGCACCAGCGTCACCAGCCCCAGCAGCGGCGCGCACGCCAGCCACCTCAGGTCCCGCCAGCTCGCCGGGTCGCCGTACAGCCGCCAGAACTCCACCTCCCAGGAGGACCGCTCCTTGCGCTCGATCCGGTCCCCGTAACGGAACTTCCCGCCGGGCAGCCGCTCCCCGGTCAGGGCCGGGCGGTACGCCTCCGGCACCTCGTGTCCGAAGACCTCCGCCAGCATCCGCCGCTGCCGCCGCGCGAACCACCGCGTCGTGCGCAACGCCGGAGGCCCGACGAACGGCAGGCAGACCGTCAACGCGACCCCCACCACCGCGACGAGCAGCCCGAAGACGGTGCCGAGCGACTGGCCGGACAGCCGCAGGCCCAGCGCCACCGCCTTGCGGCGCTCGATGGCCTGCTCGTGCCGCTGGGCCCGCCGCAGCTCGTGCCGCTCCCGCCGCCGCTCGTGCCGTTCCCGGTGCCGTTCGCGCTGCTCGCGCACCCGCTCCCGGTGCGCCTCCTGGTGCCGGCGCCACTGCTCGCGCTGCTCGCGGACCATCTCGGTGTGGACGGCCATCTGCTCGCGGCGGTGCTCCTCGTGCCACTCCCGCACCTGCGAACGCCACTCGCCCCGGTCGCCCCGGTACGGCCCGTAACCCCGTCGTTCCCTCATGCCAGCAGTGTCGGTCAGCCGGACCCTTCGCGGCATTGCCAGGAGCGCCCCGATCGGGGTGGGGGTAGGCCCACCCCCGTCCGGGGCCTTCGCCCGCCCGCGCCGTGAGACGGCCGCACGCGGCACCCCGCGCCGGTGCGAGGATGAGCGCAGCACGGCAGATACGCGTAACCCCGCAAGGCTGAGGTGAGCCGCTCCATGACCCAGAAAGTCGCCGTCCTTGGCACCGGCAAGATCGGTGAGGCGCTGCTGTCCGGCATGATCCGCGCGGGCTGGGCGCCCGGCGAACTCCTGGTCACCACCCGCCGCGCGGACCGCGCCGCCGCACTGCGCGAGCGCTACGGCGTCGCCTGCGTCACCAACGCCGAGGCCGCCAAGACCGCCGACACCCTGATCCTCGCCGTCAAACCGCAGGACATGGCCGCCCTCCTGGACGAGCTGGCCCCGCACGTCCCGGCCGACCGCCTGGTGATCTCGGCCGCGGCGGGCGTGCCCACCGCGTTCTTCGAGGAACGCCTCGCCGAGGGCACCCCGGTGGTCCGCGTCATGCCCAACACCCCGGTCCTGGTCGACGAGGGCATGTCCGTCATCTCGGCCGGCAGCCACGCCACCGAGGAGCACCTGCGGCGCACCGAGGAGATCTTCAACCCGGTCGGCAAGACGCTGCGCGTGCCGGAGAAGCACCAGGACGCGGCGACCGCCCTGTCCGGCTCGGGCCCCGCGTACTTCTACTACCTGGTCGAGGCCATGACGGACGCCGGCATCCTGCTCGGCCTGCCGCGCTCCCAGGCGCACGACCTGATCGTGCAGTCCGCCATAGGCGCCGCCGTGATGCTCCGCGACAGCGGAGAACACCCCGTCAAGCTCCGCGAGGCCGTCACCTCCCCGGCCGGCACCACGATCAGCGCCATCCGCGAACTGGAGAGCCACGGAGTACGAGCCGCCCTGCTCTCCGCCCTGGAAGCAGCCCGCGACCGCAGCCGCGAACTGGCCGAGGGCAAGAGCTGACCCGGAACGCACCGGCGGGAGGGGCGCGGAACGCACCGGCGCGAGGGGCGCGCGAGCCCGTGCGCCCCTCCCGCGTCCCGCTTCACTCCCGGCCCAGCAGCCCCACCGCCGCGAACGCCGCGTCCACCGTCGGCCGGGCCAGCGCCCGCGCGCGTTCCGCACCCTCGCGCAGCACGTCCGCCACGATCTGCGGCCGGGCGCACAGCTCCGCGTGCCGCTCCCGCACCGGCCGCAGCACCTCCACGACCGCCTCGGCGGTGTCCTTCTTCAACGCGCCGTAGCTGTCGTAGTCCTGCGCGAGCCGTTCCGGGTCGCCGTCGGTGCAGGCGGCCAGGACGTCCAGCAGGTTGGCGACGCCGGGCCGCTCCTCGCGGTCGTAGGCCACCTCGCCGCCGCTGTCGGTCACCGCGCGCATGACCTTCCTGCGGATCGCCTCCGGCTCGTCCAGCAGGTAGATGATCCCGGCGGTCGCGGCGTGCGACTTGCCCATCTTCGACGTCGGGTCCTGAAGGTCCATCACCCGCGCCGCCACCGGGGGACGCGTCGCCCTCGGCACCGTGAAGGTGTGCCCGTACCGCTGGTTGAAGCGCACGGCCAGGTCCCGCGTCAGCTCGACGTGCTGCGTCTGGTCCTCGCCGACCGGCACCTCGTCCGCCTGGTACGCCAGGATGTCCGCCGCCATCAGCGCGGGATACGTCAGCAGCGACAGCCGCACACTGCGCCCGCGCGCCCGTTCCTGCGCCTCCTTCTCCTTGTACTGGATCATGCGCCGCATCTCACCGTCGCTCGCCGTGCACTCCATGAGGTACGCGAGCCGGGTGTGCTCGTCGACGTGGCTCTGGACGAACAGCGTGCAGACCTGGGGGTCGAGCCCGGCCGCCAGCATCAGCGTCGCCGCCTGCCGGCTCAGCCTCCGCACCCGCCCCGGGTCGTGGTCGACGGTCAGGGCGTGCAGGTCGACCACGCTGAACAGGGCGTCAGCGGCGTGCTGGTCGACCTGGACCCACCGGCGCAGGGCGCCCAGGTAGTTGCCCAGGGTCAGGTGGCCGGTGGGCTTGATACCGCTGAAGATGCGCGTCATCTCGTCTGTCTCCCGACGGGTCGGGGCCGCTGCCCGCGGTGGCCGCCGTCCGGGTGGAGATACGCGAACGGCCGCCGAAGCGGCGGCCGTTGGATCGCATGCGCTGGAGGTCGGCCGCCGTCAGGCGGCCCACCACTGGTGCGCGAGCGCGTGCGAAGTCATGCGGGAAGCGTAGCCGACATCACCGCGTGGCGTGGTTTGAACGCGCCAGACTCGCTGGTGTAGAGTCGAACAGTTGCCACGCCCCGAGAGGGGCAAACGGCAGCCACTCCTGCCGCCCGGCGGCACACCACTACTGCAGGGCCTCCCCAACGGGATGTGTTTCGGCTTGCCCGGAATTGCATTCGACCGGCTCGATTATGAGTCGGCGGGGAAATCCGCTAACGTAGTGGACGCGCCGGAAGGCGCGAAACAAAATCCCGCCGGCGGGAATCGGGTCCGAAAAGATCTGATAAGCTGGAAAC
>NZ_JAINVZ010000027.1 GCF_019890615.1 Streptantibioticus parmotrematis | reverse complement strand
GCCCCCCCCCCCCCCCCCCCCCCCCCCCCCCCCCCCCCCCCCCCCCCCCCCCCCCCCCCCCCCCCCCCGCCCCCGGGCGGGCCCCCCGGCCCCCCCGCCGCCCGCCCCCCCCCGCCGCGCGGGGGGGGGGGGGGCCCCGCCGCTGTGCGGCTCCCGTGGTGGTACGGGGGTCAGGACTTGTAGACGTGCATGCCCGGCACGGTCAGGTCGCCGCCGAACTGGCCCGCCTGGACCACCGTGACATCGGTGAAGAAGATGATCGGGATGGTCAGCGGCGGCGGGCTCTTGGGCGTGAAGTCTACCGGGATCAGACCCAGCAGGTTGCCCTTGAGCTCCTGGGTGTACATCGTGACCGTGCCGTTCTTGATGGTCGACGTACTGCCCGGCGCGGAGCCCACGTTGATCGTGGTGCCGTCCGGGCCGACCTGGAGCTGGTGCAGGTTCTTGATGTCCACGCCGGTGGCGGTGAACTTCAGCACGTCCTTGGTGGCGCCGCTCTCGGTGCGCACCGTGACGATGCCGTCGTACGCCAGGCCGGTCAGCGTGAGCATGTCGGACTTGAGCGTCCAGGGCTGGTCGGCCAGCAGCTCACCGGTGTCCGCGGGCTTCGCGTCGGCGAGCGCCTTCGGGTTGTAGGTCGGACAGGGGTAGGCCATGCCCGGGGTGACCGACCCGGACGGGTCCGGCTTGGGCGACGTGGCCGCGTCGGCGGACTTCTTGACGTCCTGGGTGGCGCCCTTGGCCGCGTCGGTCACGCTCTTCGCCGCGCCCTGCACGGTCTTGGTCACCGTGCCGGCCGCACCGCTGCCGCCGCTGCCGCTCCCGCCGCCCGATCCCGCCTTCGTGGACGGGGACGTGCTGGGGGTGGCGCTCGGCGTGGGCGAGGCCGTCGGGGTGGGCGTCGAGCCCGAGCCCGAACCGTGGCTGCCGGTCAGCCCGCCCAGCAGGCCGCCCAGGATGCTGCCGAGGCCCAGCGGGTCCTCCGACGACCCCGACGCCTTGGACGAGGTGCTCGCGCTCGGCGAGGGCGTCGTCTTGGCGGTGTCGGCCTTGGCGGTGTCGGGCTTCGCCGTGCCGGACGTGGTCGTGCCGGACTTCGTGGCGTCCGGGGTGGCCGACGCGGTCGGCTGGGACTTCGCCTTGGTGCCGGAGCCGTTCTTGCCCGCGTCCGACGACCCGGAGGCCGAGGGAGAGGGCTTGGTGGACGGCGAGTCCGACGGCGACGTGTCCGGCGAAGGAGAGTCGGACTGGCTGACGCAGTGGTCACCGGAGAAAGGGTTCTTCGGCAGTTCGTCCGCCTGCGCGAGACGCGGGGTCAGGCCCATGCCCATCAGCACCGCCGTGGGCATCGCGGCCAGGGCTATCGCCTTGCCCGCCGGGAGCTGGACCCGGCGCAGCACCGACCGTCGGGGCGCGGCGTGCCGCGGCCCGGATCTCGCGCGGGAGGTGCCGCCCCCGGCGTGGTTCTCGGGGTTGACGTCGTCACCCGGCACGGTTCCTCCCGTTGGTCGACTCGTCGTCCGCGCCGATTCCCGCGATCGCGGGCTCGGGGGCGGTGTGGCCGCCGTCGCCCGGCGCTCCGGGCCCCTCGGCGGCGGGCACTCCGGTGACCGGGGTGCCGGGCGCCCAGGAGACGGCCAGGCCGCCGCCGATGAGCGCCAGGATGAAGCCCAGCAGGAAGCCGCCGAAGTTGGAGACGACCAGCGACACCAGCGCGAGCAGGATGGCGGCGACACCGGCGAAGACCCGCGACGACTTCTGGAACCACAGGGTGAGCCCGAGCACGACGAGGAGCACGCCGATGATCAGCGAACCGGAGCCCGCGGTGGTGGCCATCCGGACGGTCAGCTGTCCGACGGTGAGGTTGGCATAGGGGAAGTACATGATCGGCAGTCCGCCCAGCAGCGTCAGCAGACCCGCCCAGAACGGGCGCTCGCCACGCCAGGTACGGAAGGACCGGCGTCCACTGCCGAATCGGTCACGCAGCCCTTGGGACTCGGCGCTCATTGAAAACAGCTCCCTGCGACCGGCGATCGGTGGTTCGGTGGGGCGACCGGGTGAGGGACGGGACCCCCGTCCCTCACCCGGGCCGCCTTACAGCGAGTGCGTCAGTAGCACTCGTTGTCGCCCTTGCTGACGTGCATGGACAGCCCGCTCAGCTTGAACGTGCCCGCGCTGGTGGCCCAGGCGGTCTGCTGAACGTTGGTCAGGGTGGCGGAGTCGGCTTCCTGAGCGAAGGAGCTCGGGTCCGCCTTCTCGTTGCCGCCCTTCATGCCCGGGCTGGTGTTGTCACCCGCCGCGATGCCGATGTTGATGTTGTTGAACGTGGCATCGGCGTTCAGGTTGTCCAGGTCGATGTACAGGTTCGACGCCTGGACCGGGGTCCCGCTGCCGCCCGCGGTGAGCTTCATCGACACGTCGCCGAAGACCGGCACCGGGACGACCACGGACTGGCACATGCCGGTGATCGACGCGCTCTTGAACGCCGAAACGGCGACCGGGACCGCACCGTTCTTGCCCTGCGCGTCAACGGCGCCGTACTGCAGGAAGCCGGTACCGTCCAGCTTCTGCGCACTGACCTTGAACTCCTGGCCGGAGACGCTGAACGACGCGGCCAGCGCGCCCTGCGCGAGTGCCACACCGATCGCGGCGGTCGCCGCGACGCTGGGCACCATGACGACGGCGAACCGCTTCCATCTGGTTCCGCCACGAGCCATCTGTGACTCCATGACTTTCCTCCTTCTCGGACGTACATCTCCGCCTGGATCCAAGGGATTCCGGCTGGGATGGGAGAAGTGCTACGTCCTCGGGAAGGAGAGCGCCGTCATCGGTCTTCCGTCGCAGGCTGGCGAACGGCTTGGTCCGAAGTATCGGCGATCACCCCCGAGCGACAACCACTGGCCACGCTCTCGCGCAACCTGCTGGACAGGCCCTGCCGTGGTGGGCAGAGACCCCCCTGTCCAAGAGCCGCGGCGGGTGGCCGCCGGCCCTGCCCGGTGGGGACCCCTTCGCCTTCGCGCCGACCGGTTGCCGGGCTGGGTTGAACGGACCGAGCGTCAGCGATCGTGGTCCATTCCCGGCCGGGGCACAAGGGGGATCGTTACCAGCGAGTAACGGTCGGATAACCCCGACATGGCGACGCAGTGCGGGCCGGACACAGAACGTGCCCGGCCCGCGATCGAATCAGACCGACATAAACGGTCATGTCCGGCGAAACAATTGCCTTGACTTACTACCGGTAACCGCGAGGCGTTTTCATCACGATTCCGTAAACTCCGGGACCGTGCCGCCCCATCGTCAGCGTCTCGTCACCCGGCGTGTGCGGCGCGACGCGGATCGTCCTGAGATGCCGTCAGAACAGCACCCGGGCGAGCGCGGAGCGTGCCGAGACCACCCTCGGGTCCTCGGAGCCGACCACCTCGAACAGTTCCAGCAGCCGCAGCCGCGCCTTCTCGCGGTCGTCGCCCGCGGTGCGGCGCACCGTGTCCACGAGCCGGCCGAAGGCGTCCTCCACGTGACCGCCGACCACGTCCAGGTCGGCGGCGGAGATCTGCGCGTCGGTGTCCGCCGGGGCGTCGGCCGCCGCCTTGCGCACCGCCTGCGCGTCCAGGTCCCGCACCCGCAGGAGCAGTTCGGCCTGGGCGAGGGCGAGCTTGGCCTCGGTGTCGGCGGGGTTGTCGGACAGCACGTTCTTGTACGCCTGGACGGCGCCGGCCAGGTCGCCCCGGTCCAGCGCGTCGTGGCCGGCGGCCAGCGCGGGGTCGATCGGCTCGGCGGGCGCGGCCGCCTGCTCGGCGCCCTCGCCGCCGGTCACCAGGCCGGTGACGCCGAAGCGCTGCTCGGCGACCGCGATCAGCTGGTCGAAGACCTCACGGACCTGGTCCTCGGGGGCGGCGCCCTGGAAGAGCGGCATGGCCTGGCCGCCGATGACCGCGAAGACCGCGGGGATGCCCTGGACGCCGAACTGCTGGAAGAGCAGCTGGTTGGCGTCGACGTCGATCCGGGCCAGCAGGACGCGGCCCGCGTAGGACTCGGTCAGCCGCTCCAGGACCGGGCCGAGCTGCTTGCAGGGCTCGCACCACTCGGCCCAGAAGTCGATGACGACCGGCACTTCGGCCGACCGCTGGAGCACCTCGCGCTCGAAGTTCTCCTCGGTGACGTCGATCACCAGCTGTGTGGCGGCGACGGCCGAGCCGTCGCCGTGGGCGGCGTGTTCCCGGCGGGCCGTCTCCGCCTTCTGCCTGGCCTCACCGGCCGCCTTGACCGCGGCGAGGTCGACCACGCCGCTCATGGACATGTTCCGTGGCTGCATGAGGTCAATCCTCCCCCCTCGCCGGGACAAGCGTGAACAGCCCCTCGATACCCCGCCGGACCGCGGGATATCCACCGAACCGTTCTCGGGTCGTCGTGTTGACGCATGACGTGTCGCGAAGGCCCCGGTCCCCACCGGCGCCCGTGGTCGTCGCTCTTTCGCTACGAGTCGTAGCGTAACTCGTCCAGGCCCTCCCATCGCAACAGAACTCCGTTACGGCGACGTTACGGCCGCGTGATCTGTCTCACGCGTTACCGGGCGGTAGGGTCTCGGGATGACCAGGACCGGACGCCCCCGCAGCCAGCAGGCCGACGAGGCGATCCTGGAGGCCACCCGGCAGGCGCTGGTCGACCTGGGGTGGGGCGGCCTGACCATGAGCGACGTGGCGGCCCGCGCGGGCGTCGCCAAGACGACGCTCTACCGCCGCTGGGCCAACAAGAACGAACTCGTGGTGGACGCGGTCGCGGCCCTCTTCGACGAACTGCGGCTGCCGGACCGCGGCAGCCTGCGGGCCGACATCGAGGGCGTGGTGCTCCAGTTCGGGCGGCTGCTGGAGCGGCCGGAGACCAAGACGGCGCTGATGGCGGTGGTCGCCGAGTCGACCGGCGACGAGGCGCTGCGGTGCCGCATCCGCGAGGCGATCGTGGACCGCCAGAAGCACCTGGTCATCGCGGGCCGCCGGCACGCCCAGGACCGCGGCGAACTGCCGCCCGACGACGGCGCCGACCCGACGGCCGAGATCGACCTGATCTTCGACGTCATCGCGGGCGCCGTCGTCCACCGGGTCCTGGTGAGCGGCGAGTCCGTGGACGGTGCCTGGGCGGCGGCGCTGGCGGCCCTGATCCTGGGCGGCCTCGCGGGCACCGTGGCCTGAGGGCCCGAGGGAGCCTGAGAGGGCCCCTGGTCAGAACCTCGCCGGCTCCGTGTACGCCCCCCACTCGTCGCGCAGGACACCGCAGATCTCGCCGAGCGTCGCCTCCGCGCGGACCGCGTCCAGCATCGGCGGGATCATGTTGCCGCCGTCGCGGGCGGCGGCGAGCAGCGCGTCCAGCGTGCCGCGGACCGCGGTCTCGTCGCGGGCGGCCTTGCGGTCGGCCAGGACGCGGACCTGCTCGCGCTCCACCTCGTGGCTGACGCGCAGGATCTCCAGGTCGCCGGTGACCGAGCCCTCGTGGCAGTTGACGCCGACGACCCGCTTGTCGCCCTTCTCCAGGGCGCGCTGGTAGCGGAAGGCGGACTCCGCCGTCTCGCCGGTGAACCAGCCGTCCTCGATGCCGCGCAGGATGCCCGAGGTCATCGGGCCGATCGGGTGCTGCCCGTTCGGCACGGCCTTGGCGCCCATCTCCTTGATCTTGTCGAAGATCTTCTCCGCGTCCGCCTCGATGCGGTCGGTCAGCGCCTCGACGAACCAGGAGCCGCCCAGCGGGTCGGCCACGTTGGCGACGCCGGTCTCCTCCATCAGCACCTGCTGGGTGCGCAGCGCGATCTCCGCGGCCTGCTCGCTGGGCAGCGCGAGAGTCTCGTCGAGGGCGTTGGTGTGCAGGGAGTTGGTGCCGCCGAGCACCGCCGCCAGCGCCTCGACCGCGGTGCGCACGACGTTGTTGTACGGCTGCTGCGCGGTGAGCGAGACTCCCGCGGTCTGGGTGTGGAAGCGCAGCCACTGCGCCTTGTCGCTCTTCGCCCCGTAGACCTCGCGCATCCACCGGGCCCAGATCCTGCGCGCCGCGCGGAACTTGGCGATCTCCTCGAAGAAGTCCACGTGCGCGTCGAAGAAGAACGACAGCCCGGGCGCGAAGGTGTCCACGTCCAGCCCGCGGGAGAGGCCGAGTTCGACGTAGCCGAAGCCGTCGGCGAGGGTGTACGCGAGCTCCTGCGCGGCCGTCGCCCCGGCCTCGCGGATGTGGTAGCCGGAGACCGACAGCGGCTTGTACGCCGGGATGCCCCGGGCGCAGTACTCCATCAGGTCGCCGATGAGCCGCAGGTGCGGGTCGGGCGCGAAGAGCCACTCCTTCTGGGCGATGTACTCCTTGAAGATGTCGGTCTGCAACGTGCCGTTGAGCACGCCCGGGTCGACACCCTGCCGCTCGGCGGCGACCAGGTACATGCAGAAGACCGGCACCGCCGGGCCGCTGATCGTCATCGAGGTGGTCACGTCGCCGAGCGGGATGTCCTTGAACAGGACCTCCATGTCGGCGGCGGAGTCGATGGCGACGCCGCAGTGGCCGACCTCGCCCAGCGAGCGCGGGTCGTCGGAGTCGCGGCCCATCAGGGTCGGCATGTCGAACGCCACGGACAGCCCCCCGCCGCCGTTGCGCAGGATCATCTTGTAGCGCTCGTTGGTCTGCTCGGCGTTGCCGAAGCCCGCGAACTGCCGGATGGTCCAGGTCCGGCCGCGGTAGCCGGTCGGGTACAGACCGCGGGTGAACGGGTACTCCCCCGGCCAGCCGATCCGCTCGAAGCCGGGCACGACGGCACCGGCGGGTGGCCCGTAGGCCGGGTCCACCGGGTCGCCCGAGAGCGTCGTGAAGTCGGCGTCGCGCTTGGCGGCCTTGTCGTAACGGGCCTGCCAGCGTCGGCGGCCCTCCTCAATGGCTTCGGCATCCATGCCACCAATTTACTTGGACGTCCTAGTAAATGTCGATGGCAGAGGCCGTTGCGGCGCGGCGGATCGAGGAGGGCTCAGGGCGCCTCGGGTCCGGCTCGGGGCGCCCGGGGCGGCGGCTCAGACGCCGACCGGTTCCGGCGTCCCCTTGTCGACCAGCGGTTCCAGCTCCCGGGTGACCCGGCGCTCGACGAAGAACGCGGCCGTGGGAATGGTGCCCGCCAGCAGGATCCACAGCAGCTTGATGAACGGCATCTTGGCCTTGCTGCCCATGTCGAAGGCGAAGACCAGGTAGATCACGAAGAGCCAGCCGTGGGCGGTGCCGAGGATGGCGACCCAGACGTACGCGGCGTTGATGTCCATCGCGTACTTGGCGACGCAGGCGAGCGTGAGGAGGATCAACAGGACACCCGTGACATATGCCATCACGCGGTACCGGGTCAGGACAGAAGACTTCATGGCGCACGAGCGTACGCGGCGTTCCTGACGCCCTCCGCGCCGCCCCCACCCTTGTGGTAACGGGCCCGGGCGCCCCTCGCGGAGGGTGCCCGGATCACTCCTGGGTGAAGTCGCCGGCGGCTATCCGCAGCGGGCGCAGCAGCGCGAAGATCTCCTGGCACTCCTGGGCGTCGTACGCGCTCAGGCCGAAGTCGATCGCCATCAGGTCCCGGGTGGCCGCCTCGACGACCTCGCGGCCCTTGTCGGTGATGGACGCGAGCGTGCCGCGGCCGTCGTTGGGGTTGGGCCGCTTGTCGACCAGGCCCGAGCGCACCAGCCGGTCGACGGTGTTGGTGACCGAGGTCGGGTGGACCATCAGCCGCTCGCCGATCTTGGACATCGGCAGCTCTCCGGCCTTGCTGAAGGTGAGCAGGACCAGCGCCTCGTACCGCGCGAAGGTCAGCCCGTACGGCTTGACCACGGCGTCCACCTGCCCCAGCAGGATCTGCTGGGCGCGCATGATCGAGGTGATGGCGCCCATCGCGGGCACCGCGCCCCAGCGGCGCTGCCACAGTTCGTCGGCGCGGGCGATCGGGTCGAAGGGGAGGCTGAGCGGCTTCGGCACGGACCTGAGACTACCGGGCGGTCACATGCCGGGAGGGTCCGTCTCGCTCTTCGAACAGCGCGACTCCCCGTACGACGGGACTCCCGCACCGACGGGACCGCCGGGACAGCGGGACGGGCGCGGACGGACGCGGACGGACCCGGGCCGTCAGTCCGCCAGGTGGCGCTCGATGGTCTCCACCTTGGCCGTGAGGCCGTCGGTGACGCCGGGGCGGATGTCGGCCTTCAGGACGAGCGAGACGCGCGGGGCGCGGGCCTCGACGGCGGCGACCGCCCGCCGCACCACGTCCATCACCTCGTCCCACTCCCCCTCGACCGAGGTGAACATCGCGTCGGTGCGGTGCGGCAGCCCGGACTCGCGGACCACCCGCACGGCGTCGGCCACGTACTCCCCGACGTCCTCACCGACGCCGAGCGGGGTGACGGAGAAGGCGACGATCACGCGTTGACCACGCCTTCCTTGCGGGCCCTGGCGGCGATCAGGCCGGCCGACTCCTCGCGCCGGATCATCCGGTCGCCGAAGAAGCCGCCGGTCGGCAGCACCGACCACAGCAGGAACAACCACACCCGGCTCATCGGCCACTTGGCCTTGTTCCACACGTCGGCGAGCAGGACCACGTAGGCGATGAACAGCACGCCGTGGATCATGCCGAGCGGCATCACCAGGTTGACGCTGCTGACCCGGCTGAGCACGGTGCCGAGCAGCAGCAGGGCCAGGAAGGAGATGGCCTCGGCGATGGAGATGATGCGCAGGCGGCGCAGGGCGGCGGCGGTCTTCACGTCCACGAGGGGTCCTCATATCCGAAGGATCACGGCGGGGGGCTCCACGGCGGTACCGGCAGGTCCCGGTCTTTGTGAAGCGATGCACAAGCGTCCCCATTGTCGCAGTCCGGTCCCAGGGCTCCCGAACGGGGTAGGGGTGTCGGTGGTCACCATTAGCATCGTCGCTGTAAGTGATCAGCGGCACGCGACCCCGGCGCCGGCCGGGGCGCTGCCGACAGCCCACCGGGGGACCGATGAAGCTCGACTGGAACCGCCGCACCTGCGCCCGGCGCGGTCACACGACGTACGCGCCCAGCGAGGCCGGCCTGCGCGAGCGCCTGCACGCGTCGACCGCGCACGGTGACGCCTGGCGCTGCCTGCGCTGCGGTGACTTCGTGCTCGGCGAGCCGCACGGCTCGGGTCCGGCCGACCGGGCGCCCGAGGTGCCGCGCGGGCGGGCGCTGCGGGACCTGCTGATCCTGCGGCTGCTGGCGGTCGAGCGGGTGGTGCGCGGGGTCTTCATCGTGCTGGTCGCGGTGGCGGTGTGGAAGTTCAGCAACTCGCAGAACGCGGTGCAGCGGCTGTTCGAGCAGGATCTGACGGTCTTCCGGCCGGTCGCCCTGCACTTCCACTACGACGTCAACCACTCCCCCATAGTCGACACCATCCGCAAGACGTTCACCTACAAGCGCTCCACGCTGCTCGGGGTCGCCGCCGCGCTGCTGGCGTACGCGCTGATCGAGCTGGTCGAGGGCGTCGGGCTGTGGCTCGCCAAGCGCTGGGCGGAGTACCTGACGGTGGTGGCCACCGCCGCGTTCCTGCCGCTGGAGGTCTACGAGCTGACCGAGAAGGTCAGCGGCCTGAAGATCGCCACGCTGGCGCTCAACGTGCTCGCCGTGGTCTACATCCTGCTGGCCAAGCGGCTGTTCGGGCTGCGCGGCGGCGCGAAGGCGTTCGAGCGGGAGCGGCGCGGCGACTCGCTGCTCGAGGTCGAGCACGCGGCGGGCGCGCCCGCGCGGGACGGGAGCATGGCGTAGATGGCGCTCTTCCGGCTCCAGGGCAGCAGGGTGCTCGCCGTCGACCTGTCCGGCGACGCGGTGAAGGCGAAGAACGGCGCGATGGTCGCGTACGACGGCAAGATGACCTTCAAGCGGCTGACCGGCGGCGGCGACGGGCTGCGCGGCATCGTGACCCGGCGGATCACCGGCGAGAGCATGACGGTGATGGAGGTCAGGGGCCACGGAGTCTGCTGGTTCGCGGACCGGGCGAGCGAGGTCAACCTGGTGCGGCTGACCGGCGAGAAACTGTACGTCGAGGCGAGCAACCTGCTGTGCACGGAGGCCACGTTGCGCACGGGCACGACGTTCACCGGGCTGCGCGGGGCGAGCGAGGGGCACGGGCTGTTCACCACGACCGTGGAGGGCACCGGGCAGGCGGCGCTGGTCTCGGATGGCCCGGCGGTCGTGCTGCGGGTCAGCCCGCAGTTCCCGCTCCAGGTCGACCCGGGCGCGTACGTGGCGCACACCGGGAACCTGCGTCAGCACTTCCAGTCGGGCGTCAACTGGCGCACGTTCGCGGGCGAGGCGTCCGGCGAGGCGTTCCAGATCCGCTTCGAGGGCGACGGGCTGGTGTACGTCCAGCCCAGCGAGCGCACCACGGTCGGAGGGCAGGTCTGAGATGGCCTTCACCCAGCTGACGTCGAAGATGGTGCGGGCCGACGTGGCGCCGGGGCGGCCGCTGTTCAGCCAGCGCGGCGCGATGCTCGCGTACACCGGGCAGGTCACGTTCACCCCGAGCATCACCGGGGGCCAGGGCGGCATCGGCTCGATGATCGGCCGCCGGGTGGCGAACGAGGCGACGCCGCTGATGACCGTGGAGGGCTCGGGCAGCGTGATGTTCGGGCACGGCGGCCACCACGCGCACGTGATCGAGCTGACCGGCGAGACGCTCCACGTGGAGTCCGACCGGCTGCTGGCCTTCGAGGGCGGACTGCGGCAGGGAACGATGTTCATGGGCTCCCAGGGCGGCGTGATGGGTGTGATCCGCGGCCAGGTCACCGGTCAGGGCCTGTTCACCACCACGTTGAGCGGATCGGGTGCGGTGGCCGTACTGGCGCACGGCGGCGTGTTCGAGCTGCCGATCCGTCCGGGCGCCGCGGTGCACGTCGATCCGCAGGCGTACGTGGCGCACCGCGGCGAGGTGCGCAACAGGCTCTCCGCGGCGGTCGGCTGGCGCGAGCTGGTCGGCCGCGGTTCGGGCGAGACCTTCCAGCTGGAGCTGACGGGTGAGGGTGCGGTCTACGTGCAGGCGTCGGAGGAGAAGCTGTGAGCGCTGCCATGGGCGGGCCGGTGGTCCTCGACCCGTACACGCTGCCGAGCGACGACAACGTCAACCCATACGCGTTCAGCGTGGACCTGAACGGCGAGTGGTTCCTGCAACGCGGGAAAATGGTCGCCTACTACGGACGGATCGACTTTCACGGTCTGGGGCACGGCCCATTGGACCGGCTGATCTCGGTCAATTTCCATTCCCCGCTGCACGCCGCGGACTGGGTGGTGGCGCAGGGCCAGGGCAAGATGCTCCTCGCCGACCGGGCCTTCGACATCAACTCCTACGACCTGGCGGACGGCAATCTCACCATCAGGTCCGGCAATCTGCTGGCTTTCCAGCCGGGGCTGTCGCTGAAACAGTCCATCATCCCGGGTTTTCTCACCCTCATCGGAACGGGAAAGTTCGTGGCCGCCTCGAACGGCGCGGTGGTCTTCGTGGAACCGCCGGTCCGGGTCGATCCCCAGGCCCTGGTGGGCTGGGCGGACTGCCCCTCGCCCTGCCACCACTACGACCACGCCTATCTGCGCGGCGTGCTGGGCGGAGTACGGATGCTCACCGGACTCGGCGGGGTCTCGGGCGAGGAGCACCAATTCGAATTCGTCGGTGCCGGACAGGTGCTGCTCCAGTCCAGCGAACGGCTGATGGACGACATCGACACCGGCGTGGTGCCGCGACAGCCCGGAGTTCCGGCCGGACAACCCCACTCCGGATTGTGAGGAGCAGCCTCCGGAGTGTAATGTCGAACAATTGTCGGCAGGCATCACGTAGCCGAACTCATTCCGATTAATCCGAGTTTCAACCAATTGGACAGACTTGACGTTATGGAGACCGAGAAGGCGCCGCGCTGGCTCGACGACGACGAACAGCGCGCCTGGCGTACCCATCTGGAAGTGTCCCGGCTGCTCACCTACCAGCTCGAACGGGACCTTCAGCCCTTCGGCCTGACCTACAACGACTACGAGATCCTGGTGAACCTCTCGGAGGCCGAGGACCGGCAGATGCGGATGAGCGACCTGGCACGGTCCACGCTCCAGTCCAAGAGCCGGCTGTCCCACCAGATCACCCGGATGGAGAACGCGGGGCTGGTGCGGCGGGAGAACTGCGAGTCCGACCGGCGCGGCCTGTTCGCGGTCCTCACCGACCACGGCTGGGAGACGATGACGAAGGTGGCGCCGCACCACGTGGCGTCGGTGCGGGAGTACTTCATCGACCTGCTCACCCGGGACGAACTGGAGTCCCTGCAAAGGGCGTTGACGCCGGTCGCCAAACGGCTGCGGTCGGTGCGGCCGAGGGTCTGACGCGCGGTGCGGCCGAGGGCCTGACGCGCTGTCGCGCGCCGGGCGGCCCGGGGTCGGGCCGCTTCCGGTGCCCGACGGCTCAGGCCTCGTCCTGGGCCGTCAGGCCCGCGACGAGTTCGTCGGCGGCCGTGTACGGGTCCAGGGTGCCCCCGAGCACGCCGTCGGCCAGGGCGTCGAGACGGCGGTCGCCGTGCAGGTCGCCGATGCGGGCGCGCAGGGCGGTCAGCGCGATGTTCTCGACCTCCTGGGCCGCGCGGCGCCGCCTGCGGGCGGTGAGCACGTCGTGCTCCTCCATCCAGGCGTGGTGCTTCTCCAGCGCCTCGACCACCTCGTCGACGCCCTCCGCGCGGGCGGCGACCGTCTTGACGATCGGTGGCCGCCAGTCGCCGGGGCCGCGCGACTCGCCCAGGCCCAGCATGTGGTTGAGCTCGCGGGCGGTGGCGTCGGCGCCGTCCCGGTCGGCCTTGTTGACCACGTAGACGTCGCCGATCTCCAGGATGCCCGCCTTGGCGGCCTGGATGCCGTCGCCCATGCCCGGCGCGAGCAGCACCACGCTGGTGTCGGCCTGCGCCGCGATCTCCACCTCGGACTGCCCGACGCCGACCGTCTCCACGAGGATCACCTCGCACCCGGCCGCGTCCAGCACCCGGATCGCCTGCGGCGCCGCCCACGCCAGCCCGCCGAGGTGGCCGCGGGTCGCCATGGAGCGGATGTAGACGCCGGGGTCGGAGGCGTGCTCGCTCATCCGCACCCGGTCGCCCAGCAGCGCGCCGCCGGAGAACGGCGAGGAGGGGTCCACCGCCAGCACGCCGACCCGCTTGCCGCGCTTGCGGTACGCGGTGACCAGGGCGGAGGTCGTGGTGGACTTGCCGACGCCGGGCGAGCCGGTCAGGCCCACCACGTAGGCGTTGCCGGTGTGCGGGGCGAGGGTGGACATGACCTCGCGCAACTGCGGGGAGGCGCCTTCGACGAGGCTGATGAGCCGGGCCACGGCCCGCGGCCTGCCCTCCCTGGCCTGCGCGACGAGGGTCGATACGTCCACTGTGCTCCTCACCTAGGGTCTTCCTGCCCGCGCCCCGCCACCGGTGCCCGCACTCAGGCGCGCGGCACCCGGACGATCAGCGCGTCGCCCTGGCCGCCACCGCCGCACAGCGCCGCCGCGCCCACGCCGCCGCCCCGGCGCCGCAGCTCCAGCGCCAGGTGCAGGACGATACGGGCGCCGGACATGCCGATGGGGTGACCCAGGGCGATCGCACCACCGTTGACGTTCACCTTTTCGGGTGTCACGCCGAGGTCCTTCATCGACTGGACGGCGACCGCGGCGAACGCCTCGTTGATCTCGATCAGGTCCAGGTCGCCGACGGCCAGGCCCTCCTTGCGCAGGGCGTGCTGGATGGCATTGGACGGCTGGGACTGGAGGGAGTTGTCGGGGCCCGCCACGTTGCCGTGCGCGCCGATCTCCGCGATCCACTCCAGGCCGAGTTCCTCCGCCTTCGCCCTGCTCATCACGACGACGGCGGCGGCGCCGTCGGAGATCTGGGAGGAGGTGCCGGCGGTGATCGTGCCGTCCTTGGTGAACGCCGGGCGCAGCTTGCCGAGCGACTCGGCGGTGGTCTCCGCGCGGATGCCCTCGTCCTTGCTGAAGACCACCGGCTCGCCCTTGCGCTGCGGGATCTCGACCGGCGTGATCTCCGCCTCGAACAGGCCGTTCTTCTGCGCGGCGGCGGCCCGCTGGTGCGACAGCGCGGCGATCTCGTCCTGGTCGGCGCGCTTGATGCCCAGGCGGGTGTTGTGCTTCTCGGTGGACTCGCCCATCGCGATGTTCTCGAACGCGTCGGTGAGGCCGTCGTGCGCCATCGCGTCGAGCATCTCGACCGCGCCGTACTTGTAGCCCTCGCGGGACTTCGGCAGCAGGTGCGGCGCGTTGGTCATCGACTCCTGGCCGCCCGCGACGACGACGTCGAACTCGCCGGCCCGGATGAGCTGGTCGGCCAGCGCGATGGCGTCGAGGCCGGAGAGGCAGACCTTGTTGACGGTCAGCGCCGGCACCGACATCGGGATGCCCGCCTTGACGGCCGCCTGACGGGCCGGGATCTGGCCCGCGCCCGCCTGGAGGACCTGGCCCATGATCACGTACTGCACCTGGTCGCCGCCGATCCCGGCCCGGTCCAGCGCCGCCTTGATGGCGACCCCTCCGAGGTCGGCGCCGGAGAAGGTGCGCAAACTGCCGAGCAGGCGGCCCATCGGCGTACGGGCACCTGCGACGATCACGGACGTGCGTGCCTGGCTGGTCATGGCGCGGCCCCTTTGCGTAAGGGAGTTAACGAGGGTTAAGGCCAATGTACTGACGGGTACCGCCGCCGGTCACCGGCCCGAGGGTGTGACGGCGCGCACGTTGCGTGACCACGTGTGTCGGCGGTGCACTGGTTCCATGCTGACGCGCATCGACCACATCGGGATCGCCTGTTTCGACCTGGACGCCACTGTCGAGTTCTACCGTGCCACCTACGGCTTCGAGGTGTTCCACACCGAGGTCAACGAGGAGCAGGGCGTGCGGGAGGCCATGCTCAAGATCAACGAGACCTCCGACGGCGGCGCCTCCTACCTCCAGCTGCTGGAGCCCACCCGCGAGGACTCCGCGGTCGGCAAGTGGCTGGCCAAGAACGGCGAGGGGGTGCACCACATCGCCTTCGGCACCGCCGACGTCGACGCCGACTCCGCCGCCATCCGGGACAAGGGCGTACGCGTGCTCTACGAGCAGCCGCGCACCGGTTCGATGGGGTCGCGCATCACCTTCCTGCACCCCAAGGACTGCCACGGAGTTCTCACCGAGCTGGTGACGGCCGCCCAAGAGCACTGACCCGCGGGCCCCGGCCCCGGTACTGTGTCCCTCGGGGCTGGGGGACGGCCCGGACGCGGTGAGAATCTGACACCATTCTCCTGAATGGCTATGTTCACCGGAGAGACTCACCCGGTTGGCGGGTGAGCAGTCCAGGAGACGGATGGGACCGCGGAGTGCGGGGCTACGACCGCTACGAGGCTGACGACCAGCTCTCTCGTTTCGAGGCCGAGATGGAGCGGCTGCGGACCGAGCGGGAGAAGGCCGTCGACCACGCAGACGATCTCGGCTACCAGGTCGAGGTGCTGCGCGCCAAGCTGCACGAGGCGCGGCGCCAGCTCGCCCAGCCGCGGGCCTACGACAACATCAGCCACCAGGCCGAGCAGCTCCTGCGCAACGCGCAGATCCAGGCCGACCAGCTGCGCGCCGACGCCGAACGCGAGCTGCGCGAGGCCCGTGCCGGCACCCAGCGCATGCTCCAGGAGCAGGCCGAGCGGCAGTCGCAGCTGGAGTCCGAGTGGCACGCCGAGGCGGTCGCCCGCCGCCGCAGGCTGGACGAGGAACTGGCCGAGCGCCGCGCCACCGTCGAGAACCACGTCAACGAGAACGTCGCGTGGGCCGAGCAGTTGAGGTCCCGCACCGAGGCGCAGGCCCGCCGCCTGATGGAGGAGTCGCGCGCCGAGGCGGAGAGCGCGCTGAGCACCGCCCGTACCGAGGCCGCCCGGGTCGCCGAACAGGCCCGTGAGCGCCTGGAGTCGGCCGCCACCGAGGCCCGTACCGAGGCCGAGGCGATCCTGCGCCGCGCCCGCGCCGACGCCGAGCGGCTGCTGACCGCCGCCTCCACCCAGGCCCAGGAGGCCACCGACCACGCCGAGTCGCTGCGCACCGGCGCGCGGACCGAGTCGCAGGAGGCGCGCCGGGAGGCCGCCGAGGTGACCCGGGCCGCCGAGCAGGCCATGGCCGAGGCGGAGAGCGCGCTGCGCGAGGCCCGTGCCGAGGCCGAGCGGCTGCGCACCGAGGCCGAGGAGAACGCGGCGACCCGGCTGACGGAGGCCGAGACCTCCGTCGAGCAGCGCACCCGTACCGCGCGCGCCGAGATCGCCCGCCTGGTCGGCGAGGCCACCAAGGAGGCCGAGGCGATCAGGGCCGAGGCCGAGCAGCAGCGGGACGACGCGCGGGCCGAGGCCGAGCGGCTGGTCGCCGAGGCCCAGGAGTCGGCCCGCAGCCAGGCCGCCGAGGACGCGGCGGCGCAGCTGGCGAAGGCCGCGCGCAGCGCGGAGGAGGTGCTCGCCAAGGCGTCGCAGGACGCCGAGGCCACCACGAAGGCGGCCGCCGAGGAGGCCGAGCGCATCCGCGGCGAGGCGCAGGCCGAGGCGGAGCGGCTGAGCACCCAGGCCGAGGAGGCCGCCGAGCAGCTCAAGGGCGCGGCCAAGGACGACACCAAGGAGTACCGGGCCAGGACCGTCGAGCTGCAGGAGGAGGCGCGCAGGCTGCGCGGCGAGGCCGAGCAGCTGCGGGCCGAGGCGGTCGCCGAGGGCGAGCGGATCCGCGGCGAGGCCCGGCGCGAGGCACTCCAGCAGATCGAGGAGGCGGCCAGCACCGCCGAGGAGCTGCTGACCAAGGCCCGCTCGGACGCCGAGGAGCTGCGGCAGGGCGCCGCGGGCGAGTCGGAACGGGTGCGCGGCGAGGCCGCCGAGCGGGCCGCCGCCCTGCGCAAGCAGGCGGAAGAAGCACTGGAGCGCGCCCGGGCCGAGGCCGAGCAGCTGCGTACCGAGGCCGAACAGGCCGCGGGCCAGGCCAAGGACGCGGCGCAGGACGCGGCCCGGCAGGTGCGCGCCGACGCCGAGGAGGCGGCGGCGCGGCTGGCCGAGGAGGCCGCCGAGGAGCTGGAGCGGCAGCGCACCGAGGTGGCCCGGCGGCTCACCGACGCCGACGAGACGCTGCGCGCCGGCACCGCGGAGGCGGACCGGCTGCGCAAGGAGGCCGCCCAGGAAGCCGAACGGCTGCGCACCGAGGCGGCCGAGCGGACCCGTGCCCTGCGCGCGGAGGCCGAGGAGGAGGCGGACCGGCTGCGCGCCGAGGCCGCGGCCGACGCGTCGGCGTCCCGCGCCGAGGGCGAGGCGGTCGCGGTGCGGCTGCGCACCGAGGCGGCCACCGAGGCCGAACGGCTGCGCACCGAGGCGCGGGAGACCGCCGACCGGCTGCGCGGCGAGGCGCAGGCCGCCGCCGAGCGGACCGCCGCCGAGGCGGCGGAGGCGCTGTCGGCGGCCGGCGAGGAGGCCGCGAGGCGCCGCCGGGAGGCCGAGGAACTGCTCGCCGACGCCCGCCGCGCGGCCGAGCAGGAACGCGGTCAGGCCCGCGAGGAGAGCGAGGAGTTGCTCGCCTCCGCGCGCAAGCGGGTCGAGGACGCGGGCGCCGAGGCGGAGCGGCTGGTCGCCGAGGCCGAGCGGCGTTCCGCCGAGCTGGTGTCCGCCGCCGAACAGACCGCGCAGCAGGTGCGGGACGCGGTCGCGGGGCTGCACGAGCAGGCCGAGGAGGAGATCGCCGGCCTGAAGTCGGCCGCCGAGCACGCCGCCGAGCAGGTTCTCGCGTCGGCCCGCGAGGAGGCCGACAAGCTGCACGCCGACGCGGGCGCCGAGCGCGAGCGGGCGGGCGCCGACGCGGTGCGCATCCGGCGCGAGGCCAACGAGGAGTCGGAGCTGGCGAAGGCGCTGGCCGAGCGGACCGTGGCGGACGCCATCGCGGACGCCGACCGGTTGCGCGACGAGGCCCGTGAGGACGCCAACCGCAAACGCGCGGAGGCCGCGCAGCAGGCCGACGAGCTGATCTCCGGCGCGGTCACCGAGGCGGAGAAGGTCGGCCGGGAGGCCGACGAGCGGGTGGCCAGGGCCGCCCGGGACGCCGAGCGGCTCACCATCGAGGCCGAGCGGGCGCGCGCGGCGGCGGTGGAGCAGGAGGAGAGCGCGAAGGCGGAGTCCGAGCGGCTGCTCGCGGCGGCGAAGGCGGAGTCCGAGCGCACCGTCGACGAGGCCCGCGAGAACGCCAACCGCAAGCGCTCCGAAGCCGCCGAGCAGGCCGACGAGCTGATCGGCAAGGCGGCCACCGAGGCCGAGCGGCTCACCACCGAGGCGCGGGACGAGGCGCTGCGCACCGCCGCGACGGCCGAGGAGCGCGCCGACGACATGGTCGGCGCCGCCCGCGCGGAGGCGGAGCGGCTGGTGGCCGAGGCCACCGCGCGGGCCAACGCGCTGGTGGAGCAGTCCCGTTCGGACGCCGACACGCTGCTGGCCGAGGCCCGCGGTGACGCCACGTCGATAAGGGAGCGGGCCGAGGAGCTGCGCACCCGTGTCGAGACCGAGGTCGAGGAGCTGCACGAGCGGGCCCGCAAGGAGTCCTCGGAGGCGATGAAGTCGGCCGGGGAGCGCTGCGACAAGCTGGTCGCCGCCGCCACCGAGCAGTTGGAGGAGGCGGAGGCCAAGGCGCGCGAGATGGTCGCCGACGCCGAGCGGACGGCGGGTGAGACCGCGTCCGCCGCGTCGTCGGAGGCGAGCAAGGTCCGCATCGCGGCGGTGAAGAAGGCCGAGGGCCTCATCAAGGAGGCCGAGCAGAAGAAGACCGAGGCGGCCAGGACCGCCGAGCGGGTGGTGGCCGAGGCCCGCGCCGAAGCGGAGCGGATCGTCGACGAGGGCCGCCGTGAACTCGACGTCCTCAAGCGGCGCCGCGAGGACATCAACGCCGAAATCTCCCGGGTCCAGGACGTGTTGGAGGCCCTGGAGTCGTTCGAGACGCCGGGCGGCGCGGCTGGCAAGAAGTCAGGAGAGCGCCGGGAGCCCGGTGGTGGCGTGAAGGCGGGGGCGGGCGCCGGAAGCACGCGTTCGAGTGGCAAGCGTTCCGATTCGGCTCCACTCGATTGAGCGCACATTCTCCAGCTGTAACGGGGATTGACTCGATGACACGCCGTCCTCACCCCTAGGATTCCCTCTATCACCTCACCGGCCTGATTGACAGGAACCCCATGAGCGACACTTCCTCCCCCTTCGGCTTCGAGCTCGTGCGGCGTGGCTACGACCGCGGCCAGGTGGACGACCGCATCACCAAGCTCGTCGCCGACCGCGACAGCGCTCTGTCCAGGATCACCGCGCTGGAGAAGCGCATCGAGGAGCTGCACCTCGAGACCCAGAACGCCCAGGCACAGATCAACGACGCCGAGCCCAGCTACGCGGGGCTCGGCGCGCGCGTCGAGAAGATCCTCCGGCTCGCCGAGGAGGAGGCCAAGGACCTGCGTGAGGAGGCCCGCAGGGCGGCCGAGCAGCACCGTGAGCTGGCGGAGGGGGCCGCCAACCAGGTGCGCGCGGACGCGGAGTCGTTCGCCGCGGAGCGCAAGGCGAAGGCGGAGGACGAGGGCGCCCGGATCGTCGACAAGGCGAAGAACGAGGCGACCCAGCTGCGCAACGACGCCACCAAGGACGCCCAGGCCAAGCGCGAGGAGGCGGACGCCCTCTTCGAGGAGACCCGCGCCAAGGCCGCCCAGGCCGCCGCGGACTTCGAGACCAACCTCGCCAAGCGCCGCGAGCAGTCCGAGCGCGACCTGGCCTCCCGTCAGGCCAAGGCGGAGAAGCGGCTGGCGGAGATCGAGCACCGCGCCGAGCAGCTGCGCCTGGAGGCGGAGAAGCTGCGCACCGACGCCGAGCGCCGGGCCCGCCAGACGGTGGAGACCGCGCAGCGCCAGGCCGAGGACATCGTGGCCGACGCCAACGCCAAGGCCGACCGCATCCGCAGCGAATCCGAGCGTGAGCTGGCCGCGCTGACCAACCGTCGCGACAGCATCAACGCCCAGCTGACCAACGTCCGCGAGATGCTGGCCACCCTGACCGGTGCCGCGGTCGCCGCGGCCGGTGCCCCGGAGGACGAGACCGTCTCCCGTGGTGTCCCGGCCCAGCAGAGCCGCTGATCCCCGCTCAGCTCGCGCGACCGCGCACCCGTACGACGCCAGGACCCCTCGCCTCCCGGGCGGGGGGTCTTGCCGTGCGCGGTACGGGGTAGTCGCCTAGCGTGGACGGTGTGATCGAGCTTCAGGGGCTGACGAAGCGGTTCGGGGAGAAGGTGGCGGTCGACCATCTGACGTTCACCGTGCGGCCCGGCATCGTCACGGGCTTCCTCGGGCCGAACGGCGCGGGCAAGTCGACGACCATGCGGATGATGCTGGGTCTGGACAACCCCACCGCCGGTGACGTGCGGATCGACGGCAAGCGGTACGCGGAGCTGAAGGAGCCGCTCAAAGAGATCGGCGCGCTGCTGGACGCGCAGGCGGTGCACGGCGGGCGCACCGCGTACAACCATCTGCTCTGCCTGGCGCAGGCGAACCGTATCCCGCGCTCCCGGGTCGGCGAGGTGCTGGAGGCGGTCGGCCTGACGCCGGTGGCGCGCAAGCGGCCCAAGGGCTTCTCGCTCGGCATGGGCCAGCGGCTCGGCATCGCGGCGGCGCTGCTGGGCGACCCGCGCATCCTGATGTTCGACGAGCCGGTCAACGGGCTCGACCCCGAGGGCATCCGCTGGATCCGCAACCTGATGCAGTCGCTGGCCGCGCAGGGCCGCACGGTCTTCGTCTCCAGCCACCTGATGAGCGAGATGGCGCTGACCGCCGAGCACCTGGTGGTGATCGGGCAGGGCAAGCTGCTCGCGGACACCTCGATGGCCGACTTCATCGCCCGCAACTCCCGCTCCTTCGTACGGGTGCGCACCCCCGAGCCGGAGCGGATGCGGGACGTGCTGGCGGCGGCCGGGATCGAGGCGCGGACCGCGGGCGACGGCTCGTTCGAGGTCACCGGGTCGACCGCGGCCGACCTGGGCGAGCTGGCCGCGCGCGAACGGCTCGTGCTGCACGAGCTGAGTCCCCAGCAGGCGTCCCTGGAGGAGGCGTTCATGGGGCTGACCGCGCAGGCGGTGGAGTACCACGCGCGGGAGGCGGGCGAGCCTCCGACACCGACCGCCGGGGCGCCCGTGGAGCAGGCGCCCGCGTGGGGCGAGCAGTGGCGGCGCGAGCACGGCCCGGAGCGGTCCGGCGACGGCGAGGGGGTCTGACATGGTGCTGGCACCCGCGGTGCTGCGGTCGGAGTGGACGAAGATCCGGTCGGTGCGCTCCACGGTGTGGACGCTGTCGCTGGCGGCGGTCCTCACCATCGGCCTGGGCGTGCTCATCTCGTTCCTCGCCAATAACGGCTTCTCGAAGATGTCGCCGCACGACCAGCTGATCTTCGACCCGACCTACACCAGCTTCGCCGGGATGACCCTGGGTCAGCTGCTGATGATCGTCTTCGGCGTGCTGGTGGTCTCCACGGAGTACAGCACCGGCATGATCCGCACCTCGCTGGCCGCGGTGCCGCAGCGGTGGACGTTCCTCGCGTGCAAGCTCGCGGTGGCCACGGCGCTGGCGTTCGTGGTGGGCATGGTGACGTCGTTCGTCACCTTCTTCGCGGGCCAGGCGATGCTGGGCTCGCACCGGGTGCACATCGGCGACCCCGGGGTGCTGCGCGCGGTCGTCGGCGGCGGGCTGTACCTGACGCTGATCTCGGTGTTCGCGATGGGCTGCGCGGCGATGCTGCGCAGCCCGCTGCTGTCGCTGTCGATCCTGATGCCGTTCTTCTTCCTGGTCTCCAACATCCTCAGCGCCGTGCACGCCACCCAGAAGGTCGCCTACTACCTGCCGGACCAGGCGGGCCGGAAGGTGATGATGGTCGTCACCCTCGGCGACACGCGGCCGTACGGGCCGTGGGCCGGGCTGCTGATCATGGTGGGGTGGGTGGTGGCCGCGCTGGCCGGCGGCTTCTTCCTGCTGCGGCGCCGGGACGCGTGAACCGCGCCGCTAGGCTCGTCGGGTGACCGATCACACGCTGCGGGCGCTGGGGCTGGACGCCGTGCCCGTGCTGGCGCCGCTGGCCTATCCCGGGCGGCCGGTCCCGGGTCCCGGGCTGCTGTGCGACGAGGAGTTGCTGCCGCTGCGGGCGGACGGCGGACCGGTGGGCGGCTGGGCGGTCGGCGGGCGGGGCGCGGGGCTCGACGCCGTGCTGCGCGACGCGGGCGTCGCGGGGACGGACGAGCGGCTGCCGGTGCTCGCCGTGGGGTCCAACGCCTGCCCGGCGCAGGTCCGGCACAAGCTGGTGCTCGCGGGGCTGCCGGTGGCGGTGCCGATGAGCCCGCTGCGGGTGCGCGGCATCGCGGCCGGGGTCTCGGCCCACATCAGCCTCGCCGGTTACGTGAGCGCGTCCCCGTACGGCAGCGGCGTTTCCGTCGCCACGCTGGCCGTCGGCTGGCTGGACGCGGACCAGCTGGCGGCGGTCGACGCCACCGAGCCGCACTACCACCGGGTGACGGTGGACGGCGACGCCTTCCCGATGACGCTGCCGGGCGGCACCCGGCTGCCGTCGGCGGCGCTCTACGTGCACCGGCACGGCGTGCTCGCGCTGGACGGCCGCACCCCGCTGACCGCGCGGGACCAGCCCGCGCTGCTGCGCCGGCTGCTGGGGGCGTCCGACGCGTTGCGGGCGCTGCTGGGGCCCGATCCGGACGCGTGGGTGGCCACGGTCGCCGCGGACCCGGCGGCCCGGGCGGCGGGCGCGGAGGTCTTCCGGCGTGAGGGCTGGCTGCTGCGGCCGTCCGGCCTGCCGACGTTGGCAGGAACCGGACCACCTTGGATAGCCTCCTAGCCGTTACGGGGGCACGCGCCCCAGTCGTCAGCGAGGGGCGGAGCATGATCGAGGCACGCGGCCTCACCAAGCGGTACGGCACCAAGACCGCCGTCTACAACCTGTCGTTCCAGGTCCGTCCGGGACTGGTGACCGGCTTCCTGGGTCCCAACGGCTCGGGCAAGTCCACGACGATGCGGATGATCCTCGGCCTCGACACCCCGACCTCCGGTGAGGTCACCGTCAGCGGCCGCCCCTACCGCCAACTGCCCAACGCGCCACGGCACGTGGGCGCGCTGCTGGACGCCAAGGCGGTGCACGGCGGGCGCAGCGCGCGCCAGCACCTGCTGTGCCTGGCCCAGTTGTCCGGCATCCCGGCCCGCCGGGTCGACGAGGTGCTGGGCGTGGTGGGCCTGAAGGAGGTCGCGGGCAAGCGCTCCAAGGGCTTCTCGCTCGGCATGGGCCAGCGCCTCGGCATCGCCGCCGCGCTCCTCGGCGACCCGCAGGTGCTGCTCTTCGACGAGCCGGTCAACGGCCTCGACCCCGAGGGCATCCACTGGGTGCGCAACCTGATGCGGCGCCTCGCCTCCGAGGGCCGCACCGTCTTCGTCTCCAGCCACCTGATGAGCGAGATGGCGCTCACCGCCGACCACCTCATCGTCATCGGGCGCGGTCAACTGCTGGCGGACATGGGCGTCAAGGACTTCATAGCGCGCAACTCGACCGGCTACGCGCTGGTGCGCACCCCGGACGAGCCGGGCGTACGCGAGAAGCTGACCGCCGCGCTGCACGAGGCGGGCGGCGGGGTCCAGCCCGAGCAGGACGGCGCGCTGCGCGTCACCGGTCTGGAACTGCCGCGCATCAGCGACCTCGCGCACCAGGCCGACGTGCGCCTGTGGGAGCTGTCACCGCACCACGCCTCGCTGGAGGAGGCGTACATGCGGCTGACCCAGGGCGCGGTCGACTACCGCTCGACGCACGACCCGCGGGCCGGGTTCCAGCAGCCGGGGCCACAGGGCCAGACCCTGCCCGGTCAACTGCCGCCGCCCGCCACGGGTTACGGGCAGCCGCAGCCCTACGCCCCGCAGGGCGCACCACACCCGTACGCGCCGCAGGGCGGTCAACTGCCGCCGCAGGCACCGGCGTACGGGCAGGCCCCCGCGTACCCGCCCGGTCCCGTGCCGCAGGGCCCGCCCCCGCAGGGCGGCTTCGGCGCTCCCCCCGCCCCGCACCACGCCGCGCCGGCCGCTCCCGCCGCGCCCCCGCAGGCCCCCGCCGCTCCCGCCACCGACCAGCCCGACGCCGAGGACCGCTGACGATGACCACTCCCCACCAGGCCACCGCGCAGGGCACCCAGCCGTGGCAGGGCGGCGCGCCCGCCGCGTACACCTCGCCGATCCCGGTGCGCGACGCCACCTTCGGCGACGCGCTGCGCTCCGAGTGGACCAAGATCCGCACCCTTCGCTCCACGATGTGGACGCTCGGGGTGATGCTGCTGGTGGTCGTCGGCATCGGGCTGCTGGTCGCCTCCGTGATGAGCGGTCACGAGGCGAGCGGCTTCCCGGCGCTCGCGGCCGGCTTCTTCGGCGTGCTGCTCGGCAGCCTGTCGGTGATCACGCTGGGCGTGCTGGTGATCTCCTCGGAGTACAGCACCGGCATGATCCGCACCACGCTCACCGCCTGCCCCAGCCGCTCGCGGGTGCTGGCCGCCAAGGCCGTGGTCTTCTTCTCCCTCGCCTTCGTGCTGACCACGGTCGCCTGCCTGCTGGTCGCGGCCGTCGACTCCTCGCTGATCTCCGGGCACGGCGTGCTCGCGCCCTCCGGCAGCCAGTGGGCGCGGGCCACGGTCGGCATCGGCCTGTACGTGGCACTGCTCGGCCTGCTGGCGCTGGCGGTCGGCGCGATGCTGCGGCACTCGGCGGGCGCGATCACCGCCATGCTGGGCGTCGTGCTGCTGCCGTTGCTGCTGGCACTGTTCATGGCGGGCGAGAGCCTCCAGACGCTGCGCACCGACCTCATCGAGTACTCGGTGCCCAACGCGCTCGCCGCGATCTACGGCATCCCGATGCTGGACTCCGGCCCGCACGGCTGGACGCCGCTGTGGATCCTGGCCGGGGTCACGGTGGTGGCGCTGGCGGGCGCGTTCACCGTCATCAACAAGCGCGACGTGTGAGGCCGCGATGACCGCCCGTCTGCTCGCCGTCAGCGATCTGCACATCGCGTACGAGGACAACCGGAAGATCGTCGACGGGCTGCGTCCCGCGGACGACGGGGACTGGCTGATCGTCGCCGGGGACGTCGCCGAGCGGGTCGAGGACGTCGAGTGGGCGCTGCGGACGCTGGCCGGGCGGTTCGCGAAGGTGCTGTGGGCGCCGGGCAACCACGAGTTGTGGACGCACCCCAGCGACCCGGTCCAGCTGGGCGGCGCCGAGCGCTACGCGCACCTGGTCGAGGTGTGCCGCGCGCTGGGCGTCGTCACGCCCGAGGACCCCTACCCGCTGTGGCCGGACGCGGACGGCCCGGTGGCGGTCGCGCCGCTGTTCGTGCTGTACGACTACACCTTCCGGGCGCCGGGCACGGCCACCAAACAGGAGTCGCTCGCCGCCGCGTACGCCGCGGGCGTGGTCTGCACCGACGAGCACTTCCTGCGCCCCGATCCGCACGAGGGCCTGGACGACTGGTGCCGTGAGCGGGTCGCGTACACCGAGCGCAGGCTCGCCGAACTGCCGCCGCACGTACGGACGGTGCTGGCCGGGCACTGGCCGCTGCTGCGGCACCCCACCGAGATCCTTCGCTATCCGGAGTTCGCGCAGTGGTGCGGTACGGAGCTGACCGCGGACTGGCACCGCAGGTTCCGGGCCGCCGCGGTGGTCTACGGGCACCTGCACATCCCCCGGGTGACCTGGCACGACGGCGTGCGGTTCGAGGAGGTGTCGGTGGGCTATCCGCGCGAGTGGCGCCCGCGTCCGCCGCGCGAGCCGCTCCGGGTGATTTTGCCGCGCCCGCGGGACGAGCCCGACGACAGCCTGAAGGGCTGACGGCTTGACCAGCTGACGGGCTGACGCACTCGGCCGGGCCCTACGTGCCGACTCGCCTAGTGGCGCGGCGCGTTGCGGGAGCGCAACACCTTCGCGCCGCGCCGCTCCCTGGCGTTCCAGCAGGCCCGGTGCCAGTGACGGCGGTCGTCCACGCCCGCGTGCTCGGGCCAGGCGACCACGTGGCCGACGCCGGGCGGGATCTCCTGGTCGCAGCCCGGGCAGCGGTAGGTCTTGCCGGCGCTGCCGGAGACCGGGCGCATCACCCACTCCTCGCCGTGCCAGCTCTCGGTCCGTTCCAGCCCGTGGCGTTCGCCGTCCCGGCTCGGTTCGGGCTTGACGGCCCGGTGCGGGCGGTTTCGGCGGGGGGACACGGGACACCTCGTACGGGGGCGAGTCGGCGACAGGGCGGGTTCCGGCAGACCCGGACACCAGCGTACGCGGCCCGGACCGGCTCCGGTAACCGGCGGACAACGCGGCGTCACGCGTCCGACAATCACGCAGTCACGAAATCACGGCGCCGACCGTGCCTTTGGCACGTGTCAGGCGTTAACCCCCATGGGGGAGCCTCCCGTTCACCAGGCGGAATCCGGTCCGCCGCACCGCGGGCGAACGGGCGGGGAAGAGAGGTGAGGACGACATGCGCGAGACACCACGGGTGGGAGCGTTCGCGCTCTCGGCGCAGTTCCCGGGCCAGGGACACGCCGAGGCGCTGCACCGCACGGTGCGCACCGCCGAGGCGGCCGAGCGGGCCGGGCTCGACTCGGTCTGGCTGGCCGAACACCACTTCATGCCGTACGGAGTGTGCCCGTCGGCGGTCACGCTGGCGGCGCTGCTGCTGGGCCGCACCCGGCGGATCACCGTGGGCACGGCGGTCAGCGTGCTGCCGACCACGCACCCGGTGGCGCTCGGCGAGCAGGCGGCGCTGCTGCACCTGACGTCGGGCGGGCGGTTCGTCCTCGGCGTCGGACGTGGCGGCCCCTGGCAGGACCTGGAGGTCTTCGGCACCGGACTCGACGCCTACCAGGAGGACTTCCCCGAGTCGCTCGACCTGCTGCTGCGCTGGCTGTCGGAGCCCCGGGTGGGCTCGGACGGGCCGCGCCACCGCTTCCGCGAGGTGCCGGTGGTCCCCCGGCCGGACGACCTGGACGACATCGGCGTGCCCGCCCGGCCGCGGGTGATCGTCGCCTGCACGTCACCGGCCACGGTCCGGCTGGCGGCGGCGCGCGGGCTGCCGATGCTGCTCGGCATGCACTGCGGTGACGAGGAGAAGGCCGCGATGACGGCGCTGTGGCGGCAGGAGGCGCTGGCGGCCGGGCGCGATCCGGACGAGGTGGCGGCCACCGCGGCGGAACACGTCTCGGCCGGGGTCACCCAGGTCGCCGACACCACGCGGGGCGCGGTGGAGACGCTGCGCAAGGCGATGCCCGGCTGGTTGCAGCACGGGCTCGCGGCGCATGTGACGGTGGACGGGCGCCCGCGTGCCAGGCGCGACGCGCACGCCTACACCGATCTGCTGTGCTCGCTGCACCCGGTGGGCTCGCCCCGGGTGTGCGCGGACCGGATCGCGGCGACCGTCGAGCGGACCGGGATCAGCCGTTTCGCGTTGCTCGCCGAGGGCAGTGGAGACCTGGCGGAGACGGAGGCCTGCGTGGCCCGGCTGGGCGGTGAGGTGCTCCCGCTGCTGGCCTGATCGGCACGTTCGGCGCGAGGGGTCCGGGCGGGCGTGATCGACTCGATCCGATCGCGTCCCGGTCCGGGCGCCGTCGGGCCGTGGGGTCGCGCAGCGGGAGCTGGAGAAGGCGGAGAAGGGCGTCGGGGTCGTGGGGAGGGCGGGGACGGCGGGAATCGTGAGCGGACGGGGCCCGGAGCGGCCGGACCCGTCCGGATCGCTCAGCAGTCGCGCAACTCCGGCGACTGGTTGAGCAGTTGGGCCCGCACCGAGGTGAACTTGGCGTACCTCTGGTCGACCGCGGCGTCCAGCGGGAAGACCGCGACCCGGTGGCAGTTCTGGAATGCGAGCCGGACGCCGAAATGCCGTTGCAGCGCGCCGCGTATCGCGTCGCTCGCCAGGGCCCTCAGCAGTTGGCCACGCGCCTGCTCGTCCGGCGGCGGAACCTGGTTGTCGGCGAACTCTCCCCCGTCGACCTTGAGTTGTGCCACCAGAGAACTGATCATCTCCCACGCGTACGGCAGGGAGGTCCGGACGCAGTCGACGAATTCGGCTTCGTCGACCTCGCCTCGCTCGGCCTGTTCCAGGAGGGCCGGTGAGACGTCGAGCGACATGGGTACTCCTCTCGCGACCCCACGGGACACTCCCGCGAGGCCTGACGGATGTCGGAGGAAATCCGCAGACGTGACAACCGTATGACGGACTCCCGCTACCCACCGTAGGCGTATGGCTGCGGCCACACCAGGCGCTTGCGCGTACAACCGGCCACTCTCCAGGCCATATCAAGTGCCCGGCTTTGCGTTCGAATGCGTGGCCTGTCACAGGAGTCCACCCCCGTCCCATCAGGCCGGATCGCGCCAGGGGTTCCGGTTGAAGTAGCGTGGGCGACCGTGCGTCTCGTCATTGCTCGCTGCTCCGTGGACTACGCAGGCCGGCTCACCGCCCACCTGCCCTCGGCCCCGCGACTCCTCCTCATCAAGGCCGACGGCAGTGTGTCGATCCATGCGGACGACCGCGCCTACAAACCCCTCAACTGGATGTCCCCGCCGTGCACCCTCAAGGAGGGCGACGGGGTCTGGACGGTGATCAACAAGGCCGGCGAACAGCTCATCATCACCATCGAGGAGGTCCTGCACGACTCCTCCCACGAGCTGGGCGTCGACCCCGGTCTGATCAAGGACGGGGTGGAGGCACACCTCCAGGAACTCCTGGCCGACCGCATCGAGACCCTGGGCGAGGGGTGGACGCTGATTCGGCGCGAATACCCCACCGCGATCGGCCCGGTGGACATCCTGTGCCGGGACGGGGACGGCGCCACCGTCGCGATCGAGATCAAGCGGCGCGGCGAGATCGACGGCGTCGAACAGCTCACCCGGTACCTGGAGTTGCTCAACCGCGACCCCCATCTCGCCCCGGTCAAGGGCGTCTTCGCGGCCCAGGAGATCAAGCCGCAGGCGCGGGTGCTCGCCACCGACCGCGGGATCTCCTGCGCGGTCCTCGACTACGACGCCCTGCGCGGCATCGAGGACGACAAGCTGCGCCTGTTCTGATCCGTCCCCCGGGCCGCTCCGCAACGGGAAAGCCCCGACGCCATCGCTGGCGTCGGGGCTTTCCCATGGGTGCGTGCGGGCTTACGAGGGGCTGTCCGACGCCGCCGGGGCGCTCCCGGTGTCCGACGCGCTGGGGGCGCCGGAGTCGGTCCCGGTGGTCGTCGGAGCGGGTCCGCTCGCCGAGTCCGTTCCCGTGGGCGTCGTGGTCGTCGACGGGGACGGCGTGGGCGTCGTGCTCTGGCTCGGCGAGGGAGAGGGGGGCGGCGACGACTGCGTGGGCGGAGGAGGCGCCGGGTGCGAGTGCGACGGCGACGGCCTTCCGCCGCCGGACGGTGCGCTGCTCGTCTCCGTCGTACCCGGGGCCGGGCTCGTGCCGGTGGAGCCGCTCGCGGGGCCGCCGGAGGCCGAGGGCGACGTGGCCGGGCCCCCCGACACCGCCGTCGACGGGGTCGTCGAGGTGCCCGTGGCCGGGGCCGACGGGTCGGCGGGCAGGCCCGAGTTGTCGTCGTTGCGGGCCGCCGGGCCGCCGCCGGGCTTGACCGTCATCGGGGTCGACGGGTCGCGCTGGGAGGTCGCGCCGAGGGTGACGACCGTGCCGAGGACGGCCACCAGGACCGCGCCCGCGCCCGCGGCGACGAGGTTGCGGCGGGTGGCGAGGTAGGGGAAGCGCCGCTTGTGGGCCGGTCCGTTCGCGCCGACCCTGGGCGTCAGGACCGTGACCGCCGCGTCCTCGAAGGGCGCCGCGGCGGTGCCCGCGGCCACGATGGGCACGGTCGGCGGGACCAGCGGGGTGCGTTCGGTCCGCGGGAGGCGCTCCTGCGGCGCGGCCGCCGGGGGCTCGGCCCGTACCGGAGCGGGCACCGCGGGACGTCCGGCGCGGTCGGTGACCAGGGCGAGGGTGCGGCGGCCCACGATGGTGCCCTGGCGGTCGGCCAGCACCCCGCGCATCCCGATCGACGCCTCCAGCTCGGTGCGGGCCCGGTCCAGGTTGCCGGAGCACAGCGCCAGGACGCCCAACTCGTGGTGGAAGTAGGCCTCCTCGGCGACGTCCCCGGCCAGCCGGGCGGCCTCCTGGCCCGCGCGCAGGGCCCGCTCCCACGCACCCCAGTCGAGCCCGGCCGCGAACTGCGGCGCGGCGGCGCGGGCGAGCCGTACCGCGCACTCGTGGTGACCGGCGGCGCGGGCGGCGGCCATGGCGGCGAGCACGGCGTCCGCCTCGGCGGCGATCCGTTCCGCCGGGACCGAGGGGTGGCCGGTCCACCAGGCGTAGTGCGTGGCGGCGGTCTGGGCGTAACCGCCGGTCTCCACGCCGCCCTCGGTCAGCTGGCCCAGCACCCCGGCCGCCAGCCGGTAGCGGGCGCCGGAGGGGGTGACCAGGCCGGTGGCGATCAGTTCGGCGAGCGCGGCGTCCGCGTGCTCGGCGCCGACCAGCGCGGGCAGGTGGGACGAGTGCGGGCACTCGCCGCCGAGCGCCACCGCGAACCGCAGCGCCTCCTGCGCGTCGGGCCCGAGCCGGGAGGCGAGCAGGTCGGCAGGGGCGGCGGCCTCGGCGAGCGACGGCAGCTGACCCCGGCCCGCGGGCGGCGGCGGGACGTCGCCCGCGGGCGCGTCGGCGGGCAGGTCCGCGGCGCCGGGCCGGGCGAGGGCCTGATCGCGCTGCCGCAGCAGCGCACCGGCCTGGACGAAGCGCAGCGGCAGGCCCTCGGAGGCGAACCACAGGTCGGCGGCCCAGGCGCTCTCCTCCTCCGACAGGTCGCGACCGGCCACGCGGGCCAGCAGGTCCAGGCAGCCTTCCTGGGACAGGCCGGGCAGGAAGACCTCTTCGAGGTGGGAGTCGGGCAGCGGCGCGGCGACGTCGGGGGTGGCGGTGATGACGAAGGCGCACTCCGGCGCGGCGGCCAGCAGCGATTCCAGGGGCGCGCCGCCGAACTCCACGTCGTCCAGCACGACGACCGCGCCGATCTCGCGCACCAGGTCCCGCAGCCGGTCCGGCCCGGGGCGGTGGGCGTCGACGGTGTGGACGGTCGCGTACAGCTCGTGCAGCAGGTCGGCGACGGTACGGCGGTGGCCGGTCAGGCGGATCACGCCGTCCGGGGCGAGGTCCGCGCAGCGTTCGGCGACGGCGTCGAGCAGCGCGGTGCGGCCGCAGCCGGCGGGGCCGGTGACGCGCACCGAGCGGCCCCGGGAGACCAGCTTGACCAGCCGGTCGGTCTCCTCGGCGCGCTCCAGCACGGGCAGGTCGGGGAACGGGTGGCCGGTGACCGGGGCGGGCCGGGCGGCACGGTCGCGCGCGGCGCGGTCCTCGGCGGTGCGGCGGGCGACGGCCGGGATCCTGGCGGGCGGGCAGCCGACGACCTCGCTGCCGTCGACGGGGTTGACGGTCAGCAGCAGGTCGCCCGCGACGACCTGGGCCACGCGGGCGGTCGCGCCGGTGCCCGCCTCGGATATCAGCGGATCGCGGTACGCGGAGCGCCCGGCCGCCTCGTCGCCGGGGGCCGTCGCGTCGGACGCGGCAGCGCGGGGGGCGCCGGGGACGCTGCCGCCCGCCGTGACCCCGCTGTCGAACACCGCCGACAGGTCGTTCGCGTCGGGCGCGCCGCCGGGGCCCGCCGGGCCGGGCGCCTGGTGCTGCTGCCGGGGTCCGTGGTCGTGTGGGTCCATCGTCTCCGCCCCCATATGCGTCGCGTACGGGCTGTCGTCGTAACGGAAGTCCGTACGTCCGCCTTCAGGACCGGTCCGGCTCCCCTCCACAGCGCGCCGGAGTCGACACGCCGGAAACCGAACCCTAAACCTTCGCAGACTACCGAAGGAAACCAGGGCCGAAGCACCGCCCGGGATGCGGCTTTCGGGAGCACGCGGGCGCGGAGGCCTTTCGGGAGCACGCGGGCGCGCGGACGGCGCGCTCGGAGGACGGCGGAGCCCGGGGGCGCGGGTCAGGCGTGCGGGAGGGGGTCCGCCGGGAGCTCGTCGGCGGGCGCGGCGCCGAGGGGGCCGCCGTCGATGGTGAGGATGCGGTGCAGCCGGGTGGCGACGAGCAGCCGCTGCATCTGCGGCGGCACCCCGCGCAGCACCAGCCGCCGGTTGGCGCGGCCCGCGCGGCGGTGGGCGCCCATGATGACGCCCAGGCCGGTGGCGTCCCAGGAGTCGAGGTCGGTCAGGTCGAGCACCAGGTCCCCGTGGCCGGAGTCGAGCGCGGTGTGCAGCACCGCACGGGCGTCCGCCGCGCTGCGTACGTCGAGGCGTCCCCCGACAACGAGCCGGGCGTGGTCGCCCTTGATGTGCATGCGCGCTCCCATGGTGCTCCGGGGTTCGATGACCCCCTCAGTCTCAACGCAACTGACGATCCGTCGCACCCCGGGGTTGCCGTCCGTGAGCGAACCGATACCGAATTCACTCCATGGGGTGATGGCGTGCGGTGGCCTCGGCGCTTCGCCGCCGCCGTGGGCGCCGGGGCACTCCCCTGGCGTCCACGGCGCGGCGGCGTCCGGCCCGCGGCTCAGTAGCTGTAGAAGCCCTGGCCGCTCTTGCGGCCGATGTCGCCCGCGTCGACCATGCGCCGCATCAGCTCCGGCGGGGCGAACTTCTCGTCCTGCGACTCGGTGTAGATGTTGCCGGTGGCGTGCAGCAGGATGTCCACGCCGGTCAGGTCGGTGGTGGCCAGCGGGCCCATGGCGTGGCCGAAGCCCAGCTTGCAGGCGACATCGATGTCCTCGGCGGAGGCCACCCCGGCCTCGTAGAGCTTGACCGCCTCGACGACCAGGGCGGAGATCAGGCGGGTCGTGACGAAGCCCGCCACGTCGCGGTTGACGACGATGCAGGTCTTGCCGATCTCCTCAGCGAAGGCCCGCGCGGTGGCCAGCGTCTCGTCGCTGGTCTTGTAGCCGCGCACCAGCTCGCACAGCTGCATCAGCGGCACGGGCGAGAAGAAGTGGGTGCCGACGACCCGCTCCGGGCGCCCGGTGACCGCGGCAATCTTGGTGATCGGGATCGCGGAAGTGTTGGAGGCGAGCACCGCGTCGTCGCGGACCAGCTTGTCGAGGGTGCGGAAGATCTCCTGCTTGACCTCGATCTTCTCGAAGACCGCCTCGACGACGATGTCGGCGTCCGCGACGGCGTCCAGGTCGGTCGTGGTGGTGATCCGGCCGAGCGCGGCCTCGGCCTGCTCGGCGGTGAGCTTGCCCTTGGAGACGAACTTCTCGTAGGACGTGGCGATGCCGCCCTTGCCGCGAGCCAGCGCCTCGTCGGTGACATCGCGCAGGACCACGTCGTACCCCGCCTGCGCGGAAACCTGAGCAATGCCGGAGCCCATCAGGCCGGCTCCGATGACGGCCAGCTTCTTCGCCACGAGACACACCCCACTGTTGACGTTGTTGGCCGGACCTTAACGCTCGTTCACGCCCCGGCGCAGCAGGAAGAGGCCCGCGTCACGGTGTGTTCTTCGCCGCACGCGCCCCGCGCACCCGGTCCAGCGGCCTGTCCTAGAGTCTGGCGCATGGTCAATCTGACGCGCATCTACACCCGGACCGGGGACGACGGCACGACCGCCCTGGGCGACATGAGCCGGGCCCGCAAGACCGACCCGCGCATCGGCGCTTACGCCGACGCCAACGAGGCCAACGCGGCGATCGGGGTGGCGCTGGCGCTGGGCGGTCTGCCCGAGGAGGTCGCGGCGGTGCTGACCCGCGTGCAGAACGACCTGTTCGACGTGGGCGCGGACCTGGCGACGCCGGTGGTCGAGGACCCGAAGTACCCGCCGCTGCGGGTCGAGCAGGCCTACGTCGACAAGCTGGAGGCGGACTGCGACCGCTTCCTGGAACCGCTGGAGAAGCTGCGCAGCTTCATCCTCCCCGGCGGCACGCCCGGCGCGGCCCTGCTCCACCAGGCCTGCACGGTCGTCCGCCGCGCGGAACGCTCGACGTGGGCGGCGCTGGAGAGCCACGGCGACGAGATGAACCCCCTCACCGCCAAGTACCTCAACCGCCTGTCGGACCTGCTCTTCATTCTGGCGAGGACCGCCAACGTGGAGCGGGGGGACGTGCTGTGGGTGCCGGGCGGGGAGCGGTGAGGACGTGGCGGCGAGGGGAAGTCGGGCCGCTTCAGGCCGCGTTGAGGGGGTGGCCGCTCAGGCCACGTTGACGCGCTGGCCGGGCGGGGCTGCCTCCAGCCAGGCGAGGAAGCCCGTCAGGGCGTCCTCGCTCATCGCCAGTTCCAGGGTCTCGCCCTGGTGCGTACAGGTCAGCACGTACGCGTCCGACAGCAGCGCGAGTTCCTCCTCGCCCTGCGGCGTGCGGCGCTGGACGACCTCGATCGCGGCGCGTTCCAGGACGCGCCGCGGCCGGGGCGCGTAGGAGAAGACCCGGAACCACTCGACGCGGTCACCGCTGTAGCGCGCCACGCCGTACACCCAGCCCTTGCCGGACGGCTCGGCCGCCGGGTCGCCGGGGACGCGCAGCGAGCAGTCGAAGGTGCCGCCGGGGCGCTGGATCAGGCGGCGGCGCAGGCCGAAGACGAACAGGCCCAGCGCGGCGACCGCCACGACCACGCCGAACACCTGCAGAGCGAGGACCATGCCCGTCGACCTCCTCGCCTCACGTCCGCCGTGGCCGGACCCGTATCAGAGAAAAAACCGCTCGCGGTGCGACCGGGCCGCGGACCGCCTCGTGAGCGGTCCGCGGCCTTGGGTCGCGTGGTGTCAGCGCGCGCCCGTGACGGCACGCAGCCGGACGTCGGCGCGACGCTGGGCGGCGCCGTCGGTCTCCGACTTGGCGCGCTCCAGAGCCCGCTCGGCGCGCTCGACGTCGATCTCCTCGGCAAGCTCGGCGATCTCCGCGAGGATCGAGAGCTTGTTGTCGGAGAACGTGATGAATCCTCCGTGCACCGCGGCGACGACGGTGCCGCCGTCCGTGGTGCGGATGGTCACCGGGTCGGACTCCAGCACACTCAGGAGCGGAGTGTGGCCCGCCATGATGCCTACGTCGCCCGACGCCGTGCGCGCGACGACGATCGTGGCGTCACCTGACCAGACCTTGCGGTCGGCGGCGACCAGCTCGACGTGCAGCTCGGCCAAGATGGCTCCTCGGGTCTCCACCCGCCGGGGACGACGGGTGTTGGGTCACAGGATAACGGGGTGCGGGAGAGGGGCGGGACCAGCCCGCCCCTCGTCACGCGTGATGGGCGCGAGGCGTCAGGAGACGCCCAGCTTCTTGGCGTTGGCCTTCAGGTCCTCCAGGCCACCGCACATGAAGAACGCCTGCTCCGGGAAGTGGTCGAACTCACCGTCGGCGATGGAGTTGAACGCCGAGACGGACTCGTCCAGCGACACGTCCGAGCCGTCGACACCGGTGAACTGCTTCGCCGCGTGGGTGTTCTGCGACAGGAAGCGCTCGATGCGGCGGGCGCGGTGGACGGTGAGCTTGTCCTCCTCGCCCAGCTCGTCGATGCCGAGGATCGCGATGATGTCCTGGAGGTCCTTGTACTTCTGCAGGATGCCCTTGACCCGCATGGCGGTGTCGTAGTGCTCCTGCGAGATGTAGCGCGGGTCCAGGATGCGGGACGTCGAGTCCAGCGGGTCCACCGCCGGGTAGATGCCCTTCTCCGAGATCGGCCGGGAGAGCACCGTCGTCGCGTCGAGGTGCGCGAAGGTGGTCGCCGGGGCCGGGTCGGTCAGGTCGTCCGCGGGGACGTAGATCGCCTGCATCGAGGTGATCGAGTGACCGCGGGTCGAGGTGATGCGCTCCTGGAGCAGACCCATCTCGTCCGCCAGGTTCGGCTGGTAGCCCACCGCGGAGGGCATGCGGCCGAGCAGCGTGGAGACCTCGGAACCGGCCTGGGTGAAGCGGAAGATGTTGTCGATGAAGAACAGCACGTCCTGCTTCTGGACGTCGCGGAAGTACTCCGCCATCGTCAGACCGGCCAGCGCGACCCGCAGACGGGTGCCCGGCGGCTCGTCCATCTGACCGAAGACCAGCGCGGTCTGCGGCAGCACGCCGGACTCCGCCATCTCCTCGATCAGGTCGTTGCCCTCACGGGTGCGCTCGCCGACGCCGGCGAACACGGAAACGCCCTCGTGCAGCTTGGCCACACGCATGATCATTTCCTGGATGAGGACGGTCTTGCCCACACCCGCGCCACCGAACAGACCGATCTTGCCGCCCTTGACGTACGGGGTCAGCAGGTCGACGACCTTCAGGCCGGTCTCGAACATCTCGGTCTTGGACTCGAGCTGGTCGAACGCCGGGGCCTTGCGGTGGATCGCCCACCGCTCGGTGATCTCGGACTCCGCCTCCGGCTCGTTCAGGATCTGGCCGAGGGTGTTGAACACCCGGCCCTTGGTGACGTCGCCGACGGGCACGGTGATGCCCTTGCCGGTGTCGGTCACCACGGCCTGGCGGACCAGACCGTCGGTGGGCTGCATGGAGATCGCGCGGACCATGCCCTCGCCGAGGTGCTGGGCCACCTCGAGGGTCAGGGTCCGGGTCTCGCCCGCGTTGGCCGGGTCGGCCACGTCGACGTGCAGCGCGTTGTAGATCTCCGGCATCGCGTCGACGGGGAACTCCACGTCGACGACCGGGCCGATGACTCGCGAGACACGGCCCGTCGTGGCGACCGCCTCAGTGGCCGTCTCAACAGAGGTTGTCATGGTGTCAGTCACTCCCCGCGGTCGCGTCGGCGAGGGCGGAAGCGCCACCGACGATCTCGCTGATTTCCTGGGTGATATCGGCCTGGCGGGCCGCGTTGGCAAGCCGCGAGAGCGACTTGATGAGTTCCTCGGCGTTGTCGGTCGCCGACTTCATCGCCCGGCGGCGGGCGGCGTGCTCGGAAGCGGCCGACTGCAGCAGGGCGTTGTAGATCCGGCTCTCGACGTACCGCGGCAGCAGCGCGTCCAGCACGCCCTCGGCGGACGGCTCGAACTCGAACAGGGCCCGCGGGCCGGCGGGCTGCTCGGTCTCGTCCGACGCGGCGAGGCTGAGCGGCAGCATCCGGCGGTCGACCGGCGCCTGCGTCAGCATCGAGACGAACTCGGTGAAGACGATGTGCAGTTCGTCCACGCCGCCCTCGGCGGTGTCCCGTGTCACGGCCTCGATCAGCGGATCGGCGACCCGCTTGGCGTCCGCGTACGTCGGGCTGTCGGTGAAGCCGGTCCACGACTGCTCGACGTCCCGGTTGCGGAAGGCGTAGTACGCCACGCCCTTGCGGCCCACGACGAACGGCACGACCTCCTTGCCCTCGGCGCGCAGGCGCTCCGAGAGCCGGTCGGCGGCCTTGATCGCGTTGGCGGAGTAACCGCCGGCCAGACCGCGGTCGCTCGTGACGAGCAGCACCGCGGCACGGCGGGGGTTGTCCACCTCGGTGGTCAGCGGGTGCTTGTTGTTCGCACCCTGGGCCACCGCGGAGACGGCGCGGGTCAGCTCATCGGCGTACGGGGTCGACGCCGCCACCGCGCGCTGCGCCTTGACGATGCGTGCGGCGGCGATCATCTCCATCGCCTTGGTGATCTTCTTGGTGGCGGAGACGGAGCGGATACGGCGCTTGTAGACCCGAAGTTGGGCGCCCATGCTCAGCCCTCACCCAGCAGCTTGCCGTCCGAGGTCTCGAACTGCTTCTTGAAGGTGTCGACCGCGTCGGAGATCGCCTCGATGGTCTCGTCGCCCATCTTGCCGCCCTCGCGGATGCTGGTCAGCAGCTCCTTCTTCTCGCGCTCCAGCCAGTCCAGCAGCTCGCGCTCGAAGCGGCGGATGTCCTCGACGGGGACGTCGTCCAGCTTGCCGTTGGTGCCGGCCCAGATGGAGACGACCTGCTCCTCGACGGAGTACGGCGCGTACTGGCCCTGCTTGAGCAGCTCGACCATGCGCTTGCCGCGCTCCAGGGCCGCCTTGGAGGCCGCGTCCAGGTCGGAACCGAAGGCGGCGAACGCCTCCAGCTCGCGGTACTGGGCGAGGTCCACGCGCAGACGGCCGGAGACCTGGCGCATCGCCTTGTGCTGGGCGGAGCCACCGACACGGGAGACCGAGATACCGACGTTGAGCGCCGGCCGCTGGCCCGCGTTGAACAGGTCGGACTCCAGGAAGCACTGGCCGTCGGTGATGGAGATGACGTTGGTCGGGATGAACGCCGACACGTCGTTGGCCTTGGTCTCGACGACCGGCAGACCGGTCATGGAGCCGGCGCCCATCTCGTCGGAGAGCTTGGCGCAGCGCTCCAGCAGACGCGAGTGCAGGTAGAAGACGTCGCCCGGGTAGGCCTCACGGCCCGGCGGGCGGCGCAGCAGCAGGGAGACCGCGCGGTAGGCGTCGGCCTGCTTGGACAGGTCGTCGAAGACGATCAGGACGTGCTTGCCCTGGTACATCCAGTGCTGGCCGATCGCGGACCCGGTGTAGGGGGCGAGGTACTTGAAGCCCGCCGGGTCGGACGCCGGGGCGGCGACGATGGTCGTGTACTCCAGGGCGCCGGCCTCCTCCAGCGCGCCGCGCACGGACGCGATGGTGGAGCCCTTCTGGCCGATGGCGACGTAGATGCAGCGGACCTGCTTCTTCGGGTCGCCCGAGCGCCAGTTGTCGCGCTGGTTGATGATCGTGTCGACGGCGAGGGCGGTCTTGCCGGTCTGCCGGTCGCCGATGATCAGCTGACGCTGGCCGCGGCCGATCGGGGTCATCGCGTCGACGGCCTTCAGGCCGGTCTGCATCGGCTCGTGCACCGACTTGCGCTGCATGACCGTGGGGGCCTGGAGTTCGAGGGCGCGGCGGCCCTCGGTCTCGATCTCGCCGAGGCCGTCGATCGGGTTGCCCAGCGGGTCGACGACGCGGCCGAGGTAGCCCTCGCCGACCGCGACGGACAGCACCTCGCCGGTACGGCGGACCGTCTGCCCTTCCTCGATGCCGCTGAACTCACCGAGGATGACGGCGCCGACCTCCCGCTCCTCCAGGTTGAGGGCGAGGCCGAGCGTGCCGTCCTCGAACTTCAGCAGCTCGTTCGCCATGGCCGAGGGAAGACCCTCGACCTTCGCGATGCCGTCGCCGGCAACGCTGACCGTCCCGACCTCCTCGCGCGAGGCCGCGTCCGGCTTGTACGACTGGACGAAATTCTCCAGCGCGTCCCGGATCTCCTCCGGCCGGATCGTGAGCTCCGCCATCTGGGTTCCCTGCTCTCCTTGTTGGGCCCGAAGTTACTCGCGGTGGTCCCGGCCCCGGGGTTCGTCCCCGGAGGACCTCCGCTACGGCCCAACCAGGGCCGCTTCAGTGCTATCTAGGTTGGTGGCCGGTCAGCCGGCCAGCCGCCGGGTCGCCTCTTCGAGGCGGCTGGTGACGGAGCCGTCGATGACCTCGTCGCCCACCCGCACGATGATCCCGCCGAGGACCTGGGGGTCCACGTCGAGGTTCAGGTGCACCTGGCGGCCGTACAGCTTGGCGAGCGCCGCGCCGAGCCGCTGCTTGTGCTGGTCGGACAGCGGGATCGCCGTCGTGACCACCGCGACCACCCGGCCGCGGCGTGCCGCGGCCAGCTTGGAGAGGGCGTCGAGCCCCGCTTCCAGGCTACGGCCCCGCGGCAGCGCGACAAGACGCGCGACCAGCCGGGTGGTGACGGGCTGCGCCCGGCCGCCCAGCAGCCCGGTGATCAGCCCGGCCCGCGCCGAGCCCTCCGCGGCCGGGTCGCTGAGCGCGGCCCGCAGGTCGGGGGCGGAGGCGATGATCCGCGCGGTGCGGAACAGTTCGTCCTCCACGTCGTCCAGCACGCCGGTCCGCTGCGCGCCGATCAGCTCGGCGCTCTCGCCCAGCTCCTCGATCGCGTCGACCAGGTCGCGCGGGGCGGACCACCGGGACCGGACGAGGCCGGCCACCAGGTCGGAGGTCTCGCTGCCGACCTGACCGGACAGCAGACGCGTCACCAGCCCGGCCTTGGCCTCGCCGGACTGCGACGGGTCGGTGAGGATCCGGCGCAGCGACACCTCACGGTCGAGCAGCGCGGTCACGGCGGCCAGGTCCTCGGCGAGCTTGATCACGTCGACGGCGGTGTTGTCCGTCAGCGTGTCGAGGCGCTCGCGCGCGGCGCCCAGGGCCTCGCGGCTCGCTCCGTTCATCGCGCCGCCTCGGCCTTCTCCTCGAGCTCGTCGAGGAAGCGGTCGATCACGCGGCTCTGCCGGGCGTGGTCCTCGAGGGACTCGCCGACCAGCTTGCCCGCCAGTTCGGTGGCCAGCTGGCCCACGTCCTGCCGCAGGGCCTGGGCGGCCTGGCGGCGGTCGGACTCGATCTGGGTGTGACCGGCGGCGACGATCTCCTCGCGCTGACGCTGGCCCTCGGACCGCATCTCGGCGATGAGCGTGGCGCCCTGCTCCTGCGCCTCCTGGCGCAGCCGGTTGGCCTCGTGGCGGGCCTCGGCGAGCTGGGCCTTGTACTGCTCAAGCGTCCGGGTGGCGTCTTCCTGGGCCTTCTCCGCGCGTTCCAGGCCACCCTCGATCGCGTCGCGGCGCTCTTCCAGGGTCTTCTGGATGTTCGGCAGGAGCTTCTTTCCGAGGACGCCGAAGACGATGAAGAAGCAGAGCAGGCCGACGATCAGTTCCGTGGTGTCGGGGATGAGCGGGTTCTGCGCTCCTCCCTCAGCCAGGAAGGCGATCATGTCTGAACCTTTCGTCGAGTGGCTACTGGTTGGTGACTAGCTCACTTCTGGAAGATGAACGGCGCCACCAGACCCAGGAGCGCGAGCACCTCGCAGAGGGCGAAGCCGAGGAACATGTTGGTGCGGATGATGGGCATGGCCTCGGGCTGACGGGCCATGGCCTCGATGGAGTGGCCGAAGACCAGGCCGATACCCACACCCGGGCCGATCGCGGCGAGACCGTAGGCGACGGCGCCCAGACGGCCGGCGGTGGTGGTGGAGGCGGCGAGGTTGACAAGCTCGAGAGACATTTCCCTGTCTTCCTGTGTGATGCGGTCCGCTGGGGGGCTTCCCGGCGGAAGTCTGGTGAAGGAGTCGATCCGGGGGTCAGTGACCCTCTTCGAGCGCTCCGCTGATGTAGATCGAGGCGAGCAGCGTGAAGATGTACGCCTGCAGGAACTGGATCAGCAGCTCGAAGGCGGTCATGCCGGCCGCCAGGACGAAGGAGCTGCCCGCGACCGCCGACATGATCGACGGGGTCAGCAGGTACCAGCTCGCGACGCTGAAGACCACGATGAGCATGTGGCCGGCGAACATGTTGGCCCACAGCCGCACCGCCAGGGTGAACGGGCGCAGGATGACGTTCTGCAGGAACTCCAGCAGGACGATCAGCGGCACGATGGGCTTGGGCAGGTTGTCCAGCCACACCAGGTTCTTGACGCCGCGCCGGAAACCGTGGGTCTTGAACGTCAGGAACATGTAGGTGATCCACACCAGCAGCGCCAGGCCCACCGGGAAGGCGAATCGCGACGCGACGGGGAACTGCGCGAGCGGGATGATGGACATGATGTTCATCAGCCACACGAAGAAGAAGATCGACGCGAGGAAGGGGACGTACTTGTCGCCCTTCTTGCCGATCACCTCGCGCGCGATGCTGCGGGCGATGAAGTTGTAGCCGATCTCGCCGACCAGTTGCAGCTTGCCGGGGACCAGCTTCGGCTTGCTGAAGGCCGCCCAGAAGAAGCCGACGACGATCAGCATGCAGATGACCGCGAGGAGCATCGGCTTGGTGAAGTCGACGCTCCCGATGCTGAAGATCGGCTTGAAGTCGAACGAGTTGAGGCCCGGCGCGGGAAATGCACAGTGCGCGTTGATGTGGCATCCGCTCTCAGCGAGCAGCGTGTGGGCACTCACCCGTGACTCCTTCGTCGTGACGCATAAGTAACTGCAACCTTGTGTGTCAGCGCGGCTGGTGGAGCCGCTGGTCGGCACTGGGGACATGGCGTGGCGGAGCCACCGCGGTCCACTGGGAGCCTGCACCGAAGACCGGGCACCCGGGCCCCGTGCCGTGCGTGCCGATCCGGGTCCGAGTACACCGCTGGCCGAGGGGGCGGCACCGTCTTCGAACGAGAGGGGCCCCCACGGCCGGATGCGATTCCGGACGATAGCAGATGGGGATCAACCGGCTTTACCCGCCCCTTATACGCCATCGCCGGGCTCCGTCTTCACCAGGTCCGCGTCCCGCTTGGCCGGCACGGAGGGCTTGGGGTCGACGTAGAGCATGCGGCTGGTGAGGGTCTGCTTGACCTGTCCGCCCACCCAGGAGAGCGCGGTGACCAGCAGGCTGATGCCGAAGGCGCGGGGGCTGAAGAGGGTGGTTCCGCTGAAGACGACGATGAAGACGCCGATGACCAGGATCTGCACCGTGTAGACCAGGAGGCCGGCCATCATGGCGGCCTGGGGGCGGTCCTGCGTCAGGCGCATCACGGCCCAGGAGCCGAGGCCGAAGAAGACGGCGACCACGGCGAGCGCGACGGCACCACCGATCAGGCCCTTGCCGCCCGCGACGAGCGCGCTGACGACAGTGGCGATGATTCCCACCGGGGCGGCGACGATCGCGGCGCCCCGGAGGATCCGGGCGTCGTTGGACTGCATGGGGGGCAGCTCCGGCGTGGGTCGGGGGCGGGTGGCGCGTGCGTGCCTGGACGAGCGTCGGCCCGGGCGGCGGGCCGGTGTGTTGATCGAGGATAAGGCCGGGCGGGGCGCCTCCCGTCCCGCGGTCGGGAGGCGGGAGGACCGCGGCCGCACGACCAGTGCTGGGGATTCCGCCCTGGCCTTCGGCTCACGTCCTGGCTTTCGTGAACGGTATCACAAACTATTTGATGAGGTCTTTACCTACATCGTGTGCTCACTGTCACACTTGGGGGCTACAGATGAGCGCTTTCGGCTGACCGCCGTCCGGAGCAGCCGGTTCGTCCGGATGGCCGCGCTTTGTCACCTGACGCTGGTGACGCTCTGTCGCTCGGTCTGGGGCGTGCGGTCACCGATCGCCGTCGCGCCGTGCAGTCCGGTGAGCGTCCCGGCCTCGCGGGGCGCGGCATCGGCGGCGGCGTCGGCATCCGTCGCGGCAGCGGCGGCCGCCCGGGCACCGGCCCGGTAACGCGGCGGCAGGAAGCCCTCGGCCCAGCGCGGGGCGCGCGGCTTGAAGCGCGGGGAGAGCAGCACGACCAGGCCGAGCCCGCTCAGCACCACCACGACCAGCAGGATCCACATGCTGGAGGAGCGGGCCGAGAACGCGACCGTGCCGAACGCGATCAGCGCCGACCAGAAGTACATGATCAGCACGGCCCGGCTGTGCGAGTGCCCGATCTCCAGCAGCCGGTGGTGCAGGTGGCCGCGGTCGGCGGCGAACGGCGACTGCCCGTTCCAGGTGCGGCGCACCACGGCGAGCACGAGGTCGGCGGCCGGGATGGCGATCAGGGTGAGCGGGAGCAGCAGCGGGATGTAGACCGGGACCATCTCGTGCACGGTGCTGCGCAGCGACCCGGTGGTGTTGGTGATGACGTCCGGGTCGACCTGGCCGGTGACCGAGATCGCGGAGGCCGCCATGACCAGGCCGATCAGCATCGATCCGGAGTCGCCCATGAAGATGCGGGCCGGGTGGATGTTGTGCGGCAGGAAGCCCGCGCACATGCCGACCAGGATGGCGCTGAACAGGGCCGCGGGCGCCGCCTGCTCGACGCCGTAGCCGAACCACAGCCGGTAGGCGTACAGGAAGAACGCGATCGCGGCGATGCACACCATGCCCGCGGCCAGGCCGTCGAGGCCGTCGACGAAGTTGACCGCGTTGATGGTGATGACGACCAGCGCCACCGTCAGCAGCGTCGACTGGATCGGGCTGAGCGCGACCGGCCCGACACCGGGCACCGGCAGCCACAGGATGGTGAGCCCCTGCATCACCATCACACCGGCGGCGATCATCTGGCCGCCGAGCTTGATCAGCGCGTCCACGCCCCACTTGTCGTCCAGCACGCCCAGCAGCCAGATCAGCCCGGCGCCCGACAGCAGGGCGCGCGGCTCGTTGGAGAGCTTGAAGACGTCACTGAGGTTGGTCAGCTGCGAGGCGGCCAGCAGGCCCGCGCACAGCCCGCCGAAGAGCGCGATGCCGCCGAGCCGGGGCGTGGGCTCGCGGTGCACGTCGCGGGCGCGGATGGCCGGCATCGCCCCCGCGGCGATGGCGAACTTCCGCACCGGGCCGGTCAGCAGATAGGTGACCGCCGCTGCGACGCAGAGTGTCAGGAGGTATTCGCGCACGGTGTCACACCTTATTCGCCTCCGAGCGGGGAGCGTGAACAAAGATGAGGACACACAGGAACCGCGAACGGTTGCACGTCGTCTTCACACAGCTCACGTCCGTCCCGCCGGGCGCTGCGCACCGAGCGCCGCAGAGCGCTCCGTGCCGCCTCCCGGATAGGGCGGGAAAGCGCAGGCCAGGGCGGCCGCGTCGGCCGCCACCCCGGGCTCCTCGCGCAGCGCGCGGGCCACCAGGGAGGCGATCTCGGTCATCTCCCGCTCCCCCATGCCCTGGGTGGTGACGGCGGCTGTGCCGAGTCTCACGCCGCGCACCAGGCCGGGCGGGGCGGGCGGGCGCAGGTCGCCGGGGAGCGGCACCTTGTCGAGGTAGATCCGGGCGGCGGCGCACCGGCCGCGGGCGACGAGGCCGCCGCCGGGGCACAGCGCGGTGACGTCCGCGGCGACCAGGTGGGTGTCGGTGCCACCGGTCTGCGGGGCGATGTCCTCGGCGGCGAGCGCGGCGGCCAGTGCGCGGCCGTTGTCCATCGTGCGCCGGGCGTACGTGCGGAACGCGGGGCTCGCGGCCTCGCCGAGCGCCACCGCGGTCGCCGCGACGGTGTGCATCTGCGGCCCGCCCTGGGTGAACGGGAAGACCGCGCGGTCCACCCGCTGCGCCAGCTCCGCCCGGCACAGCAGCAGGCCGCCGCGGGGTCCGCGCAGCGTCTTGTGGGTGGTGGCGCACACCACGTCGGCGTACGGCACCGGGCTGGGCGCGGCGCCCCCGGCGACCAGGCCGAGGGTGTGCGCGGCGTCGACCACGAGGTAGGCGTCCACCTCGTCGGCGATCGCACGGAAGGCGGCGTGGTCGAGGTGGCGGGGGTACGCGATGGAACCGGCGACGATCGCCTTGGGGCGGCGGGCCAGCGCCAGGTCGCGCACCTCGTCGTAGTCGATGAGCCCGGTGGCCGGGTCGACGCCGTACCCGGCGAAGTCGAACCAGCGGCCGGAGAAGTTGGCCGGGCTGCCGTGGGTGAGGTGGCCACCGTGCGGCAGCGACATCGCCAGCACCGTGTCGCCGGGCACCAGGAGGGCCGCGTACGCCGCCAGGACGGCCGAGGAGCCCGAGTAGGGCTGGACGTTGGCGTGGTCGGCGCCGAAGAGCGCGCAGGCCCGCTCGACGGCGATCCGCTCGGCGAGGTCGACCAGTTCGCAGCCGCCGTGGTGGCGCCGGCCGGGGTAGCCCTCGGCGTACTTGTTGGCCAGGGGCGAGCCGAGGGCGGCGAGCACGGCCGGGGAGGCGAAGTTCTCGGCGGCGATCAGCTGGAGGCCGGCCGTCTGGCGTTCGTACTCGGCCAGCAGCACTCCGGCCAGTTCCGGGTCCTGGGCGCGCAACGCCTCGAAGTCGGCGACCTGCGGCCCGTACGTGGCGGCGGTGGCGCGGCTGGGCGGCCGACTGGGCTGGGTGGTCCTGGCAACCGTCATAACGGCCGCTCCCGGCGTGCGTGGGGGTACGGCCCCCGGCGGGGCCATGGACCAACTGTAGGCGTGCGGGGCGGGGCGCGCGCTGTGGCCGTGCTCCGTTCAGCGGTCCGGCGGGGCGCGTGTCGTCAGGAGTGCGCCGGGGCGGGCACGCCGGTGAGCGCGGTGACCACCGGGTCGAGCGCGGTGTGGATCTCGGCGCCGATGTGCCGGAAGACGGTCACCGGGGCGCCGTACGGGTCGTGGACCTCGTCGGCCTCGGCGCTGGGTGCCAGCAGCCAGCCGCGCAGCGCGGCGGCGGCCCGCACCAGCGCGCGGGCGCGGTCGATGACGCCGCCCTCGGGCAGCGTCGCGGGGTCTATGGCCCGCACCAGCCGGGTGAACTCCTTGAGCGTGAAGGTGCGCAGGCCCGCGGCGTGGCCCATCGAGATGACCTGGGCGCGGTGGTCACGGGTGGCGGTGAGCACCAGGTCGGCCTCGATGACGTGTTCGTCGAGCAGCTCACGCCCGCTGAAGCCGGCCGGGTCGGCGCCGTACTCGGTCAGCACGGTGGCCGCGTGCGCCTCCATGGGCGCGCCGACGTGCCCCCAGGTGCCCGCGCTGCGCACCGCGATCTGCTCCGCCCCGGGGCCGAGCCTGCGGCGCAGTTCCATGCGGGTCAGCCGCTCGGCGATCGGCGACCGGCAGACGCTTCCGGTGCACACGTACAGCACCCGGAAGCGGTCCGCCCCGAAGGCGCCGCCCTCGGTGTCCCGGGTGTCCCGTCGCGCGTCGGGACCGGTCAATTCGACTCCTCCAGGTCGGGCACGACCTTGCGCAGTTCCTCGGCGCTGAGCGCGCCGGCGCGCAGGAGGACCGGCACCGGGCCGGTGACGTCCACGATGGAGGACGGCACGGCCGCCGGGGTCGGACCGCCGTCGAGGTAGACCGAGACCGAGTCGCCTAGCATCTCCTGCGCGGCGTCGCAGGTCTGCGGCGACGGGTGGCCGGTGAGGTTGGCGCTGGAGACCGCCATCGGGCCGGTCTCGGTGAGCAGTTCGATGGCGACCGGGTGCAGCGGCATGCGCACGGCGACGGTGCCGCGCGAGTCGCCGAGGTCCCAGGCGAGCGACGGCTGGTGGCGGGCGACCAGGGTGAGCGCGCCGGGCCAGAAGGCGTCGACGAGTTCCCAGGCCTTCTCGGAGAAGTCGGTGACCAGGCCGTGCAGCGTGTTGGGCGAGCCGACCAGCACCGGGGAGGGCATGTTGCGGCCGCGTCCCTTGGCCTGGAGCAGGTCGCCGACCGCCTCGGCGGAGAACGCGTCGGCGCCGATGCCGTAGACGGTGTCGGTGGGGAGCACCACCAGCTCGCCGCGGCGCACGGCGGAGGTCGCCTCGCGCAGCCCGGTGGCGCGGTCGGCGGCGTCGGAGCAGTCGTAGCGGCGAGCCATCAGCGTTCCTCCAGGGGGGCGTGCGGTGCGGTGGGGCGCGCGGTCACGGGGTCGCCTTCCGGGCGGTCGTGAAGCGGGGTCGGTTGTTGAGGTCGCGGTGGTCGGCCGCGTCGGTCCACCCGGTCTCCTCGTTGAAGATCCACGGGACCTGGCCGCCCTGGGTGTCCGCGTGCTCGATGACGACCAGGCCGCCGGGGCGCAGCAGCCGGTGCGCGGTGCGCTCGATGCCGCGGATGGTGTCGAGGCCGTCCTCGCCGGAGAACAGCGCGAGTTGGGGGTCGTGGTCGCGCGCCTCGGGGGCGACGTACTCCCACTCGGTGAGCGGGATGTACGGCGGGTTGCTGACGACCAGGTCGACCTGGCCGTTCAGCTCGGGCAGCGCGCTCAGCGCGTCGCCCTGGTGCAGCACGACACGGGAGCCCTCGACGTTCCTGCGGGTCCAGTGCAGCGCGCCCTCGTCCAGCTCGACGGCGTGCACGCGCGAGCGCGGGACCTCCTGGGCGAGCGCGAGCGCGATGGCGCCCGAGCCGGTGCACAGGTCGACGATGAGCGGTTCGGCGACGTCCATCGCGCGCACGGCGTCTATCGCCCAGCCGACCACCGACTCGGTCTCCGGCCGGGGCACGAACACCCCCGGGCCCACCTGGAGTTCGAGGTAGCGGAAGAACGCGCGGCCGGTGATGTGCTGGAGCGGCTCGCGGTTCTCGCGCCGCGCCACGGCCTCCCAGTAGCGGGCGTCGAAGTCCGCGTCGGGCACGTTGTGCAGCTCGCCGCGCTTGACCCCGTGCACGTACGCGGCCAGCTCCTCCGCGTCGAAGCGCGGGGAGGGCACGCCGGCGTCGGCCAGCCGCTGGGTGGCCTGCGCCACCTCGGCGAGCAGCAGGTTCACGGCCCTAAGCTCCTTCTCCTGGGCGGACGTACGAGGCGTCGCTCACTGGGCGGCGGCGAGCTTGGCCGCCGAGTCGGCGTCGACGCAGGCCTGGATGACCGCGTCGAGGTCCCCGTCGAGGACCTGGTCCAAGTTGTACGCCTTGAACCCGACCCGGTGGTCCGAGATCCGGTTCTCGGGGAAGTTGTAGGTGCGGATGCGCTCGGAGCGGTCGACCGTGCGCACCTGGCTGCGGCGGGCGTCGGACGCCTCGCGCTCGGCCTCCTCCTGGGCGGCGGCCAGCAGCCGGGAGCGCAGGATGCGCATCGCCGACTCCTTGTTCTGCAACTGGCTCTTCTCGTTCTGGCAGGAGACCACCAGGCCGGTGGGCAGGTGCGTGATGCGCACGGCGGAGTCGGTGGTGTTGACCGACTGGCCCCCGGGGCCCGAGGAGCGGTAGACGTCGATGCGCAGGTCGTTGGGGCCGATCTCGACCTCGACCTCCTCGGCCTCCGGGGTGACCAGCACGCCCGCGGCGGAGGTGTGGATGCGGCCCTGCGACTCGGTGGCGGGCACGCGCTGCACCCGGTGGACGCCGCCCTCGTACTTCAGGCGGGCCCAGACGCCCTGGCCGGGCTCGACGGTGCCGCGCGCCTTCACGGCGACCTGCACGTCCTTGTAGCCGCCCAGGTCGGAGCCGTTGGCGTCGAGGATCTCGGTCCGCCAGCCGAGGCGCTCGGCGTAGCGCAGGTACATCCGCAGCAGGTCGCCGGCGAACAGTGCGGACTCCTCGCCGCCCTCGCCCGCCTTGACCTCCAGGATCACGTCCTTGTCGTCGCTGGGGTCGCGCGGGACCAGCAGCAGGCGCAGCCGTTCGGTCAGCTCCTCGCGGTGCCGGTCCAGTTCCTTGACCTCGGCCGCGAACTCCGGGTCCTCGGCGGCCAGTTCACGGGCGGTCGCGCTGTCCTCACCGGTCTGCTTCCACTCCCGGTAGGTGCCGACGATCGGGGTCAGCTCCGCGTAGCGCTTGTTGAGCTTGCGCGCTTCCGCCTGGTCGGCGTGGACCGCCGGGTCGGCAAGCCGCGTTTCGAGGTCGGCGTGCTCGCCGATCAGTTCCTCGACCGCCTCGAACATCTTCGGGTTCCCTCGTGGGTGACGGGATGGAGCGGGATTCAAACGGGATGGAGCGGGATTCAAACGGGATGGGGCAGGGACGACAAACGCCGGTTCCGGCCGCCCCGCGACGGGGACGGCCGGGAACCGGCGTGCGGGCCGCTACTTCTTGGCGGAACCGGCGTTCTTGCCGAAGCGGGCCTCGAAGCGGGCCACGCGGCCACCAGTGTCGAGGATCTTCTGCTTGCCGGTGTAGAAGGGGTGGCAGGCCGAGCAGACGTCGGCACGGATGGCGCCGTCGGTCTTGGTGCTGCGGGTGGTGAACGAGGCGCCGCAGGTGCAGGTGACCTGGGTCTCCACGTACTCCGGGTGAATGTCGCGCTTCAAGGGTGCTCCTAGGTTCGGGAGGGCGCCGGGTCGAGGCGCGGGATTGCGCATCGTGAACCGGGGCCAGCGGACCAGTCTGCCAGGACAGGCCCGTACTCCCCAAACCGGGTGGACGCCCGAAGTATTCCGCGGGGCCCCGCGCCCGCCCCGACGGGGGCCGCGTGCCTGGTCAGAGGCGTACGGTCGGCGGCCCGCGGGTCAGTGGCCCGCTGTCGTGGACCGGGAGGGCTGCGGGGTGACCACGCCGCCTGCTCCGGCGTTCGCGCCCGCCGAGCCCTTGGTGGCGGAGGCCGGGACCGGCTTGTCGGCGCGCAGGGCCGCCCACACCTGGTCGTCCTGGGAGGTCAGCGGGACGACGCGGTTGGGGTCGGTGGGGTCGTAGTTCACCGGCATGGTGACCATGTTCAGCCCGCCCGCGCCGATGCCCCGCAGGCTCTGCGCGAAGCCGACCAGCTTGCCGACCGAGGCCAGGCCCGAGTCGGTGGTCAGGGCCTTGGTCGCGGTGTCGGCCATGTCGTAGAGCTTGGCCGGGTCGGTCAGGAGCCCGGCGTCGCCGGCCCGGCCGATCAGCGCCTTGACGAAGGCCTGCTGGAGCTGGATGCGGCCCAGGTCGCTGCCGTCGCCGACCGCGTGGCGGGTGCGGACCAGGCCGAGCGCCTGCTCGCCGTCGAGGGTGTGCCGGCCCGCCGGGAGGTTCAGGTGGCTGTCGGGGTCGTCGATGGCCCTGGTCGTGGTGACCGGGACGCCGCCCATGGCGTTCACCAGGTTCTTGAAGCCGGTGAAGTCCACCTCGACGTAGTGGTCCATGCGGATCCCGGTCATCGACTCGACGGTCTTGACCGCGCAGGCCGGGCCGCCGGTGGCGTAGGCGTCGTTGAACATGTCGCCGCTGCGGGCGGGCGCGGTGCCGCCGCCGGGCAGCTTGCACGCGGGCCGGTCGACGAGGGTGTCGCGGGGGATGCTGACCACGGTGGCCTTCTTGTGGCCCGGGTAGACGTGGACGATCATCGCGGTGTCGGAGCGGGCGCCGCCCTCGTCGTGGCCGTACTCGCGGTTGGCGCCGGAGCGGGAGTCGGAGCCGAGGACCAGGATGTCCATCGATCCGTTGTCCACGTTCGCCGGGCGGTCGGTGCCCAGCTCGGCGTTGATGTCCACGCCGGTGAGGTTGCCGTTGAGCTTGTAGTACAGGAAGCCGGTGCCCGCGCCGCCCAGCGCGACCAGGCCCGCCAGGGACCACACGGCGATCTTCCAGCCCCTGGAGCGCGGCTTGCGGCGTCGGCCGGGGCCCCGCAGCGGGAGCCCGCGGCCGGCGGGTATTCGGTCGCCCGGGGCGTGCTGTCCGCTCCCGGGCTCGGGCTGGTCCGTCATGGGCTTCGCCTCTCGCCTCGGTTCGCTTATGCCCCCATATCCGGAATTCAGATATGACCTGTTCCGATGGGGACGACGTCCCATCCTCAAGGCCCGGTTCCCGGCCCCCGGAATCGCCCAGGAACCATGAAGGCCCGTATCCGCCCTGGTCAGAGCGGATACGGGCCCGTGGGCCGCACCGGTGCGGTGTGGCATTAATCTCCCGGGGCGCCCGGTACGCAACGGGACGAACCGGAACTACCGGGTGGGGAGCGCAGAGGTCAGCTCAGGTGGTAGCCGCTGTAGCCGGAACCCACCTTGACGCGGGACCCCAGGGGGTGCGAGGCGCTTCCGGTGCCGGGGTAGAGCCACAGGTTGCCGCTGGAGTCGCGGGCGATCAGGTCGGAGTGGCCGTCGCCGGTCATGTCGCCGTTCGAGACGTACGCGTTGTACATGCTGAAGCCCCAGCCGATCTTCACGCGCGAGGCCAGCGGGTGCGAGGCGACTCCGGTGCCCTGGTAGAGCCAGAGGTTGCCCGAGGAGTCCTGGGCCAGCAGGTCCAGCTTGCCGTCGCCGGTCAGGTCGCCCTTGCCGAAGACGTTCGCACCGTAGATGTTCCAGCCGGTGCCCAGCTTGACGCGGGCGCCGAAGGTGCCGTGGCCGGTGCCGGGGTAGAGCCAGAAGTTGCCGCTGGAGTCGGCGGCCAGCAGGTCCTGGTAGCCGTCGCCGTTGAGGTCGCCCGGCACCAGCAGGAACTTCATGGCGTTCCAGCCGGCCCCCAGCTTGGTGGCCACCGTCTTCTTGGCGGTCAGGTCGTAGTGCTGCCAGTAGAGGGTGCCGTCGTCGGTGCGCACCAGCAGGTCCTGGACGCCGTCCCGGTCGAGGTCGGTCTGGCGCACCAGGTTGACCCCGCTCCAGTCGCCCAGCGTCTGCCGCGGCCCGAACGAGGTGCCACGGGAGTCGTACTCCCAGCCCTGGCCCTTGGTGTCGATGGCGAACATGTCGGCCCGGCCGTCACCGCTCAGGTCGGTGTCGTCGATGCGCGGTTCGGTGGCGCCGACGTACGTGCTGAGCTTGGTGAAGACGTCGTACGAGCCCTGGGCCACGCAGTCCTTGGCGCCCCAGGAGACGATGCCGACGATGCGGCCGTTGACCACCAGGGGGCCGCCGGAGTCGCCGTTGCAGGCGCCGACGGTGCCGGTGTCGGAGCCGGTGCCCGGGTTCCCGACGCAGGTCATGTCACCGGGGACGTAGCTGCCGCCCCAGTACGACGAGCAGGCGGAGTCGGCGTCGATGGGCACCGTGGCGCTCATCAGCGACTGCGAGATGTCGTCGTTGGCGGAGGTGGTGCGGCCCCAGCCGTAGATCTTCGCCTGGGTGCCCGCCTTGTACGACGTGGTGTCGTCGGAGGTGGTGATGGGCAGCGGCGTGACGTTGATCGGGGAGGGCAGCGTCAGCACGGCGACGTCGTTGTCGGCGCTGTTGCCGTCGGCGCCGGCCTTGAACGACGGGTCGCTCCACTGCCGCCACACGCCGGTCACCGTGCCGCCGTGCAGGTCGCTGGTGCCACCGCTGGTGGTCGGGACCTGGTCGGTGCCGTAGACGACGGCGCCGTGGGCATTCCAGTCGTAGCCGGACACGCAGTGCGCGGCGGTGAGGATCTTGGTGGGCGACACCACGGTGCCGCCGCAGAAGAAGCTCACGTCGTCACTGGTGTCGGTGGTGCCCTTGTCGTCGTCGTACCACAGCTGCACCATCCAGGGCGCGGACGAGATGCTGGTGGCCGTGCCGCCGATGACGTCCGGGGCGGCGGTGCCCGAGGACCGCGGCTTCGCGTGCGGCGCGGCGGTCCCGGCGGTGGTGAGCGCGCCGTGCACGCGGGCGGTCAGCTGCGCCTGGGAGGCGGCGGCGTGCGGGTGCGCGCCGATGTCGTCCGGCAGCGTCGCCGCGTCGGCGGGAGCCATGAGGAACGCACCGGCGCCGCCGATGAAGAGCGTGGCGGCGGCAGCGGGCACCGCGATGCGGGCCCGGCGGCGGTGCTTCCCGCGTCTGGCAGGTTGGGACACTCGGTCTCCTGATGCGTTGAGCGTGATCGTAGGCCGATCGGCCAGGGGACCTGAGCGTCGTGCGGAAGCACGCCGGGCATGGCGAAGCCTGCGCCTCGACGGGCGCGCTTCGCTCGAATCGGTGTTCCCCCCGGGTCGGCGGGCCGATCTTACGCGCACATGCCATGAGGCGACAGAGGGTGCGGGAAAGGGCTTGCCCTGCACGACGACGCCCCCGCCACGGCGTGCGTGACGGGGGCGTACGAGTGTCGCTGACGGCCCGTCAGTCGCCGTTGCCGGGCGTGGTCTTGGCGATCTGCATCAGGAACTCGCCGTTGGACTTGGTCTGCTTCATCTTGTCCAGCAGCAGCTCGATGGCCTGCTGCGAGTCGAGCGCGTGCAGCACCCGGCGCAGCTTCCAGGTGATCGCCAGCTCCTCGCTGCCGAGCAGGATCTCCTCCTTGCGGGTGCCGGACGCGTCGACGTCCACCGCGGGGAAGATGCGCTTGTCGGCGAGCTTGCGGTCGAGCTTGAGCTCCATGTTGCCGGTGCCCTTGAACTCCTCGAAGATCACCTCGTCCATCCGCGAGCCGGTCTCGACCAGCGCGGTGGCCAGGATGGTCAGCGAGCCGCCGTCCTCGATGTTGCGCGCGGCGCCGAAGAACTTCTTCGGCGGGTACAGCGCGGTCGAGTCGACACCACCGGACAGGATGCGGCCGGAAGCCGGCGCCGCCAGGTTGTAGGCGCGGCCCAGACGGGTGATGGAGTCCAGCAGCACGACCACGTCGTGACCCAGCTCCACCAGGCGCTTGGCGCGCTCGATGGCCAGCTCGGCGACGGTGGTGTGGTCCTCGGCCGGACGGTCGAAGGTCGAGGAGATGACCTCGCCCTTGACCGACCGCTGCATGTCGGTGACCTCTTCGGGCCGCTCGTCCACCAGGACGACCATCAGGTGGCACTCGGGGTTGTTGTGCGTGATGGCGTTGGCGATGGACTGCATGATCATCGTCTTGCCCGCCTTGGGCGGCGAGACGATCAGACCGCGCTGGCCCTTGCCGATGGGGGCGACCAGGTCGATGATGCGCGGGGTCAGCGAGCCCGGCTCGCTCTCCAGCCGCAGCCGCTCCTGCGGGTACAGCGGGGTGAGCTTGCCGAACTCCGGGCGGCCCCGGCCGGTCTCCGGGGACATCCCGTTGACCGAGTCCAGTCGCACCAGCGCGTTGAACTTCTCGCGCCGCTCCCCGTCCTTGGGCTGCCGCACCGCGCCGGTGACGTGGTCGCCCTTGCGCAGGCCGTTCTTGCGGACCTGGGCGAGCGAGACGTAGACGTCGTTCGGCCCGGGCAGGTAGCCGGAGGTACGGATGAACGCGTAGTTGTCCAGGATGTCCAGGATGCCGGCGACCGGGATCAGGACGTCGTCCTCGGCGACCTGCGGCTCGTTCGCGAAGTCCTCGCGGCCACGACGGCCACGGCGGTCGCGGTAACGGCCGCGGCGGCCACGGCGGCCACCCTCGAAGTCGTCCTCGGCGGTGTCCTCGCCCCGGCGGTCGCGCTGCTGGCGGTTGCCGTCGCCGCCGCCCTGGGCGCCGCCGTCCTCGCCGCGGCGCCGGTCGCGCTGGCGGCGCTCCCCGCGCTCCTGGCGGTCGTTCTTGCCGCCCTGACCGCCCTGGCCGCGGTCCTGGCCCTGCTGGCCCTGGCCGCGGTCCCGGCGGCCCTCGCGGTCGCCCTGGCCCTCGGAACGGGCGGCGTCGGCGTCGTCCTTGCGGTCGGCGCGCTCGGCCTTGTCGCCGCCGCGCTCGGCCTTGTCACCGCGCTCGGCCTTGTCACCGCGGTCGGCGCGCTCGGCCTTGTCGGTGCGGGCCTCGGCGGCCGGCTTGGCGTCGGCCTGCGGCTCCTCGGCGGCGCGGCGGGCGCGGCGCTCGGCGGGCTTGTCACCGGCGGGCTGGCCGGGAATGTCGATCTGCTGCTGGCCCTCGGCCGAACCGGCCTTGGCGGCGTCGGCGGACGCGGCCTCGCCGGTGCGCGCCCGGGAGGTGGCGCGGCGCTTGGGCTTGTCGGCGGGGGCGTCGGCGGCCGGCGCGGCGGCGGTGCCGCCACCGCCTGCCTGGCGCTCCTTGATGACCTCGATCAGCTGGCCCTTGCGCATCCGCGCGGTGCCCTTGATGCCGAGGCCGGAGGCCACTTGCTGCAGCTCGGCCAGCACCATGCCCTCAAGGCCGGTGCCTGTCCTGCGGCGCCGGGTGGCCGTACCAGTGGCAGCACCGGTGGCAGGCGCGGCATCGGACGCGGCGGCAGCGTTCTCTGCGCGTACGCCCATCAGATCGGTGGTGTCGCTCACGAAGGGTCCTTCCCTGGAGCGGGCGTCGGCCAGATCGGCTCGGCGACCGGTTGTGCTGTCCGGATTCGGGTCTCGTGTGCTGCCCGGATCCGGGGCGGTGTGCCGCCTGATGGCGGCGGAGAAATTACTGCGTGGTTTCGGTGCGGACGCCGGTCACACAGGGGTGGCATCGCGCTCGCGCCGACTCCGGAGCGTGCTCGGCACTGCGAAGGCAGGCTGCTCAGGCAGTGTGGGAGGCTCCCGGAAGAGTGGTGGTCCCGAGACGGGACACTGAGCACCGGGCCCATCGGGCTCCGTGTGCAGACTTGAGATTAACACTACCTGATCCAACTAATATTCCCCCTCTCCACGCCCGGCAATCGTGCGACGGATCCCGTGCCGGTCACGTGGGCGGCCCCCGCCGCCTCCGCCGGGCCACGCGCCGGGCGGCTCCCCGGGGCTCCCCGGAATCCGCCGGCCGGCCTCGCACGGGGCGTGCTGCCGCCGCGAGCGGTTCTTCCCTTCCGGGCCACCGGCTCAAACCCCCGTTCCCTCAGACAACGGCACCCCCGGCGCCGTCCCGTCCGGCGCCCGCCAGCGGCAGGACTCCGGCCCCCGAGATGTCCAGGGCAAGCCGGTTGGCGGCCCACCCCGGTCCGGCCAGGGCGGCGACCTTCTCGGCCGAGCCCTCGTCGGTCAGTGCCAGCACGGTGGGCCCGGCACCGGAGACGACAGCGGGCACGCCGTCCGCCCGCAGACGGCCCACCAACGCCACGCTCTGCGGCATCGCCGGGGCGCGGTACTCCTGGTGCAGGCGGTCCTCGGTGGCGGCGAGCAGCAGTTCGGGACGCCGGGTCAGGGCTTCCACGAGCAGCGCGGCACGGCCCGCGTTGGCGGCGGCGTCGACGTGCGGCACGGTGCGCGGCAGCAGCCCGCGCGCGGTCTCGGTGAGCACCGCCTTGGCCGGCACGAAGACCACCGGGACGACGGAGGCGGCCGGGTCCATCCGGATGGCCCGCGCGGCCCCGGACTCGGTCCAGGCGAGCGTGAACCCGCCCAGCAGGCAGGCCGCGACGTTGTCGGGGTGGCCCTCGATCTCGGTGGCCAGTTCCAGCAGCGCGGCGTCGTCGAGCTTGTCGGGCCCGCCTATGGTCACCGCCCGGGCGGCGATGATCCCGGCGCAGATGGCGGCGGAGGAGGAGCCGAGGCCGCGGCCGTGCGGGATGCGGTTGGCGCAGACCACCTCCAGGCCGCGCGGCTGGCCGCCGAGCAGGTCGAACGCGGTGCGCAGGGACCGTACGACCAGGTGTTTCTCGTCGCGGGCCAGGGTGTCGGCGCCTTCGCCCGCGATGTCCACGTGCAGGCCGGAGTCGGCGACCCGGACCACGACGTCGTCGTAGAGCCCGAGCGCCAGGCCGAGGGCGTCGAATCCGGGGCCGAGGTTGGCGCTGGTCGCGGGGACGCGCACACGGACGGCGGCGGCGCGGAAGGCGGGACCGGCCATCGGTCGATGACTCTCCTTGTAGGGCAAGTGCGTTGCCACCCTGGGGCCTTGGCGTGACGGCCGTACGGCGCGATGAGGGCGGTTCCGTCCGGCACCCGGGACAGCGGTGGGCGGACGGGCCGGACGATGCCGGTGGCATGGTCCGGGGGACGGCACACTGCGGCGCCGATGGGGTCAGCCTATCGAAGGAAGGTTGCGTGGCGACATAGGGCGCACGCGGGGCGCACGGTGCGTGTCGCGCTCTGCCGTATGCACCGGGGCGTCCGACGGGTTCCGGTGCACACGGCAGTGCGGCGTGGCGTCAGGCCAGGCCGAGGCGTTCCGCCGCCGCGTCCGCGTCGACCGGGACGGTGATGGGCTGCGGGGCTCCGGCGACCGCCCAGTCGGGGTCCTTCAGGCCGTTGCCGGTGACCGTGCACACCACACGCTGGCCCGGGTCGAGCCTGCCCTCCTCGGCCGCCTTGAGCAGTCCGGCCACCGAGGCGGCCGACGCGGGCTCGACGAAGACGCCTTCCCGGGAGGCCAACAGGCGGTAGGCGGACAGGATCTGACGGTCGGTCACCGCTTCGATGAGGCCGCCGGACTCGTCGCGCGCCGCCTCCGCGAACTTCCAGGACGCGGGGTTGCCGATCCGGATCGCGGTGGCGATGGTCTGCGGGTCGCGCACCGGCGCGCCGTTCACGATGGGCGCAGAACCGGCCGCCTGGAAACCCCACATGCGGGGGGTACGCGTCGACATGCCGTCCGCCGCGTACTCGCGGTAGCCCTTCCAGTACGCGGTGATGTTGCCCGCGTTGCCCACCGGGAGCACGTGGATGTCGGGCGCGTCGCCGAGCGCGTCCACGATCTCGAACGCGGCGGTCTTCTGGCCCTCGATGCGGACCGGGTTGACCGAGTTGACCAGCGCCACCGGGTACTTCTCCGACAGGCCGCGCGCGAGGTCGAGGCAGTCGTCGAAGTTGCCGTCCACCTGGAGGATGCGCGCGCCGTGCACCAGCGCCTGGCCCATCTTGCCCAGCGCGATCTTGCCCTGCGGCACCAGCACCGCGCACACCATCCCGGCGCGCACCGCGTACGCGGCGGCCGAGGCGGAGGTGTTGCCGGTGGAGGCGCAGATGACCGCCTGCGCGCCCTCCTGCTTGGCCTTGGAGATGGCCATGGTCATGCCGCGGTCCTTGAAGGAGCCGGTGGGGTTGGCGCCCTCGACCTTCAAGTGGACGTCGCAGCCGGTGCGTTCACTGAGCAGCTGCGCGGGGACGAGCGGGGTGCCACCCTCCAGCAGCGTGACCACGGGGGTCTCGGCGGTCACCGGAAGCCGGTCCCGGTACTCCTCGATGATGCCGCGCCACTGATGGGTGCCGGACATTCGAGGGCGGTCCACTACAGCGTTCATGGGTTACTCCCCTTCCACACGCATGATGCTCGCGACGCCGCGCACGGTGTCGAGTTTCCGCAGGGCCTCGACGGTCGCCGACAGCGCGGCGTCGGGCGCCCGGTGGGTGACGACGACCAGCGAGGCCTCGCCGCCCTCCCGCACGCCGCCCGTGCCGTCCGCGGCGACGCCGTCGGCGCCGCGGTCCCTGCTCTGCTGCCGCACGGTGTCGATCGACACGTCGTGCTCGGCGAAGACGGTGGCGACCTGGGCCAGCACACCGGGCTTGTCGGCCACGTCCAGGCTGATGTGGTAGCGGGTGACCACCTCGCCCATCGGGCTCACCGGCAGCCGGGTGTACGCGGACTCCCCCGCGCCGGTGGTGCCGGCCAGCTTGTTGCGGCAGGCGGCCACCAGGTCGCCCAGGACCGCGGAGGCGGTGGGCGAGCCGCCCGCGCCGGGACCGTAGAACATCAGCTGCCCGGCCGCGTCGGCCTCCACGAAGACCGCGTTGTACGCCTCGCGCACGCTGGCCAGCGGGTGGCTGAGCGGGATCATCGCGGGGTGGACGCGGGCGGTGACCGACTTGCCGTCGGCGCTGCGGTCGCAGATCGCCAGCAGTTTGACGGTGCAGCCCATGCGTTTGGCCGACGCGATGTCGGCCGCGGTGACCTCGGTGAGGCCCTCGCGGTGCACGTCGCCGATGGTGACGCGGGTGTGGAAGGCGATCCCGGCGAGGATGGCGGCCTTGGCGGCGGCGTCGAAGCCCTCGACGTCGGCGGTGGGGTCGGCCTCCGCGTAGCCGAGCGCGGTCGCCTCGTCCAGCGCCTCGGAGTATCCGGCGCCGGTGGAGTCCATCCGGTCCAGGATGAAGTTGGTGGTGCCGTTGACGATGCCCAGCACGCGGTTGACCTTGTCACCGGCGAGCGACTCGCGCAGCGGCCGGATCAGCGGGATCGCCCCGGCGACCGCGGCCTCGTAGTAGAGGTCGACGCCCGCCTTGACGGCCGCCGCGTGCAGCGTGGCGCCGTCGGCCGCGAGCAGCGCCTTGTTGGCCGAGACCACGCTCGCGCCGTGCTCGAACGCGGTGGTGATCAGGGTGCGCACCGGCTCGATGCCACCGATGACCTCGACCACCACGTCGATGTCGCCGCGTTTGACCAGCGCGGTGGCGTCGGTGGTGATCAGCTCGGCGGGCACGCCCTGGCGCACCCGGTCCGGCCTGCGCACGGCGATCCCGGCGAGTTCGACGGGGGCGCCGATGCGCGCTGTGAGGTCGTGCGTGTGCGTCGTCATGATGCGCGCGACCTCAGAGCCCACCACTCCACAGCCCAGCAGCGCCACCTTCAGCGGACGCGTACGCATCATCCGACCTCGATTCCTACGAACACCTGCGTGTGCGGGCGCGGCGGCCCGCTCCGGTACCGGGCCGCGGCGGCCCGTTGTGGGACCAGTCTCACCCACCGGACGGGACTTTCCGTCCTTTGTCCAGGATCCGAGACCAAGATCTTGCTAGCCGATATCGAGACGCAGGAGATCCTCCTCCGTCTCGCGCCGGACGATCACCCGCGCCTGCCCCTCGTGCACCGCGAGGACCGGCGGGCGCAGCGCGTGGTTGTAGTTGCTCGCCATCGAGCGGCAGTACGCGCCGGTGGCCGGGACCGCGATCAGGTCGCCGGGCGCGACGTCGGCGGGGAGGAAGGCGTCCTTCACCACGATGTCGCCCGACTCGCAGTGCTTGCCGACCACCCGGGTCAGCATCGGCTCGGCGGTGGAGGCGCGGGAGACCAGGCCGACGCTGTACTCGGCGTCGTACAGCGCGGTACGGATGTTGTCCGACATCCCGCCGTCGACGCTGACGTACGTGCGCAGGCCCCGCAGCGGCTTGACGGTGCCGACCTCGTAGAGCGTGAACGCGGTCGGGCCGACGATCGCGCGGCCCGGCTCGACCGAGATGCGCGGCACCGCGAGGCCTGCCGCCGCGCACTCCCGGGTGACGATCTCGCGCAGCGCGGCGGCGATCTCGGCGGGCTCGCGCGGGTCGTCGTCCGAGGTGTACGCGATGCCGAGGCCGCCGCCGAGGTCGATCTCGGGCAGTTCGACGCCGTGCTCGTCGCGTACGTCCTTCAGCAGGCCGACGACGCGGTGCGCGGCGACCTCGAAGCCGGAGGTGTCGAAGATCTGCGAGCCGATGTGCGAGTGGATGCCGATCAGCTCCAGGCTGTCCAGCTTGATCGCCCGGCGCACCGCCTCGGCCGCCTGCCCCTCGGCGAGCGCGATGCCGAACTTCTGGTCCTCGTGCGCGGTGGCGATGAACTCGTGGGTGTGCGCCTCGACGCCGACGGTGACCCGGATCTGGACGCGCTGGCGCCGCCCGAGGCGCTCGGCGATCCCGGCGACGCGGGCGATCTCCTGGAAGGAGTCGAGGACGATGCGCCCGACGCCCGCCTCGACGGCGCGCTCGATCTCGCGGGCGGACTTGTTGTTGCCGTGCAGCGCGATGCGATCGGCGGGCATGCCCGCGGCGAGCGCGGTGGCGAGTTCGCCCTCGGAGCAGACGTCGAGGTTGAGGCCCTCCTCGGTCAGCCAGCGCACGATCGCGCGGGACAGGAACGCCTTGCCCGCGTAGAAGACGTCGGCGTCCCTCCCGAACGCCTCGCGCCAGGCACGGCAGCGGGCGCGGAAGTCGGCCTCGTCCATGACGTACGCGGGCGTGCCGAAGCGCTCCGCGAGTTCGGTGACCTTGACGCCGCCGACGGTGGCGACGCCGTCCTCGCCCCGGGCGACGGTACGGGACCACACGCGCGGGTCGAGGGCGTTGAGGTCGGTGGGCGGGGCGGTGTAGTGGCCCTCGGGCAGCACGTCGGCGTAACGGGGTCCGGCGGGGTGGGCGGAACGGCTCACGGTCTTACGTCCTCAAACGTCGGTCACAGGTGGTCGGGGGCGCCGATGCCGAGCAGGGCGAGGCCGCCGGCCAGCACCGGGGCGGCGGCGTCGGCGAGCGCCAGCCGCACCCGGTGGGCGGCCGAGGGTTTCTCGTCGCCGAACGGGAGCGCGGGGCAGGCGTCGTGGAAGTCGAAGAAGGCGTCGGCGGTGCTCTCCAACGCGCGGGCGAGCCGGTCGGGCGCGCGGTCGCGGGCGGCGGCGGTCACCACGCGGGGGTGGTCGGCGAGCACGGCGAGCAGGGCGAGTTCGGCGGGGTGGCCCGGGGCGCCGTCGGCGGGGGTGATGCCGAGGGCGGCGGCGCCGCGCAGGAGGGCGTGGGCGCGGGCGTGCGCGTACTGGATGCGGAAGAGCGGGTTGGCGTGGCGCTGGGAGAGCAGGACGGCTGGGTCGAGGGCGGGGGTGTCCCGCGCGGGCGGCCGCACGAGGGCCCAGCGCAGCGCGTCGGCGGTGAGTGCGGGGAGCGGCGTCGGCGCGGGCCGTACCCGGACCGGCGCGGGCGGCCCTTCGTGGGCTCCGCAGGCGCGCAGCATGCGGGTGAGCGCGTCGGCGACGGCGGCCGCGCGGGGCTCGCCGTCGTGGACGGGCGTGAGGTGGAGGTCGCCGAGGGTGGCGCGGGGGCCGGGGTGGGCGCGTACCGAGGCGAGCAGGGCGGCGCGGGCGGCGGCGTCGAGGGTGACGTTGAGGAAGCCGGGGGGCGCGACGGCGACGCGCGCGAGGCCGGGAGCGCCGGTGAGCCTGCGGGCCAGGGCGTCGGCTACGTCCAGCGGCTTGAGTCCCGCGGCCTTCGCCAGCCGCAGCGGGAGGCTGACCGCGTAGTCCCCCTCGGCGGCGTCCCGGGGGCGGGCGATGTCGACGCGGTCGGGCACGGCGACCCCGAGCTCGCCGTCGTCGACGGCACACCGCACGGCGCGCCGGACGGCGAGGGAGAGGTCTCCGGGGGTCACGGGACCAGCGTAGGTGAGGTGGGGGGTGCGAGGGCGAACCGGTTTCGAGGGGTGGACGCGGGGCGGGGGCTGCGCGGGGCTCAGGTCTGCGCGACGGGGGCGGCCGGGGCGGGCGCCTCGCGGGCCGGGCGCCGCCGCATCAGGTCGTGCACGAGGCGCACCAGCTCGGCGGGCTCGAACGGCTTGCCGAGGAAGGCGTCGACCCCGGCGCGTTGACCCCGCTCGATCTCGGAACGGCCGCAGGCGCTGACGATCGCGAGGGGAAGGTGGGCGGTACGGGGGTCCGCCCGCAGGCGGGCGGCGGTGCGCAGGCCGTCGAGCCGGGGCATGACCACGTCGAGCGTGACGACGTCGGGCCGGACGCGGTGCACCGTCTCCAGGCACTCCACACCGTCGGCCGCGGTCACGACCTCGAAGCCCTCCAGCTCGAGGTTGACCCTGATCAGCTGCCGGATGACCTTGTTGTCGTCCACGACAAGCACCCGGCCGGGCGCGCCCTGCACAACCAGCAGCGTAGGCGCGCGACGGCGGTTGCGTCCGCGTTTTACCCACTTCTTCCCCGACCGGGCGCACCTCCCCGGGCCTGCTGCGTCTCCCTCCCCACCCCCTCCCCACCCCGCGAAAACCCCGTCACGGGCATGGTCGCGAAGCTGGTAGGGTTCTACCCGTCGCCGCAAAGCGAACGACACGCCCCCGTAGCTCAGGGGATAGAGCAACGGCCTCCGGAGCCGTGTGCGCAGGTTCGAATCCTGCCGGGGGCACTTCGTCAGTGAGTGCCACAAGACCCCACCGTCAGCGAGTCCGCTGAATGTGGGGTCTTCGCGTGTGCGCGGGCGGATGCGGCGCAAGGTGCGGGCGGCCGCCAGGACCACGTGATGACCCGGGGCCCTTTCGCGACCACGGCGCGTAGGCCGACGGCCAGCAGGACAGGGGCTGAGGGTAGGGACCCCGGCGGGCGCGCCGCCGTCAACGAGAGGGAACCCATGCCCACTTGGCCCGAGGCTCTTTCCGTGGCCTCTCCGGCAATTGCATTGGCGTCTACGTTCTTCGTACGCCGCTCCAGCCGAATCGCAAGAGAATCCCTTGAGTTCACCCGTAGAACCGGCCAGGCAGCATACGAAACGGCTCGAAGCTCCCACACCCCCTCGGTGAACCTGTTTCTCACCGGGCTCGAACACAGAGCAGCGACAGCACGTGACCTTCCTGGCCTTCTCGGCGCTGAAGCATGCAGGTGGGTCCGGGAGTGGGACCAGGAAAGCCTTGAGGTGGTCATAGAGGGAAGGCTCGTCAACACCCATCCATGCGAAATGCTTCTCACTCTGCGCGACCACGAGGACTCGGGTCGTAGGATTTGGTACACGCACCGGAACCAATCGGTCTTCTTGCTCGACGGCGAGGAAGTAGACCTTGGGCACGCGATTTTGCGACCCGAGCAGGAGGTGTCGTTCACCTGGATCGATCGCAGGCCGAGGGAGGAATGGGTAGCGATTCACAATCTGCACGAGCGGAACAGGTGGAAGGACCCAGAGCTTGAGCTCCCGAAGCTCACCGCGCTGGAAACCGTAAGAGCGATCCTTCGCCGCCAATCGTCCGAATGGGCAAGGGAGTCGAAAGTGAAGCGCTCCGGATTCCGCATCGTATGCGAACCTCGCACAAGTCAACGAGTCGCAACGGTCTGGAGCGCAGAGGTGATCCAGCCGCCCATTCGAACCGCCGGCAGAGACGAAGACGGAGCCATTGTCTTCGAAGCGCGGAAGGAATCCGTCACGGGCCCACTGGATGATCGCATCGTTCACTATCGAGCCGACTTCGACCCCACCCTGGCGCTCGTGATGACGCCGAAGCGTCGGCGTCTTTCCGGACGCCTGTAGACGGGCATGCCGGCTCGCAGCACCCGGGACGCCGTGCCGCGGGAGCCAGTTGCCGGGATTGGCGGTTGCGCGCCGGGCTACGACGGCCGCCCCCACCTCGGCGGCGCACGCCTCGCGTACGACGGCTTTCCGACCACCGCGCCGTGGGGGCCTGATCGTTAAGGTTGCGGCTCGGCGTTCCCGACCCGGGGGCGCAACGCACAACGACCGGGGGCGGATCGTGGATGTGGCTGTGGTGGAGGGGCGCGTCTACGGGGCGAGTGGGCAGCGCCTCGACGTGTACCGGCCCGCGGTCCTGGCGGGCATGGCGCCCTCGGTGCTGCTCTGGCACGGGAGGGGGCCCGACGAACGCGACGTTCTCGCTCCTCTCGCTCGGGCCGTGGCCTCGCTCGGTGTGGTGTGCTTCGTTCCCGACTGGCGGCCGGACGCGTCCGACGGGGGACGTACGCACCTACGGGAGTCCGTCGCCTTCGTGCGGCGGCGGGGGACGGACTTCGGTGCCGACACGGAACGCGTCGTGCTGGCCGGTTGGTCCCTGGGCGCCAAGGTCGCCGTGGCGGCCGTGCTCACGCCCGGCGCGCTCGACGGGTGGCGGCCGCGGGCCGTCGTGGGGATCGCCGGAGGCTACAGCGGCCCCGATCCGTTGACGGGCCGCGATCCGCTGGAAGCCCTCGCCGAGGCCGACGACAGCGTGCCCGCTGTGCCCGTCTCGCTGATCCACGGCACCGTGGATCCCGTTGTCGACGTGGAACAGTCACGCCGACTGCACACGGCTCTCCGCCACCGGGGCCGGCCGACGTCGCTTCACGAGCCCGAGACCGATCACGCCGGTGTCATCATGACCGCGTACGATCCCGAGGCCCTCCGCTGCCGGCCGAGCGACGCCGACCACGCGCGCCGCGCCGGAGCGCGGAGCGCTCAACTCATCGCCGCGGCAGCGAAGTTCGACCCGCTCGGGTCGGCGCGTACGACGGCGTGAGGCCGGTCGAGGCGTCACGCCGTACGGGCTCGCGGCTCCACGTCATCGCTACGCCTGCGCCCAGGCGTTGAAGGCGATGGCCCAGGCCATCACGTCCTGGGCCTTCTTCGGCCCGATCTTCGTCACCTGGGTGGTGCCGTCCGCTCCGCACACCACGACACTCAGGTCGCCCGTCTTCTTCTTCAGTGCGAACGCGAACGGGCCCGCGAGGGCGAGGCGCGTGACGGTCACACGCTTTCCCGTTCCGTCGACCGTCTGCACGGAGGCGCCCTTGGCGGCGGTGCTCCAGGAGCCGACGCATATGAGGTCGTCGCGGATCCTGAAGGGCGTTCCGAGCGGTGGTTTCGGTGCGGCATTGCTCGCCATGCGATCCCCCTGCCTGTACCGGCTGTACCAGCCTGACGGTGCGCCAGATATGAAGGGAAGTGTGACAGAGACAGTGGCCCGGGGGCAGGTGTCGCCGGACCGGAGGTGAACCGGCGTCGGCGAGGGGCGGGCAGCCGCTTCGGCGGGCGCCCGCCGTCCCGCATCCCCCGCCCACGCGGGCTCCTCGGCTCTGCTAGGCCAGCCCGCCGATGAACTCGCTCAGCCAGCGGTTGGACGTCGAGCCGGGGTCGAAGAGGCGGGTGAGGTCCGCTCTGGCGATCTCGTGGCGGAAAGTGCCTCCGTAGGAGGCGTCGCCCGCGTTGTGGATCAGCTCGGTCCACCACGCCGCGAACGCCTGGTAGTCCCACACGTGGCGCAGGCACGTCGACGAGTAGGCGTCGAGCAGGGTCGTGTCCTGTCCGTTGGACCGGTGGTGGATGACCGCGTTCGCGAAGACCTCCGCGTCGTGCAGGGCCAGGTGCATGCCCTTCGCGCTCATCGGAGGAACGAGGTGCGCGGCGTCGCCGAGCAGATACAGCCGGCCGTGGCTCATCGGGCTGTACACCACACTGCGCAACGGGACCAACTGCGTGCTGACGATGGGGCCTTGGGACGCGACCGGCTCGTCGAAGCGGGTCGCCAGCTCCTCCCAGATCCGCTCGTCCGGCCACTCGGAGAGGTCCGTGTCGAGCGGACACTGCAAGTAGAACCGGCTCGCGTGCGGCCCTCGGGCGAACTGCCCGGCGAATCCCCGCGGATGCAACGCCATCAGGGACTGGTGGGTGGCGGGGACCTCCGCCAGCACCGTCAGCCAGGCGTACCCGTACTCGTGGGAGTACTTCGTGAGGATCCCTTCGGGGACGGCAGCCCTGCTCGCACCTCGGTCACCGTCGCAACCGGCGATGAACTCGCAGCCGACGACCCGTGTCGTTCCGTCGCCGTCCCGGTAACGCGCGTACGGGAGCCCCTCGTCGGCGACGGTCCGCAACGACAGGACCTCGGCGTCGAAGCGGAGGTCACCGCCGTCGGCGACGAAGGCGTCGATGAGGTTGCGGACGAGGACCTGCTGGGGGCAGAAACGGCCGTCGTCGTTCCCGTCCAGGGTGAGTTCGAGGGGCCGCGTCTCGCCGTCGACACGGAAGTTCAGCACCGGCTTGACCGGGTCCCCGGCGATCACCCGGTCTTCGAGTCCCCACTTCCTGAACATGCGGGCACCCCGGTTGTCCACGACACCCGCACGCTGCCGCTGCTCGACGTACTCACGGCTGCGCCTCTCCAGGATCACGCAGTCGATCCCACTGCGCAGCAGCAGGTTCCCGAGCGTGAGTCCGGCGACTCCCGCTCCCACGATCACCACGGTGGTGTTCTCGGACACTTCGTGCGCTTCGGGTATTTCATGCACTTCGTGCACTTCGGTTACTGATACCGGCGGTTGGACGGGGTTTACTGTCATGCCTCCATGGTCACGGGACGGCGGATCTGCGCGGAACCGGCAACCTGACAGGATGTTCCGGAAACCCGCCACTACCGGGGACCACATCACCCGGAGGCCACACCACCGGCCACCTCCTGCTCAGCGGTCCCCCCGCCGCAGCTCCGCCTGATACCGCCCCGGCGTCTGGCCGACGACGGCGGTGAACGCCTCGATGAAACTCGTGGGATTGGCCCAGCCCAGCCGGGTGGCCGTGTCGATGACCGCGTCCCCCTCGACCAGCCTGACCAGCGCGTGCTGGACCCGCAGCAGGCTCCGCCAGCGGTGGAAGCTCATCCCCAACTCGGTCCGGAACAGGCGGCTCAGGGTGCGTTCGCTCGCCCCGACCGTCCGCCCGAGTTGCGCCAGCGTCGAAGGGTTCGCGGGGTCGGCGTGCAGGAGGCCGGTGACCGCGCGCAGACGGTCGTCGGCGGGCTCCGGAAGGTACAGATCCTCTTCGCCGAGGTCGGCGAGTTCGTCGACCGCCACCTCGCGCAGCCGGTCCCGGGCGCCCGGCCGCAACGCGCGCCCGCCGGTGAGGACCAGCAACACCTCCCGCAGCAACGGCGAGACCGAGAAGACCATCGGCCGGTCCGGCAACGAGGCGCACAGCCCACGGGCCATCTCCACCACCCGCACGTCCGTCTGCCCGTACGCGCGGTGGCCGTGCTCGAAACCCGGCGGCGTCCACACGACACGGTTGGGCGGGGCGACCCACGTACCGCGTTCCGTGGTGGTGGCGAGGACACCCGCCGAGGGATAGAGCAACTGCCCGTCCGCATGACGGTGGGGCGCCACACCGTCCCCGTGCGCGAGCCACCCCCGCTTGTCGTCGGTGGCGGTGAGGAGGTGGGAATCCGGGCCGATGTCGGGCACGGTGGCGAGCCTACCGAGCGGCGCAGGGGCGGCTGGGGGCTTCGCCCGATTCCCGCGACGCGATGGGGTGTTACGGCCGCCGGTCCGCGGCCTCCGCACCCGCTCGGGGCACCCGGCATCGACACCCGGTCGCGGCACCCGGCATCGGCACCCGCTCGTGACGCCCATTCGTAACGCCCCCCGTAACGCCCATTCGCGACGCCCGCTCACCGCGCCCGCCCCTCGCACCGGTCGAGCCCGCCTCACACGACGACCAGCACCCGCCGTCCCCGCGTGTGCCCGGCCTGGCTGTCGACGTGGGCCGCGGCCGCCTCCTCCAGCGGATACGACTTCTCCACCGGGATGTGGAGCCTGCCCCGCGCGATGAGGTCGACCGCCTCCGCGAGCGCGTCCGGCACGCTGCCGGCCACGCCGGAGAACCGGACCCCGTGGTCCGGCGCGGACAGGTCCGCGATGGTGATCACCCCGCGCGGATCCCCGACCAGCTCGACGAGTTCGGGGAGCACCCCCGCGCCGGCCAGGTCGAGGGCCGCGTCGACCGCGCCGAGCGCCCGTACTCGTTCCACCCAGCCCGCGCCGTACGTCGTGGCAAGCGCGCCCAGGCCGCGCAGGTAGTCCTGGTTGGCGGCGCCGGCCGTGCCGATCACCGTGACGCCGCGTTCGCGGGCGATCTGGAGCACCGCCGATCCCACTCCCCCGGCCGCCCCGCTGACCAGCAACGTCTGCCCGGGCCGCACGCCCACCTCGCGGATGACACGTACCGCGGTCTCCACCACCGACGGATACCCGGCCGCCTCCTCGAACGTCAGCCCCTCGGGCATCCGCGCCCAGGCCGTCAGCACGGCGAACTCCGCGTACGTGCTCGCCCCTTCGCCGAACACACGGTCCCCGACCGCGACCCCTTCGACACCCTCCCCGACCTCGTCCACCACCCCCGCGGCGTCCAGTCCGACACCGGACGGCAACGCGATCGGATGGGCACTCAGCTTCTGCCCCTCACGGATCCTCCAGTCGACGGGATTCACGCCCGCCGCCCGCACGGCGACACGTATCCGGCCGGGGCCCGCGTGGGGCTCCTCGGCGTCGACGAGGCGCAGGACGTCCGGGCCGCCGAACTCGGCGAAGCTCACTTTTCTCATGCCGCCGACCGTAACACTAACAGTTAGCATTTCGGAACAGATTCAGTTTCGCATCTGGTAGCGTGCGGGCATGACCGCGCCACCCGGGCGTCGCGAGCGCAAGAAGGCCGCGACCCGCCAGAAGATCGCCGACACCGCCCTGCGGCTCTTCCTGGAACGCGGGTACGACGCCGTGGGCATCCGCGACGTGGCCGCAGAGGCGGACGTGGCCGTGACCACGCTCTTCTCCCACTTCGCCTCGAAAGAGGCCCTGGTCTTCGAGCAGGACGACGAGTTCGAGCGACGCCTCACCCGGGCGGTCACCGATCGGGCCGCGCACGAGCCGCTCGTCCCCGCGCTACGGCACGAGGTCGAGGCGTTGGTACGCCACTGCACCGGCGACGACGCCGGCCCGACGTGGCATCTGATCGACGAAACCCCCGCCCTGCGCGCGTACGAGGAGTCGATGCGGCTGCGCCACGCGGAGTCGCTGGCGGCGGCCATGACCGCCGACGCCCGGCTGACCCCGACGCCGACGGCCTGCCGCACGATCGCGAGATTCGTGATCGACGCCTACTCGCTGGCGCGTGACGCGGACGATCCGGACGCGGCGCTGGACGAGACGTTCCGGATGATCGAGGCGGCGTGGGAAGCGGCCCGCTCCTCTCCGCGCGCGGCGGCGGCCGGGCCTCGGCCCGCCACCCCGCGCGGTCGTCCGGCGCGAGGGTGACCAGGCCGAGGGCTCTCGGGCCGAGGTACTCAGGCCGAGGCCCGCAGGCTGTACATCAGCGGGACGCGCGGCGCGCCCGGCGGCAGTCGGAAAGCCGTCGCCCCGCTGCCCGAACGGCCGCTCGTGTCACGACACTTGACCATGCCCGCCGTGTGCTCGAACAGCGTGAAATCCCATTCGCGCAGGAACTCCAGCCGCAGGCCCGCCTCGATGAGCGACGTCACGACCTCCGACACCGGGTGCTGCCACTCCACCGAGCGGTTGCCGTGGGTTTCCGCGCCCTTCGCCGCGTACGTGCCCTCGTCCTCGTAGACCAGCGCCTCGCGGTGGAAGTAGTCGATGGCGAACCGGCTCGGGTCCCGCTCCGACAGGCTCGTTCCCACCGGGTGGAACTCGGCGAGGTACAGGAACCCGCCCGGCTTCAGCAGTCGTGCCACCGTGTGCGCCCAGCGCGGCACGTCCGGCAGCCAGCACAACGCGCCCAGGCCCGTGTAGACGATGTCGTGACGCTGCCCGTCCACCGCGGGCACGGCGTCGTACACGTCCGCCTCGACGAACCGTGCCGTCGACTCGTCCCAGCCCAGTGACTTCGTCAACTCCCGTGCCGCGCACACCGCTTGGGGAGAGAAGTCGAGGCCTGTCACCCGTGCGCCCCGGGCCGCCCACGACAGGGTGTCCGTGCCCAGATGGCATTGGAGGTGCAGCAGGCTCTTGCCGTTCACGTCGCCGACCTCGTCCACCTCGAAGCCGCGCAACGCGTCCCGGCCCGCCCTGAAGGCCGCCAGGTCGTAGAAGTCGCTCGCGACGTGGAGGGGGACGCGCTCGTCCCACATCGCCCGGTTCGCCTCACGCCAGTCCGCCGGCCCGGGCCGCGCGCCGTTCCCCTCGTTCACCCGCCGCACGCTAACGACGACGACACGGCCCCGGCAACGCGATTACGGCTGGACGCCGTGCCGCACCGGCCGACCGGTCCAGACCCCCGCCTTGACGTCGGCCCGGGTCAGGTGCCGCGCGCTGGGGATCACCAGGAACCGCGGGCGGTTGAACGCCACCACCAGGACCAGCAACGGGACCGATCCCACGAAGCCCGCTGTGAACACCCATCCCACTGCTCGCAGCCCCGACCACGCCACACCACACGTCACCAGCGCGGCGATACAGAGGTACGTCCACGTCACGATGGCGATGCCCCGTGCCAGCCCCCGTGCGTCCCCCGGCGCGCTCACCGTACTCCCGGCAGGTCCAGCTCCGCCCACACCGTCTTCCCCACCGGCGGGCGCTCCCGCACTTCCCATCGATCCGCCAGCGCCTCGACCAGCCGCAGCCCACGGCCCGACTCGGCCAGCGTGGGTGCGTCGGCCAGGTGTCCGGGGTCGGGCGGTCGCCGTTCCGCCCGGGTGTCCGTCACCTCGATCCGCAACGTCCCCGGCACCAGCGTCACCCTCAACTCGGCGTCCCGGCCCGCCACTGCGCCGTGCGTCACCGCGTTCGCCGCCAGCTCGGCCACGATCAGCTCCGCCGACTCCGCCGCCGACGACTCCCTCGGCACGCCCCAGCGCGCCAGCCTCGCCATCGCCTCCCGCCGCGCCGCGCTCGCGCCCCTCGGCGTACTGCTGAAGCGCTGGACGAACACCCGTACCTCTGCGATGACTTCTGCGGTCTCGGCCTGCTCACCGGCCACCGGCGTTGCGTTCATGCGGGCCAATGTGGCCCGCGTCCACGACGGCTCGCCAGGGTCCGGGTGCGTACGCTCCGTCAGCGTACGCGCACGATGGGTGGACAGTACGCGTAACCCTCCGTAATCATATTGCAGTTGATTTCTCGCGGAGGCTTTGCGGAAGTGGGTGCACGTCATGGTCGACGGGACGTTCGACAGCTGCAACGAGCCTGATCCCTCGGACAGCTTGAAGACTTTCGGCGCGGTCGTCCAGGCGCTGCGCGAGCACGCGGGCCTGAGCCGGGAGGAGTTCGCCGCGCTCGTGCGGTTCTCCAAGCACACGGTGGCGTCGATCGAACTGGGCCGCCGCATGCCGGACGTGAAGTTCGTGGAACGGGCGGAGGAGGTGCTGGGGAACACGGGGGCGTTGCGGAAGGCATTACGGCATCTGGGGCGGCAGCCGGGGCTGGCGGCGTGGTTCCGCCGGTGGGCCCTGTTGGAGGCGACCGCGATCACCCTGTACACGTACGAGTGTCGGCTGATCCCCGGGCTGCTTCAGACTGAGGCCTACGCGAGGAGTCTGTTCGCCAACCAGCTACCACCACTCAGCGACGATCAGATCGAGGCCCAGTGGCAGGCTCGCGCTGAGCGACAGCGGTTGCTGTGGGAACGGCCGAACACGTCCTACGGCTTCATCCTGGAGGAGCACCTTTTCCTTCGGCGGATGGGCGGGGCGGGTGTGACGCGAGAGCTCATTGACCATGTGCTGGAACTCTCCGGTCGTCGGAACATCGAGGTCCAAGTCATGCCCTTGGTGCGGGTGGAGCATGCCGGGATGCATGGCCCGATCCGACTGTTGGAAACGATGGAGCACCGATGGTACGGGTACAACGAAGGTCAGGAGAGCGGACAGTTCATCGCCGATCCCAAGACCATCAGCGTTCTGCAGAGCAGGTATGCCAGGATGCGCTCACAGGCACTTACGCTTGAGGACTCCGTGAGCCTGCTGCAGAAGATGCGAGGAGCGCTATGAGCACAACCGAACTGGCCTGGTTCAAGAGCACCTACAGCAGCAGCTCAGGAGATGACTGCATCGAGGTCGCCCTCGCTTGGCAGAAGTCCAGCTACAGCAGCGGCAGCGGTGACGACTGCGTGGAAGTCGCGGCTTGCCCCGAGGCCGTCCACGTGCGGGACTCCAAGGACAAGACCGGTCCGAACCTCACCTTCTCCGCTTCCGCCTGGTCTGAATTCCTCGCCTACGTACAGCAGTTCTGAGCTCCAGCTCGCCAACAGGTGGTCTTCGCACTCCACACTCCAGGGAGCGGCTATGAGCACGTCCGGACTGGCCTGGTTCAAGAGCAGCCACAGCGGGTCGCAGGGTGACAACTGCGTTGAAATCTCCTTCTCCTGGCGCAAGTCGACCTACAGCAGCGGCGGGGACGGGGATTGCGTGGAAGTCGCCGTCTCCTGGCACAAATCCAGCCACAGCGGCGACTCCGGCGACGCGTGCGTGGAGGTGGCCGCCTGCCCGGAAGTCATCCACGTCCGCGACTCCAAGGACAAGGACGGCCCCCACCTCACCTTCGCCCCCACCGCCTGGTCCGAATTCCTCACTCTCGCGCGGGACTTGTGACCGACAACGCCACCGCCTCCGCCCCGGGCGACAACGACGAACCTGCGACGCCCACCGGGCGGATCACCGCTCGCCGGTATCTCGACACCCGGCTCGCCGCCTACCAGGAGTGGTACGACCGCAAAGCGATCCGCACCAAGGCGATGTACCTGCGCATGCGCACCGTCTCCGTCGTGGGGGCCGCGCTCGTGCCCGTGCTGCTCAACATCGGCATGCCGTACGCCCGTGAGATCGCCACCGCGCTCAGCCTGGTCGTCACCGGCTCCGTCTCGTTGGAGAGCGTCTACCGCTACCGCGAGCAGTGGAAGAACTACCGCTCGACCGAGCAACTCCTCGGCCACGAACGCATCTACTACGAGGCCCGCGTCGGCCCGTACACCGGGCTGGACGACACCGCCGCGTTCCGCCTGCTGGTGGCGCGCGTGGAGAAGGCCATCGCCAACGAGAACTCCGCCACGCTCAACGTCATGACGCTCGGCGGCCAGGTCGGCAACGACCTCGCCGCCGGTGACCAGTCCCCGCCCGACGCGGTCGCGGCTCCGGCTGCCGCGGAGGCGTAGTCGGGGGCGTGATCTGGGGCGTGATCGGAGACGTCATCCGCCACGTACGGCATGATGTACGCCTCATTACAACGCGTACATGACATGGCGTCGCGCCGGGGGGTTCCGTAGCCGCGCGCCGTGCCGCGTACCAGCAGGGGGGATCGACTCCAGCATGTCCACACCTCAGCCCGACACGCCGAACGCACCGGACGCACCGGACGCACCGAACGCACCGAACGCACCCACCACGACCACCGAGGCCGCCGAAACCTCCGACGACAACCCCGCCAGACCCGGCGGCCCCTACGTTCCCTACAACCCCTACCCGCCCCACCAGCCGTACTTCGTCATCCCCGAACCCCCGCGCAAGCCGCGCAATCCCTGGGTGTTCGTCGTGGCCGGGCTGCTCCTGGTGGTCGTCGGGTTTCCCGTGTACAAGATCGCCGGGGACTACCACCACGTCTACACCCGCCCGCCTGAGTACACCCTCAGCACCCCGAAGACCCTGCTGTACGGGGACTTCCGGCTGGTGAAGACGGACGGGGGCACGGCGGACAGGGCGATGAACGGCCACCGGGACGAGCCCCTGTACTACGCCGGTCTGCACACCACGCAGCTCTACTACACCCGTGTCCTGCCCGCCGGCTCGCCGCAGGACATGCTCTACGTGGCCGGTTTCCACGGGACCGTGTACGAACCGGACCTCGTCCGGGAGCAGTTCGCCAAGGAGTTCACCGCCGTCGGCGCGACCCTGGCCGAGCCACTGCGCGACATCACACCGCCTTCTGGTGGCGATGCGCTGACCTGCGGTGTCGAGGTCATGCGTCAGGGCGCGAGGGCGGGAAGGCCGATACCCGTGTGCGTGTGGGCCGACCGCGGGACCATCGGCGTCGTCTGCGATATGAACGCCGATTCGAAGAGCGCCGGTTCCGTCGACCTCACCACGTACGCCGCCGAAGTCGCCGCCGTGCGCGACCAGATGGCCGTCCGCCTGAGCTGAACGCGCGCCAGCGAACGCGGCGCGCGTCAGCCCTTGTTCGCCCCCAGCGTCAGGCCCGAGACGAACTGGCGCTGGAGGGCGAAGAAGACCACCAGCGTGGGAACGGCGACGATCAGCGCCGCCGCCGAGATCAGGTTGTTGTTGACGAAGAACTCGCCGGTGAGGTTGTTGAGCGCCGCGGTGACCGGCCGGTTGGAGCCGGTCTGCATCAGCACCGTCGCCCAGAAGAAGTCGTTGTAGATCCAGGTGAACTCCAGCGTGGCGAGCGCCGCCAGCACCGGGCGGCACAACGGCATGATGACCTGGCGGTACTGCCGCCACACCGACGCGCCGTCCATCAGCGCGGCCTCGCCCAGCTCCTTGGGGATGGTGCGCATGTAGTTGGACAGCACGAACGCGCAGAAGCCGGTCTGGAACGCCACGTGGATGAGGATCAGGCCCAGGAAGGAGTCGTCCAGCTTGCCCGAGGCGGCCAGCCAGGTGGGCAGCGGGATGAGCTGGTACATCTTGAACAGCGGCGTGATGATGGCCTGTTGGGGCAGCAGGTTGCCCGCGGTGAACAGCATCAGCAGCGCGATGTTGATGCGGAACGAGAAGCGGGACACCACGAACGCCACCATGCTGGACAGCAGCAGCGTCAGCACCAGCGCGGGCACCGTGATGACGACCGAGTTCCAGAAGTAGTGCGGCAGCTGGGCCTGCGTCCACGCGGTCTCGAAGTTGCCGACGCCGTACGAGCCGCCCACCGACACGTAGCCGCGCCGGGCGGTGTCCGCGTACGGGCGCAGCGCGGTGTAGAACGCGTAGATCAGCGGGGCCAGCCACACCACGCACGTGCCGACGAGGAAGACGTGCAGCGCGACGCGGGTCGCCTTCGGGGAGCGGCGGGGCGTCGCCGTGCGGTCGGCGGCGCCGGGCCGGGCCGGGCGGTCGGTGGTGACGGCGGTCATGCGCGCTCGTCCTTCCGGAACATGGAGATCAGGTACGGCACGATGAACACCAGCGAGATCACCAGCAGGATGGTGGCGAGCGCGGAGCCGAAGCCGATGCGGCTGGCCTCACCGATGATGTTGTCGGTGACCAGGACCGACAGCAACTCCAGTCCGTCGGTGCCCTTGTTGATGACGTAGACGATGTCGAAGGCACGCAGCGACTCGATGACGGTGACCACCAGGACCACCACGTTGATCGGCCGCAGCGCGGGCCACACCACGTGGCGGAAGGTCTGCCAGCCCCCGGCGCCGTCCAGCGCGGCGGCCTCCTTCTGCGACGGGTCGACGCTCTTGAGGCCCGCGAGGAAGAGCACCATCACGTAGCCGGTCTGGCGCCAGCACGCCATCACCATGACCGCCCAGATGTTCAGGTGGGGGTCGCCGAGCCAGTCGATGACGTGGTGGTCGGCGTGCCCGGTGAGGTTGTTGACCAGGCCCTGGGTGGGCGAGAAGATCAGCTCGGTCATGAAGCCGATCAGCGCCAGCGAGAGCACCACCGGCAGGAACAGGATGCTCTGGTAGATCCGGGAGAAGCGGATCTGCTTGTCGAGCTGGACGGCGAGGAAGAGCCCGAGCGGCGCGGGGACGCAGAAGAACACCGCGAGCCAGGCGAGGTTGTGCTCGATGGCGGGCTGGAACTCGGGGTAGATGGTGAAGATGTTCCGGTAGTTCTCCAGGCCCACCCACTGGATGGTGGAGAAGTCCCCGTACCCCGACCAGCTGGAGAACGACAGCACCACCGACGCGACCGCGGGCACCCACACGAACGCCACGGTGATCAGCGTGGGTATGCCCGCCATCAGCGACAGCGTGAACCGGTCGCGGGCGGTGAGCTGCCGCAGCCGACCCCGTCTGCCGCCTCCCGCGGCCTTCGGGGGCCGCCCTTCCGTGGCCGCCGGGGCCCGCACTCCGGTCATCGCTTCCTCGCTGTCCTCGCTGTGGTCCTCGCCCGCCCGGGCCCTTGCCTCGTCCCTGCCCGCCCGGGCCCCTGCCTCACGCGTCAACTCCCGCTGGACCAGATGGACTTGGCCTGCTTGTCGACGTTGCTGAGGATGCTGCCGATGTCGCCGGGGTCGTTGAGGAACTTCTGGATCGCCGGGAGCATCACCGGGTCGGCGAAGTCGGGGCGGGTGTCACGGTCCATGAACTGCGACAGGTTGCGCGCCGAGGCGATCAGCTTGACCGCGGCGTTCTGCGGGGCGGTGTACTTCGCGGCGTCGACCCCGTTGGCGGTGGCGATGTCGGCCGGGTTGGTGCCGAGCCACAGCTGCTGGGCCTTGGCGGTGCCGAGGTACTTCAGCAGCTTGGTGGCGCCGGGCTGGTTCTTCGGCGACTTGGAGACCATGAAGCCGTCGATGGGCGCTTCCACGGCCTGCTGCCCGTAGGTGGGATTGACCTCGGGGAACGGGAAGAACGCCAGGTCGTCGGCCTTGTCACCGGTGAAGATGGTGCCGATCTGGTCGAGGCCGATGACCATCATCCCGGCCTTGCCGTTGAGCAGTTGCTGCGCGCCGTCCTGCCAGGTCAGGCCCAGGAAGCCGGGCGAGTAGTAGGGGATCAGCTCACGCCACTGGTCGAAGACCGCCTTGACCTGCGGGGTGTTCCACTTGTCGCCCTTGCGCATCAGGTCGATGTGGAAGTCGAACCCGTTCATGCGCATGTTGAGGTAGTCGAACGTGCCCATCGCGGGCCAGCCGTCCTTGTCGGTGAAGGCGATGGGTATCAGCCCGTCGCCCTTCATCTTCTTGGCCAGCGCGACGTACTGGTCCCACGTGGTGGGCGCCTGGTACCCCTTCGACTTCCACAGGCTCTTGCTGTAGAAGACGGCCCACGGGTAGTAGTCGAACGGCACCAGGTAGTAGTGCCCGTCGGCGCCCTTGCTCTGCGCCTTCATCGCGTCGGTGTAGTTGCCGCCGATCGACGACCACACGTCGTCCACGTTGCTGACCAGGCCCTGGCCCGCGAAGAACTGCATGCGCTCGCCGGCGAACCAGTTGAAGACGTCGTCCGGGTTGCCTTGCAGGTAGGTGGAGATGTTCTGCTGGAACGTGTTGTGGTCGACCCAGTTGGGCTTGACGGTCAGCCCGGTCGCCTTGCCCGCGGCGGCGAAGAGCGTCTCGTAGGCACCCTTGGGCTGCGGAACGGCGGCGTTCGAACCGAAGGTCACCGTCTTGGCGGCAGCGCCGGTGGGCGTGCCCTTGCCGCCGCAGGCGGTCACCAGCGGCGCGAACGCGGCCGCGCCGACGCCGAGGGCCGCGCCGCGCAGCAGTGAGCGCCGGGACAGCGCGCCGCCCGTGGTGGCCGTGCCTCGGCCGGTGGGCGAAAAACGATCCATGGCCCCTCCCCGCGGGGTTGGAAAAGAACACAATCGAACGTGACCCGTCAGATGTCACCAACATGCCGATGTCGCTGTCAAGACTTGGGACGATTGCGATACCGAACCGCGCCACGCGCCGACGCCGCAGCGAGTCGGCGATGTTGGGTTGAGTTGATTAGTGGTTGACTGTGTCGGATCGGTTCAGCAGGCGAAACGCGGTGGACACGATCCGCGCCCCGAGACGAGCATGGTCGTATGCCAGTCCGATCACGGCACACCACCCCCGTTCCGACCGACGAGCCGGTGGGGACGCCGCGCATCGGGCACGGCACCGTGTGGCTGTTCGCCGTCGCCACCGGTGTGTGCGTGGCGAACCTCTACTACAGCCAGCCCCTCCTGGACGCGATCGCGAGCGGGCTGCGCATCTCGCACTCGGCCGCCGCGCTGACCGTCACCCTCACCCAGCTCGGGTACGCGGCCGGGCTGATCACCCTGCTGCCGCTGGGCGACCTGCTCAACCGCCGCCGCCTGGTGCCCGTGATGGCGATCGGCACCGCCTGCGCGCTGGCCGCGATGGCCGCCGCGCCCTCGGCGCCCCTGCTGCTGGCCGCCGCGGTGGCCGTCGGCCTCGGCGCGACGACGGCGCAGGTTCTGGTGCCGTACGCGGCGGACCTGGCGACCGACGCCGAGCGCGGCAAGGTCGTCGGCACCGTGATGAGCGGACTGCTGCTCGGGATACTGCTGGCCAGGACGGTGGCGGGCTATCTGGCCGAACTGGGCGGCTGGCGCACGGTGTACGTGGTCGCGGCGGTCGCCATGGTGCTGCTCGCCGGGGCGCTGTGGTTCCGGCTGCCCGCGGCGCCCGCCAGGACCGGGCTGCGCTACCCGGCGCTGCTGGCGTCGACCGCGCGCATCCTGCGCGAGGAACCGGTGCTGCGGCTGCGGGCGGTGCTGGGGGCGCTGGCGTTCGCGGTCTTCTCGGTGCTGTGGACCGCGCTGACCTTCCTGCTGTCGGGGGCGCCGTACCACTACGGGGACGGCACGATCGGGCTGTTCGGGCTGCTGGGCGCGGCCGGTGCGCTGGCGGCGAGCGCGGCCGGGCGGATCGCGGACCGCGGGCACGCCACGGCGGCGACGACGGTGACCTCGGTGCTGCTGGCGCTGTCCTGGCTGCCGTTGTGGCTGGGCAGGCACCGGCTGTCCGGACTGCTGATCGGCGTCGTGGTGCTGGACCTGGCGGTGCAGGGGCTGCACGTGACCAACCAGAGCCAGGTCTACCGGCTGCGTCCCGAGGCGCGCAGCCGCATCAACTCCGCTTACATGACGACGTACTTCATCGGCGGCGCGATCGGCTCCTCGCTCGCCCCGGTCGCCTACGACGCGGGCGGCTGGACGGCGGTCAGCGTGCTGGGCGCGGCCTTCGGGGCAGCGTCGGCGGTGGTGTGGGCGGCCGCGTGCCTGACCGCGCGACGTCACCGGGCTCGCGCCGGGGCGCACGAGCGGGGTCCCGGCCAGGGTGCCGACCGGGCTCGCGCCGCCGGGTCGGGCGGGGAGTAGGCTCGGGCCGGTTCTCGGGCGGTTGAGGGTGCGGGGGTAGGCGTGGGTTCGGTGGTCACCGGCAAGATCGTGCGTTTCGACGACGTGCGGGGGTACGGGTTCATCGCCCCGGACGACGGTGGCGAGGACGTCTTCGTGCACGCCAACGACCTGCGTGAGGACAAGCACCGCTACCGCGCCGGGCTGCGGGTCGGCTTCGAGGTGGAGGACGGCGACCGGGGACTGAAGGCCTCCGACGTGCACCTCCTCGCGCCGCGGCGCGAGGACGACGACGAGATCCTGTGCGACGTGCTGTCCTACCGCGACTTCCAGCAGGAGCTGACCGAGGCGCTGCTGGAGGGCGTGCCGACGCTGACGGCCGGCCAGGTGGTGCAGGTGCGGCGCAGGGTGATGGACCTGGTGCGCACCCACAACTGGGTGGACGGCTGAGGCACGGCGCTCACGGGCGGCCGAGGCGAACCGGCGGCCCCGGGACGGCCGCGACGGTCAGGCCTCGACGCGTATGCCCAAGGCGGCGGCGAGCGCGGGGGCGAGGTCCATCATCTGGGTGGGGCTGATCACCGCGCCGCGCAGCGCCTCGTGGCCGTCGGCCAGGTCCAGCGTGGTGGCGCCGCGCAGGTCGACGCGGGTCAGCCGGGCCTTCGCCAGGTGGAGGCGCTCCAGCGACGAGCCGGGGAACGAGACGTCGGTCAGGGACGCGCCGCCGAGGTCCACGTCCCGCAGGACGCACTCCTCGAAGACCACCTCGCGCGAGGTGCTCCCGCGCAGGTTGACCGAGTCGAACTTGCAGCGCCGGAAGACCACCCGGCGCAGCGACGCACCGTGCGCCTCCACGCCCGCCAGCACGCAGGAGGTGGCGGTGGAGTCCAGCCAGCTGGAGTCGGCCAGGCTCGTGCCGACGAAGCGGGTGCCGCGCAGCCACACGTCGCCCAGCCGGGCGCCGCGCAGGCTGCCCTCCTCCAGCACGCAGTCCGTCACCGCGCACTCCAGGAACCCGGAGCCCGCCGCGTCCTGGCCGCTCAGCGTGAGGCCGTCGAAGTGCAGCGTGTCGTAGCGCCCCTCGACGTCGAGGCCACCGGTGTGCGGCTGGAGCAGGTCCGCGTACGGCAGGTCGACCAGTTCGCTGTCCATGCCTTCGACACTAGGGCAGGGGTCTGACAATCCCCGGCGGCGGAACCGTGCGCCCCGCCTCACGCCGCGCCCAACGCCCCCGCCTCACGCCGCTGCCAACGCCTTCGCCTCGCGCCCCCGCCCCACGCCGCCGCCTCACGCCGCCGACTGCGCCTCCGCCTCCCTGCGGCTGCGGGCCGCCGCCTCGTAGCGGTCGGGGTGGTGGTTGATCAGGATCGCGGCGAGGATCGCGGCCGCCAGCATGATGCAGGCGGCGGTGGCCGACGCCACGTTGTAGCCGTGCACGGTGCCGGTGACCTGGAGACCCCTGCTGACGTGCGGGCTGGTCGCGTGGGCGGTGATGTACGCGGTGGCCGCGCTGGCGGCGATGGTGTTGAGCAGCGCCGTGCCGATCGAACCGCCCACCTGCTGCGCGGTGTTGACCACCGCGGAGGCCACGCCGGCGTCCTGTGGCCGCACCCCTGAGGTGGCCACGCTCATCGACGGCATGAAGACCAGGCCCATGCCGAGCCCGATGAGGATCTCCGAGGGCAGCACGACGGCCGCGTAGGAGCTGCCGGCGCGCAGGAAGACCAGCATGAACATCCCGACGGCCACCAGCAGCAGCCCGGGCACGATCAGCATCCGCGCCGGGATGCGGGTGAGCAGCCTGCTGGAGACCTGGGTGGAGGTGAAGACGATGCCCGCCGTCATGGGCAGGAAGGAGACACCCGCGATCACCGGCGAGTAGCCCTTGATCGTCTGGAGGTAGTAGGTCAGGAACAGGAACGTGCCGAACAGGCTGATGACCGCGAGGGCCACGGTGAGCGCCGCGCCGCCGCGGTTGCGGTCGCGCACGATGTGCTGCGGCAGCAGCGGGTTGCGCACCCGGCCCTCGAAGAGCGCGAAGAGCACCAGCAGCAGGCCGCCGCCGCACAGCAGCCCCAGCACCCGCGGCGAGCTCCAGCCGTGCGTCTCCGCCTCGGTGCAGCCGTAGACGATGGCCAGCAGGCCGCCGCAGCCCAGCACCACGCCGATGAAGTCGAGCCGTACCCGCGCCGCCTGTGGCAGGTTGTCGCGCAGGGTCCTGGTCGCCCCCAGCGCCGCGACGATGGCGATCGGGGAGTTGACGAACAGGCACCAGCGCCAGTTGAGGAACTCGGTGAGCAGTCCGCCGAGCACCAGGCCGACGGCCGCGCCGCCGCCCGCGATGGCGCCGTAGATGCCGAACGCCTTGCCGCGCTCGGACGGTTCGGTGAACGTGGTGGTCAGCAGGGACAGCGCGGCGGGGGCGAGGATCGCACCGAGGGCGCCCTGGAGCGCGCGGGCCGCGAAGAGCATCTCCTGTCCTTGCGCGGCGCCGCCGAGCGCGGAGGCGACCGCGAAGCCCAGCAGTCCGATGATGAAGACCCGTTTGCGCCCGAACAGGTCGCCGATGCGGCCGCCGAGCAGCAGCAGACCGCCGAAGGCGAGGGTGTAGGCGGTGATCACCCACTGCCGGTTGGCCACCGAGATGTGCAGGTCGGCCTGGGCGGTGGGGAGGGCGATGTTCACGATGGTGGCGTCCAGCACGATCATCAGCTGGGCGATGGCGATGACGGTCAGACCCCACCACCGCAGCGGATCGGCGTCCGGGGTTCCCGGCGGTGCTTGGGGAGCTTCTGCCTGGGATGACATACGAGGACCTTCCGTCAAGGAAGACGTTCCGTGGGGAAATGAACGAATCGGCCTTTAGCTGTAAAACGCAACAAACTCGTACAGAACCTCCACCCATCAAAACTCTGGCCACCGCCATACGCAACGCATCGCCCCGACCGCCACCCCCGCCATACCCGACAGCCGCCACCCCCGCCATACCGGATATAACGGTCACCGCTTGCTAGGTTGCGAGCCATGAGCGCTCCCCGGGCTGTCGCTCCCGTGCCGGCCGTACGCCTGCCCAGGCGGCGCGGCGTGGAGCTGACGCTGCTGGCGCTCGCCGTGCTGATCACGATCTACGGGTACGTGGACGTCGGGCTGGCCCACCACGGCGCGGTGCCGCCGAACGCCGCCGGGTACGGCGGGACGCTGGCCGCCCTCGCCGTGGCCGCCCACCTCGCGGTGCGCCGCCGGGCCCGGTACGCCGATCCGCTGCTGCTGCCGATCGCGGTGCTGCTCAACGGCGCCGGCCTGGTGCTGATCTACCGGCTGGACCTCCAGACGCCGCACGACGTGGCGGCGCCCACCCAGATGGTGTGGTCCGCGCTCGGAGTGGCGCTGTTCGTCGCGGTGGTGCTGGCGCTGCGCGACCACCGGGCGCTGGCCCGCTACGGCTATCTGTCGATGGTGGTCGCGCTGGTGCTGCTGGTGGTCCCGATCGGCTTCCCGGCGATCAACGGCGCGCGGATCTGGATCCGGCTGGGGGCCTTCTCCATCCAGCCCGGTGAGTTCGCCAAGGTGCTGCTCGCGGTCTTCTTCGCCGCGTACCTGGCCGCGCACACCCACGCGCTGGCGTACACCGGGCGCAGGCTGGTGTGGAAGGTGCAGCTGCCCACCGGGCGGGTCCTCGGGCCGATCCTGGTGGTGTGGGGCGTGAGCGTCGGCGTGCTGGTGCTGGAGACCGATCTCGGCACGTCGCTGCTGTTCTTCGGGCTGTTCGTGGTGATGCTCTACGTGGCCACCGGGCGGCGCGGCTGGATCGCGGTCGGGCTGCTGCTGGCGGCGGCCGGGGCGGTCGCCGTGGGATGGCTGGAGCCGCACGTGCA
>NZ_JAINVZ010000026.1 GCF_019890615.1 Streptantibioticus parmotrematis | reverse complement strand
ATCCAGGGCGAGCAGGACGCAGATGCCCGCGTCGATGCCGATCGGAAAGAAGTAGGCGAACTCGCCGAATCCCTTCCTGATGGCCAGCGCACGCACGGCCGCGTAGGAGCCGGCGAAGCCGATACCGGCGATGACCAGCGCACCGGCGACGACCACCCCGATGAGTATGCGATGCGCGCGTGTGACCTTCAGTGGCGCGGTCACTTGGGAACCCCTCCCTGTTCGGGCTGTTGCGGGCGACAGCCTGGCACATGTGTGCGGGAGAGTGTGGGGCCGGTACGCGGCGGAGGCGTGAACGCGGCAGGCGCGGCGGCTACTTGAGGGCCGCCAGCGCTTCCTTCGTGGCCTGCTCGGCGTCCTTGTCCATGCGGTCGGTCTTGGGCTGCTCGTCGCCCTGGAGGCCCGCGCCGCTGAAGTCGACGGTGACGATCGCGTTGGCGGAACGCGCGATCACGGTCGCGTAGTGGTACTGCGCGCCGTCCTTCTTGGCGTCCCACGTGATCAGCGTCGCCTGGTCGCCCAGACCCGGCGCGGCCACGGCCTTCGCGCCGGACGCCTTCGCCGCGGTCTGCACGGCGAGCTGGTACGCGGACTTCGCCTGGTCCTCGGCGGACGTGCTGTTCGCGATGGTGTCGAAGCGCTGGAAGGTGTCGTCGAGGAAGCGGTACTGGTAGCCGTCGAGGCCGGTCCACGAGCAGCCCGCGTGGCTGTCGTCGCCGGAGCTGACCGCCTTGCCGCCCGCGTCCTGGGCGCTGGGCACCATCGTCTTCACGGTGGCCGCCGCTATCGCCCCGCACGGGTCGGGCAGCTTGGTGTAGCGGGCGGCGGCCAGGGTGGGCGCGGCGGTGGTGGAGGACGGCGCCGAGGAGCCGCTCGCATCGTCGGAGGAGGCCTTGGAGCCCGACGAGCAGCCGGCGATGAGCATCGCCGGCACTGCCGCGCAGGCGATCAGGCGGGCGAGGCGCGGGGCGGTTGCGTGCATGGGTCGGGTCCTTCGGTCGGTCGTCGTACGGACGGCCACGATACGTGCTTCGCCCTGTTCGTCCAGTCGAACGCCCTTTTCGTTCCGGAGGGTTGGAGGATGGGGCATCTGTCCTGATTGGTGAGGGAATGGCGGGTGGTCGGTGAACGGGTGGCAGGGGTGGCCGGGTCCGTCCGCGGCGGGGCTACTCCGCTTCCTCGATCTTCTTCGCCAGCTCGTGTGCCACGTCGTCCGCGCCCAGTTGCAGCGGGCCGGAGGCCGGTGTCTGCGTCTTGTCGGTGGAGCCTTGCGAGAAGACCACGGTGACCAGGACGTTGGACTCGCGGAAGACGATCGTGACCTCGCGGCGGACGTCGGAGTCCTCGGTCGTGACGATGTCGTCGAGATACGCCTCGTCGCCGATCCCGCCCACCCGGCGCGGCGCGGTGTCCGGGTCGTCGGCGCCCGGGGCGCTGCTGGACGCGGACGGGCCCGCCGCGCCCGAGGGGCTCGAACCCGGCCGTGTGGAAGGCGAGTCGGACGGCGCCGGGGCCGAGGCGGAGGTGGACGCCGAGGTGGACGCCGACGTGGACGCCGAGGTGGACGCCGGCGTGGACGCCGAGTCCGACGGGATCGCGTCGGGGATGTGCGCGGCGGACGCCTTCTGCTCGTAGTCCTGCTCGGCCTTGTCCTCGTCGCTGACCGTGGGGTCGTAGGAGACCACCCGCTCCAGCGTGACGCGCAGGTGGCGTTCCTGGCCGGACAGGACGCCGGACCACTTGCAGCCGACGATGCGGTCGGTGTCGTAGGTGAGCGCGGAGTCGCCGGAGTAGTCGGACGCGCCGGGAAGCAGGTCGTGCAGGGTGTCCTGGCTCACGCTGCCGCAGGGCTCGGGGAGCGTCTGGTACTTGCCGGGCGGGGCGGCGCTCACCGAACCGGTGCGCACGCCGGTGCCCGAGCCGCCGTTGCTGCCGTCGGCGCCGCCGGAGGAGCTGCACCCGCTGAGCGCGGCGACCGCGGTGAGCGCGAACGCGCCCACGAGTACCCCGCCGGTGAGGGCGCGGTCGCGTGCCGGCTTCGCCGTGGGCTCTCGGTCGCGTGCCGGCTTCGCCGTGGGCTCTCCCCTTGCCGCCACTGACCTGGCCCCTTCCGGAAAACGTGTTGCCGCCGCCTCGCACCCGCCCGACACAATGTCTACCGCAGAGTTCTGTGCCGCCGCCGGGTTCGCGTGCTGATTGAGTGGCTTCGTCCTTGATTACTTTTGTGACACGCTTTGACTGAGTTGTACGGCGGTATGACCGCTTCGCCCCGGTAAGGACGCCGAGGGTGAGCATCCAAGGGGGAAAGATGACGTACACCGAGGTCCCGGGCGTCCGGGTGCCGATCCGGATGTGGACCGATCCGTCGGGCGTCGAGGACGTGGCGATGCGGCAGCTGCGCAACGTCTCGTCGCTGCCGTGGATCGAGGGCCTGGCCGTGATGCCGGACGTGCACTACGGCAAGGGCGCCACGGTGGGATCCGTGATCGCGATGCGCGGCGCGGTCTGCCCGGCGGCGGTCGGCGTGGACATCGGGTGCGGGATGAGCGCGGTGAAGACCTCGCTCACCGCGAACGACCTGCCCGGCGACCTGTCCCGGCTGCGCTCCAGGATCGAGCGGGCGATCCCGGTCGGCCGCGGCCTGCACGACGAGCCGGTCGACCCGCGCGGGCTGCACGGCATCGCCACCGCCGACTGGGACGACTTCTGGGCGCGCTTCGGCGGGCTGGCGGAAGCCGTGGGATTCCGCCGCGAACGCGCCACGAAGCAGATGGGAACGCTCGGCTTCGGCAACCACTTCATCGAGGTGTGCCTGGACACGACCGGCGCGGTGTGGCTGATGCTGCACTCCGGTTCGCGCAACATCGGCAAGGAGCTGGCCGACCACCACATCGGGGAGGCGCGCAAGCTCCCGCACAACCAGGACCTGATCGACCGCGACCTCGCCGTCTTCGTCGCCGACACCCCGCAGATGGCCGCCTACCGGCGCGACCTGTTCTGGGCGCAGGACTACGCCCGGCGCAACCGCGCGATCATGATGGCGCTGCTCCAGGACGTGCTGCGCAAGGAGTTCAGGAAGGCGAAGGTCGGCTTCGACGAGGTGATCTCCTGCCACCACAACTACGTGAGCGAGGAGCGCTACGACGGCGCGGACCTGCTGGTCACCCGCAAGGGCGCGATCCGGGCGGGCTCCGGCGAGTACGGGATCATCCCCGGCTCGATGGGGACGGGTTCGTACATCGTGCGCGGCCTCGGCAACACGGCCGCCTTCAACTCCGCGTCGCACGGCGCGGGCCGGCGGATGAGCCGCAACGCGGCGAAGAAGCGCTTCACGACCCGCGACCTGGAGGACCAGACGAAGGGCGTCGAGTGCCGCAAGGACGCGGGCGTGGTGGACGAGATCCCCGGCGCGTACAAGCCCATCGAGCAGGTCATCGACCAGCAGCGCGACCTGGTCGAGGTAGTCGCCCAACTCAAGCAGGTCGTCTGCGTCAAGGGCTGACCCCCGCCACGATCGGCGAGGCGGTGGCTCCGGGCGCGGCCGGGCGGGTCACTCCTCGTGTGCGCGGGAGACCGCCATCAGGAAAGCGCCGCCCAGGAGGGAGAAGACTCCCCAGGCCAGGATCCAGTCCTTGGCCTGGAGGAGGTAGTCGACCGTCGTGCACTTCATGCTCGTCGACTGGCTTCCGTACTGGGCGAGTTGGCCGATCAGGGAGTCGCACTCCGCGCCGTACACCCGCAGGCGCGGGATGCCGACGAGTGCGACGAGGATGAGGACGGCGCCGAACACCGCCATACGGACGCCTTTGACGCGTTCCATCATGGGAAGCCCCCGTGGGATTCGTGTGCTTGACCGTGCGAGTGCGCGTGGGATGTCAGGTGCCGAGGGTCAGTGGGTGGCCGCACAGGGTGGCGATGTTCACCGTCGCGTCCATCAGGTCGGCGCCGGTGGTGGAGTCGGCCCCCGCGATGCGGTGCAGCGCCGCCGCGTCGCGGGAGAGGTCGGGCTGCCCCTGGTAGCGGGAGGCCAGCCAGGCCAGGTCGCCCGCCTTGTGGAACAGCGGGTTGCCGAAGACGCCGTTCCCTTGCAGGAGCTGGTCGCCCAGCGCGTCGAAGCCCTGGCAGACCTCGGCCCTGCTCGCCGGGCGGCCCGCCGGCGCACCGCATGCCACGACGAGCGCGAGCGCGGGCGCGACGGCCGTCAGGACGAGTGCGCGGTGTCGTGTCATCGGGTGCCTCCCCGTCGTCGTTGCGCCGCGCCGCGCCACCAACCCCGTTGTGACGCGGTGACGTTGACGTCCCCGTTCGCCACCGTGGCGTCGGTCAGGGACAGGTCGCGTCCCGCGTTCAGCGACACACCGCCTTCCGTCCGCCCGGGCCGCCGCTCCCGTCCGGTGTGGTGGGCCGCCGAGATCTGACGGGCCGTCGCGTCGTCGTCCGGTACGTGCAGCCAGCCCCGCGCCCGGGTCTCCTTGACCTCGACGTCCACCGGGTGGAACGCGGCCGGGTCCACCCCGGGATGCCCGTCGTGCGCCAGCGTCTCGTGCAGGGCGTCGGAGACCAGCAGCGCGCTGTCGCCCCTCGCCCGTGCCAGCGCCGCCCGCAGCGGCTCGCTCTGCGCCAGCCGGAACGCGTGGTTGACGGCGTGCCCGCCCATGCCGTGCCCGTCGAAGCGCACGTCCCCGGCGTGCGCGGCCACCCGCAGCCGCAGCGTGGGATCGCCCCTGCGGCGGCAGGCCAGCGCCGCGTCCAGCGCGGGCAGCGCCTCGCCGAAGACGGCCGCCTTCGGGACGCCGGGCGGCACGACGACCAGCACGCCGTCCCCCCGGTCCTCGCACCGGCAGGCCCGCCACGCCTGCGGCCCGAACGCGGCCCTCAACTCCCGGTACAGGTCCTCCCGTACGCGCATCTGCTCGACGTCACTGCGCGGACTGAACGCCTCGACGTCGGTGACCAGCACCAGCGCGTGCCGGGGCGCCTCGGTGGCGGTTCGCGGCGTGATCACGGCAGCGGGATCCCGCCGAGCGAGAGCTGCCCGTTCTCCTCCTCGACCAGCGACAGGAAGACGCCGCCCGCGAGCTGCACCATGCTCGCGTCGCCGCCGCTCATCTGCCACCGGCCGCCCGACCAGACCAGCGGCACGGTGCCCTGCTCCTTGCCGTTCCAGCTCAACGGCACCTGCGCGCTGTTCTTGCCCAACTGCGGGGTGCCGACGCCGACCTTGTCGGTCTGGCCGCGGAACGTGGAGGAGGTGCGCTGGAACTGCCCGCTCATCTCCTTCGCGCAACCGCCGTCGGTGGGCGCGACCATGGCACACCACGCGGCGGCGTCCGCGTCCTTCTCCGCCACCCGGATCTGCCCGACGGTGTCCGAAGCGCCGCGTGCGCCGGGCTCGTTCACCACGGAGGTGTCCACCCCGGAGCCCCCACCGCCGCCCCCGGTGCTGACCGCCGCCACGCCACCGCCGACCAGACCGAGACCGGCCAGCACGAGCAGCGCGAAGGCGGCCGGATGGCGCTGCTTGAAGGTGAGGTGCGTGCTGTTGTCGTGGTGAGTGCTGTTGTCGTTCTGGTCGCCGTTGACGATGTTGCTGTGGTCGCCGACCCTCACGTCACGGCCGCCGTTGAAGGTGATGCCGCTGTTGCCGTGGTTCACGTTGGTGGTCCGGTGGCCGTCCGGGACCTGGGGTCTCAACTGATCGGTCACGTGCCTCTCCTGTACTGCCGATACCGCCGAGTGCTTCCGATGCGCTTCCGATGTGCCGCGGACCGGAGGTCGGAGCATCACAACAGCTCGTGACTGACCGAAAAGCGTCAACTGACGCACAAGGGGTCACTATTGGGTGACACTTGCCGCCATGTCCCCAGTGAGGTTCTGGGACCTGCTGAGCGACCCCGAACGGGCCGAGCTGACCAGGTCCAGCCGCAGCCGCCAGTACCCGCCGGGCCAGCGCGTCTTCTCCGAGACCGAGGACGACGGCTGCACCGCGATCATCACCTCGGGCAGGTGCCGCGTCGTCGCGTACGGCGAGGACGGCACCGGCACCTACCTGGCGTTACGTCAGACGGGCGACATCATCGGGGAGATGGCGGCGATACGCGGCGGGCGGCGCAGCGCGACGGTCACGGCGGTGACGCTGGTCGTCGCGCAGGTGCTGGCGAGGACCACGTTCCAGAAGCTGCTGGGCGCCCACCCCGCGCTCACCGCCCACCTGCTCGCGGTGATGATCGAGCGGCTGCGCGAGTCGGACCGGTGCCAGGCCGATCTGGCGGTCGCGTCAACGGAGTTGAGATTCAGCCGGGTGCTGCTGCGGCTCGCACTGGCCGAGGGCGTGCGGACCGGGCGGGGGGTGGAACTGGCCGGGTTCACCCAGCTGGAACTGGCCGGGTGGTGCGGCATCAGCCGCAAGTCGGTGGAACGGCACGCCCGCCGCCTCCAGGAGGAAGGCGTGCTGCTGCCGAACCGCAGCAGGGGGCGGCTGGTCATCACGGACCTGGACGCGCTGCGCGGCAGCGCGCGCCAGGAGTCGTCCTGACGCGGCGTCAACCACGCACCGAGCACGCCCCGTCGGCTCCCGGAAGCCGTCCCCGGTTGCGGGCGACGACCCGGTACACGCCGTGGGCGACCCAGCGCAGCGGCGGCAGGGTCAGCGCCGCGCCGAGCGGGGCCCAGCCGCCGCCCGCGCGCAGCAGCAACCGCGCCACCGCCTGGGCCCCGCCGTACACCGTGCCCGGCGGGGCGACCCACAACGCCTCGTGCTCGGCGCGCTCCCGGCTCACACCGAGCGCGTCGAGGTCGGCGGACTGCCACGCCACGATGTCGGCGTCGGGCCGCAGGCGGCGCTCGGTGAACCGCACGCAGGCCGCGCAGAACCCGCAGTCGCCGTCGTAGACGAGGACCGGCCGCGTCCGCCGCACGGGGCTCACGCCTCCCGGTGCACCTTGTGCTGCGCGGCCTGCGCCCGTGGCCGCACCACGAGGAGGTCCACGTTGACGTGTGGCGGGCGGGTCACCGCCCACGCGATGGTGTCGGCGACGTCGTCGGAGGTCAGCGGGCCCGGCACGCCCGCGTAGACCGCGGCGGCCTTCTCCTCGTCGCCGCCGAAGCGGGTCAGCGCGAAGCCCTCGCTGCGCACCATGCCCGGCGCGATCTCGACGACCCGGATCGGCTCGCCGCACAGCTCCAGGCGCAGGGTGGCGGCGATGGCGTGCGCGCCGTGCTTGGCGGCGACGTAGCCGCCACCGCCCTCGTACGCGGTGAAGCCCGCGGTGGAGGAGAGCACGACGACCGTGCCGTCGCCGCAGGCGCGCAGCGCGGGCAGCAGGGCCTGCGTGAGGTGGAGCACGCCCATCACGTTGACCTCGAACATCGCCCGCCAGTCGGCCGGGTCGGCGCTCTCGACCGGGTCGGCGCCGAGCGCGCCGCCCGCGTTGTTCACCAGCACGTCGCACCGCTCCAGCGAGGCCGCGAAGGCGTCCACGGCGGCGCGGTCGGTCACGTCGAGGGCGTGTGCGCGGGCCTCGTGCCCGGCGTCGCGCAGCTCGGCGGCCAGCTCCTTGACGCGGTCCTCACGGCGCGCGGCGAGGACGACGAGGTATCCGGCCGCCGCGAGTCGGCGCGCGGTCGCGGCCCCGATCCCACTGCTGGCTCCGGTGACCACTGCGGTACGGGTCATTGCTGCGCGTCTCCTTCCCACCGGCGGCCGAGGTCCGAGGGGTGCGCCGCCGAGGCGTCAAGATCCACCCTACGACCCCGACGCCCCGGGGCGCCCGTGATCCCCTGAGGGGGGTGGCGTGATCAGGCCGGGAGCGGCCCGCCCGTTCAGCCCCTGCGGCTCACAGACAACCCGCTCAGCCCCTGCGGCTCACACAGAACTTGTTCAGCCCCTGCGGCCCAGGTACAAGCGGAACGCCCTGTACAGCGCGGAGTTGAGCGGCAGATCCCACTCGCCCGCGTATTCGGCCGCCTCGCCGCCCGTGCCGGCCTTGAAGCGCAGCAGGCCCACCAGCGGGTCGGACTCGTCCAGGGTGTCGGTGATGCCGCGCAGGTCGTAGACGTCGGCGCCGAGTGCGTGGGCGTCGCGGATCATCTGCCACTGGACGGCGTTGCTCGGCTGGACCTCGCGCTTGCGGGACGTGGAGGCGCCGTAGGAGTACCAGACGTGCCGGCCGACGGTGATCATGATGGCCGCCGCGAGGGTGTCGCCGTCGTGCGAGGCCAGGTAGAGGCGGATGCGGTCGGGGTGCTCGGCGGCCAGCGCGCGCCACATGCGGCGGAAATACTCTGGCGGGCGCGGCACGAAGCGGTCGCGCGCGGCGGTCTCCGCGTACAGCTCGTGGAACGCGGTCAGGTCGTCGAGGTCGCCGCGGACCACCTTCACGCCCGCCTTCTCCGCCTTCTTCACGTTGCGCCGCCACTGCTGGTTGAAGCCCTGCTGGATCTCCTCCAACGTGCGCCCGAACAGCGGGAGTTGGAAGACATGGCGCGGCTGGCCCGCCGCGAAGCCGTGCTCGCCGCCACCGCTCGCGTCGTCCGACCGCCGCCAGCCCAGCGCGCGCAGCCGCTCCGGCACCGCCAGGCCCACCGGATCGGTGGCGGTCGGCGCGACGTCGGCCAGCGTCCGCACGCCCGGGTCGGCGATCGCGTCCTTCACCGCCGCCGCGTCCCAGCGCCGCACGATCACCGGCGGCCCCATCTTCACGGCGAACGCCCGCCGGGCGCGCACGTGCTCCACCAGCGGCTCCAGCCACCGGCCGAGGTCGGCGTCCGTCCAGTCGATCACCGGGCCCTGCGGCAGGTACGCGAGGGAGCGGCGCACCCTGGGCAGCGCGCGGTACAGCACCAGCGCGGTCCCCACGATCCGCCCCCGGTCGTCCACCCACCCCAGGCTCTCCGGCTCCCACCCGGCCTTCACCTCGCCCCAGGACGGCACCTGGAGGTGGCTGGCCGACGGCAGGCTGTCGACGAACGCGAGGTGCTCGTCGCGGGAGATGGTCCTCAGGCGGAGAGTCATGACGGCCTGCTCCTTACGGCGGGGGTCCCCGCGGGGGAGCCTAGTGAGCGTCCCGGGCCCCCGCCCGTCGCCCGCCGCCGTCCGCGTGACGGCACGGCCGCGTCGCCACGCCTCCGGTCGCGCCGTGGAGAAACCCCCGCCGCGCTCCCCTCGCGACGCCCGCCGCGCCCCGCCGCGCGCCCCGCCGGTCAGGTGATCCGCGGCGCCCGCCGGGCGGGGCGGCGGCACCGGGTGCCGTCCGATGGCCCATCCTCGCTCGGGTGGTCGGCGCCCGCGTCCGGCGCGTCGCCGTACGGACGGGAGTGCGTGCCGTGGACATCCTGCTGGTCGCCAGCGCCTTCAACAGCCTGACCCAACGCGTCTTCGCCGAGCTCGGCGACCGCGGTCACCGCGTCCGCGTGGAACTGGCGGTCGGGCCGCTGGCCGAGGCGGTCCGCGCGCACGACCCCGACCTGATCGTCGCGCCGATGCTGAAGACCGCGATCCCGTCCGAGGTGTGGTCGCGGCGCCCCTGCATGATCGTCCACCCCGGCCCGGTGGGCGACCGGGGGCCGTCCTCGCTGGACTGGGCGATCACCGAGGGCGCCGCCGCGTGGGGCGTCACCGTGCTGCGGGCGGTCGGCGAGATGGACGCGGGCGAGGTGTGGGCGAGCGTGCCGTGCCCGCTGCCGCCGGACGCCGGCAAGAGCGACACGTACCGCAACGAGGTGGCCGACGCCGCCCTGGAGGCCGTCACGCTGGCCGTCGACCGCTTCGCGTCGGGCACGTACACCCCCGTCCCGCAGCCGCCGGACGCCGTGCGCGCCCGCCCGTACTGCGGGCAGGACGACCGCCGGATCGACTGGTCGCGCGACGACACCGCGACCGTGCTGCGCAAGCTGCGCGCCGCGGACTCGCACCCCGGCGTGCTCGACGACTTCCTCGGCGGCGAGTGGTACCTGCACGGCGGCCACGTCGAGGACGGCCTGTCCGGCGTCCCCGGCGACATGCTGGCGGTGCGGGCCGGGGCGCTGTGCCGGGCCACGGTGGACGGCGCGGTGTGGATCCCGCAGCTGCGCCCGCGCCGCGCGCCCGGCGGGCCCGCCACCTTCAAGCTCCCCGCCGTCCTGGCGCTCGGCGACCGGCTGCCGCGCGGCGTGCCGGACTCGCACGTGCCGCTCGCACTGCCCGCGCACCGCCGCACCTGGTCGGAGATCCGCTACCGCGAGTACGGCGCGGCGGGCGTGCTCACGTTCTCGTTCCCCGGCGGCGCGATGAGCACCGGCCAGTGCCGCCGCCTGCTGGCCGCCTACCGCCACGCGCTGACGCGGCCCACCGCGGTGCTGGTGCTCGGCGGCGCCCGGGACTTCTTCTCCAACGGCATCCACCTGAACGTCATCGAGGCCGCCGACGACCCGGCCGAGGAGTCCTGGCGCAACATCAACGCCATCGACGACCTGGCCGAGGCGGTGCTGACCACCACCGACCGGCTCACCGTCGCCGCGCTCGGCGGCAACGCGGCGGCGGGCGGCGCGATGCTGGCGCTCGCCGCCGACGAGGTGTGGTGCAGGGCGGGCGCGGTCCTCAACCCGCACTACCGGCTGATGGGGCTGTACGGCTCGGAGTTGTGGACGTACACCCTGCCGCGCAGGGTCGGCGCGGAACGGGCCCAGCGGCTGATGGACGACGCGCTGCCGGTCTCCTGCGCGCGGGCGCACGACATCGGCCTGGTCGACCGCGTCCTGCACACCACCCCCGAGTCCTTCCCCGGCACGGTGGCCCACCTCGCGTCCCGCCTGGCGACCGCCCCGCACACCCAGCGGCGGGTCGGCGAGAAGAAGGCGCTGCGCGAACGCGACGAGGCGCGGCGGCCGCTCAGCGCGTACCGCGCCGAGGAACTGCGGCGGATGCGCGCGACGTTCACCGACCCGGACGCGCCGTACCACGCGCTGCGCCGCGCGTTCGTGCACAAGGAGCGCCCGGCCGCGACGCCCAACCATCTCAACGCCCGCCGCAACCAGCTGGGTTGACGGCCGACGGAATACTCCGGAAGTCGACTCCCGTATCCACAATGGTGGATTCGCGCGGGGTCGGCTGCTTTGTTGTGAATTCGTAACAGCGCGCGGGGGGCGCGCAACCAGGCGCACGGCAAACCGGTCTGGTGGGTCGGTGGGGCGCACGGGGCGCCCGCACGAACAAGTGGGCCTCACACCGAACGGGAAGGGGCCCACGGGAGGGAACGTCCATGACCAGGACGAAGAAGACCGGGATGAGGGTCCGGGGCGGCCGGCTGGCCGTCGTCGGCGCGCTGGGCCTGGCCGCGGTGACCGCGGCCGCCGTACCGGCGTTCGCCAAGGGTGACCTCGCGTTCACCGCGCCGCACACCGCGAAGGTCGGCCAGACCTACACGGTCAGCGCGCACGGCGACGACGACAGCGCGAGCTACCTGCGCGCCTGCCTGCAGAGCCGCACCGGCAACCACGCGTGGCACCAGGTGTCCTGCAGTCCGCTGGTCGCCACGGGCTCCGACGCGTCGGTCACCGCGCACGTCAAGGCGGCGCACAAGGGCGCCCAGGAGTACCACGCGGTGCTCTACGGCCAGAAGAGCAGGACCGACCGCCACCCCGTCGTCGAGCGCACCTCGGCGACGGCGACGGTCACCATCCGCTGACACCGGAACCACGATCGCAGCGACCCCAGCACCACCACGACCGCGGGCAGTCCCCAGCACAACGACCGCCCGCGGTCGCGGCGTTCACGATCGGACGGTCGCGGCGTTCACGATCGGACGGGGGAGGGCGCGATCAACCCCGCGCCCCCGCAACGGACATGGCGCGAGTTGGTGGGGCTACGGCCAGACCAGGCAGTACAGCTGGTGGCCCGCCTCGTGGAGGCGGTGGGCGAAGTCCTGCCATTCGTGGAGCATCTGGTAGATGACGAACGCGTCGCGCGGGCCGCGGCGGTCGGGGACCGTGGACCAGATGAACGCGGCGGCGCCCAACTCCTCCTCGCCCGCCTTGCGCAGTGGTTCCACCACGTTGACCGGGAGCTTGACGACCGCGTAGTCGGGGTGGAGGACGACGAGTTCGAGCGGGGGGACCTTGGCCAGCGGGATGCCCTCGATGCCGGTGAGGACCATCGCCGACATCGTTTCCGGCTTGACCTTCGTGAACATGCCGTTGCCGAGTTCGTCGCCGCCGAGTTCCTCGGGGCGCATGGAGATCGGCACCCGGGCCGCGGTGGCGCCGTCGGGCGCGCCGAAGTACTTGTAGGTCACCCCCACTCGGCCACCCCTGCTTCCACCCTCCGCGGCTCGCGGACGCTCACTGCCGGACGGCCGGCGCCTCCTGCCGGTGGGGCGGGCGCGCTCGGGGCCGCGGTCACCCGCCCCTTCGCCCAGTTCGCCACCTGGCTGCATTTCACTACCCGACCATTCGCAAGCCCAACCGCGCAACCCGATCATCGTCTCAGATGTCCGGCGATACAGGGTCGAGACCTGATCACGTGAATTCCGTCCCGTACCGCCCGCCCCGGGGGAACGCCGCGGCGCTCTGAGACGATGGGTACGTGACCAATCCGTACGAGTACGAAGCCCCAGTTTCTCAGACCCTCTTCGACCGGGCCGCCGCGGTGACGCCGGGTGGCGTGAACTCTCCGGTCCGTGCCTTCGGCGCCGTGGGCGGAACGCCCCGGTTCATGGTGTCCGGTACCGGTCCGTACCTGACCGACGCGGACGGCCGGGAGTACGTCGACCTGGTGTGCTCGTGGGGCCCGATGATCCTCGGCCACGCCCACCCCCGGGTGACCGAGGCGGTGCTCGCCGCCGTGGCGCGCGGCACGTCGTTCGGCACGCCCGGACAGGGCGAGGTCGAGCTGGCGGAGGAGATCGTGGCCAGGGTGGCGCCCGTGGAGCGGGTGCGGCTGGTGTCCTCGGGGACCGAGGCGACGATGTCCGCGATCCGGCTGGCGCGCGGGTTCACCGGGCGGGCCAAGGTGATCAAGTTCGCCGGTTGTTACCACGGTCACGTAGACGCGCTGCTGGCCGCCGCCGGTTCCGGTGTCGCCACCTTCGCGCTGCCCGACACCCCCGGCGTCACCGGTGCCCAGGCGGGCGACACGATCGTGCTGCCGTACAACGACCTGGACGCCGTGCGGGCCGCGTTCGAGGCCAACCCGGGCCAGATCGCCTGCGTCATCACCGAGGCCTCGCCGGGCAACATGGGCGTCGTCCCGCCGCTCCCCGGATTCAACCAGGGATTGGCTGATTTGTGCCGTACCAACGGCGCGTTGTACGTCTCCGACGAGGTGATGACCGGCTTCCGGGTCTCCAAGTCCGGCTGGTACGGGATCGACGGCGTCACGCCTGACCTGATGACCTTCGGCAAGGTGATGGGCGGCGGCTTCCCGGCGGCGGCCTTCGGCGGCCGGGCCGACGTGATGGAGAAGCTGGCCCCGGCCGGGCCGGTCTACCAGGCGGGCACGCTCTCCGGTAACCCGGTGGCCACCGCGGCGGGCGTGGCGCAACTGCGGCTGCTGGACGACGCGGTCTACGCGCACCTGGACCGGGTGGCCGACGACGTCACCGGCGCGATCACCGAGGCGCTGGCCAAGGAGGGCGTGGCGCACCGCGTGCAGCGCGCGGGGACCATGTTCTCCGTCTTCTTCACCGACGCGCCGGTCACCGACTACGCCGAGGCGAAGACGCAGGAGGCGCACCGCTACACCGCGTTCTTCCACTCGATGCTGTCGCAGGGCGTCTACCTGCCGCCGTCCGCGTTCGAGTCGTGGTTCGTCTCGGCCGCCCACGACACCGCCGCCGTCGAGCGGATCGCCGCCGCGCTGCCGGCCGCCGCCCGCGCCGCCGCGCAGGCCGGACAAGCCGCGCAGGCCGGACAGGCCGCCGACGTCGACCAGGAGGGGGAGCGGCGATGACCGACCGCGACCAGGAGATCACCGTCGTCCATCTGATGCGGCACGGCGAGGTCCACAACCCCGACGGCGTGCTCTACGGCCGCCTCGACGGCTACCACCTCTCCGAGCTGGGCCGGAAGATGGCCGACCGCGTCGCGGAGCACCTGACGGACCGTGACATCACGTACGTCGTCGCCTCCCCGCTGGAACGGGCGCAGGAGACCGCCGCGCCGATCGCCGCGTCGCACGGCCTGGACGTCGCCACCGACGGCCGGTTGATCGAGGCGGAGAACGTCTTCCAGGGCAAGACCTTCGGCGTCGGCGACGGCGCGCTGCGCAGGCCGGCGAACTGGAAGTACCTGACCAACCCGTTCCGCCCGAGCTGGGGCGAGCCGTACGTGGACCAGGTGGTGCGGATGAGCGCCGCGCTGGACGCCGCCAAGGACGCCGCGCGCGGCCACGAGGCGGTCTGCGTCAGCCACCAGCTGCCGATCTGGGTGGTGCGCAGCTTCGTCGAGCGCCGCAGGCTCTGGCACGACCCGCGCAAGCGGCAGTGCACGCTGGCGAGCCTGACCAGCTTCACCTACCGCGGCGACCGGATCGTCTCGGTGGGCTACAGCGAGCCCGCCCGCGATCTCGTCCCGGCGCATCTGCTGGCGGGCGCCAAGGCGAAGAGCGCCCCCAGCGGATCGAAGAGCTTCGGGGCTTAGCTGACGGTTAGTTACAAAATGTCCCCTTTATGGCGTATGTCGGAGTCAATCAGCATATAAATTCAGCCGTTTGCCAGGAACCGCCAAACCGAACATCGCGTCTAATGGGTTGTGCGCCTCACAGGGTGCCCACAGTCGCCGCTGTGTCAGCCGGGTCCCGTGGGACATGGGATTCCCGGGTCTGTGACACGGCGTCAGTGGACCGGAAGAAACGACCGCGGATGGCGGAGAACAGCATGCGCTCGATGACGCGAAGGGGTTTGCTCGCACTCACAGCCGGCGCCGCCGTGGGTGCCGCGGCCGGCTGCTCGGCCGGCGGGGGGTCGAAGTCGAAGGCCGGCGGCCCACCCGCCGGCCGCCCGAACGGACCGGCGCAGCCCGCCGGCACCCCGATCGGCGACGGCTCCACCTCGTACACCGGAGCCCAGCCGTTCCAGCCGGTGGCCGAGCGTCTCGAGCCCGGCCAGACCCCGCCGCAGTTCGTGATCTTCTCCTGGGACGGCGCCGGTGAGCTGGACAACGGGCTCTTCGCCCGCTTCCGCAAGCTCGCCCAGGACCACGACGCGAAGATGAGCTTCTTCCTGTCCGGCCTGTACTGCCTGCCCGAGTCCAAGAAGCACCTGTACCGCCCGCCGAACAACCCGGTCGGCGCCTCGGCGATCGGGTACTTCAAGGACGAGCACATCAAGATGACCCTGGAGCAGGTGCGCCTCGCCTGGCTGGAGGGCCACGAGATCGGCACCCACTTCAACGGCCACTTCTGCGACGGCACCGGCACCGTCGGCGACTGGACCTCCGCCCAGTGGGAGAGCGAGATCCAGCAGGCGGTCGACTTCGTCACCCAGTGGAAGACCAACACCGGGTTCAGCGACGTCGAGACCCTGCCGTTCGACTACCGCAAGGAACTGATCGGCGGCCGCACCCCGTGCCTGCTCGGCCAGAACCAGTGGCTGCCGACCGCCAAGAAGATGGGCTTCCGCTACGACGCCAGCTCGCCCGGCGGCCTGCAGATCTGGCCCTCGAAGAAGCAGGACATCTGGGACCTGCCGCTCCAGGCCATCCCGTTCCCCGGGCACGACTTCGAGGTCCTGTCCATGGACTACAACATGCTGGCCAACCAGTCCCACGCGGCCACCAAGTCCGACCCGTCCAACTACCCCGGCTGGCGCGACCAGGCCACCGCCGCCTACATCGCCGGCTTCGAACGCGCCTACCGGACCAACCGCGCGCCCTTCTACATCGGCAACCACTTCGAGCAGTGGAACGGCGGCATCTACATGGACGCCGTGGAGAACGCCCTCAAGCACATCTCCGCCCAGGGCGACAAGGACGTCCGGATGGTCTCGTTCCACCAGTACGTCAACTGGCTCGACGCCCAGGACCCGAGGCTGCTGGCCAAGCTGCGCACCCTGGAGGTCGGCCAGCAGCCCACGGAGGGCTGGAGCGAGTTCACCAAGAACGTGTGACGTCCGCCCGGAACGTGTGACGTGCGGAACGCGCGGTCCGGGCGCCGTGTGACCGCCGCCACCCCGAACGGCCCGCCGCCCGCCGCGATCGCGGCGCGCGGCGGGCCGTTCGCGCTGGTGAGCGGCGCGCGGCGGACGTTGCCGGGGGGTGCTAAAACGCGCCAGAAGCCCCATGCGAAACTTTTCACATGAGTCTGCCGCGCGTCCCGCATCCGCGCCCCCGACACCGCGCCGCCGCCGCGCTGGCCACGGGCACCGCCCTCGTGCTCGCCCTGGCCGGGTGCAGCGCCGCCTCGGGCGGGTCCGCGTCGAACGCGTCGGGCACCAGCTTCGTCCAGAGCAGCAAGGTCATCACCACCGTGCCGCAGGGCAAGCGCCCCACCGCCCCGGACATCTCCGGCACCACGGTCGACGGCACGCAGCTGTCCCTCGACCGGTTCAAGGGCAAGGTCGTCGTCCTGAACGTCTGGGGATCGTGGTGCGACCCGTGCCGCGCCGAGGCGCCCAACCTCGCCCAGGTCTCGCAGCAGGACGCGGCCAAGGGCGTGCAGTTCGTCGGCATCAACATCCGCGACTACTCCACCGCGCAGTCCAAGAGCTTCGAGCGCAGCTTCGGGATCACCTACCCGAGCTTCTACGACCCCGAGGGCAAGCTGCTGGTGAAGTTCCCCAACGGCAGCCTCCCCCCGCAGTCCATCCCGACCACGCTGATCATCGACCGGCACGGGAAGATCGCGGTGCGCGCCCTGGAGGCGCTCAGCACCGACCAGCTGAACAAGGCGCTCGACCCGATCATCGCGGAGAAGTGACGTGACACTGCTGGCCGGGGCCGCCGGCCCCAACCAGACGGTGCTGTCCGGGGCGCTGCTGCTGGCGATCCCGGTGGCGCTGCTGGGCGGCCTGGTGTCGTTCTTCTCCCCGTGCGTGCTGCCGCTGGTGCCGGGCTACCTGTCGTACGTCACCGGGGTGTCCGGCGCCGACCTCGGCGACGCGCGGCGCGGGCGGATGGCGGCCGGCGCGTCGCTGTTCGTGCTCGGCTTCACCGCGGTCTTCGTCTCCGGCGGCGCGCTGTTCGGCACGTTCGGCTACACCCTCCAGGAGTACCGGGAGCCGATCACCCGCGTCCTGGGCGTCGTCACCATCCTGCTCGGCATCGCCTTCATGGGCGTCGTGCCGGGGCTCTTCCAGCGCGAGTTCCGGCTGCACAAGCGGCCCTCCGTCGGCCTGGCCGGGGCCCCGGTGCTCGGGGTGCTGTTCGGCCTGGGCTGGACGCCGTGCCTCGGCCCGACGCTGTCCGCCTCGCTGGCGCTGTCCGCCAACCAGGCCAGCGCCGGGCGCGGCGCGCTGCTCACCGCGATGTACTGCTTCGGGCTCGGGGTGCCGTTCATCGTCGCCGCGATAGCGTTCCGGCGCGCGCTCGGCGCGTTCGCCTTCGTCAAACGGCACTATGCGTGGGTGATGCGGATCGGCGGCGGCATGCTCGTCGCGGTCGGCGTCCTGCTGGTGACGGGGGGCTGGGACCGGATCGTCTACCAGATGCAGATCTGGTCCAACGGCTTCAATGTGGGGATCTGATCAATGAGCACGACTGACACCGACGCGCCGGACAGCGGCGCGTCCGACGCCGCCGCGCGGGCGCTGAGCACCGCACCGGTCGAGGAGGCGGAGCCGGAGAGCGGTTCCGGCGACGGGCCGGCCGGCGGGCCGCGGCTCGGCGTGCTCGGCTGGGCCCGCTGGTTCTGGCGGCAGCTGACCTCGATGCGGGTCGCGCTGATCCTGCTGTTCCTGCTGTCGCTGGCCGCCATCCCCGGCTCGATCATCCCGCAGACCTCCACCAACCCGGTGAAGGTCTCCGACTTCCTCAAGAGCCACAGCGTCCTGGGGCCGGTCTACACCAAGCTCGGCCTCTTCCACGTCTACAGCTCGGTGTGGTTCTCCGCGATCTACATCCTGCTGTTCGTCTCGCTGGCCGGGTGCATCCTGCCCCGCAGCTGGCAGTTCATCGGCCAGTTGCGCGGCAACCCGCCGCGCGCGCCGCGCAAGCTCGACCGGATGCCCGCCTACGCGACCTGGGTCACCGACGCCGCCCCCGACGACGTGCTGACCGCCGCCCGCGGCACGCTGCGCCGCCGCCGCTACCGGGTCGCGCCGGGCGAGGGATCGCTCGCCGCCGAGAAGGGCTACCTGCGCGAGGCGGGCAACCTCGTCTTCCACATCGCCCTGTTCGGCCTGCTCATCGCGTTCGCCTGGGGCACGCTGTGGAAGTCCGACGGCACCAAGCTGGTCGTCCCCGGCCCCGCGGGCGGCTTCACCAACAACCAGACGCAGTACGACGACCTCAGCCACGGCGCCCTGTTCAACCCCGACGACATGGCGCACTTCGGCCTCACGCTCGACGACTTCCACGCCGCGTACCAGACCTCGGGCCCGACCAAGGGCACCCCGACCACGTTCTACGCGGACGTCACCTACTTCGGCGCCGACAACAAGGACCACAAGACCCGGATCCGCGTCAACGACCCGCTGAACATCGAGGGCAACAAGATCTACCTGACGTCCCACGGCTACGCGATGAACGTGACCGTCAAGGACGGCAAGGGCAACGTCGCCTACAGCGGCCCGGTGCCGTTCCTGCCGGAGGACGGCAACCTCACCTCGCAGGGCGTCATCAAGGTCCCCGACGCGGTCGACAGCAAGGGCAAGCCCGAGCAGCTGGGCTTCGCGGGCCTGTTCACCCCGACCACGACCATCGACCCGGTCATGGGCCCGCAGTCGACCTTCCCCGCGCTGAAGAACCCGACGCTGTTCCTGACCGCGTACTACGGCGACCTCGGCATGGACGCGGGTCTGCCGCAGAACGTCTACGTGCTGGACACCGCCAGCAAGAACCTGCACCAGTTCACGGTGGGCGGGCAGCCGCTGAAGATGCCGATGGTCGTCGGCGACACCCTCAAGCTGCCGAACGGCGCCGGCTCGATCACGCTCGACGGCGTCAGCCAGTGGGCCGACTTCGAGATCGTCCACCAGCCCGGCATCGACCTGGCCCTCGGCAGCGCGCTCGCCATGCTCGTGGGCCTGGCCGCCTCGCTGTTCATCCAGCGCCGCCGCATCTGGGTGCGGGCGCTGCCCGGTGCGGACGGGCGCACGGTGGTGGAGCTGGCCGGGCTCGGCCGCACCGAGTCGCCCAAGGCCGCCGAGGAACTCGCCCGCCTCGTGGACGTGGTGCACGCCCAGGCGCCGTCCGTACCCGAAGAACCCGCATCGCCGTCCACCACCGCCCCTGAGGACAGCTCGGACAAGGAGCACGCGTGATCGACATCGCCGCCGGGGTGAACGAGCAGTTCGCCAACCTCAGCAATTACCTGGTCTATTCGGCCATGGCCGTCTACACGCTGGCCTTCCTCGCCCACATCGCGGAGTGGACGTTCGGCAGCCGCAGCAAGGTCGCCCGTTCCTCCGCCGCGCTGCCCGCCGGGTCCGGCACGAGCGCCCCGGCCGTCAAGGTCACCAAGCGCGGCGGCGGCACGGCGGTGCTGGAGCGCCCCAAGGTCGTCACGCGCGGTGGCGACGACCGCGGCATCGAGGACGGCAAGGGCGCGGCCGGCGGCGACGAGCAGGGCGAGCTGTACGGGCGGATCGCCATCTCGCTGACCGTGCTCGCGTTCGCGCTCCACTTCGGCGCCGTGGTCTTCCGCGGCCTGTCGGTGGACCGGGCGCCGTGGGGCAACATGTACGAGTTCTCGGTCACGCTGGGCCTGGTCGCGGTCGCCGCGTACCTGGTGCTGCTGGCGCTGGGCCGCAGCGTGCGGTGGATCGGCCTGTTCCTGGTCACCGCGGTCCTGCTCGACCTGGGCCTCGCGGTCTCGGTGCTCTACACCTCCTCCGACCAGCTGGTGCCCGCGCTGCACTCGTACTGGCTGTGGATCCACGTCTCCTGCGCCATCATCTGCGGCGCGATCTTCCACCTGGGCGCGGTCGCCACGATCCTCTACCTGTTCCGCGACCGCTACGAGGTGGCGCTCGCGGCGGGCCGCGCCAACGGGCGCTTCGCGTCGGTGTGGGCCCGGCTGCCCGCGGCGGCGACGCTGGACAAGTTCGCCTACCGGATCAACGCGGCGGTCTTCCCGCTGTGGACGTTCACGATCATGGCGGGCTCGATCTGGGCGGAGTCCGCGTGGGGCCGCTACTGGGGCTGGGACCCGACCGAGACCTGGTCGTTCATCACCTGGGTCGCCTACGCCTGCTACCTGCACGCCCGCGCCACCGCCGGATGGAAGGGCCGCAAGGCCGCCTACCTGGCCCTGATCGGCTTCGCGTGCTTCCTGTTCAACTACTACGGCGTCAACGTCTTCATCGTCGGCAAGCACTCCTACGCGGGCGTGTGAGCCCGGCGGCATCGGCCTGACGAAGGGGTCCGGGAGCCAGGCTCCCGGACCCCTTCGCCGTACGTGACGGACGGCCGTCAGCGGCGCTTGCGCCTGCCCGGTTCCTGGTGGGGCGGGGTCTGCTGGGCGCCGGGGAGGGTGGGCTTGGGGAGGGTCGCGACCTCCTGCTCGGCCTCGGCCAGCTGGGCCGCGGTGTTCGTCGGCAGGTGCGGGGGGCGCCTCGCCGGCTGGCGGAAGCCGAAGGCGGAGGTCAGGTCGCCGAAGGTGCGGCGGCGCCACTGGCTGATGTTGGGCTCCGTCACGCCCGTGACGCGTTCCAGGAATCGCAGCACGGAGGTGTGGTCGAAGGCCTCACCGGCGGCCCAGCCGCCCACCGTCCACGGTGAGATGACGACGCACGGCACCCGGAAGCCGCCGCCGATGGGCAGCCCCTGCACCCACTCGTCGGCGGTGCCGGGCTTCGGGGTGGGCGGCGGCACGTGGTCGAACAGGCCGTCGTTCTCGTCGTAGTTGAGGATGAACGCGGTCTTCGCCCACACCTCCGGGTTGGACGCGATCGCCTCGATCTTGGAGGCCACGAAGTCCGCCCCGGCCGCGGGCAGGTAGTCGGGGTGCTCGGACTGCGTGCTGGTGCAGATCAGCCAGGACACCGTCGGCAGGCGGTCGTTGCGCGCGTCGTCCTCGAAGGTGCCCTCCGGCTGGAACGTCATGCCGTTGTCGTAGAGCGGGTCGCCGGGCTTCGCGTTCTGGAACTGGGCGAAGTTCGCCAGCATGTTGCAGCCGTAGTTGTCGGTCTGCTGGTAGACCTTCCAGCTCACGCCCGCCGCCTGGAGGCGCTCGGCGTACGTGGTCCAGGTGTAGCCGCCGGTCGGGGCGACGTTGCTGAGGATCGGGCCGCCGTGCTGCCCGTTCGGGTCGATCGTGCCGGTCATCCAGTACATCCGGTTGGGCCAGGTCGGGCCCATGATCGAGCAGAAGTAGTTGTCGCAGACGGTGAACGACTCGGCCAGCGCGAACTGGAACGGGATGTCCTCGCGCGTGTAGTAGCCCATCACGTACGGGCCGTTGACGCCGTCGGCGGCGCGGTGCGCGGGCAGCCAGTTGTCCATCTTGCCGCCGTTCCACGCCTGGTGCTGCACCGACCAGGCGTGCGAGGTCGACGGGATGGCCTGCGCGGAGGTCTTCTTCGTGTCGAGGTGGAACGGCAGCAGGTAGCCGTCCGGGTTGACCGCGTCCGGCTGGTGGAAGACGGACCTGCCGGTGCTCAGCGTCAGGGCGTCCGGGTCGGCGAAGCCCCGCACGCCCTTGAGGGTGCCGAAGTAATGGTCGAAGGAGCGGTTCTCCTGCATCAGCAGGACGACGTGTTCGACGTCGTCCAGCGAGCCGTGCCGGGGCGGTCCGGCGGCGATCGCCTGCTGGACGCTGGGCGGCAGCAGCGACAGCGCCGCGGCGCCGCCGACGGCGCCCGCCGCCGAACCGAGAAGTCTGCGCCGGGTGATGTCGGGCATGGGTGATCCCCTCTCCCTGTCATCGACGGTCATCGACGGTCATCGAGAGTCGTCGCGAACCCGTACGGGCCGCTCACGACTCTGCTGGCGCGTACTCGTCAAGGAGAGGAGGCAGTGCGTGAACGCTTCCGCAACTGCTGGGGAACGCTTGCGACGCCATCACCCGTACGTGGCAAGGGAGTTGACGGAGGTTGACGTCTGGGGTGCCGGAGGCTCAGTCCTGGCCCTGCGGTGCCTCGCCGCTGTCGGCGCCGTCGTCGCCCCGGCGGGCGCGGTTCGCCGCGTCGAGGGAGCGCAGGAACGCGGGGTTGTCGTCCGGCGGGATCCACCGCTCCTCGGGCGGCGGCCAGCCCGCGAACGCGTCGGCCTCCAGCGACCGGCGCGCGGGGCGGCCCACCGCGAACCACGCGGCCGACGCCAACGGCACCATCCCGAACAGCACGATCACCACCAGCCACACCACCTTGGGCAGGGTGCGCACCCGGTCCTCGGGGGTGTTGACGCAGTCGACGAACGTGTAGACCCACAGGGCCAGCACCAGCAGCAGCATGACCGACCACACGGTCACCGCCATCAGGAAGGTAGAAGAGCCGCCTGCCATACCGACGCCGTCCCCCCGGTCCCGCTCAGCCCAGTCCCGCTCCGCCCCGCGTACGCCACGGGTTCGGGTCACCTACCCGCGGCACCCGGACCCATGACGGATCCAGCGTAGTGCGTACCGGATACTGGAGGGCATGGCTTACGACGATCTTCGCTCGTTCCTGAGGGCGCTGGAGCGCGACGGCGACCTCCGGCGCGTCAAGGCCGAGGTCGACCCCCACCTGGAGGTCGGCGAGATCGTCGACCGCGTCAACAAGGCCGGCGGCCCGGCGCTGCTGTTCGAGAACGTGCGCGGCGCCTCCATGCCGCTGGCCATGAACGTCTTCGGCACCGACCGCCGGATGCTCAAGGCGCTGGGCCTGACCTCGTACGACGACATCAGCGGCAAGATCGCCGGGCTGCTCAAACCCGAACTGCCGCACGGCTTCACCGGGGTGCGCGAGGCGTTCGGCAAGCTCGCCGGGATGACGCACGTGCCGCCGAAGAAGGTCAAGGACGCACCCGTGCAGGAGGTCGTCCTCCAGGGCGACGACGTCGACCTGGACGCGCTGCCCGCGCTGTTCACCTGGCCGGAAGACGGCGGCTCGTTCTTCAACCTGGGCCTGACCCACACCAAGGACCCCGAGTCCGGCGTGCGCAACCTGGGCCTGTACCGGCTCCAGCGCCACGACCGCCGCACCATCGGCATGCACTGGCAGATCCACAAGGACAGCCGCAACCACTACCAGACCGCCCTGCGGCGCGGGGAGCGCCTGCCGGTCGCCATCGCCTTCGGCTGCCCGCCCGCCGTCACCTACGCGGCCACCGCGCCGCTGCCCGGCGACATCGACGAGTACCTGTTCGCCGGGTTCGTGCAGGGCAAGCGGGTCGAGATGGTGGACTGCGTGACCGTGCCGCTCCAGGTGCCGGCCGCCGCCGAGGTGGTGCTGGAGGGCTGGCTGGAGCCCGGGAAGACACTGCCGGAGGGGCCGTTCGGCGACCACACCGGCTTCTACACGCCGCAGGAGCCGTTCCCCGCGCTCACCATCGACTGCGTGACGACGCGGCGGCGCCCGCTGCTCCAGTCCATCGTGGTGGGCCGCCCGCCGACCGAGGACGGGCCGCTGGGCAAGGCCACCGAGCGGTTCTTCCTGCCGCTGCTGAAGGTGATCATCCCCGACATCGTGGACTACGACCTGCCGGAGGCGGGCGGCTTCCACAACTGCGCGATCGTCTCCATCGACAAGAAGTACCCCAAGCACGCCCAGAAGGTGATGCACGCCATCTGGGGCGCCCACATGATGTCGCTGACCAAGCTGATCGTCGTGGTGGACGCCGACTGCGACGTGCACGACTACCACGAGGTCGCCTGGCGGGCCTTCGGCAACACCGACTACGCCCGCGACCTCACCGTGGTCGAAGGTCCCGTCGACCATCTCGACCACGCGTCGTACCAGCAGTTCTGGGGCGGCAAGGCGGGCATCGACGCCACGCGCAAGCTGCCCGAGGAGGGGTACACGCGCGACGGCGGCTGGCCGGAGATGGTGGTGTCCGACCCGGAGGTCGCCGAACGGGTGACCCGACGCTGGAAGGAGTACGGACTGTGAGCGCTCAGTCCTTCATGGAGCCGGGGCGGCACGGGGCTGCTCCCCGCGCCTGCGGGGATGGTCCGGGCCTGTGAGCGCCGAATCCGCCTCCTCCGACCTGTTCTCGCCGGAGCCCGCGCCGCCCGGCCGGATCCGGGCCTTCCTGCGCCTGGTGATGATCGAGCACTCGGTCTTCGCGCTGCCCTTCGCCTACATCGCCGCGCTCACCGCCATGCAGCGCCAGAGCGCGTCGGTGCACTGGTGGCAACTGCTGCTGGTCACCGTCGCGATGGTGGGCCTGCGTACCTTCGCCATGGCCGCGAACCGGATCATCGACCGCGAGATCGACGCCCGCAACCCCCGCACCGCCGGGCGCGAGCTGGTCACCGGCGCGGTGTCGGTGCGCTCGGCGTGGACCGGCGCGCTGGTGGCCGTCGTGGTCTTCCTGGGCGCCGCGGCCCTGCTCAACCCGCTGTGCCTGGCGCTGGCGCCGATCGCCGTGATCCCGATGGTGGTCTATCCGTACGGCAAGCGGTTCACCAACTTCCCGCACGCCATCCTCGGTGTCGCGCAGGCCATGGGCCCGATCGGCGCGTGGCTCGCGGTGACGGGCAAGTGGTCGTGGGACGCGGTCGTGCTGGGTCTCGCGGTCGGCGTGTGGATCGGCGGCTTCGACCTGATCTTCGGCTGCCAGGACGTCGCCGCCGACCGGGCGCACGGCGTGAAGTCGGTCCCGGCCCGCTTCGGCATCCCCGCCGCCCTGTACGGCGCCCGCGCAGCCCACGTGGTCACCACCGGGCTGCTGGTCTGGTACGGACTGCTCACCGGCGCCGGGGTGTTCTGGTGGATCGGGCTGGCGATCGTGGCGGTGGCGTTCCTCTACGAGCACTCCATCGTCAAGCCGCACGACCTGAGCCGCCTGAACCGGGCGTTCTTCACGGTCAACGGCTTCATCGGCATCGCGCTGTTCGTCTGCGCGCTGCTGGACCTGCTGGTGCGCGGCCTGGGCGCGTGAGGCGCCCGGATAGGCTCGACGCGTGAACGCGATCCCGCCCCGCGCCCCCCGCGACGGCCGCCCGAGCGAGCGGCGTCCCTGGGTGGTCGGCGTCTCCGGCGCGTCGGGCACGCCGTACGCGGCCTCGGTGCTGCGCGCCCTGCTGCGCGCGGGCGAGGCGGTCGACCTGGTCGTCAGCCGCGCGGCCCGGCTCACGCTGCTGGACGAGACCGGCGGCCCGTTCCGTGACGCGCACTGGCGCGAGGACCTGCGGCGCTGGCTGGCCCGCGGCGCGGACGGCGACCCGGAGGCGTTCGCCGCCGAGCTGAAGGCGTACGAGGACGCGGACGGGAGCTTCGGCGAAGGCGTAAGCGAGAGCGGGAGCGGAAGCGGCGGGGTGCGGTACTGGCCCGCGGGCGACCTGGCCGCCGGTCCCTCCTCGGGCTCGTACCCGGCCAAGGGCATGCTGATCGTCCCGGCGAGCACGGCGTGCGTGGCCGGGGTCGCGCTCGGGCTGTCGAAGGACCTGCTCCAGCGCACCGCGAGCGTCACCCTGAAGGAGCGCCGCCCGCTGGTCGTCGTGGTGCGCGAGACCCCGCTCGGCGGCCCGGTGCTGCGCCAGCTGGTCGCCCTCGACGAGGCGGGCGCGGTCGTGCTGCCCGCGTCCCCCGCCTTCTACTCCGGCGCCGTCACCGCGCAGCAGCTGGTGGACTTCGTGGCGGGCCGCGCGCTGGACGCCGCCGGGGTGCCGCACGAGCTGTACCGCCGGTGGACCGGGACGCTGGGCGGCGGCACGGATGTCAGCACCTGACGGCGTGTGCCTTAGATTCAATCCGTAACCCGCCCGACTTCAGCAGGATTGGAAGGCCCCGAGTACATGGACGCGGTGGACAGGCAGCTCATCCAGGCGCTGCGCGAGAACGGCAGGGCCTCCTACGCCGAGCTGGGCAGGCTCGTGGGCCTGTCCGGCCCGAGCGTCACCGATCGCATCAACCGCCTGGAGCAGGCCGGGGTGATCACCGGCTACCGCGCCACCGTGGCCCCGGCCGCCCTGGGCCTGGGGGCGACCGCGCTGATCGGCATCCAGCTCAGCGACGCCGCCGACCACGAGGACGTGGCACGGCGGATGCACGACCTGGAGGAGATCGAGGACTGCTGGTTCATCGCCGGTGACGACTCCTACATGCTCAAGGTCCGGGTCGCCGACGTGGACGGCCTGGAGCACACCATCCGCAGACTGTCCGGTCTGCGCGGGGTGGCACGCACCCGGACCACCGTGGTGCTGTCCACCAAGTGGGAGAACCGGGTCGGGGAGCTTCCGGACGAACCGCAGGCGTAGGCTCGGTCGGGGTCCGCGCCGAAAGCCGTGCGGGCCCGGTTGACGAAGGAGGGCGGATGGACGCGGGGCTCAAGCGCGAGCTGGAGGAGAAGGTCTACGCAGGGGAGCGGCTGACCCGCGAGGACGGGATCGCCCTCTACGAGTCCGACGACCTGGCCTGGCTGGGCGGCCTCGCCCACCACGTGCGCACGAAGAAGAACGGCGACGTCGTCCACTTCAACGTCAACCGCCACCTCAACATGACCAACGTGTGCACCGCGTCGTGCGCGTACTGCTCGTTCCAGCGCAAGCCGGGCGAGAAGGACGCGTACACCATGCGCATCGAGGAGGCGGTGCGGCTGGCGAAGGCGATGGAGAACGAGAGCCTGACCGAGCTGCACATCGTCAACGGCCTCCACCCGACGCTGCCGTGGCGGTACTACCCGCGGTCGCTGCGGGCGCTGAAGGAGGCGCTGCCGCAGGTGGCGCTGAAGGCGTTCACCGCGACCGAGATCCACCACTTCGAGACCATCTCGGGCCTGACCGCCTCGGAGATCCTGGACGAGCTGATCGACGCGGGGCTGGAGTCGCTGACCGGCGGCGGCGCGGAGATCTTCGACTGGGAGGTCCGGCAGCACATCGTGGACCACCGCACCCACTGGGAGGACTGGTCCCGCATCCACCGCCTCGCGCACGAGAAGGGTCTCAAGACCCCGTGCACGATGCTGTACGGGCACATCGAGGAGCCCCGGCACCGCGTGGACCACGTGCTGCGGCTGCGGGAGCTCCAGGACGAGACCGGCGGCTTCCAGGTCTTCATCCCGCTGCGCTACCAGCACGACTTCGTGGACATGGCCGACGGCAAGGTCCGCAACACCCTCCAGGCGCGCACCACGATGGCGACCGGCGCGGAGGCGCTGAAGACCTTCGCGGTCTCGCGGCTGCTGTTCGACAACGTGCCGCACGTGAAGGTGTTCTGGGTGATGCACGGGCTGTCGACCGCGCAGCTCGCGCTCAACCACGGCGCCGACGACATGGACGGCTCGGTGGTCGAGTACAAGATCACCCACGACGCGGACGACTTCGGCACGCCGAACAAGCTGACCCGCGACGACATCCTGGACCTGATCCGGGACGCGGGCTTCCGCCCGATGGAGCGCAACACCCGCTACGAGATCATCCGCGAGTACGAGGGCCCGGACCCGGCCCGCCGCGAGACCCCGCAGGCGATGCGCCTCTGACCCGGCCCGCACCCGCCTCCCTCTTCGACCGCCCGCCGCGCGCCCCGCGCGGCGGGCGGTCGTGTCCACGGTGCGGAACGGGTTTGCCCGCGCCGGAGGCGTAATGCTTCCCTGGGCCGTATGGCCCTTACCTTTCGTCGTGACCCCGAGCCCACCCCCGCGCTGTGCGACGCGCTCGTCGCGTTGTGGGCGCGGGTCAGCAACGCGGGCGGCGCGGTCGGGTTCGTGCCGCCGGTGACCGCGGAGGACGTGCGCCCGTCGCTGGAGGCGTACCTGCCGCAGATCGCGCAGGGCCGGGTCCGGCCGCTCGTCGGCTTCGACGGGGACCGGCCGGTGGCCACCGCGTTCCTGAGCCTCAACACCCACCGTCTGATGGGCCACTGGGGCTGGCTCTACACCGTCATGGTGGACCCGGATCTCCAGGGCCGCGGCCTCGGTCTCGGCCTGCTGCGCGCCGCCGGGGAGTTCGCCCGCGACCAGGGGCTTCAGGCGCTGCGGCTGACCTGCCGGGGCGGGCTCGGCCTGGAGCGGTTCTACGAGGCCGCCGGGTACAAGGAGGTCGGCCGGGTGCCGTCCGCGATCCGCGTCGCCCCGGGCGACGAGCGCGACGACGTCATGATGTGGCTCCCCCTGACGTGATCGGTAAGGGTGCGTGCTTCACTGGACGGGCTACGTGACGTACCCCCAATACCGGAACGAAAGAGTGGAATCGCTGTGAGCTGGAAGCCGAGTGCCATGCTCCGCTACACCGCGCTGCGGGCCGGCCTGTTCGTGGTCAGCTTCGGCGTGATCTGGGGCCTGGTCTACCTGCACATCCTCCCGGCCGGTCTGGGCAAGTCCAATCTGCTGTGGGTGCTGCTGCTGGCCCTGGTGGTCTCCGCGCCGCTGAGCTACGTGCTGCTGCGCGGCGCCCGCGACCGGGCGTCGGTGCAGATCTCGGACCGCGTCGAGCGGTCCCGTGCCGCGTACCAGGCGAAGGCGGCCGACGAGGACGAGGCGGACGACGCGGCCCGCGCGCAGAGCGCCTGAGCCGGCGCGGACCCCGGCGGGGTTCGTGGGGCGGGCCGCCGCCACGCCGGGTCGGTGCGGGGCGGGGTTCGTGGGGGCCGGGTGAAAGTTCGCGCCGCGCCTCTTGGCGAGCGACCTACTCCGCAGTAAGTTACCGGCGGTAAACGGGACGCCGGGCGACGGGCCGCACCGGGCGGTCCCTCCCGCGTCGCCGAGCCCCACGGGAGCCGCCGATGTCCCGCGTACCGCCAGCGACCGCGAGCGCCGAACCCGCGCTCCCGGAACCGGAGTTGGTCCGCCACGCGGGCCGCGTCGTACAGGCCGCCACCGCGCCGGTCGCGCCCGCCGTCACCCGCGGCAGCCTCGCCGACATCCCGTTCGACAACGCCCGCGAGGCACCCGGAGACGCGGTGCTCAGCCGCAAGGACACCTCCGGCCGCTGGAACGACGTCACCGCCGCCACCTTCCGCGACGAGGTCCTCGGCGTCGCCAAGGGCCTGATCGCCACCGGCCTGCGCCCCGGCGACCGCATCGCGATCATGGCCAGGACGACGTACGAGTGGACGCTGCTGGACTTCGCCGCCTGGGCGGCCGGCGTCGTCACCGTCCCCGTCTACCCGACCTCCTCCGCCTCCCAGACCGCCTGGATCCTCGCCGACTCCGGTGCGGTGGCCTGCGCGGTCGAGAACGTCGAGCAGGCTCGCCTGGTCACCTCGGTCCGCGGCGAGCTGCCCGCGTTGCGCGAGCTGTGGCAGCTGGACACCGCGGCGCTGGCGCAACTGACCGCGGCCGGGCGGCGGATTCCCGACGAGGTCGTGCGGCTGCGCCGTGCCGCTCTGACACCGGACACCATCGCCACCCTGATCTACACCTCCGGCACCACCGGCCGCCCCAAGGGCTGCGTGCTGACCCACGGCAACTTCTTCGCCGAGGTCGACAACGCGACCGAGCTGCTGCACCCGGTCTTCAAGGCGCGCAGCGAGGAGCCCGCGTCCACGCTGCTGTTCCTGCCGCTCAGCCACGTCTTCGGGCGGATGGTGGCGATCGGGTGCCTGCGCGCCCGGGTCCGGCTCGGGCACGCGCCCAGCATCGCCACCGACGACCTGCTCGCCGACCTCGCCGGCTTCCGCCCGACGTTCCTGCTGGCGATCCCCTACGTGCTGGAGAAGGTCTTCAACACCGCCCGGGCCACCGCCGAGTCGATGGGCCGGGCCTCCTCCTTCGACCGCGCGGCGCGGGTCGCCCGGCGGCACGGGGAGGCGCTGGCCGCGGGCGGCACCGGCTCGGTCGCGCTGCGGGCCGCGCACGCGCTGTACGAGCCGCTGGTCTACCGGCGGGTGCGGGCGGCGCTCGGCGGGCACGTGCGCCACGTCATCTGCGGCGGCTCCCCGCTCGGCCGGGAGCTGGCCGCGTTCTACGGGGGCGCGGGCGTCGAGGTGTTCGAGGGCTACGGGCTCACCGAGACCACGGCGGCGGCTACCGTCACCCCGCCGCAGGCGCCCCGGCTGGGCACCGTGGGCCGCCCGCTGCCGGGCACGGCGGTGCGGATCGCGGCGGACGGGGAGGTGCTGCTGGCGGGCGCCCAGGTCTTCGGCGGGTACTGGTCGGCCGACGGCGGCGTGCGGCCCGCCTCGGCGGACGGCTGGTTCGCCACCGGCGACATCGGGCGGCTGGACGACGAGGGCTATCTGGTCATCACCGGCCGCAAGAAGGAGATCATCATCACGGCGGGCGGCAAGAACGTCGCACCGGCGCCCCTGGAGAACCGCCTGCGCGCCCATCCGCTGGTCAGCCAGTGCATGGTGGTCGGCGAGGGCCGCCCGTACGTCGCCGCGCTCATCACCCTGGACCCGGACGGGCTCGCGCACTGGCGGCGGATGCGGCGCAAGCAGGACCTGCCGCTGTCGCGGCTGATCGAGGACGAGGAACTGCGCGCCGACCTCCAGCAGGCGGTCGACGACGCCAACTCCACGGTCTCCCGGGCCGAGTCGATCCGCCGCTTCGCGGTGCTCCCGGTCGACTTCACGGAGATGAGCGGCCACCTGACCCCGTCCCTGAAACTGAAGCGAGCAGCGGTGCTGCGCACGTACGCGGACCGGGTGGAGGGGCTGTACCGGCCCTAGCGGGCCGCCGGGACCCGGGCGAGGCTCGGCGGGCCGGCGGCCCGCACCCGCCGGAAGGGCCCGCCGGGCTCGGCAGCCCCTGAACCGGAAGGGCCGCCCGGCGGCCCGAGCCCGGGAGGCGATCGGCGAGCCTGGTGGCTCACGCTTCGCTGGGCTCGCTGGTCCTGGTGGCTCCTGCCGGGGTGCGGGGGACGGCTCCGCGGCAGCCGAACACGAAGCACTCGGCGGGAGTCGGGGGCCGGGGCGGCGGGCGGCGCCCGCCTCGCCTCAAGCCCCCGGGGCCGCCAGGCCCCGGCGGAAAGGCAGGAGCCCCGCGCTCGGCGCGGGGCTCCTTGGGTACTGCTATCCGTGCGACAACAACCCTGCCCGCCTCATGGCGGGCCGGAATGCTCAGGCCGGGGTGACGTTCTCCGCCTGCGGGCCCTTCGGGCCCTGGGTGACGTCGAAGGTGACCTGCTGGTTCTCTTCGAGCGAACGGAAGCCGGCGGCGTTGATCGCGGAGTAGTGGACGAAGACGTCGGGGCCCCCGCCGTCCTGGGCGATGAAGCCAAAGCCCTTTTCAGCGTTGAACCACTTCACGGTTCCGGTAGCCATAAAGCCCTCCTTGGGCCACGGGTTGCCCTGCTCCAGAACCTGCAAAGAAGTCTGAAAACTACAAAAGCCTGCGGCGTTAGCTCCGCAGGCTCTGTACTGCAAGGGAAACCAAACTGCAACTTGCGCTGAGCGTAGCACGGGCGCCGGGCCTGCGGAAGGCCCCAAAGATCTTTGTGTCGACTCCACGTCGTCCCTGCTCAGAGGCATGACCACCGGTAAGGGGCGAGCTGCGGCGGTCTGTCCGGCGGCGCACCGCCGGGCTTTCGGCGGCCCCCTGCGCGTTCCGGAAGGGGGCCGGGTCTAGCCTCCTGATGTGGACAATTCTGCAGCCAAGGCATCGCTGGACGACCCCCGCCCCGTCCGCCCCCGGGTGGGCCACATCCAGTTCCTCAACTGCCTGCCGTTGTACTGGGGGCTCGCTCGGACGGGGACGCTCCTCGACCTGGAGTTGACCAAGGACACGCCGGAGAAGCTCAGCGAACGGCTGGTCCACGGTGACCTGGACATCTCGCCGATCACCCTCGTGGAATTCCTCCGCAACGCCGACCAGCTCGTCGCGCTGCCGGACATCGCGGTGGGCTGCGACGGCCCGGTGATGTCCTGCGTGATCGTCAGCCAGGTCCCGCTGGACCAGCTGGACGGGGCCCGGGTCGCCCTCGGTTCCACCTCGCGCACCTCGGTCCGCCTCGCGCAGCTGATGCTGGCCGAGCGGTACGGGATCAGCCCCGACTACTACACCTGCCCGCCCGACCTCGGGCTGATGATGCAGGAGGCGCAGGCCGCCGTGCTGATCGGCGACGCCGCGCTGCGCGCCTCCCTGCACGACGCGCCCCGGCTCGGCCTGCACGTCCACGACCTCGGCACCATGTGGAAGGAGTGGACCGGGCTGCCGTTCGTCTTCGCGGTGTGGGCCGCCCGCCGCGACTTCCTGGCGACGCGCCCCCGCGCGGTCCACGAGGTGCACAAGGCGTTCCTCGCCTCCCGCGACCTGTCGCTGGAGGAGGTGGAGAAGGTCGCGGAGCAGGCCTCCCGCTGGGAGATGTTCGACCAGGACGTGCTGCGCCGCTACTTCACCACGCTGGACTTCTCGCTCGGCGCCGAACAGCTCGCCGGGATCGCCGAGTTCACCCGCCGGGTCGGCGCGACGACCGGCTTCGACCCGGACGTCCGCGTGGAGCTGTACCGCCCGCAGGACTACACGGGCCCGCGCACGGCGTGACGCGTGGAGGGCGGGGCCGGGCCGGGCCGCGGCAGGCCCGCCCCCGCGTCCGCTACAGCGCCGTCAGCGGGACCTGCACGGTGCGCACCTCGCCGTCGCCGAGGTGGAGCAGGCCGCGGCCCGGGACCACCGGCTGGCCGACCGAGCCGCGTTGCAGCCGCACGCCGACCAGGTCGGCGTCCGAGAGGTTCTGCGGGGACAGCAGCAGACCGCGCCGGGCCTTCTTCATCTCCACCTGCCAGCCGGAGAAGCCGCCGCACACGTCGTCCGCGTCGCCCGCGATGACCACGCCGACGTCCTTGCCGGCCGAGCGCCGCACCAGCGAGGTCAGCACCTCGTTCGCCTCGCAGTTGCGCAGCAGTTCCGCGTCGTCCACCAGCAGCACGGCCGGCCCGTGCACCCGCTCCAGCGCCTCGCGCAGCTCCTCGGAGGAGATGTCCTCACCGGTGAAGTAGCCGACGACGCCCGGCGCGTTCTTCAGCCGCCGCAGCGGGGACTGGCGGCGCGGGGCGGCCAGGATGACCTGGGTGCCGACCGACAGCAGCGACCGCGTCATCGTCAGCAGCACGGTGCTGCGGCCGGAGCGCGGCGGGCCCGCGACGACGAACGCCGGGCTGCCGGTGGCCAGATCGGGCCCGAGCGCCAGCAGCTGGTCGCCGCCGACCGCGGTGAGCGCCCACATCGGGCTCGCCACGGCACGGTCGCCCGGGTCGCGCAGCTCCCACGCCTCCTCGAAGGAGATCCGGTTCGGCAGCACGTCCACCCGGAACGGCATCCGGGAGCGCGGCACGTCGGCCCAACGGCCCTTGGCCCACTGCCCGATGGTGGCGAGCGCGGCGGCCTGCGCCTGGCCCGAGGGGTCCTGCGTCAGCATCGCCACGTGCGTCTCGACCGCGCCCTGCTGGCGGAAGCCCCGGCCCGGCGGCAGGGACTGCGGCACCTTGCGGGGGTTGAGGCCGATCAGGGTCAGGTCGGAGGGGTCGCTGAGCTGGAACGCCATCTTGTTCTCGGTCAGCGTCGAGATCCGGCCCAGCAGCAGCGTGCGGTCGCCGGAGATCACCACGTGGACACCGACGGACGCACCCTCGCGCATCAACTGGTAGACCGCGTCCGTCAGTTCGCCCGCGTTCAGCTCGCCCAGCGAAGGCGTGAAGCCCTCCCAGCGGTCCAGGAACAGCACGATGTGCGGCAGCCGGTCCGGCTCGGGGACGCCGAGCCGCTGCTCGTTGACGTCGGTGAAGCCGCGTTCGCCCAGCAGCGCCATGCGCCGTTGCACCTCGGCGGAGAGGTTGCCGATCAGCCGCACCGCGCGGTCCGCCTCGTTGGCGCGCACCACCGCGCCGCAGTGCGGCAGCGAGTTGAGCGCCAGCAGCGAGCCGTTGCCGCAGTCGAGCGCGTAGAGGTGCACGTCGGCGGGGGAGTTGGCGCGGGCCAGCGAACCGGCGATGGTGCGCAGCGCCTGCGAGCGCCCGGAGCGCGGCGCGCCCGCGATCATCAGGTGGCCGAAGGTCGGCAGGTCGATGACGCAGGTGCGGCGGGCCTGCTGGCCGGGCAGGTCGTCGATCGCGTACGGCGCGGGCAGCAGCCCGTCGTGCGACAGTCGGCGCGGCGGCTCCAGGTCGTCCAGCGTCATGGCCTCAGGCAGCGCGGGCAGCCACGGGCTGTGCTGGGCGGGGAGGCCCAGCTGCCCGTTGGCCTCGATGACCGCGTCGACGAGCACCGCGAGGTCGGTCAGCAGGTCGTCGTCGCCGGACCTGGCGCCCGCGGGGCGTTCCGGCGCGGGCCGCCCCAGCGCCTCCCAGCCGACGGACGCGGTGAACGGCGCCGGTGCCTTCGTGGCGACCTGGCCGGGGCGGCGGCCGCCCACCCGGCCGGACTGGAACGGCAGCAGCGACGAGGCGCCCAGGCGCACGTAGGCGCGGCCCGGCGTGGACTTGGCGATGTGCCCGGCGTCGGGGGCGTCGATGACGTCGGAGGACTCCGAGGCGTCGGTGACCCGCAGCGCGATGCGCAGGTTGGTGTTGGCGCGGATCTCCGGCGAGACCACGCCGGAGGGCCGCTGGGTGGCCAGGATCAGGTGGATGCCGAGCGAACGGCCGCGCTGCGCCACGTTGACCAGACCGGTGACGAAGTCGGGGAGTTCGCGGGCCATCGAGGCGAACTCGTCGATGACGATCAGCAGCCGGGGCATCGGCGCCAGCGACGGGTTGGACCGCATCGCGATGACGTAGTCCTCCAGGTCCTTGGTGCCCGCGGCGGCCAGGATGTGCTCGCGGCGCCGCAGTTCGGCGCCGAGCGACTCCAGGGCCCGTTCCACCAGGTGGGTGTCGAGGTCGGTGACCATGCCCACGGTGTGCGGCAGCTTCACGCAGTCCTTGAACGCCGAGCCGCCCTTGTAGTCGACCAGCACGAACGTCATGGCGTCCGGCCGGTTGGCCACCGCGAGCGAGGCGACGATGGTCTGGAGCAGCTCCGACTTGCCGGAACCGGTGGTGCCCGCGACCAGGCCGTGCGGACCGTCGCGCACCAGGTCGATGGCGAACGCGCCGTCGAAGGACGCGCCGACCACCGCGCTGGTGGACCGGCCGCCGGTCGCCCAGCGCGCCACGATGCCCTGCGCGGTGGGCGGTTCCAGGTCGATGACGTCCAGCAGGCGGCAGGCGTCCGGCAGCGCCGCGCCGTCGTCGCCGCTGATGTCACGGATCGGGGCGAGCGCGCGGGCGGTCTGCTCGCACCACTGCGGGCTCACGCAGTCGGGACGGACCCCGGTGACCGGCTCCTGACCGGCCATCGAGACCTGGAGCATCCCGTAGTAGTCCTCCTCGACCAGCGCCCGGCACTCCTCCGGCAGCAGCCGCCGGTCGGCGTCGAGGCAGACCAGGTGGATGCCGACCTTCGGGCCGTCGCGCAGGATCTGGGTGAGGCCCGGCAGGGCGCGCAGCCGCCGCGAGCCGTCGAGGACCACCAGGGTGGTCGGCCCGCTCCACATCTGGTTGGCGGCCAGGCCCGCGTCGCGCGCGGCCTCCTGGCGGGCGGTGACCTGGGTCAGCAGTTCGGAGATGCGGCGGGCCACCGAGTCGGAGTCGGTGCCGATCAGCGAGATCGCCGACTGCCCGTCGCGGGCGCGGGCGTGCGGCAGCCAGCGCACCCACTCCCAGCTCGCCCGGCCGCTGGGGTCGGTCAGCACGCAGACCTGGAGGTCGGCGGGGGAGTGCAGCACGGCGGCCTGCGCGACCAGCCAGCGGCCGATGGCACGCGGCATCTCCCCGCGCCCGGCGATGCCCAGCACCCCGTGCTCCTGGAGCGGCACGGTCACCGGCACGTCCAGCAGCTTGCGCGGCGCGGTGCGCTTGTGCTCCTCCTGCATCGGGTCGGAGACCTCGACCTCGGAGGGCAACGTGCCGGTGCCGACCCGCAGATGGCCGTAGTCGAAGTCGGCGCGGCGCCGCTCCCACAGCCGCTGGCCCGGGCCGGTCGCGGTGACCTGCACCTCGGCCGGGTCGGGCGCGCCGTCGCGGCGGGCGCCGGTCTCGGCGGCGGCGGCCTTGCGGGCCTGCCGCTCGATGGAGTCCTTCTGCTTCTCGTAGTCCGCGAGCGTCTGGCGGAACGACTTCTTGCCCTGCTTGCGGTCGTTGACGTAGTTGCCGACCATCGTCAGCGGGCTGAGCACCGCCATGAACAGGTACGAGGGCTGGTGCATCATCGTCGCCATGGCGACCGAGCCGACCAGCGGGATGCCCGCCATCACCCACGGCAGCGGCCGTGCCTCGCTCTGCTTGGGCCGCGAGGGCAGGTTGAACTTGGTGGGGCGCGGCGGCGGGGTGATGCGCGGCGGCCGGTTGTAGTCGAGGCCGGTGCCGTCCTCGGAGGGCTTGAGCGCGGCGTCGGGGAACGTGGGGTGCGCCAGCTCCAGCAGGCTCTGGCCGACGGCCACCACGCTGCGCCTGCGCCACGGCTTCGGCCCGGTCAGCGCCTCGCCGTCCAGCGTGGCGGTGCTGCCGTAGGAGGGGTGGACGGTCACCGTGCCGTCGATGGCGACGTCCACCTCGATGGCGGCGTGCGGCAGCGTGGGGTCGGCCAGCCGTATCCAGGCGTCCGCGCCGCTGCCCACCACGGCGACGCCGGGGCCCAGCCGGTGCACGCCGCCCGCGTCGGGCCCGCCCACCACGCGCACCTCGACGGTGCCCTGCGCGTCCGGCGTCGGGCAGGCGACCGGCGCGGCCAGCGAGACCAGGGCGCCGTCGCGCAGCGGGGAGGCGTCCAGGCTCACTTCGGGGTCCAGGCGGAAGCCGCCCACGTGCAGTCCGGGCGGGCCCTGGCCGTCGTCGGGCCGGCCGAGCTGCCGGGCGATCTCGACGGCGAGCGCGCCCACCGGTGCCGCCGGGTCCGCGTCGACCAGCACGTCGGCGCGGCCGTCTTGGACCGGGTCGATGACGCTGAGCTGGAGTTCCACGGCCGTCCCCCCGGGCGTTGGATCATGACCCGCGCCGGGCTGTCGCCGTCGCGGGGTGGTTCTCGTCGGACGGCCACCATGATGCCTCAGGCCCGCGACGGCCTCCCAGGCGCCGGGTACCGGGCCGGGTGTGGGAACGGTGAAGGCGGTGCGGAACGCGGTGAAACCTCGCGCCGGGTCTCCCACTTGCGGGAACGGGGGATGCGACGCCCGCGTCCCCACCCGTAAGCTGAACGACCGTTGTACCAGGGAGCCACGGGGGTCGGCCCTGAGGCGTGCTCGAAAGGTAAGCCGATATGGCTGCGAACGTTAACGTCACGTACCAGGACATGAAGGACGCGGCGACCAAGCTGCGCACGGGTCAGCACGACATCACCCAGAAGCTGCACGACCTGCAGAAGTACGTCAACCAGCTGGTCAACGCCGGTTACGTCACCGACCGCTCGTCGAAGCAGTTCGAGCAGTCGTACACCGAGTTCAACAACGGTGCGACCAAGACCATCGAGGGCATCGACGGCATGGCCAAGTTCCTGGAGCAGGCCGCGCAGACCTTCCAGCAGGCGGACGAGCAGCTCGCCAAGGGCATCGGCCACTGACCCGGTCGTACGCGCCGACGCGCCGCCGCCGGTCCCTCGGGGGATCGCGGCGGCGCGTCGCCGTTTACGGGGGTGTCAGCCCGTCGTCGTGCGGCACACCTGCGCCGCCGGGGCGTACTGCACCTGCCCGTTGGTGAGTTCCACGATGGACACCACCGTGTAGCACACACCCTGCTTGAGCGAGGCGGGGTCGGTGAAGACCACCTCGGAGTCGGTCTTCGACCCGGCCGGTTTGAGCGCGACCTGCTTGCCGTCCGCCGAGGCCTGCACGTAGTAACCGGCCACCGTGGCGGGCTGCTGCGGCTGCTTCCAGGAGACCTGCACGCTGCCGTCGGCCGCCGCCACCGAGACGCCGCGCGGCATCAGCGCCGCCACCTTGTCCTGCGGGACCTGCTGGGCCTGCGGGTTGCCCTGGGTGCCCGCGGCCGGCGCGGAGGCCGAGCCGGACGGGCCGCCGTGCGCCTGCGTCTTCTTCCCGCCGTGGTGCAGCACCAGCGTCATCGCCGTCGCCGCGCCCGCGAAGACCACCAGGGCCGCCGCCGACGCCATGATCCGGCGCCGGGAGCGCCGCTTGAGCTCCGCCTCCGCCTCGGCGCCGATGCGTTCGGCCTCCGCCTGCTCCTCCGGCGTGACGTCGTCGGCCGGGTCCCAGCCGGGCAGCATCGCCTCCGGCGCGGGCTCCGGGTCCTGGTCGGGCACCCGGCTCGCGTAGGCGGGCGGCAGCAGCAGCCGCAGCACCCGGTGCACCTCGGTGAGCGGCGGCCGCCCCTCGGGGTTGACCGACATCATCCGGCGCACCAGGTCGAACAGCTGCGGGGGCACGTCCATCCGGTGGGGGTGCGGCAACTCCCCGCGCAGCACCTCGTTGTAGAGCGCCGACCAGCTGGTGCTGCCCGCTTCCGCGTACGCGGGCAGGCCGTTGAGCAACGCGTACAGCGTCGCCCCCAGGCTGTAGACGTCCGCCGACGGGCCGGGCTTCTCCCAGCCGAACAGCTCGCGCGAGGCGTACATCGGGTCGAAGACCGCGCCGAGTTCGGGCGCCGAGCGCTGGAGCACCCGGCCCACCCCGTGGTCGGCGAGCAGCGCGTCGCCCGCGTCGTCGAACAGCACGTTGGCCGGGCGCACGTCCAGGTGCAGTACGCCGCGCCGGTGCGCGCAGGCCAGCGACAGCGCGGCGCGGATGCCGATGACGACGACCTCGTCGACCGGGAAGGTGCCGGAGTTGGCCAGCTTGGCCTGCGCGTTGCCGCCCCGGCAGAACCGCTCGACCAGATACGGGTGGTTGTCCTGGGTGAAGCCCGCGTCGTCCACCAGCACCGAGCAGGAGTGCTTGGCCGCCGCGCCCGCCGACAGCAGTTCCGAGTGCGCCGCGAGGCGGGCGCCCTCGTCGTCCACGGTCAGGTGCAGCAGCTTGACGGCGACCTCCTGCCCGGTCTCCTCCTCGCGGCACAGCAGCACCGTGCTGTGGCGGCCGGTGCCGATCCGGCGCAGCAACCGGTAGCCCTGCGGCAGCCGTCCGCCCATCGCGTCGGCCTCCGCGGCGATCCCGCTGTACGAGCCGCCGCCCGAGGAACCGGTCCCCGGCTGCGCCTGCTCCGCCCACGCGCCGCCCGCGCCGTAACTGTCGAGGCTGCCGGCGCCGCCCGCGTCCTTGTGGCCCCATCCCGGCGTCCGGTCCACTGACCCTCCCGTGCCCTGCGTTCTCCCGTTTCCGCGGCGTGTCGCACCCGCGGCGCAGCCCAACGTATCGCGCCCGCCGGACCCCGCACCGCCCGCGCATCCCGCTCGTCCCCCTTCGGTACGGGATCGGAATCCGGCTCCGGTACGGGACCGGAATCCGGCGGCCGTCGCGGGCGAACCGGGGACGTGCCGGCGGCGGCCCGCTAGCGGCACCCGAGCAGGGCCGACGGGCGCAGCGCGCGCCGCAGCCGCTCCCGGCGCGGACGGCTGCGGACCACCACGCGCTCGACCGCGTCGCAGTGCCGCCAGGCGGCGTCCGCGGCGGCGGCGTCCGGCGCCCGGCCCGCGTAGCCGACCTGGTTGACCAGCTCCGCCAGCGCCGGAAGGTGCTCGCCCGCGGCACCGCCGACGCGTTCCGCGCCGAACGCGGCGACCTCGGCGGCGGTGTGGGCGCCGGTCGCGGGCAGCCCGATCTCGGTGAGCCGGTCCACGATCTGCTGCCAGGCGCCCAGCACCCGCCGCCCCGGATCGGGTTCGCCGCGCCGCCGCGCCCGCCTGCGCCACGGCACCCACGCGGCACGCAGCAGGTAGCAGACGGCCAGCGCGAACACCGCGAGCGGCGCGTAGAGCCACGGCGGCGGACCGCCCGCGCGGCCGGACGCGGCGGCCTGTCCGCCGACGCCGTCCTTGCGCGGCGGGGTCGCCGAGCGCGGCTGCTGGGTGATCTTCTGGTCGACCTGCTGACGCTGCTTCGGCTGCCCGGCGGGCGCCACCGACGCGCCGTGCGCGGAGGCCGCGTCGGGCGTCGGGTAGAACGGCACCCAGCCGATGCCCTGGAACTCCACCTCCGGCCAGGCCAGCACGTCCTGCCCGCGCACCTGGTACGTGCCGCCGCCGACCGGCACGCCCTGCCGGAAGCCGACGACCACCCGGGAGGGCAGGTCGAGGGTGCGCGCCATCACCGCGAACGCGGCGGCGAACTGCTCGCTGGTGCCGCGCTTGCCGCTGGTGAGGAAGAACTCCAGCTGGCGGTAGCTGTGCCCGGGCAGCGCGGTCGGGTCGAAGTGGTAGGTGTCGCGCAGCCAGTCGGCCAGCTTGACGGCCTGCTCGTACGGGAAGGTGGCGCCCGCGGTGGCCTGCGCGGCGGTCCTGGTGAACGTGGACACCGCCTCGATCGGCTGCCCGGCGGCGTCGGTGCGCGGCAGTTCGGTCATCGCCGGGTCGGCGGCGGCGGGCGCGTACTGCAGGCGGCTCGCGTCGTAGACCGGGACCTCGCTGGTCGCGGTGTAGCGGTAGCCCGCGCGCACCGACGCGTCGTCCGGGCCCAGCGCGCTGCCGCCCACCGCGAGCGTCCCGGAGGCCGGGTCCACCGCGAGGTCGGCGGAGGCGGGCGCGCTCACCCGGATGGGCCGGTCGGCGGCGGGCAGCCAGATCCCGGGCAGCGACTGCACGGTGAACTGCTGCACCACCTTCTGGGTGCCGCCCGGGTCGACGCCGGGCTGCGACGGCACCCGGCCGCCGGTGCGCTCCAGCCGGGCGTCGCTGGACCAGGTGACGCCGTCGTACGAGTCGAGCACCGCGAGGCGGTAGTTCTGCCCGCCGTCGCCGCCGCTCGTACGCACCGTGAACACCGGCTGCGTCCCGGCGCGCATCCAGGCCGCCACCTCGTCCAGCGGGCTGACCGACATCGGCTGCCGCATCGGCGGGGTCACCGTGTGCCGGGGATCGTGGGGCGCGCCGATGCCCGGCAGGTACGGGCCGACCGCGCCCGCGACGACGGCGAGCGCCGCGACGGTCGGCAGCCCGACCGCCAGCGAACGCCACGACGGCGCCACCCGGCCCCGGGTCAGCGCGACCAGCCCGGCGCAGGCGGCGAGCGCTCCCGCCAGTACGAGCCCGGGGCCCGGGCCGTCCACGCCGAACATCACGGGCACGCCGAACGCGACCACCCCCGGCAGCGCGGGCAGCAGCGGCCCCTTCGTGCGCAACGCCAGCTCTGCGGTGGCGAACGACGCCAGCCACAGCACCGCGTGCGGCAGCACCAGCAGCGCGGGCGTGCCGGGGACGGGGAGGATCGTGGTGAGGACGGCGTGCGGCGCGTCCAGCAGCGCCGACCACGCGTCGCTCATCGCCGCGGGGGTCGGCAGGCCGCCGCCGCCGTGCCGGAACAGCGTGGCGCAGACGGCCACCAGCCAGCCGACGACGGTCAGCAGCACCGAAGGCCACAGCGCGTTCAGCGTCGCGCGGCGGCGCGAGAGCGCCCCGGACAGCAGCACCGACAGCGCCATCGGCGCGAGCACCGCGACCGCGGCCACCGGCGCCAGTTGAGCGGCCGGGTAGACCCGCAGGAAGCCGCACGCGGAGACGCCCAGGAGCAGCACCAGCGGCAGCAACGAGACCAGCAGTCGGCGGCGGCGCGGGACCCGGGCGTGCGGGGTGCCGGTCCCCGGCGAGGTGGTGCCGTGCGGCCCGGTGGGACCGGGGGCGTGCGGGTCCGGGGCGGTGGCCGGGGCGGGCGCCGCCCACTCCCAGTCGTTCCCGGCGGCGGGCGCGGGCCGCACCCGCGCCGGACGGGTCCCGGTGGCCGTTCCGGTGCCCGCTCCCGGGCCGACGCCGCTCATCGCACGGCCTCCCAACGCCAGTTCGCCACGAGCGCGTTGAGCGAGTCGATGGGCAACTGCGGTACGTCGGACGCCACTTCGCGTACGCCGGGCGCCTGCGCGTCGCCGCCCACCCGCAGCAGCGTCACCCGGTCGAACCGCCGCCGCACCCGGCCCAGCGCCGCCAGGCCCTCGGTGTCGCCGGTGCCGGTCACCACGATCAGCGAGCCGCCGCCGCGATGGTTCTCCAGGCCGTCGAAGGCCGCCGCGGCCGAGCGCTCCGCCGAGCCGGTCACCAGCGCCAGCCGGTCGAGCAGCGCCTCCGCGTCCTGCCCCGAGCCGTCCGCGCGCAGCAACAGGCCGCCCGCGCCGCGCAGTTCGACGGGGAAGTTGGAGCGGGCCGCCGCGTGGCCGATGGACGCGGCGCAGTCCACCGCGAGTTCGAAGTCGTCGTCCCGCCCGTACGCGACCGGCCGGGTGTCGAGCACCAGCGTGGTGTGCGGCAGCGAGACGTCCACCATCTGACGCACCATCAGCGTCCCGGTGCGCGCGGAGGACCGCCAGTGCACCCGGCGCAGGTCGTCGCCGAGCACGTACTCGCGCAGCACGTGGAAGGTCAGCGAACCGTCGTCGGCGGTGTCCGAGGTCGGGCCCTCCATGTGGTGCGCGGTGCCGGACGGCAGCACCGGCAGCACGCACACCTTCGGCCGCACCACGAACGCGTCCGCCTCCCCGTACGCCACCGTCCGCCGCGACAGGCCCAGCGGGTCGGTGCGCTCGAGTCCCAGCGGCCCCACGGCGATCCGGCCGCGCCGCGCGGTCGGCAGCGGGTAGCGCGCGTCGTACGCCCCGCCCGGCCGCAGCACCGGCACCGCAAGGCTCAGCGCCTCGCCGCCGCACACGTCGGTGGCCCGCAGACCGCGCCGGGTGCGCGTCCCCGCGTTGGCCAGCGTCACCACGCCCTCCGCGTACTCGCCCCGCGCCACCTTGCGCGGCGCGATCCGGCGCGTCGCCTCCAGACGCGGCCGCGGCAGCGTCCACACCACGGCCACCGCCACCGCGAGCAGCCCCGCGATCCCCAGCGCCGCCGCCTCGCGGTAACCGAGCACGTAACCCAGCGCGGTCAGCACCGCACCGGCGACCGCCACGCCCCACCCGGTCGGCGTGAGCATCACACCCGGGCCCCGCCCGCGTGCGGCACCGGCACGGTGGCCAGCACCTGCGCCACCACGTCCGCGCCGGTGCGGCCGCTCAACTCGGCCTCCGGAGTGAGGATCAGGCGGTGCGCCAGCACCGGTTCGGCCAGCGCCTTGACGTCCTCCGGCAGCGCGTACGGCCGCCCCTGCGAGGCGGCCCGCACGCGGACCGCGCGGGCCAGCGCGACGCTGCCGCGCGGCGAGGCGCCCAGCCGCACGTCGGGCAGCTCGCGCGTCGCGGCGGTGATCCGCACGATGTAGTCGTAGAGCTGCTCGGCGACCTGGATCTGCTGCGCGACCTGGATGAACTCCGCGATGTGGTGCGCGGAGGCGATCGTGGACAGCGACTCGGGAGTCGCGCCCGCCGCCGAGCCGTTGAGTACGGCGACCTCCGAGGCGTGGTCCGGGTACCCCACGGTGACGCGCATCAGGAAGCGGTCGAGCTGCGCCTCGGGCAACGGGTACGTGCCGCCCATGTCCACGGAGTTCTGCGTGGCCAGCACCATGAACGGACGCGGCACCGGGTGCGTCCTGCCGTCGGCGGTGACCCGCCGCTCCTCCATGACCTCCAGCATCGCGGACTGGGTCTTGGGCGAGGCGCGGTTGATCTCGTCGCCCAGCACGACGTTGGCGAAGACCGGGCCGGGCAGGAAGTCGAACGTGCCGGTGTTCTGACGGTAGACCGTCACTCCCGTGATGTCCGAGGGCAGCAGGTCGGGCGTGAACTGCACGCGGGCGAACTCCGCCTCCAGGGAGGCGGCCAGACACCGGGCGAGCGTCGTCTTGCCGGTCCCCGGCACGTCCTCGACCAGCAGGTGGCCTTCGGCGAACAGGCAGGTCAACGCCAGCTCGACGGTGGGCCGTTTGCCCTTCACGACGCGCTCGACGTTGTCGGCGAGGGCGTGGAAGCACTGGGCGAACAGCGAGACGGCGTCGTTCGGCCCGGAGGCGGGGTGCTGCGCGGGGACGGTCATCGGGCGCTCGCTCGGGGGGAGTTGAGGACAGGGACGCGGTGGACGGTCAGGTGCATTGCCACACGCCCTTGTCGCGGGCGTCGAGGTAGATGTCGGAGATGTAGCCGGAGTAGCTCTTGTACGTGACCTTGGACCACTCGGCCGAGGTCACGCCGTCCTGGCTGACGGACTGGCCCTGGACCAGGCACTCCACGGTGACGTGCGGCTGCGTCTCACCGGGGATGTCGTAGACGTGCTGGTTGCCCGCGGTGGTCGGGCCCGGGCGGATCACCACAGGTTGGGTGTTCGAGCTGTTGTGGATGATCGCGATCGACTGCGTCGGCGGCGTCAGGTTGATCGTCGCGCTGCCCGCCTGCGACCCCGCGCCGTTGCGGGCCGTCACTGTCACGGAATACGTCCGGCCGTTGGTCAGCCCCCGCACATTGTGCGTGAGACCGCTCGTCGTGGCCGTCGCGCCCGCGCCGGAGACCGTGTACGTCATCCCGCTTCCGGACGACGTCCAGCTCAGGTCCGCGCCGTGGCCGCCCTGCGGCACCGACACGCTGACCGTCGGCGCGGTCGGGACCGTGCACGGCTGCGCGGGCGCCGACGGCTGCGACGCCTTGTCCGGGGCGCCGCCCGCGTAGTGGGCGACCACCGTGAACGTGTACTGGCTCCCGCACTTCCCGCCGCGCACCTCGAACGTGAACGGGCCGCCAGGGCCCACCGTGTCGGGCGTGACGGTGGCGCCCGCGGGGGCGCCGCCGAGCGTGTAGTCCTTCGGCGTCGTGCCCGAGGCCGCCGCGAACGTCACGGTGATCGTGCCCGCGCCGGACTGGACCTGCGGCGTGCCCGGGGCCATCGGCTCCGGGCAGCCCGCCTGCCAGTCCGTGCCGCAATTGCGCGACGGACTCGGCTTGGGCTTCGGGGTGGGCGTGGGCGTCGACGGCACGGTGTGGACCGGCCCCGGCGGCGGGCCTGACGGCGCGCGGTGTCGGGTGGGCCCGGCGGGCACGGAGGTGTGGACCGGCGCGGTCGGCACGGTGTCGACGACCGGGTCGTGCTCGCGCGGCTGCCGGTGCGTCGGCACGTCGTCCGCGTACTTGCCGATGCGGTGCGCCTGCCCGTCCGCGTTGATCACCGCGGCGGTGGCGTTGTTCTCGTCGTTGGCCCACAACAGGCCGTCGCGCACGAAGACGTTGAGGGTGCCGGGCGTGCCGGTGACGGTGTACGTGGGGTCGAACGCGGCGGTGGCCGTGTCGTAGACCACCAGCCTGCCGGTGGAGTCGTCGGGGATGTAGACCTTGCCGCCCAGTGCCTGCGGCGCGCCCAGTCGGTCGCCGCCGGTCGGCACCTTGACGTCGGTCTGCCCGCCGGTGTCGGTGCGGACCAGCGCCATCGTGCTGTCGTCGGTGTTCAGGACCGGGACGACGGCGTCGTCGGTCTGGTCGGGAACGAGGACGCCGGAGGTGCCGGAGGCGGCGATGCCGGGGAGGTTGAACGACTCCTGCGTGCCGGTCGCCGACAGCGTCTTCAGGACACCGGCGGTGGTGTCGGTCACCACGGGCTGCCCGCCCGCGAGGGTGAGGACGAGGTTGTCGCCGGGCTTGCCGACGGTGACGGCCGGGCTGCGGGTGTCGCCGGTCACCGGGACGACCTGGCCGCGCGAGGGCACCGGTATCCACAGCGTGCCGCGCGGGTCCACCTCGGCGGTGCCCAGCGGCGCGCCCAGGTCCAGCTTGGGCCCGAGCGGCGTGGTGAGCACCGGATCGATGCGCTGGACGGTGCCGTGCGCGGGGTCGGCCAGGTAGGAGACCGCGCCGCCGGAGACCAGTTGCAGTCCGGCCGCGCCGTACTCGGTGGACTGCTCGGCGGTCAGCTGCGCCGGGTCGAGCCGCACCACCTTGCCGGTGCGGGTGTCGAGGACCAGGACCGTCTTGCCGTCCTGCGAGATCTGCACCGGGTCGCCCGCCATCCCGGGCAGCGTGACCTTGCCGTCCACCTGGCCGGTCAGGCCGTTGGCGTGGGCGGCCTCGCCCTTGTGCGAACTGCCCAGCCACGCGCCCACGTCGGCCAGCCTCGGCAGCGCTCCCGCGGCGCCCACTCCGACCGCGACGGAGGTGCCCACCAGCGCGCCGACCGCGCCGACGGCCACGTAGCCGGTCGTGCGGTTGCGGGTCGGGCGGACGGCGGCCCAGACCGCGCGGGCGGCCCGGCGCAGCGCCTCGGCTCTCCCGGCCGGCCCGGTACGGGCGCCGGCCGCCGCCTCCGGGCGCTCCCGCAGGTCGCGCAGCCGCAGTCCGGGCCGCGGCCCGCCGCCAGTCTCCGACATCCCGGCTCCCCCAGTAGCTTCGCGCGCGCTTGCCGGTCAAGAGGGTAGCCGGACGATTTGGGGGTGTCACGGGCGTACCCGCGCCGCAGCGAGGGGACCGGGAGCGCCCCGCGAGGGGTCCGCGCCAGCCCGCCGCGCGGACAAAACGGGCCAGAACGGCGCCGGATGCGACCCGGTAGGCTGAGACGGTCCGTCAACGCAACCCCGGAGGGACGACGACGTGGTGACCTCGGAGGCCGACCTCAAGTCCGTGCTCGACCGTGCCGCCGCCGGGGGCCGGGTCACCCCGGAAGAAGCCCTCGACCTGTACCGCGGTGCGCCGCTGCACGCGCTGGGCGCCGCGGCCGACGCGATCCGCCGCCGCCGCTACGCGGGCACCGAGCACATTGCCACGTACATCATCGAGCGGAACATCAACTACACCAACGTCTGCGTGACGGCGTGCAAGTTCTGCGCGTTCTACGCGGCGCCGAAGGACACCGCCAAGGGCTGGACCCGCGACCTCGACGACATCCTGCGCCGCTGCGCGGAGACCGTGGAGCTGGGCGGCACCCAGATCATGTTCCAGGGCGGCCACCACCCGGACTACGGCGTCGAGTACTACGAGGAGCACTTCTCCGCCATCAAGAAGGCGTTCCCGCAGCTGGTCATCCACTCCCTCGGCGCCTCCGAGGTCGAGCACATGGCCCGCATCTCCGGCGTCTCCGTCGAGGACGCCATCCGCCGCATCCACGCCGCGGGCCTCGACTCCTTCGCCGGTGCCGGCGCCGAACTGCTGCCGGAGCGCCCGCGCAAGGCGATCGCCCCGCTCAAGGAGTCCGGGGAGCGCTGGCTGGAGATCATGGAGACCGCGCACAACCTGGGCGTGGAGTCCACCTCCACGATGCTGATGGGCACCGGCGAGACCAACGCCGAGCGCATCGAGCACCTGCGCATGATCCGCGACGTCCAGGACCGCACGGGCGGCTTCCGCGCGTTCATCCCGTACACCTACCAGCCGGAGAACAACCACCTGAAGGGCATGACGCAGGCCACGCTCTTCGAGTACCTGCGCATGATCGCCATCGCCCGGATCTTCCTGGACAACGTGGCGCACATCCAGGGTTCGTGGCTGACCACCGGCAAGGAGGTCGGCCAGCTGTCGCTGCACTACGGCGCCGACGACCTGGGCTCGGTGATGCTGGAGGAGAACGTGGTCTCCTCGGCCGGGGCCAAGCACCGCTCCAACCGCATGGAGCTGATCCACCTGATCCGCTCGGCGGGCCGCGTCCCCGCGCAGCGCGCGACCACGTACGAACACCTCGTCGTCCACGACGACCCGGCGAACGACCCGGTCAACGACCATGTGGTGTCGCACCTTTCGTCCACGGCGATCGAGGGGGGCACGGCGCATCCCGAGCTGAAGCTCATCGACGCGTCGTAGTCCCCGGTGCTGACGATTCACACCGCGCCGCTGCTGCGGACGCGTTGGGACGGCGCGCCCGTGCCGGAGGGCGCCGTGGTGGTGTCCGGCGACCGGATCGAGGCGGTCGGCACCCTGGACGAGGCCGTCGGGCGCTTCCCGGCCGCCCGCGTGCGGCGCTGGCCCGGCACGCTCGGGCCCGCCCTGGTGCACGACGGACCGTTGCCGGACGCGCCCAGTCCGCGGGAGCGGGTGTACGCGGTGATGCGGACGGGCGCGGCGGCCGTCGTCGCCCGCCACGTCAGCGAGCCCGCGCTGCGGGACGCCGCGCGGCGCAGCGGGCTCAGGGTGCTCGACGCCGCCGGGACGCCCGCGCTGGCCCCCGGCGCCCGTGCGGACCTGACGGTCCTCGGGGACACGGGGGAGTGCCTGGCGACCGTGCTGGCGGGGCGGGTGCTGCACCGCAGACGCTGAGGGCGCGGGCCCGGGCCGGTGTACGCGGTGCGGGGCCGGGCGCCCGGGGCGGTTCGCGGAGGGCCGTCGCGCGCTGCCTATGCTGGGGGCGTGACCCGCGCCTTCCTGGACAAACAGCCGTCCGACGTCGCCTCGATGTTCGACGACGTCGCCGCCAAGTACGACCTCACCAACGACGTGCTGTCCCTGGGCCAGAGCAGGCTGTGGCGCAAGGCGGTCGCCCGCGCCGTGGACGCCCGCCCGGGCGACCGCGTGCTGGACCTGGCGGCCGGCACCGGCACCTCCTCGCTGCCCTTCGAACGCGCCGGGGCCCGCGTGGTGCCGTGCGACTTCTCCCTCGGCATGCTGGGCGAGGGCAAGCGGCGCCACCCCCGACTGCCGTTCACCGCGGGCGACGCGACCCGGCTGCCGTTCGCGGACGACGTCTTCGACACGGTCACCATCTCCTTCGGCCTGCGCAACGTGCAGGACACCGAGGGCGCGCTGCGCGAGATGCTGCGGGTGACGCGGCCCGGCGGGCGGATCGTGGTCTGCGAGTTCAGCCACCCGACCTGGGCGCCGTTCCGCACCGTCTACACCGAGTACCTGATGCGCGCGCTACCCCCGGTCGCGACCGCCGTCAGCAGCAACCCGGACGCGTACGTCTACCTCGCCGACTCCATCCGCGCCTGGCCCGACCAGCCGGGCCTGGCCGCGCTGCTGGCCGAGTCGGGCTGGTCGCGGCCGGCCTGGCGCAACCTCACCGGCGGCATCGTCGCGCTGCACCGCGCCACGAAGGCCTGAGGGCGGTCCGCCCCGCGTGGCCGTGACGCCGCGCCCGGCCGTCCCCCTCGCCGCCCCGCCTGCCTAGACTCGTCGCGGACGGAAGCCCGGCCCGAGCGCCGCCGTCCCCACCCGTGCACATCCCCCGTAGATTCGCCCAGCGGACTGGAGACTGGACCGTGACAGAGCCGACCGTCGACACCGAGCGCACCGCCGACGTGATCGTGGTCGGAGCCGGTCCCGCCGGTTCGGCCACCGCCTACCACCTGGCCAAGTCCGGCCTGGACGTGCTGCTGCTGGAGAAGACCGCGTTCCCCCGCGAGAAGGTGTGCGGCGACGGGCTGACCCCGCGCGCGGTCAAGCAGCTGGTCGGCATGGGGATCGACATCTCCGAGGAGGCGGGCTGGCTGCGCAACAAGGGCCTGCGCATCATCGGCGGCGGGGCGCGGCTCGAACTCGACTGGCCGGAGCTGGCCACGTACCCGGACTACGGCCTGGTCCGCAAGCGGGACGACTTCGACCAGCAGCTGGCCCAGCAGGCGCAGAAGGCGGGCGCGCGGCTGTACGAGCGCTGCAACGTCGGCGCGCCGATCACCGACGCGCGCACCGGCCGGATCACCGGCGTCGAGGCGAAGCTCGGCGAGGAGAAGACCCCGGTCACCTTCCACGCCCCGCTGGTGGTCGCCGCCGACGGCAACTCCACCCGGCTGTCGCTCGGCATGGGCCTGCACCGGCGTGAGGACCGCCCGATGGGCGTCGCGGTGCGCACGTACTTCACCAGCCCGCGCCACGACGACGACTACCTGGAGTCCTGGCTGGAGCTGTGGGACCGGCGCGGCGCCCAGGACCGGCTGCTGCCCGGCTACGGCTGGATCTTCGGCATGGGCGACGGCACGTCCAACGTGGGGCTCGGCGTGCTCAACACCTCCGCCGACTTCAAGGAGCTGGACTGGCGGGAGATCCTCAAGGCGTGGTGCGCGTCCATGCCGGAGGACTGGGGCTACACCCCGGAGAACATGACCGGCCCGATCCGCGGCGCGGCCCTGCCGATGGCCTTCAACCGCCAGCCGCACTACACCCGCGGCCTGCTGCTGGTCGGCGACGCGGGCGGCCTGGTCAACCCGTTCAACGGCGAGGGCATCGCCTACGCGATGGAATCCGGCCAGATCGCCGCGGACGTCATCACCCAGGCGGCGGCCCGCGCGGGCGCGGCCCAGCGCGAGCTGGCCCTCCAGCGCTACCCGAAGGTCCTGAAGGACACGTACGGCGGCTACTACACGCTGGGCCGGGCGTTCGTGAAGCTGATCGGCAACCCGAAGATCATGAAGCTGGCCGCCCAGCGCGGCCTGACCCACCCGATGCTGATGCGTTTCACCCTGAAGCTCCTGGCGAACCTGACCGACCCGACGGGCGGCGACGCGATGGACCGCGTGATCAACGGCTTGTCCAAGGTCGCCCCGCGTTCGTGATGGCTCGGGCTGGTCGAGGGGCTGCCGGTCAGGGAGCGAGCAGTTCGATCCTGATCGCGAGGGCGCCGAGCGCTTCCTTCTCGGGCGGGTAGATGGCGCGGATGCTCGCGAGCTGTTCCTCGCGCGTGGCCGTCGGGTTGACGTTCGCCGCCCCCTCGCCGTCGAGCAGGGCCTCGAAGTCGGGATACCCGTTGACCCGCTTCACGAGCACGTCGCACGTCTCGTCGGTGCCCTTGACCCGGAAGCGGATGACGTCGCCTGCGGCGAGGTCGGCGAGGTGCGGGTACTTCACCCGCACCTCGGTCGTCTTCCGCCCGGCGGCGACCAGGTCGAAGTACCGCCGGTAGAGGTTGAGTTCGCGTACGTGAGCGGCAGCAGATTGCGTCATGGGGAGGGGATGCTCCTGGCTGCCGGACTGGTCATCATCCGGCGCAGTTCGCGGGCGGAGTACGAGCGGAAGAAGTGCCGGGGGTCGGAGAGCACGACCTCGGTCATGCCGAGGAGGCGCTCGACGTACTCGGACTGCGGCCCGGGCCACTCCCGTGTGTCGAGCATCCAGGAGGCCGCGCCGTCGGGCAAGGACCCCCGCCCTTCGCGGATCATCGACTTGGACAACTTGGCACCGGTGTCGCTGACGATCTGCGGGCAGAACAGGCGGGCGGGGAGCTGCCCGGGTGCCAGGCCGACTGCCTGAAGGGCACCGTCGACCAGGTGCGAGCCGAAGACCCAGTCGCTCCCCTTCACCATCACGTGCAGGGTGTCGTGCTCGTCGGCGACGGCGAGTTCCTTGACCAGGTTCCGGTACAGCGTCGCGAGGTCGAGGTACGCCTCGCCGTTCCGGTCGATGATGATCTCGTACTCGCCGTGGCACAGGCAGACGGCCGTGATCGTGGCACGGTCCGCGTCGGCGGCCTGTACGTGAGTGCGCTCGGCGTACTTCTCCGCCCACCCGCAGCCGGGCTGTGGGCACGGTACGCGGAGGTGCGCCACGCCCGTGGAGGGCGCGAGCCACCACCGAGCGGCGTCCATCCGCGGCAGGACACGCAGCCACGTCCGGCGGAAACGCTCACCGGCTTGCTGCTGGCTGTAGGTCTCGACGGCGTACGGGACACGTAACCGTTCGGACAGGGCGTCGAAGAGTGGGCGGTACAGCGTGTCGATCTGGTCGGCGATGACCTCCTGGCCGAGCGCGTGCGCATAGGTGCGCTGGTACCGGTGCCCGGTTCGCCGATCGTCGACGACAGCGTGGGGCGCGTTGTCGAGGGCGCCGAACCGGACCTCGGCCGGGACACCGAATGTGTCCCTCAGCCGGGCCGCCGTGGCGAACGTGAGGGACTGCACCAGGGAGGTCCCGATGTGCGGGGCCCCGTTGATCTGCGTCCCGACGACGAACACGATGCGTTCCGGCGCGGCGGCGAGGACTCGGGGCGTGAGCACGTCCTCGGCGTGGCTGAGCGCGTTCGCGAGGACCGTGTTCGGCGATACGGGGTATGCGGTCATCTTGTCTTCCCCCTCGGTGGATACGTGGGAGTCCGCGGCTGGTGCGGGGTGTGCTGCGGGTGGTCGGGCCCGTCCGCGGGTTGATCAGAGGCGTCGTCGGGCGAACGTCACGATGCCCCCACCTCCGCCCACACCGCTTTGCCGAACTGGGCCTCGACGACGCCCCATTCGCGGCACAGGGCGTCGAGAATGATCAGGCCGCGTCCTCGGTCGCGCTGCTGCGACTCGGGGCGTGGTCGAGGACGACGTCGCACCGGGTCTCGTACCTCCACGCGGGTGCGGGCGTCGTCGGTGTCGAGCGAGAGCTGTAATGAGTCGCCGGGGCCTGTTCCGTAACGGATCGAGTTGGTGACCATCTCGCATGCCACCAGGACGACTGTCTCGACATGGTCCTCGGAAGCGTCCGGCGCGTGGTGCCGGACGAACGCGCGCACGAACTCGCGTGTCAAGCTTGCCGACTTCGGCTCGCCCGCTAAGACCACCACGGACGGTGGAGCCTCAGCAGGCGTGCGGCGGGCGAGAATCGCGCCCCGTCGTCGTTCGATCATGCGTCTCCCCTTGTGCGCGGACGGGCTCCGGTCCGGGTCTTGACCGGATTGGTTCCTACGACCAGGCAACACGCGTGACGAGGGTCGGGGTACCGTCGTGAGGGGTGTCGGAGGGTGTCGCTTTCGCTACCCCACGTCGCGGGAGGGCTGGAGTATGAAGACGCCGAGCGACAAGCTCGCGCAGATGCTCGAACGGTCCAGGATGAGCCGGGGAGAGCTGGGTCGACGCGTGAAATCCAAGGCGCTTCGGTGGAACCAGCCGCACATCTCACCGGATGCGACCCGCGTGCGGTGCTGGCTCGAAGGCGATACGCCGCGAGCCCCCGTTCCCGACATCCTCGCCGACGTCTTCTCCGACCACTTCGGATTTCGGATCACAACGTACGATCTCGGGCTTGGCGACGGTGGCTCGGCCGATGCCGCGCTCGTGTACACCCTTCGTACGCGGCTACGGTGGAGGTGGTCGCAGACTTGGGGAGAGCTGACGTGGACCGACGAAAGTTCCTTGCAGCCGCGCCGTTTGCGGCCGTGGCTGGTGTAGGGCCCTCGCGGGACTGGTTGTTGAACACGCTCGACCAGCAACCGGTACCGGGGCCCCGGGTGCGTCTCGAGGACGTGTCCGCCGTCAAGAACATGTTCACGACTTTCCAGCGCATGGACATCTTCCAGGGCGGGGGGTCGGGCCGGCTCGCCCTGACCGAGTACATGACGCGGCACGTGTATCCGCTGCTCCGGCGTGCCCACAACGAGGGCGTTCGCCAGGCGTTGTGCGAGGCAGCGGCCGAACAGACCTACCTCCTGGGCTGGATGGCCTATGACAACGGCGAACAAGGCGTCGCACAGCGGTACTTGATCCAGTCGCTCAGGCTCGCCGAGGAGTCGAGGAACCCGGCGCTGGGTGCTCACGTGCTCGCGGGGATGGCCGACCAGGCGACGCTGCTCGGCGACCCCGCCGAGGGCCGCCGTCTCGCCCAGGCGGGACGGCAGGGGCTGTCGAGGACCGCCTCGCCGGCCTGCCTGGCCGACCTGTGGTGCCTGGAAGCGCGGGCACTCGCGCTGCTCGGTGACAAGTCGGCGGCCGCACAGGCGGTGGCGCGCTCCGAGCAGGCGTACGAGCGGGTCGACCTCGACAAGGAATCCGAGTGGGCGGCATTCATCGACCCCGCGTACCTGCACGGCGAGCACGCGAATACCTTCCGCGACCTGGGTGACGCGGAGGCGGCCGAGGAGCACGCGCGCCGTTCCATCGCCCATGCCAAGGCCCAGAAGCGGGCTCGTCGAGGGGCGATGTCACAGGCTGCCCTCGCGGTCTCCCACCTGCAACGGCGTGACCTCGATTCGGCGTACGCCGCCGGAGTCCGCACGCTGAGGCTGACGCGGCAGGTCAAGTCGTCCCGTGCCGTCGAGGCGGTGCAGGACCTGCGGCAGCGCATGCGGCCCTTCGGACGAAACCGACTCGTCGCCGACTTCGACGCCCAGGCCCGCGAACTGGTCGCCGCGTAGCCGCAACGAGGTCCGGCGCGCTCGCGACGGTGACTTGGTGCAAGCTTCTCGTGGCACCCGGTCGGCGCAACCGCAGTGGCGGAGTCGGACGATCTGTGTATCCCTGCCCTCATCACGTTCAGGACCGCGCTGCCCACGATCAACGGCGTCGAAGGTCGCACCCCGTTCCTGATTGTCGCAGGCCAGGCAGGGCCGTGTCATAGCTGCGTAACAGGACGTGACATCGGCGAATCTCCGGCGCAAGGTCGGAAAGACGAGGGAGTGAAGGCTTTTCCCCCACGGCTTTCCGTTAGGAGATTCGACGATGCGAACCAGGCCCGCACGACTGGCGATATCGGCCGCCGCGCTCGCCACGGCGGCCCTGTCCCTGACCGCGTGCTCCTCGGGCGGCTCGTCCACGGCCGCGTCCGGCAGCACGACGGCCTCCCAGAGCGCGTCAAGCTCCGGCTCGGGCACGACGGGGACCTCCTCGCAGCCGTCCACGTCGACCGGTACGACCTCCGGCGGCGTCAACGGGGGCGCGACCTCGTCCGGCACGTCCTCGCTGCGGACGCAAGCCGGCGGCACCTCCGGCATCGTGCCCTGCGCCACCAGCCAGCTCAAGGCCACCCAGCAGGACGCGAGCGTGGGCGCCGGCCAGTACTACTCGAAGGTCGTCTTCACCAACGTCTCCGGCACCACCTGCACACTCGACGGCTTCCCCGGCGTCTCGTACGTCAAGCAGGCGGGCGTGCAGTCCGGCAACGCCGCCCAGCGCAGCGGCGGCCCGGGCCACGTGGTCACCCTGAAGCCGCACGGCACCGCGAGCGCCGTCCTGCACGACGCGAACGGCATCGGTGGCTACGACCCGTCCCAGTGCCAGCTGTCGCAGGCGCAGGGCCTGCGCGTCTACCCGCCGAACCAGAAGGCGGCCCTGTTCATCCCGTGGAACACTCAGCACTGCGCCGGTCCCACCATCCACAGCCTGACCATCGGCCCGGTCCAGGCGGGTTGAGCCAACACGGCGGGACGTAAGGGGCGTTCACCCCAAGCAAGTCCAACTGGGGTGAAACGCCCCGCGTGCTCGGGCTCCAGGGTCCCGCACTAGCATCCGGGGACCCACGGGGAACAGGAGCCTGAACATGACGACGACCGCTGCCGGCGCCGGGCCGGCGCTGCCTCCGCTGCCGGACGTGGCGCGGACCCGGCTGGAGAACTCGCGGGCCGGGCGGCCCTGCTTCACCTCCGACCTGTCGGTGAACGAGTTCGTACTCGTCACGCAGGCCGGGTTCGAGCCGCTGGGCATGGTGATGGGCACCAGCGTCTACCACGTCGGCACGCAGCAGGGGAACTGGCGCACCAGCCAGGAACTTGGCTACCTCAGCCAGGCCATGTACAACGTCCGCGAGCTGGCGATGGGCCGCATGGAGGCGGAGGCCGCGCAGCTCGGCGCGGACGGCGTGCTGGGCGTCGTGCTGCGGCCGATGAACTACGGCTTCTTCTCCGACGTCATCGAGTACATCGCGTTCGGCACCGCGGTGCGCGCCACCGACAGCGCGCAGTCGTACCGCACGCCGGACGGCAGGCCGTTCACCACGACGCTGTCCGGCCAGGACTTCTGGACGCTGTGGCAGCACGGCTGGCTGCCGCGCCGCCTGGTGCTCGGCTCGTGCGTCTACCACGTCGCCCACCAGACCCTACGGCAGACCATCTCCCAGGCGGGCCAGAACGCCGAACTCCCGCAGTTCACGCAGGCCCTGTACGACGCGCGGGAACTGGCGATGGCGCGCATGCAGTACGAGGGCCAGCAGATCGGCGCCGACGGCGTCGTGGGCACCACGGTCAACGACCACCGCTACTGGGGCGAGCACGCGGTCGAGTTCTTCGCCCTCGGCACCGCCGTCAACCGGGTGCGCCCCGACGCCAACCCGGTTCAGCCCAGCCTGACCATGCCGCTGACCGGCTGACCCCGGCGACGGAGAAGACCGAAGCCGCAGAGAACGCCGAACGGCCGCCGACCCGGGAAGGGTTGGCGGCCGTTCAGGTGTAAAAGGGGACAATCACCGTAAAAAGCGGAGCAAGTGCGGCGCGAAAGCGGCGAATTACGCCACGCGCACCGCGCCGGTCGGCTCGTCGTAGCTGAGCGGGTGCTCGACGACGCCGCTGCTCGGGTTCTGGGCGCCGACGAAGTTGCCGCCGCCCACGTAGATCGCCACGTGGTAAGCGCTGCCCGCGGAGCCCCAGTAGAGGATGTCGCCGGGCTGCAGGTCGCTTAGCGACACCTGCGTGCCGGCCGTCGACTGGTCCTCGGAGACGCGCGGCAGGTCCACGCCGATCGTGCGGTACGCGGCCTGCACCAGACCGGAGCAGTCGTACGCGTCGGGCCCGGTCGCGCCCATCACGTACGCCTTGCCGACCTGCGACTCGACGAAGCTCACCACGGAGGCGACGGAGCCGGAGGCCGAAGAAGAGGAGGAGGAAGAGGACGAAGCGGACGAGCTGTCCGACGCCAGGGACAGCGCCGGACGCTCCTGCGAGCGTGAAGCGGCCTGCTCGGCGCGCTCCTTGGCCGCCTTGGCCGCCGCGGCGGCCTTGGCGTCGTCGGCCTGCTTGTGCTGCTGCGCGGTCTTCACAGCCGCCGTGGAGGCCTGCTGCTCCGCCGCCTGCAGCTGGTAGTTGACGGCCGCCTGGGCGGTGGCGTCGGCCGCGCGCAGCTGCGAGAGGTCGAGGGTCTGGGTCACCTCGTTGACCGGCGCGTCGCCGGTGGCGGGGGCTGCAGAGGCGGGGGATGCCGCCGCGGTGAGGACCGCCGCACCGATCACGCCACCGGTGACTCCGGCGCGCTTCACCCAGTTGGGCTGGGTATGTCGGGCATGCCGCCGGCGGTGTGTGCGGGGATCGGACTGCGGGGCCCGGGTCTGCGTTGGGGACATGGCAGATATGGCTATCAGGAATTCTTGGGTCCATACAAAAAACGTAAGATGCGCCACAGTTGTCGTGCGCAGGCTGGACAACCCGGGAATTCGATCTTCACAACCGCCGATTCCGGCCCGCGTTCCCGACTTCTGACGGGTCATTGAGAACGCGGCCTCCCCGCGTCTTCTCCCCACTTCCGCGCGCGTCACGCAATGCGCGCCTCCCGCCGCTCGTGCACGCGTTCACACAGTGGACGGACAGTAGTTCCCCGGGGTCAGCACGGCGTGTCCCGCGTCCCCCGGTCCGGCGACCCGCGAGCGGCGGTCGCGCACCCGTCGGCCACCTCCCGTACGGCCCTCCGCCCTTCTCCCGCGCGGCGTCCATGACCGACGTGATCGCGCCATATCACGACGCACCAGCCATGACCAACTTTGCGTCGGACGGCAGGACTTGATAGTGCGACGCCTGCGGTGACCTGCGGTTACCGGACTTCATGTGACCTATGGTGATCAGATGAGTGCTTTGTGTACGACGATCAGTGGTCGTCCGGCTTCATGATCCTTCGTCAGGTGGTGGAGATCACAAAGTCGTTGGCGCACCCCGTGTCGCAGATCACACACGGACGGGCATAGGATGCAGGCGGTTCGGGCTTGTGAACTGCCTCACATAGCCGTGATCTAGGTCCGCGCGGCCACGGATCGCGACTGCGGCCCCGGTCGTCGCGCGGCCGGGACCCGCGGTGGGGCGGCCCGCCGGTCCGGGCCCGGTCCGTCGTGCCGGCCAACGCCGACCGGCATGTCAGTCAACGCCGACTGGAAGGAGTGCGGGACGGTGAACGCCTACGCGCCCATCCTCGTGCTCGGAGGCCTCGGAGCGGGGTTCGCGATCTTCTCCGTGGTCATGGCCTCGCTCACCGGGCCAAAGAGGTACAACCGGGCCAAGTTGGATGCCTACGAGTGCGGCATCGAGCCGACGCCCCAGCCGGCCGGCGGAGGCCGCTTCCCGATCAAGTACTACCTGACGGCGATGCTCTTCATCGTCTTCGACATCGAGATCGTCTTTCTCTATCCGTGGGCCGTGACCTTCGACGCGCTCGGTCTGTTCGGCCTCGTGGAAATGCTGCTCTTCGTCCTCACCGTCTTCGTCGCCTACGCCTATGTCTGGCGGCGCGGGGGCCTGGAATGGGACTGAGTCACCGAGTGGCAATGGACGCGAAACCAGACATTTGGGACACCAGCCTTTAGGACAGGGGCGAACGCGATGGGTATCGAGGAGAAGCTGCCGAGCGGCTTCCTGCTCACCACGGTCGAGCAGGCGGCCGGCTGGGTGCGCAAGGCGTCGGTGTTCCCGGCCACCTTCGGCCTGGCCTGCTGCGCGATCGAGATGATGACCACCGGCGCCGGGCGCTACGACATGGCCCGCTTCGGCATGGAGGTCTTCCGCGGCTCGCCCCGGCAGGCCGACCTGATGATCGTCGCCGGCCGGGTGAGCCAGAAGATGGCCCCGGTGCTGCGGCAGGTCTACGACCAGATGCCGAACCCGAAGTGGGTCATCTCCATGGGCGTGTGCGCCTCCTCCGGCGGCATGTTCAACAACTACGCCATCGTGCAGGGCGTCGACCACATCGTCCCGGTCGACATCTACCTGCCCGGCTGCCCGCCCCGCCCCGAGATGCTGCTCGACGCGATCCTCAAGCTCCACGCCAAGATCCAGGGCGAGAAGCTCGGCGTGAACAAGGAGCGCGCGGCCCGCGAGGCGGAGGAAGCGGCACTGAAGGCCCTGCCCACGATCGAGATGAAGGGGCTGCTGCGGTGAGCGACTCCGAGACCGACGGCGCCGGGGGCAACGGCGTCAACCCCGACAAGGACGTCAGCGCCACCAACCTCCCCGGCCAGCGCGGCGACCACGGCGAGGTCATCGGCGTGCGGCACGGCATGTTCGGCGCCAACAACGGTGGGGACACGTCCGGTTACGGTGGGTTGGTCCGCCCGGTGCGGATGCCGGGGGAGTCCTCCCGGCCGTACGGCGGACCACGCGGCGGAGCCGCGTACGGAGACTTCGACGAGGTCGCCGACGAGCTGGAGGGCGCGCTGGAGGAGCAGGACCTGCTCCCGGCCACCGCCATCGAGAAGACGGTGGTCGACCGCGGCGAGATCACCTTCCACATCGCCCGCGAGCACCTGCCCCGGGTGGCCAGGACCCTGCGCGACGACCCGGCGCTGCGCTTCGAGCTGTGCACCGGGGTCTCCGGCGTCCACTACCCCGGCGACAAGGGCCGCGAGCTGCACGCCGTCTACCACCTGCGCTCGATCACCCACAACCGGATGATCCGGCTGGAGGTCTCGGCCCCCGACGCCGACCCGCACATCCCGTCGATCGTCCCGGTCTACCCGGCCAACGACTGGCACGAGCGCGAGACCTACGACTTCTTCGGCATCGTCTTCGACGGCCATCCCGCGCTGACCCGGATCATGATGCCGGACGACTGGCAGGGCCATCCGCAGCGCAAGGACTACCCGCTCGGCGGCATCCCCGTCGAGTACAAGGGCGCCCAGATCCCGGCTCCCGACCAGCGGAGGTCGTACTCGTGAGCTACGCATCGCCTCAGCAAGCCGAAGAGCGCGCCACCACCGAGGGCCGGGTCTTCACCGTCACCGGCGGTGACTGGGACGAACTCGCCGAGACCGTGGGCAAGGCCGACGACGAGCGGATCGTCGTCAACATGGGCCCCCAGCACCCGTCCACCCACGGCGTGCTGCGGCTGATCCTGGAGATCGACGGCGAGACGGTCACCGAGGCCCGCTGCGGCATCGGCTACCTGCACACCGGCATCGAGAAGAACATGGAGTACCGGACGTGGACGCAAGGCACCACGTTCGTGACGCGCATGGACTACCTGACGCCGCTGTTCAACGAGACGGCGTACTGCCTCGCGGTCGAGAGGCTGCTCGGCATCACCGACCAGATCCCGGACCGGGCCACCGTCATCCGCGTGATGATGATGGAACTCAACCGGATCTCCTCGCACCTGGTCGCCATCGCCACCGGCGGCATGGAGCTGGGCGCCACCACGATCATGATCTACGGGTTCCGTGACCGTGAACTCATCCTGGACGCCTTCGAGCTGATCACCGGGCTGCGGATGAACCACGCCTACGTCCGCCCCGGCGGCCTCGCCCAGGACCTGCCGCCCGGCGCGGTCGACAACATCCGGGAACTGGTGAAGACCTTCCGCAAGAACCTCCCGGAGTACGACAAACTCGCCACCGGCAACCCGGTCTTCAAGGGCCGCATGCAGGACGTCGGCTACCTCGACCTGGCCGGCTGCATGGCACTCGGTGCCACCGGGCCGATCCTGCGCTCCGCGGGCCTGCCGCACGACCTGCGCAAGGCCCAGCCGTACTGCGGCTACGAGACCTACGACTTCGAGGTGCCGACCACCGACACCTGCGACTCCTACGGGCGCTTCCTGGTCCGCCTGGAGGAGATGCGGCAGTCGCTGCGCATCGTCGAGCAGTGCCTCGACCGGCTGGAGCCGGGACCGGTGATGGTCGCCGACAAGAAGATCGCCTGGCCCGCGCAGCTCGCGCTGGGGCCGGACGGCCTCGGCAACTCCCTCGACCACATCCGCAAGATCATGGGCACCTCGATGGAAGCCCTGATCCACCACTTCAAGCTGGTCACCGAGGGCTTCCGGGTCCCGCCCGGCCAGGCCTACGAGGCGGTGGAGTCCGCCAAGGGCGAGCTGGGCGTGCACGTCGTCTCCGACGGCGGCACCCGGCCGCAGCGGGTGCACTTCCGCGACCCGTCGTTCACCAACCTGCAGACCATGGCGGCGATGTGCGAGGGCGGCCAGGTCGCCGACGTGATCGTCGCGGTGGCGTCCATCGACCCCGTGATGGGAGGCGTCGACCGGTGAGCGTCGCACTCGCGGCCGCCGGGCCGCACCCGTACACGAAGCCCGCACCTCTGCGCCGCGAGGGCGGAGAAGCGAACAAGGAGGCGCGGTGACCAACACCCCAGAACAGGGCGCGGTGGGGCTCGGGATGCCCGAGATGCCCGCACCCGAGTACCCGGCCGACGTACGGGCCCGGCTGGAGGCCGACGCCGCGGAGGTGATCGGCCGCTACCCCGACTCGCGTTCCGCCCTGCTGCCGCTGCTCCACCTGGTGCAGGCCGAGGAGGGGCACGTCACCAGGACCGGCATGCGGTTCTGCGCCGACCTGCTGGGGCTGACCACCGCCGAGGTCATCGCCGTCGCCACCTTCTACACGATGTACCGCCGCAAGCCGTCCGGCGACTACCAGGTCGGCGTCTGCACCAACACCCTGTGCGCGGTGATGGGCGGCGACGCCATCTTCGAGGCGCTCCAGCAGCACCTGGGCATCGGCAACGACGAGACCACCGAGGACGGCAAGGTCACGCTGGAGCACATCGAGTGCAACGCGGCCTGCGACTTCGCGCCGGTGGTCATGGTCAACTGGGAGTTCTTCGACAACCAGACCCCCGAGACCGCCAAGCGCCTCGTCGACGACCTGCGCGCCGGCCTCACCGTCAAGCCCAGCCGCGGCGCCCCGCTGTGCACCTACCGCGAGACCGCCCGGGTGCTCGCCGGATTCCCCGACCCGCGCGCCGGAGCCGTCGAGGCCGGGGGCGGCGCGGGGCACGCCTCGCTCGCCGGGCTGCGACTGGCCAAGGGCGAGACCGTGCCGGGATCGCCCGGCAGGATCGTCTCTCCGCGCAGCTCCGGCTACCCGTCCGACGAGCCGCCGCCCGGCCACCCCAGCTCGCACGACGCACCGCATGCCACGTCGGCCTCCGATCCCGACCACCCGGCGGGGCCCGTGACCGACGGCACCGAGGAGGGGGAGTGATGAGCGTGGCGACCCAGCTCAACGAGGAGTCACCGGAGAAGCTGCTCTCCCCCGTCCTGTCCGCCTTCTGGGACGAGCCGGACAGCTGGACGCTGGAGACCTACCTGCGGCACGACGGCTACCAGGGCATGCGCAAGGCGCTGGAGATGCCGCCGGACGACGTCATCGCGTACGTGAAGGACTCGGGTCTGCGCGGCCGCGGCGGAGCGGGCTTCCCGACCGGGATGAAGTGGCAGTTCATCCCGCAGGGCGACGGCAAGCCGCACTACCTCGTGGTCAACGCCGACGAGTCGGAACCGGGCACCTGCAAGGACATCCCCCTCCTGTTCGCCAATCCGCACTCGCTCATCGAGGGCATGGTGATCGCCTGTCACGCGATCCGCTCCCACCACGCCTTCATCTACCTGCGCGGCGAGGTCGTCCCCGTGCTGCGTCGGCTGCACCACGCGGTGGCCGAGGCGTACCGGGCCGGGTACCTCGGCAAGGACATCGCCGGGTCCGGGTTCGACCTGGACATCACCGTCCACGCGGGCGCCGGTGCGTACATCTGCGGCGAGGAGACCGCGCTGCTCGACTCCCTCGAAGGGCGCCGCGGCCAGCCCCGGCTGCGACCCCCCTTCCCCGCGGTCGCCGGTCTGTACGCGTGCCCCACTGTGGTGAACAACGTCGAGTCCATCGCCTCGGTTCCCGCGATCCTGAACCGCGGCAAGGAGTGGTTCCGCTCGATGGGCAGCGACAAGTCCCCGGGCTTCACGCTGTACTCGCTCTCCGGCCACGTCACCAGCCCCGGCCAGTACGAGGCGCCGCTCGGCATCACCCTGCGCCAACTGCTGGACGTCTCCGGCGGGATGCGCCCCGGGCACCGGCTGAAGTTCTGGACGCCGGGCGGCTCCTCGACGCCGATGTTCACCGACGAGCACCTCGACGTGCCGCTGGACTACGAGGGCGTCGGCGCCGCGGGCTCGATGCTCGGCACCAAGGCGCTCCAGTGCTTCGACGAGACCACCTGCGTGGTGCGGGCGGTCACCCGGTGGACCGAGTTCTACGCCCACGAGTCCTGCGGCAAGTGCACGCCGTGCCGTGAAGGCACGTACTGGCTGGTGCAGTTGCTGCGCGACATCGAGGCGGGCAAGGGCCGCATGGCCGACCTCGACAAGCTCGCCGACATCGCCGACAACATCAACGGCAAGTCGTTCTGCGCCCTCGGTGACGGCGCCGCCAGCCCCATCTTCTCGTCGCTGAAGTACTTCCGCGACGAGTACGAGGAGCACGTCACCGGGGGCGGCTGCCCCTTCGACCCCGCGCTGTCCACCGCGTGGGGCGGCGCGTCCCACCTGGAGGTGAACGCATGACCGTCACGACGAGCGCTCCCTCCGGGGGCGACCACGCGCCGGTCCCGCCGGAGGACCTGGTCTCCGTCACCATCGACGGCATCCAGCTGTCGGTGCCGAAGGGCACGCTGGTGATCCGGGCCGCCGAGATGGTCGGCGTGGAGATCCCCCGGTTCTGCGACCACCCGCTGCTGGACCCGGTCGGGGCCTGCCGCCAGTGCATCGTGGAGGTCGAGGGCCAGCGCAAGCCGATGGCGTCGTGCACCATCACCTGCACCGACGGCATGGTGGTCAGGACGCAGCTGACCTCGCCGGTCGCCGAGAAGGCGCAGCGCGGCGTGATGGAGCTGCTGCTGATCAACCACCCGCTGGACTGCCCGGTGTGCGACAAGGGCGGCGAGTGCCCGTTGCAGAACCAGGCGATGAGCGCCGGGCAGGCCGACACCCGCTTCGAGGGCGTCAAGCGCACCTACGCCAAGCCGATCCCGATCTCCCGCCAGATCCTGCTGGACCGCGAGCGGTGCGTGCTGTGCGCGCGCTGCACCCGCTTCTCCCAGCAGATCGCCGGGGATCCGATGATCGAACTGCTGGAACGCGGCGCGCTGGAGCAGGTCGGCACCGGCGAGGGCGACCCGTTCGAGTCGTACTTCTCCGGCAACACCATCCAGATCTGCCCGGTCGGCGCGCTCACCTCGGCCGCCTACCGCTTCCGCTCCCGCCCGTTCGACCTGATCTCCTCGCCGTCGGTGTGCGAGCACTGCGCGGGCGGCTGCGCGACCCGCACCGACCACCGGCGCGGCAAGGTCATGCGGCGCCTGGCGGGCAACGACCCGGAGGTCAACGAGGAGTGGCTGTGCGACAAGGGACGCTTCGCGTTCCGCTACGCGCAGCTGCCCGACCGCCTCAGCCACCCCCTGGTCCGCGACGCCGAGACGGGTGAACTGCGCGCCGCCGCCTGGCCGGAGGCGCTGGACGTCGCCGCCCGGGGACTCGCGGCGGCCCGGGGACGCACCGGCGTGCTGACCGGTGGCCGCCTCACCGTCGAGGACGCCTACGCCTACGCCAAGTTCGCCCGGGTCGTGCTGGACACCGACGACATCGACTTCCGCGCCCGCGTGCACAGCGCCGAGGAGACCGACTTCCTCGCCGCGCACGTCGCGGGCCACGGCAGGGACCTGGACGGCACGGGCCTGACCTACACCGCCGTCGAAGGCGCACCGGCCGTCCTGCTCGCGGGACTTGAGGCCGAGGAGGAGGCGCCCGGCGTCTTCCTGCGGCTGCGCAAGGCCTGGCGCAAGCACGGGCAGCGCACCTACGCGCTGGCCACCCACGCCACCCGGGGCCTGACCAAGGCGGGCGGCACGCTGCTGCCGGCCGCCCCCGGCACCGAGCCGGAGTGGCTGGACGCGCTGGCCTCCGGCAGCGGCCTGGACGAGGCCGGCGAGCGCGCCGCCGCCGACCTGCGGCAGGGCGGCGCGGTCGTGCTCGTCGGCGAACGCCTCGCGGCGGTGCCCGGCGCGCTGACCGCGGCCGTGCGTTTCGCCGCCGCGACCGGAGCGCGCCTGGCGTGGATCCCGCGCCGGGCGGGCGAACGCGGCGCGCTGGAGGCGGGCGCGCTGCCCGGACTGCTGCCCGGTGGGCGGCCGTTGACCGATCCGGCGGCCCGCGACGAGGTGGCCGACGTGTGGCGGGTGGCGTCGTTGCCGTCCCGCTTCGGGCGCGACGCGGGCGGCATCGTGGAGGCGGCCGCGGACGGCTCGCTGGCGGCGCTGGTGGTCGCGGGCGTCGACCCGGCGGACCTGCCGGACCCGGCGCGGGCCCGCGAGGCGCTGGCCGAGGTCGGCTTCCTGGTCAGCCTGGAGCTGCGGCCCGGCGAGGTCACCGCCCACGCCGACGTGGTGCTGCCGGTGGCCGCGGTCGCCGAGAAGGCGGGCACGTTCCTGGACTGGGAGGGCCGGGCCCGGCCGTTCGAAGCCGCCCTGAAACCCGACCAGTTGACGCAGCGGCACCTCCAGTCGGACACCCGGGTGCTCAACATGGTCGCCGACGCGATGGACGTCCACCTCGGGCTGCCCGACCCGCGCACCGCCCGCGACGAACTGCGGCGCCTGGGCGTGTGGACCGGCGCCCGCCCGGCCGGACCCGACCGTTCCTCCGGGGTGCTGCCGCGTCCCGAGGCCGGTCAGGCCGTGCTCGCGGGACACCGGCTGCTGCTGGACCGGGGCCGCCTCCAGGAGGGCGACGAGGCGCTGGCCGGTACTCGGCACGCGGCGCTCGCCCGGCTCTCTCCCGCCACCGCCGAGGAGATCGGCGTGAAGGACGGCGATCCGCTCACCGTCACCGGACCGGCCGGGGCGGTCACCCTGCCGCTGGCCGTCACCGCCATGCCGGACCGGGTGGTCTGGCTGCCGCTGGACTCGGTGGGCGGCGGCGTCCCCGCGGACCTCGGCGCGGTACCCGGCCATGTCGTCACGATCGGCGCCGCCGCCGCGGAGGTGACCAAGTGATCAGCCTGGCAGTGGACGACCTGTCCTACTTCGGCCGTGACCCGTGGTGGCTGGTCGTCGTCAAGGCGGTCTTCTGCTTCGCGTTCGCGATGCTGACCGTGCTGTTCTCCATCGTGTGGGAGCGCAAGGTCGTCGCCTGGATGCAGCTGCGCATCGGCCCCAACCGGCACGGCCCCTGGGGCATGCTCCAGTCGCTCGCCGACGGCATCAAGCTGATGCTGAAGGAGGACGTGGTCGTCAAGGGCGCGGACAAGTTCGTCTACGTCCTGGCGCCGGTCGTCGCCGCGATCCCGGCGTTCATGTCGTTCGCGGTGGTGCCCTTCGGCCCGGCCGACAACGAGATCTCGGTCTTCGGCCACCGCACCCCGATGCAGTTGACCGACCTGCCGGTGGGCGTGCTGTACATCCTGGCCACCGCCTCGGTCGGCATCTACGGCATCGTGCTGGCCGGCTGGTCGTCCGGCTCGACGTATCCGCTGCTGGGCGGCCTGCGTTCGACGGCGCAGATGATCTCGTACGAGATCGCGATGGGCATCTCGTTCGCCGCGGTCTTCCTCTACTCCCACTCGATGTCGACCTCGCAGATCGTCGCCACCCAGCAGCACACCTGGTACGTGCTGCTGCTGCCGGTCTCCTTCCTCGTCTACATGGTGGCGATGGTCGGTGAGACCAACCGCGCGCCCTTCGACCTGCCGGAGGCCGAGGGCGAGCTGGTCGGCGGCTTCAACACCGAGTACTCGTCGATCAAGTTCGCGATGTTCATGCTCGCCGAGTACGTCAACATGGTCACCGTCTCCGCGGTCGCCACCACCCTCTTCCTGGGCGGCTGGCGCGCCCCCTGGCCGATCAGCACCTTCTGGGCCGGCGCCAACCACGGCTGGTGGCCGCTGCTGTGGTTCACCGTCAAGATCCAGCTGCTGCTCTTCGTCTTCATCTGGCTGCGCGGCACGCTCCCGCGCATGCGCTACGACCAGTTCATGAAGCTGGGCTGGAAGGTCCTCATCCCGGTGTCCATGGTCTGGCTGATGCTGGTCGCCTCGGTACGGGCGCTGCGCAACGAGAACTACGACTTCCAGCGGGTCCTGCTCTACGTGGGCGGCGGCGTGCTCGCGGTGCTGCTGATCTCGCTGGCCGCCGACGTCTTCCGCGACCGCGCGGCCAAGAAGGCCGAGGGAGCCGGGCAGGCCGGGCAGGAGGGTCCCGGCGACCGGTTCGACCCGATGGCGGGCGGCTTCCCCGTACCGCCGAAACCGGGACAGACGCTGCCACCGGTGCCCCGCAGGCGCTCGCGTGCCCCCGAGGCCGCCGAACACCAACTCGTAGGCAAGGACGGCGACGATGCCTGACTTCGAAAACCCGGTGGCCGGCTTCGGCGTGACCTTCAAGGCCATGTTCAAGAAGCGGCTGACCGAGCAGTACCCGGAGCAGAAGAAGCCGACCGCACCCCGCTTCCACGGCCGCCACCAGCTCAACCGGCACCCGGACGGCCTGGAGAAGTGCGTGGGCTGCGAACTGTGCGCCTGGGCCTGCCCGGCCGACGCCATCTACGTCGAGGGCGCGGACAACACCGACGAGGAGCGCTACTCGCCCGGCGAGCGCTACGGCCGCGTCTACCAGATCAACTACGCCCGCTGCATCCTGTGCGGGCTGTGCATCGAGGCGTGCCCGACCCGGGCGCTGACGATGACCAACGAGTACGAGCTCGCCGACCGCACCCGTGCCTCCCTGATCTACACCAAGGACGAACTGCTCGCAGGGCTCACCGACGGCATGGTCGACACCCCGCACGCCATCTACCCCGGCACCGACGAGCAGGACTACTACCTCGGCAAGGTCACCGAGGCCGCCCCCGGCACCGTCCGCCAGCCCGCCCTCAGCAAGGGCGAGAAGCGGGCCGACGAGGTGGCCGCGGACGAGGCGGACGTCGCCGGGCCCGAGGCCACCGCGCACCCGGGAGGAGCGACCCGATGACCACATCCACCGGCGAGGCGATCCAGTTCTGGGTGCTCGGAATCGTCGCGGTGCTCGGTGCGCTCGGCACCGTCGGCATGAGAAAGGCGGTGCACAGCGCCCTCTGCCTGGCCGGCACGATGATCGTGCTGGCCGTCTTCTACCTCGCGCAGGGCGCCTACTTCCTGGGCATCGTGCAGATCGTCGTCTACACCGGCGCGGTCATGATGCTGTTCCTCTTCGTCGTCATGCTGGTCGGCATCACCGCCGCCGACTCGCTGAAGGAGACCATCCGCGGCCAGCGCGCGGCGGCCGTGCTGTGCGGGATCGGCTTCGGCATCCTGCTGATCGCGGGCATCGCCAACGCCTCGCTGCACCGGTTCACCGGCCTCGCCCAGGCCAACGCGGGCGGCAACGTCGAGGGCCTGGCCCGGCTGGTGTTCACCACCTACGTGTGGGCCTTCGAGATCACCGGCGCCCTGCTGATCACCGCGGCGGTCGGCGCGATGGTCCTCACCCACCGCGAGCGCACCGAACGCCCCGCCACCCAGCGCGAGCAGTCCGAGGCCCGCGTGCGCGAGGGCCGCAACGTCACCCCGCTCCCGGCCCCCGGTGTCTTCGCCCGGCACAACGCGGTCGACGTCCCCGGCCTGCTGCCCGACGGCACCCCGTCGGAGCTGACGGTCAACCAGACACTGCGCGCCCGCGGCCAGGTCCGTGACGTGGGCGGCGAACAGGAGCGCCGGGTACGGAAGTTGGAGCAGCGCTCGGACGAGTACGTCGAGGGCGTGACCGAGGGCGAGGGCGCGCCGGAGGGCGGCCGGGACCGCTCGGGCGACAACGACGGGGCGAACCACGCCGAGGGAGCCGCCAAGTGAATCCCGCCAACTACCTCTATCTGTCGGCCCTGTTGTTCACCATCGGCGCCGCAGGTGTCCTCATCAGGCGCAACGCGATCATCGTCTTCATGTGCGTCGAGCTGATGCTGAACGCCTGCAACCTGGCGTTCGTCACCTTCTCCCGGCTGCACGGCAACCTCGACGGCCAGATCATCGCCTTCTTCACGATGGTCGTCGCGGCGGCCGAGGTCGTGGTGGGCCTCGCGATCATCGTGACCTTCTTCCGCTCACGCCACTCGGCCTCGGTCGATGACGCCGACCTGATGAAGCTGTAGACAGGAGCACTCGACGTGGATCCTCTCATCGGAGCCCTGGTCGGGGCACCGCTGCTCGGGGCGGGCATCCTGCTCGTGGGCGGCAGGCGGCTCGACCGCACCGGACACTGGATCGGCTGCCTGTGGGCGGCCGTCTCCTTCGTCATCGGCGTCGTCCTCTTCGCCGACCTGCTCTCCAGGAGCCCGGCCCAGCGGACGCTGACCTCCCACCTGTTCACCTGGGTGCCGGTGGCGGGCTTCCAGGCGGACGTCGGCTTCCAGCTCGACCAGCTGTCGATGACCTTCGTGCTGTTGATCACCGGTGTGGGCACGCTGATCCACATCTACTCGGTCGGCTACATGGAGCACGACGAGAACCGCCGCAAGTTCTTCGGCTACCTCAACCTCTTCCTCGCGGCGATGCTGCTGCTGGTGCTGGCCGACAACTACCTGCTGCTGTACGTCGGCTGGGAGGGCGTGGGCCTCGCCTCGTACCTGCTGATCGGCTTCTGGCAGCACAAGCCCAGCGCGGCGACGGCGGCGAAGAAGGCGTTCCTGGTCAACCGGGTCGGCGACATGGGCCTGTCGATCGCCATCATGGTCATGTTCACCACGTTCGGCTCCTTCGCCTTCCGCCCGGTCTTCGCGCACGTCGGCGACGTCTCGCAGGGCCGGCTGACCACGATCGGGCTGCTGCTCCTGCTGGCCGCCTGCGGCAAGTCGGCCCAGGTGCCGCTCCAGTCCTGGCTGGGCGACGCGATGGAGGGCCCGACCCCGGTCTCGGCGCTCATCCACGCGGCGACCATGGTGACCGCGGGCGTCTACCTGGTGGTGCGCTCCGGCGCGATCTTCAACGCGGCGCCCACCGCGCAGCTGGCGGTGTGCGTGGTCGGCGCGGTCACGCTGGTCTTCGGTGCGATCGTCGGTTGCGCCAAGGACGACATCAAGAAGGCGCTGGCGGGCTCCACGATGTCGCAGATCGGCTACATGATGCTGGCCGCGGGCCTGGGCCCGATCGGCTACGTCTTCGCGATCATGCACCTGGTCACCCACGGCTTCTTCAAGGCGGGCCTGTTCCTCGGCGCCGGTTCCGTGATGCACGGGATGAACGACGAGGTGGACATGCGCAGGTTCGGCGCGCTGCGCACGTACATGCCGGTCACCTTCGTCACCTTCGGCCTGGGCTACCTGGCGATCATCGGCTTCCCGGGGCTGTCCGGCTACTGGTCCAAGGACAAGATCATCGAGGCGGCGTTCGCCAAGGGCGGCACCGAGGGCTGGACCCTCGGCGCGGTCGCCCTGGTCGGCGCGGGCATCACCGCGTTCTACATGACCCGCGTCATGCTGATGACGTTCTTCGGCGACAAGCGCTGGCAGCCGGACGCCGAGGGCCACGAGCCGCACCCGCACGAGTCGCCGAAGATCATGACGATCCCGATGTCGATCCTGGCCTTCGGCTCGGTCTTCGCGGGCGGGCTGTTCTCCATCAACTCCGCCTTCCTCAAGTGGCTCCAGCCGGTCACCGGCCACAGCGACGGCCACTCGCCGGTCGCCACCTGGGAGATCACGGTGGCCACGCTCGTCGTGCTGATCCTCGGCGTCGGCCTCGCCTGGCAGAGCTACGGACGGCAGGCCGTCCCGGCCGTCGCGCCGCGCGGTTCGCTGCTCACCCGGGCCGCCCGCCGCGACCTGCTCCAGGACGACTTCAACCACGTGGTGCTGGTGCGCGGCGGCGAACACCTGACCCGCAGCCTGGTCTACCTGGACCACACGGTCGTCGACGGCGCGGTCAACGGCACGGCGGCCGGTGTCGGCGGCCTGTCGGGGCGGCTGCGCAGGCTCCAGAACGGCTTCGTGAGGTCGTACGCGGTCTCGATGCTCGGCGGCACGGCCGTGCTGGTCGCCGCGACCCTGCTGATGAGGGGTGTCTGACATGTCCTTCCCGCTCCTCACCGTCACCGCCGTGGTGCCCGCGGCCGGCGCGGTGGTGACCGCCGCGGTGCCGGCCGCCCGGCGCACCGCGGCCAAGTGGACGGCGCTGGCCTTCGCGCTGGCCACGCTGGTGCTGGCGGCCGTGGTGACCGCCCGCTTCTCGCCGGGCGGCGCGCGGTACCAACTCACCGAGTCGCACGCCTGGATCACCGCGTTCGGGGTGCGTTACGAGCTCGGGGTGGACGGCATCGCGGTGGTGCTGGTGCTGCTGACCGCGGTGCTGGTGCCGTTCGTGATGCTCGCCGGGTGGCACGACGCCGACCCGCTGGAGACCAGTGACCGCCGCTGGCGGCCCACGCAGGGCTTCTTCGCGCTGATCCTGCTGGTCGAGGCGATGGTGGTGATCGCCTTCGAGTCCACCGACGTCTTCCTCTTCTACGTCTTCTTCGAAGCCATGCTGATCCCGATGTACTTCCTCATCGGCGGCTTCGGCGACCAGGCGGGCGCGCACGGCGAGGACGAGCAGGCCCGCCAACGCTCCTACGCGGCCGTGAAGTTCCTGCTCTACAACCTGGTCGGCGGCCTGGTCATGCTGGCCGCGGTGATCGGTCTTTACGCGGTCACCGCCCACCAACTCGGCGCGGGCACCTTCTCGTTGCCGCAGATCCTGCACGACCGGGCCAACGGCACGCTGACGCTGTCCACGACCGCCGAACGCTGGATCTTCCTGGGCTTCTTCTTCGCCTTCGCGGTCAAGGCGCCGCTGTGGCCGCTGCACACCTGGCTGCCCAACGCCATGGGCGAGTCCACCGCACCGGTCGCCGTCCTGATCACCGCGGTCGTGGACAAGGTCGGCACCTTCGCGATGCTGCGCTACTGCCTCCAGCTCTTCCCGGCCGCCTCGAAGTGGGCGACGCCGGTGATCCTGGTGCTGGCCGTCATCGGCATCATCTACGGCGCGCTGCTCGCGGTCGGCCAGCGCGACATCAAGCGGCTGATCGCGTACGCGTCGATCTCGCACTTCGGCTTCATCATCCTGGGCATCTTCGCGATGACCTCCCAGGGCCAGTCCGGCGCGACCCTCTACATGGTCAACCACGGCGTCTCGACCGCCGCGTTGCTGCTGGTCGCGGGCTTCTTGATCAGCAGGCGCGGCTCGCGCAGGATCGCGGACTTCGGCGGGGTGCAGAAGGTCGCGCCGCTGCTCGCCGGGACCTTCCTGGTCGGCGGCCTGGCGACGCTGTCGCTGCCCGGACTCGGGCCGTTCGTCAGTGAGTTCCTGGTGCTGGTCGGCACCTTCACCCGCTATCCGGCGCTCGGTGTGATCGCCACCCTCGGCATCGTGCTGGCCGCGCTGTACGTGCTGGTGCTCTACCAGCGCACCATGACGGGCCCGGTCAAGGCGGGCATCGAGGGCATGAAGGACCTCAAGGTGCGGGAACTGGTGGTGGTGGCGCCGCTGATCGCGCTGCTGCTCTTCCTCGGGGTCTATCCCAAGCCGGTGACCGACGTGATCAACCCGGCGGTCAAGGACACCCTCTCCGACGTCCACCGCACCGACCCCCCGCCGAAGGTCACCGTGCCCGCGGTCGCCGCAGCGAAGGAGAACGCCAAGTGAGCGCCACGGCAGCAGCCGTCCACAGCCTGTGGACAACGCGGGCCCTCGCGGACACCGCCGCGACCCCCGCGATCCCCACCCCGCACATCGAGTACGCCCAGCTCTCCCCGGTGCTGATCGTCTTCGGCGCCGCCGTGCTCGGCGTGCTGATCGAGGCGTTCGCCCCGCGTGCCGCCCGCTACGCCGGTCAACTCGCGGTGTCCGTCGTGGGGTTGGCGGCCGCGTTCGCCGCGCTGGTGGCGCTGGCCGCCGACGGTTACGCGCAGGGGCGGTCGCACGTCGCCGCGATGGGCGCGGTGGCGGTCGACGGGCCCGCGCTCTTCCTCCAGGGCACGATCGTGCTGATCGCGCTGGTCGCCACGTTCACCTTCGCCGAGCGCCGCCTCGACCCGGTGGCGCACGGCAACCGGGTGGACTCCTTCGCCGCGCAAGGGTCCGCGGTGCCGGGCGGCGAGCAGGAACAGAAGGCGGTGCGGGCCGGGTTCACCACCACCGAGGTCTTCCCGCTGCTGCTGTTCGCGGTCGCCGGCATGATGATCTTCCCCGCCGCCGACGACCTGCTGACCCTCTTCGTCTCGCTGGAGGTCTTCTCCCTCCCGCTGTACCTGCTGTGCGCGCTGGCCCGGCGCCGCAGGCTGATGTCGCAGGAGGCGTCGGTCAAGTACTTCCTGCTGGGCGCGTTCTCCTCCGCCATCCTGCTGTTCGGCATCGCGCTGCTGTACGGCTACGCGGGCACGGTCTCGTACGGCGGCATCGCGGACGTGGTGGACGGCACCGCCAAGCTCACCCCGGCGCTGGCCAACACCACGGGCAACGACGCGCTGCTGCTGATCGGCGGCGCGATGGTGGTGATGGGGCTGCTGTTCAAGGTCGCGGCGGTGCCGTTCCACATGTGGACGCCCGACGTCTACCAGGGCGCGCCGACCCCGGTCACCGGCTTCATGGCGGCGGCGGTGAAGGTGGCCGCGTTCGGCGCGCTGCTGCGGCTGCTGTACGTGGTGCTGCCCGGGATGCGGTGGGACTGGCGGCCGGTGATGTGGGGCGTCGCCATCGTCACCATGGTGGTCGGCGCGATCATCGCGGTCACCCAGACCGACGTGAAGCGGCTGCTGGCGTACTCCTCGATCGCCCACGCGGGCTTCCTGCTCACCGGCGTCATCGCGGTCTCGCCCAGCGGTGTGTCGTCGGTGCTGTTCTACCTCGTCGCCTACTCCTTCGTGACGCTGGGCGGCTTCGCGGTGGTCACGCTGGTGCGCGACGCCGGAGGCGAGGCGACGCACCTGTCCAAGTGGGCGGGCCTGGGCCGGCGTTCGCCGCTGCTGGCCGCCGTGTTCGCGGTCTTCCTGCTGTCGTTCGCGGGCATTCCGCTGACCGCCGGGTTCTCGGGGAAGTTCGCGGTCTTCAAGGCGGCGGCGCAGGGGGGCGCGGTCCCGCTGGTCGTCGTCGGTGTGATCTCCTCGGCCATCGCCGCGTTCTTCTACATCAGGGTCATCGTGATGATGTTCTTCCAGGAGCCGCAGCCGCAGGGTCCCACGGTGGCCATCCCCAGCCCGCTGACCTCCACCGCGATCGCGCTGGGCGTGGCGGTGACGCTGGTGCTGGGCGTCGCTCCGCAGTACTTCCTGGACCTGGCCGGAAAGGCGGGTGTCTTCGTGCGCTGAGGGGGCAGGAAGCCCGTTGTGGCGCCGGTCACACATGGTCGTCACTCGTCCCTTTCTGTCACCGAAAATGTCGTTACGAACCTATGACCCGATTGGTTGGTATTCCGCCGGATCGGGTCGTAGGGTCGTACCCGGCATTCACGTCCCAACCCGGGGAGGACCCATGCGAGGTCGTCACCTGAAGATCGCGGTCATACTCTGCGCGGGCGCCGCCCTCGCCGGAGCCTCCTTGCCGGCGTCCGCCGCCACCCGGGCCCCTTCCGATACGCACACGTCCGGTGCGCGGCCGGTCGTGGTCGACTGCTCCTTCAAGGCGCAGGTCCGTCCCGGCACCTACCTGCTGGCCTGCGCGGACGGCAACAACGGCCTGGTGAAGCTGCACTGGAAGTCCTGGGGCGCCTCGTCGGCCACGGCCACCGGCACCAACGTCGTCAACGACTGCACGCCGTACTGCGCCGCGGGCAAGTTCCACTCGTACGCCGTCGACGTGAAGCTGGCGAACCCGAGGGCGTGGGCCGGGCACCACGGTCAACAGCGGTTCACCACGCTGGAGTTGACCTACCCGGGCGCCCGTCCGGACCACAGCCCGCGCCACGTGTCGTACCCGCTGTGGAGCTGACGCGTCAGCACTCGCGCTGACCTTCCTCGGCGTGCCGTCCGGCGCTCCCCACGCGGGACACCGGACGGCACGAACGGGCCCTGATGACACGATCGGGCCAATGCCCGACATCGTGTTCGCAATATGGCCGAACCGGTTGCTGGGTCCGATGGTCCGCCAGTAGCGTCCTGGGAACGCCGCGGGGAGGGGGGAGAACCTCCCGCGACCGAGGGGGGTCATGTGGCGAGTGCGCCGTCGTTCGCGGTGGACAGGTCCGTACCGGGCCTCATGGTGAAGATCGGCAACTACCCGCTGCACCACGGCGGTGTCGGCGCCATCCGCAGCCTCGGCAGGCTGGGCGTCCCGATGTACGCGGTCACCGAGGACCGCTTCACCCCGGCGGGCTCCTCCCGCTACCTGACCCACGGCTACGTGTGGCCCACCACCGGCCTGGAGGAACCCGAGCGGCTGGTCGCCGGACTGCTGGACGTCGGCCGCCGGATCGGCAGACCCAGCGTGCTGATCCCCACCGACGAGGAGGCCGCGGTGCTCGTCGCCGAGCACGCGGCCGAACTGTCCGCCCGCTTCCTGCTGCCCCGGGTCGATCCCACGCTGCCCCGGCGGCTCGCCAGCAAGCGCGGCCTGCACGACCTGTGCCTGACGCACGGCGTGCCCACCCCGCGCGCCGCGTTCCCCGAAACCCAGGACGACATAAGGGAGTTCGCGGAAGAGGCCCGCTTCCCCGTGGTCGCCAAGAACCGCGACGCGTTCGAACGCCGCCGCGCGCCCGTGGTGCCCGGCACCACCCGCATCGCCGGACCGCGCGAACTGCTGGCGCTGGCGGGCGGCTGGGGCGAGCGGCCCGGCGTGGTGCTCCAGGAGTACCTGCCGCGCGAGCAGGCCGAGGACTGGATCGTGCACGGCTACTTCGACGCCGACCACGCGCCCCGGGCCCTGTTCACCGGGGTCAAGGTCCGCTCCTGGCCACCGCACGCGGGCATGACCGCCTGCGCCTACGTCGTGCCCAACCCCGAACTCGCGGATCTGGCCGCCCAGTTCGTCAAGCAGATCGGCTTCTCCGGCACCGCCGACCTCGACCTGCGCTTCGACCGCCGCGACGGGCGCTACAAGCTGCTGGACTTCAACCCGCGCGTCGGCGCGCAGTTCCGGCTCTTCGAGAACGCCGCGGGCATCGACGTCGTCCGCGCCCACCACCTCGACCTGACGGGCCGTCATGTTCCGCGGGTGGCACAGCTGGACGGCCGCCGCTTCGTCGTGGAGAACATCGACCTGCCCGCCCTGATCGCCTACCGCCGCGGCGGCTACACCACCCCGCACGCCCCCCGCCGCGCCACCGGCACCGAACTCGCCTGGTTCAGCGGCGACGACGTCAAGCCGTTCCTCACCATGCTCGCCCGCCTCGGCGGACCGGGCGCCAAGCACCTGCTCCAGCTGTGGCGGACCCGGCGCCGCAACCGGCCCGCGAGCCGGCCCGCGCCGCCACCCGCCGCCCACACGACATCGGCCCACACGACATCCGCTCCGGGAGGGGATCAGGCATGAACCCAGTGGTGGTGATCGGCGCCGGGCCGTACGGCCTGTCCACCGCGGCGCACCTGAAGGCACGCGGCGTCCCCGTCCGCGTCTTCGGCACGCCGATGTCCAGCTGGACGGAGACGATGCCCACGAAGATGGTGCTGAAGTCCACCCCGGACGCCTCCACCATCTCCGCGCCCGGCCGCGGCCACACCCTCCAGGACTTCTGCGACGCGGTGGGGGAGCCCCGCCTCGTCACCGAGCGGGACCTGGTGACCCTGGAGTTCTTCGTCCGCTACGGCGAGTGGTTCACCGAACGCCTCGTCCCCGAGGTCGAACGGGTCCGGGTCGCCTCGGTGGACCGCGACGCGCGGGAGTTCCGGGTCAAGCTGGAGTCCGGCGAGGAGCTGACCGCCCCCGCGGTCGTCGTCGCCAGCGGCCTGAGCGGCTTCGCCCACGTGCCCGAGGTGCTGCTCGACGCCGCCCCCGACGGCCCGTCCGCCACCGGCCCGGTCTCGCACAGCGCCCAGCACACCGACCTCGGCCGGTTCGCCGGACGCGACGTGCTGGTCGTCGGCGCCGGGCAGTCCGCGCTGGAGAGCGCCGCGCTGCTCGCCGAGGGCGGCGCCTCGGTCACCGTGCTGGCCCGGCGGCGCGGCAGCGTCGGCTTCGGCGCGCCGCCGCGCGACGGCATCCAGTGGAAGCCCGACTCGCCGGTCGGCCGCGCCTGGTCGCTGTACGCGTTCAGCAACGTGCCAGGACCCTCCGCCTTCCGCTACCTGCCCGAGCCCACCCGGCTGTGGCTGGTGCGCAAGGTCCTCGGACCGCGCGGCGCCTGGTGGCTGCACGACCGCTTCGAGGGCCGCGCGCCCGTCGTCCAGGGCCGCGAACCGGTCGCCGCCCGCCTCGACACCGCCACCAACCGCGTGATCTTGACGACACGGGGCGGCGCCGAGGGCGGCCTGCGCGACTTCTCCGCCGACCACGTGCTCGCCGCCACCGGCTACCGGGTGGACGTCGACGCGCTGGACTTCCTCGGGCCGGGACTGCGCGCCCGGCTGACCCGCACCGGAGGCTCCCCGCTGCTGGACCGCGGCTACGGGGGATCGGTGCCGGGGCTGTACTTCACGGGCCTGCCGTCCGCCGCGACCTTCGGCCCGCTGATGCGCTTCGTGTGCGGGACCCGCTACGCCTCGCCCCGGCTCGCGGCGGCGGTGACGGCCAGGGTGCGCGGAACGGGGGCGGCGAGCGCCGTCTGAGGGACCCGGGACGAGGGTGGCGGGCGCCGTCGGGGGGACCCGGAACGGCCGTTTCACCTGGCAGCTCACCACGGTGTCCGGCGCACCGGCCACCAGTGATCCACAGGGGACCGGATACGCTGCAACCAATGGCACTTCAGGCCACGACCGAATCAGCGACAGGAGCTCCCCTCGTGACCGTCGTCGGGCCCTTCGGGCTGAGCGTGCGCGACCAGGTCCTCGACACCGACATCCGTGTCGGTCTCGCGGAGGTCGAAGAGGGCCTGCTGGAGGCCACCAAGAGCGACGTGCCGTTCATCACGAACGCCGCGCAGCACCTGGTGCGGGCCGGGGGAAAGCGTTTCCGGCCGCTGGTCGTGCTGCTGGCCGCGCACTTCGGCGACCCGTACGCGCCCGGCGTGGTGCCCTCCGCGGTCGTCGTGGAGCTGACCCACCTCGCCACGCTCTACCACGACGACGTCATGGACGAGGCCGACGTGCGGCGCGGCGTGCCCACCGCCAACGCCCGCTGGGACAACTCGGTCGCCGTCCTGACCGGCGACTTCGTCTTCGCCCGCGCCTCGCACATACTGGCCGACCTGGGCCCGGAGGCGGTGCGCATCCAGGCCGAGGCGTTCGAGCGGCTGGTCACCGGCCAGATCCTGGAGACCGCGGGCCCGCAGGACGGTCGCGACGCCATCGACCACTACCTGGAGGTGCTGGCCGGCAAGACCGGCTCGCTGATGGCGGTCTCCGGGCGGTTCGGCGCGATGATGTCCGGCGCGGACGACGCGGTGGTGGACACCCTCACCCAGTACGGCGAGCGCATCGGCATCGCCTTCCAGCTCGTCGACGACGTGCTGGACATCGCCAGCGACGGCCACGAGTCCGGCAAGACCCCGGGCACCGACCTGCGCGAGGGCATCGCCACGCTGCCCGTGCTGCACCTGCGCTCCGGCGCCTTCGACAGCCCCGAGGACCGCCGGCTGATCGCGCTGCTGGAGGGCGACCTCACGGACGACGCCCGCCACGCGCAGGCGCTCGCCCTGCTGCGGGCGCACCCCGCGCTGGAGATGGCCCGCCGCGACGCGATCCGCTACGCCGACCTGGCCCGCGCGGCCCTGTCCCCCCTGCCGGAGTGCGCCGCGAAGAACGCGCTGGAGGCCCTGTGTGACGCGGTGGTCCACCGGGCGGGCTGAGTCTTTCGGGCCGGAGCACGTTCTTTCCGCCGCGACGGCTGGCAAGAGGTACGTCGCTGTCCGGCGGTGCCGAGCCCACCGGACCGGCGGACGCACCGCCGCAAGCTGTCACTGCCTTCCCGGCCCCCGTAGCGCGGCGCCCACCGCGCCTTGCCGCTTCGCGTACGCCGCCACCAAGGGGTTCACGTCCGACGAAGTCCCCCTCGTTCCTCCAGCGCGATCTTCAGCCTGCGCAGCGCGTAGAACGCCCGGGTCCGCACCTCCTGCGCCGGCACCCCCAGCACCTGCGCGGCCTGAGCGGCCGTCCGCCCCGCGAAGTACGTCGCGGTCAGCGCCTCGCGGTGCCCCTCCGTCAGGTCCGCCAGCGCGTCGCACACCGCCATCATCCGCAGCGCGGCGTCGACCTCCCCGGACTCCGGCACGGGCGCCGGCGCCCCGCCGCCCGCGGGGCCCAGCGCGATCCGCCGGGCCACGCTCACCAGCCACGGCCGCAGCGCCGCCGCCCCGCGCTCCAGCCGTTCGGTCTCCCGCCAGGCGGTCAGCAGCGTCTCGCGCACCACGTCCTGCGCGCGGTCCCGGTCGCCCTCCACCAGCCGCAGCGCGAACGCGTACAGCGGTGCCGCGTGCGCGGCGTGCAGGGCGCGTATCAACTCCTCGTCCGGCTCCGGGCCGGTGGACCGTCTGTGCTGGCCCCTGGAGGGTCGGTGCTCGCTCACGCCCGCATCCTGTCGCACTCGAACCCCCAGGTCGAGAGGGGTAGTTGGAGATCCGAGAGTTCAAGCCGGAGCGCCGCGGCACCCCGGCCCGCTCTCCCCGGCGGGCGGGGGAGCGGCCGCCGCCCCTAGGGGAAGGCGACCCCGGCCCGTCATCCCCGGGGCGTACCCGGGGTTGATCCCGTGGGGGGATGTGGCCGGCGGACCCGTTTGGTGGGATGGAGCACAGCGGACGAAGGGGGACCGGGGTGACAATGGTCCGGTACCGCCGCCAACGACGGAGGTAGGCAATGGCACGGAACGAATCGCCGCGACCCGAGGGGGACTTCGGGGGCTACGCGGACTTCGGCGACGTCGACGGCGAGGCCAGGGCCCGGCGGCGGCGCGCGCTGACGCGTTACGCGGTGCCGGTCGCGGTCGCCGCGGTGGCCGCGACCACCATCGGCCTGGGCACCGCGCTGGCCAGCACCGGCAGCGGCCCGTCCCTGCCCCACCTGACGGCGCGCCAGCTGCTGGACAAGATGGCGGCCTCCGACACCAGCACCCTGTCCGGCTCGGTCCGCGTCAGCACGGACCTCGGCCTGCCCTCGGGCCTGTCCGGCGGTCTGCTCGGCGGCGTCGCGGGCGGCGCGAGCGGCTCGGCGGCCGGTTCCTCCGACCCGTTCGGCGGCTCCTCGGGCTCCGGCGCGTCCGGGTCGAGCCCCTCGGCCTCGTCCGGTTCGTCCTCCGCCGCCGACCCGGCGGCCAAGCTGACCGAGCTGCTGTCGGGCACCCACACCCTTCAGGTGGCCGCCGACGGCCCGGACCGCCAGCGGCTGTCGATCGTCGACGACACCTCGCAGTACACCGTCATCCACGACGGCACCCAGATGTGGGCGTACGACAGCGGCGCCAACTCCGTCTACCACGCCACCGAGCCCGCGCACCCCGCCGGGACCGCGCACGCCGACAAGCCCCCGGCCGGGGTGCCGACGACCCCGCAGGCCGCGGTGGACCAGCTGCTGAAGGCCGCCGGTCCGACCACCTCGATGACGGTGGACGGCACCGCGCGGGTCGCCGGGCGCAGCGCGTACGAGCTGCTGGTGCGGCCCAAGCAGGCCGACAGCACCATCGACTCGGTGCGCGTCGCGGTGGACTCCGCCACCGGCACGCCGCTCGCCTTCACCCTCACCCCGAAGGGCGGTGGCAAGGCGGCGGTGGACATCGCCTACACCCGCGTGAACTTCGGCAAGCCGTCGGCGAGCGACTTCACCTTCACCGTGCCCAAGGGCGCCAAGGTGACGCAGGGCAAGCAGGACCAGCACGGTGAGCACCCCGGCGGGCCGGGCGGCGCGGCGGGCTCCGGCGCGGTCGGCTCCGGCGCGGCGAAGCTGCCGGGCGGAGCCTCGGGCCCCGAGCTGACCGGCACCGGCTGGACCACGATCGCCGAGCTGAAGGCACCGTCGGGCGCGGGCCTCAAGAGCGGCCAGGGCGGGCAGAGCGGACAGGGTTCCCAGGGCGGCAGCGCCCAGGGCCCGGCCGGCGTCGAAGGACTGCTCGGCACGCTCGGCCACCACGTCTCCGGCCGCTTCGGCTCCGGTACGGTGATCAGCACCCGCCTGGTCAACGTCCTGGTGACCGACAAGGGCGCCGTCTACGCGGGCGCCGTCACCCAGGAGGCCCTGGTCGAGGCGGCGAACGCGGCCGCAGGGTGACCGTCGGCGCGGCTGAGGCCCCCCGCGGGCCGGAGCCGACCAGCTAGGAGGAACCGGATGGACGGGCCGCCCGCCCCCGCGATCGACACGCGAGGGCTGACCAAGCGCTTCCGGGGCGGGCAGTTCGCGGTACGCGGGCTCGACCTGACCGTGCCGCGCGGCAGCGTCTTCGGCTTCCTCGGGCCCAACGGCTCGGGCAAGACCACCACCATCCGCATGCTGCTCGGCCTGATCGAGCCGACCTCGGGCGGCGCGCGCGTCCTGGGCGAACCCATGCCGCGCGCCGCCCGCCAGGTGCTGCCCAGGGTCGGCGCGCTCATCGAGGGTCCGGCGCTGTACGGGTTCCTCACCGGCCGGGAGAACCTGCTGCGCTACGACGCCGCCGACCCCACCGCCGACCCGGCCACCCGCACGGCCCGGGTCGGCGCCGCGCTGGAACGCGTCGGGCTCGGCGCGGCGTCGGCCAAGAAGGCGCGGGTCTACTCGCTGGGCATGAAGCAGCGCCTGGGCCTGGCCCGCGCGTTGCTGCGACCGCGCGAGCTGCTGGTGCTGGACGAGCCGACCAACGGCCTCGACCCGCAGGGGATGCGGGAGATCCGCACGCTGGTGCGCGAGGTCGCCGCCGAGGGCACCACCGTCTTCCTCTCCTCCCACCTGCTGGACGAGATCGAGCAGGTCTGCACGCACGCCGCGGTGATGTCCCGGGGCGAGCTGGTCGTCCAGGGCGAGGTCGCCGAGCTGTCCGCGGGCGCGCGCGGGCGGCTCGCCGTCACCACGCCCGACGTGGCCGACGCGGTCCGCGTCCTGAAGGAGCACGGCCTGACCGACGTCGGCGCCGACGCCGACCGGGTCACCGGCGAACTGCCGCAGCCCGCCGCGGACGTGGCCGAGCTGAACGCCGCCCTGGTCGCCGCCGGGGTACGGGTGCGCGCCTTCGGCACCGAACGCGCGTCGCTGGAGGACGCCTTCGTGGCGCTGACCGGGGAGGGCTTCGATGTCGCGGGCTGAGGCGGACGTGGCGACCGGGACCGACGCGGGGGCCGGCGCGCCGGCAGCGGGGGCCGGACCCGCGGCCGAGACGCCGGGCACGCCGGAGGGCTCAGGGACGCCGACCGCTTCCAGGACGGCGCGGGCGCTGTGGTCGCTGGGACTGTTCCGCGGCGAGCTGCGCATCGTCTTTCGCCGTTGGCGCACCGCCGCGCTGCTGGGCGTGCTGGCCGCGATCCCGGTGCTGGTCGGCATCGCGGTGAAGTTCCAGACCCGCGGCGACCGGCAGGGCGCGGGCGACGGCCCCGCCTTCATCGCCGACGTCACCAACAACGGCCTGTTCCTGGTCTTCACCTCACTCGCCGTCACCCTGCCGTTCTTCCTGCCGATGGCCGTCGGCGTGGTGGCGGGCGACTCCGTCGCCGGCGAGGCCAACGCCGGGACGCTGCGCTACCTGCTGGTCGCCCCCGCGGGGCGGACCCGGCTGCTGCTGACCAAGTACGCCACCGTGCTGGTGTTCTGCGGGGTCGCGACGCTGGTGGTGGCCCTGGCCGCGCTGGCGACCGGCGCCGCGCTCTTTCCGTTCGGCGACGTCACGCTGATCTCCGGGCAGACCGTGTCGCTGGGCGACGGGCTGCTGCGGGCGCTGGCCATCGCGGGCGTGGTGGCCGTCTCGCTGGTCGGCATCGCGGCGCTCGGCCTGTTCGTCTCCACGCTCACCGACAGCGCCATCGCGGCCATGGCCACCACCGTCGGCGTCCTGCTCACCGTGCAGATCCTCGGCGCGGTCCCGCAACTGCACGCCGTCCAGCCCTACCTGTTCCCGCACTACTGGATGAGCTTCGCCGACCTGCTGCGCGCCCCGGCCATCGGCAGTGCGATCGCCAGGAACGCGGGACTCCAGGCCCTGTACGCGGCCGTCTTCGTCTCGGCGGCCTGGGCCCGGCTGACCACCCGCGACGTGACCGCGTAACGCCCCGCCCGCTCACGCCGAACGCGCCCGGCGCCTCGCCTCCAGCCGCCGGACCGCCGCGTCCACGTCGAACGGCAGGATCGTCACCGCCACGTCCGGCAGGTCGACCGCCTTGCCGATCGCGTCGCCGGTGTCGCGGTGCAGGATGTGGCCGAGCACCGAGCCGTACGTCCGGCGCGGCACCAGCAGCGTCAGCGCGGTCCCGCCACCGCGCGTGGTCTCGCGGGCCAGGGTGCGCACCGCCCGGTGCAGCCGCCGGTCCGGGCAGGCGACGACCTCCAGCGGCACCGTGGTGCCCATCGAGTCCGTCCAGCGCTCCATCAGCGCCCGCGCGTGCCGCTCGTCGATCATGAAGTGGACGGCCCGGATGTCGTCCGGCGCCAGCCCGTGCGCGTACCGCAGCGCCTTGAACGTGGCCAGGTCCAGGCTGTCCACCAGCACGTGGACCACGTGCCGCCGCCAGGGCGCGCGGTCGGCGCCGGGCGCGGGCAGCTCGTCCATCGCGGCGGCCTCCGCGCGGTACTGACGGTTGATCCGGATGAGCGCGCCCACCCCCAGCGGGAAGAGGATCACCACCAGCCAGGCGCCCTCCGCGAACTTGGTGACCGCGAAGATCAGCACGACCAGCGCCGACGCGATCCCCGCCGCCACGTTGACCACCAGCTTGAACCGGCGCCCCGGCTCGCGCCGCCTGAAGTGGTACGCCGTCAGCCCGGCCGCCGCCATGGTGAACCCGGTGAACACCCCGATCGCGTACAGCGCCACCAGCCGGTCCACGCTGCCGCCGGTCACCAGCAGCAGGGCCAGCGCCAGCGCGGTCAGCACGACGATCCCGTTGGAGAACGCCAGCCGGTGCCCGCGCCGGGTCAGCTGCCGGGGCAGGAAGGAGTCCTCCGCCACGAAGCTGGCCAGGAACGGGAAGCCGGTGAACGGCGTGTTGGCCCCCGTGTAGAGGATCAACGCGGTGGCCAGCTGCACGTAGACCAGCCCCGCGGTGCCGAACCACCCCGACCCGAACAGCAGGTGCGCCTCCTGTGCGATCACCGTCGGATTGCCGTCCGCGTAGGGAATCGCGTGCGTGGCACGGGCCAGCAGCGACACGCCCAGCACCATCACGCCCAGCGTGCAGCTCATCGCCACCAGCGTGCGCCGCGCGTTGACGCCCTGCGGCTCACGGAACGCGGACACGCCGTTGGAGATCGCCTCCAGGCCCGTCAGCGAGGACCCGCCGTTGGCGAACGCGCGCAGCACGATGAACAGCGACGCCCCGTACAGCACCCCGCTGCCCGGACTGCCCAGCGGCACCGCGCCCGAGGCGTGCAGGTCGGCGTGCGGCAGCCGTCCGTCGACGGCGAGCCGCACCGCGCCGGTCACCAGCATCGCGCCGACCGCCACCATGAACAGGTACGCGGGCAGCGCGAACGTCCGCCCCGCCTCCCGGAGCCCGCGCAGGTTGCCGTACATCAGCACCAGCACCACCAGGACGCTCAACGGCGTCTTGAAACGGTCCAGCCTGGTGAACCCGCCGCCCGCCAGATGCGCCAGCGAGACCAGCGCGTCCGTCCCGGCCGCCGTCTGCACCGCGACCGTCACGATGTAGTCGATGAGCAGCGCCACCGCCGCGATCTGCGCCACGTTGGGCCCGAAGTTCTCCCGCGCCACCACGTAACTGCCGCCCGCCCGGGTGTAGACGGTGACCACGTCCCGGTAACAGAGCGTCAGCAGGAGCAGCACCAGGATCACCACACCGGTGATCGGCAGCAGCAACGAGAACGCGGCCGCCCCGATCACCGGGACGAGCGCCCGCAGGATCTCCTCCGGCCCGTACGCGGTCGACGACATGCAGTCGGAGGCGAGCACCCCGAGCGCCATCGGATTCGACAGCTTCTCGGTGCGCAACTCCTCCGTGATCAGCGGCGGGCCGAGCAGCAGCCGTTTGACGCGGTACAGCGGTCGGTCGTGCGGCGGGGACACGGACTCGGTGGCGGCCATGCGTCCAGGAATACGGCCGCCCGGCCGCCGAGTCACGAGGACGCGACGGCCGGGCACCGGGACGGTGGTCCCCGCGCCGCCGATGGCCGGATCCCACGGCGGCCGGCGGGACGGTCAGCCCACGACCGTCCAGGTGTCCTTGCCCGCCAGCAGTGCGCTCAGGTCGCCTTTGCCGTGGTGTTCGATT
>NZ_JAINVZ010000025.1 GCF_019890615.1 Streptantibioticus parmotrematis | reverse complement strand
AGCGAGGACGCCCCGCTGCTGGCGCCGGACGGCACCGAGGCCGACACCGGCACCATGGCGGTGGCCCGCCCGCCCGAGCCGGAGCCGTACAGCTGGGTCGCGCCGCTGGACAGCCCCGCGCCGCACGGCGGTTACGACCAGCAGGTCCACCAGCCCTACCCCGGCCAGTGGGACCACGTCGGCTACGAGACGCTCGACCAGGGCGCCGCGCAAGGCGGTTGGGGCTACGACGGCGGCTACGGCGGCCAGGCCGCCGCCGGATACGGGCCGCCCCAGGACGCGCCGACCGCGGCCCTGCCGCCGGTGCCCGACGACCCGCCGGGCCACGGACCGTCGCCGTACGACCGCGGGCCGCACGAACCGTCGCCGCACGACCGGGCGCATCACGACCAGCCGCCGCACGACCAGGCGCCGCACGTCCCCGTTCAGCGGGCGCCCCGCGCCGCAGACCCCGACCACCCGTACGACTCGCTGAGGAAGCCGCTGTGATCCCCGCCAACGTCACGCCCGAGGTCGCCGCCCTGGGCATCTCCCTCGGCCTGGTCTTCTCGCTCATCTGCTACCTGACCACCAACCTCTCCCCCGGCGGCATGATCACCCCCGGCTGGCTGGCGCTGACGCTGGTCACCGACGCGGGCATGGCGGCGCTGATGATCGGCGTGACCGCGCTGACCTTCTTCGCCACCAAGCTGCTCCAGCGCAACGTGATCCTGTACGGCAAGCGGCTGTTCGCGGCCGTCGTGCTGACCGCGGTGCTGCTCCAGGCGACCGTGATGCTCGCGCTCCAGCACGAGTTCCCGCTGCTCTACACCACCCAGACGCTCGGCTTCATCGTGCCCGGCCTGATCGCCTACCAGCTGGTGCGCCAGCCCATGGCCGCGACCGCCATCGCCACCACCGCGGTGACGCTCGGCGCGTACGTGGTGCTCGCCGCCGGTCTGCTGCTCGGCGCGCTGCCCACCTCCTGACCAAGCGACTTCGAGTACCGAGGAGTCCCCGAGATGCAACAGGACCCGACCAGACACGGTCGGCCGCGCCGTCGTCCCAGTCGCCGCGCCCTCCTGGGCGGCGCGGCGGGCGCGGTGGCGGCCGGTGCGGTCGGCCTCTACGCGGTCGACCGGGCCAGTGGCAGCGGCGGGCCCGACGACGCGGTGCCGCAGCACGAGAGCGGGTCGCCCAGCGCCGTGCCGACCGGCGGCTACCGTTTCGAACGCGTCACCTCGCCCGACCGCACCGTCGTGCGCGACGCCTCCGGCAACCTGCTGGCGACGTTCACCGACGGCGCCCGCACCGCGCTGCTCAGCGGCCCGCAGCGCACCTTCAGCGAGCCGCGCACCACCGACGCCGTGGTGCACAGCACCGCCTGGGTGCGGCTGATGTCCACCGAGTGGTCGCGCGGGCGGGAGAACACCTCGTGGTTCCACTCGTGGTTCCCCGCGACCCTCGCCGACCGCAGCCCCGACGTGCTGATGACGGCCTTCGAGTACGGTGACGGCGCGCCGTCGAAGTACAAGAACGGGCTGCGCTACGCGGGCGACGCCAACTTCGGCCCCCGGGTGCCCGGTGAGTCGGAGGACTCCTTCCACTCCCGGGACGAGAAGTCCGACTTCTACGACTACCTCGGCATCCCGTGGACCTTCCCCGACGGCACGCACGTCACGCCGGAGAAGGAGCGCCTCGGCGACGTGGACTGCTCAGGCTTCATGCGGCTGCTGTGGGGCTACCGCATGGGCTACCCGATGCACGACACCAACGATCCGGGGACCGGGCTGCCCCGGCGGGCCTACGCCATCGCCAAGTACGCCCCGGGTGTGGTGCTGATCCCCGACACCAACAGCCGGCCGGCCGACATCAGCATGCTGCAACCCGGCGACCTGGTCTTCTTCGCCATCAACATCGGCAAGCCGATCACCGTCGACCACTGCGGGATGTACCTCGGTATCGACAACGAGGGCCATCCCCGCTTCTACTCCAGCCGCTCGCAGGCCAACGGGCCGACGATGGGCGACAAGGCGGGCGTGGCCCGTCTTGACGGTACCGGCTTCTACGCCGCAGGACTGAGGGTGGCGCGTCGCCTGTGACCAACTCCCGCCGTCGACGCTCCTCCTCCCGGGGCCCGCGTGACGTCACCCCGGCCCCGGGGGACTTCACCACGCCCCCCGGCGACTTCGCCACGGCCCAACTCCCGCCGGTGCCGGGCGACTTCGCCACGACCCAACTCCCCTCGACACCCGGCGACTTCCCGACCGCGCGGATCGCGCCCGCCTCCGAGGCACCCGCCTCGGACACCGGCACCGCCGTCCCGGACCCCCGTCCCGGTCACCGTCGCGCGGCCGACCGTCGCGCCGCCGACCGGGGCCGCCGCCGCGCCCGCCCCGGCGGCGAGCGCAGGCGGGCCGCCGCGCCGGAGCCGGCCGCGCCGCGGCAGCCCGCGCCGGTGTGGGAGCGTCCCGCGCTCGCCGGCGTCCTGCTGCTGGCCACCGTGCTGTACGCGTGGGGCATGGGCCACGCCGCGGTCCACCCGTACTACGCGGCGGCCGTGCGGTCGATGGCGGCGAGCTGGCACGCGTTCGTCTACGGCGGCGTGGACGTCAGCGGTTCCATCACGATCGACAAGCTGCCCGGGGGCCTGTGGCCGCAGGCGCTGTCGGTGCGGGTCTTCGGGCCGCACCTGTGGGCGGTGGCGCTGCCGCAGGTGATCGAGGGCGTGGCGACCGTCTTCCTGCTGCACCGGATCGTCCGCGCCTGGGCGGGCCCGCTCGGCGCGGTCTTCGCCGCGGCGGTCTTCGCCCTCACTCCGGTCGCGGTCGTGCTGACCCGGCACGACATCCCCGACACGCTGCTGACGCTGCTGCTGGTGCTGGCGGCGGGCGCCGCGCAGAAGGCGGTGCGCACCGGCGGCTGGGCGCCGCTGCTGACCTGCGCGGTGTGGATCGGCCTCGCGTTCCAGGCGAAGATGCTCCAGGCCTGGCTGGTGCTGCCCGCGATCGCGCTGGTCTACCAACTGGCCGCGCCGGGAAGCGCGGTGCGGCGGATCACACGGCTGGTGGCGGCCGGGGCGCTGGCGCTGCTGGTGTCCTGCTCGTGGCTGCTGATGGTGTGGGCGACCCCGGCGGGCAGCCGCCCGTACCTCGACGGCACCACCAACAACAACCCGTTCACGCTGGTCTTCGGCTACAACGGCCTGAGCCGCTTCGGCGGCAACCCCAACGCGCTGGGCGCCGTCGCGGGCACCGCGGCGAGCCGCACCACCGGCAACACCGGCTGGACGATGCTGGTCAACCACACGGTCGGCCCGCAGATCGCCTGGTTCCTGCCGCTGGCGGTGCTGGCGCTGGTGCTGGGGGTGCGGTGGCGCCGGGGCGAGCCGCGCACCGACGCGTCGCGCGCCGGGTTCGTGCTGTGGGGCGGCTGGCTGGTGATGCACGTCCTGGTCTTCAGCCTCTCCAACGGCAACCACGGCTACTACACCATCGTGCTGGCGCCCGCGCTGGCCGCGCTGGCGGGCGGCGGGGTCGCCCTGATGTGGGAGCAGTACCAGACCGGTGGGCCGCGCCGCGCCGCGCTGCCCGCGGCGATCGCGCTGAGCGCGGTGTGGGCGACGGTGCTGGAGGAACCGCACCCGGGGTTCTCCCGCTGGACGCTGCCGATCGTGCTGATGCTCGGGGTGTGCGGCGCGCTGGGCCTGTGGATCCGCGGGCCGCGCACCACCCGCCGCGGGGTGCTCGGCGCGCTGGGCGCGGGGCTCGCGGCGACGCTGCTGGCGCCCGCCGCGTGGTCGCTGTCCTGCCTCGACCCGGTGTACGCGGGCTCGCCGACCTCACCGCTGGCCGGGCCGGTCGGCACCGCGTACTTCGAGCTGAAGGACGGGCAGGCCAAGGTCGACACGACCGCGCTGGACGCCCCCGACCAGCGCGACCGCCAGTTGCTCGGCTACCTCCAGGCCAACCGCTCGGGCGCGAAGTACCTGGTCGCCACGCAGGCCGCGTACTCCGCGGAACCGCTGCTGCGCGACACGGCGCAGCCGATGCTGGTGATGGGCGGCTTCACGGGCCTGACGCCGTTCCCCACGGCACCGCAGCTGGCCTCGCTGGTCTCCTCCCACCAGCTCCGCTTCGCCCTGCTGACCACCCAGCGCCCGTCCACCCCCGCCACGAAGTGGGTCAAGTCCAACTGCACCCGAGTCCCGGCGAGGGCCTACGGCAGAGCCGCCGACGGCAGCTTCCGCCTGTACGACTGCGCATCGGGGCTGTGAGGCAGCGATGTTACGGATCGAGGCAGTCGACCTGTCACGGATCGTCCGGTTCTGGAACCACCTGCACCTCGACACGCCCAAGCAGTTCGTGCTGGCCGAGACGCCCGCCATGCGGGTCGTCGCCCAGCCGCTGATCCGCAGTGTCGAGGACGAGGCCGCGTTCCTGGTGACCCAGGGCGCCGAGATCGTCGGCGAGTTCGAGGACGGTCTGCTCATGCGCGACCCCGAGGGCAATCCGTTCCTCCTGGAGCCCAACCCGGACCTGCACCTGCTGGACGACGACGGGCCGGAACGCGCCGAGCCCTGAGGACCGGCACCCGGAGCCGAAGGCGATTACCGCGCTCACGCCGCCAGCTCCCTCTCCAGGGGCGTGCGGAAGCGAGGGGTGACCCGTTTGCCGTCCAGCCAGGCCGTCAGGCGGGCGGCCTCCGTCTCGACGGCGTGCTGCGCCTCACGGCCCGCGTCGGTCAGCGTGCGCCAGGCGATCGTGCCGTCGGGGCGCTGGGCCCAGGCGCCGACGATGCGGCCGTTCCACCACACCGTGGGGCCGACGTTGCCCGCGCGGTCGTACAGCGCGGGGACGTGGTCCGGGTCGAGGTACCAGTCGCGGCCGCGCCAGCCCATCGCCGTCGGGTCGAGCGCGGGCAGCAGCGCCGCCCACGGCTCCACCTCGGCGTCCGGCTCCTCGTCGCCGGGCAGGACGTAGCCCGCGCCGGTCTCCACGGCGCCCAGGTCGGCGAGCGCGGCGCGGGTGTCGCGCAGCGTCCAGCCGGTCCACCACTTCACGTCCGCCTCCGTGCCCGGGCCGTACGACGCGAGCCACCGCCGGACGATCTCCGCCCGCGCCCGCGCCGCCGGCACCTCGGGCCATTGCGGCACCGGCGCCCACGGGTGGACGTTGCTGGTCCACGAACCGCGCGGCCGCGCCCGGCGCACGTGCCCGTCGGAGGCCAGCAGCCGCAGCAGCCTGCTGCCGACGCTCTGCCGCGCCTCGTACGGCTTGCCCTGCGCCATCAGCATCGTCTCGCGCAACTCCGGTACGTCCTGCGCCAGTTCGGCCGTGGTCGCCTCGCCGTGCCGGGCGAGGGCGGCGAGCACCCGTTCCTGGGTCCGCGCGAGCCGCGCCTCGTCCCAGCCCTCGGCGTGCTCCCTCAAGTGCTTGAGCAGCGTGGCCCGTTCGCGCGCCGCGACCGGGCGGGCGGCGCCCGCGCTGACGTGCGGCGCGAAGTCCTCGGTGACCGCGAAGAGGGTGCGGCGCATCGCCAGCAGCCTCACCAGCGTCACGTCCTCGTACAGCGCCCGGTCCACCTCCGCCGCGCCCGGGCGGGCGAGCCGCGCCCCGGCCGACAGGTAGACCGTGGCCGGGTCGGAGGAGTGCAGCGCGACGACGGCGTCGGCGACGGCTTCCACGGTGTCCGCGCGCAGCGGCGGGACGAGCAGGTGCCGCCGGACGAGCCGGACGCGGCGCTGGGCGTCGGTGAGGGAGGGGCGAGCGGTCATGGCCTGGACGATACGGCGCCTCGCGGACAGCCCCCGTCCTGAACACGGTTCGCCGCCCGCGGGTGCCGCGTCACCGCCCCGGACGCGGACCGCTCCCGGTGGCGCGGGCCCGGTCGTGTGCCGCGCGGGCGATGTTGCGGGCCATGCCGCCGAACACCACGGTGTGGAACGGCGAGACGCTCCACCAGTAGGCGTGGCCGAGCAGTCCGCGCGGATGGAAGACGGCACGCTGCCGGTAGCGGGAGCGGCGCGCTCCCTCGGAAGCACCGTCACCCTGGCCTCCGTCACCCTGGCCTCCGGCGCCCGGGTCGCAGCGCATCTCCAGCCACGCCAGGCCCGGCAGCCGCATCTCGGCGCGCAGCCGCAGCAGGCGGCCGGGCTCGATCTCCTCCACCCGCCAGAAGTCCAGCGAGTCGCCGACCCGCAGCCGTGCCGCGTCCCGCCGCCCCCGGCGCAGCCCGACCCCGCCCGCCAGCCGGTCGAGCCAGCCGCGTACCGCCCAGGCGAGCGGGAAGGAGTACCAGCCGTTGTCGCCCCCGATGCCCTCGATGACGTCCCACAGCGCGGCGGGCGGCGCGTCGACGGTCAGCGCGCGGCGGTCGGTGTAGAGGCTGCCGCCCGCCCAGTCGGGGTCGGTCGGCAGCGGGTCGCTCGGCGCGCCCGGCACCGCCGCCGACGACCACCGGGTCGCCACCTGGGCCTCCTTCACCCGCCGCAGCGCGAGGCGGACCGACTCGTCGAACCCGAGCGGGTGCCCCGGCGGGTCGGGCACGTAGCGGGCGATGTCGTGCTCGCGGCAGACGACCTCGTGCCGCAACGACTCGGTCAGCGGCCGGGCGATGGAGGCGGGCACCGGTGTCACCAGCCCGACCCAGTGGCTGGACAGCCCCGGGGTGAGCACCGGCACCGGCAGGATCAGCCGCCGCGGCAGCCCCGCCACGGCCGCGTACCGGCGCATCATCTCGCGGTACGTCAGCACCTCGGGCCCGCCGACGTCGAAGGTGCGGTTGACGTCGGCGGGCAGCCGCGCGCAGCCGACCAGGATCCGCAGCACGTCGCGTACGGCCAGCGGCTGGATGCGGGTGCCGACCCAGCTGGGGGTGACCATGACCGGGAGCCGCTCGGTGAGGTAGCGCAGCATCTCGAAGGAGGCGGAGCCCGAGCCGATGATGACCGCGGCCCGCAGGACGGCGGTCGGCACGCCGCTGTCCAGCAGGACGCGGCCGACCTCGGCGCGCGAGCGCAGGTGCGGGGACAGCTCCCGTTCGGGCACGCCCGCCGGGGTCAGTCCGCCGAGGTAGACGATCCGGCGGACCCCGGCCGCCCGCGCCTGCTCCCCGAAGATCCGGGCGGCGCGGCGGTCGGTCTCTTCGAAGTCGCTGCCGGTGCCGAGCGCGTGCACCAGGTAGTACGCGACGTCCACGTCCCGCATGGCCTCGGCCACGGCCCGGGCGTCGGTGACGTCGCCGCGCGCGATCTCGGCCTGGCCGGCCCAGGGGTGGTCGCGCAGCTTCTCCGGGGAGCGCGCGAGGCAGCGCACCCGGTACCCGGCGGCGAGCAGTTGGGGCGCGAGGCGTCCGCCGATGTACCCGGTGGCCCCGGTGACCAGGCACCGTTCGCCGTCACCGCGCACGCGCCCCTGCGTCGTCTCCCCGTCTCCGCTCACGCGCGCCTCCGTCGTCCCGTCGTCGCCCCCGCCGGTCGTTCGCACCCACCGCCGACGATGCCTACCCCGGCCGGGCGCGGTCCCGTTCCGCCGGGCGGCTACAACTCGGCCGGGTCGCGGCGGCCCGGGGGCGGTTCGAGGAGGCCGAACAGGAGCTGGGGACGGCCGTGACGGCGCTGCGCGAGGGGGCGGACGCGGACGCGTGGCGGAGCGCTCATCCGGTAGGCAGGCCGATCCGGTCGCGTTCCAGCGCGGCGCGCAACGTGGCGAAGACCTGCGCGACGGCCGCCCCGCCGGGGGTGCCGAACACGTCGCCGAGCAGTTCCGTCAGGCGCTCGGTGAACGTCGCCTCCGCCGCGTCCGCCAACTCCCGTCCCTCGCCGGTCAGTTCCAGCAGCGACGAGCGGCGGTCGGCCGGATTCGGCCGCCGGGCCACCCATCCGTCGCGCTCCAGCCGGTCGATGCCCTTGCTCGTCGCGCCGATGCCGATCGCGAACGCGGCGGCGACGTCGGCCACCCGGGACCCGGGGTGGTCGCGCAGGTGGCGCAGGAACTCGAACTGCGAGGTCACGATCGCGTGCCGCTCGCGCAGCCGGTCGTTGAGCGCGTTGTACAGACGGGTCTCGCACCGGACCAGGTCGGAGAAGAGCTCCGGAAGGCCGGCCGGCTGATCGCTTGATTTATATGCCACGGCATATAGTGTACTGGCATCCACTCGGCAGCCGCGACCGCGGTCGCTCCGGCGACCGCGCGTACCGCCGAGCCCTCGCCCGTACCCGTGACCACTGTGGGAGACCGACATGAGCAGAGAACAACGCGCCGCGATCGACGCCATGATGCGGCAGCCGCAGCCCGAGGGGCTTCTGTCGCCGCAGGAGCTGCGCACCGGGTTCGCGGCCCTGATGGACCGGATGATCGTCCCCGACGCCCTCCGCACCACGGACGTCACCCTGGGCGGTCGCGCCGCGCTCCTCGTGGAGCCGGAAGGAGAACCGCGCCCGGGGACGATCCTGTACCTGCACGGCGGCGCGTTCGTCTTCGGCTCCCCGCGCACCGCGCTGTCGCTGACCGGCAACCTGGTGGCCGCGACCGGGTTCCGGGCCTTCTCACCGGACTACCGGCTGGCGCCCGAGCACCCCTTCCCCGCGGCGATCGAGGACTGCCTGAGCGCCTACCGGGAGCTGCTGGAACGCGGGACCGACCCGGCCACGATCGCGTTCGCCGGGGACTCGGCGGGCGGCGGGCTGTCCGTGACGACCTGCCTGAGCGCGCGGGCGGCGGGCCTGCCGCTGCCCGCGGCGATCGTGACGTTCTCCGGCGGCTTCGACGCCACCCGCACCGGCGCCAGCATGACGACGAAGGCGGAGGCCGACCCGATCTTCACCCGCGAACGGCTGGCGCACACCGGGTCGATGTACCTGGCGGGCCAGGACCCGCGCCAGGAACTGCTCACCCCGGCGACCCTCGCCGACCTGACCGGCTTCCCGCCGATGCTCCTCCAGGTGGGTACCGACGAACTGCTGCTGGACGACTCCACCCGCCTCGCCGACCGCGCGCGGGACGCCGGGGTCGACGTGATCCTGGACGTCACCGCCGACGTCCCGCATGTCTTCCAGGCGTTCGCGGGCGTCCTGGACGAGGCCGACGAGGCGCTGGCCCGCGCGGCGTTCTTCCTCACCCAGCACGTCAACGCCTGACGACCGGAACCATGGCTAGTCCCACGCCAGGGTCCACCCCGGCGTCCACGTCGCGGCGTCGTCGTGCCCGGGGCGGGTGGAGCGCAGGTGGGCGTCGAGCGCGGCGAGGGCCGGGTGCGGGTTGTCGCGGTGCCGCAGCAGGGAGTGCGGGTAGACCGGCGCCGGGTCGCGCACCGGCAGCCGCCGCAGCCCGTGCTCGGCGGGCCAGACCAGGCGGGTGCGCTCACCGACGAACGTCGCCAGGGCTCCGGAGCCCGCGAGCGTGTCCAGCAGCGGCTGGGTGCCGAAGTCGGGGCCGGTGATCTCGATGGTCAGGCCGAACGCGTCGGCCAGGTCGGCGTAGTAGGCGGTCGACTCGGTGCCGGGCACCAGGCCCGGCATCCAGATGCGGTGCCCGGCCAGTTCCGCGGGGGTGACCGCGCGGGCGGCGGCCAGCGCGTGCGCCGGGCCGACCAGCAGCTCGACGGGCTCGTCGAAGGCCCGCACCGCCCGGACCTCGTCGGGCAGGCGGCGACCGGGCATCGTGACGGCGCGGAACGACGCGTCGACGGCGCCGGAGGCGATGGCCTCGACCGCCGCGTCGGAGTCCGGCAGCGTCACGACGTCCAGCTCGGCGTCGGGGTGCGCGCGGTGGAAGTCGTGCAGGACACCGGCCGGGCCGAGCCGCCGCCCGATCACGTCGACCCGCAGCGCGCGGCCGCCCGGCCGCACCGAGGCGAGAGCCCGCGCCTCGGCCCGCAGCAACTCGCGGGCGTGCGGCAGGAACGCCTGCCCGTCGAGCGTGAGCCGGGTGCCCCGCGGGGTGCGGGTGAACAACCGCACGCCGAGCGCCTTCTCCAGCCCCGCGACCCGCTTGGAGACCGCCTGCTGGGTGACCGACAGCTCGACGGCGGCGTCCTGGAACCGCCCCGCCCGCGCGACGGCCACGAAGGTGCGCACGGCGTCGAGGTCCACGTCACCCACGCTATCCGCACAACGATCGGTTGTGCCGACCCGGCCCGGCGGTTGTTTGCCCGCCGGGGCCCGTGCCCGCTTGGATGCCGGGGTCGGTGTGGAGCGGGTCGGGAACGGGACGAGGATCGCGTTGGGCGTGACGGGCGGGCGGCGGCGGTCGCTGGGGCGGCGGTTCGGATGGCTGTGGGCGGCGTTCGCGGTCAGCTCGTACGGCTCAGGGCTCGGCTTCGGCGCGTTCCCGCTGATCGCGGTGCTGGTGCTGCACTCGGGTCCGGCCCAGGTGGCGGCGCTGTCCGCGGCGGGCCGGGCGGCCGGGGCGCTGCTCGCGGTGCCGCTGGGGCCGTGGGTGGAGTTCCGCCGCAAGCGGCCGGTGATGATCGCGACGGACCTGGCGCGGTTCGCCACGATGGCGAGCGTCCCGGTCGCGTACGCGCTCGGGTGCCTCGGCTTCGTCCAGCTCCTCGTCGTCTCGGTCGTCGTCGCGGCGGCCAACATCGCGTCCAAGGCGGCGAGCGGCGCGTACCTGAAGTCCCTCGTGCCGCCGGAGGACCTCCTGATCGCCAACGGCCGCTTCGAGTCGACGACGTGGACCTCCACGGTGGTCGGACCGCCGCTCGGCGGCGCGGCGATCGCGCTGTTCGGCCCGGCGACGACGGTGATCGCGGACGCGGTCAGCTATCTGCTGTCGGCGGTGGGGATCAGGGCGATCGGCGGGAGCGAGGAGAGGCCGGCCGTCCCGGAGCGGGCGGCGGGGGCCCGGGCGCGGGTCGGCGAGCTGCTGGAGGGCTGGCGCTACGTCCTGGCCAGCAGCGCGCTGCGCCCGCTGTTCTTCAACGCCATGCTCTCCAACGGCCTGATCATGGCGACGGAACCGCCGCTCGCCGTGCTCCTGCTGGGCCGGCTGGGCTTCGCCCCCTGGCAGTACGGTCTCGCGTTCGCGGCGCCGTGCGTGGGCGGGCTGATCGGGTCGCGGATGGCGCACCGGCTGGTGACGCGGTTCGGGCAGCACAAGGTGATGCTCTGGGCCGGGGCCGGGCGGGCGGTGTGGCTCGTCGGCCTGGCGTTCGTGCGGCCCGGGGCGGCGGGGATGGCGGTGGTGATCGTCTGCCAGCTGGGACTGGTGACGTGCTGCGGGGTGTTCAACCCGGTGCTGGCCACGTACCGCCTCGCCCGCACCGCGCCCGACCGGGTGGCCCGGACGCTGTCGGCGTGGTCGGTCAGCACCAGCGCTGCCATCGCGGCGACGACCGCGCTGTGGGGCGTGCTGGCGTCGGCCACCTCGCCCCGGACGGCGCTGGCGCTGGCGGGCGTGCTGTTCCTCGCGACCCCGCTGCTCCTGCCGCGCCGAGAGCGGGCGTCGGGCACGGCGGAGGTCGCTCCGGCGCGGTGAGGCGGTCTCAGGTGTCGGTGGGGGTGACGGGCGGCGGCGTACCGCCCCCGCCCAGCCTGGCCCTGGTGGTCTCGCCGCGCTCGTGCGCGACGGCCTGGCGTTCCTGGGAGGCGATCTGCTCGCGCCGGACCTCGGCGTCGAGCTCGTTCTTGCGGCGCTGGGTGGTGGCCTCGATCCGCGCCTTGGCCACGGACGCGGCAGCGGTGAAGCTGGCGGCGACGGCACCGCCCGTGATGAGTTCGTTGATCAGCCCGGGCTCGGAGCCCCGCTCCAGCGCGGCGGAGGCGGACTCGACGGCGGGCAGTTCGTAGGCGGGCCGGACGGACGGCAGCGAGTGGCCCGCGGCGCCGGTCTCGCGATGGCCGACGGACCAGCCCGCCCCGCCGGCGGTCCCGTCCGGCGCCCGGCCCCCGTCGACGGGTAGACCGCACGTGTCGCAGTAGTCCTCCGACTCGGAACGATGCCCCTCTGGACAAGTCACCATGTCCGTATGGTAGTTGGCGGGAGGAAGCCGGAGGAGCCCTCAGCGGTCTCAGCGGTCCCAGAGATCTCAGGGGCCGCAGGGGGAAGTCGCAGCGGAGGCCGCCGGAACACCGGGCCAACCAGCCAACGGGTCGCCACGCCGCCGAACGGCCGCCCGAGCCGCCGAGTCACCGAGCAGCCCAGCCGCCGAATCACCGAGGCACCGAATTGTCGAGCCGCTGAATTCACCGAGGCGCCGAACGGCCGACCTCCGGCGGAATAGCGTTGAGCGACGCTTCCCGCTGCTGCCGCTCGGACTGGCTGCTCAGCCAGTTGGGCAGAATGCGGTCCGTATCACTGAAGCGCAGGCAAGGGTCCTTGCGGAGTTTCTGTAACGCGGCCCAGTCCGCCACCGGTCCCGCGTTTCAGCCGACCACCCGCACGTCGTCGCCGTCCACCACGATCGCTTGGCCGTCCCGCAGCGCCACGAAGGGCTCGTGATGGTCGATGTAGTGCCGCACGGTCTCCTCGATCTCGTCGGACTCCGGGTGGTCGGAGCGGTAGTGCGGCGCGACCGCGAAGGACAGCAGGCCGAGCCCGTCCCACAGCACGGGGCCCTCGGGGTAGCCCTCGGGAAGGTGCTCGGGGTCGTCCACGTGGCCGGCGATGCCGCGCAGGGTGGTGCCGGCGATGCACGCGGCGGCGCTGTAACCGCCGAGGACCAGGCGGTCGGCGGCCAGGAGCTCCTGGAGCAGCGCGTCGGCGCCGCTGTGCCGCAGGGCACGGCGCAGGACGAAGGTGTTGCCGCCGCGGATGTAGACCAGGTCGACGTTCTCCAGGGTCTTCCTGAGCGCGTTTCCGCCGTCGAAGAATTCACGGAGGTCGAGTTCCTCGGGCGCCAGGCCCACGGATCGCAGTTGCGCGATCTCCCGTTCTGTGGAAGCGGCCCTGGTGTCCGCGTCCTGGAAATCGTAGGCATTCATCACGAGAGCCGCGCGCGTGCGACCACCGAGCAGGCGCCGCAATTCCTCGGGACGATTCCCGATGCGAAAAGAAGAAAGGTAGAGACGCATAACGCGTAGTATACGAGGTGATCCCTTGAGTCAGGTTGTCAACGACAAGGCGGGCAAAGGCCGTTCGCCCCGCCCGGGCAAGGCATGCCTCGGCGTGATGCACCTCGATCCGTTGCCCGGCACCCCCTTCCACGAGGCCGGGGACCTCGATGACGCCGTACCGTCCGTGCGAGCGCTGTACGAATGCGGTGCGCACGAAGTGCGACGGGGGGAGACGTGAAGCTGGTGTCCGACATGCTCGGCACAGGGATACTCAGATCACGCGCGACATCCACCGGAGCGTCTCCCGGAGGTCACGAAGGACGTGGTGGAGGCCACCGCGAAGCTGGTCCGGCTCCAACGCAAGACCGAGGCGGAGAAGGCCAAGCGCGCCAAGAAGGCCCAAGCCGACGGCAAGAAGGTCCGGCAAAGGAAAGCCAAGAGGTAGGGCCGAGCCCGCTCCTCTCACGCAAACCATCCCGTGTCCCCGGCCGCGTGACCCGTTACCTCCGGGCAACACAAAACCCCAGGTCAGGGGCTATCTGACCTGGGGTCCTTCGGAGCCGCCTAAGGGAATCGAACCCTTGGCCTACGCATTACGAGACCGCGAGCGATCGAGTTGCCCGGTGCCGCGTGGTGCCAGGCCGTTACGTTTTACCTGATCAGGACAGGTGCACCAGGTTGAGCTGTGCCGCCCTGCGCCGCCCCGTCCAAAGGCGTCTGTCCACCGGCTGTCCACCGGTCCATACGCTCTCGGACCGCCAGAAGGCCCCGCTGAGAAGACTGCGTCACAGGCAGTACACGCTCGGGCTGCCCGCCACGCCACCTGTTGTGAACCTACAAGTCGACGAGTCCTCGCGATCTCTACCGGGAACAACACCGGCAGTGACAGCAGCAACGTCGTCGCTCCCCGCGTGAGCCGACCGGTGCACTCCCTGCTCCACGCGAACCTCCGACTTGTACGCCGCTGCGTGAGCCGAGTCTTCAACGACCTGCGGCCCGGACCGCCCGGCTCCCTGACCCCACTTCCTCGACGTCCGCTTTCGCTGCGCGAAAGCCACTGTCCGCGTGAACATGATCGTTGCCGACGGTGGCCACCCCGGCACCGGCCTCGTGATGCCAGACCTGCGCCAGGCGGACGACGACCCGCCCACCGGAAGCAGGGACCACCACACCTCTCAACTGGAAAGTCCTACCGCCATGCGCTGGGAGTCTCGGCGAATCGTTTCTTGTACGCCTTGACGAAATGGCTGCTGTCGGCGAAGTGCCAGCGAGCGGCGATCTCGGACACCGTCAGGCGTGTCGAGGTCAGCTCCGCCCTGGCGCGTTCGAGACGGCGTTCCCGTACATATCCCATGACCGGCGACGTGCCCCCTTGACCGAACGCGCGGTAAAGGGTGCGGACGGACACGTTCAGGGCCGCCGCGATCCCCCGGGGACTGAGGTCGGGGTCGGCGAGCAGCCGGGGCTCGATGTGGTCCATCGCCGCCCTGAGGAGCGCCGGTGCGAACTCCGCGTCATCGATGACCTGGTCGTTCATCAGCCCTCTGAACAGCTCCAGAGTCGCGTTGCGGGCCGCACCCGCGGCAGCGGCACCGAGTCCGTCCGCCAGTTCCGCCCAGAGACGGAGCTGGGCGAGCAGAAGGGCCGCGGCGGGCGAGCCCTGTTCCGCGGTGACCGCCCGCGTGTTCGACGGGAAGCGGATCTCGCTCGCGGGAAGGACCAGGGTGATCGCCCGGGTGCCCCGGGCGATCTCGAAGTCCCACGGGTCCTCGTTCCTGCGCACGCACACCATTCCGGCCGCCGCCGTGGCGCGCTGCCCCCCGGTGGCGAAGCGCCACTCACCGCTGAGCGTCACGCTCGTCACGATCCGGTCCTCCAGGTGCCCGCCCGGGCCGCCGGTGCCGCCCGCGACCGCGTCGCTGTACTGGTCCTCGAGGAACAAGTCGAGCAGGTTCTGCTTCCAGATGCGAGCGCGGTACGTCCCTGCGCCGTGCCGCGGCAGCCGCATGGGCGGCGCCGGCACCCGCTCACCGCCCTGCCGCCGCCACTCCCCGAGCAGCACGCGGTCCCGGTTCTCGTTCGCGTACGGCACGGTGATGTCGACCACGGGCGTCGAGGGATCCCCGACCCGCCAAGGGGACGCGCTCACTTCGGTGCTCATCCGGAGCAACGCTACTCCTCCCCGGCCCACCACCCCCGGGCCGGGCACACCGTGCGCCCTCGGGTGGCACGGAAGTACCACGTACTTGGCCGACCGGTACTGGTCTCCGGCGTTCGGGCCCGGTGAGCATGAGCGAGTGCTTCCCGCCTTCCCCCGGGACGAGCGGGCCTCGCCGGACCTCCGGGTCCTGCTTCCAGCTGCCTGGGCGCTGATCCGTCGGTCCAGGTCCGTTCCACTCTCCGACTGGAGTCCTCGGTGTCCGAATCCGTGGTGACCCTTTTCGAAAGCCTCGTCGGCGCCGAGCCGCGGCACGACGCACCTGTCCTGTTCGACACGGCGTGCGTGATGGGCGGGAGCATCGCGGGACTCCTCGCGGCACGGGTGCTCTCCGACCGCGCACGCAACGTCGTCATCATCGAACCCGACGACACAGCGGCCACGGCCGGGTCGCGCCCCGGAGTACCGCAGGACCAGCAGGTGCACACGCTGCTGCCCGCCGGCCGCCTGTGGATCGAACGGTGGCTTCCCGGCGTCTCCCAGGAGGCACAGGACCGGGGCGCGTCACTCGTCGGACCCGACCAGCAGTTCGTCGGCTACGACGACACCCCGCAGGTCCCGGACGGCGTGGACCACCAATTCCTCGCCATCGGACGTCCCCTGCTGGAAACCCTAGTCCGGGACCGGGTCACCGCCCTGCCCCACGTCTCGGTCCTGCGGGCGCGGGCGACCGGGTTGCGCTACGACGACGGCGCCGTCACCGGCGTGCGCTACGCCGAGACCGGAACAGGCGGTCAGGCAGAGCGGGGAGAGCGGGCGGAGGGGGTCCTCGCGGCGGACTTCGTCGTGGACGCGATGGGACGCTCCAGCAGGCTCTCGCACTGGCTCGAGCAGGACGGCTACGACCAGCCCCCGCTCGAACGGCTGCAAACCCCCGTCAACTACGCGACCGCCCTCTTCGAGCGCCCGGCGAAACTCCCGGACCTGGACGCGGCGACCGTGCTGCAACTGTTCACACCCCGGTACCCGTCGGGCGGAGTGTCCGTCGCGGCGGCGACCGCGATCGAAGGACAACAGTGGCTCGTCATGCTGATGGGCTACGGAGACCACCGGCCCGGCAGGACCATCGACGAGTTCCGCGCCCAGTGCGCCGCGCTGCCCCCCATCTTCAGCGACGTCACCAGCAACAACGTCACCCGCGAGGTGGTGACATACCACCAGGCCGAAAGCAGGCGACGCCACTTCACCGAGGCCGGCCGCCTCCCGGCGCGGCTGGTCAGCACGGGCGACGCCGTGGCGTCGTTCAACCCGGTCTACGGCCAGGGCATGAGTTCCGCCGCCCTGCACGCCTCCTGCCTGGCCTCCTACCTCGACAGCGGCGCCGACCTCGACCAGGCGGCCACCGGGTTCTTCCGCCTTCAGCAGGTCGTCGTCGACGCCGCCTGGGCCGTATCCGCGGGAGGAGACGCCGCCCGCATCGACGCCGAGAACGGCACCCAGGTACCCGAGGAAGTGCGGCAGCAGCGCCGCGCCATGGAACAGATCGTCCGTGCTGCCCTCGTCGACGCGGACGTGTCAGGAGCATTCAACAACGTGTCGTACATGCTGCGTCACCCCGGCACGCTGTTCGATCCGGCGATCCTGGAGAAGGCGGCAGCCGCCACCGAAGAAGCAACGGCCGGGTGACCGACCCCACGATCGACCGGTACATCGGCCTCGGCCTGTCGGAACGGGCGGCGCACGACGACTCGGTGGGATGCCCGCGGTAGCCGCCGTCGACGCAGGTCTTGCGGATGCCCTCCATGGCCTGGGCTCCCCCGGGCGCCCTGCCCGGACAGATCCCGGCCTGGCCTCGCGCTGCCCGTGTCCCTGCCGGAGGCCGGCCGTGCTCCGTACCGTCGACGGCCCCGAGACGTCCGACCGCGCGAGGCCGTCACCCTCGTACTCGTTCTATATATGGAGACCTGAAATGCCCTACGTGACGACCGAAGACGGCGTGCGCATCAATGTCGTCGAAAAAGGCCGGCCGGACGGACGCCCCATCGTTTTCGTCCATGGACTCGGCAGTTCGTGCCAGGCGTGGGAAGGGGTGATGGCCGCTCCCGGACTCGCCGACCGTTATCGCTTGATAGCGTTCGATCTGCGCGGCCACGGTCGTTCCGACACCGTTCTCAAGCCGGAGCTGCTCACGGCGGACGGGCCTGCCGCCGGCGCGGATCTCTGGTCACGCGACCTGGACACGGTGGTGGCAGGCCTGGCGTCACCGATCCTGGTCGGTTGGTCCTTCGGCGCCGGTGTCGTCCAGTCCTGGCTGTACACCCACGGCGGGCTCGCACAGGCGGAAGCCGCCGTCCTCGCCTGCGCGCCCAACGTCATCGGCCCGGTGCCGCCCGGTGATCCCGCCGCGGGGCTCATCACACTCGAAGGTGTTCAGGCCCTCGCCGGGGCCGCGCACGCCGGCACGGCTTTCGCCCGCCGCATCCTTGCGAACCGCGCCGACGACACCTCCATCGACGCCGACGCACTCGAACGCGTCGCAGCCGTCGCCGAGGCCACACCGGCCGAGTCGGTGGCCGCGGTACTGCGATACCTCATCGACTTCCGGCCCTTCCTCTCGACGCTCGGCGCGGAGACCCGCGCGCGTATCACCGCTGTCATCGCCGACGGCGACCAGATCTTCGACGAAGCCGCCGGCCGGACGGTCTGGGACCAGGCGGGCATCCGTACCGTCCACGTTCCCGACGCCTGCCACGCACTGCCCCTCCGCGAACCCGACCGCTTCGCCCGGCTCCTGCTCGACCTCCTCGCACCCCACGACTGACGGCGGAAAAGGTCCGACCGGCCGAGTTGTCGGCGGACACGCTCGTAGCAAAGGGCTCCCCCGAGATCGAACCTGCACAACCCACTGATCATCCGAACACTCGACCACCCGCGCCTCGGCGACGGCAGGTGCGGTGGGCAGACCCAGGAGAGGTGCGCACACGTGAGTGCCAGAGACGTCGTCGACGAGACCGGAACGGGACGGAGCGACCTCGAAGAGCCGTCGGCTCCCGCGCCGGACAGGATCGAGGGGGGTGTCTCGGGGGAGCGGTTGGTGCTGTTCACCGATGCGGTGACGGCGATCTCCATCACCCTGCTGGTTCTACCGCTGGTGGACCTCGTCCCCGAGGCCGCGTCCGCCCACGAGCGCGCCGGCGAGGTGATCACCGGTCATCTCGACCAGTTCTGGGGCTTTCTGCTCAGCTTCGCGGTCATCGCGAACATCTGGCGGGAGCACCACCGGGCCTTCTCGACGGTCCAGGAGGTCACCCGTTCCCTGACGGTGTGGAACATGGGATGGCTGCTGTCGGTCGTGCTGCTCCCGCTCCCGACGGAGATGATCGGCGCCTTCGGCGGCCGCGACCGGTTCGTGGCGTCGTTCTACTACGCGGTGCTCCTGGTCGGCATGGTGTGCCGACTGGCCATGCTGAAGATCCTCAAGGGCAACCCGGACATGGTCGAGGGGGATGAGGAAGAGACCCGCCGGAGGACCGCGTACCTGTACACCGACAGCTGCGTCAACGTCATCGCCACGGTCGTCGCGTTCGCCGTCGCCCTCGCCGTACCGGCGCTGCAGTACTGGAGCCTTCTGCTCCTGCTCCTTCCGGGTCGGGTGCGCTTCACGGGCCGGCGCGGTGCGGGCTGACCACGGGAACGGCCGTTGCCCTGGGCACGCAGGGGGGCCGGGCAGTACCCCACTGGCCCGGCCCCACCGCAGACCGGCTGTTCAACGTTCACGGCCGTGGGCGAGCCGGAGGCGATTCAGCCCCCGGGTTCCATCCACTCGACGGTGCAAGGTACTTGAGGGACACCATCCATGCCGATCGGCGCCTGTGCGATCTCGTCGCTCACCACTCGTGCGCACTGATCGAGGCGGAAGAGCGATCCCTTGATGAGGAGTTGGCCTCGGAGTTCGCCGTCGAGGGCGAGGCACTCGTCCAAGCGCTGATCTACTGCGACATGACCACGACGCCTCACGGCGGACAGACCACCACTGAGGAACGGATCAAGGAGATCCTCTCCCGCTACGGGCCCGATCACGTGGTCACCCGGTCGATCACCCGCGCCGCGCCCACCCTGACGTCCGCCTCGCACGCGGTCGCCGCGAGGCTGGCTCACGCGCGGGCGGCGAAGCGCTAGTCAGCCAAGGTGCGGGGCGTCCAGACCTGCCAGGTAGTCATCGAGGCGCTTGCGCATCGACCGGTCCATCTGCAAGCCCGCCGCCCGCTCAACCGAAACCCACTCGACCTCTCGGGACTCACTGCTCGGGGTCGGCGTGCCGGAGACCGCTCGCGCCGTGAACACGACTGAGAACTCCTGCCTGCACTCGCCGTCGCTCGTGTAGAGGATGACGTGGCGCGGGTCGGTGTAGATACCGACCAGGCCGGTGATTTCGCAGCGGATGCCGGTCTCCTCTTCGCACTCGCGCACGGCAGTGTCCGGCAGCGATTCGCCCAGGTCCATCGCACCGCCGGGCACGGCCCAATTGTCGTTGTCGCTGCGGCGGATCATCAGGATCTCGTCGCGCTCGTTGAGCACCACGACGTTGGCGGACGGCACCAGGCTGTTGGCCTTCGGTGCCCTGGGGTCGTCGAAGTAGTCGATCCTCGATGCCATAGGAGTCCTAAGAAGTGTGGTTCACGGGTGCACGGGCTTCGCCTGTGCCCAGATGCGGTCGAAGCTCTCGACGTAGGTGTTCACCATCTCCCCGCCCGGGATGCGCTTGAGGTGCAATACGGGGGCGTGGGAGGCGCCGAAGCCGTGCACATGGGTGTTGACGAGGAGCTGATCGTCGGCGCGGTAGACGGAGTTGTAGAGCACCGTGTCGTGCAGGCGGAGTTCGACGCCATCGGCACCGCCCAACGCCCGGTCGTACAGCACCATCACGTTCCTGATCTTCGCCGCCATCGCGTCGTCAATGCCCTCGTCGGCACCGCGGTTCGCCACGTGGGCGCTGTCCGGATCGCCGAGCAGGACGCGCACGCGGACACCCGTCTCGGCCTTGTCGGCGAAGGTGCGCAGAACGCCGGCGTCCTCCGCGAGGAACAGCCCGCTGTAGACCAGCACGCCGATCTCGTGCCCCGCCGTCTCGAAGAGACGTCCCCAGGCGTCCCTGGGCACCGCCCAGCGGTGCGGATAGACATTGAGGATTTCACTCTCCGAGGCACTGGCCACTTGTTGACGCGGCAAGGCGTCGGGCCAGAGACAGCGCTCCTGAACGGCAAGCGCCGCGACCAGTGGCGCGCCTTCAACCAGTCCAGCTTCTTCGTCTCCGAGGTGGTGAACGCATCGTGACTCCGCACACGACCGAACTGGTGCGGGTGAAGGACGGGAGGCGTCACCTGCGGAGGCAGGCGCCGACCGCCGTCGAGATCAGTGGCGTCTCCGTCCGGCCTGCCGCGCACTTCACCCGCGCGTGGTCGGCGACCGGCGAAGCCGTCCCCGTCGCGTTCCGGATGTCCGTCCTGCCGGTGCGCGGCCTCGCGCTCTTCGTGCTGTGGGCGGCGTCCTCACCCCAGCGGCTCGCCATCGCCGCAGCGCTGTCCGGCGTCGTGGGCCTCGAGCTGTTCGAGTAGGTGGATGACCCCGCCAGCACCCGTTTGCCACGACGAGAAAGGCCCAGATCCCCGATGCGAAAATCGATGACCTGGGCCTCTGTGGAGCCGCCTAAGGGAATCGAACCCTTGACCTACGCATTACGAGCAAGCCGACCGTAGTCCGGTGGGGTCCGTCGGCGTCCGTCCACGCTGGTCAGCCCAGGGTACGGACGCCGGCGGGCGTTGGCGGACAGGGGCGTACTGCTACTGATCTTGCAACTGGCAGCGGACCCCACCGACTGAGGATCAGGGAATTCTTGGGTTCAAACACGCCTACCCGTGAGATCCTAACCATCCCAGCTGCATGAATCAGTGATTCAAGAAGCAATAAACCATCCCCAAGCCGCCTCAAGGAGACAACACAAATGGAACTTACCGCAGATTCCGAGAGCCGACGCACAGAAATTGAGTCACTTCTCGAAGAAGCAGAGCAGATTTCCAGCGATCTTGCTACTTGGCAGACGCCAACCACACCGTCCAGTTCGACACTGCTCGAGAACAGAAAAAAGTACCACAGTTGGTACGCGCGAGCCAAGAGAGTTGTCCCCGCGGAAGACCTGCCGAAATTCATCGACATGTACGAAGGAGGCGACTTCATTAAACGAATTAAAGCTTTCCTCTCCAGCCCACTCGAAAAGAATCAATTCTATAACGCGAGCGAATCGAACTCCTTCATCCCCGAGTGGTCTCATCCGTACGAGACAACCTTTGCACAAAGTTTTGCCGAATAGAAAGAGATTCTACTCGGCTCTATCTTCTACTCAGGTGATCTAGCCGCCGAGTTGGAGCAGCTCGCCTCGCTATTTTCTCGATTGCCAAGGTACCTTGACGTCCTCAACGCATCGAAAAATTCGAACGTCATCGGACCCAGGATCGCGAGAGAATCAGACTTGCAGGTGATTGTACTCGCCCTGCTTCGATTCCTATACAGGGATGTTCGCCCAGAAGACTTCACCCCCCAGCACTCTGGTGCGCGCAGCAGGGTGGACTACTTGATTCGCGACAGCGGGATCGTAGTCGAGACCAAGATGACCCGGAAGTCCATGACAGACAAGACTCTGGGGGACGAACTCCTTGTAGATTGGGGGCGCTATCCAAAACATCCGGACTGTAGAGCGATCTTCGCCCTTGTCTACGACCCGACTAGACAACTAAGCAACCCCGAAGGGCTCGCAAACGACCTTTCGCAAGATAGTAGAGAGCCAACGACAAGGGTGCTTATCGTGCGCTGACGAGATAGATTCCGGCGCCGCGTAAGGCAATAGGAAACCGCTCGTGGGACGTCTTTAGAGGTGCTAGACGTCCCGAGACGTCCCTAAGACGTGGTTCAGATGGCCGGACGCTCACGCAACGCTCCTTGGTATGCAGAGCATCTACGGCGCTAGCCGCTTCCCGGGGGTGTCCCGTGAGCACTCTGACCAGTAGGGCGCCCTTCTCCGGGTTCCCCCGTACCACTGAACTCCTCGGCTCGCTCGTGCTGCGGAGCGATCCCTCGTCCGCGCGGCTCGCGCGGGAGTTCACCAAGGTCGCGCTGTCGGCCGGCGAACGCGGAGAGGTCGCAGCGAGCCTCGTTCCTGTCGTCTCCGAACTCGTGACGAACTCCGTCGTTCACCGCACGGGGCCGTTCTCCGCGTCCATCCACCTGCGCCTGCTGACGTGCGGGACGACCGTTCGGCTCGAAGTACACGACGACGAACCGGCGCTTCCTGCGCCTCGAACCGCTACCTCTCCCAACGACGAATCCGGGCGCGGCCTGCACATCGTCGCGGCGCTCACGACGCGTTGGGGGTGCTTTCGTACCAACACCGACAAGTGTGTCTGGTGCGAGATCGACGCGGGCGCACGCTCGACCTCTGGTGAGCGGTCGTGATGGGCGACTCCCCCGGCACTCTCCCTGGCTACTGGTGCGAGTGCACCGTCCGCGCCAACGTGACGGACACCCAAATGCGGAACGTTGCTTCCATCGACGCCTACGCTCCCGAGCAAGCGATCCGGTGGTGCGCGTCACCCTGCGGACGCTGGTCTCCGCCCTCGCCTCCGACGAGCTGCGCGCCGCCCTCGCCTGGCTGGACGGTGGCACGCGCCCGGCCGTCGACGATCTGCTCGACCGGCGGGACTTCGAACTGTCGATCTACCACGGACAGACCCGCGTTACGTGGACCGTTCGCCCTGTCGCCTTCCTGCCCTTCGCTCACCGCCTCGGTCGTGAACTACCCACCTGCGTCGATCGGTTCACCGGGGCACGCGCCCCGCGACGAAATGGTTCGGCATGATGGCTTCACCTCGGCCGCGCACGCGGCTCGGACGACCGAAGAGGACAGCGTGAGCCCACGATCGACGGCCTGGGGCGCGTACGCCCAGATCGCCAACGCGCTGCGCGAGCGCATCCGTACGGGTGCGCTGTCCGCCGGCGAACTCCTGCCGTCCGAGGTGGCGCTCGCCCAGGAGTACGGCGTCGTCAGGAACACCCTGCGGCGGGCGCTCGCACAGCTTGAGCAGGAGGGACTGATCGAGTCGCTTCCGGGGCGCGGACGGATGGTCCGGCCACCCGAGCAGCGCAGCACCGCCCCCGTGCAGCCCAAGCCCGCGCGTTACCGCGAGATAGCTGCCGAGCTGCGTGCGGCGATCGAGCGCGGGGACCTCTCGGAAGGTGCCGCGTTGCCGAGTGAAGCCGCGTTGACGACGCAGTACGGCGTGTCCCGCGGAACCGCCCGCCAGGCGCTGGCCGACCTGTCCGGTGCTGGACTTGTCGAATCGGTGCAAGGCAAGGGCTGGTTCGTGCGTAGCCGTTAGCCTCGAAGCATGGACGTCTCAGAGGCGCGTGAACTGGCTCGACGGCTGCTCGAGGAACCTCTCCCCCGCCGCTGGGCACACTCCCAAGGCGTCGCCGCGCGAGCGGAAAGCCTCGCTCCGATCCTGGGCGACGACGCCGGACTCGTGCAGTGCGCGGCCTGGCTCCACGACATCGGTTACGCGCCGCAGATTGCGGACACCGGGTTCCATCCACTCGACGGTGCAAGGTACTTGAGGGACACCATCCATGCCGATCGGCGCCTGTGCGATCTCGTCGCTCACCACTCGTGCGCGCTGATCGAGGCGCAAGAGCGTTCCCTGCAAAGGGAGTTGGCGTCGGAGTTCACTGTCGAGGGCGAGGCACTCGTCCAAGCGCTGATCTACTGCGACATGACCACGACGCCTCACGGCGGACAGACCACCACTGAGGAACGGATCAAGGAGATCCTCTCCCGCTACGGGCCCGATCACGTGGTCACCCGGTCGATCACCCGCGCCGCGCCCACCCTGACGTCCGCCTCGCACGCGGTCGCCGCGAGGCTGGCTCACGCGCGGGCGGCGAAGCGCTAGTCAGCCAAGGTGCGGGGCGTCCAGACCTGCCAGGTAGTCATCGAGGCGCTTGCGCATCGACCGGTCCATCTGCAAGCCCGCCGCCCGCTCAACCGAAACCCACTCGACCTCTCGGGACTCACTGCTCGGGGTCGGCGTGCCGGAGACCGCTCGCGCCGTGAACACGACTGAGAACTCCTGCCTGCACTCGCCGTCGCTCGTGTAGAGGATGACGTGGCGCGGGTCGGTGTAGATACCGACCAGGCCGGTGATTTCGCAGCGGATGCCGGTCTCCTCTTCGCACTCGCGCACGGCAGTGTCCGGCAGCGATTCGCCCAGGTCCATCGCACCGCCGGGCACGGCCCAATTGTCGTTGTCGCTGCGGCGGATCATCAGGATCTCGTCGCGCTCGTTGAGCACCACGACGTTGGCGGACGGCACCAGGCTGTTGGCCTTCGGTGCCCTGGGGTCGTCGAAGTAGTCGATCCTCGATGCCATAGGAGTCCTAAGAAGTGTGGTTCACGGGTGCACGGGCTTCGCCTGTGCCCAGATGCGGTCGAAGCTCTCGACGTAGGTGTTCACCATCTCCCCGCCCGGGATGCGCTTGAGGTGCAATACGGGGGCGTGGGAGGCGCCGAAGCCGTGCACATGGGTGTTGACGAGGAGCTGATCGTCGGCGCGGTAGACGGAGTTGTAGAGCACCGTGTCGTGCAGGCGGAGTTCGACGCCATCGGCACCGCCCAACGCCCGGTCGTACAGCACCATCACGTTCCTGATCTTCGCCGCCATCGCGTCGTCAATGCCCTCGTCGGCACCGCGGTTCGCCACGTGGGCGCTGTCCGGATCGCCGAGCAGGACGCGCACGCGGACACCCGTCTCGGCCTTGTCGGCGAAGGTGCGCAGAACGCCGGCGTCCTCCGCGAGGAACAGCCCGCTGTAGACCAGCACGCCGATCTCGTGCCCCGCCGTCTCGAAGAGACGTCCCCAGGCGTCCCTGGGCACCGCCCAGCGGTGCGGATAGACATTGAGGATTTCACTCTCCGAGGCACTGGCCACTTGTTGACGCGGCAGGGCGTCGGGCCAGAGATAACCCTCCTCGACGCTCAGGAAGGTCGCCACGGCGTACCGGTGCTTGCGGTACGGCATACGTCCGCTGATCCAGCGCTCGACCGACTTCGGGTCCACGTCCACCGCGCTGGCCAGGGCGGTCGGCGTCACGCCCCTCTCTAACAGGGCCGCTCGCAGTCTCTCGTTCGGCATCTGCCCCCACCTGGGTTCTCCAGGGACGTCCCCGCCCATGGAGACGTCTTGCACACGTCCAGTCATGTGGTGATCGCGTCCCATCCTCTCATCGGATGCTCGTTGTCGTGCGGGAATGTCCGCACAGATCCACCGTCAACTGCGGTTCGTGAAAGCCCCCTTGACCTCCGTTCGTCGTGAAGCGACGCTGAAACTTGCACATGCTGTACATGTGCAAGTCGGAGTCGAGAGATCAGCTCACCCGGACCGCCGAGAGAGGAGGTCCGATGCCACGCACAGAGAGGACTCAGCCCAACGCCAACCCCGAGGCACCACGCACCTGCCCGTGCGGCGCGCTGATCGACGGCCGGGGCGACCTCTGCCGCAAGTGCCGTGGACGGCTGCGGTGGCTGCGCCGCCTGAACGGCAAGCGCCGCGACCAGTGGCGCGCCTTCAACCAGTCCAGCTTCTTCGTCTCCGAGGTGGTGAACGCATCGTGACTCCGCACACGACCGAACTGGTGCGGGTGAAGGACGGAAGGCGTCACCTGCGGAGGCAGGCGCCGACCGCCGTCGAGATCAGTGGCGTCTCCGTCCGGCCTGCCGCGCACTTCACCCGCGCGTGGTCGGCGACCGGCGAAGCCGTCCCCGTCGCCTTCCGGGTTTCCGCCCTGCCGGTGCGCGGCCTCGCGCTCTTCGTGCTGTGGGCGACGTCCTCACCCCAGCGGTTCACGTTCGCCGTCGCTGTCTCTGCCGTCCTGGCCCTCGTGCTGCTCGCCTGATGGGGCCGGAAGGGAGGTCTCGTGGTTCTCTCGCTCTCCGCGCTCGTCCTGCTCGGAGCCGCGATCTTCGCGCTCTGGCGGTACGGCCGGATCGCTGTCTCACACGTGGTGCTGTGCACCCTCTTCGGATTCCTGCTCGCGTCGAGTTCCCTCGCGCCGTACGTCGGCGCCACGGTCCGGGCAGGCGCGCGGTTCCTGGGAGGAATCCACCCGTGAAATCCCCAACCTGTGGAAGGAGGAATGTCTTTGCGGCGAAATTCCCAACGGTACGCACGGCGCGCCCGGAAGCAATTCAGGAAGCAGGACGTCCCGCCGCTCATGCTCGTGCTCAACGACCGGCGCGGTGGGGCGTTCGTGGAAGCACTCGCACGCTGGCTGTTCCGGTATCGGTCGGAACTGGCGCCGATCGCGTTCGGGTCCTCGCTGGGCGCCGCCGGCATCGTGCTGCACGCGACCCACCCCGGGGCTTGGCCGTGGATCGGCCTCGTCACGGTCACGTTGTCCGTGGCGCTGGTGAAGGGCTGGTTGCTGCGGCGTCTGGATCGCTTCGAGGAACGGCTCTACGCGTCCCTGACGGCATGCGCGGCAGGGATCTGGCTCACGCTGGCCACGGCGGTCGGCGTGAGCTGGTCGCCGCTGCCGTGGCTGCTGCTCCTCGGTACTCCGACCGCCGGGGTGCCGTGGTGGACGCACCGGCGCCGTAGGGCACGAGTGTCCGTCGAACGCACCATCCGAGCTTGGCCGGACAACGCTGAGGCCATCGGTCTCGTGGGCTCCCGGATCGTCTCCGCGGTGGTGGACGCCTGGGGGTGGCGGGCGCGGGTGGGACTGCGCGGCGGCCAGACGGCGGCTGACGCGCTCAACCGCGTCCCGGCGATCGAGTCCGGCCTCGGTACGCGCCCCGGCGCGGTGCGGGTGGCTCCGGACGAGGCGCGGGCCGACCACTTCACCCTGCGCGTTCTCGACCGCGACCCCCACGCGAAGCCGATCCCGTGGACGGGCCCCTCCGTCTCGTCCGTGCACGAACCCATCGAACTGGGCGTCCACGAAGACGCCTCCCCTGCCCTCGTCTCGTTGCTGCGTCGTCACGCGTTGATCGGCGGTATCGCCGGTTCCGGCAAGAGTGGAGTCCTGAATGTCATCCTCGCCGATCTCGCTGCCTGCCCCGACGTCGTCCTCTGGGGCATCGACCTCAAGGGCGGCATGGAACTCCAGCCGTGGGCACCCTGTCTCGACAGACTGGCCACGACGCCGCAGGAGGCCACGGTCCTGCTGCGGGACGGCACAAGGGTGTTGGAGAGCCGCGCGGGCGCCCTGAGCCGGCGTGGACTACGTGTCTGGGAACCGACCGTTACAGCGCCCGCTCTAGTGATCGTCGTTGACGAGTACGCGGAACTGGCTGAGGAGGCGGAGGAAGCTCTCGGCCACGCCGACTCGATCGCCCGCCGCGGGCGGGCTGTCGCCGTGACCTTACTCGCCGCGACGCAACGGCCTACGCAGCAGGCCATGGGTCGCAAGGCGGTCCGGTCGCAGATGGACGTACGCGTGTGCCTGCGGGTGCGTGAGCGGCGAGACGTCGATCTCGTCCTCGGGCAGGGCATGTTGGCCGCTGGCTGGACCGCTCACACGCTCGACGCGCCCGGCAAGTTCCTGCTCTCCGCGCCCGGTGCCGACGAACCGCAACGCGCTCGCGCGTACCTCGTGACGGACGCCGAGGTGAGCGCGACGGCCGCTCGGTACGGGCCGACCCGACCGCGACTCGACGCCCTGTCGCAGTCGGCCACCCGTACGTGCGAAGCATCTGACGAGGACGACGAAGTGATCGACGCCGAACTCGTCTTGCAGGAAGAGGAGTCGGAGCCCGAGGGCGGCCCGGAGTCAGTACTCCTCCGCGCACTCGACGCCGCCCCGCCACAAGGCCACTCCGTCGCCGACCTCATGCGGGTCTCCGGCATGGGCCGCACGTGGGTCTACCGGCGGTTGCAGGAGCACGCCGCAGCCGGGCGCGTCATCCAGGTCTCCAGGGGCCGGTGGCGGTCAGAGTCCGGGGAAACCGCGAAGACCACGATGAACGGTTGATCGTCCGCGTCCGCGCGAACGTCCGCGTCCCCTCGCGCGCCTGCGCGTAGCGGGCTGCGGACGGCGCGGCGGACGTCCACGCGGACGACTCCGCCCCGCCCCCCCACCGAGAGGAGGTGATCACCACGACGATCACGAATCCGACCGAACGTCTCGTCTACACCGTCGCGGAAGCCGCGCACGCCCTACGGATCGGCAGGAGCAAGCTCTATGACCTTCTCGCCTCGGGTGAGATCGAATCCATCCACATCGGCCGGAGCCGCAAGATCCCCGCCCGCGCGCTCCTCGACTACCTCGACCGACGACGCGAACAGGAACAGGAGGAATCCGCATGAGCAAACGGCAACCCAACGGCCACAGCAAGATCTACCTCGGGGCGGACGGCGCGTACCACGCGTACATCACCATCGGCCTGAAGGACGACGGTTCACTCGATCGACGTCACAGGAGCGGCAAGACAGCAAGCGAAGTACGCGACAAAATTCGCGAGTTGGAGCGCAAGCGCGACGCCGGGAACGTTCCCGGCAAGGGGCGCGTGCCGACCGTCGAGGCGTGGGTGACCACCTATCTCGACACCATCGCGCCGCGCACCCTCGCGCCCCGCTCGCTGGACGACTACCGCTCCAAGGCGAAGAACTGGATCGTCCCGGGGCTCGGACAGCACAAGTTGGACCGGCTCCAACCCGAGCACCTGGACAGGCTGTACGCGAAGATGCTCGACGCCGGGAAGGCACCGAGCCACGTGCTCAAGGTTCACCGCGTACTGTCCCGGATGCTCAAGATCGCTGTCCGGCGCGGGATCATCGCGCGCAACGTCGCGCAACTCGTTGAGCCGCCCACCGTGCGCGAGGCGGAGATCGTCCCGTTCACCCGGGATGAGACGCGGCAGATCCTCACGGCCGCCCAGCGGCGACCCAGCGCTGTGCGCTGGTCGGTCGGACTCGCACTCGGCCTACGGCAGGGCGAGGCGCTGGGGCTGCGTTGGTCGTACCTGGACCTCAACACCGGCCGCGTACGCGTCTGGTGGCAACTCCAGCGCAACACCTGGCAGCACGGGTGCGACGACCCGCATGCCTGCGGCGTGAAGCGGCACAAGACCAAGCCGTGCCCGAAGGCGTGCAAGCAGCACACGCGCGCCTGTCCCCCGCCCTGCCCGAAGGACTGCGCCCGCCACGCGAGCACCTGCCCGCAACGCAAAGGCGGCGGACTCGTCTTCCGCGAGCCGAAGGGCAAGAGCAAGCGCACCATCTCGCTTCCGCCTGAGCTGATCCCGGAGCTTGAGGCGCACCGCATCGAGCAGCAACGCCAGCGCTCCCAAGCAGGCGCCGTGTGGCAGGAGAACGACCTCGTGTTCTGCCAGCCGGACGGACGGCCGGTCGATCCGCGCGACGACTGGGAGGACTGGAAGGCGCTGCTACGGATCGCCAGTGTCCGGGACGCCCGGGTGCACGACGGGCGGCACACCTCCGCGACGCTGCTCCTGGAGTACGGCGTCGACGTCCGGATCGTGATGGAGATCCTCGGTCACTCCGATCTCCGCGTGACCACCCGGTACACCCACATCGCCGTCCCGCTCGCCCAGGAAGCCGCCTCCCGTATGGGCCAGGCGCTCTGGGGCCGGACCGGGAAGCCCGAACCCCTCCACGCCGCCACTACTGCAACCGGCGCTGCAACTGAAAAAGCCCAGATCTCCGACGATAACGTCGTTGACCTGGGCTTTTATCGGAGCCGCCTAAGGGAATCGAACCCTTGACCTACGCATTACGAGTGCGTCGCTCTGGCCGACTGAGCTAAGGCGGCAGCGCCGCCCCCGCTGGGGGCAACGGGTGCAAGTTTACACACGCCACGGGGGTGCTTCGTACCGCGTTTCACGTGCGGCACCCGCGCCCCGGCCAGCTCAGGTCCACGTGCGGCACCGACGCCCCCGCCGCCTCGGGTCCACGTGCGGCGACCGCGCCGCCGACTCCGGTCCACGTGCTCCGCCCGCCCACGGCCACCTGCGGCCGCCCCGCGCCCCCGGCGCGTTCACGCGCAGCGCTTGCCCTCCGGCGGGAGCTTGTCCTGGAGGAGGTAGCCGTTGACCGCCGTGTCGATGCAGTCGTCGCCGTTGACGTAGGCCGTGTGGCCGTCGCCCTCGTAGGTCAGCAGGCGGCCGCTCGTCAGCTGGCCGGCCAGGGAGCGGGCCCACGCGTACGGGGTCGCCGGGTCGCGGGTGGTGCCGACGACCAGGATCGGGGCGGCACCCCTGGCGGGGATGCGCTCGGCGCGGCCGGTGGGCTTGACCGGCCAGTTCGCGCAGCTCAGGCTCATCCACGCGAAGTCGTCGCCGAACCGCGGCGACTCCTTCATGAACGCCGGCATCGCGGCCTTCACCTGCGCCGGGGTGGTCGCCGCCGGGGGCAGGTCCAGGCAGTTCACGGCGGCGTTGGCGGCCATGAGGTTGGAGTACGTGCCGTCCGCGTTGCGTTCGTAGTACTGATCGGAGAGGGCGAGGAGCTGGCTGCCGTCGCCGCTGTTGGCCGCGCTCAGCGCCTGCCGCAGCAGGGGCCACAGCTCCTTGGAGTACATCGCCTCCATCAGCGCGGTCTCGCCGAGCGACTGGCCGAGCGTGCGGCTCTGGCCGGTGGCCAGCGGGTGGGCGTCCAGCCGGTTCAGGAACGACGCGATGTAGGTGTTGGCGGCGGCCGTGCTGCGACCCATCGGGCAGTCAGCCCGCGTCACGCAGTCCTTGGCGAAGGCCTGGAACGCCGTCTCGAAGCCGCCGGCCTGCGTCTCGGCCATCTTCAGCGAGGACAGCGACGGATCCATCGCGCCGTCGAGCACGACGTGACCGACCCGGCTGGGGAAGAGGCCCGCGTACGTCGCGCCCAGGAACGTGCCGTACGACTTGCCGACGTAGTTGAGCTTGGCGTCGCCCAGCAGGGCGCGCAGGACGTCCATGTCGCGGGCCGAGTCGATGGTGCTGACGTGGCCGAGCAGCTTGGCGGAGTGCTGTTCGCAGGCCTGGCCGAACGAGTTGTCCGCCTTGGACAGCGCGTCGACCTCGGGCTGGGTGCGCGGTGTCGTGTCGACCTCGGTGTACGCGTCCATCTGGGTGTCGCTCAGACACTTCACCGGTGCGCTGCGGGCGACGCCGCGCGGGTCGACGGCGACCAGGTCGTAACGGGCCCGCACCGGCGCCGGATAGCTGGCCGCCACGTTGTCCAGGTAGTCGATGGCCGAGCCGCCCGGGCCGCCGGGGTTGAGCAGCAGCGAGCCGATGCGGGAGCCGTGGCCGCTCGCGCGCTGGCGGGAGACGGCGAGCTTGAGGTCGTCGGAGGCGACCGGGTGGTCGTAGTCGAGCGGCACCCGCATCGTGGCGCACTGGAAGCCCGGGCCGTCGCAGGAGTGCCAGCTGAGCTTCTGCGTGTAGTACGACTGGAGGTCGGCCGGGATTCCCGAGGGCAACGGGGCGAGGCTCGGACCACTCGACGAGGTGACCGCCGCCGTGCCCGCCGTGGCCCCGGTGCCCGTGGTGGCCGCGGCCGCGCCCCGGCCGTTGCCCGACGAGCAGCCGGAGAGCGTCAGGCCCGCGACGGCGAGCACGGTTGCCGAAGTGCGGAGCATGCGCGCGGTGTCCATGGCTGCCACAGGTCCTCCCGTCGGGTCTGGCGAGCGTATCCGCACCCCGGGCGGTGGCGCGCGTCCAGCGCAACTCGTACGAGTGACGCCGGAGTCGGCGGACGGCGTGCGCCGGGGCTCGTCACGAGGCCGGACGCGCCGGGCCCGCCAGCTCCTCGGTGAGGTATTCCGAGACCAGGGCCAGTTCGTGGCGGCGGGCGTCGCCGCCGGTACCGGGGTCGGGCACCACGCCGTCGATGATCCGCACGCGTACGCCCACCCGGCGCAGCGCCGCCCGCAGCCGCAGCGCCGACGCCCGTTGTCCGTCCTCCCCCGACGCCGACGCGAGCAGGACGTGCGGAGCGGAAAGCGGCCGGACGCGCGGCACCCCGACGGCACCCTTGCCGTACGTGCCGGAGACGCCCACCGCGGCGCCGAACCGTCCCGGGTTCGCCAGCGCCGCCCGCACCGCGCACGCGGCCAGCGCACCGACTCCGACCACCGCCCGGGCCCCGCGCCCGCCGACCGTGCGGTAGTGCCGCGCCGCCGTGGCGAGGGCCTTGCCCGGATCCACCGAGCAGTCGCGCGGCAGCACGATCACGAACGGATCGGCCAGCCCCTGCCGCACGTGCCGCACGAACGCCGGGTACAGCGGCTCGCGGTCCGGCGCGGTCGCCGGCAGGTAGGCGACCACCATCGGGAACGCCTGCGACGCCCTGCCGCCGTACGCGTACTGCGGGGGCAGCCAGACCCGGGTGCCGTCCGCGAACCGCTGGAGGGTGCCGCCCGCCGGGCGCGCGATGGTGACCGGCGCGGGCTCCACCGCGTTCTGCGGCGCGGCGTGCGGGACGGGTGCCTTACGGACCGGAGGCGCGGGCAGGGTGGGGGCGGCGAGCGGCGCACGGGCGGCGGGCTCTCCGTCCGGCAGGCTCACCGCGGCCACGATCCCGCAGGTCAGCACGGCGAGGGCGGCGGCGGCCCGAAGGACGGCGGGACGGTAGTTCTCGGGGAGTTCGTAGGCGCGGCCGGCGCGTTCCAGCGTCCAGCGGGCGACGGCGGTACGCCCGAGCCAGAGCGCCGCAGCGACGGCGGTGACGAGCAGCACGACGCAGAGCAGCGTGATCGCCCCGGCGGAGGCGGACGCCGCCTCGTACGCCGGTCGCGGAAGCACGCCGGACACGCGGGACGCGCCGGGCATGCCAGACACGCGGGACGCGCCGGACAGCACCGTCGACAGGGGTGAGGGCGGCGCGGACGGCGACGGTGACGGCCACGGCCACAGCGGCGAGACCGATGAGGCCGATGAGACCGACGAGACCGATGACGACGAGGCCGATGACGAGACGGGCAGCGACACGGGCAGGGACAACGGACGCACCACCTGGGGGACAGCGGCGGACAGCCGGGCGGACCGGCCCGGCCGCGGTCGCCGGGTGGGGTCGCGCGGCGTCGCGGCTACGGCACCGCCGCGAGAGAGCGGTCCCGGCCGGCCCCAGCCAGCGTGCAAGGCTTGCCCCCGCCGGACGCGCAGCGAACCGCGCCGCGTCCGATGATCACCCGAAGGCACCAACCGCCCCCGCGCCGGGCTGACGCCACGTCAGCCAGTGGACGGCGCCCGCACGCGCTCAACCCGACCGCACGCGCTCAGCCCGCGCGCAGCGCCATCGTCATCGCCTCGACCGCCAGCAGCGGTGCCACGTTGCCGTCGAGCGCCTCGCGGCAGGCGAGGATCGCCTCGATGCGGCGCAAGGTCTGCTCCGGGCGGCCGGAGGCGGCTATGCGGTCGATCGCGTCGCGCACCTCGGCGTTGGCGACCGGCGCCGCGGTGCCCAACTGCACGGCCAGCACGTCGCGGTAGAAACCGGCGAGGTCGGTCAACGCGAGGTCCAGCGTGTCGCGCTGGGTGCGGGTGGAACGGCGCTTCTGGCGGTCGGCCAGCTCCTTCATCACGCCCGCCGTGCCGCGTGGCATCCGCCTGCCTGCGCCGGACGCGGCGCCCAGCGCGGCCCGCAACTCCTCCGTCTCCTTGGCGTCGACCTCCTCCGCGACCTGCTTGGCGTCCTCGGTCGCCGAGTCCACCAGCGTCTGCGCCGCCTTCAGGCAGCCGCCGATGTCGCCGAGTTGCAGCGGCAGGCGCAGCACCGCGGCGCGGCGGGCGCGGGCCCGCTCGTCGGTGGCGAGCCTCCGGGCCCGGTCGATGTGGCCCTGCGTGGCGCGGGCCACGACGGCGGCGAGCTCGGGCTCGATGCCGTCCCTGCGCACCAGCACGTCGGCCACCGCGTCCACCGGCGGCGTGCGCAGCGTCAGCAGGCGGCAGCGGGAGCGGATCGTGGGCAGGACGTCCTCCACGGAGGGCGCGCACAGCAGCCAGACGGTACGGGGGGCGGGCTCCTCGACCGCCTTGAGCAGCACGTTGCCCGCGCCCTCGGTGAGCCGGTCGGCGTCCTGAAGCACGATCACCTGCCAGCGCCCGCCCGCCGGGGACAGCGACGAGCGGCGCACCAGGTCCCGGGTGTCCTTCACGCCGATCGACAACTGGTCGGTGGCGACCACCTCGACGTCGGCGTGCGTGCCGACCAGCGTCGTGTGGCAGCCGTCGCAGAAGCCGCAGCCGGGCACGCCGCCCAGCGCGCGGTCGGGGCTGACGCACTGGAGCGCGGCAGCGAAGGCGCGCGCGGCGGTGGCACGGCCGGAGCCGGGCGGGCCGGTGAACAGCCACGCGTGCGTCATCTTCGACGTGGCGGAGGAGGGCGCCTCGCCGGAGGCGACCGCGGTCACGAAGGCGTCGGCGTCCCGGGCGGCGGCGGTCAGCGACTCGACCACCGGGCCCTGGCCCACCAGGTCGTCCCACACGGGCATCGGCGGTCCCTCCTCTCCTGCGTCGTCGTCCCCCATTGTGAGGGGTGGGTCCGACAACGCCGACAACGCCGGCAACGCCGACGCCCCGGACTGCCGGAGCCCGGCGACCCCGATTGCCCGAGGGGCCCGACGACTCCGACTGCCCGAAGGGGCCCGACTCCGGCCCGCCGCTCAGCGCCTGCCGCGCCCCCGGCGGCCTTCGCGCCGCTCGTCCTGCCGCTCGCCGTGCCGCTCGTCGCGGTCGTCGTGGTGCTCGTCGCGGTGGTCGTCCTCGTCGCGCGGGCCGAGGAGTTCGTCCGCCAGGGTCGGCAGGTCGTCGAGCGGGGTCTCCTCCGCCCAGCTGGGACGGGGGCGCTTGGCGGGCCGCGGCGGGACGTCCTCCCCGGATTTCGCCTGCGGGTTCGCGCGGCCCCGCGCGTTCGGGTCCGTCACCTGCGGCAGTTCGCGGGTGCGCTCGACCGAGGACTCGGCGCGCTCGTCGCGGAACAGCCCGGGCGGAACGCGGTCCGCCGGGTTGCCGCGATCGCCGCCGCCCGGACGCACCGGAGGCAGCACGGCCGTCTCGTCGTCGGACGCGGAGGGCCGGACCGGCCGGACCGGAGGCAGCACCGCCGTCTCGTCGTCGGCGGGGGGCGCCGAGGGCCGGACCGAGGGCATGGCCGTGGTCGCCTCGGCGTCCGGATCCGTACGTCGGCCCGCCGCCGGGTCCGCACTGCCGCCCGCCGCCGGGTCCTGAACCGCCGGGACCTCGATGGTGCGGGTCTCGTCGGTGCGGGTCTCGTCCGTGCGCCCCAGGTGCGGGGTCTCGACGGTCTGCGTCACGTCGTCGGCGCGCGGCGCGGGCGCGGCAGCCGGTGTCTCCACGGTCTGCGTCGTCTCGGCGTCCGGCCCCTCGGAAGACCGCCCAGAAGGGCCCTCGGGCTCGGCGTCGGCACGGCCCTCGGGCTCGGCGGGGGTCCTGGCGGCCTCCTGGGCACGCCGGGTCTCCTCCGCCCGCCGTGCCTCCTCGGCCAGCCTGGCCTCTTCCGCGCGCCGGGCCTCCTCCGCCAAGCGGGCCTGCTCACGGGCGTGTTCGGCACGCAGGAGCGCTTCCTCGGCCTTGCGCTGCTTCTCCAGGCGGCGGGCCTCCGCCTCGGAACGCAGGCGATCCTGCTCCTCCTTCTGGCGGCGCAACCGTTCCTGCTCCTCGGCGCGGGCGCGTTCCTCCGCCTCGCGACGGGTTCGTTCCTCCTCCGCGCGCTTGCGGGCCTCCTCGGCCGCCTGGCGGGCGGCCTCCGCCTGGCGTTCGGCCTCCTCGCGCTTGCGCCGTTCCTCCTCCTGGCGCTTGCGCTCCTCCTCCTCGGCGCGCAGCTTGGCCAGTTGCTCCTGCCGCTCGCGCTCCAGCCGCTCCTCCTCGGCCTTGCGGGCGGCCTCCTCCTCGGCGCGCCTGCGGGCCTCCTCGGCGGCCTTGCGCTCGGCTTCCGCGCGGGCCTCGATCTCCTGCTGGGACAGCGGCAGCAGGTGGTCGAGCCGGTGCCGTACGACGCGGGTCACGGCCTGCGGCTCCTGGCCCGCGTCCACCACCAGGTAGCGCGAGGGGTCGGCGGCGGCGAGCGTCAGGAAGCCGCGGCGCACGCGGTCGTGGAACTCGGCGGGCTCGGACTCCAGCCGGTCCGGTGCCTCGGTGAACCGCTCCCGCGCGGTCTGCGGCGAGACGTCGAGCAGCACGGTCAGGTGCGGTACGAGGCCGCCGGTGGCCCAGCGCGAGATGCGGGCGATCTCGGTGGGCGCCAGGTCGCGACCCGCGCCCTGGTAGGCGACGGAGGAGTCGATGTAGCGGTCCGAGATGACGATCGCACCGCGGTCCAGGGCAGGACGGACCACCGAGTCGACGTGCTCGGCGCGGTCCGCCGCGTACAGCAGCGCCTCGGCGCGGTGCGAGATGCCCGCGCTCGCGACGTCCAGCAGGATCGAGCGCAGCCGCTTGCCGATGGCGGTGGCGCCGGGCTCGCGGGTGACGACGACCTCGTGGCCCTTGCCCCTGATCCACTCGGCGAGCGCTTCGACCTGCGTGGACTTGCCCGCCCCGTCGCCGCCCTCGACGGCGATGAAGAACCCGGAGGCCGCCGGGGCCTGCGCCGGGTCGTCGCCGCGCAGCGCCTCGCGCAGATCGCGGCGCAGCGGTACGCCCTGCCGGTCGTCCAGCGTCCCGATGACCAGCGCGGCCACCGGCAGCAGCAGCGCGCCGACCAGCATCAGGGTGAACGCGGCGCCGCCGTGGTCGAAGGTGAACGACCCGTCGACCAGCCGGTGCGGCCCGATCAGCCCGGCGACCGCGGGCGCGGCCACCGCGGCGACGGCCACCGCGACCCGGACCACCGCGTGCAGGTGTTCCGTGGTCCGCGTCCGGCGCGCCTCCTGGGCCTCCTGGTCGATCAGGGTGTGCCCGGTGTTGGCGGCGAGCCCGGCCGCGTAGCCGGCCAGCAGCGACAGCGCCAGCACGGTCACCGGGTCCGGGACGAGGCCGGTGAGGAGCAGCGCGATCCCGGTGACGCCGATCGCCAGGCCCAGCAGGCGGCGGCGGGACAGCGTGGGCAGGACGCGTGGGGCGGTGCGGATGCCCCAGACCACGCCGCCGGTCAGGGCGACCACGAGCAGGCCGAAGCCGACCGGCCCGAATCCGAGGTCCACGGCGTGCAGGACGGCGACCGCGACCGAGGCGGCGATCGCCCCGGCGACGGCGGCGCAGGACAGGACCAGCGTCGGCAGGGCGCCGGTGCGGCCCTTCTCGGCGCCGGCCGGGCCCTTGGGCAGCCGCAGGCCCTCCAGCGGGGAGCGCGGGCGCGGGGTGGCGCCGCCCGGGAGTTCGAGCAGGTAGAGCACCGCGACCGAGGCGGCGAACAGCCCGGCGGCGACGTAGCTGACGAGGGCGACGTGGTGGGTGGCGAACCACTGGGACCACACGCCGAGCAGGTTGTTGACGAGCGCGGCGGCGATCAGACCGGCCGCGGCGACCGGCAGCGCGACGAACCCGGTGCGCAGGTCCAGCCTGCGCAGCGCGTCGAGGTGGTCGGGCCCGGGGCGTACGCCGTCGGCGGGCGGTGCGGGCAGCAGCGCGGGGGCGGCGCCGTCCTTGGCGACGTTCCACACGCGTTCGGCGACGCCGGTGACGAAGACGGTGACGAGCAGCCAGGTCAGCGCGCTGCTCGGGAGCCAGTCGATCCACAGGGGCGCGACGACGAAGAGGCCGAGGCGGACCGCGTCCGATCCGATCATCGTCCAACGCCGGTCGAGCACGCCCTGTGGCGCGGTGAGCGTGGAGAGCGGGCCGAGCAGGACGGCGCCGAACAGCAGTCCGGCCAGCAGCCGCAGGCCGAAGACGACGGCGATCGCGAAGCTGACGCCCCGGTAGCCACCGCCGAACACCTGCTGGGCCACGGCCGCCTGGACCGCCAGAGCGAGCAGCGCCAGCAGCCCGAGGCGGTCCCCGACGGAGCTGGTGACCTGCGCGGTCCACAGCCTGCGCAAGGCCGGGACCCGCAGCAGGGCGGTCACAGCACGCTCGCGGGAGTCGGCGGCGAGTGCGTTGGTGAAGTCTTCGGGCTCGCCCGTTGGCTGCTCGGCACGCGTCATCCTGCCAGCCTAACCAACACGCGGGCGGCGTAACCGCCCCGCCCGAACGCGCGCACCGTGCGGTGACGCCACCGTGACACGACGATCAGACGAGCGGAGTGCCGGACCGACCATCGGTCGGTCCGGCACTCCGCTCGTCAGCAGATCGTTCAGCAGGTCACTCGGCGGACTCCGCGGAGGACGCCGGCTTCCCGGCCGCGGCGGTCTTGGCCGTGGTCGTCTTCTTGGCGGCGGCCTTGGCCGTGGTGGTCTTCTTCGCAGCCGTCTTCTTCGCCGCCGCGGTCTTCTTGGCGGGGGCCTTCTTGGCCGGAGCCTTCTTGGCCGGAGCCTTCTTGGCGGCGGCCTTCTTGGCGGTCTTCTTCGCCGGGCCCTTGGCGCGCTTCTCCGCCAGCAGCTCGTAGCCGCGCTCCGGCGTGATGGTCTCCACGTCGTCGTCCCGGCGCAGCGTCGCGTTGGTCTCGCCGTCGGTGACGTACGGGCCGAAGCGGCCGTCCTTGACGACCACCGGCTTCTCGCTGACCGGGTCGGTGCCCAGCTCCTTCAGCGGCGGCTTGGCGGCGGCCCGGCCGCGCTGCTTGGGCTGCGCATAGATGGCCAGCGCCTCGTCCAGGGTGATCGTGAAGAGCTGGTCCTCGGAGGTGAGCGAGCGCGAGTCCGTGCCCTTCTTCAGGTACGGGCCGTAGCGGCCGTTCTGCGCGGTGATCTCGACGCCCTCGGGGTCGGTGCCGACGACGCGCGGCAGCGACATCAGCCGCAGGGCGTCCTCCAGCGTCACCGTGTCCAGCGACATCGACTTGAAGAGCGAGGCGGTGCGCGGCTTGACCGCGTTCTTGCCGGTCTTCGGGGTGCCCTCGGGCAGCACCTCGGTGACGTACGGGCCGTAGCGGCCGTCCTTCGCGACGATCTGACGGCCGGTCTCGGGATCGGCGCCCAGCTCGAAGTCGCCGCTGGGCTTGTCCAGCAGCTCCTGGGCGTGCTCGACGGTCAGCTCGTCCGGCGGCAGGTCGTCGGGCACGTCGGCGCGGTGACTGACCTCCTCGCCGTTCTCGTCACGCGTCATGCGCTCGACGTACGGGCCGTAGCGGCCGACGCGCAGCATGATGCCGTCGCCGACCGGGAACGAGGACACCTCGCGGGCGTCGATCGCGCCGAGGTCAGTCACGAGCTCCTTCAGGCCGCCGAGGTGGTCGCCGTCGCCGTTGCCCGCAGCGGCCGCGTCGCCCAGGGCGTCGCCGGACTCCTCGCCGAAGTAGAACCGCCGCAGCCACGGCACGGACTGCGCCTCGCCGCGCGCGATCCGGTCGAGGTCGTCCTCCATCCTGGCGGTGAAGTCGTAGTCCACCAGGCGCCCGAAGTGCTTCTCCAGCAGGCCGACGACGGCGAAGCTGAGGAAGGACGGGACGAGCGCGGTGCCCTTCTTGAAGACGTAGCCGCGGTCGAGGATGGTGCCCAGGATCGTCGCGTACGTCGACGGGCGGCCGATCTCGCGCTCTTCCAGCTCCTTGACCAGCGACGCCTCGGTGTAGCGCGCCGGGGGCTTGGTGGAGTGGCCGTCGGCGGTGATCTCGTCGGCGGTCAGCGCGTCGCCCTCGGCGACCTGCGGCAGCCTGCGCTCACGGTCGTCCAGCTCGGCGTTGGGGTCGTCGGCGCCCTCGACGTAGGCCTTCATGAAGCCGTGGAACGTGATGATCTTGCCGGACGCGGAGAACTCGGCGTCCCGGCCGTCCGACGCGCGGCCGCCGACCTTGACGGTGACGGACTGGCCGACGGCGTCCTTCATCTGCGAGGCGACCGTGCGCATCCAGATCAGCTCGTACAGCTTGAACTGGTCGCCGGTCAGCCGGGTCTCGGCCGGGGTGCGGAAGCGGTCGCCGGAGGGGCGGATCGCCTCGTGCGCCTCCTGGGCGTTCTTGACCTTGCCGGCGTAGGTGCGCGGCTTGTCCGGCAGGTAGTCGCCGCCGTAGAGCTGGGTGACCTGGGCGCGGGCCGCGGTGATCGCGGTCTCCGACAGCGTGGTGGAGTCGGTACGCATATAGGTGATGAAGCCGTTCTCGTACAGCTTCTGGGCCACCGACATCGTGACGCTCGCGCTCATGCCGAGCTTGCGGGACGCCTCCTGCTGGAGGGTCGTCGTACGGAAGGGGGCGTAGGGCGAGCGGCGGTACGGCTTGGACTCGACGGAACGGACGCTGAACGAGCTGTCCGCGAGCGCGGCAGCCAGCGCCCGGGCGTTCGCCTCGTCCAGGTGCAGGACCTGGACGCCTTCCTTGAGCAGCCCGTTCGGCCCGAAGTCGCGGCCCTGGGCGACCCGGCGGCCGTCGACGGAGGTCAGACGGGCGGAGAAGGTGCCCGGGTCGGTGGCGTCACCGGCGCGGCCGGTGGAGAAGGAGCCGGTCAGGTCCCAGTACGAGGCGGAGCGGAACGCGATGCGCTCGCGCTCCCGCTCGACGACCAGCCGGGTGGCCACCGACTGCACGCGCCCCGCCGACAGCCGGGGCATGACCTTCTTCCACAGCACCGGGGAGACCTCGTAGCCGTAGAGCCGGTCGAGGATGCGGCGGGTCTCCTGGGCGTCGACCAGGCGCTTGTTCAGCTCGCGGGGGTTGCGCACCGCGTCCTGGATGGCCTGCTTGGTGATCTCGTGGAAGACCATCCGGCGCACCGGCACCTTGGGCTTGAGGACCTCCTGCAGGTGCCAGGCGATGGCCTCGCCCTCGCGGTCCTCATCGGTGGCGAGCAGGAGTTCGTCGGCGTCGGCGAGCAGGTCCTTGAGCTTCTTGACCTGGCTCTTCTTGTCGCTGTTGACGACGTAGACCGGCTGGAAGTCGTGCTCGACGTCGACACCGAGGCGACGCACCTCACCGGTGTACTTGTCCGGCACCTCGGCGGCGCCGTTCGGCAGGTCGCGGATGTGCCCGACGCTCGCCTCGACCACGTAGCCAGGGCCGAGGTAGCCCTTGATCGTCTTCGCCTTGGCGGGCGACTCGACGATGACGAGGCGGTGGCCGCCCTGCGCGGTGTCGGTGGTCGGGGACAACTTCGGCTCTTCTCTCGGGGTCGGAAGGGTGACGCTGCGGAGTGTGACCGTAACCCAGGCCCCCGTGTCAAACGGGAAAAGTCCGCGGGCGCCACTCGAACGGTAACCCGACAACCGTGCTTTCCGCCGCACGGACCGGGTGGTACGGGCGGTTCCGGCGCGCGGCGGGACGGCCTCGCGCGTCCGGCACGCCGGAGCGGGACAGCCTGCCGCACGAGGCGGGACCGGGCCCGGCGCGGCCGGGAAGTGCCTGCTCAGCCGGGCGCCGCGGTCAGTCCACGGCCTCCAGGAAGCCCTGCTCGACCAGCAGCCGGATCGAGGCCGGGGTGCGGTCGCGCAGCACCACCGGGTCCTCGCCGAGCAGCTGCGCGATGGCGTCGAGGATGCGGCCCGCGCTGAGCGTTCCGTCACACACCCCGGCGAAGCCCGCGCCGACCGTGTCGACCTTGGTGGCCCGGCGCATGCCCTGGTTGCCGCGGAGCACGACGTGCTCGGGGTCCTCGGCGCCGGGCGCGCCGACCTGCTCCTGGACGACCTCCTCGGCCAGCCGGAAGCGCGCCGCCAGCAGCGAGGCGTCGTCGTGGGCGCGCAGGAAGTCCTGGCGTTCGAACCAGCGCTGGATCTCCTCGCCCAGCGGCTGGCGCACCGGGTGCGGCCACTCCTCGGCGGTGACGGACGGGACGTCGGCGCCCGAGTTGCGCAGCGTGATCCAGCCGAAGCCGACGCCCTTGACCTTGGCGCGTTCGAACTCCTCCAGCCACGCGTCGTAGCGCGCCGCGTAGGTGGCCGGATCCGCACGGTGATCGCCGCCGTCGCGCAGCCACAGCTCGGCGTACTGCGCGGGGTCCTGAACCTCGCGCTGCACGATCCACGCGTCGCAGCCCCGCGGCAGCCAGGAGGTGACGCGCTCGCGCCAGTCCTCGCCCTCGACGTGCTGCCAGTTGGCGAGCAGCTGGCAGTAGCCGCCGTCGGTCAGGTGACCGGCCGACCGCTGGACGAGGGCGCGGCACAGGTCGTCGCCCGCCATGCCGCCGTCGCGGTAGACGAAGCGCTCGCCGGGTGAGATCACGAAGGGCGGGTTGGAGACGATCAGGTCGAAGCGCTCCTCCCCGACCGGCTCGAAGAGGCCGCCCTGCCGCAGGTCGGCCTCGGGCGCGCCGGACAGCGCGAGGGTCAGGCGGGCGAAGGCCAGGGCGCGCGGGTTGACGTCGGTCGCGGTGACCCGGGCGGCGTGCGTGGAGGCGTGCAGTGCCTGCACCCCGGAGCCGGTGCCCAGGTCGAGGGCGGTGCGCACGGGTGTCCGTACGGTGATGCCGGCGAGCGTGGTGGACGCGCCGCCGACGCCCAGCACGAGCTGCGAGCGGTCGGGCGCCTTGTCACCGAACGACTCCGCGCCGCCGCCGATGCCGCCCGCGCCGCCGACCGCGCAGCCCAGGTCGGAGACGATCCACCAGTCCTCGCCCGCGTCGCCCGCGTACGGCCGCACGTCCACGGTGGCGCGCACGGCGTCGGCGCCGTCCTCGGGGGCCTCGCGCAGCCAGCCGTCGGCCAGCGCGTCGTCCAGCGGCAGCGCGGCGCGGGCCTGCTCCCGGGTGGCTGCGCGCTGGAGGAGGAAGACCCTGGTCAGCGTCTCCAGCGGGCTGCCGCCCCGGGTGGCGCGCAGCGCGGGCACCGTCTCGCCGCGCGAGAGCGCCGCGTAGGCGGTGGCGCCCAGCAGGTCCAGGCAGCCGTCGGCGGTGAAGGCGGCGGCCCGCAGCGCGTCACGCAGGCGGGCGGTGCGGGCGGGGTCGGGCGTGGGAAGGCTCTGCGGGATCACGCGGCCATTCTCGCCGAAGAGCCCACCCCGCGCCCGAACCGGTACGACCACCGTCGCGTATGGCGTCCGTCCCGTATGGCGTCCACTACGGCGTTTACGGCGTTCCGCCGGCTCCGAGACGGTCCCGTCAGCTCTGGGACGACGCGGACGACGACGGCTTGACCGACGTGGACGACGACGCCGAGGGCTTCGTGGAACCCGAGGGCTTGGCGGACCCCGAGGGCGCCGTGGACGCTCCCGGGCCGCCGGAGCCGGACGCGTCGGGCGAGGGCGCGAGCGTCGGCGCGGTCGTGGCCTTCTGGCAGCCGGGCTGCTTGGCCATCGCCTGGCCGATGCCGTCGGCCTGGAGCTTGGCGAGCGCGTCGTCGCCGTTCTTGCTCAGCGTGGTCACCTGGTTGGGGATGGACCCCAGGCCCTGCGCGAACTTCGCCTGGTCGGAGGCGTCGAGGCCGCCGACCTTCTTCTTGAGGTCCGCGTACGCGCCGGAGATGGCGTTGAGCTGGTCGACCGCGTTCTTCTGGAGCGCGGCACCGTTGCCGACCGGCGGCGCGCCGGCGTCCTGGATGCCGCTGGCCAGCGCCTTGTACGCGTCCGAGATCTGGCCGAAGGCCGTCGAGTCGGTGCTCTGGACCTGCGAGGGCGAGGCGCCGCTGCTGGAGACCGACGCGATGTCGTTGTCGGCGTTCTGGATCTTCTGCCGCTGCGGCTGGACCTGGTCGCAGACGCTCTTGGCGTAGTCGTCCGTCTTGTTGTCCGAGCTGCCGCACCCCGCGAGCGCGAGTGTCGCGGTCGCCGCGCAGCACAGGGCGGCGGCGAGCCTCTTGTTCAGCGGGCCGATGTTCACCGGGGGGACCCCTTCCGTGGTTCTCCGGCCCCGGAATATACGCGGCGAGGTGGGGGCGACCACGAGTCGGCCAGGTGGTACGCCCGGTATTGGAGCCATATGCACCACGCGGCACGCCGCCGGTCGACCGGCCCGCGCACCCCCGCACGGCGACGGGCGGCGCGCCCGATGCGCGCCGCCCGTCGCCGTGTTGACGGTATGGCGGATATCACGAGCTGGACACCACCGCGGGGTCGGCTGATCGCGCGGCGGGCTCGCTGTTGTCTTCGTCACCCACGGCGACCGAGCGCCGCTTGGAGACGTAGACGGAGCCGACGATCACCAGCAGCGCGAGCACCGCGACGCCGACGCGCAGCCCGACGCTCGCCTTGTCTCCGTAGGAGTACGTGACGATCGCGGGGGCGATCAGCAGCGAGACCAGGTTCATCACCTTGATCAACGGGTTGATGGCCGGGCCCGCGGTGTCCTTGAACGGGTCGCCCACGGTGTCACCGATGACGGTGGCCTCGTGCGCCTCGCTGCCCTTGCCGCCGTGGTGGCCGTCCTCGACCAGCTTCTTGGCGTTGTCCCAGGCGCCGCCGGAGTTGGCCAGGAAGACCGCCATGAGCGTGCCCGCCCCGATCGCGCCGGCCAGGTAGGCGCCGAGCGCGCCGACGCCCAGCGAGAACCCGACCGCGATCGGCGCCAGCACCGCGAGCAGACCGGGGGTGGCCAGCTCCCGCAGCGCGTCCTTGGTGCAGATGTCCACCACGCGGCCGTACTCCGGCTTCTCGGTGTAGTCCATGATCCCGGGGTGCTCGCGGAACTGCCGACGCACCTCGAAGACCACCGCGCCGGCCGAGCGGGAGACCGCGCTGATGGCCAGGCCCGAGAACAGGAAGACCACGGCCGCGCCCAGCAGCAGGCCGACCAGGTCGTTGGGCTGGGCGATGTTGAGACTCAGGCTCAGCCCGTGCGCGGCCGAACCGACCTTGGCCACCTGGGTGTTGATGGCGTCGGTGAACGAGCCGAACAGCGCGGTCGCCGCCAGCACGGCCGTCGCGATCGCGATGCCCTTGGTGATGGCCTTGGTGGTGTTGCCGACCGCGTCGAGGTTGGTGAGCACCTGCGCGCCCTCACCCTCGACGTCGCCGGACATCTCCGCGATGCCCTGCGCGTTGTCGGAGACCGGGCCGAAGGTGTCCATGGCGACGATCACGCCGACCGTGGTCAGCAGGCCGGTCCCGGCGAGCGCGACCGCGAACAGCGCCAGCGTCAGCGAGCCGCTGCCGACCAGGAACGCGCCGTAGACCGCGAGGCCGATCAGCACCGCCGAGTAGACGGCCGACTCCAGGCCCAGCGAGATGCCGGAGAGCACCACCGTCGCGGGACCGGTCAGCGACGACTTGCCCACGTCGCGCACCGGACGGCGGGAGGTCTCGGTGAAGTAGCCGGTCAACTGCTGGATGAGCGCGGCCAGCACGATGCCGATGGCGACCGCGACCAGCGCGAAGATCCGCGGATTGCCGCTGTGGTCGGTGATCGCGGCCGGAACGCCCTTGAGATCCGAGAATCGCGCGGGCAGATAGACGAAGACGGCCACCACCACGAGCACCAGGGAGATCACGGCCGAGATGAAGAATCCGCGATTGATCGCGGACATTCCGCTGCGGTCGGAACGACGCGGCGCCACCGCGAAGATTCCGATCATCGCAGTGATCACACCGATTGCCGGGACGAGCAGCGGAAAGGCGAGTCCCGAATTGCCGAACGCGGCCTTGCCGAGGATCAACGCGGCGACCAGCGTCACCGCGTAGCTCTCGAAGAGGTCGGCGGCCATACCGGCGCAGTCGCCCACGTTGTCGCCCACGTTGTCGGCGATGGTCGCGGCATTGCGCGGGTCGTCCTCGGGAATGCCCTGCTCGACCTTGCCGACCAGGTCCGCGCCGACGTCGGCGGCCTTGGTGAAGATGCCGCCGCCGACGCGCATGAACATCGCCAGCAGCGCGGCACCGAAACCGAAGCCCTCCAGCACCTTCGGCGCGTCCGCCTTGTAGACGAGCACGACGACGGAGGCGCCGAGCAGGCCGAGGCCCACCGTGCACATGCCGACCACGCCGCCGGTGCGGAACGCGATCTTCATGCCGCGGTGCGAGACGGTCGTCAGGTCGGCGGCCGGCTCACCGGGGCCCGGGGTCGCCGCCCGGGCCGCCGCGGCGACCCGTACGTTCGCCCGGACCGCGAGCCACATGCCGATGTACCCGGTGGCGGCCGAGAAGACCGCGCCCACCAGGAAGAAGATCGACCGCCCGGCCCGCTGCGTCCAGTCGTCGGCGGGCAGCAGCATCAGCAGGAAGAAGACGATCACGGCGAAGACGCCGAGGGTCCTCAACTGCCGCATCAGGTAGGCGTTGGCGCCTTCCTGCACGGCCTCCGCGATCCGCTTCATGCTCTCGGTGCCCTCGTCCGCGGCGAGCACCTGGCGGACCAGGACCACGGCGACGAGCAGCGCGATGATCGCCACGGCGGCGATGACCAGGATGAGGGTGCGGTTGCCGCCGGTCAGGACCGGCGCGAGCGCGAACGCCCGGCGGATCTGGCCTACGGGGTGCAGCAGTTGGGCCGACTGGAGCAGCTGGCCCGGGTGGCCCAGGTGGCCCGGGTCGAGGAGCTGGGTCCGGTGATCCGGAATGGATTGCTGTGACTGATGGAGCAGTGGGGAAATGTGGGGAAGCATCTGCGCGTGGTACGCGAGAGGGGTGTCTGGCCCCGCCATTCGTCCTCCTTGACGTTTGGCACGTGGGCGCGCGGCCGCGGTTCCACCGCATGCCGCGTCGCTCAGGCGAGCTGAGTCAGCGCTGAGTCAGTTGAGCAAAGATGGACGGATTGTAGGGAGCGGGAACCGATCAAAACAGTACGCGGGAACGAGAATTCGCCGGTGACCCGGCCCGTCCGCCTGCGGGAAATCGCGCTCCGGGTGAAGAAATCACTGATTACGGTGAACGCGGCGGCGTGGAGTAGACCCCTGGAATTGATCTCCGCCCGGCGGATTCGCGACGCGGGAGCCGGCGTTTTCCGTTACGCGGGTGGGCTTTTGAGGCGTGAGGTGCCTGAAGTGGCGGCGGGGTGGGGGGAATTGGGTCGCGGGCGGGAGGCCGCGGGCGGGGCGCAGGGTGTGGCTGAGGAGGCCCGGGCGGGGCGCGGCGGTGTGGCTGAGGAGGCGCGGGAGGGGGTGCGTGGGCCGGAGCGCGTGGGCTGGAGTGCGGGGGTGCCTGCGCGGCGGGCGCGTGGGGCGGGGCGCCTGAACGGGGGTGTGTGCGCGAGGGTGCGTGGGCCGTGGCGCGGCGCCTGAGCCGCGCGCCGGAGCGGAGGCTCGCTCGTGAGCGGGTCGGGGACGCGCGGCACGCCAGTGGGCGCGGCGGCCGGGAGGCGTGCGGCAGTGGGGTCCTGGGAAGCTTTGGGGAGGGGTGGCGGCGCCCTCAGGGGCTCGCCACATCGCTACGGGAGGTCGCCCGGCCCGGTCGTCGGCCAGCTCATGCGGATGCTGCCGCCGGTCGGGCCCGCGATGACCTCGACGTCGTCCACCAGCCCGCTGATCACGGCGAGGCCCATCTGCCCGTCGTCGTCGCCGTCGTCCGCGCCGGGCTCGCCGGAACCGGGGGTGCTCGGGTGCGGGCGGCCCGCCGCGTCGTCGGCCTCGGCGCGGGCCGCGGCCGTACCGGAGGCCTCGTCCGGTACCTCGTCCCCGACCTCGATGGAGAACTTCTTCTCCTCCTCGGTCAGCAGCACCCGCACCGGCAGGTCGACCCCGTTGAGCCGGTGCAGCCCCACCGCGCGCGTGCAGGCCTCGCCCACGGCGAGCCTGACCTCGTCCAGCAGGGCCTCGTCCACGCCGGAACGGCGCGCCACCGCGGCCGCCACCAGGCGGGCGGTGCGGACGTGCTCGGGCTGGGCGCTGAAACGCAGCTCAACGGTGGCCATGGCCTCCCCCTCGGTCTTTCGGGCGTGCACAACAGGGGCCCGGGCTCCTCTTCGGCCCGGTACCCCCGTTACTCAGGCGATCGCGAACGCGGCACGGCGGCGGCCGGCCAGGGGCCACGCCACGCCACCGCGCACGGCTCAGTCAGTCGCCGAGACAGCCTCGTCGACCGAGGTGTGAATCGGGAACACCTTGGTCAGACCGGTGATACGGAAGATCTTCAGAATGCGCTCCTGGTTGCACACCAGACGCAGCGAGCCCTCGTGGGCACGCACTCGCTTCAGGCCGCCGACGAGCACGCCCAGGCCGGTGGAGTCGAGGAAGTCGACGCCTTCCATGTCCACGACCAGGTGGTAACTACCGTCGTTGACGAGCTCGACCAACTGCTCGCGCAGCTTGGGCGCGGTGTAAACATCAATCTCGCCACCGACCTCGACGACCGTACGGTCACCAACGGTTCGGGTCGACAGGGACAGGTCCACGAGTCCTCCAGCACCTTGCATCGAGCGGTCGCCCCCCAGGGGCCTCCCCACCGAAGGTAGGGGAGGGATCGGCAGCCGCGATGGCATTCAATCACTTACCGGCGGGCGAGCACGACGCCTTGCGGCGATTGTCCGTCACACCGGTGACACACTGAGTGCCGATGGCCCACGATCCCCGACCACAGCCGGCGCACGACCGCCCTTCCCCAGCCACAGTCCTGCACCGGCTGGCGGCTGGAGCGGGCCGCGCCGCGCGCATCACTCATACGGAGCACTTGCCCCCGACCACCGCCAGACATGCCGATTGGCCTGATCAGATCCGGCCCGAGGTCCTGGCGGCGGTCCGCGCCGCGGGCATCGCGCGCCCCTGGGAGCACCAGGCGCACGCCATGGCGCACGCCCTGCGCGGCGAGTCCGTGGTGATCGCCACCGGCACCGCCTCCGGCAAGTCGCTCGCGTATCTCGCCCCGGTGCTCAGTGCTCTGGTCGAGGGCGCCGAGGCCCCGAACGGCCGGGGCGCCACCGCTTTGTACCTCGCGCCGACCAAGGCGCTCGCCGCCGACCAGCGCCGCGCGGTGTCGGCGCTGGCCGCCCCGCTCGGCACCGCGGTCCGCGCGGCGGTCTACGACGGCGACACGCCGTTCGAGGAACGCGAGTGGGTCCGCCAGTACGCCACGTACACGCTGACCAACCCGGACATGCTGCACCGCGGCATCCTCCCCGCCCACCAGCGCTGGGCCTCCTTCCTGCGCCAGCTGCGCTACGTCGTGATCGACGAGTGCCACACCTACCGCGGCGTCTTCGGCTCGCACGTCGCCCAGGTGCTGCGGCGGCTGCGCCGGGTCTGCGCGCGCTACGGAGCCGATCCGGTCTTCCTGCTCGCGTCGGCCACCGCCGCCGACCCGGCCGAGGCGGCGAGCCGTCTCACCGGCGTCACGGTCCACGAGGTCACCGACGACGCCTCCCCCCGCGGCGAACTCGTCTTCGCCCTGTGGGAACCGCCACTGACCGAGCTGAGCGGCGAACGCGGCGCTCCGGTCCGCCGCACCGCCACCGCCGAGACCGCCGACCTGCTGACCGACCTGGTCTCCCAGGGCAGCCGCACCGTCGCCTTCGTCCGCTCCCGGCGGTCCGCCGAGCTGATCGCGATACTCGCCCAGGACCGGCTTGCCGAGGTGGACCGCTCGCTGCCGGAACGGGTCGCGGCCTATCGCGGCGGTTATCTGCCGGAGGAACGCCGGGCACTGGAGCGCGACCTGCACAACGGCCGCCTGCTCGGCCTGGCCTCCACCACCGCGCTGGAACTCGGCGTGGACGTCTCCGGCCTCGACACCGTCCTGCTGGCCGGCTATCCCGGCACCCGGGCCTCGCTGTGGCAGCAGGCGGGGCGAGCCGGACGCGGCGGTCAGGGCGCGCTCGCGGTGCTGGTGGCCCGCGACGACCCGCTGGACACCTATCTCGTGCACCACCCGGACGCGCTGTTCCGCCGGCCGGTCGAGTCCACCGTCCTCGACCCGGACAACCCCTACGTCCTCGCGCCCCACCTGTGCGCGGCCGCCGCCGAACTGCCGCTCACCGACGACGACCTGACACTCTTCGGCCCCGAAGCCGCCGACCTCGTACCGCAGTTGGTCAAGCGCGGGCTGCTGCGCCGACGCAGCGGAGGCTGGTACTGGACGCGCCGGGAACGCGCCGCCGACCTCACCGACATCCGTGGCGAGGGCGGCCGGCCGGTCCAGGTGGTCGAGTCGGCGACCGGGCGGCTGCTGGGCACGGTGGACGCCTCCGCCGCCCACGCCTCGGTGCACGAGGGCGCCGTCCACCTCCACCAGGGCCTCACCTACGTCGTCGAACGCCTCGACCTCGACGACGCCGTGGCCCTCGTCGAGCAGGCCGATCCGCCGTACTCCACGATGGCCCGCGAGACCACCGCGATCACCATCCTGGGCACCGACACCGAGGAACCCTGGGGCGACGCGCGGCTGTGCTTCGGCTCGGTGGAGGTCACCCACCAGGTCGTCTCCTACCTGCGCCGCAAACTCATCACCGGCGAAGTGCTCGGCGAGACCAAGCTCGACCTGCCGCCGCGCACCCTGCGCACCCGCGCCGTGTGGTGGTCCGTCACCGACGACCAGCTCGACGCCGCGCGCATCCACCCCGAGGAACTGCCGGGCGCGCTGCACGCCGCCGAACACGCCTCGATCGGCATGCTGCCGCTCTTCGCCACCTGCGACCGCTGGGACATCGGCGGCGTCTCCTTCCCCCTGCACCCCGACACCGGCCTGCCTTCGGTCTTCGTCTACGACGGCCACCCGGGCGGCGCGGGCTTCGCCGAACGCGGCTTCCGCACCGCGCACGCCTGGTTGCTGGCCACGCGTGAGGCGATCGCGGCCTGCGAGTGCGAGTTCGGGTGCCCGTCGTGCATCCAGTCGCCCAAGTGCGGCAACGGCAACGACCCGCTGGACAAAGCGGCCGCCGTCCGCCTCCTGGACTGCCTGCTGTCCGCGCGACCCGAGGAGTCCGCGCGGCCCGAGGGAGAGGACGCGAACGGGGCGGGTGGCGCGGGGAGCGTGGAGGACGCGGGGGACTTCGGCGGTGCGACCGAGCGTGGGCCTGCGGCCGAGTGACCGTGAGGCGCGGTGCGCGGATCCAGGTGTCGGCGCCGCCCCCGGGCGCCCGGCCGCCCGGGCGCTCGACGGCGTGGAACGGGCCTGCGCGTGGGGTGCGTTGGGAACCGGCTCCACTGCGGCCCACGGCGGGCCCGCGCGGGAGCGGACCCGGGCGGGGCCGGTGAACGCGCCCAGCGCTCCTCGCGCCTGCGCCACGACGTCGGCCACTTCACCCCGCACGACGCAGGTCACCAGCACCACGCCCTGCGCCCGCGCCACCCGTCCGGCGTCATCGCAGGCCGCCTTCTCGCCGTCCAGCGCGTGGTCCGCCGCCGCCAGCGCCGCCAAGTCGGCCGCGCCGCCCGCCCGATGGCGGGCCGCGACCGCTTGGCCGAGCGCGAGCAGTGCGGCGAAGACGACACAGAGCGCTCCGGTCACCACGACCGCCCAGACGGTGGCGGAACCCCGGTCGCCGGACATCCCACGACGTCCGCCGAGGCACGGGTTCCCGTTCATCGGACCGCCTCCTCCGCCAGGGCGACCGCGTCGGCGCCCACCGGCACCGACAGCAGTCCGGCGAGCCTGCCCGGGCCCAGCGACCGCGCCGCCACCCGCACCCGCACCAGGTCTCCCTCGCGCCGCAGCACGACCTTCGCCCCGGGAGGCCCGGCCGAGCGGGCGGCGGCCATCGCGGCCTCCGGCGGTTCCGAACGCGCCGCCGCCCGCGCACCGGCCCGCGCGGCGTCCACGCAGCGGATCTGCGCGGCGGCCGTCATCAGCCCCCACAGCAGCATCCCGGTGAACACCACCAGCACCGGCAGCACGACCGCCGCCTCGGCCGTCACGTACCCCGCGTCGCCGGGCCTGCCGCGGCAGGCCTCAAAGCGCCACATCGAGGGCCCTCTTGATCATTCCGCTGAGCGCCGAAGCGACCGCGCCACTGGTCACCACCTTGTAGAGCACGGCCGCGAAGGCGCAGGCGGCCAACGTGCCCACCGCATATTCCGCGGTCGACATCCCCGCCTGCGCGGCCTCCCCGCGCATCGCGTCCCACCGGCGCCGCATCCAACTGGTCATCTCTTCCTCCTGAGTTCGTGTGTTCGTCGCGTTCGTCGCGTTCGTTCGTCGCGTTCGTTCGCCGCGCTCGTTCTGTGCGCGTGTTCTGCGCGCGTGTTCTGCGCGCGTGTTCTGCGCGCGTGTTCTGCGCGCGTGTTCTGCGCGCGTGTTCGCATCGGCTCGTCCGTCGTCGCCGCGCACGGGTGAGCCATGTCCCGTGCCCGGCCTCCTGTTGTGTCCGCCCGGGCGGCGCGAAGGCTGTCGTCCGACGCCATCGGTGCCGGTGCTTTCGCCGCCCTGCCCGGCTCGGTGTCCGCTCGCTCGTCTCACTTCATGTGCGCCATCCCCTCCGCCAGCCCGATCAGGACGGGCACCACGCCGACGACCAGGAAGGCGGGCAGGAAGCACAGGCCCAGGGGTGCGGTGGCCACGACTCCGGCACGCCGCGCCCTCGCCCCGGCCGCACGGGTCCGCTCCGCGCGGTAGCCACTCGCCAGCCGGGAGACCGTCGCCACCGGTGGCACCCCGGACACCGAGGCCCTCGCCATCCACCGCGCCAGATCCCGCGCCTGCGGCACCGCCGCCAGTCGCTCCCAGCACTGCGCGGGATCGCCGCCGAGCCGCACTTCCGCCGCCACCCGCCGCAGCGCCTCGCCCATCGGCCCGTCCACGCTGCGTCCCACGGCGTCCGCCGCCGCTGCGGGCGCGGCTCCGGCCGCCAGGCACGCGGCCAGCAGCTCCGCGGTGAGCGGCAGTTGACGTGCGACCGACTCGTCCTCGGGCGGTGGTGTGCGGGCGTGCGCGGTGCGTTGCCGGCGCCGTATGCCGTACGCCCCGGCGAGTCCCAGCAGGCACCCGGCCACCCCGCCGACCAGCACGACCGCGGCGCAGCCGACGCCGACCGGCGCGGCCCACTCGCGTCCCACCGCCCGCGCCCGCCCGTTCAGCCGGGGCGTCCGGGGCCGTCGGACGCGGGCGATGCCCAGGAGCAGTTCGCGTCGCCGCCGTGCGAGCCGGCCGCGGCGGGCATCCACCAGCCCGACCGTCATCCACAGGACTCCGGCTCCGCCCAGGAACGTCATCCCCAGGCTGTGGACAACCTCGCTCATGTCCCCTCCTCCGCCGCGCGCACGATCCGGGCGGTCCACACCAGCCCGGCGGTCTCCAGCGCTCCCCCGACCAGCAGGCAGCCCAGCCCGGCCGCGGTCCGCAACAGCACCCGGAACGGATCCGCGCCCATCGCGCACCCGAGCAACAGCCCGAAGCCCGGCAGCAGCGCGAGCATCGCGGCGGTGGCCTTCGACCCGGCCAACTGCGCCCGCAGGTCCTCGCGTTGGTCCCGCTCGGCCCGCAAGGCCGCCGCCACGCGGTCGAGTCCGTCGGCCAGCCCGCTGCCGCCGTCCGCCGCGACCTCCCAGCAGGCCGCCGCCCCCGCCAGGCCCTCCGCTCCCGGCATCCCGGCCGCCCGGCGCAGCGCCACCGGGACGTCGCCGCCGAACCGGGCCGCCGCCAGCAGCGGGGTCAACGCGTCGTGCGCGCCGTCCGGACCGCCCGGGGCCCGCAACCGCTCCACGGCCTCGGCCAGCACCACCTCGGGAGGACGCCCGGCACGCAGTTCCCCCGCCACCGCGCCGCACAGCCCGGCGATCGCGTCCCGCCAGCCTTCCGCCCTCAACCTGCGCTCCCGGGACCGCAGTTGCCGTCCCAGGCCGACCGCCGCCAGCAGACCCGCCAGCGCCGGAACAGGCGAGTGCGCGGGAACCGACAACACCAGTCCCGTCGGCACGCACAGCGCCTCACGGCCGATCCGTGTGCCGAGCCGCTTCTCGGCCCAGCCACGGCCGCGTTCCAGCACCGCCAGCGTCCGAGCGCGGCACGCACGCCATCGGGCTCCGGCCTGTGGCACATCGGCGTGTGCACCGGCCTCGGCGAACATCAGCCGTGCCCGGCGTACCGCCTCGTCCTGCCGGTGCAGCCACCAGACCGTCGCCGCGGCGCACAGCACCCCGCACCACACCGCGACCAACTCGACGCCCATCACCCGGCCCCCCGTTCGCACAGCCCGGCGAACCGCTGCCAGCCGCGCTCCCGCACGTAGCGGCCGTCCCGGCCCCGCACCACGGCCGGAACCGTGAAGACCAGCCCCGCGCCGTCCCGTTCCAGTACGTGGATCTCCGCGAGCCTGCGGCAGCGCGAGCGGTCGCGGGCCAGGTGCACGACAACCGACAGCGCCGCACCGAGCTGGCTGTGCAACGCCATCCGCTCCAGCCCCGCCGTCGAACCGAGCGCCTCCAACCGGGCCGGCACATCACCCGCGGCGTTGGCGTGCACCGTGCCGCAACCTCCCTCGTGGCCGGTGTTCAACGCCGTGAGCAGATCGAGGACTTCGGGCCCACGCACCTCGCCGACCACCAGCCGGTCCGGCCGCATCCGCAGCGCTTGCCGCACGAGATCGCGCAACGTCACCAGGCCGACGCCCTCCTGGTTGGCCGGCCGGGTCTCCAGGCGCACCACGTGCGGATGGTCGGGCCGCAGCTCCGCCGAGTCCTCCGCCAGCACGATCCGCTCGCCCTGGCCGACCAGCCCCAGCAACGTCGACAGCATCGTGGTCTTGCCGCAACCCGTGCCGCCGCTGATCAGGAACGACAGCCGCGCGTCCACGACCGACCGCAGCAGCCTGGCGGCCTCCGCGTCCATCGAGCCCGCCGCCACCAGTTCCTCCAGGGTGAACGCCCGGCCCCGCACCACCCGCAACGACAGACACGGCGCCCCGACCGCCACCGGTGGCAGCACCGCGTGCAGCCTCGTCCCGTCCGGCAGCCGCGCGTCGACCCAGGGCCTCGCGTCGTCCAGCCTGCGTCCGGCGGCCGTCGCGAGCCGCTGCGCCAGCCGCCGCACCGCCGCCGCGTCGCGGAACCGCACCCCCGTCCGCTCCAGCCCCGCGCCCCGGTCGACCCAGACCTCGTCCGGCCCGTTGACCAGCACGTCGGTGACCCCGGGTTCCGCGAGCAGCGGTTCCAGCAGGCCCGCGCCGACCATCTCCGAGCGCAACGCCCGCACCACCGCCAACACCGCCGTGTCGCCCAGCAGCCGCCCCTGCGCCCGCAAGGCGGCGGCCACCCTGGCCGGAGTGGGCTCTTGGCCCGACTCGGCGAGCCTGAGCCGCACCGCGTCCAGCAACGCGCCCGCGTCCTCCGAGCCGAGTCCACCCAGGGGTTCGGCGTTGCCCGTCTCCGTCGTGTTCACGCCGTCACACCCCCTCGGCTGCGCAGCGCGTCGTCGAGGAAGGCCGCGCTGAAGCGCGCGAGCGGACCGCGCCCGGCCGCCCCCGGCGGAGCCCCCGACTCGACCGCCTCCAACAGGCCCTTCTCCGGCGGAAGTTCTCCTGCCACCGGAAGCCGCAGCAGCCGCGCGATCTCGGTGGTGTCCAGCCCCGAGGGAAACGGTCCCCGCGTCACGACCCGCAGGTCCCGCAGCATCATGCCCACGCGCGACGCGACCCGGTCGGCCGCCGCCACCGCCCGCAACTCGGCCGGGACGACCAGCAGCCCGACATCGATCTGCGACAGTGCCTCGACAACGGCGTCGTCCATCCGTCGCGGCAGGTCCACCACGACCACGCCCCCGCGCCGCCGTGCCGCGCCCAGGACGGAACGCATCGCGTCGGCACCGATCATCACGGAGTCGCCACGGTCCCAGCTGAGGACGCTGAGGTCGTGCAGCCTGGGCAACGACTCCTCCAGGGCGCCGCCGCTGACGCGACCCTGCGCCTCGACGAGGTCGGGCCACCGCAGCCCCGAGACGCGTTCACCGCCGAGCAGCACGTCCAGGCCGCCGCCGAGCGGATCACCGTCCACCAGCATCGTGCGGCGGCCGGAACGCGCGGCGGTCACCGCGAGGGCACAGGCCAGCGTGCTGGCCCCGGCACCGCCCCGGCCGCCCACCACGCCGACCGTCAGCGCCGTCTCGCCGACGCCTTCCGCCGCGTCCGCGATGCGGTCGACCAGCCAGCGTTCGGCGTCCGGCAGGAAGAGCACGTGGTCGGCGCCGATGTCCACCGCCCGACGCCAGACGTCCTGGTCGTCGAGGTCCCGCCCGATGAGCAGCACCCCCGGACGCCGCTGGGCCCGGCGCACCGCCGCCGAGCAGTCGTCCCCCACCAGCACCAGCGGGGCCGCCTGCCACGTACCCGGGTACGGCGGCGGTCCGAAGGAGACCTCCGGTTCCGCGCCCGCAGCGGCGCACAACCGCAAGAGGTCGTCGAGGAGTTCCTCGTCCTCGGTGACGATCAGCGGCGCACCGGGCCGCCGCTCGTGGAGCCCGCGTTCGGTCCCGGCGGTGTCGGGCGTGGTGGGAGCGTGCCGGGGCTCGCCGCGCCGGGGTGCGAGGGGATCGTGCGGGGCACCCTGCCGACTCGGCCCACCGTGGCTGCCCCATCCGTCCAGGGGCGCAGGCTCGGTCCGGCGAGGCTCGGTCCGGCGAGGCTCGGTTCGATCGGGCTCCGCTCCACCGCCTCCCTGGGCTGCCGCCATCGCGACTCTCGGCGCAGCCGTTTCTCCGTTCGGACCGTGTGCGTGGTCCGGCCCGTCGAGGGCCGCCCTCCGCCCGATCGCACGGGCTCCCAGCGGCCAGCCGGTGGCGTTCGCGTCGCGCTCGGGGACGGCCACGGCCGCGGCCGCCGCATTCCCGTCACCGACCGGAAGGACGGGCGTGGTGGGGACCGGGGCACCGTGTTCGCGGCCGTACGCCGTTGCTGGGCGCAAGGCACGTGGTGTGCCGTCCGGCCAAGTCCAGACGTCAGCGGTGGATACGGGAGGAGTCAGCGCGGACGCGGAAGGGGCTGGGGCGGACACGGGAGGGGGCGGCTGCGTACGAGCGCGGTCCTGGCCCGGGGCGAGAGGCTCCCAGGCACTGGCACTGGCCTCGGCGCCACGACCGGGCGGACCCGCTCGCCCTTCACCGTCTCCCCACGGCTGTGCCCGCTCTCTTTCGCCACCGGGGCCCCCGCCCGCGCCGAGGCCCCCACTCGCACCGCGCCCGCCAACGGGACCCCGGACTTCCGGCGCCGCTCCGAACGCGAAGGCTGGAACCGGGCCACCGGCGGCGCCCGGTCCGGCTCGGCCGCCTGCCCATTCCACCCCGCCTCCACAACTCCCCCGCGCGTCCCGCCCTTCCTCTCGTACTTCCGTCTGATCCGGTCCGCGCTTTCCGGCCTCCGCGCTCATTCCGAAGAGTCCGGACTTCACCGGCCATCCGCTTGCGGAAGGCGCGATTCCCCGTACCGCGTGCTTCGCTTCTTGCCCTGCAGGCCCGTTCCAGCCGACGCGTTCCCGATGCGCGGGCGAGTTGGATTCGGTCATGGCCCCTCACTTCTCTCGTTCGAGCCGCGTACCTCGCGGCTCTTCACGGTGAAGGGCGCCCGGGAATCGTGGGGATCTTGGTGGAAAACAGGGGATAACTCGGCCCTTGTGGAGAACTTCGCCACCCACACGGGTGAGTTCTCGGCAGCCCGGCAACGATTACAGACCGTCACACGTCGTACCAGTCGACGGACCGGGAGCGGAACGGAGAGGAGAGGTCGAAATGACCATGAAAGAGGAAGCGCGTCGGCTTACCGGGCGGCGGCATTGGGGCCCCGACGTGCGACGACCTGGATCCGGACATGCGACGACCCCCGCCGGGGGGGAGAGCGGGGGTCGTCCCCACGGCCGACTCGGGGGGGGAGGAGCCGGACCGGGTTAGCACGGTCGCGAACGATCCGTGACTTCCATGGTGTACCCGAGAGCCTTCTCAGGCAAACCCACGCGCCTGAGCTTACGCCGAATGGTGGGTGCCTATGCTCGTCCTCGTGGAAAACCACTCCTTGCCGCGGACCGCCGCCTTCTTTGATCTCGACAAGACGGTCATCGCGAAGTCGAGCACGCTGGCCTTCAGCAAGTCCTTCTATCAAGGGGGTCTGATCAACCGTCGGGCCGTCCTACGTACCGCCTACGCCCAGTTCGTCTATCTGCTCGGTGGCGCGGACCACGATCAGATGGAGCGGATGCGCGAGTACCTTTCCGCGCTCTGCCGGGGGTGGAACGTACAACAGGTCCGCGAGATCGTCGCCGAAACGTTGCACGATCTCATCGATCCTCTCATCTACGACGAGGCCGCCTCGCTCATCGAGGAGCACCACGCCGCCGGTCGGGACGTCGTGATCGTCAGCACCTCCGGCGCCGAGGTCGTCGAGCCGATCGGGGCCATCCTCGGGGCCGACCACGTGGTCGCGACCCGGATGGTGGTGGAGGACGGGCGCTACACCGGCGAGGTGGAGTACTACGCCTACGGCGAGAACAAGGCCAAGGCGGTCGCCGAGCTGGCCGACACCGAGGGGTACGACCTCGCGCGGTCGTACGCGTACAGCGACTCGGCGACGGACGTGCCCATGCTGGAGTCGGTCGGCCACCCCTACGCGGTCAACCCGGACCGCGCGTTGCGCCGGGAGGCCGTGGCGCGCGAGTGGCCTGTGTTGACGTTCAGCCGTCCGGTGCGGCTGCGGCAGCGGGTGCCGTCGTTGCCAAGCCGTCCGGTCCTCGCGTTGACGGTCGCGATGGCGGGAGCCGCGTTCACGGCCGGCCTGCTCTGGTACGTCTCGCGCCGCCGCAGGCCCGTCCTCTCCTAGGCCCGCCCGGGCCGGACCGCCAGGCCTGACGCGGCCAAGACGCCGCGAACCCTCACCTGCCCGCCCCGGCCTCACAGCCTCTCAGTGGCGAACGTCCAGAAGCGGGGCGGGCCTCATCAGCGGTACGTGGGGCCCGAATTGTTCCACCGGTTCGCGATAAGTACCAATAGCGGCATTAGTTATTGATTGAGGGCAAAAGTAAAGAAGAGCAAGCGGGGGTTCCGCTTCCCGAGGGAGCGGAGTAGAAAGGACTCAACGGCCCGCGAGACCACGGACATCCGAGAGGACCCCCGTCGATACAGGCCCCACGGACCGAGCACGTACATCGGGCACCCACGCGAAGCCAGCCCGCTGACCGGGTAGCCGACCAGGCGCCGGGCGAAGTCCCCGACCTGATGGGCATGTGAGTGCACGCATGGTCACTTGATGTACGTGCCAGCGGCGGTACCCACGGGTACCGCCGCAACCCTGTCCAGGCCCCTCTCCGGCCTCCGGGTAGAACCCTCCGCCTCGGCAGGCAGGCCGAGCGGCACCGCGCGGCCGGCTTTCGACCCGCCCGGCGACGCGTTCACGCCCTCGGATCCGTACGAGCCGCACGCCACGGGCCCCAACGCACCACAGCCCGCAGGCCCGGGGCCGGGACGCCGCACCGCCGCGACTTCCCGCCTCCTCTGAGCGAGCCTTCCCGCCTCCCCTGGGCACCCCCGAAGGGCCTACGCCGCTCCCCGCTGCAACGCCTCGCAGACCGCCGTGCTCTCGCGCACGCCGAGCCCGACCGCCTGCGCGCAGTGGGCGATCCAGAACGCCATGCCCTCCGGAGTGCCGGAGGCGTAAGCCTCGACCGCCTTCAGGTACTCCGCCCGGCCCAGCTCGGCGTGGCCCACTTCCGCCGGGCAGACCGACTTCGGGTCCAGGCCCGAGCCGACGAGCACGATGCGCTCGGCCGCCCGTGCGACCAGGCCGTTGTGCGTGCCGAACGGCCGGAGCGCGAGCAGTTCACCGTGGACCACGGCGGCCACCACGAGCGCCGGGGCGTCGGTGCCCGCGAGCAGCAGCTCGGCCAGGCCGTCCAGCCGGGCGCCCACCTCCGCGGGTTCCGGCAACGGCAGCGTGGCGAGCGACTCCTCGTCCACCGTCTCGCCGGCCTGCCGCGGGCGCCCCACCGTCTCGTCCGGCGCGATGCCACCCGCCGCCACGAGGTGCAGCCTGGCCAGCGTCTGGAGCGGTGACTGCCGCCACACGCTGAGGAGTTGGCCCGCCTCGGCGGTCAGCCGCAACGCGGCGCCGACCGTGCGCGACTCGGCGTCGGAGCTGAAGTCGCTGCGCCGGCGCACCTCCTCCAGCGGCCAGTCCGCCCCGCTCAGGGCGGCCGAACCGCGCGCCCCCCGCAGAGCCGCCTCCGAGGTGATCTCGTTGGAGCGCCGCCGCATCACCCGGTGCCCGTAGACCCGGTCGACCGCCTGCCGCACCGAGTCGACGGACTCCGGGACGCCGGGCAGCGAGCCCAGCACCGCGAGCGGATCGGCCGAGGGGCCGGGGGTCGCTCCCCGGGAGTACGAAGTCATGGTGTCGACCCTACGCATAGGTGACCCGGACCCCTCAATGGAGTGGTCTTCATCACCGGAGTGCGTACCTCGTGACACCGGCAGCGCTAATCTCCTGAACATGAAGATCGCTTTCGTTGGCAAGGGCGGGAGCGGTAAGACCACGCTCTCCTCTCTGTTCATCCGGCACCTCGCCGCGGCGCGGCTGCCCGTCGTCGCTGTCGACGCCGACATCAACCAGCACCTCGGCCCGGCGCTCGGGCTCGACGAGGACGATGCCGCCGCGCTGCCCGCGATGGGCGCCCACCTGCCCGAGATCAAGGAGTACCTGCGCGGCGCCAACCCGCGCATCGCCTCCGCCGAGACCATGATCAAGACCACCCCGCCGGGGCACGGCTCACGCCTGCTGCGGGTGACCGAGGACAACCCGGTCTACGCGGCCTGCGCCACGACCGTGGACCTCGACGGCGGCCCGGTGCGCCTGATGGTCACCGGTCCGTTCAACGAGTCCGATCTCGGCGTGGCCTGCTACCACTCCAAGGTGGGGGCGGTCGAGCTGTGCCTGAACCATCTGGTCGACGGGCGCGGCGAGTACGTGGTGGTCGACATGACGGCGGGCAGCGACTCGTTCGCGTCGGGGATGTTCACGCGGTTCGACATGACGTTCCTGGTCGCCGAGCCGACGCGCAAGGGTGTCGCGGTCTACCGCCAGTACAAGGAGTACGCGCGGGACTTCGACGTGGCGCTGCGCGTCGTCGGCAACAAGGTGCAGGGCCCGGACGACCTGGCGTTCCTGCGCGACGAGGTGGGTGACGACCTGTTCGCGACGGTCGGGCACTCCGACTGGGTCCGCGCGATGGAGAAGGGCCGTCCGCCGCGCTTCGACCTGCTCGAGGAGGCGAACCGCGAGACCCTGCGGCGCCTTCAGGAGGAGGCCGACGCGAGCTACGAGCACCGCGACTGGGCCCGCTACACCCGGCAGATGGTCCACTTCCACCTGAAGAACGCGGAGAGTTGGGGCAACGAGCGCACGGGCGCGGACCTCGCGGCACAGGTCGACCCGGAGTTCGTGCTGGCGGAGTCGGCGGCGGACACGGCCGCGGCGCGCTGACCGGAGCGCCGACCGGGGCGACGCCCCGCCCACCCCGCCCCCGCGCGATCCCGCCCCAACCGCCCCCGCTGGTGCGATCGCCCGAACCTCCCGCCCCTGAAAACCGACCCATCACCCGGAAAAGGAGCACAGGTCTACACCAATCGTCTGAGGGCCCTTGTCAGCACGTCTTTGGCCTGGTGAGGTAGGTCCGGGACAGATAGGGCAATCCTCGGATGCCCTGCGGCCGAACGAACACCCGAGCCGACAAGGGGAGATGGCGCGTGAGCAGCAACGAGAGCCTGGCCAACCTGCTGAAGGAGGAGCGGCGTTTCACTCCGCCGGAGACGTTGGCCGCGTCGGCGAACGTGACGGCGCAGGCATACGAGCAGGCCGCTGCGGATCGGCTGGGGTTCTGGGCGGAGCAGGCGCGCCGGCTGTCGTGGGCGACCGAGCCGCAGCAGACGCTGGACTGGTTGAACGCACCGTTCGCGAAGTGGTTCGCCGACGGCGAGCTGAACGTCGCGTACAACTGCGTGGACCGGCACGTCGAGGCGGGGCTCGGCGACCGCGTGGCGCTGCACTTCGAGGGCGAGCCGGGCGACACCCGGACGGTGACCTACGCCGAGTTGAAGGACGAGGTCTCCCGGGCCGCCAACGCGCTGACCGAACTCGGCGTGCGCGCCGGGGACCGGGTCGCGGTCTACCTGCCGATGATCCCGGAAGCCGTCATAGCCATGCTGGCCTGCGCCCGTATCGGCGCGCCGCACTCGGTGGTCTTCGGCGGGTTCTCGGCGGACGCGGTGGCGTCCCGGATCCAGGACGCCGACGCGAAGATCGTCATCACCGCGGACGGCGGCTGGCGGCGCGGCAAGCCGTCCGCGCTCAAGCCCGCCATCGACGAGGCGGTCGCCTCCTGCCCCCAGGTGGAGCACGTCCTGGTGGTGCGCCGCACCGGGCAGGACGTCGCCTGGGACGAGAGCCACGACGTGTGGTGGCACGAGGTCACCGAGCGGCAGTCGACCGAGCACGAGCCGCAGGCGTTCAACGCCGAGCACCCGCTGTTCATCCTCTACACGTCCGGCACGACGGGGAAGCCCAAGGGCATCCTGCACACGTCGGGCGGGTACTTGACGCAGGCCGCGTTCACCCACCACGCGGTGTTCGACCTGAAGCCGGAGACGGACGTGTACTGGTGCACGGCCGACATCGGCTGGGTGACGGGGCACTCGTACATCGTCTACGGGCCGTTGGCCAACGGTGCCACGCAGGTGCTGTACGAGGGCACGCCGGACACCCCGCACCAGGGGCGGTTCTGGGAGATCGTGCAGAAGTACGGGGTGAGCATCCTGTACACCGCGCCGACGGCGATCCGTACGTTCATGAAGTGGGGCGACGAGATCCCCGCGAAGTTCGACCTGTCCAGCCTGCGGGTGCTGGGGAGCGTCGGGGAGCCGATCAACCCCGAGGCGTGGATGTGGTACCGCAGGAACATCGGCGGGGACCGGTGCCCGATCGTGGACACCTGGTGGCAGACCGAGACCGGCGCGATGATGATCAGCCCGCTGCCCGGGGTGACCGCGACCAAGCCGGGCTCGGCGCAGACCCCGCTGCCCGGGATCGCGGCGACCGTCGTGGACGACGAAGGCCGTGAGGTGCCGGACGGCGCGGGTGGCTACCTGGTGCTGACCGAGCCGTGGCCGTCGATGCTGCGCACGATCTGGGGCGACGACCAGCGGTACGTCGACACCTACTGGTCCCGGTTCCAGGGGCGGTACTTCGCGGGTGACGGGGCGAAGAAGGACGACGACGGCGACATCTGGCTGCTCGGCCGGGTGGATGACGTGATGCTGGTGTCGGGGCACAACATCTCCACCACCGAGGTCGAGTCCGCCCTCGTCTCGCACCCCAAGGTCGCCGAGGCGGCCGTCGTCGGAGCGGCCGACGCGACGACCGGCCAGGCCATCGTCGCGTTCGTCATCCTGCGCGGCAGCGCCCAGGACAGCGACGAGCTGACCGCGGAACTGCGGGACCACGTCGCCAAGGCGCTCGGGCCGATCGCCAAGCCCAAGCGCGTCCTGACCGTCGCCGAGCTGCCGAAGACCCGTTCCGGCAAGATCATGCGACGGCTGCTGCGCGACGTCGCCGAGAACCGCGAGCTGGGTGACGTCACCACCCTCACCGACAGCACGGTCATGGACCTCATCCAGACCAAGCTGCCGACCGCCTCCAGCGAGGACTGACACCCACACGTCCACGCGCCCGCGCGACGACGCGGCGAGATCGGGACGAGGGGTGTCCGGCGACCGCGCCGGGCACCCCTCACCCGTTCCGCCGCGCCGGGCACCCCTCGCCCGTCCGCCGCGCCGGGCACCCCGTCACCCGTTCCGGTTAAGCTGGGGGCGCCGCGTCAAGGTCGCGGCAGAGTTTCGACGGTGCGCCGGGAAGTCTGGTCGGCACGGCGTACGCGACCCCGCGTACGCCCGGTGACAGACCTGGAGGCCGACGCCCGTGACGCAGCCCCGCCGTCGTTCCGTCTTCCTCGGACGCATGCCGTTGCCCGAGCGGAACTTCGTGGCGGACGCGTTGCGCACCGAGACGGTCGGCGGTGTGCTGCTGCTGGTCGCCGCCGTGCTGGCGCTGGTGCTGGCCAACACCCCGCTCAGCCACGGCTACGACACCGTGCGGGACTTCGCCTTCGGGCCCGCCGCGTTGCACCTGCACCTGAGCGTCGCGGCCTGGGCCACGGACGGGTTGCTCACCCTCTTCTTCTTCGTCGCCGGGATCGAGCTGAAGCGCGAGCTGGTCGCGGGCGAGTTGCGCGAGCCGTCCGCCGCCGCGCTGCCGGTCGTCGCGGCCGTCTGCGGCATGGTGGCGCCCGCGCTGGTCTACTTCGTCGTCAACGCCACGAGAGGCGGTGACCTGAAGGGGTGGGCGGTGCCGACCGCCACCGACATCGCGTTCGCGCTGGCGGTGCTGGCCGTGATCGGGACCGCGTTGCCGTCGGCGCTGCGGGCGTTCCTGCTGACGCTCGCGGTGGTGGACGACCTGCTCGCCATCCTGATCATCGCGGTCTTCTACACCTCCACGATCCACTTCCCCGCGCTGGGCCTGGCCGTCGCCGGCCTGGTGGTCTTCTGGGTGCTGCTGCGCAAGCGGGTGCGCGGGTGGTACGTGTACGTGCCGTTGGCGCTGGTCATCTGGGCGGCGATGCACGCGAGCGGCGTGCACGCGACGATCGCGGGTGTCGCGATGGGCCTGATGCTGCGGTGCGACGTACCGGCGGCGGGCCGGGAGCCCCGGGAAGAGCCCGGTCCGGGCCCCCTGACGCAGGCGCCGCCGTCGCAGGCCGAACGCGTCGAGCACCTCGTGCGGCCGTTGTCGGCGGGGGTGGCCGTGCCGTTGTTCGCCGTGTTCGCCGCCGGGGTGTCCCTGTCCGGGGGTGCGCTGCGCGGGGTCTTCACCAGCCCGGAGACGCTCGGGGTGGTCCTCGGCCTGGTCGTCGGCAAGGCGGTCGGCATCTTCGGCGGCTCGTGGCTGGCGGCCCGCTTCACCAGGGCGGAGCTGAACCCGGAGCTGGCGTGGGCGGACGTGTTCGCCGTGGCGTGTCTCGCCGGGATCGGCTTCACCGTCTCGCTGCTCATCGGTGAACTCGCCTTCCCCGGCGACCCGGTGCTGGCCGCGGAGGTCAAGGCCGCGGTGCTGGTCGGGTCGGTCATAGCGGCCACCGTGGCCTGCGTCCTGCTGAAGCTGCGCAACACCAGGTACCGCGGGCTGTGCGCGGAGGAGGAGCGCGACGACGACGAGGACGGCATCCCCGACGTCTACGTGAGCGACCGCCCGGAGTACCACCTGCGGATGGCCGAACTGCTGGAGGCGAAGGCCGCCGAGCACCGGCGCCTCGCAGAACTGGCCGGGCGCGTGACGAACGGGGACGATGGTCCGGCATGATCGATGCATCAATGCGTGAACCGACAAGACGACGGAGGGACGCGATGAGCGCATCCGACCAGGCCGACGAGCGGAGCCTCGGCCAGCTGGTCGCGGCGGCGACGGCGGAGATGTCCGCACTCGTGCACGACGAGATCGCTCTCGCCAAGGCCGAACTGCGGCAGGACGTCAAGCGGGCCGGCATCGGCGGTGGCGCGGGGGCCGCCGCGGGCGTGCTCGGGATGTTCTCCCTGCCGATGTTCTGCTTCGCGGCGGCGTACGGGATCCACAACCTCGGGCTGGGCCTGGCCTGGTCGTTCCTGATCGTCGGCGGCGCCCTCGTGCTCCTGGTCGGGGTGCTGGGGCTCTTCGCGGCCACCAAGTTCAAGAAGGTCAAGCCGCCGGAGAAGTCGATCGCCTCGGTCAAGCAGACCGCGGCGGCGCTGCAGAACGTCAAGCCGCACCCCCGCGAGGTCGGCTCCGCGGAGCACCCGCAGCTGACCGTGACGCCCACCGGCGTCACCGTCGAGCGCAGCGCCTGACCGGCCAAGGGGCCGTCGGGGCCGACGGAGACCGACCGGAGGAGGACGCGCCGTCGCGTCAGATGTGACACGCTCTGCGACATGACGGTGGCTGACTCAACAGGCGTACGCGTCGACGGCCCGTGGACGCACCGCGAGGTCGCGGCCAACGGTGCCCGCTTCCACATCGCCGAGATGGGGGACGGCCCGCTGGTGCTGCTGGTGCACGGCTTCCCGCAGTTCTGGTGGGCGTGGCGGCACCAGCTCGTCGCGCTCGCCGACGCCGGGTTCCGCGCGGTGGCGATGGACCTGCGCGGCGTCGGGGGCAGCGACCGCACCCCGCGCGGTTACGACCCGGGGAACCTGGCGCTGGACGTGACCGGGGTGATCCGTTCGCTGGGCGAGCCGGACGCCGCGCTCGTCGGGCACGACCTGGGCGGCTACCTCGCGTGGACGGCGGCCGTGATGCGGCCGAAGCTGGTGCGGCGGCTGGCGGTGTGCTCGATGCCGCATCCGCGCCGGTGGCGTTCCGCGATGCTGGCCGACTTCCGGCAGTCCGCCGACAGTTCGTACATCTGGGGCTTCCAGCGGCCCTGGCTGCCCGAGCGGCGGCTGGTCGCGGACGACGCGGCGCTGGTCGGGCGCCTGGTCCAGGAGTGGTCGGGGCCGAAGCCGCTGGACGACGAGGCGGTGGAGACGTACCGCAGGGCGATGCTGATCCCGTCCACCGCGCACTGCTCGATCGAGCCGTACCGCTGGCTGGTGCGGTCGATGGGGCGGCCGGACGGCGTGCAGTTCTACCGCCGGATGAAGCGGCCGGTGCGGGTGCCGACGCTGCACCTGCACGGTTCGCTTGACCCGGTGTCGCGGACCCGCAGCGCGGCCGGTTCCGGGGAGTACGTGGAGGCGCCGTACCGCTGGCGGCTCTTCGACGGGCTGGGGCACTTCCCGCACGAGGAGGACCCGGTGGCGTTCTCGACGGAGCTGGTCAACTGGCTGAAGGACCCCGAGCCGGACCGCTGAGGCACCTGACCATCCGCTCGTACGACTACCTGACGATATGCCACATGCCGCGCGCATAGGCCAATTGGCCCAGCGGGAGGAGGTTATCGACCATCAGGCCCGGGCACCTTGCTCGGTATGGGCTGGACGCACGACTACCGTGACGTATCACGCAACCACCTCGGCACCGCCGCCTCGGGACGCCCCGCGCCTCCCGCGGCCCTGGCCGACCGGGGGCAGTTGCTGCCGCTGCCGCGCATCCTGCGCCGCCGGGCTCGCTGGGTCGGCGCCCGGCTTCGGCACACCGCCCGCACCCCGTGAGGGCGCTCCGCCGCACCCCGTGAGGACACAGCGCCGCACCCCGTGACCGAGGCGCCCGAGCCGCTCACCTCATGAAACGCGCGGCCCTCAGAGCGCGCATCCCTGGGTGTCGACCTGTCTGGTGGCCGTCCTGCCCGCCGTGATGTCCGAGCGGACCTCGTGGGCGGTCAGCGCGTACCCGGTCGAGTCGTCGTCCAGGGACTTGGCGAAGACGATGCCGTAGACGCGGCCGTCCGGGGTGAGCAGTGGCCCGCCGGAGTTGCCCTGGCGGACCTCGGTGTAGAGCGAGTAGACGTCACGGCTGACGTTGCCGCGCCGGTAGATGTCCGGGCCGTGCGCCTGGATGCGGGCGCGCACCCGGGCCGCCTGGACGTTGTAGCCGCCGTTCTCGGGGAAGCCCGCGACGATGGCGCCGTCGCCGGTGTGCGCGGGCGACATGTCGAACTTCAGCGTGGGCGCGTCGAGTGACGGCACGTCGAGTACGGCGATGTCGCGCTGCCAGTCGTACAGGACGACCTTGGCCTGATACAGCCTGCCGTCGCCGCCGATCTGCACGGTGGGGGCGCTGACCCCGCCGACCACGTGCGCGTTGGTCATGACGTGGTGCGGCGAGAAGACGAAGCCCGAGCCCTCGATCACCTTGCCGCAACCGGGCGCCGTCCCGACCACCTTGACGATGCTTCGGCGCGCCCGGGATGCCGTCGCGCCGGTCGCGAGCGCCGGGTCGGGCGCCGGGACCGAGGTGATCGGCTCGGTGGAGAACGGGGTGAAGACCTGTGGGAAGCCGTTCTGCGCGAGGACGGAGGAGAAGTCGGCGAACCACATGTCGGCGCGCTCGGGGATCATCTGGGAGACGCCGGTCAGCACCTTCGAGGCGCGTACCTCACGGCCGATGGTGGGCAGCGCGGTGCCCGCGAGCGCCGAGCCGATCAGCCAGGCGACCAGCAGCATCGCCAGCACGTTGACCAGCGCGCCACCGGTCGCGTCGACGGCCCGGGCAGGTGACCAGGTGATGCGGGTGCGCAGCTTGTTGCCCAGATGGGTGGTGCACGCCTGGCCCACCGAGGCGCACACGATGACGGTCACCACGGCGGCGATGGCGGAGGCGGTGCCGGGCTGGGTGCCGGTGCCCATCACCTGGTCCCACAGCATGGGCAGCACGTAGATGGCGATCAGACCGCCGCCCAGGAACCCCAGTACCGACAGGATGCCGACGACGAAGCCCTGCCGGTACCCGATCACGGCGAACCACACAGCGGCGAGCGACAACAGGACGTCCAGCGCGTTCACCGGAACACCGTCTCACGCGCCGGCGCTCAGAGGGACTTCCTTCCCCCGGTCCCAGGGCCGTTCCCAGCCGGAGAAGTGCAGGATACGGTCGATCAACCCGGCCGTGAACCCCCAGACCAGGACATCGCAGACAGCGAAGGCGGGCCCTCGGAAGCCGCTCGGATGTGTGACCGTCGTACGGTTCGCCGGGTCGGCGAGGTCCGACAACGGAACGGTGAACACCCGCGCGGTCTCCGCCGGATCGACCGCCCGCACCGGCGTCGGCTCCCGCCACCAGCCCAGCACCGGCGTCACCACGAAACGGCTCACCGGGATGTACAGCCGAGGCAGTACGCCGAAGACCTGCACGCCCGCCGGGTCGAGGCCGGTCTCCTCGTACGCCTCGCGCAACGCCGCCCGCACCGGGCCCTCGCCCTCCGGATCGCCGTCCACCGGGTCGAGCGCGCCACCGGGGAACGACGGCTGCCCGGCGTGCGAACGCAGCGACCCGGCGCGCTCCAGCAACAGCAGCTCGGGCCCTCGCCGCCCCCCTTCGCCCTCACCCTCACCGAACAGCACGAGGACGGCGGACTGGCGGCCCCCGGCGTCCGGCGGCAGGAAGCGGCTCAACTGCTCCGGGCGGACCGAGGCGGCCGCGTCGGCCACGGGCGCCAGCCACGACGGCAGACCGGTGACGTCCGTGCCCGGTGCGCCCGTCACTCCTGCCCTGCCGGGGGCTGCTCCAGCGGAGGCGCGGGCGGGCCGGGGAAGCCGGCCGGGGGCTTCAGGCGCTGGCCCGGGGCGCCCGCCAGCTCGTACTTCAGCAGCTTGCGCGCCTTGTCCGGGTCCGTCTCGCCCTCCCCGTACGACGGGCACAGCGGCGCGACGACGCAGGCACCGCAGGCGGGCTTGCGGGAGTGGCAGACGCGGCGGCCGTGGAAGATCAGGCGGTGCGAGAGCATCGTCCACTCGGACTCGGGGAAGAGCGAGGCGACGTCGCTCTCGACCTTCTCCGGCTCCTGGGAGTCGGTCCACCCGAAGCGGCGGGCGAGCCGCCCGAAGTGGGTGTCGACCGTCAGCCCCGGGACCCCGAACGCGTTCCCCAGCACCACGTTCGCCGTCTTCCGCCCCACGCCGGGCAGCGTGACCAGGTCCTCCATCCGGCCCGGCACCTCGCCGTCGAACCGGTCGCGCAGCGCGGCGGACAGCCCCAGCACGGACTTGGCCTTCGCCCGGAAGAACCCGGTCGGACGCAGGATCTGCTCCAGCTCCTCGGGGTCGGCGGCGGCCATGTCCTCCGGAGTGGGGAACTTCGCGAAGAGCGCGGGGGTCGTCTGGTTGACGCGCAGGTCGGTCGTCTGGGCGGACAGCACGGTGGCGACCAGGAGCTGGAAGGGGTTGTCGAAGTCCAGCTCGGGGTGGGCGTACGGGTAGGCGTCCGCCAGCTCCCGGTTGATCCGGCGCGCCCGGCGCACCAGCGCGGTGCGGGACTCGGGCTTGCGGGGCTTTCCGGCGGGGGCGGCGGCCGGAGCGGGCGCCTTCTTCGCGGCGGAGGCGGTCTTCTTGGCGGGAGCCGCCTTCTTGGCCGGGGCCTTCTTCGCGGCGGAGGCGGCCTTCTTGGCGGGAGCCGCCTTCTTGGCCGGGGCCTTCTTCGCGGAGGCCTTCTTGGCTGCCGTCGCTTCCTTGGCCGTCGCCTTCTTGACCGCCGTCTTCTCTCCGGGCGTCGCCTTCTCGGCCGCAGCGGTCTTCTTGGCCGCGGCCTTCTTCGCGGGCGTAGTCCCCCCGGCGGGAGCCGCCTTCTTCCGGGCTTGTTCGCTCACAGCGGAATCTGGGGTGGCGGTCACCCGTTCGGACCCGCCACCCTGCCGCTTCTTCTGCGCACTTGGGCTATCAGGCACCCGGCCAGCCTAAGCCCGCGCACCGACAACCACGGTGGACGACAGCCGTTCGGCCCGGATCAGGGCCGTCATCCGGACGGGATTGCGACCCCCGCGCACGCGGGCACCCCGTCATAGGTCACACTTGTGATCGATAGCACTGTTTTGCCTTCCGGCATGATGGGGACTGCCAACCGGACGGTGAAGTCAACAAGGAGAGACCTCGTGGACGACGTTCTGCGGCGCGCACCGCTCTTCGCGGCGCTCGACGACGAGCAGGCCGCTGAGCTGCGCGCCTCCATGACGGAGGTCACGCTCGCGCGTGGCGACTCGCTCTTCCACGAAGGCGACCCGGGCGACCGGCTCTACGTGGTCACCGAGGGCAAGGTGAAGCTGCACCGCACCTCGCCCGACGGGCGCGAGAACATGCTCGCGGTGCTGGGCCCCGCCGAGATGATCGGCGAGCTGTCCCTCTTCGACCCGGGCCCGCGCACCGCCACGGCGACCGCGCTGACCGAGGTCAAGCTGCTGGGCCTGGGCCACGGCGACCTCCAGCCGTGGATGAACGCCCGCCCCGAGGTCGCCGTCGCGCTGCTGCGGGCCATCGCCCGACGCCTGCGGCGCACCAACGACAACATGTCCGACCTGGTCTTCTCGGACGTCCCCGGGCGCGTGGCCAAGGCGCTGCTCGACCTGTCGCGGCGGTTCGGCGTGCAGTCCGACGAGGGCATCCACGTCGTGCACGACCTGACGCAGGAGGAGCTGGCGCAGCTCGTCGGCGCGTCGCGCGAGACGGTGAACAAGGCGCTGGCGGATTTCGCGGGGCGCGGGTGGCTGCGGCTGGAGGCGCGGGCGGTCATCCTGCTGGACGTGGAGCGGCTGGCGAAGCGGTCGCGTTAGCCTTTCGGGCTTTTGCGGGGCGGGTGCGGCTGGGGTGGATCGTTCCCCCCACCCACCCGCCCTTTCTCATGGGGGCTCCGCCGGAAGGCGCCGCGCGCACTCCCCCGCGCGCCCCGCCCCCGTCGGCGCAGACTCCCCGCCTCAGATCAACCCGTGCTCGCGCAAGTAGTCCAGCTGGGCGCGGACGGAGAGTTCCGCTGCCGGCCACAGGGTGCGGTCCACGTCCGCGTAGACGTGGGAGACGACCGCCTGCGGGGTCGTGTGGCCCTCTTCCACCGCCGTCTCGACCTGGGCCAGGCGGTTGGCGCGGTGGGCCAGGTAGAACTCGACCGCTCCCCTGGCGTCGGTGAGGACCGGGCCGTGGCCGGGCAGGATCGTTTCGACGCCGCCTTCCACGGTCAGCGCCTGGAGCGCGCGCAACGAGTCCAGGTAGTCGCCGAGCCGCCCGTCCGGGTGCGCGACGACCGTCGTGCCGCGGCCCAGCACCGTGTCCCCGGTCAGCACCGCGCCGTCCGCCGGGATCTCGAAGCACAGGGAGTCCGCCGTGTGGCCCGGCGTGGCGACGACCCGCAGTTCCAGGCCGCCCACGGTGATCACCTCACCGGCGGTCAGCCCCTCGTCCCCCAGCCGCAGCGCCGGGTCCAGCGCCCGTACCCGCGTCCCCGTCAGCTCGGCGAAGCGGGCCGCGCCCTCCGCGTGGTCGGGGTGGCCGTGGGTCAGCAGCGTCAGGCCGATCCGCTTGCCGGACGCCTGCGCCGTCGCGATGACGTCGCGCAGGTGACCCTCGTCGAGCGGACCGGGGTCGACGACCACCGCGATCTCGGAACCGGGCTCCGACATCAGCCAGGTGTTCGTCCCGTCCAGCGTCATCGCCGACGAGTTGGGCGCCAGCACGCAGACCGCGCGTTCGGTGGCGGGCCCGCCGATCGTGGGCCGGGGGGAGCCAGGGGGTATCGCGGCCGTCATCACTCGGCTCCTCGTCGCGTCGCGGAATCGCCGGAGGCACCGGAACCGCCGGAGGCACCGGAAGCCCTGTCCGCGGCGGGGACTTCGGCCCCGGGTACGCCGTCGCCGCCACCGGCGCCGCCCGGCTTCGACGGCACGTGCCTGGTGAACTCGTCGTGGCCCGGCCAGGTCAGCTCGACCTCGCCGTCGACCAGCCGGGCCCGCGCCAGCACCGGCGTCAGGTCCCGTTCGCCCGAGGCCGCTGCCGCCTCGGCCACCGTCGCGTACGGCAGCAGCGAGCGCAGGGTGGCGATGGTCGGCGGCATCATCAGCAACTCCGCCCGGTCGTAGCCGTCGACGGCGTCCCGGGGGGACATCCACTCGGTGCGGTCGGCCTCGCCGGACACGTCGCGGGTGCGCTGGCCCTCGGGCAGCGCGGCGACGAAGAACCAGGTGTCGTACCGCCGTTCCTCGAACTCCGGCGTGATCCAGCGCGCCCAGGGCCCCAGCAGATCGGAACGCAGCACGAGTCCGCGCCGGGCCAGCACGTCGGCGAACGACACCTCGCGGGCGACCAGCGCGTGACGGTCGGCCTCCCACGCGTCGTCCGTGGTGTCCGCCACCACCGTCGCGCCGTCCGGCCCGGCGAGCAGTACCCCGGCCTCCTCGAACATCTCGCGCACCGCGGCGCACACGATGGCCTGCGCCACCCGTTCATCGACGCCGAGCCGTTCGGCCCACTCGGCCAGCGGCGGGCCCGCCCAGCCCAGCGGCCGTTCGTCGCGCGGATCGACGCCGCCGCCCGGATACGCGTACGCGCCCCCGGCGAAGGCCATGGAGGCGCGTCGGCGCAGCATGTGGACCTGCGGACCCCGGGGGGTGTCGCGCAGCAGCAGGACGGTCGCCGCCCGCCTCGGTTCGACCGGGGTCAGCCGCCCGTCGGCGTGGGCCCTGATCCGGTCGGGCCAGGAGGCCGGGAACCACTGTCCGCCGCGCGTCATGGTCATGCCCGGATGGTATCTCCCCGTACATGCGTACGGCCCGGACGTCGCTACGGCCGGGACATCCGTACAGCCCGGACAGCAGTACGGCCCGGGCCCAGCGGCGCGAACGCCACTTCCGGCCCGGGCCGTCCCGGTACGCCCGTGCGGTCGGTCAGGTCCTGTACGCCCCCGCGGGCGGTCAGTCCTTCAGCTCGACCTGGATCTCCACCTCGACCGGCGCGTCCAGCGGCAGCACGGCGACGCCCACCGCGGACCGCGCGTGCACGCCGGCGTCGCCGAGGGCCGCGCCCAGCAGCTCGCTCGCGCCGTTGATCACACCGGGCTGGCCGGTGAAGTCGGTCGCCGAGGCCACGAAGCCGACGACCTTGACGACGCGGGCGATCCGGTCGAGGTCACCGATGACGGACTTGACGGCGGCCAGCGCGTTCAGCGCGCAGGTGGCGGCCAGTTCCTTGGCCTCCTCCGCGGTGACCTCGGCGCCCACCTTGCCGGTGACCGACAGCTTGCCGTCGACCAGCGGCAACTGGCCCGCGGTGTAGACGTACGAGCCGGACTGGACGGCGGGCTGGTAGGCCGCGAGCGGCGGCACGACGTCCGGCAGCCGCAGGCCCATCGCCTCCAGCTTCTCCTCGAGCGCGCTCACGCCTTCTCCCGCTTGAGGTAGGCCACCAGCTGCTCAGGGTTGTTGGGGCCGGGGACGACCTGGACGAGCTCCCAGCCGTCCTCGCCCCAGGTGTCCAGAATCTGCTTGGTGGCGTGCACCAGAAGCGGCACGGTCGCGTATTCCCACTTGGTCATGGCTGCGACTGTAGTACCTGGCCACCCCCGAGACCGGCCCCAGCCCGCACCCGGCCACCGGCCCCCGCTCGCACCGGGCGTCAGCCCCCGCCCGCGCCGCCGGACGGGAGCCCGGCGCGAGGGGGCGCATTCGTCCCGCGCGAGGGCGCTCGTTCTCCCGCGTGCGCGCACGCGCGCCCACCCCATGCGTAGACGCGACCACGACTGGTTAGGCTCGGTGGAGTGAGCGCCCAGCAGCACGCCGCACCGGACCCCACGCGACTCCACATCGTCACGGGCAAGGGCGGGACCGGTAAGACGACGGTCGCCGCCGCGCTCGCGCTCGCCCTCGCCGCCGAGGGACGCCGCACCCTGCTGGTCGAGGTGGAGGGCCGCGGCGGCATCGCCCAGCTCTTCGAGACCGCGCCGCTCCCCTACGAGGAACGCCGGATCGCGGTCGTGCCCGGCGGGGGCGAGGTGCACGCGCTCGCCATCGACCCGGAGCTGGCGCTCCTGGACTACCTGGAGATGTTCTACAAGCTGGGCCGGGCGGGCCGCGCGCTGAAGAAGCTGGGCGCCGTCGACTTCGCCACGACCATCGCCCCCGGCCTGCGCGACGTCCTGCTGACCGGCAAGGCCTGCGAGGCGGTGCGCCGCAAGGACAAGGCGGGCTGGCGGGTGTACGACGCGGTCGTGATGGACGCGCCGCCCACCGGACGCATCACCCGCTTCCTCAACGTCAACGACGAGGTCGCCGGGCTCGCTCGCTTCGGCCCGATATACAACCAGGCGCAGGCGGTGATGCGGGTGCTGAAGTCGGCGGAGACCGCGGTGCACCTGGTGACGCTGCTGGAGGAGATGCCGGTCCAGGAGACCGTGGACGGCGTCGCCGAACTGCGCGCCGCCGGGCTGCCGGTGGGCGCCGTCGTCGTCAACATGCTGCGCCCGGTCGTGCTGGACGACGAGGCGGTGCGGGCGGTCGCCGAGGACCGGCGCGCGGACGTCGCCAAGGCGCTGTCGCAAGCGGGTCTCGGCGGCGCCCGGCGCGGCGGGCACGCGGAACGGCTGGTGGACCCGCTGCTGGAGCAGGCCCGCGAGCACGCCGAACGGGTGGCACTGGAACGCCGCGGACGCGCCGAGATCGCCGCGCTCGGCCTGCCGGTCCACGAACTCGGCCTGCTCGGCGACGGCGTGGACCTGGGCGGCCTGTACCGGCTGGCGGAGAGCCTACGGACACAAGGGGTACGGGGATGAGCGGGTCGCGGACGAGCGCAGCACGCGGGACGGACGCGCCGCCGCCCAGCGCAGCACGCGGGACCGATACCTCGCCGACGAGCGGAGCACGTGGATGAGCTGGCAGCCACCGGCGCTCGACGTCGACGCTCTGCTGGACGATCCGGACACCCGGATCGTCGTCTGCTGCGGTTCGGGCGGCGTCGGCAAGACGACGACGGCCGCCGCACTCGGGCTGCGCGCCGCGGAACGCGGCCGGGCCGCCGTGGTGCTCACCATCGACCCGGCGCGGCGGCTGGCGCAGTCGATGGGCCTGACGGAGCTGGACAACACCCCGCGCCGCGTCCCCGGCATCGACGAGTCGGCGGGCGGCAGGCTCGACGCGATGATGCTGGACATGAAGCGGACGTTCGACGACGTCGTGCTGGCCAACGCCGATCCGGCGCGTGCCCGGGCGATCCTGGAGAACCCCTTCTACCAGTCGCTGTCGGCCGGGTTCGCGGGCACGCAGGAGTACATGGCCATGGAGAAGCTGGGCCAGCTGCGGGCGCGCGACGAGTGGGACCTGATCATCGTCGACACCCCGCCGAGCCGGTCCGCGCTGGACTTCCTGGACGCCCCCAAGCGGCTGGGCTCGTTCCTGGACGGGCGGTTCATCAAGCTGCTGATGGCCCCGGCCAAGGCGGGCGGCCGGGCCGGGATGATGTTCCTGAACGCGGGGATGTCGATGATGACGGGCGCCCTGAACAAGGTGGTGGGCGCCCATCTGCTGAAGGACGTGCAGACCTTCGTGGCCGCGATGGACACGATGTTCGGCGGGTTCCGCAAGCGGGCCGACGCGACCTACCGGCTGCTCCAGGCGCCGGGCACCGCGTTCCTCGTGGTCGCGGCGCCCGAACGGGACGCGCTGCGCGAGGCGTCGTACTTCGTGGAGCGGCTCGCGGCCGAACGCATGCCGCTCGCCGGCCTGGTGCTCAACCGGGTGCACGGCAGCGAGGCCGCCCGGCTCACCGCGGAACGCGCCCTGGCGGCGGCGGAGGCCCTGGAGGAGAGCGCGGAGGAGCTGTCCGACGCCACGGGTGATGTCGCGGACGGCGACACGGACGATGCCGTGGACGACGCCACGACCGATGCCGCGACCGATGCCATGGATGACGCCGTGGACCACGTGACCGTGGTCGGGGCCGAGGAAAACGGGGCGGACGGAACCGACACACCGGACAGTTCAGACGTACCGGACACGGAAGATGTCACAGTACCGCAACAGCCTTCCGCCGACGTCGAGTCGGCTTCCGCGTACGACCCGGAGCCCGGAGCGGACCTTCCCGCGGAGCTGCTCGCCGCCGGACTGCTGAGGCTGCACGCCGAACGCATGCAGGTGGTCGCACGTGAGCGCCGCACGCGGGAGCGCTTCGCGTCGGTCCACCCGGACGTGGCCGTCGCCGAGGTGGCCGCGCTCCCCGGCGACGTGCACGACCTGGAGGGCTTGCGCGAGGTGGGCGAGCGGCTGGCGGACGGTCAGCCCACGGCCGCGTAGTCCTCTTCGTCCTCGAGGTCCCCGGTGAGCAGGCCCATGCCGCGTTCGTACTCGTGCCGCGCGGTCTCCAGCAGCCTGTGCCAGGAGGTGACCGTGGGCCTGCGGCGCAGCAGTGCCCTGCGCTCGCGCTCCGTCATCCCACCCCAGACGCCGAACTCGACGCGGTTGTCGAGGGCGTCGGCCAGGCACTCGGTCCGCACCGGGCATCCGGTGCACACCGCCTTGGCCCTGTTCTGCGCCGCCCCCTGGACGAAGAGTTCGTCCGGATCAGTGGTGCGGCACGCTGCCTGCGCACTCCAGTCGGTAACCCAGCTCATGCTGGCGCCGTCCTCTCCCGAATCGGGGCTCCCCCACGGCGGCAGCGGCATATTCACCGCCGCCAGTTGAGGACGTTACGGAAGGCGAGGACTGCACAACAGCCCTTTCAGGCCCAATCTTGGATGGTCCGAATGGACTATGCGTGCGCGGGAGATCACCCAACGGAGTGACCAGGGTCCATAGCTGACACTCAGGACATCTCGCCGGTCATTTTCCGGTGGAATTCCGGACAGTTGGTGCGTATTGCCGACCGAGACCTCTGGCATATGCCAGGAATCAGGACAGCTCTCATCACCCACAAGAGTGAACTACGAGGACGAACGACGGCCCGTGGAGGCTCATGCGATTCACAGACTAGGCGAACAGGTGGCCGCACGTCCTCAGAATCGCCACGTAGGCTGCCCCTCATGGGTTACATGCGTTCGGGCGGGGGCCGGCCGTCGCGACCGACGGCCCGGCACGCGGCGAAATTCCTCGGTGTCAGCGTGCTGGCAGGAGTGGTGATGGCGGGCATCGCGCTGCCCGCGACCGGCGCCCTGGGGCTGACCGCCAAGGGCACCGCGCAGCAGTTCAACGATCTGCCGGGCGAGTTGAAGCGCCCGCCGCTGAGCCAGGCCTCGCACATCCTGGACGCCAACGGCGACCTCATCGCCACCGTCTACTCCCGCGACCGCACGGTCGTGCCGCTGAACCAGGTCAACCCGGTGATGCAGAAGGCCATCGTCGCGATCGAGGACTCGCGCTTCTGGCAGCACGGCCCGATCGACCCCAAGGGCATCCTGCGGGCGCTCGGCACCAACGCCCAGGACGGTGGCGTCGCCCAGGGCGCGTCCACGCTGACCCAGCAGTACGTCAAGAACGTCTTCATCGAGGAGGCGGGCGACGACCCCAAGGCGGTCGCCGAGGCCACCCAGCAGACCATCGGCCGCAAGATCAAGGAACTGAAGTACGCGATCCAGATCGAGAAGGAACTGGGCAAGAAGCAGATCCTGAGCAACTACTTGAACATCACCTTCTTCGGTGAGCAGGCGTACGGGATCGAGGCCGCCTCCGAGCGCTACTTCTCCACCCACGCGGCCGACCTGACCCTGGGACAGTCCGCGCTGCTGGCCGGGCTCGTGCAGTCGCCCACCGGCTACGACCCACTGGAGCACCCCAAGGCGGCCACCGACCGCCGCAACACCGTGCTGATGCGCATGGCCCAGCTCGGCGACATCAGCAACGCGCAGGCGAAGGCCGCCGAGGCCCTGCCCCTCGGCCTCAAGCCCAGCATCCCGAAGAACGGCTGCATCACCGCCGTCATGGGGGCGGGCTTCTTCTGCGACTACGTGCGCGAGGAGTTCCTCAACGACCCGGCCTTCGGCTCCACCGCCCAGGCCCGCGCCAAGCGCTGGGAAACCGGCGGCCTGACGATCCGCACGACGATGGACCCGAAGGCGCAGCAGGCGCTCTACAAGTCGGTCACCTCTCACGTCTACACCACGGACGACGCGGCCACAGCGATGAGCCTGGTCCAGCCGGGCACCGGCAAGATCATGGCGATGGGCCAGAGCCGCGACTACGGCGTCGGTCCGCACCAGACGCAGATCAACCTCAACGTCGGCACCGACATGGGTGGTGGTCTCGGATTCCAGACCGGCTCCACGTTCAAGCCGATCGTCGCGGCCGCCGCGCTGGAAAACGGCATCCAGCCGTCCCAGACGTACCCCTCGCCCTACTCCATGCCATGGCCCGCGATGACGGACTGCAAGGGGGTCAACTACCCGGAGACCGGCCAGGTGCACAACGACCAAACGAGCTTGGTCGGCCCGTTCTCCATGCCCAAGGCCATGGCGGAGTCGGTGAACACCTACTTCGCCGCGCTGGAGGCTGACGCGGGGCTGTGCAACGTCGCCCAGATGGCCAACAAGCTGGGCATCACGCAGCAGGCCAACGGCGCGCCGCTCCAAGTCGTCCAGTCGCTGACCCTCGGCAGCAACGACCTGACGCCGCTGGAGATGGCGAACGTCTACGCCACCTTCGCCGCGCACGGCACGTACTGCACGCCGACCGCGATCCAGTCGGTCACCGATGCCTCGGGCCACCAGCTGGCCGTTCCCGCTTCGAAGTGCACGCAGGTGATGTCGACGCACACCGCGGACTCGATCAGCACGATGCTCAAGGGCGTCGTCGAGGACGGCACCGGACAGCCCGCCGGCCTCACCAACCGGCCGAGCGCGGGCAAGACCGGTACGACGGACGACAGCAAGCAGGTCTGGTTCGTCGGCTACACGCCGCAGCTCTCCGGTGCGACGGTGGTCAGTGACACCAACAGCCCGCAGGATCTCGACGGGCAGAGCATCGGGGGACAGATCGTCGGCCAGGCGTTCGGCGGCACGCTCGCAGGTCCCATCTGGCGCGACGCGATCGACGGCGCCCTGGACGGCCAGTCCGCAGTGCCACTGACCACGGTGTCCCTGCCTGGCGGCGACCAGAAGCAGAACGGTGCCCCCACCTCTTCCCAGAGCCCGCCCGCCAACGGCGGCGACAATGGCAAGGGACATCACAAGCATCACGGCGGCGGCATACCCGACCCGTTCCCGTCAGGGCTCATCGGCGGAGGACAGAACGGGGGGATGTGACCCCGCTCCTCAGCGACAGCTCCCCGTCGGCACCGCCCTGAGGGCGGTGCCGACGGGGAGCCGAGAACCACTGGTAGACGGCTGCACCGCAGCGGGGCGAGAGACGTGTGTTTCGTGGGCGATGCCGAGACCCTCACCTCGTAGCAGACCGAGACGGCAGAACCGGAATACGATCCCGGGGAGGCGTAAGGGGTGGTCACCTCGAACGTGACCGTGACGGTCGAAGACGCCTCGGTGACGTCTACTCTGCCCAGATCGGACGAAGCCGCCAATTTCCCGACCGCCGACGCGTCGGGAAGAGGCGCCCTGGGATCCCCGCTCAGCCGTGACGCGAAACTCCGAGCGGTCTCCTCGGACTGCCGCAGCGCTCGGTCGTGATTTCGCCGCGCCTGTTGGCTGTCGTCCCGATCGGCCCACACGAGAGCTCCCACGAAGACGATCACGATCGTGCCGGCCACCACCATCAGGGCAGTGAGAATGCGCCTTGGGTGCGACACCGGCGGCCCCCTGTCCGGTGTTGCCCGCCCGCACGTCAACCACGGCGAGCGGGCAACACATCGACTCATGATCTATCGCTACTGAAAGCGACTACTTGCTCAGCGCGTCCTGCAAAGCGAGAGCGTACCGCTTCGTTCCCGTGTTGTTCGGGTGGAAGCTTTCCATGCTGGCGCACTCCCAACTCTTGGGATGTATCACCGAGACGGGGCAGGAGAAGTCCCCGGGGCCGGTCGGAGCAGCGACGAAGTCGTTGATACCCGCGGCCTTCGCCCCACAGTCCTCGTACCCTTTGAAGAACTGTGGTTCCGGGTCCTCGAACACGACCGGAACACCGCTGCTTTTATGAAGCGTTGCCATCGCGTTGTTGTCCTGCTGGGTGAAATAGTCGGCCCAGGTGTTGAGTTGAGTCATGGCTGTCGCGCCCACGACCGAGTCACACACCGTGCTCGTGTCGAAAAGATGCGGGTACCCGAGGAGCACGATTTTGGCGTTCGGCGCCTCACTGTGGATGTCCGCTATGACCTGGCTGGTGGCCGAGACCGCGCTGTCGATCTGGCCCTTGACTGTCGCGTCGGACGGGCAACCCGGGCCAGGGGGAACCTCGACGCAGTCCTGCACAGTATTGCTGAAACCGGCGTCGTTACCGCCGATGGTCAGTGCCACCAAGGTGGTATTGCTGTCCAGGAATCCAGAACTCAACTGCTGGACTTCATGGTATTCGCCGATCGTTCCCCAGTTCTTCGCCTGGCCCAGTGCGGGGTCCATCTCCCACGTATAGGCACCGGAGCACGCCACCGAGTGATAATCAAGGCTGGCGTCACTGGAGTCGGCCAGTGCACCGATGGCACTTGACTGGTCCGGTAGAACGGTCTGCCGGATCCAGGAGTTCTGGCTCCTGCGGCAGGCGTTCCATGAAGCCCCGGTAGACGTCTGGCTGTCCTGGCTGGCGTAGGGCCCGACGTCGGTGCCGGGAAGGTAGGGCTCGGCGCCTTCCCCTGACGAGTAGGAGTCGCCCATCTGAACCACGAAATCCTTGGGCTTGGCGCTGAGCGGCTGGAAGGCGACGGCACCCCAGGCGACATCGTCGCCACCGGTTCCATCGGAAGTGTAATTGGAAAGAGTGACGCCCTGGAAGTCGCCGTTGGCCAACGGGACGAAATGAAACACCCCGAGGCTGACCCAGGTGTTCGCGTCATAGTGCGTGTTGATGATCCTATTCTCGTCATTGCCCGCACCAGTGTGAACCGTGTAGATCGCTTGTTGGGTCTGTGCCCCGGTATCGGGTATGTGCACCAAGACCCGTGTCCAGGCGTTGAGCGGGTGGGACAGTTTCCAGGAGCCCACAATCGACATGGGTCCGATCACTGAGTCGGCGCTGCTGGTCACAGTGCCGCCGGGGTTCGAGACTCCCGTGTCGTCCGAGCGGGTGTGGGCGTACCAGAAGTGCCCGCCCCAGCCGCCACCGATCTGGGACAGGTCCATACGGGCCTCGTAATGGCCCTGTGCGTCGGGCTGGAAGGTGAAGCCGAACGTCCCGGCATCGTTGCTCACGTTGCCGCAACTCGAGTAGGTGGGCGTGCCGTCGGGTACGGACGTGACGATCTCGGCTCCGGAGGGCAGTCCGCCGGAGCACTGGGGTTCGCCGTAGAGCAGGTTGTAGCCACGACCGGGTTCGGCACGCAGGGTGTCGTACTTGAGGTTCTCGTGACCGCAACTGGTGCTGCAGTCCGGCTTCCAGGTGGCGTTCTGCTGGTGCCACCAGTGGGGTGTGTCACACGAGGAGCCAAGGTGCTGCGGCTCGCAGGGCGGCGGGGACGCGGGATCACAGCTGTTGGCGCTGGTGGAGCAGAAGGTGTCCAGCGGCGGCTTCACCATGATCCGGTCCTGGTCGGTGTCCCACCACTCGGGGCGGAACCCCATCGTGGAGTAACCCGAGGAACCCGCGCGGTCCTGATTGCCGTCGGTGTCATAGGAGTAGCCGGTGTCGATGGACTCCGCCGCCCAGCCCATCACCTTCTCCTCGTACGGCCAGTTCTCCGGGTGGGCAGCGTCGGCGAACGTGGGATTGTCGGTGACGTTGGAGGCCCCATGCTGTGAGCACATGGTCCAGCCCGTCTCCTCGATGTTCCCGGGAAGCGTGCAGGTGATCTTCCCGTCGAGGAAGGGGCCGCGAGCGGGGTCGTAAAGCGGGTTCGCGGGGTTGTTGTACCAGCCCAGACCCCAGTTGCCGTTGCTGCCGGCCTGTGACGCGGGATTCAGGCCCGCGTTGTAGTCCCACACGGCCGCGAACCAGTCCTCGATGTGCGCCGGATTGTCGTCGTTGACCGTGATCGTCTGACCGCTCTGGTGGATCTCGTTCCACTTGCCGGCGAGGAACTGCGCGGCCGCAGCGATGTTGACCGCGTAGTCGACGGCCACCGCGCGCTGCACATCAGCGGGCAGCTCGGTCTCCCCTGGCTTGGGGTGAGCCGGGAGACGCATGCCGTCCGTGATCTGCCCGACGCCGTAGCCGCAGTCGGATTTGGTCCAGTCGACCGCCCAGTAGTCCCCTCCGGACTTTTCGGGGGCGGAGGCACGGCCGTAGAACCCGTCGAACGAAGCGAGCGGGTTACCCGTCTGACCCGGAACAGAGCCGGGTTCGGCCTGCCACAGATTGGACTCCTGCGCCATGATGCCGAGCAGTACCTGGGCGGGGATGCGCCCGCCCCCGGTCAGCGCCGGCAGGGGGAAGAGACTCTGGGGGTCCACAGTGCCCACGTCGTCCTGGTCGCGCCACCCGCCTTGGGTGAGCCACTGGGAACTCAGGTCGCCGCGGACCGCCATGTCGACCGCCCACTCCACCTGGTTCGGCGTGGGTTGCAGTGCGAGCGTGTTCGGATCGTTGCGTGGGACAGCGCACCACCGATCGGTGTCGACGGTGGAGTTCGACGTGCCCGAGGCGGCGTGGGGCGCGACGTCGGATCTGGCTTTTCCGCCGCCGGGAAGAGCCGGGGACTGCACCTTGCCCTGCGAAGCACGGGCGGAAGTGCTGGGCGGCGCCACCTGTTCCGTGACCTGCCTGCCAGTGGTGGTCACGGTCGAGGTGACGGTGACCCCCGCACTCCCCCCGCCCTGAGGTGCAGCGGGAGCAGACGGGTCGGGTTCGGCCTTGCCGGCGTGGGACAGGTCCTTGCCGGCCCGGTCGATGCTCTCGACCGCGCTGCGGACGGACGGAGTGAGCACCGGCTGCACCGCGAGGCGGCCTTCGCTCGACACGGTGTCCTGAGCGTTCGTGTGGGGAAGGACATCCACCCCCGAACCGCCTCGACCGGAGACGTCTCCGGTGACGAAGACCCGGCCGTCGGCCCCGGGTTGAAGCGCGACGGAGGCGAGCGGCCCCTTGGCAACCGCGGTGGACTCTCCCGGGCGCACGACATGCGCGGTGGCGATGCCGGCCTGCTGGTCGAGATAGGTGATGCCGTCCCGGCCCGGCACCAGGTCGTACGCCGTGCCCTTGGTGTCCGCCACGGTCGAAGTGCGATCACGCGTGTCGATGCGTACCGCACGACCGCTCTCGGCCGCGGTCACTTGGCCGTCGCCGCTGCTCGGGACGGCGGAGGTCACCTCGCCCGCCGCAGTGCTACGGCTTACGACGTGCCCATCGGTGGCGACAGTGGTGATCTGTCTGGGTGGACGAGGCTCCGACGGCGGTGAACGCGGCCGTGTGCTCGACGCTGTTGCAGCCGGGATCGAAGTAGGCCAGCATAGCCGTTATCGGCAACTTGACGACCTGGCCGGTGTCCAGGTTCACGACGGCGGTGAACGCGGCACGTTCCATGAGCTGCTCGTTGTTGGTGAACGAGCGCGGAGCGTAGACCACCGCCACGTGGGAACGGTCCATGAGGCAGTCCTGACCGACCCACACGTCCGCGAACCCAGGCTCCGAGAGCACCGCGGCCGTGTGCCATTGATAGGCGTTCTTCGAGTCGGCGACCAGAACACGCAGTCCTTGGGTATCGGCAGCGGTGGTCACGGCGCGGTCATCGGTGGTCCGCCAGCCCGGGCCGAGGGTACGGTCGGGATCAGGGACGGCGTCGCTCGTACCGGCCAATGCCCCGGACGCGAGAGCCGGCCGCTGGGGGGCGGACGTAGGCAGTGCGGCGGCGTGAGCGGGTGCGCCGAGTCCCAGTAAAGGTACGGTCGCCGCCACGAGGGTGGCGCAGGCGCGTCTGAGTGTCCGCATAAGCGGAAATCTCCTTCCAGACGAAGTGTTTCGCGAGAAGGCGCGTCCGTCCTCCCCGCTCCCAGTTCGGTTCGGGGTCGACGTACGGGCCGCTACGGAGTCCGGCCGGAACCGGACGCTCATGGGGGGTGTGACCCGGGGCGGTGGTCAGCAGCTCTGAGAGCGCAGTGCCGGCTCGTGCGGGCCCTCGAACGAACTCCGGTCGGCCCATGCCCGGGACCAGGGTTCATCGGACATCGGCCGCCCGGGCGACGGCGGCGCTGTAGGCGCGGTACGCGCTCTCCAGCTCCTGCTGGTACTGGCGGACCTGCATCGCCTGGATCCGCCTCTCGGCCTGGGCCCAGACAGAGATGAGTTGGGTGCTCCGCTTGCACTCCACGTCCGCGACGGCCGTGTCCACCTCGTCGGTGCTCGGTTTCGGCCCGGGAGCGGGGGCGAGTTGCTTCGACAGCGGCGATGCCACCTGATACCCGCGGCGTCTCATACAGGCCGACCAGGCGCTGATGACGCCCTTCACCCCCGGGGTGTCCTCGGCCTGGAAGAAGCTGTGTGCGTCCAGTTGCTCGACTTGTTGCATGTCGGGCGGCGCGCCGTCGAACAGGCTCCGGGTGGCTTCGCCGTAGCAGCCGCCGTCAGGCAAGGCCCTGCCGTGCCAGGAGTGTTCGACGACCGGCGTCCCGGTCGAAGAGGACGGACGCAGGTGGCCGGTCAGCACCGTGTACTGGTCCTCGCTGAGCCTGGCCGGAGCGGCCTCGGTGGGGTACGTGTAGTGGTATCCGTACCGTTCGGCCTGAGCGAGCGAGGACACCCCGTAACGGGAAGGCAGGTTCGCCGCGTCCGGTGGGCCCTCCGCCGACTCCGTCGCGGTGGCGGGAACGCCGAAGCGCCGAAGGCACGTCGTTTCAAGACGGTGCCTGCCTCGGGCGATCACCTGATCCTGCGCGCTGGTGGACATGAACTTCTCGAGCGGTAGAGAGATGCCGCTGATGAGGTCGACATGGGCTTGCGGAAGAGCGGACGACTGAGGGCGGGGAAGAGCGGCCGTCCCTCCGGAACATCCGGTCAGTGCAACGGCGGCCAGCGTCACCACGGTGCGGATACAGACGCGATTGACCATCGTGACCTCGTGATCATGACTCGTGCGTGGGAAGACCCGCCCCGGCCGGGGCGGGTCTTGTGCGGTATCGGTGTTACGGGCGTCGGTACCGCACGCCGTCAGCCGACGTACACCCACTTCTGGGACGCGTTGTTGTTCTTCAGCGTGGAATCGAGGTTCGCCCAGCCGTAGCCGTTACCGTCACTGCCGTTGTCGATGTACGGGTTGACGGTCTGGGAAGGGCCCTTGTAGTCGGAGTCGTAGAAGATCTGGTAGGCCCAGCCCCCGGACTCGTCCTGCGCCGACGCGGCGTTGTTCTTCACCGACTGTCCGGACCCGGCGCCAGCACCGGGACGGAACTCGTACCCCGCGTAGCTCGAGACATCGGCTTCGAAATCGGCCTGCGAGCCCTGCAGATTCGAGTTGTAGAAGAGACGCAGCGCCTGCAGACAGTTGTCCTCGCCGCAGTTGTTCCAGGGCGTATCGGCGAAGGAGGCCGGTGCGACGGCGAGTCCGACGGCGGAAGTCATGACGACGCCGGCGATGACGGCGGTGACGCGGGTGCGGATACTACTCATTGCCATGTTCCTTTCAAGGATGGATCATTGTTCGTCAGTGGCGCGTTTCCTGGATCACCGGATCAGAACGAGGCCGACACGGACCCCACTTGTCCGGTACACATGAATTCGGAATGCAAGATTCCGACCCCCCGTACTCGCCGCTTCTTCCGCGACGTAAACCCCCCTGCTACCGACGGCTCGCAGAGGTCACCCCGACGGAACCCGACCTCTGACCGCACACCTGGCCCCAACCGCGTAGACCAGGCATCACCTCGACCGTTCACGTGATTCCCGCACAGTCGAGGCACAGCGATCAATAATCATACGGAGATCCGACGACCGATCAACAGAATTTCAGCCATAGGCACGCCACCACCCAGGTTCACCCATTCCACCTGAATCCACCTATAAGGTAATTCGCTCGAACCATACAGAAGGAAATTCCGTCGACAGCGCGTAGCGATGCCATGGGAACGTGGAGGCCGACCGGACCCGCGGCGACTCATTTCCCAAATGGACAGGGCATCCCCGCGACGCTTCCCGGGCGGGACACGGACAGTGGGAGCGGACCACCTGCGCGCGAAAAATGTGCTCGAGCCGTGAAGGGGCCGGTTTTCCCCCGGTCAGCGGCGAGGAAGCGCGGGATCACGGCGCGAGCAGGAGTCGGAGGTCGCCTGACGGCTGCGAGGTACCCCCACAAACGATCATTGATGGCGATCCCGCAAGGAGGCGTCTGCGCGACCGACCCCGATCCCGATCCCCCACGATGCCACTCGCCGACGCGGGCGAGGCTGGAAGGGCGCTTCGGTCGAGAGCGGTTGAGGATGGTGCCAGGCGGACGAGGGCCAAGGGGGCAGCGGTGCAAGAGTGCGGCCCGTTGACCGGGGTACCACCTTCCGCGAGACGCGGAAGCCACCCCCGGAGTGGGCTGCTCACCGCTTCCCCTGCGCCTGGTCTGGTCCGCGGACCAGACCAGGCGCAGGGGAAGCGGGACCAGAATCAGCCGTCGGTGACCTCGGGTGGAAGCTCCGGGGCAGCGGGGGTCAGGCTCCCGCGAGCTGGCGCTTGACCTCGGCTGCGACGCGGCCGCCCTCGGCGCGGCCCGCGATCCTGGGGTTGGCGATCTTCATGACCGCGCCCATCGCCCGCGGCCCCTCCGCGCCACCGGCCGTCGCCTCGCGCACCGCGTCGGCGACGATCGCGGACAGCTCCTCGTCGGAGAGCTGCTGGGGCAGGTACTCGGCGAGCACCTCGCCCTCGGCCCGTTCCCGCTCCGCCTGCTCGGCGCGGCCGCCCTGGGCGAACGCCTCCGCCGCCTCCCGGCGCTTCTTCGCCTCGCGGGCGATCACCTTCAGCACCTCGTCGTCGGACAGCTCACGGGCGGACTTGCCCGCGACCTCCTCGGTGGTGACGGCCGACAGCGTCAGGCGCAGCGTGGACGAGCGCAGCTCGTCGCGGCCCTTGATGGCAGCGGTGAGGTCCTCCTGGAGGCGCTGCTTGAGCGTGGTGGTCATAGCCGCGAGTCTGCCATGTGGGCGCAGGGGCGGGCGCCATGATTTCTTGCGCACAGGGCGGTCTGCGACCATGGGGCGCATGCGCGCTCGTTATGGGATCCCGCTGGGAATCACGGCTGTCGGCGCGGCCGGTGTGGCGTACGCCGCCGGCTTCGAGGTTCGCTCCTTCCGGCTGCGCCGGGTCGAGGTGCCGGTGCTGAAGCCGGGGGCGCGCCCGTTGCGCGTGCTCCAGGTGTCCGACATCCACATGGTGCGAGGCCAGGACAAGAAGCGGCGCTGGCTGCAGTCGCTGGCCGGGCTGCGCCCCGATTTCGTGATCAACACCGGGGACAACCTCTCCGACCCCGAGGCCGTCCCCGAAGTGCTGGACGCGCTCGGCCCGCTGCTGGAGTTCCCCGGCGCGTACGTCTTCGGTTCGAACGACTACTACGGGCCGAAGCTGCGCAACCCGGCCCGCTACCTGGTGGAGAAGGCACGCGGGCAGCACGGCCTGAACGGCAACGCCCCGGCCCGCGGCGTGATCCACAATCCGTGGGAGGACCTGCGGGACGCGTTCGACATGGCGGGCTGGGCCGGCCTGAACAACGCCCGGGGCCGTCTGAAGCTCTCCGGCGGCACGGAGATCGCGCTGACCGGCCTGGACGACCCGCACATCAAGCGGGACCGGTACGGGATGGTCTCCGGCGGGCCGTCGAGTGACGCGGATCTCAGTCTGGCCGTCGTCCACGCCCCGTACCTGCGCGTCCTGGACGCCTTCGCGGCGGACGGCTACCCGCTGATCCTGGCCGGCCACACCCACGGCGGCCAGCTGTGCGTCCCCTTCTACGGCGCCCTGGTCACCAACTGCGACCTGGACACCCGCCGGGTGAAGGGCCTGTCCACGCACCGCGCGGGCGGCCACCACTCCCACCTCCACGTCTCCGCGGGCTGCGGCACGAACCGCTACACCCCGGTCCGCTTCGCCTGCCCCCCGGAGGCCACGCTGCTGACCCTGACCCCGCGCCGCTAACCGGATTTCGCCTCAGCTCCCCGGTCCGCTAGAGTATTCCTCGTTGCACCGGGGTGTGGCGCAGCTTGGCAGCGCGCTTCGTTCGGGACGAAGAGGCCGTGGGTTCAAATCCCGCCACCCCGACTGGTGAAACACCAGGTCAAGGGCCTGATCCTCAATGAGGATCAGGCTCTTCCTGCGTCTCGGGTGATCGTTTGGGAGAAATCTGGGAGAGGATCTTGGTCGGAGTCTCCCAGGGAGCAGCAGTCGCACCCACCTGACCATCACACCCCCGCGCCCCTCTCACGTGCGCATTCGTGAACCGGTCCCCATGCGCTCGGGAGTCGCGCTGCTGATTCGTATCGGTAATCCGGCTGAACGCCAAACGATCTCCCTGGGCAACCGCCAAACCGACTCGCGACGATCTTGCCCAGCCGCACCTAACGCCGCGCCTCCAGTCCAGCACCGGCGCGTGGAGGCGCACATGCGCGCCTCCACGCGCCCTCGCATGCACCCTCCTTGCGCCCCACGCTCCCCTCCTACGGTCATGGAACAGCGAGGGCCGGAACGAAGTCCGACCCCGACGGGAGCAAGGTGCGGCAGATCGCCGTACCGACCTGGCGTCGGCCGGATCTGCCCGCCTTGGGGGATGGGGCGGTATGAGTGCCCGACGCAGAATTCATGACAGCTTCGAACAGGCAGTCCAGGCCGCTGTGTCCGCGTTCGGAGCGGAGGTCAGGCCGAAGCTGAGAGGCAGCGGGTGGCAGGAGGACCAGCTCCGGGGGCCGCTGGAGAACATGATTCGATCCGTATGCCGTGGCATCGGTCTGGACGTCACCCTCATCGGCGAGGTTCCGCTCGTAGACATGGGGGCCCGCCCTGACTACGCGGTCGAGGTCGGCGGCGCTCTCGTCGGTTACATCGAGCTGAAGAAGCCGGGCACCCAGGCCGACCCATCCGTCTACACAGGCCGCAACGCCGGGCAGTGGGCAAAACTACGGCTGCTCAACAACGTACTGCTCTGTGACGGGAACGAGTTTTCTGTCCACCAGCAGGGCCAGCAGGTTGGAGAAGTGGCCTACCTGCGCGGCTCGGTCCTCGCCTCTGGCGCCCAGCTTGCTCCCGCCGACGGGGCGCTTGCGCGGGTGCTATACGACTTCCTGACCTGGAAGCCGCAGACACCCCGCACCACGAGCCAGCTCATCCGAGCAGTCGCAGGACTCTGCCAACTGCTGTCGGAAGAGGTCGGTGAGGCTATCGCGCAGGAAAAGAGCCGACGCCGTCTGCCAGCCTTTACAAAGCTGGCCAAGGACTGGCGACACTTGCTGTTCCCGGAGGCGACCGACGCCGAGTTCATCGAACAGTACGGCCAAGCCGTCGTGTTCGCGCTTCTGCTCGCTCGGGTGGAGGAGATCACCTTCGAGGGCGAAACCATGCACAGTATCGCCACGAAGCTGGGCAAGAAGCACTCACTTATGGGGCAGGCGCTGGATGTCCTCGCCGGCGACTCGGTCGCTGGGCTGTCCACCACGCTCAACACACTGCTCCGTGTCATCGGCGCGGTCAGATGGAACGTGCTGGACGACGGAACAGGCGACGCCTACTTCCTGCTCTACGAGCACTTCCTGCACATCTACGACCCGGAGCTGCGGATACGCACCGGCTCGTACTACACACCGCATGGCGTCGTCGCGGCCATGGCCAAGCTGGTCGAGGACGTCCTCAGACGGGATGGCTTCCGTATCCCGTCCGGCTTCGCTTCTCCCGATGTGGTCCTTGTCGATCCGGCCATGGGCACCGGCACCTTTCTCTTGTCGGCGCTGGAACGCGCTGCCAATACCATCGCTGAAGAAGAGGGCCCAGGCGCGGTGGGCCCCCGACTGCGAGAGATGGTGGGGCGTCGGCTGGTCGGTTTCGAGATGCAGGTCGGCCCGTTCGCCGTCGCAGAACTGCGCATGCACGCCATGCTCAAGCAGTACGGGTCCGCAGCCCCTGCCCAGGGGCTCAGGCTGTTGGTGGCCGATGCCCTGGACAGCCCGACAGCCGAGTTCAACTGGATCCCCCACACCTACCGGGCGCTCGCAGAATCCCGCCGTCAGGCAAACCAGGTTAAGAGAGACGAGCGGGTCATGGTCGTCATGGGTAACCCACCCCACGACGCCGTGAAACGGGGTGCGGGCAAGTGGGTGGAGCGAGGGGAACCCGAGGCGGACATCCCAGCCCCGCTTGGGGCCTTCCGGCAACCCGGTAACGGCAGGTACGAGTCGAAGATAGCCAACCTCTACATCTACTTCTGGCGCTGGGCCACCTGGAAGGTCTTCGACGCTCACGACGACGCCCCCTTCGGCGTGGTCGCGCTGATCACCCCCAAGGCATGGCTCAAAGGGCGGGCATTCGCCGGAATGCGGCGCTATCTGCGTGAAACCGCCGACGAGGGCTGGATCATCGACATGTCGCCGGAGGGCCACCGAGCTGATGTCGCGACCCGCATCTTCCCCGAGGTCGCGCAGGAGTTGTGCATCGCAATCTTCGCACGATGGCGGAACAGCCCCAGGCCGCGGACAGAGCAGCAAATCGCGAAGGTAAGGCACCTCAAGGTCGCCGGGCGCCGCGACGAGAAGATCGAACGCCTGATGGCCCTCAGGCTCGACGACTCCGAATGGCGCGAGTGCGCCACGGGCAAGACGGATGCTTTCCTGCCGCCCGGCAGCGACCTGTGGGAGTCCTGCCCGCAGCTGGGAGATCTGATGCCGTGGTCGTCGCGTGGCGTCACGCCCGGGCGAATGTGGGTCTATGCACCGGATGAGGAGACGCTACATAGGCGGTGGCAGCGCTTGCTCGCTGCGGATACCGAGCGACGCGCCGAGATGCTCGGGCACTCTGGTGAGCGAACGCCCGCGGACAACGTTCCGCCCTTGCCAGGGGGCACATCCCACGAACGGCTACCCCTCGCGGCTGAACACAGGGCAAGTCCTCAAACGGTACGCATCGGATTCCGGTCATTCGACCGGCAATATGTACTGCCGGATAGTCGATTGATGGAGCGAGGCAGGGCAGACCTTTGGCGAGTCCGCAGCGACCGCCAGATCTACACCATCGAGCAGAACGCCCACCCCGTGGTCAACGGGCCAGCGCTAGTCTTCAGCGCCCTCATTCCCGACATGGACTATTTCAACAACCGCAGCGGTTGTGCCCGTCCTCTCTACCGCAACGCCGCCGGTACGCTGCCCAACGTCACGCCCGGTCTGCTCCCCCTGCTCTCCGGGCGACTCGGCGTACGGGTCGTCGCCGAAGACCTGCTGGCCTACATCGCCGCGATCGCGTCCCACCCGGAGTACACGGCTCGATTCCAGGAGGACCTCGAAGTCCCTGGTGCGCGAATACCTCTCACCGCTGACCTTCGCCTCTGGGAGCGGGCGGTTGCAATCGGCCAGCGTGTCCTGTGGCTGCACACCTACGGTGAGCGGTACGCCGACGAGACGGCTGAGAGGCCATACGGCAGGGTGCTGCTACCGCGCGGCCGCCCCCGCTGCGTCGCGGAGATTCCGGACGATGCGGAATCCATGCCGGAGAAGCTGGCGTACGACCCCGTGACACAGGACCTATGGGTCGGCGGTGGACGGATCCGTCCAGTGCCTCCCGCGGTCCGAGGGTACGAAGTGTCCGGGATGAACGTTCTCGACAAGTGGTTTGGCTACCGCCGAAGGAATCCGGCCGGCAAACGACGCCTCGAACTGGACCATGAATTCGCTCAGCGCTGGCTTCCCTCATGGACCACGGAACTGCTGGAGCTGCTAAACGTCCTCGGCCTGCTTGTGCGCGAAGAGTCGGTGCAAGCAGACCTCTTCAATGAGGTGTGCGCGGGCCCGCTGATAACAGTGACGGACCTGACTACAGAGGGCATCCTTCCTGTGCCCACAGAGGCGGCCAGGGCGCTGAAGGCGACGTCAGACGCGGGCGACGCGCTATTCGACCTGTGAGCACAGCAGCCGCTAGTCTCCGCTGTCATGCCGTGGCTCTGGTAGAACCTGGCCGCGTGTTGGACCTCAGACAGCGGGACAACTCACTGCGCTGCTCCCTCCGGCTCATCAGCCGCAGACGGATGGACGTACCTGCCCTCGTTGAACGGGGTGAACCACGCCTTGAACGCCATCGGCGCCACGCCGAGAGTCTCTCCGACGGCGCTCTCGTCGATGCCGTCCATGGAGTCGTCGTAGAGCCACTCGTGATCCATGTCCTCGTAGACGTTGTCAGCGAACGAGGCGAGTGCGGCCGAGACGCCGTCGTCGAGCAGCCCAAAAGTTTCCAGGGTCACGTTCGTCTCAGTCAGCAGCAGCTTCAGCGCGAGTTCCTCAGCGACGCAGCTCAGCTGCTGGAAGCTGCCGTCTGTGAACCGGGTGGTCATGGCGATGACCGTCACCAGGAAGCGGCGAGCGAAACGGGCGTCGTACTGCAGGGCGTATCGCCCGGGAAGGTCCTCGAAGTGCCACAGGGGACCGTCGCATTCAGCAGCGGTGGTGTCCTCCTCCGTCAGGGTCTGCACGTCTTGGAACAGCTCGTCCACCAAGATGTCCGTCGCGTACACCAAGGCACCAGCAGCGAGTTTGGCGTCCTCCGGCGAGGTGGCGAACTCGATGGCACCTTCCTCTTCATCTTCGTCGTCTTCGTCGTCCAAGACGCCGAACATCACGGGCGAGAAGGAGCGCAGCTGATCCGCCCGTGCCAGCATCTGACCGCGTACCACCTCGGCCTGCGCCTCGGCGTCGTAGCCCTCACTCTCGTCCTCGGACGTGGGGCTCTCGATATGCCGCGCCTTACGGTCTGCCAGATCATCGGGCGGGGCATCGGGACCGTCGGCAGCAGCGAGACTCTCCTGGGCGAGCTCCGGGTGCAGTTCGACCTCACATCTCTCGATCTGCCAGTCAGCCAACAGCTCGGATCGTTCAAGCAGTTCACCCACCACTGACCGGACGGCCTCCTCTGCGAACTCCAGAGCCGCCGCATCCACAAACACCTTCAGAAGTGCGCCGCCTGGATAGACGGCCACGATGGTGTCGAGAAGATCGACTTCCATGCCGTCGGGGCCCTCGATCGCCTCGACGGAGGCAAAACCATCCTCGATGAGCGCCACCGCGCCAGCGCGTTGAAGTGGGTCCATCTCCGGAGAGCTCTTGGGTATGAGGGCGTCCACAGTCACTACGTATGTCACGCCCCTGATCCTGGCAGCGATATGCCGAGTGGCGGGAAGGAATCCGCTTAAACGCCCGCCGTGCCCCGCGGCAGCACTGCGGGGCACGGCTGAGTGGCTCAGCGAACGCGCAGGAGGTCGTTGAGCACGCGCACCGGGGACGTGGGACGCATCGCGTGTCGGACGTCGAGCGCCGCCTCCCACTGCTCGGTCAGGCCGAGCACGAGGCGCCGACGCATGCCGGGCGTGACGTGGGCGTAGCGCGCGGAGACCGAGCCGTCGATGTGGCCCATACGTTCGTCCATGAGGACCTTCTCGGTGCCAAGGTCCTCCATCATCGTGCGGTGGGTGTGGCGGAGTCCGTGGGGTGTCAGGCCCTTGGCGATCGGGAGCCAGCAGGCATCAGCCCGAGCAGCAGCGCCGCGGCCTCGGGCCGGGATGCCAGGCCACGGCTCGCCGAGGATCGGTACCGGGCGGGCCTCCTGCGGTGCCTTCTTCGGGTACCAGCCGGAGACCGCCGGGGTGAACAGCCAGGTGGCGAAGCCGTTACGGCGCCAGTGGGCCGCGTGCTCCGACGTGATTCCGCCACGAACGAACCCGAGCTCTGCGATGGCGAGTTCGACGCGTAGGCGGGTGTCCTCACGGACTCGGTCGGGGTGGTTGAGGACGTTGGAGACCGTGCCCGTGGAGACTTCGGCACGGCGGGCGACGTCGACGAGTTTCGCGCCTTGGTGGCCTCCGGTGCGGGCCGCGCCCTGGCCCTGGAAAACGTACGTCCTGCCGTGGCACGCGCAGGGCGTCGGCTTCGTACGGGCGATGTGGTTGAAGACCAGGGCGGACAGCCAGTCCATCGAGTCGATGGTGCGGTAACTGTCGTCCTTGGGCGGGCAGCGCACCAGCTCGCCGGTGTCGAGCTCGTACAGCTGCCACTCGACGCGGAAGGCGTCAGGTCGGACGAAATCCGTTTCCAGGCCGACGATTTCGCCCCAGCGCTTGCCTGTGTAGCCCTTGAGGACCGTGGCGACGAACTCGTCGTCGCGACCGGAGAGCAGGGCCGCCCGCTCGGCAGTCAGCAGGATGCCGAGCGCGTCGGTGATGACCTTCTCCGGGCCCCGGTCGCGGGAGCGGCCGGCGCGCTTGCCACGTCCGCGCCTCCTGGCCGCAGGATTCGACGTGAGCAGGCCCTCGTCGATCGCGTCCTCGAAGATCAGGTGGAGTGTCGAGCGCCAGGTTTTGACGCTGGAGGCCGCGTACGAGGCCCGTTCCTTCTTCTCCCAGGCTTCGACGTCCGTGCGCAGGATTCCCGCGAGCGCCTTGTCCTCGAAGTCGGGGAGCAGGTGCTCCTCGATATGCCGCCTGTAGTTCTGCATCGTCGAGGCGGCCAGGTCTTGGCCGGAGTACCAGCGGCTCGCGTACTCGCCGAAGGTCTCCTGCCCGAGGCCCGGGTCGCGCCACTGGCCGCGCCGAACGGTCACCTCTTCCGCGTCTGCGGCCTGCTTGGCCTCGCGTTTGGTGGCGAACTTGACGACGGCGCCCGTGGAATCGGCGACGGTGCCGTACTTGCCGTCCTCGATCTTGTAACGGCCACGCCAGTAGCTACCACGCTTCTCTGCGTACCCCACGGATACCCCCCCTTCTGTCGTGTGGGGTGCGTTAAGCAGCGGTTCCGAACTGGGACTTGGTCATCCGGCGCGGCGGGCGGGCCTTGAGACGGACCGTGGGGGCAGACGTCTGGGGCTGCTGTCGACCGCGGGGCTTCCGGGTCGGCTCCAGGACGACGCCAGGAAGCTGGGGCGTCTGGGCCGGACGCTCTTCGTGCATGCGGATGATTTCGGCAAGGTGCTCGTCCGAGAAGCGGTAGGCGCGGCCGACGCGGGTGAACGGGATGAGCCGTCGGCGGGCGCGGTCCTTGACCCACCAGGTGGAGCAGCCGAGTACGGCGGCGACTTCTTCGGGGACGTAGAGGCGTGGCAGCTCGGCGTCGGTAGGTGGAGTCGGTGGAGAGGCAGGGGTTATCGCGGGTTGGCGCAAGGGGTGGGTCCTCTTCTGGCGGGCATGGGCGCGGCAACGCCGACCCGCCGGTCGATCGCTAGGGATGAGGGTGAGGTGCCCGTGCTGGGGGTTTGCGGGCCCAGGACGGGAACGGGAGCTGAGGGCTATGCCTCGGCGACAGGGTCGGCGTCGCCGCCACCCGACGGAGAGCCGTGCATCTTCAGCATGGTCTTACCGGCCTCTTCGGCGATGGCGTTGGAGACCATGACGTCGGCTTCCTCGCGCACGTCGGGGTGCTCGGCGAGGTAGGCATCGAGCGCGTTGCGCGCCTCGGTGAAGGCCAAGTTGGCGCGCTGGGTCGCGCGGAACGCGTCGAGGATCTCGTCGATGAGCTCCATGGCGCGGGCCTTGGCGGCCAACTGCGGGGGGCCGACGAGGTTGCGCAGGTCGAGGCCGAAGACCTCGGCGAAGCCGATGGTCTCGTCGAGGTTGATGCGGCGCTTGCCGTTTTCGATCCGCCAGACCGCGGACGGGTTCATCTCGAAGCCGGCCTCGTTCATGCGGTCGGACAGGGCGTTAGTGCTCCAGCCGCGCGCCTCGCGTTCCAGCTTGATGCGGACCGCGACGTTGCCCTCGCCGCTGAGCAGAACGCCCTGCGGAGGGTCTTCATCCGCCATGGCCACTTCCTTCCGTTCGTAGCGGCGCCCTGCCATTTGCAAGGACCCCATAACAGTAACATGCTCACTGCGAGATGCAGCATACTTCTGCGAACTGCAATTCGTGTGGCATAGTGGTGGCACCCACCCCGCCAACCTCAGGAGTCCCGCACGACCGCACGTGACATGAAAGAAGCCCCCGGCGATGCCGGGGGCTCAAGCGCAAACCTCTCAACCGCCATCCCTAGCGATCAACCTGCGGAGACCGGGATTGCCGTCCCATATGGCCCGCAAGTAGAGGAGCTGATGCCCAGTATGACCGATCCCCAGCCGAGTACGCCATCCCTTCCCGACGACGTCACCGCGCCGTGGCCGCCGGTTGCTGTACCCGGCCAACCGGCCAGCTCTGCCACGCCTCCCGCCGACGAAGGCCCCAACGGCGACCCCGAAGCTGTGCCCGCGTCCGAGGGAGCGCAGATTCTGGACGATCTGCGGGCGCAGATCGAGCGGTACGTGGCGATGCCGAGCGAGGAAGCCGTGACGGCGGTGGCGCTGTGGGTCGCGGCGACACATCTGCAGCGTGCGTGGCAGCACGCGCCGCGGCTGGCGATCGTCGCGCCGGAGAAGCGGTGCGGGAAGTCCAGGCTGCTGGACGTGGTGACCGAGACGGTCCACAAACGCCTGATCACAGTGAACGCCAGTGCGGCGGCAATCCTCCGGTCGATCGACGGGGACGACCCGCCGACCCTGCTAGTCGACGAGGCCGACACCATGTTCGCCACCGGCAAGGCCGCGGAGAAGAACGAGGAGGTGCGCGGCCTGATCAACGCCGGGCACCAGCGTGGCCGGCCGACGCTGCGGGTGTCCGGGCCGGAGCACGACGTGCAGGAGTTCGCGACCTTCGCCATGGCAGCGCTGGCCGGGATCGGCGACCTGCCCGACACGATCATGGACCGGGCGGTCGTCATCCGGATGCGGCGTCGCGCGGCGGGCGAGAAGGTAGCGTCCTTCCGCACCGGCCGGGACACCCCGGCCCTGCACGCGATCCGCGAACGCCTCCGCTCCTGGCTCCACCCGCTCCACACACAGGCCATGGAGATGGAGCCGCCGATGCCGGTCGAGGACCGCGCGGCGGACACCTGGGAGCCGCTGGTCGTCGTCGCCGATCTCGCGGGAGGCGACTGGCCGGCGCTCGCCCGCTCCGCCTGCCGCTCCATGACCGACTACGAGACGGGCCAGAACCAGGAGGGCGATCTGCGCACCCGCCTCTTGGTCGACATCCGCAGCGCCTTCACCGCCATTGGTGACCCTGCCCTGCTGAGCACCAGGCACCTGCTGGAGGCGCTCAACGCGGACAAGGAGGGGCCGTGGGCGGAATACAAGGGCAGTGACAAGGGCTTGACTCCGCGGTACCTGCAGCTGCTGTTGAAGCCCTACGGAATCAACGCGACCAACCGCCGTTTCCCCGGCGGCGCCCAGGCCAGGGGCTACGCGCGCGCCCAGTTCCTCGACACCTGGGCCCGGTACTGCCCCGCGCCAGGGCCTGCCGCCGAGCCCGCCCAGGCGGCCGTCGAGCCGCTGCCCGACACCGCAGCCTGACCCGTCTCCACCCGCATCACCCGTCCCTGCGCAGGTCAGCCCAGGGACGGGTGAGCCGCCCGCGACGAGTCGTCCTGCATCTTCACGCCCACCCGTACCTGCTCTGAGCAGGCATGCGACGGGTGTTACGAGTCCCACCAGCTTCACGGCGGCCACCTCACCCCAACCTGCCCCCTGTTGCACCATGTCCGCCGCCCCGAGCCATCTGGAGCGCCTCCGCTTGTCCGCCCGCACCGCCGCCCTGCGCGGCACCGACCTGATCCGTCTCGGCATCACCCTGCTCGCCGTGTTCGCCTTCGCCCTCTCCTACGACGCCCTGCGGCAGATGGGCGTCGCCATCCACATCCGCAGCCTTCTGACCTACGCCTTCCCGCTCGTGATCGACGGGTTCATCGCCGTCGGCGTCGGCGCCCTGCTCATGCTGCGCACCGCACCCTGGTACTCCCGGTTGTACGTGTGGCTGCTGATCGGCGCGGCCACCATGACGAGCATCTGGGCCAACGCCATCCACGCCGTCCGCCTCAACCAGCAGGCCCGCCAAGGCAACGGACTCCGTCTGGACGACCTCACCGTTGGCGGCCTCTCCGCCATCGCCCCGCTCGCCCTGGCCGGCGCGGTCCACCTCTACATCGTCGTCCACCACCATCCCGCACCCGACCCGTCCGGCCCTCAAGCCACCGACGGCTCCGAGACGCGCGCCCGTCAGCGTGCCGCCCTGGAACGGGTCACGTCCGGCGTCCCCGGCGGTGCGTACCTCGACGTGAGCGAGGCAACTGGCACCGAGGTGGCTGACCGCCCGAAGGATGTGGCTCTGACAACGGACGTTGTGGCTCGCTCCGCCGAGCCACAACAGCCCGAGCTGGGCGATGTCGATCCCGAACGGCTCGCCCTCGCTCGCAGCGCACCCCTCGGGCGCCAAGGTCGAGCCTCCCGACGCCACATCGAGGACACCTTCCGAGACGGCGGGCTCACCATCGGCCGCAAGGAAGCAGAGCGGCTGAAGGACCTCGTCCAGGCCGAGCGGGACGACGCCGAGCAGGAGGCAGACCGCGCGGTCAGCGCCGACGCCGCTTGATCCCATTTCCCCGTGTCCTCGCGTACAGCGACGCGAGGACACGGGGTACGCAGCCGACCCCCTTCACACGCACGTTCGGAGCCCCACCCATGCATGGTCAGCACCACGAACTCCCCACCACTCAGCAGCAGATGACCACCCACCTGAACAGCGGAGCAAGGTATCCCGCTGGACCGTCCAAGGGCCGGTCCTACGGGGAAGCCTCCGCCCCGGGGGTGGCGGAGGCAGGCGGGCACCAGGGGGTGCCCGAGGAGGAACAGACCGCCATCGCCGAGACCGTCGCTGCTGTGCCGTTTCCGCGTGCCGCCGAAGAAGCCGCCCTGCACCGCGTCGCCCGACGTCGCAAGCCCGACCCGAACGGCCAGCGCAAGAACCGCGTCGATGCCCGCTACAGCGCCGAGGAGAAGGCCGCCATCCTCGCCAAGGCCACGTCCCTGAACGTCAGCGGCGCCCACTACGTCGCCGTCGTCACCCTCGCTCACGTCCACGGAGACCTCACCGTGCCCGGCCAGCGCACCCAACTCGACGACTATATAGACGAGATCAACGCCCTGCGCCGCGAGGCAGGCCAGGCCGGCAACAACATCAACCAGATCGCCAAGAAGCTCAACGGCGGTGGGCATCCACAGCCTGTGGACACCGCCCTGCTCGCCCAGGCCGCAGAGACCTGGACCGCCATCGGCGCCGCCGTCGAACAGATCGCACGAGCAGCCAACCAAGCCGTCCGCCACAAGGCGGCCTGATGATCGCGAAGATCAAGAACGGCCAGAGTACGACCGGCCTCATCCACTACCTCTTCGACACCCGCAAGAAGGGCCACACCGACCCGCACCTGGTCACCGCCTGGGACAGCTTCGCCCCCGACCCCGGCCGGGCCAACGACACGGACGCCACGAGGCGGCGCCTGGTGGCGGACCTCGACCTGCACGTCAAGCAGGCCGACAGGCTTGGCCGCGCACCCGAAAAGCATGTGTGGCACTGCTCGGTTCGCGCCGCCGAGACCGACCGCATCCTCAGCGACGAGGAGTGGGCGGACATCGCGCGCCGTGTCGTCGCCGCCACCGGCATCGCCCCTGACGGTGATACGGACGGCTGCCGCTGGGTCGCCGTCCGCCACGCACCGGACCACATCCACATCGCCGCCACCAAGGTACGGGCCGACCTGCGCACCGCACGCC